>CANJLD010000006.1 GCA_947475165.1 Bacteroidota bacterium
AATATTCCCTACTGCTGCCTCCCGTAGGAGTCGGGCCCGTGTCTCAGTGCCCGTGTGGCTGATCGTCCTCTCAGACCAGCTACCGATCGTTGACTTGGTGAGCCGTTACCTCACCAACTATCTAATCGGGCGCACACTCATCTTATACCACCGGAGTTTTAATTTCAAAGCGATGCCGCTTCGAAATGTTATGGAGAATTAGTCCCAATTTCTTGGGGGTATGCTCCAGTATAAGGCAGATTGTGTACGTGTTACGCACCCGTACGCCACTCGTCAGCAGGTATTGCTACCCCTGTTACCGTTCGACTTGCATGTATTAGGCCTCCCGCTAGCGTTCATCCTGAGCCAGGATCAAACTCTCCATTGTAAAAGAGTTAGATCCCTTTTCGTTGATGTATATCTGCCTTTGCCTAAGCTAGGGCAGATAAAAAATAAAGAAAAGAAAAATAATAAATATGATAAGCTATGTTACCTGTTCTGGTTTCTCCGAATTGCTTCGGAGTTTTGTCCCGCCTTATGGCGGGACTCGTCTATGTTTCTACCAATATTTCAAAGAACTTTGTTCGATTTGCTGTTTAGCCATTGTGCTAAGCGGCAGATTGAACGGTGCGATTTTGTCTCTTTTCAGAGTGTAAAATCAAGTTTTAAAGAACAGTGTTTTTTCTAACGGGGCGCAAATAATGTTTTTCTGTTTCAGAGTTCCAAATTTCTTGCAAAGTTTTTTTTGCTTTTCTTTTTTCTCCCTCTGAAAAAGGGGTGATAATTTCTATTGTCTTCTTTGCGGAAGGCATTAGTTTTTTTGCCGTGATGTTAGTTTTGTTGTCCCGATATCTCATCGGGATTTTTGGAACGGGTGGCGATACGTATTTTGTATTGCTCTTGTTACCCTTTTGGGTTCCTTTTTTGTTTCGTTGGTTCCGATTAAATCGGAAGCTTTGTTTCTGTCTTTATTTTCCCTTTTGCAACTACAAAGAACGTCTATCTTTTTGCTTAGGGAGCGCAAATATAAAGGCGGTTTTCGTTTTTGCAAATAGTTAGTGAATTATTTTTTGGTGATGTAGCTGAAACGCCTTGCTGGAGCGGGTTTACAATGCAAAATATTTTTTTCGCTTAATTCAGATTAGTATCCGGATTACCGGTAGACGTGTTTCCGGTTCCAAGTTTGAGGTTTCCGGTTGCGTGCGTGTGATTTTCGTTTCCAAGAGTGAGAGTTCCGCTTCCATGAATGGGGCTTCCGTTTCCAAGGGCGGAGTTTCCATTTCCATCTGTGGTGTTTCCGTTTCCATGAGCGTTGTTTCCAGTTCCACGCATGAGGTTTCCGATTCCAGGAACGGGGTTTCCGTTTCCATGAATAAGGTTTCCAGTGCCATGAACGGGATTTCCGGTTCCAAGCGTGGGGTTTCCAATTCCATGAGAAGAGTTTCCGTTTCCATGCAACCTGTTTCCAGTTCCATGAGCGGGATTTCCGGTTCCATGAGTGGGGTGTAACTGGTTGTTTTTCAGGTGTTTTTTTGAATTTGTCTTGTTCTTTTGCCTTGATGTAAAAGAACCAAAAAATCAAGGCTGTGAGGCTTTAGGCTAAAATTTATTCCGTTACGCTAAACTAAAAGAACTCGCAGCAACGCAACCCTCTAACTCCCTAAAGGGAGAACCGCTGCGCATTGCTCAAACAGCTTTTAGTTTTTTAACGCTTCACTACATAAATTTTTTAACGCCTAAATCCTCAAGGCCGGAGGAAATATAAAATGCAACGCAAGGGTGAAAAAGAGGTTGGTCTTTGATGGAAAGATTTGTTGTTGGTCAGGCGACCAACAACAGAGGAGGAAGTGCATTTCTTAAAATTTTTTAAAAAATATGGCGTGAAATAATATCAAGATATGGGTTTGCGTTTTGAAAGAAATTAAATAACCAAAAACAAAAGTTATGAGAAACGAAAACAGCAACCGAGTGAACATGGTGAATACCACTATCACTTATGTAGAGGCAAATTCTACACCGACTTCGGGAATTCCCGCATTTGCCGTGACGCTTACGGCAGTGAAAAGCAAAATGGTTTTAATTAACTCGCTAAACCTAATTGGTGGCGGCAGCACTAAGGGTGTGACGCTTGACACGAATTTGATTCGCAAGGCGATGACGCAGGCTGCGTTTAGAGTGGCAAGTTGTGTGCTGGCTTATGCGCGTTCTACAAATAATAATACATTGGTTGAGTTGGTGAATTATACTGAAAGAAGATTGGACAAGTTAAAGAAGGAGGACGTGGATGATGTGTGTGAGGGTATTTTAAATGCCGCCACTGCGAATGTTGCGGGAGCAACAAATTTTGGTTTGGTGGCGAGTGACCTTACGGATTTGGCAGCGGCTATTGCTTTATACCGTATGTCGACACAAAACTCAAGACAGGCACTTATTACGAAGAGCCAAGCTATAGAGCAGATTGATGTAATGTTGCGAGAACTGATAGCTGATTTACTGAAGGGGCAGATGGATAATATGGTGAACTCGGTAAAGAATGCTAACCTGGCTTACTGGAAGGGTTACCGCCAAGCGAGGAAGGTGATTAATTTGGGTACTACTACTGCGAAGGTGCGCGGTGAGGTGCGGGATGAAAATACTTCGCCATTAAAGAATGTTGTGTTTACGATTTTTGAAACGGGTACGCTTACTAAGGTTGGCGAAGCGGAAACGGATGTGAAGGGGAATTTTGGTATTGCACAGTTGCCAAGTGGTGATTTTGATTTTAAATGGGAGAAGGGTGGATACTCACCGGTGACTGAAACGAATGTGCATATAGGGCCGGGTAAGGAGCTGAAGCGGAAAATTGTGATGCATGCTTTGGTGGTAGAGGAGGGTGATTTGATGATGATGCTGATTGCGAATATTAATTTGCAAGGGAATGGTATTGAACCGACTTCTGTGATAACTCTTGAGGCGATGAACAGCACTATGCGGTTTTATAGTTCTAATTCTCCTGCCGGTTTGCCGGGTGCGCAGTTTGTAGATGTGCAGGCAGGGCAGATTGTTAGGCATACTGTGCAGGAGTTTATGAATCTGGTTGGTAACGGGCAGTATAGTAATGTGCAGAATGTGGGTGGGGTTATGGGGCATTGGAGGGTAACGGTTGAAATCTAAAAACCCCTAAATCCCCTGAAGGGGAATTAACAGCCGAACCACCTCGCCCTTTGGGCACTTCCCGATAGTTATCGGGACAGGCTCTCCTGCCAGGAGGAGAATTAATACAGAGCCGCGCGGGAGCGCGGCTTTTTTATTGCCTCACCCTGTCACTATCGTGACATCCCTCTCCATGAATGGAGAAAGAAAGGAATGAATACATCTTTTAAAATGAGTTGTTGGACAGCGACCAACAACTGCGGAGCGGACTTGCTTTAAAGTGTGCGAACGCTACACTTGGCTATGCAAATTCTATTCATAACAATACGCTTGCCGCTTTGGTGAACTATACTGAAAGCGATTTAAGCCGAGCGAAGAAAGAAGATGTAGATGATATTTGTGAAGCTATACACGATGCAACAAGCGCAAATATTGCAGGGGCTTCACCATTTGGTGTGAGTGCAAGTGATGTAACAGATTTGCAAGCGGCAATTGATTTGTATAGAACGGCTTCGCAGAACCCAAGACAGGCAATTATTACGAAAAGCCAAGCGAAGAAGAAAGTAACAACAATGATTAGAGAGGTGATTGACGATTTGTTGGTAGCTCAATTGGATAAGATGGCGAACACTTTGAAGTTGACGAACAAAGACTTTTACAGTGGCTACAAGCAAGCGAGAGAGATTATTGATTTAGGTTCTACCACTACAAAGGTGAGAGGAACTGTTTTAGATGAAAACGATGTGCCGCTAAGAGGTGTGTTGTTTGTGATTAAGAAAGCGGGAACGAGCGAAAAAGTAGCAGAAGTAGAAACGGATGTGAAAGGAAAGTATGTGGCTAAAAAGTTACAGGTTGGTGATTTTGATTTGAGTTGGGAGTTAAAGGGATATAAAACGGTAGGGGAAAATGGTGTTCATATTGCTGCGGGTAAAGAGTTGAAAAGAAAAATTGTGATGAATAGGATTTTTATAATTGAAGGGGATGTGCAAATGGGAATGATACAGAATATTCAAGCGATGGGAGTTGATATAGAGCCAACTACAGAATTGATTTTGGAAGTAACCGGTAGCACGTTACGGTTTTATGCAAGTAACAGTCCGAACAATCCACCAATGAATCCTTTCTTTGATGTGCAAGCGGGGCAGACCATTACTAAAACGGTGTTGGAGTTTGCTACCTTAATAGGTGCAGGTGGCACGAATAGTTTTGTGAATGTACAGAATGTTGGAATGATGATGGGGTATTATAGGATTACGGTTGACCTTTCCTAAATTCTCTACTTCGGAGGGGACTATAAAACAATAAAAGCCGCTCACGCGGCTTTTATTGTTTTGCAAACTTTGCTGTTGCAATGATTTGACTATTTCGCTTAATATATGCTGTATAAAGACCCGAAGCGAATTGTGATACATCAAGTTTTTGAAAGCCGCTGTACATGGGTAAGGTATTTTGCGTTACTATCTGCCCTAAATTATTGGTTACTTCCAAACTTACTTCGCCTTTGTTCCAGTTAATGAAACCGTAATCAACTGTTATAAAATTGATAGCGGGATTGGGAAAAACTTTGATTGTTTTCTCTTTTTCTAACTTCTCTATTTCACTTAAGTCAGTGAGCGTATCACATGGTGAACCGTTGAGTGCGCCAAGGCGGTAGTTTGGAAAATTAGGAACGCCCATACAAAACGAAGGCATGGCTATACCATGTTGGTGGAATAAACAGGAGTCTCCTTTTTCGTCAGGTCTATCTATTACATGATAAACCCACTCGCTATTTCCACAACTCTCATATATCTTACCATCTGGGCCTATTTGCATAGTTACAAAGTAACTACCGAATGGATTTTGTGAGCCATCGTAAATAGCAACGGTGTCTTTAGAGGCAGTTATATCTGCTGCCCACAAATCATATTGAAAAACTAAAGTGGTTAGGGCTACATACAAAAAACGACCATTGGCTGAAACAGCAGAGCCACTATAAATTATTTTTTGGTTCGAGTTATAAGGAATAGGAATGATGTAGGGATTACTTAAGTTTCCGGTGCATCGGTCAAAATCGAATACTTGAACGGCTGCACCGCTTGGGTTGCCGTAAATTACTTTCCTGCCGTCAGGCGTTGAAGTAAATGTGCCAAAATTAAAATCAACGTTCAACCCTAAACAAACAGAATCAACCAATCGAACACCTTGCTGATTGACTAATACCTTATAGTAGCAATTGGTATGGCGTTTTTGTAATAAACCCCACCAATCTCTACCGTTTGCGTGACGAATGGTTGCCATTTCCCAACTTAAATCTCCCTCAAAGACGGTTTGGTTTTTGGCTAATGTTGTGCCATGCCCTGCATTAGCTGACATATCTACTTCTGTGTAATACAACCTACGAACTATAAAATTAGGAGCAGGTGTATCGATAAAAGTATGTAATAGAAAATACTCATTCGGATTAGCGGGAGACTGCATGGCTACCATGCCTTGGGTAGTAACGTAGCCAAATTGCAGGTCATCTGGTTGCCAATCGTAAATGAAGGAGCCGATATTTAAAGTATCGCTATTTTCGATTTTTTCATCTAATCCGTTTGCTACATAAATGCCATTTGAGTAAAATAACAAACTTCCTGTACTATCACAGTAACTAATATTAGTTTGCCTGAAATACATTCCCAACGAATCATAGAAGAAGTGCATGGGCTGTTGATTAAAATCAAATACCGAAATACCATAATAGTGATTGGAAGCGGTATCTATACCGCCATCGCTACCATACCCCTGTAACCAAACATAATCCTGTTTTTGGCTGTTTGCAGTGGAAGGGGAAAGTAAGAATAGAAACACAAGTAAAAGGCAACTGCCTTTACCCCTCGCAGAGTCTCCGCCTCGGGACTCTGCGAGAGTGAACGACAAACTATTCTGTTTTGGATACATTGGATAAATCTATATTATTTAGTTCGCCTACATGCATTACCTCATACGCTGTATGTTTACCATTGTAGTAAAAGCCCGCAGAGCTATGCTCGTAAGCCATAGGATGTTCGGCTAAATTCCATTTGCCGGTGCAGGGGTTGTTGTGGATGTATTGGAGTTTTGTGGTAAGCATATTATCGCTGATACATTCTTTACAATCGAAAGATGGCTGAAACACTTGATGCAGTTTGCCGCGCTTTTTGTCGGTATTGTTGACTCCGGCTTTAAGTTGATTGAGAATGCCGGTATTGTTTTGTTGCGTTAGTTGCTCAACAATGCCGTAAGCTAAAAACCGTTTGCCGTTTCCTACCCGTGTATTGATGCTTTGTGCGGTGTTTTGAAATGCGATGACTGCATGAAGATGGTTGGGCATGATAACGTAGCCGATGATGTGGTTTCCCTTTTGTTTAAGATAATCGAACCATTTGTAGACGAGGTGATAGCTGCTTGTGGTTTGGAAGAGTGGCAACCAGTTGTAGCAGGTGAAGGTGATGAAGTAAACGCCATTATTGAATGGTTGTTGGAAACGGACGGTCATGCTGGGCTAAATGTAGGATTTTTTTGTTGTGGGTTGGTGGTTGTGTGCCGCAGAGTCCCGAGGCGGAGACTCTGCGGGGGGGGGGAATTCATTCATGGGTAGATATTTATGTGTGTTCTAATTCGCCTTCAAGTCAGCAACGTCTTTCTTTAACTCTTGCATTAATTGCAGGATGTTTTGGTAGCTCATGTCGTTACCCTTGTTCATATAGCTGATGTTGAGCACGGCTTTCCATACTTCCAGCACTTCTTCTACTTTAATAGGATAGGCAGGGTAGGAAGTGTTATCGCTACGCAGAATGAGTGTGCCGTTTTCTTCTACCTGGTTAAAAACGCGTTTGAAAACAATGCCATCGTGTTTTGATAGAACGATGTAGGTGTGTCCGTCTTTAATCAGTTTCCAGTTATCTATGTATTCGCCCACTATGACTGTGCCGGGCTGAACAGGTAGCATAGAGTCGCCTTTAATTTCGAAGGCACGGTAAGTTCCTACAGGTAAAAAGGGCAGGCGGAATTTGTTTAACTCTTTAATAAAAGTAGGGTCGGCATAGCCAGTTAGGTAGCCTGCACTGGCTTTTACAGGAATCATTTCGATGTTCTCTTTATCTTTATCGTCAACCGTAATAGCCAACACGCGCAGGTTCTTTCCGGTTACATCGCTCTTTAGTTGTTCCTCGGTAAACAGTGCTACTTTTTCGGTTTGGCGCAAATCTTTAGTGATTAGTTCGTCAATAGAATATTTGAAAAGTTTGGAGAGGTCGTAAAGCACTTCATACGTAGGACGTGCGCGGCTTTCTTCATACGCGCCAATGAGGGAGCGTTTGATGTTGAGTTCTTCTGCTAAATCGCTTTGCGTCCACGATTTTGTTTTGCGCAAAAACTTCATGTTGGTTGCTATAAAGTCCATAATTGGTATTTTTAGTGGCTCAAACATAAGCAAAAATATTTAGTATTTCAATTAGTATTGCATAATGCAAAGCCAGATTCTGCATCTTGATTTAGATTCTTTCTTTGTTTCGGTCGAAAGATTATTCGACCCCTCGCTGATTGGCAAACCGGTGATTGTTGGCGGCACCAGCGAGCGCGGAGTAGTGTCGTCCTGCAGCTATGAAGCGCGGCAGTTCGGGATACACAGCGCTATGTCTACCTCAAAAGCAAAAAAGCTTTGTCCGCACGCTGTTTTTTTGTGGGGAAGAATGAGCGATTACAGCACTTATTCGAAAATGGTGACGGATATTATTGCCGACCGCGCCCCGCTTTTTGAAAAGGCTTCGATTGATGAATTTTATGTGGACCTGACCGGTATGGATAAATATTTCGGCACTTATAAATGGGCGAGTGAATTGCGACAAACCATTATTGCCGAAACGAAACTTCCTATTTCGTGGGGACTCAGCATCAATAAAATGATGGCGAAAATGGCGACTAACGAAGCCAAACCAAACGGCCAATACACGATTCCTTTAGGAAAAGAGCAGGAGTTCCTGGACCCGTTACCGGTGGGTAAAATTCCGGGATGCGGAGAAAAGACCGTTGCGTATTTAAACGGGAAAGGCATTTATACCATTTATGATTTGCGGCAGTTTTCGCGCGAGGCACTTTTTAATTTGATGGGCGAAAGCGGTGTTAGTTTATGGAACCGCGCACACGGAAGGGCAAGTACCACCATACATGCTTACCATGATGCCAAGAGCATGAGCAGTGAACGGACTTTTGATAAAGATAGTGATGATGTAGATTGGATGAAGAAAGTGATTATAGCTCTGACCGAAAAATTAGCTTTCGAATTGCGGGGAGATAAAAAACTGACAAGTTGTGTGGCGATAAAAGTTCGCTACTGCGATTTTGAAACACATACCAAGCAAATGGCTATTCCTATTACTTCTAATTCGAAAGTGCTGATGGAAAAGGCACTTCATCTGTTTGATGAGTTTTACGACCGCGAAAGAAAAGTGCGTTTGATTGGCGTAAAGTTTTCGGAGTTGGAAGAAGGTGCGTATCAGATAAATTTATTTGACGACCGTGAAAAAGATATCCTTCTTTACAAAGCCATTGACGAAATGAAGACCAAACACGGCAGCGATAAAGTTACACTGGCGCAAAACTTAAACTTAGGTAATGTAAAGCGCAACGACCTGAAAGCACAGTTGGATAAGGAGGCGAAGAAAGAGAGGAAACCCCTAAATCCCCTAAAGGGGACTTGAATACAAAACCCCATTAGGAGTTTTTACTGCTGACCGAAAGAAACTACTTCGTGTGAACTTGCTCCCGTTTTTGGAATAAGAATTGTAGAGCAGGCACCATCAGTTTTGCGAACAATCCAGGGATGAGTTAAAAAAGTCGGACAGTCCCACGAAGCACCGTCAGGCAAATCGTGATAAGTAACTTCAGCACCGGTGTAGTCAATCCAATTAATGTGTAACTCCCGCTTTGAATTATTGGTGAAAGTTATGTTGATAGAATCGATTGAGTTGACCGATGCTACAGAACCAAATTGGTCGCAGGTTTTTTCAGTAAAGGCATTAGCATTGTAAAAAGCCTTTACCTGAAGCAGGTCTTTTACTTTATTACATGAGGTGGTGATAATGGCCACAGAAAGAACAAGGAAGAATAGTCGTTTCATAAGTTGCTTGTTTTAGTGATGTTGCAAAACTATGCCGAAGTAGTTTCTGTTCCGTACTTTAGTAAGGTTTTTTTGTTTTTGGCTTTCAGAAAACCGGGACTTTCGCCAATACTTCTTTTTTTACCCTCTTAGTTTATATTTGGCGTCCCGTTTACGAAAACAAAACGACACACCTTCGCAAACGGTTTCTTTTTATCTCTTGATAAAACACACATTATGGTTAGAAATTATACCCGCGTTTTGCTGTTGGCATTGGTACTCTGCAGTGTGGAATTGTATTCGCAACAAACATCTGTTCAGCAGTGGCGTTCGCTGATGCAGGCTTGTCAATTGAGTTTTGATAAACTCTACGTGGCTTGTCCGCATTTTCCAAACATTGATAACTTTAAAGAGGACGCGACCTTTACTGCAGCACTTCAAAAATGGCAGAAAGAATTTGTTGCCGAAGAGCAAGCATTTTGGAAACTCGAAGAAATTAAAAAAGGAAATCCCTCTCCTTACTATTTAGGCTTAAGCGATGGAAGCAAACCGAAAGTTTTTGAAAGCAGTATTTGGGAATGGGTAACCAACAGTAAGATAACAGATGCACGACTGAACGAAGTGGCAGCGCATTTTCCAAAACCAATACTTACCGGTAACGAAGCTGAAGATTCAAAGCAATACGAATTACAGCTCGATTTCTGGATGAAGCTTTATCCTCTGGAGTATGAGAAACTGTTTAATGCTCCTGAACTTATTGCACTTAACCCTTATTACACCGGCTACTACAAACCGGTTCTTATTCCCGCATTTATTTCTGCACCACTGCATGAAACCAAACCTTTCCGCGAAGCTTACTCTCAAAGTATTAAAGGGGAATTAAGTTATCAGTTGAGTTTACGTGCTTGGTATTTTGTTTTTGAACCCGAAACTTTTAACCGGTTATACGGAAATCAATATTCTTTTCCTGAATGGTTTAATGACGAAAAATTCAGAAACGATGTAAAACTGAAATTTGAGCAGACTAAAAATCCGCCAGCCAATGCAGAACAAATTCATCCCGGAAAATAATTGAATTAAGAAACCGAAAAACATTCCCAGTTATGTATAAATTTTTCAACCGCTTTTCAGTATTACCCGCTTTTGCAGTATTAATGTTTTTATTAGCCTCCGAAAATCTTTCAGCGCAAACCTTTAACGATGGTTGTATGCGCATTCGCCCATATGTGCGCGATACCTGGGTGGGAGAGTTTGAAGACCCTTTTGCTGCCGATGAATTAGCACTGTATTGGTACGGTGCCGATAACGCCAACCTCGATTTATTAGGCTGGAGAAACGACTATGGATTTTTATATATGACTGGTAGTAACCATATTGGCTGGCGCACTATTTTTGATGGTGGCAGCGACCAGATAGCTTCGCACCCGCTTGTTGATTTATTCGACCAGACTTACGGTACCATAGCCACTACTAATACTGTCCCTACTCCGCAATATCTTCAAATTCGCGGTTCATATACCGGGGATGATTGTGGAGGTGCCAGCGGATGTACCACAGGTATACTAAACTGTTTTGGTGATGATGATGATTACTGTTACGATGATGTTTTGACCACTACTTTCAATTATCGTTTTTCGCCACCCAATCAAAGTACATCTACTGCCGATGTATTTACCAATAACCACGGCAGCAGCGATTTTGGAGCGCGGGTTGCGGTTAACTGGTCATCGCCTATACCGGTTGGGATTACTGCTTCGCCAAGCACGAGTGTTTGTGCGGGAGGGTCGCTATTACTTACAGCTACAGGCGGTACAGTATTTGGCGGAACTTATCGTTGGTATACTTCGGGCGGAACTTTTGTAGGCACCGGTACTAATATTACCGTTTCTCCAGTGGTAAATACAACTTACCGTGTTTTCTGTACCAATGGTGGCGTAGATGGTTTGTGTTTTAAAGACATCAATGTTTTTGCAACAGCCACACCGGTTACCAGCAACGTGATTACGCCAAGCAATCCTGTTGGTCCGTTTTGCAGTAATGGCAATCCTGGTGTAGTAAACGGAACCAGCCAAACGGTATCATTGCCAACATGGGATTATGAATGGCAAACCAGTATAGATGGTGGTGCTTCATGGACTACTGTTTCTTCTGGAACTTCAGCCGTGTTGCCTTATCAATATAATCCGCCTTCTACATCACAAACGCTTGATGTACGTTTTGTGATAAATGCTGGCGGTTGCAGTAATTCATCGAACGTAGTTACTTATGTAATTCAACAACCTATTGCCAATAATAATATTGGAGCAGACCAAACCTGGTGCGGAACTTCTACTCCGCTTGGTTTAACCGGTTCAGTGCCGACCAACGGAAGTGGTTCTTATATTTATCAGTGGCAATCATCTGCTGCTTTTGGCGGACTGTTTACAAATATTCTTGGAGCTAATGCACAGAATTATTCCCCGGGTCCGTTAGCGGGTACCACTTACTTCAGGCGTGAGGTAAGCGGTGGCCCTTGTGCGGCTTCTAACAGCAACGTAACCACCATTACTATTCAGCCTATAATTGCCGGCAATACCATTTCTGCCAACCAATCGTTTTGCGGAAGTGGCGACCCGGTTACTTTAACCGGAACCGGCACCTTAACGGGAGGAAACGGAAGTTATACTTATCAATGGCAGGAAAGTATCGATGGCGGCAATACATGGAGTGCCGTATCAGGTGCTACCGGTGCCACCTATGACCCACCAGTGCTTACACAAACAACTATATACAGACGAACCGTTTTTTCCGGAAACTGTTTTGATTATAATAATGCGGTAACTATCACCATCTATCCAATTATCACCAACAACTCTATCAGCACTGACCAGTCATCATGTGGTTCGTTTACTTCGGCTACCCTCATCGGAACAACTCCGGGAGGTGGCACCGGTAGTTATACTTACCAATGGGAACAAAGCACCAACGGTGGAGGAACCTGGACAACTATTGGCGGAGCAACATCGGCTAATTATTCTCCCGGTGCAGTTTTTGTAACTACGCAATATCACCGGATAGTTAATTCGCTGCCTTGTTCGGATGTAAGTAATGTGATAACGGTTACAATCGTTCCGGTACTCGCAAATAATACCATTGATAACTATCAACGTTTCTGTAATTCCGGTGACCCGGCTCTTATTAACGGCAGCACGCCAACGGGCGGTACAGGAAGCTATACCTATCAATGGGAGTCAAGCGCTAACGGAGTAACCTGGTCACCTGTATCAGGTGCAACCGGTATTAGCTACGACCCACCATTTACTTCTGCTACTGTTTATTATCACCGGATAGCAAGTTCAAGCGTTTGTTCTTCAACCAGCAATACAAGCACGGTGCTTATTCTTGCTTTGCCACAGGTTACTCAGGTAACACATACAGATGTGTTATGTAATGGCGGAAGCACCGGAACTATTTTGGTTGCCGGAACAACTGCCAATGGCTCAGTTTCTTTTTCAATTGATGGCGGAACGGTTTATCAGCCTTCAGGTTCGTTTGGCGGATTAACTGCCGGCAACTACAACGTGTTTATTACTGATGATTCTGTCTGTGTAAATTCTTATGCCGGTAATCCGGAAGTGGTTGGAGAACCTGCTGTGCTTACACATACTACCGCTACGCAAAATGCAAGTTGCGATAATGTGTTTGACGGAAGTATTACAGTAACTGCCACCGGTGGAGTTTTACCTTATACCTACTCGCTTAATAACGGACCAATACAACCGGGCAATATTTTTGGCGGATTGGCGGATGGAACTTACTCTATACTTGTAACAGATGATAACGGATGTACCAGCACATCTTCAGCAACTATTGATACAGCTTATGCCGTATACGGAAGCCTAGTTTCGCAAACTCCGGTATCCTGTTTTGGTGGAATTGACGGAACTGTTACGGTTCAACTTACCGGTGGTCTTCCGCCATATTCTTATTCTATTAACGGAGTTCAGTTTGTTCCTACTTCAACCTTTACCGGTTTGGCTTCGGGTAATTATGTGGTTACCCTTCGCGATTCGAAGGGTTGTACCGATTTTGTAAACGTAACTATTACACAGCCGAGTCAATTACAAGCGCAAATCGATTCAGTCTTCAACATAGGATGTAACGGTTCTAACACCGGTGCTATTTATATTACGGTAAGTGGAGGAAACCCTGTTTATAGTTTCTTGTGGAGTAACGCAGCAGTTACAGAAGATGTAACAGGTCTTGCAGCAGGAACATATAATGTCGCAGTAACCGATTCGAAAGGATGCACCACATCGGTAGGGGCAACTATTTCGCAACCTCTTCCTCTTTTCTTAAATATTGCTTCTTATCACGATTTACTTTGCTACAATGATTCATCAGGTTCTGTAGATGTTACTGCTAACGGTGGAGTGCCGCCTTACAGTTTTGTTTGGAGCAACGGAGAAACAACAGAAGATATTTACGGGCTTCTTCCAAATACTTATTCGGTAACAGTTACCGATGCAAACGGATGTCAGCAAACTATCAGTCAGGATATTATTCAGCCTGCTCAACTTTCTTCTACTATATCATCTACTCAAGTGTTATGTGCCGATGCTTCCAGTGGCAGTGTTGACTTAGGTGTAATCGGTGGTACTTCTCCTTACAATTATGTTTGGAACAACGGAGCAATTACAGAAGACCTGATCGGTGTGCCGGGTGGAACGTATACGGTTGTGATACACGATGCCAACGGATGCAGCGTGGTTAACTCCGTTACAGTTACAGAGCCTGCTCCGGTTACTATTTCAGTGGTTAAAACAGATGTGTTATGCAACGGTGGCAGTACCGGTGCTATTGATATTACAGTGAATGGCGGAACACCAACCATTACTTATGCCTGGAGTAATAGCGCGGTTAGCGAAGACTTAACCGGTATTACAGCAGGAAACTATTCCGTAGTTATTATTGATGGCAATGGATGTTCGGCAAGCGCAATCGCTGTTATAATACAACCAGCTGCCATTGTTATGAATGCCTCAGTTGTAAACGTGGGCTGTGCCGGTGGTGCAGATGGCTCTATTGATATTACGGTGCAGGGAGGGATATTACCTTACACTTATTTGTGGAGCAATAGTGCTGTGACAGAAGATATTCAAAACGTATCGGGTGGAAACTTTAGTGTTACGGTAACTGATGCAAACTTATGTACGATAACGGCTTCGTTTACACTTACAGAACCCAGCGCAATTACATCTTCAATTATAGGAACGGATGTTACCTGCAACGGTGCAAACAACGGTGCTGCTGATTTAACTGTAAGCGGAGGAACAGCTCCTTACGTTTTCTTATGGTCAACTTTCCAGGGCTCTGAGGATATTTCAGGGTTAGATGGTGGGCTTTATTATGTGATTATTACCGATGCTAATGGATGCGAGAGCAAGGATTCAGTTTTGCTGACAGAACCGGCACCACTTATTCTTACAACTGTTGTTACCAATATTTCCTGTTTTAATGCCAATGACGGAGCAATTGATTTAACTGTTACCGGTGGCACGCCAACTTATTCTTACGCTTGGAGCAATGCAGCTATTACCGAAGACCTTTCAAGTTTGCCCGGTGGTTTGTATGTGGTTACTGTAACCGATAACCATAACTGCAGCGCAACAACTTCGGTTACCATTGTTAATCCATCGGCTATTTATACCAACTTTATAGTAAAGAATCCGCTTTGTTATGGAGATACGAGTGGTCGAATTGATTTGATTGTATCCGGTGGCACACCGTTGTATGATTTTTCTTGGAGTAATAGTGCTGTTACTGAAGACTTATTAAACATACCTGCCGGAACTTACATTGTTACCGTTACCGATTCAAGAAATTGCAGCCGCGTTGATTCTACAACAGTGATAGAACCGGGTCAGATATTTACTTCGGGTGTTGTGAAGAATGTAACCTGTGCCGGTCTTTCTGACGGCTTTGTTGACATTACTGCATATGCGGGCACCTTGCCTTACTCTTACACTTGGTCAACACTTCAGTCTACGGAAGACATTTTTAATATACCGGGTGGCGACTATTATGTAACAGTAACTGACGCCAACGGTTGTCAGGCGGTTTCATTATACATTATTAAAGAACCTCTTCCGCTTGGTATCAGTATTGTAAAAACTGATGTGCAGTGTTTTGATGCAGCTACAGGAACGCTTGCGGTAATACCAACCGGTGGTTCACATCCGTATTATTATTTGTGGAATACTTTTGATACCGATTCATTGATACAGGGTGTTGTGGCCGGTCATTATGTAGTTCAGCTTACCGATTCGAACGGCTGCTTTATTTACGACAGCATTGATATTACTCAACCAACAGAAATTAATATCGCAGCTTCTCTGACCGATGCAATTTGTTTTGGTGCAGCCACGGCAATTGTTGATGTAACTACTACCGGTGGCACTCCTTCTTATACATTCGGCTGGAGCAACAGCGCAGTTATCGAAGACCTTAATGGTGTAGTTGCAGGAACATACACGCTTACGGTTACGGACGGAAACACTTGCCAGAAGTCGGCAATATTTACTGTCGGGCAGGGAACGCAGATAATTCCAAACCTTGGGACTTACGACCCTATATGTCATGGAGGGAACACCGGTTCTATTACTTCTATCACTACGGGAGGTGTTCAACCATATGTGTATTCATGGAGTAATAGCAAAACGACTATCTCTATCGGAAATCTGATTGCCGGCACTTATACGCTTACCATTACTGATGCATTGACTTGCACTGCTTCTGCTTCCGCAACTCTTAACGACCCTTCAGCAATTGTGGTTACCGCCAATTCGCAAGGGGCCAAGTGTTTTAATACTGCCAGCGGAATTGTAAACGCAGGTGTAACCGGTGGCTTTGGTCCTTATACTTATTTATTGAATGGTGTTGGGCAGTCGACCGACACCTTCACCAATTTATTGCCGGGCGATTATTTATTGATTGTAACCGATGTAAACGGATGTCAGGGCACGGCTAACTTCAGCGTTTCATCGCCAACAGAAATTTATGTTGATTTAGGAGTTACTCAACAAGTTATTCTCACAGGTATGAATACGCAACTGGTGGCTACAGCAACTTCTCAAACACCAATCCTGAATTATTTCTGGCAACCGGATACGGTTCTTGATTTCATTATTTGTGGTGACCCGCAGAATTGCGCTAACCCGTATGCTGCTCCGCTTACAACTACCACCTTTACCGTTACTGTAATGAATGCCGATTCTTGTTATGCATCGGATACAGTTACTGTGCAGGTATTGAATCAGCCATCGGCATTTATTCCAACAGCATTTACACCAAATGATGACCAGTTGAACGACCGGTTCGAGTTTGATATTCTCGGAGCAAAGAATATTGATGTTGTCATCTTCGACAGATGGGGACAGCAAATTTATGCCAACGCAACGCAAGCAAACGGAATGACTAATAGCAACGGCTGGGATGGAAAAGTGAATGGCAAACCAGCACCGTTTGACACGTATGTTTATCAGTTGAAGGTAACTTACTTTGATAATGTAACTAAGCCGTTCACCGGAACGGTCACTATAATGAAATAGTTTTAAAGCCCCCGATTAATCGGGGGCTTTTTATTTTTATGCTATGAAATATGACGCTCAATATTTTGTCGGTAAGTTTCAGATGCAGTTGCATCCCGAAGGCGGCTGGTTTAAAGAAACTTATCGGAGCGATGAAATTATTCTGAAAGAGCATTTGCCCAACCGGTTCAGCGATGGCAGAAGTTTTTGCACCGCCATTTATTTTCTGCTGGAAGGCAAACAGTTCTCTTCTTTCCACCGAATTAAGAGCGATGAGATGTGGCATTTTTATGCCGGTGATGCGCTGGATGTATTTGTGATAGACGAAGAAGGGAAACTGGAAGTAATTAAAATAGGAAGCGATTTAGAAAACGGTGAGAAGTTTCAGCATGTAGTAAAGGCAGGTTGCTGGTTTGCTTCACAGCCTGCGAAGGAACATTCTTTTTCTTTAGTAGGTTGCACCGTGGCACCGGGGTTTGACTTTGAAGATTTTGAACTGGCAAAAGCCAATGTTCTTGCAAAAGAATTCCCTCAACACAAAACAATTATTCGAAAATTATGCAAGCAATAAACGAATCCGAACGCTTACTTGAGGACAATCGAGAATGGGCAAAACAACAGGTATAAACCGACCCCGATTTTTTTAAACGATTAGAAGCGTTGCAATCGCCCGAATTTTTGTGGATTGGCTGTAGCGACAGCCGTGTGCCGGCTAACCAGATTACCGGTACCAAACCCCGGTGAAATTTTTGTGCACCGCAACGTGGCGAACTTAGTAGTGAATGGCGATATCAATTTGTTGAGTGTGCTGCAATACTCGGTAGAGGTTTTAAAAGTGAAACACATTATCGTGTGCGGACATTACGGCTGCGGAGGTGTGCAAGCCGCTATGACCAACCAAAGTTTCGGTGTGCTGAATAACTGGCTCCACAACATTAAAGATGTTTACCGCTTGCATCAACCGGAAGTAGATGCTTTGCCAACTACAGAAGATAAGAACAACCGGATGACAGAATTAAATGTGCAGGAGCAAGTGTTGAATCTGGCTAAAACTGCAATCGTTCAAAGTGCATGGAAGAAAGAACAGCGGCCATATTTACACGGTTGGGTTTATTCGTTGAAAAATGGAATCCTGAAGTCTATTTTAGAAATGCCACCCAATTCACCGGTGAATCCGATTTATAAATTTGAGATTTAGAATCGAAATCTCATTGTAAAATTATTCCCCTCTTTCACTCGTTGACTAGTTTTTATTGTGTTGCTACGTTATAAAGCAATTCTAGCAATGACGTTAAAGTTTCGCCCGGATATCCGCAGCAATTTTCTCTAACTCCTCTCCTGCCAATTTCAACTTAGGTTGGCTGAAATTTATAGCATCACTAATCAATGGAATTAAATGTATGTGCGCGTGCGGAACTTCTAAACCTACTACTGCTACACCTACCCGTTTACATTCAACTGCTTTATCAATGGCGAGAGCCACGCTCTTTGCAAAAACCATCATGCCGCTGATAGTCTTATCGTCCAAATCGAAAATGTAATCGGTTTCAGCTTTAGGTACTACTAGCGTGTGTCCTTTGGCAAGCGGAGAAATATCGAGAAAAGCAAAGTAGTTTTCGTCCTCCGCAATTTTGTAGCAGGGAATTTCTCCGTTTATAATTCTGCTGAAAATGGTAGGCATGACTTAAATCGAAATCTTCAGAATTTCAAACTCAATAGCACCTGCCGGTGTTTGCGCTTTGGTGATATCGCCAATTGCTTTGCCAAGCAATGCTTTGCCAATGGGTGAGGTAATGGAAAGTTTCCCTTCTTTTAAATCTGCTTCGGCTTCGCTTACCAAAGTGAACTTCATTTTCTTGTTTGCCTTTTTATTCAGCACCTCCACCGTTGAAAGAATATTGGCGTGCGATAAATCCACATCGCTTTCATTCATAACGCGCGCATTTGTCAGCTTAGATTCCATTTCAGAAAGTTTAGCCTCTAAATGTCCTTGCTCTTCTTTCGCGGCATGGTATTCAGCATTTTCCGATAAGTCGCCTTTCTCTCTTGCTTCTGCAATTGCCTTAGCAATTTCCGGACGCTTAACGGTACGCAGGTACTTAACTTCCTCCTGAAGTTTTTCCAAGCCTTCCTTGGTCATATAAAATATGTCTGACATGGTAATGATTTTAGATTTTAGATTTTAGATTGAATACAAAGAGCGTCAATCGTTCCATCATGTAATCATGGTAAAAAAAGGAAAGACGCCCCGTATAGAGACGTCTCTTTATTTTCAAAACAAAATTATGAATTACAAGTTAAAGTGCAAGCCTATGCTGTGTGTGCCGGCAAATGTTTGTGTCATACGGAACGAATAATCAATTCCCAAACGCGGACCGTCTTTTTTCAGCGGAGCATCGAAAGAAAGACCTGCTGCAAAACCGTTATAAACATTCAGGCTTGTTGCTTTTTTAAACTGCCCGCTTTCAAAACGGTAAGCTGCGCGTAGCATCAACATTTCTTTCCAGCCAAACTCAAGACCCACACCGTAGTTGTCATAACCAAAGGCATTTGAGGTAAAGTTAGCAAGAGCTGTTAAGCGGAAATCCTGTTTGTAAACTTTAGGGCTTACTTCTTTCTTCTTTCCCATCCAGAAATCGTATGCCGCACCAATATTTAATTGCGTAGGCAGTTCAAACTTGTTTGGTTTATTATCTACCGTTAATTGATACGTAGTAGAAGAAATTATTTGCTGCGAAGTTCCCAAGGCATCACCTTTAAATTTCATAGGCGTTCCCACATTGCGAAGCGATACTCCAAAATGGATATTATCTTTTGGACCGGTCACATATTGCAAACCTGCATCAATAGCAAAACCAAAAGCATTCAGGTTACCCAAACCTTCGTTTACCATTCTAAAAGTAATACCACCCGAAATACTGTTTGAAAACAACTTAGAATACGTCAAGCCTATGTTGAGGAATGTTGGACGGTAAGTTCCAAGTCCGCCTTCAGGATTTTGCGTAGTTGTTCTTTCAATAGTTCCCAAATTCAACGCCTGAATACTTATAGCAATGGCATTGGTTTCTTTAAATTTTTGTGCCACACCAACATGCGCTACACCAACACCCGAGCCTTGCAGCCAAAGGGTATATGCCGCAGCAATTTCTGTTTTTTGGGTAAAGGCAATTCCCGCAGGGTTTATTCTTTCTGCTTCTATACCTCTAATTCCGGCAGTATTCATACTCCAGAAACCGGAAGAGCGTCCCCATCCGTTCATCAGCAATTCATACGCACCGGCCTCCCCTCTGCGGTCAGGGTTTCCGGCAAACACATTGCTGCCAAACAAAAGAGCAGTTATCAGTATGGTTAAAATTTTCTTCATAATCCTATGCTTTAATGGTTATCGCTTTTTCTTTAAATCCCGATTACGTTAAGCGTAGCCGGGACATTTTATTTTTTAGAAGTTAGAAGTATCAGCCGGTCTTACCGCTCCAAACCACTTCAATGTTTTCTCACCAATACCCGGTGCTTCAACATGGAACAAATAAATACCGCTTGAGATGGCAATGCCTTTATCGTTTTTCAAATCCCAGTCAATAGAGTTATCGAGATTTACATCCGATACCGGATTACCATCTGTAATTTCAATTCTTCTATTGGTAGACGGGTCTACATCAATAGCGCGGCTGAGTTTACGAATCAAGGTTCCGTCTAACGAGTAGATGGTCACCGTGCATTTGTTCGGCAGGTTAGTCACCTTTACGCGGTTGTTGTTCTGGTCAGTTTCATACGTTGAGTAAGCCAGATATGGGTTCGGCACCACCCGAATTATATCGAGCGCGCTCTTCGCCAACTCCTGATTTTTTTCAGTAGCTCCCAATCCCTTTGTGCTAAACTGGTAACGTGGCAACGAATCAATTCCGTTCGAAGCGTTAGTTAAAAAACGGTTGTATGGTTTCTCTACACGCAGTCTTACTTTCAGTTCTGCCGGTGGAACTATTTTATTTCCATTTCCATCATCGGCAAAGCTGTAACCGGTTGCTAAGTGCGGAATAGAAGTCCACATTAAATCGCGGTGTACTTCCTGCACGGCTTTCGGTATGTTAAGCACGGTGCTAACGGTAATGGTATCGTAGCGGCTTACTAAAATTTCCTGCGCTGCGCGACCTTCATCGTATTTGGTACTCATTACATAAATAAAATGCTTGCCACCAAAAAGCGGAAGACGTTCAATGGTTTGCCCTGGTAACAATATAGGACTGTAAACATTTGCGGTCGGATTCCAAAGCATATCGTTTCCGTTTTGCTCGGTCATATCTGAACTTTCGCCAAACGCAATGTTTAACCGCTCTCCGGTTTCTACATTTACCGCATAACCCGGGAACCATGAACGTCCGGTATCACGGGTTTCTCCATGAGAACCATCCATATACCAGTTGTTATCTTTATCCCACGAGAAGTGCATTCTGATTTGCCCTTTAAACGCCCCTCTGCCGGCAAGTATGGTTGTTACCTGACGCGGGAACATGAAGTTTCCTTCGTTTAAAGATTCATCTTCTCCGGTTTCAAACACCACGCATCTAGTCCATTTGCTTTTATCAGGTGTAAAGATAATGTCAACACTTGCCAGTTTATCTAACGTGTTTTGCGATGGTGTGCTGGCAGTTGCTCCCAACTGATAATTTCTCCACTTAAAGCCCGGACCATAAATATATGGCGGAGCAGGAGTAGTTGCATTTTTGTTAGAATAGTTAGCAGCCAAGCAATAAGGTGCCCATCTGCCGCCTGCTATATTTTCAAAAATCTCACTGGTATCATCAAAAGTAAAGTTAGGATATGTAGATGGCGTTCCTGTTGGGTAATACCAGTTATCGTCAAATACTCCGGCTGCTGCTTTGGTAGAAGCTGCACTACTTGCTGGGTCGTTTGCAATTGTTCCTGAACGAATCCAGTTAGTTACTGCATTTGTTCCTTCGTCTTTTACAAATCCTAACCACTGCTCCAACGGGTTGGCATATTCAATAGATGATGGTAAGGCATCATAAACATATCTTGTAGGTGCACCTGTTGTAGACAGATATACTCCAGGTATAGTATACTTAGGAGCCGGTGTTCCGAGCTTAATCGAGAACCCATAATCTGTTTTTTGACCATTAGCACTTAAAGAAATCTGCTGTTCAAACGGACGGTCTAAACTGCGTTGGCTCCAGATAGTATCGTTGTTAGTTACATCGCGCAGGAACCAGTAAGTAGAACTATTTACTTTAGGGTTAGAAGTAGTATCTACAAACTGCAATTCAAAATCAGCTTCTTTTAAACTAACCGGGTCGGTTACTTTAAAGCCAATAGGGTCGTTGCCTTTTTCGTAAGCAAGCGTATCGGTAAAAGCAACCGAACCTGAGTTAATGATTTGCTCAATAGTTTCCGGTGTTAACTGTAACGAGTTTCCTCCGTTGCCTTGTCCTTCAATACGTTTTACTTCTACTCCATCGCCCCACTGCGCATTCAGGATAGTTCCTTCATTGCGCGGATCCGGTATATGCGGAATGGCTGAGTAAATTTTAAAGTTTCCTCTTCCTTGCAAGAAAGGAGTTAACTGCGTATTCGGCTGCGGATTGCTTTGGTCGTATGCTTTGTAATTGTTGTAAGCGTAAGCAATAGCCGTGTAGTAATACGTTTTGTGATTTATCAGCGAGTTATCGCTACCGGTGGCAAATAAATCTTGCGAAACCTGAAACGAAGAAATAGTGCCTTCATCGTTACCATCTACTTTTAACACCGGCACATATAAACCAAGCGAGGCATCTTTAACAAAGTTGATGATTTTAGAAATTCCGTTTTTAATATCCACCTGTGCTACTAATAAGGCTTTTTCAGGGTCTTCCAAATCGGTAGCAGAAACTTTTGCATTAGCCACCTGATACACTTTGTAGCCTTCAAACGTAAAGGTTGAATCGCCACCGCCCAATTGGTTAACTGCCTGCACAGCCGCACCATCTTTTTGGTCGTAAGCTTCGCCATAGTTATTAGAACCCGGAAGGTTTTGTAGGTTAAT
Organism: Bacteroidota bacterium; assembly: GCA_947475165.1. GTDB lineage: Bacteria > Bacteroidota > Bacteroidia > Chitinophagales > LD1 > Bog-950. The sequence goes on from CANJLD010000006.1 coordinate 22,817, forward strand.
GATTAAGCCATTCTTCATTTCGCGGATAGCCAAGGTAGGCGCATCCGGTCCATCTAATAATTTAAAGCAAGTGTTGAACAATTGCTGCGCTTTATCATCGGCAGGTCCAATAGTAGTTCCAAAACATGGTGGAACCCCCACACCGCCCGCAGGGCGAACAAACACAACCCCTACAGTTACATACTGCGATACTCCCGGATTAAGATTAAACGGACCCGATGTTTGTACCATTCTTCTATCACCTGCGGCAATAGTTACTCCAGTCTGCACTTCGCTCCACTGATTTGGGTCGCAAGGCTCTCCCGGAAAAATAAATTTAGTTGGTGTTGTTCCACTATATCCGTCTCCGCCTTCGGTAAACGGAGTTCCGTCATTCCAAAAACCAGTCATATAGTTACGGTATTGTGCCGCTGAGCTTGGATCTGATTGTGCGAAAGACGCACCGTTGGTAAAATAGACGAACGAAGATAAACCCAGTTGTTGCGGTATACTATCATCAGATAGAGGGCCTTCGAAAAAATCTATACCAATTAAAGGCAACTGCGCACCGTAGCCACCTACCCCTTGGCAATCTGGGTCAGGGCTTGAACCATTATAAACAATACCTAAACTGCGGGTAGTATCACAACCTACACGATCGTTCGAAAAACATCCCAAATCAGGATCGGACCACTGCGAAATATAAGTTTGGCGTAACGGGTTAGTTGACTTATTAACTATTTCATATTTATAGAAAGTCATGTTATTAATATCATCAGTAGTTTGAAAAGCAAACGCCAATGAGTTAACCTGAATTCCAATAGACTGACCATTTGATTCGGTGTGCTGGTTTCCTACATCGTTCATTACCCAAAATACCATTTGGTCGGCATAGGCTTTTGCTTCGCCATTGCGGCAAGGAATTACCGGATAGTCACCTTTAAGAGGGTCGTAAAGTCCATCGCCATCATAATCTTTAAACGGAGCAAGGTTATCTTCCACGCTAAAAGTTTCACCAATCAACGAAGGGTCGGTAGCTAAGTACTGATTTCCTTTTGCCGGCCATGCCAATACTCCCTTAGGTATATCAGACACCGTAGTAGTAGTACCTTTCAGCAAAAAATTAGTTTGTGCGGTAGTAATATCTGCACCGTACACGTTAAAGAAACGGTCGTACTTGCTGCAGGTTGCTTTATCTACCACCCCGTTGCTAATCGGGCCGGGCCAGTAATCATCACCGGTTGCGCGGTAGCGTTGTGCTGCGCATTTCAAGTTACCTCCATCATCTAAACCGGTAATCCAGATAGCTCCGGCAAAAATAGCGGTAAGCGAAGTTCCGGTTCCGTCACCTTTAGGTACTTCATAGCGGGCTTCGCTCAGGTTCCACCATAAGTCGCCACCGGTAAGCATACGGGCGCGTACGTTATTAATATCTAAGTCGAACTGGGCACTTGGTGTTACACAATCGCCAGCTTCTGTTTTGAAGGTCGCCTTGCCGCCTTTTTTCGGCCCGTTCACATCTTCTTTTGCGTTAGCCCAAAACCCTGAAAGCAGTAGTACTGCACAGAGTGAATGGTTCAGTAAATTCTTTTTCATACTCTACGATTTTGGTTTTTAGTGTTTGTTTAGGTTTTTGGTTTTTATAGTGTTTTATTAGAAACTAAATACAGCTCCGAGGAAAATTCTTCTAGGTAAAGAATAATTATCGGGTTTGTTAATGTAAGCAGCATACTGGTCTTTATATGCCTGTGGATTTAAAGTAGATTGTATAGCGGTAACACTTGAAGGGTCGCCTAAGTAGCCATCATCGTTTGGTGTACCTGTAAAGCGGTAAACCGAAACAACATTTTTAGAGCCAATCAGGTTTTGAACCTGTAAGTATATCTGCAATGAAAGTTCGCGCTTGTCATCTTTCTTCGCATCCTTTTTACCCACCACAAAAGTGAAGTCTTTCCAAACACGTGCATTCATACGGAAATACCAAGGAATACGCGAGCCGTTGATTGAGCCTTCTGTAATTGGACGACCCGGTTGACCTTCCAACCCTTCCGGTGTGGCGTTTGTCTGTGCCGTATAAGGTGTTCCTGAACGGGCAGAAAGCTGTAAGTTAACTCCGAAGTTTGAAAGAATTTGCTTGTTCTTAACGGTTGGTCCGTTGTAATCTTTTCCTTCGCCAAAGCTATAGCTGGCGTTGAAGTTGATGATGTGGCGCGCATCGTAATTCAATGAATTAATGCTGCGGAAGTTCGGCTGATTCGAGTTTACCAAGTTTGCTTGTGAGCGGTCATCAGAACCTGTTCCTTCGGCAAACTGCATGGTGTAGTTTGCTTTTAAAGTAATGTTACCGGTTCTGCGCAAATCAAAGTCGAGCGTAAATCCTTTGGTTGTTCCAAAGTCAATATTGCCGTAAGTAATATAGTCTTTCGGATAAGCGTTGATGATTTTACGCACCTGCACCTGGTCGCGGAATTCGCGGTAGAAAGCAGAAATAGTAACCGCAGAAGTATTGCTTACTTTTTGTTTGAATCCTAATTCAAAGTCAATAGTTCTTTCCGGTTTCAAGTTCGGGTTGTTCAAAGTTGCTCCGATATTATCATTGAAGAATAAGTAATCGGTAGGGTCCATGATAACTCTGTTAGATGGACGCTGTGCCAAAATATCGTAGTGTGCAAAGAACAACGCTTTGTCAGTTAAGTTGAACGAGAACTGCAAACGCGGCATTACAATAATTTTCGGCTTGTAATCTTCAAACGTTGTGTTCGGGTCAAATTTGTCCGGATCTTTAATATCTGCATTCGCATCTTTTAAATACGGCTGAATAGTTCCGGTGCTTGATGCAGAAGCTACCGCTTTACCGCTGGTTAATTCATTTCCAAATCTATCATACCAAACATTACCGTTGCGGTAACCGGCAATAGCCGTTGGTGCTTTTGAATTATCTACATATACATAGTAATTATCGCCAATGTTAGCCGGGTGCGTTACCGGATTGCCCGAAAGGTCTGTAGCTTCTGATTTAGTATTGATTGCATAAAGCGAGAACTCGTCTTTCAATACCTTTTGGTTAGCATCAAACCGGTCAATACGAACACCTACGTTAAACGTAAGGTCTTTAAAGTAGAAACGGTCAGAGATATAAGCCGCTGTGTAAATAGGGCTGAAAGCCGGAATTGCTCTTTCCAATTGACCATCGGCTCTTTTCTTAGTAAAGAAATCGTTGAAAGATGGTTGCTTGCTCAATCTGTTTCCATAAGGGTCGTAACCACGGTAAGTAACTAAAGCTGCACCATCACCCAATAAGTTTTCAGGTGAAAACATATTTAAGTTCAACTGGCTCGGGTCAAGCGCATCTACGTTTATATAGTCAGTATTAGTTTCTGAAAGACCGAGCGACTGGCGCAACGATTTATCGAAGAAAGTTTGCTTATCCGCATTATATAAACGGGTAAACGAAATAGTATCTATCGGGAAAAACGTTGGTCTGTTCGGGTCGTTGTAAGCATAGTCTTGTCCATTGATACGAAGAATAGGATTGCTTCTGTCCAATTCATCTAAATGCCCATTAGCCAATGAACGGGCACGCTGCCATAAACCAAGCGGAGAAACAGTATAAGAGCGTTGAATTCTTTGCTCAAACTCAACCCCGAATTCAAAAGAATGTTTGTTGCGGCTTGGTGCACCCGGTTTCAAAATGTCGAAAGCACCTTCTAAACGAACACGATATTGGTCGTTGTCATTATCTTTTCCGTAACCGTTATACTGGCGACCAGTATTATACCATACGTTATATACAATGTTCGAACGCTGACCGTTAATGAGTGCCTGATTACTTTGAATTTGGTCAAGAGTAGAAGTAAATTCGCTGTTATCAGCACCATACACTTCATAGCGTCCGTTGCCATCACGAGTAGCTCCTAATAATTCGTAGTATTCTTCGGTAAATCTGGTTCCGTATTGGTTTACAGTTCCTGGAGTGAAAAGAACGGCTGTATCGGTGTATCCGAGTTGTTTCCATCCTTGTATTATCTGATTTCCTACTCCAAAAGTATCGAAACCAAACACCGGTGATTTCATGGTTTCAAACTTTCCTATATAACCATAATCGAAATAGTTAGAACCATGTGTTTCATCTTCGTATTTAGTCTGGTATTTTTCATAATCCACCTGCAATGAGTAAAACGCATTCTGAAAAGCTGAAGATTTTCTTTTTTTACCGTCCTTCTCTTCCTCATCCGATTGCCGAGAGCCAATGTTGTGTGTAAAGCGACCAAATACGCGCCAGTTAAGTTCTGTTTTCAATGGATTGTTCTCTGCATTAAACAAAGTGTATTTTTCTACCCAGTCGTTATATTTTCTATAACTGGCCGAGCCACCAAATGCTAGGGTAATATTATCTGCCGGACGAATATCAATGCGTCCTGTTCCACGGAAATTCTGGTCAGCCGTGTTTGGCTTTACCTTCGTTTTATACATATCAGCATAAGTGATATTTTCTGAGGCGAGGTTGAATCCTTTTGCAGATTCCTTTTTAACCAACGGGTTTTGACGCAATTCATCCAATACATCTTTACGCACTTGCCATACACCAACAGCCGATGGATTCGGGTCTTTCTGACCCAAATATTCGAAGGCTGTAAAGAAACCCATAATGGTTCTATGCGTACTTTTTTGCTTGATAATAGGACCGGTCAGATTTCCGTTCACTAAGTTATAGCCGTATGCATCTAGGCCCTGCGTAGTTTGATATTCAACACCTCCATTAAACTGAGATGATGGTCCCTTAGAAGTAATGTTTACAATACCGCCTGTTACATCACCATATTTTGCAGGAATACCTCCGGTAATTACCTGCAATTGCTCAATAGAAGAAGCAGGAAGTGTAGGCACTCCGGTTACTTTCACACCGTCTATATAGTACTGTGTACCGGCATCGCGTCCTCCTTTAATATTAATGCCCTTTCCTTGATCTGACTGAAACGCTCCGGCAGTAGTTGCGGCAATATCCGTTACGCTCTTCGTTGGCATGTTTGCAATTTCGGCAGCGGTAACGGTGTTTTGCGAAGAAGTTTTGCCAGGGTCAATCAATGGAACTTTCTCGAAAATAATTTCAACTGTTTGAAGTTGAGTTTCAGAAGGTTTAAGTTTTATATCGATAAAGGTGGTTTTATCTGAACTCACCACTACATTCTGGTGTATTTGAATGCCATAACCTACATAAGAAACCTGAAGGTTGTAGGTGCCGGGAGTAAGTGGCTTAATAGCATAGTTACCATCAAAGTCGGTAGTGGTTCCTCTGCCGGAAGACACTCCTTTATTATCTACCAATACCACATTGGCTACAGGCACGCCCTCACCATTTTCGTCAATCACTTTTCCGGAGATTTCTCCGTTTTGTGCTTTGACAGCAAAGAAGATGGCAGTAAAAGTCAGGAGAGTAAATAATTTTTTCATCGCAATTAATTATTTTATCAGTGTGTGCTCTTTAAAAAGCGGTCAAATGTAATTTTTTTTGCAAAACAAAGTTAAGGCAGAGTTATGGCTTTTCGTATGCCTTAAATAAAAAATGACACTACTGTGACAATTCTCAAAAAACAGCTGATTTTACCAATGAAAAATGCAATATCTGAACCATCAAAACGGACAAAAGTTTTGTCATGGTTTTGTCATTTTTTTCAAGAAACTCCTTTTTGACCAAAAGCAGTGTTGCAAAATTGGTTTACTCCACTACTAATTTGGTGCGAAGAGTTGTACCGGTTTTTTCGATACTTATTAGATATACTCCCTTAGAATAAGGAGCTGTATTTATTGAGGATTGGTGATTAGTGATTAGTGATTGGTGAATGAGTTTACCGGTAAGGTCAAAAATTTTCAGCTCCGCTCCTATTAAACTGCTGCCGGTTACTACATGCAAGCTACCGGTTGCGTTAGGATTAGGGGAAACGCTGAACACCTCTGCATCCGTTTCATCAATACCGTTATAAATGAAATTGGTTTGGGCAGAAGAGCCCCTGCAAAAATTATCGTTGGTTATTACTACCGAATAATTACCGCTTTCAGTAGGAATGTATGTATTGTTATTTGCACTTTGAATTATTTGTCCATCCAAATACCAGATAAAAGTATAACCGGCACCTACTGGGCTTGCTGTAAACGTATTACCGGTGGCAGTAATTTGAGCGTTAGGCGTATCTACTAATACTACATTCAATGAAATGGTGCTACTGTTTCCACAGCTATTAGAGGTATTTACTGTAATAGCACCCGAAGAATTTACATTAATAATAGGAGCCGCTAAGTTGCTGCTGTCTACAAACGACCAATCGTTTGGAACGCTCCAGTTGTAATTATCGTTACCAGCAGGGAATGGATTAAGCGTGTAGTAAGTTCCTATACCGCCACCGTTACAAATAGTGTCCGGTCCGGCAATATCTCCGGCAAGCATTGGCGGTATATTTACCGTTACATTAAAATACGAAGGCAAACTTTGCCCGCATTCGTTAACTGCTACTACACCTACATTACCGCCAGTGCTATTGGTTGTTGCAGCAATATCAGTAGAATCAAAAGGCGCACCGGGAGTCCAGCCTAAAGGAAAATTCCATTCGTATGAATTAGCACCGCTAACCGGTGCAATAGAGAATTGAAGAATTTGCCCGGCACATGTTGTATCGGTTCCGGTAATTAAACCGGGTGTGCCAAGGTTGGAAGGAATTACTGTAATGGTTTCTGTAACCGGTGCAGTAACTCCGCAACCGTTTATTGCCATTACCGAAATTGTACCACCGGTAGTGCCTGATGTAACCTGAATTGAGTTGGTATTGTTTCCTGCGGTAACACTCCATCCGCTTGGCATAGTCCAATCGTAAGCAGTTACCGCAGGGTCATTTGTTACCGAAATATTGATGTTTGGAATATTAGAGCAAACCGTATCTGCCGAAGTAATAGCGGATGGTGTTGTCGGTGAGAAATTTTCTGTAACCGTTACCGATACAGCAGGAAGCGAGCAGGTGCCGTTGCCTACTACTACCGAATAATTTCCTGCAGTGCCTGCATGAATCATACCACCGGTAGAGTTATCGCTCCATAAATATTGAAAGCCTGTGGGGTTAGCCACAAGCATAGTGCTGTTGCCACTGCAAAAATTCAGAGAGCCTGCTATAGAAGCATTCGAAGGAACAGTATTGGTGCAGTTGCGCTGCTTTACATCAACCGTATTGGCGGTATACCGATTTTCAAAAAGAGTCCAAGCATTGCAATCGCCTTTTAAATAATAATCGAGAAACGGAATGAGGTGGTAGAGTGTTTTATCTATTTGCTGTTGGCGCGTGAGCGGTGAACTTGCGCAGCCCGAAAAACCTTCGCCAAAGCTACAAGCGGTATTTGCGTTGCCATACTGACAATGCAAACCATTGGTAATATTGATTAGAAATTTGCAAGACGAACCCGATGAATCATACATAGGTTGCTGGTGTGTAGCAATAGGCGCTATGCAATCGCTGCTTCCGGCAAAGGAGAGATAAGGCTTAGTCATTAAATGTGCGGCAGTAATGGAAGATGGATTGGTAGTAGCCGCTGCAAAAGTAAAACTACATGCCTGCGGGTTGCCGTATTGTGCCGAAAGAACCGTGCTTCCTCCGCCCATGGAGTGACCGCCAATAGCACCTTTGGCTACTACTTTATTATAGAAAGGCGAAGCATTGTTACTACTTCCTTCGCTAATCAGTTTGTTGTAAACAAACAGCAGGTCTTGCGCAAAGTTGGCGTGGCTTGGCGAAAGACCGGTTTCGGTGGTGAGCAAGCCAACTATATATCCGCGCTTGGCGAGTGAATCGGCATAAGGATAGTAAGGAGTTTGATCCATACTAAAGCCATGCGCAAAAACTACAAACGGAAACTGACCGGAGGCTAAAGCTCCATTGGTGCCAGGGTAACGAAAATCTACACCAACGGCACGGTTACTGCGCGCAGGGTCGGTATAAGTAATGGTTTGTGTGCCTATGGTATAGGTTTGGGCAGCAGCGTAAAGTGCGAAAAAAGAAACGATGCAGAAGAGGAATTGCTTTTTCATGCAGATAGATTGTTGTTCAAATATATTTATTCAAACAACGGCTTGGTTTATTTGTTCGGCAGCCTTTTAACTAAAGAACGAAGCATCAGATTGCAGGAAAGGGTTGTTCCGTCTTTCAATACCAATAAACGTTTCGGGGCCGTGACCGGAATATACTTTTACATCGTCCGGCAAGGTCATTAGCTTAGTGGTAATGGTTTCATACAAAACTTTGCCGCTTGCTCCGGGCAGGTCGTAACGGCCTACACTGCCCTGAAACAAAACATCGCCACTGATAATTATTTTTTCTGCTTCGTTATAAAACGAAAGGCTACCCGGTGAATGACCCGGTGTAAAAAGAACGGCCAGCGCAGTGCTTCCAAATTTCACTTCATCGCCATCTTTTAAATAGTTGGCAGGCTCGGGCGAAGCATCTAATTTAAAACCAAACAAAGCTTGATAATCGAGCGCGGCATACATTACCTGCAATTCTATTTCGTGAAACTCGGGCAGGAGGTTATAAGTCTCGCACACAAATTTGTTCCCCGGAAAGTGGTCTATATGACAGTGCGTGTTCAGCAGCTTCACCGGTTTAAGCCCATGCGCCTTTATAGTTTGTGTTAATTGATTGCGCTCTTTATCGTTGCTGCAACCGGGGTCTATAATGATACACTCTTTTGTTTCGTCTTCTATTATATATGTGTTTTCCTGAAACGGATTAAAAGTATGTTTATGAACCTTAAGCATGATTTATTTTTTAAGTTTGATTTCAGAGCAGTAATTGCTGCAAAACAAATATTCTAAGTTGGCGTTTGAAGTTTTATAAATGAAATTTTTGAAACAGGTTGCTTTCTCCTTTTTGATTTTCGGCCTTTGCTCTTTGAACTTGCATTCACAGAGCACCGAAAAATTCGGGCAGAACCGGGTGCAGTATAAAGATTTCAGTTTCTCGTATTACGAAAGCGACAACTTTATTACCTACTATTATTTGGGCGGACAGGATATTGCCAAGTATGTTATAAAAGCGGCTGAAGATAACAGCGATGAAATTTCGAAAGTGCTCGATTACCGGTTTAAGCGCAGGATTGACATTATCGTTTATAACAACATCAACGAGCTTAACCAAACCAATATTGGCGTTTACGACCCCGGCCAGGTGCAGGGCGGCACTACTAAAATACCGGACAGCAAACTGTATGTGTATTTTAATGGCGACCACCGCAACCTCGATAAACAGATACGCGAAGGCATTGCTAAAATTTATGTAGACAAAATTGTAACCGGGACCACCTTTGGCGAAGTGATTCAAAATGCGGTGTTGCTGAACCTGCCCGACTGGTATAAAATAGGTTTGGAAAAATACATTGCAGAACCGTGGACAAGCGATGATGAAGACCGGTTACGCGATGGAATTATAACCGGTCGTTTTGGAAAGCTGAACAAACTGCCACCGGAGGAAGCCATTTTTGTGGGCAAGAGTATTTGGCACTATATAGAGGAAGTGCACGGCAAAAGCACCGTGAACAATGTGCTTTACCTCACGCGCATTAACCGCAGCGTTGACAATGGTTTTACCTTTGTGCTCGGCACTAATCTTTCTGAAACATTATCGGACTGGTATACTTATTACCTCACGCGATTTGCCAACGAATCAAAAATTTCTTCGCTGCCGGAAGGAACGGTGAAGGTCAAAATCAAGAAGGGCATTGACTACTACCAATCTAAACTGAGTGCTGATGGAAAATATGTGGCGTATGCCAGTAACGATATGGGTCGCTATAAAATTCATTTGCTGAATACGGAGACCAACAAAACAAAAGTATTATTCCGTGGCGGATGGAGAACCAACACCATGTTTACTGACCAGAGTATTCCGCTACTTGCCTTTGACCCAACCGGTAAACGTCTTGCGTTTATCAATGATAAACGCTCTGATATTTTCATCCGGTTCTATGATATTGAGAAAAAGAAGATGGAGAAAAATCCTATCCGCAAGTTTCAGAAGGTGGTGAGTTTTTCTTTTATGGATTCGAAACAGCTGGTGATGAGCGCGGTGCAGAACGGACAGACCGATGTTTACCTCTACAACATTGCCTCTACCACTACACGAAAAATTACAGACGATTATTTTGACGACCTCTACCCCGCTTACATTTCTGCCGATAGCATTCGCGGAATTATGTTTGCCAGCAACCGGGAGAGCGATACACTACAACCACAGCGTTACGAAAGCCAGGTGATGAACAAGCAGATGGATTTGTTCTTTTACGATTTAGATGCGAACCAGAATGTATTGTATCGCATTACCTCCACTCCTTTTGCCAACGAAACTTCTCCGCAAAATTTGAACGACAGCATGTTTTGCTTTTTGAGCGATAACAACGGAGTGCGCAACCGCTACATCGGTCACTTTGAAAGTGTGTTTGACCATAACCAAAAGACCATTCGCTTTATTACTAAAGAGACCGGTGACTTAGATTCGGTGCAAGTGCCTGCGAATGTTTCTGCCGAAACAATGATTGACAGAAGTATAGAAGAGTTAAAGGATACTTCTTTTCAGAAGGTTTATAAAGTAGGGGGTGTTACGGCTTCTTACACCAACTACACTTACAACATTCGCGAACAAACTATTGTGCCGCAAAAGAATCTTGCGCTCGATATGTTTCGCATTGGCAACAAGGTTCAGTTCCGTAAATACAATACAGAATCTACTGCTTCTCCGGGCAGAGCACCGGTGATGGATTATATGCTGAAGCTGGAAAACAAAGCGGCAGAAGTAACCGGTGAGAAAAAAGAACCGGTAAACGCATCCGGCAAAACAATGTTGGAAGTTTACGATTCTATCCGCGCCACCCTGGGTAAACGTCCGTTCGATTTTCAGAGCGAGTTTGATTACGGCATTAAATTGTTTGACTGGGATTCTGCTTCCTCTTCCAAAATTGCTGAAGTGCAAAACGGTTATGTGTTCCGCTTTTCGCGGGTGCGCCCTTACTACGTTCGCTTTGGTGTAGATAAAGTAATTGCCAATTTCGACAACGGTCCGCTTATTACTTTGTATCAGCCTTTCATTGGCCGGTATTTTAATGCACCGGTGCCGATTGCTATTAAAGTGGGCATTACCGATTTGCTCGAGAACTATAAAATTTATGGCGGCATCCGTATTCCGTTTCAGGAACCGGCTAAGAACCTGGAATACTTTATTACTTACGAAAACCTTAAAAAGCGTTTAGATAAAAAGCTCACTTTCTACCGCGGCAGCCGCTCCGGTGGCATTGCTTTTACCGATGCTTACCTGAACAATGTGGTTGGCCAATCTGAGTTTAGCCTTAAAACAAATTACTTAGAGCTGGATTTAAAATACGCACTGGATGTGCTGAACGGCATGCTCTTCCGCTTTGGTTTCCGCAACGATAATATTCTGGTAAAGGTGATAGATGAGCCGAGTTTAAAGTTTCCGAAAATTTCTGACAACTGGCTTTCGTTCCGCACCGAATATGTTTTTGATAATTGCATTGAAGTAGCCACTAACATTCGCTACGGCACGCGCTTTAAAGTTTTTGCAGAGGTGCAAAAAGAGTTCCCGACCAAGAACAAAACGTACTCTAGCGATTTTGATTTACCGGTGCCGCAGTTCAACAAAACGGTAATGGCTCTTTTCGGTTTCGATTTGCGCCACTACCAAAAAGTGTATAAACAAATTATTTGGGCTAACCGGTTAGCTATGGGTGCATCGTTTGGCACAGCACGCATGATTTACTATGCCGGTGGCTTGGAGAACTGGATAACCGGCCCTAACGCTTCTAAGTGGGATGAAACCACGCCTATCAATTACAACCACAATTACGCGTTTCAAACACTGGCGGCACCTATACGCGGGTTTAAGCAGAACGCGCGCAATGGCGATAAGTTTATTGTGTTCAACAGCGAGTTGCGTGTGCCTATTTTTGCCGCGCTTATTCGCAGCAATATCAAGAGCGAGTTTATCCGCAACTTTCAGTTAGTGGCTTTCTTTGATGCCGGTACGGCTTGGGAAGGTATAACACCGTGGTCGGGCAACAATCCTTTGTTCAGCAAGCAATATCAAAACCCAAATATCAACCCTTCGGTAATTATAAAATTGCAGCGGTATAAAAATCCTTTCATCATGGGCTTTGGTCCGGGTGTGCGCACCAGTTTCCTCGGTTACTTTGTTCGCTTTGATACCGCCTGGGGTTACGACACCGGTTTGGTTTCTAAATATCCGGCTTACTATCTTTCGTTTGGTTTAGATTTTTAGGAAATTGTTGTTGGTCAGGCGACCAACAACAGCAAGATTTTTAAAACATGATTCAACTCAAAGAAATATTTCAATCGCTGCACCAACACGAAGTAAAATATTTACTGTGTGGAGGCATTGCGGTTAACCTCTATGGTATTCCGCGTATGACTGCGGATATTGATGTATTGATTGAATGGAAGGAAGACAACCTGAAAAAATTTGAAGAAGCCATTGCAGAGCACGGGTATAAACACAATTTATTTTTTGAATTGAAAACACTTTTGCAGGAAGAACTTCGATTGAAATACGTGAAGGAAAAAAACCTGATTGCTTATGGCTACTCCAGCAATACTTTACAGGCACTAACCTTAGATGTATTAATTGATGTGCCCGTTAATTTTGAAGAATGCTGGAACAGAAAGGAGATAAAATATTTTAAAGAAACGCCTGTTAATGTATTGCATGTAGATGATTTAATTGTGCTTAAGGGATATGCCAACCGAGAGCAAGACCAGTCAGATATTGCCAACCTTAAACGCTTCTATAAAAAATGATTACTCCAAAAAAAGAAAACCAACATATAGGATTTACCTACACGGTAACCATGGAGCAAATGGAAAAGCACGCAGCCCTATCGGTGGAAGAAGTGTTTAAATGGATTGAAGAAACCGCCACCTTTATTTACGAACTGCAAACGCCTGAAGAGCGCGAACGCAAATTTATTTTCAAGCCAAACAAAAAGCCTGCGCAATATTTTTTTTGAGCGATGGCATCTCTCAAAACACTACCGGTTCAGCAGCGAATCGAGAGGCGGTAGTTCTTCTTTGGTGTAATCATGCTTTACCGGTGCCATTGAGTTATTGAGGCTGTCGAATGCTGCGCGTATAGCGTTTTGTTTTTGCCGCGCCTGGTTGGCGGTGTAAAGCATAAGGCTCAGCACGGCTAATACTGCCGCTACAATAAGGATGGTCTTTTTGTTCATGAGTTTAAAAATACCCGTCTTTCCGGGCTGTCAGTCTTTAATCAGCATTCCTCTATGCTTTAATGCGCGGTGTTTGCGTAATTCCGGATTCCTCAAATCCCGATGAGTAACTGCGGAAGAAATCCGGTTAAACGTGCTGCCTCTTCATGCCCCCCGACAAGGGAGTACTCTGTTTTGCGCCTCCACAGTTACTTGACCACCTTTTACCGGAAATAAATTTCGGAATTTTTTAAAAAAAACAAATGGAGGAGGGAGAAAAATTTGTTGTTGGTTTTGTCATGCCGAGGAACGAGGCATCTTGTATTTGCACTTGACATGTAATACAAGATTCCTCACTACGGAAACCTTCGTTCGGAATGACAAGGGTTCCTTATTCATCACTCACCAGCTTACCATAAATAATCAGGCTTTGGTGGGTGCCTTTATAAAACTCGCGCTCGCGCAGCAGGCCTTCGCGCATAAAGCCGAGCTTTAAAAGCAGCCGCTCCGACACAGTGTTGCCGGGCGTAACGTGCGCCTCTATGCGGTGCACCTTCAGTTCCTCAAACCCGAATTTTACCATACCGGTTACCGCCTCGGTCATTATGCCCTGCTGCCAATAATTGCGGTTGAGCATGTAGCCTATTACCGCCAGCCCGTTTGGGGCAAAGCGGTTGTAACCCATGCTGCCTATAATTTTATGGGTGCCCTTAAACTTAATGCCCCACCAGATGGAAGTGCCGGCTTTATATCTTTCGCGCAGCCGCTGAACAAGCTTGCGCGTGTCCTCCTCATCTTTATGCGGAAACCCATCCCAGTATTTCATGGCTTCTTCATCGCTGTATTGCTCAAAAAGGTCATTTATATGGTCTTCTGTTAGTCCTATGAGCTGCAAGCGGTCTATTTCTATTAATGGGAAGGACATATTTTAGTTGATTAGGACATTTATTGAAATTAAGATACGATTGTTCTACTTTATATCTTAATTACATTATTCAGCAAATTAATAAAATTAATTAGTCTTTATATTTTAATAATCTGTAACCAATAAAATATATTCAGCTAATATAAAATAATGTTTTGCAATTAAATAATTATCACGTTATTTAATTAATTTAATCAGCTAATTAAATTAATTATTCTGCTATTTTAAAATAATATTCAGTATTTAATTTTTACAAATAAGCTTATTACAATTAATAATAAGTTTATTAAATTAAGTATTTCAATCAATTAACTGATTGAAATTATGATTCAGCAAAATAAATTATCTATTCTGCTGATTAATTTATATTAGTTTCTTAACTATTATTTAAATCAGCTGATTTTATATATAAATAGCTGATTGGTAAATTAATACAGCACATTTATTTTCATAAATATCGTATTTATAAATAATATCCACTTATTTATTTTATTATTTTACATCTAATTTTATTAATTTAGCAGAATAATGTAATCAACCATTTATGGAAATAAAGCGCATATTTACGGAGAGCGATAGTGATATGATATCGAAAATTAACCTGATGAGGGAAGTTTTTAATGATAACTTATCAAAATTTACTGCCTACGATTCTCAATTCAATGCCTCCTTTTACTTAAACTGGGAAGCTGCATGTAAAGATGCACTTATGATTGGCTTGGGCGATAGTGACGAACAGCTAACTGACCATGATGCCATCCTGATTGATGAATCGAACCAATCGCTGGCTAAGTGCTGCGCCAAGTATCGCGATGTGCAGTATTATGCCGGCAAGGCTTTTCCGGATAATAAGGAGGCGCTTAAGGAGTTCGGGCAGGGGCAATACAGCAAGGTGTGCACCAGCCGCCTGCGCATGGTGCAGTTTATGGAGACCCTGCATGGCGTTGCCGACAAATATAAGGTGGAGCTGATAGCGCAGAATTTTGCGCAGCCCGCCATTGATGAAATTGCCACGCTGGCGAACGAGCTGCGCGAGGATAACAAGGCGCAGCAAATGAAAAAGAAGGAGCGCCCCACGCAAACGCGCAAGCGTATTGAGGCGCTCAACCGGTTCTACAGTATTGGCCGCCAGGTGGCGCGGGCGGCACGCGCCATTTACCGCACGCGTAAAGATTTGCCCTCGTCTTTCCGCCTTATGCAGCGGCACGAGCGCAAGGTGCTAAAGGCCTGGCTGAACATTGGCGCAGGCGATACACGCAAAACATCTTTACCTAAGCTGGCGAAGAAATTTAACCTTAGTTTAACTAACCAGTCGCCCACCGGTATAGAGTTTTGGTACGCCAACACCGCGCGTGAAGTGCCGGACGAAAAATTTTACATCTCAGCCGGTGAGGAAATAAAACTGGAACCGGTGGCACCGGTTAAGAAGTATCTGCTCATACAAAACACTTCCGTCAAACCGGTTAGGGTGATGATGAGGAAGGAGAAGAAGAAGGCGTAAGTTGTTGGTCAGGCGACCAACAACGGCACACCCTTTTGTTGTTGGTCGCCTGACCAACAACAAAAGGCACACCCCTATTGTTGGTTGCCCGACCAACAACAAGAATTCTCAAATCCTCAAATAATTTTTATCCCCACTTCACGCAATGCCTTTTCATCCACCGGTGTAGGTGCGTCCATCATTAAGTCGCGGCCGCCCGAAGTTTTAGGGTAAGCAATTACATCGCGGATAGTTTCGCCACCGGTCATCAGCATGACTATTCTGTCTAAGCCAAAAGCGCATCCTCCGTGTGGCGGTGCACCGTATTTAAAGGCATTCAGCATAAAGCCAAAACGGTTATCGCGCTCCACCGGGTCAAACCCTAAGTTGTTGAACACCTTCTCCTGAATATCTTTTTGGTGAATACGAATAGAGCCCGAAAGAATTTCGTTGCCGTTCATCACCATGTCATACGTCTGGGCGCGAACACGCGTAGGGTCGGTGTCAAAGTATTGCATATCCTCCGGATGCGGTGAGCAGAACGGATGGTGCGCAAAAGTAATGGCACCGGTCTCTTCATCTTTTTCAAAAAGCGGAAAATCAACAATCCATAACACACTCCAGTCGCCTTCTTTAATCCAGTTGTTTTTCTTCGCCAGTTCCAAACGCAAATCGCCTAAAGATTTACGAACCTTCGAAGTTTTATCAGCAGCAATCAAAAGCAAATCGCCTTTCTGCGCATCGAAAGCCTTTCCTATTTCGCGCAGCTGCTCTTCGTTAAAAAACTTATCAATCGAAGATTTCACCGTTCCGTCTTCGTTAAACTTCACGGTAATTAAACCGTTCAATCCGCGGTGGCTTGCTTTTACAAACTCTGTAAGTTCATCGGTTTGTTTGCGCGTAAAAGTGGCACAGCCTTTTGCATTTAATCCCGCAACAATTCCGCCACCGGTAACTGCATTATTAAACACCGCGAACTCAGAAGTTGGAAGAACTGAGTTCAGTTCAACAATCTTACAATCGAAACGCAAATCGGGTTTATCGCTGCCGTAAAGTTTCAGCGCATCGTCATAGCGCAAACGCGTAAGCGCAGGCAAATCATAACTCAACACTTTCTTAAACACATGCTGAATTAATCCGCCAAAGGTTTCAAAAATATCTTCCTGATGCACAAAGCTCATCTCGCAATCCACCTGAGTAAACTCCGGTTGACGGTCACCTCTGAAATCTTCATCTCTAAAGCAACGAACAATCTGGTAGTACCGGTCCATACCCGCCACCATCAACAACTGTTTCAAAATTTGAGGAGATTGCGGAAGCGCATAAAAACTTCCGTGTTGCAAGCGTGAAGGAACAAGAAAATCTCTCGCGCCCTCCGGTGTTGATTTAATCAGGCAGGGAGTTTCTATCTCTACAAATTCTTTTTCATCTAAATACTCGCGCACAGCTTTATTAATGAGCGCACGTGTCACCAAAGTATCGCGCATTTTAGGTCTGCGGATATCGAGGTAGCGATACTTTAAGCGCAGCTCTTCGTTGCCGTCTGTTTCATTTTCTATAATAAAAGGAGGTGTTTCGCTTTCGCTTAGCACATTCATTTCGCTAACAGTAATTTCTACTTCACCGGTAGGCATGTTCAGGTTCTTGCTGCTGCGCTCGGTTACTTTGCCTTTCACCTGTATTACAAACTCACGACCTAATTTATTAGCACGGTCGCAAAGCGGTGCATCTAAATCGTTATTAAAAACAAGTTGAGTCATTCCGTAACGGTCGCGTAAATCCACAAAAGTCATTCCTCCCAGCGCGCGGGTTTTCTGCACCCAGCCGCTTAGGGTTACTTCGCTTCCAACATTCTTTAAATTCAATTCACCGCAGGTGTTTGTTCTGTACATAGTATCGAAATTTGAGGCGGTGAAAATAATTATTTGCCTCACACAAACTTTCTTTAGCCCATTTACAACGCATTGGCTATATTTCGCATCTTTTTGCAAACAAAACCCCCGACCAATATAGTTTTGAAACGTTTTTACAAGTTCATTTTTGCTGCTGTAATAGCCACGCTTTTTTCTGCCCACTCTGTTTATGCTACCCATAATATGGGTAAGGATATTCAATATGAATGTTTGGGTTTAGTAGGCGGAAACATGCAATACAAAATTACCATCCGGTATTACCGCAACTGTTGGGATAATCAATCGCAAGGGCAGGCAGTAACTGCACCAACCAGTGTTTCACTCGAAGTTTCTGCATTGAATTGTACCGTGCCTCAAACTTTCTATACATTAAACCAAGACCCATCAGCGGTTCCTGCCAATGGTACCGAGGTATCGCAGCTATGCCCTACGCAAATTGTAAATAGCGGATGTAACTGGAGCAGCGGGGGTAATCCACCGTATCCGGGTGTGCAGATTTATACCTACACCGGCATAGTAAACGTACCGGTGGGTTGCACACAAGTAACATTCGGCACTACCGATTGCTGCCGCAATGGAGCCATTAATAATATTCCCAACCCCGGTGGCGAAGACTTATCTATTAAAGCAACGGTGAATAATACTATTGACCCGCTCACCGGTCAGCCTTATTGCAATAACTCGGTGGCGTTTACCAATCAACCGGTTCCGTTTTTCTGTTTGGGTTCTAACGTTACGTTCAATCACGGAGCGGTGGATGTGGATGGAGACTCGTTGGTTTATTCGCTGGTAAATCCGATGGATGGTGGTTCGCTTCCTTACAACAATATTGCTTTTAACGGTGGCTACTCTGTCAATTGTCCTATTTCTACTATTCCTGCAAACTCGTTTCAGTTTAATTCTTCTACCGGTCAAATGGCTTTTACGCCCGGCTTAGTTGAGCAGGATGTTTTGGCTGTTCGTGTAGATGAATATCGTAACGGTGTATTGATTGGTTCAACCATGCGCGATATACAAGTGGTTATTTTGAATTGCGCTATTGCTATACCTGCGCAAAATCCTATTACCAATGTGCAGAATGGAAATCAGGTAGACTCGTTGAGCGTTCAGGTTTGCCCCGGCACTCCGCTTACGTTCGATATTCTTTGCACCGACCCGGCTAATCATAATCTTACTATTACCAGCAACATCAACACTACTCCATCAGCAATTCCCGGTGCAAGCATGGTGCAGGTAGGAGCCGGTGACACGGTAACAGCGCGTATCAACTGGACACCACTACCGGGCGATACCGGTTGCCACAATTTTGTTTTAACTGCAGAAAACAATGACTGTCCTATCAACGGTTCTTACACGCGCGTTTATTCCATTTGTGTTTTTACGCAGGTGCAGTTACTCACCGCCAGCGTAACCTATTGCGGAACTCCGGTGCAACTGACAGCCTCCGGTGGAACAAATTTTACCTGGATTCCTTCAACCGGACCTAATGCTGTTTCAAACCCGAACATTTATAATCCGGTAGTTACTCCTGCTACTTCCACTATGTATTATTTCACTTCCGATTGCGGAACTGATTCTGTTTTTGTAGGAGCAGCACCTCCATTTACTTACGATGCAGGACCGGGTGGAAGTATTTGCCAGAACGGACAAGTGCATTTGAATGCTACAACCGATAATCTTTATGCGCCTTATCATTTCCAATGGGTACCGGGCACAGGCTTAAACGACCCTGTTGCCAATGTGCCGAACGATACAGTGCCGAATCCGGTAGCAAGTCCGCTCGTTACTACAAAATATTACCTCTATGTAACCGGTGCAAACGGTTGCACCAACCTTGATTCTGTAACGGTGAACGTGGCTGGCTCGGGGCCTAATATTGTAGCACAAGCAACTCCAACAAACGTTTGCCCGGGCGACCCCGTGAATCTGAATATTGTTACCAATCCTCAAAGTTGCGGTATTGCTCAAACACCTTGCACCGGTCATGTGGTGCAGGCGCAAATAGGCACCGGCACCGGTGTAACCCCAACAGGTTCACCAACCGGTTATCCAACTGTTTACGGACATTACAGTAAAAGTGCGCGTCACCAATTTCTGTATTTGCAAAATGAAATAATTGCCTTAGTTGGTTCTGGCGGAACTATTGACAGTATTGCGTTCTACATGGATGACGTGACCGGTGTGTTAGATACCATGAAGAATTTTGAAATTAAAATGGGATGCACACAGGCAAACTCGTTAACCACCTGGCAACCGAATTTAGTTACTGTGTTTGTTCCTAAAAGCGTTCCGCTTGGCGTGGTTGACGGCTGGGTAACTCACCGCCTCGATTTCCCTTACGACTGGGATGGTTCATCTAACTTAGTAGTGGATGTTTGTTTTGATAACACCGGCAGTCCTACTGTGTTGAACAAGAAAATGCAGATGACTCCTACGGCTTTCCCTTCCGTTTATTATTCGAAAGGAAGCACCAGCCAGTGCGGAATAACCGGTGTGCCAAGCAGCAGCACCAACAGACCTAATGCAAGATTTAATATTTGCGTAACCGATGTTGCCGGTTTGCCAATTGCCTGGATACCGAGTGTAGGACCGAATGCGCCAACGCCAACAGATATTGTAAATCCGGTAGCGCATCCCGAAACTCCTGTTATTTATGGAGTTGATGTAACGGCTGCCAACGGCTGCCATAGTCAGGATTTTGTTTACGTGAACGTGGATACCTCCATTCGGTTTTATGCGTTTCCGGTTGATACATTTTTCTGCACACCAGTGCCGGTGCAGTTAACTACAACTACTTATGGAAATCCTCAACCGGGGAACAGTTTTAATTACCAATGGACAAATCTTACTACCAATACTTTAGCGGGAACCGGTTCTTCTATTACTGTAAATCCGGCTGCAAATACAGATTACTTAGTTACACTAACCGGTGGGGCTTGCACTTTGCACGATACTGTTCATGTAAGAACAGGAAGTAGTATTCCGGTGAATTTGATTATTGACTCCATTAGTTGTTTTGGTGCAAGTGATGCAATAATTCATGCGCAATCTACCGGTGGAACCCTTCCTATCACATATTCATGGAGCAATGCCGTTACGGGAGTTGATTCCATAAAAAATCTTGCGCCCGGAAATTATTCGATTACCATTTCTGATGCCACCGGATGCACCGGAACTGGAAATACAACTGTTACACAGCCAACACAACTAAGCTATACCGCCAATTTTATAAATATTCTTTGCAATGGTGCAAATGACGGAAGCATTACGATTACACCAAGTGGTGCCACTCCTGCTTATTCTTATCAATGGAATCCTGCACAAGGTAATACATCAAGTGCAACTGGTCTTGCAGCAGGAAATTATTCTGTTACTGTTTTCGATTCACATAATTGTACCGTTACTGTTTCTTCTTCCATCACCGAACCGGCAGCATTAACAGCCACTGTTGCTAAAACAGATGCGAGTTGCGATGCAAGTTTAGATGGAACAGCCACTGCAACAGTTAATGGAGGAACAACAAATTATATCTACAACTGGGATGGAGTAAGCGGCAATTCTTCTATCAGCAATTTAGATAACGGCAATCATACATTATTAGTAACTGATGCTAACAACTGCACCGTTACTTCCAACTTTATTATTGATACTGTTTATGTGTTGCATGTTTCGGCTACATCAACAAATGCTTCGTGCTTTGGGATTTCTGATGGAACAGTAACTGTAGTTACATTAAATGGAACTGCTGCGTTTACTTATTTGTGGACTCCTTCAAATCAAGTTGTAGCCAATGCTACCGGTTTGCCTGCTGTCAACTATTCTGTAGTTGTAACAGACAGTAAGAATTGCAAAGCAACAACTACAACGGTTATTACAGAGCCAACGCAAATAGTTTTATCCTTCAACCACACCGACCCGCTTTGCACCGGTATTTCTAACGGAACTTCGGATGTAACTGCCACAGGTGGCAGCGGAACCTATTCTTACGATTGGGCTTATTTACCAGGAACTCCTGACAATAATTCACTAAGTAATATTCCAGCTGGCGTTTATGACGTTACGGTAACCGATGCAAGTAATTGCAGCGCACAAGGAAATGTAACGCTCGCCAATCCGCCTTCGCTTGATGCACAACTCATTAATAAAAATGAAATTACCTGCGCCAATGCAATGGATGGTTCTGTAGAAGTTTCAGTTTTTGGCGGAACTCCTCCTATTTCTTTTTTATGGAATAACGGTTCGTTTGTTGCTATTCAAAATAATCTTGCGCCAGGAAATTATATTGTAACGGTAAGCGACAATAATGGATGCGATACATCGCTAAACGTTACTTTCGTTGCACCACCTTTAATTGATGTTGCTTTGCTGACTATCGATTCAATTTCCTGCCCTGATTATACTGATGGACAAATTCAAATTTCAGGAAGCGGAGGAACACCCGGCAATCCCGTTCCTTACGAATATTCTGTTGATGGAAGTGCTTTCCAGTCTTCAGAAATTTTCGATAATCTGGGTGCAGGAATTTATCATCTGAAAATTCGCGATAGCGAAGGTTGTACAAAAGACACCACCGTATTTATATACGAACCGGTGAAGCCCGATTTGAGTATTCTTCCACAAGACAGCACCATTAAACTCGGACAATCGCTTACCTTGGTTTCTAATGTGAGTCATTATACTTCTGCTGATATTAATTTCTATTCATGGTCACCGGTTACAGGATTAAATTGCACAGATTGTCCGTCTCCGCTGGCAGCACCATACACTTACACCGTTTATACTTTAACAGTAAATTATCTTTCCGATTGCAGCGTTTCGCAGTCTGTTACCGTCTATGTAGGCAACGGTGAAGATTTTTATGCGCCAAATGCATTTACACCCAACGGGGATGGCAATAATGATGTCTTTACAATGTATGGTTTTGGTTTGTCAAAATTAAATCTGAAAATTTTTAACCGTTGGGGCGAAAAGGTTTTTGATTCATCAAACCAATGGCAAGGATGGGATGGAACTTATAAAGGAGAAAATCAAAATCCCGGAGTTTATACCTACTATGCGGAGGGTGTTTATTTGAACGGAAAAACAAGAGAAAAGGAAGGAACAGTTACGCTGATTAGATAGTTTTTGACCGATTTGGTGAAAACAAGGAAAGATTTGTAACCTTTAAACAGGCAAATCGGTAAAACAAGTTGGAGTAGTGCGCGAATAATATTTTTAATAAAAGTTTTGTCGAATTGAAATTTTTCTATTTTTAGTCATCTATTAAACCGAGATAAATGAAAAAAGTTCTACCCATCATTCTGATTTTAGTTGCAATGTTGAAGGCATCTGCACAAGATCCACACTTCTCTCAATTCTATATGTCGCCACTTTATTTGAACCCCGCTATGACCGGTGCGTTCGATGGCAACTATCGTATAACCGGATTATTCCGCGGACAATGGGGTTCTATTTTGCGCGATGAGCAAACACCTATGTATCGCACCTATACTTTCAGTGCAGACTTTAGAACCAATAAAGGGTTCGGAAAAGGTGATGCTTTTGGTTTTGGAGCAAATTTTATTGGCGACCAAGCTGGTGAATCTAAATTTGGTTACAACGTTGGCGGATTGGCTTTGGCTTACCACAAATCGTTGAACCAAAGAAATACCAATTACCTCGCTATCGGTTTTTCTTCTCAAATTTTTCAGCAAACAATTGATTTCTCTCACCTGCAATTCGGTAGTCAATGGGATGGCAGTGCTTATAACTCATTGCTTCCTACCAACGAATTTTTGGTAGACAATAAATTCATGTATTGGGATATCAATGCAGGCTTGATGTGGTATATGAAAATTTCGAAAAGAACAAGTGTTTATGTTGGTGGATCTGTGTACCACTTAAATCGTCCGGCTATTTCTTTCCTTGGCGACAAGAACGTAAAACTGAATATGAAAATTGTTGGCCATGGCGGAATCCGTTTCCCATTAAAAGGCAGATTTGATATGCAGCCGAAGTTTATTGTAATGAGTCAAGGTCAATCGCTTGAATTAATTTTAGCTACCGATTTCAGAATTTTATTTGAAGAAAGATATCCTGACGGAGACCATTTTAAAGTTGGTGCTATGTTCCGTATGGTAGGTGGCGACCCTAATGCTCCTTGGAGAGATAAGAGAATGGTAGGAGAATCGGTCGTGCTGAATGCTGGTGTAGTTTGGCGCGGAATTGAATTAGGTGTTGCTTACGACATTAACGTATCACAACTTATCAGCGGTTCTAAATCGCAAGGTGGCTTTGAAGTTGGTCTTGCTTACATTGGCAAATGGAAGAAGAGAGGTCCTCAAACAATTTATTGTCCAAGATTCTAAGAATCTTTATATCCTAAAAAACAGAAACGTCCAACATAATTGTTGGACGTTTCTGTTTTACATATATCTATAACTCGCTTATTTAATTTACGTTCGCGCTATGGAGGTTTTAGATATTCTCTTATTACCGGTTTACACAGCACTCATCTATTTTATTGCGTTTCGTATTAAAGCTAGTAATCAATCTAATCCGCTTTATCAGCGCTATTTTATTAAGGGACTTAACTATAAAATGTTCGGCTCTATTGGCTTTGCCTTAATCTATTTATTGTACTACAAAGGTGGCGACAGTATCAATTATTTTCTTGCTGCCAAACCGCTTTACAATTTAGCACTAAAATCTCCCGAAAAATATTTTGCATTTGTTGCAGATATGACAAGTGCCTATCCGCCTGAATGCTGGTATGAGTGCTGGGCCAATTCAGTTGATTTTCTATTGCGCAGCAACACCACATTAACTGTTATCAGAATTACTTCAATAATCAATCTACTTAGTTTCAACTCCTATGTTGTTAGCTGCATAATAGTATGTTTCTTATCGTACTTATTCATTTTCAAAACATTCAAGTTGTTTGTTTCCATTTACCCAATGCTTGATAAAGAATTTGCGGTGGCTTTTCTCATGATTCCGTCCGTAATTTTTTGGGGTTCCGGAGTTGGCAAGGATGTGATTATGTTCAGCGGCATTATGTATTTTGTTTATTGCTTTTATCAATTGGTGATACTCAAAAAAAGTATAGTCACAAACATTTTCAAACTATTGCTTACTGCCTATTTAATTTCTCTGGTTCGCGGATTTATTATCATCACACTGGCACCTTGCTTAATTCTTATGGCTGCCATCTATTACCGCAATGCATTTAAGAATCCTGTTTTCAGGTTTATTGCGCTTCCACTATTTTTAGGTGGCGGATTAGCGGCTTCATACTTGTTTATTCAAAATATTGGAACCACTATGCAATCGTACAGTTTGGACACTATGCAAAAAACTGCTGAAGGTTTTAAAAGTTGGCATACTACCTTAGGTGAAACCCAAGGTGGCTCGTTTTATTCCTTAGGAAATGATGTGGACTATACTACAGCCGGAATTTTGCGAAAAGCTCCGATAGCAATTGTGGTTACTTTGTTTGGGCCATTTTTTTGGCAAATACGCAATGCAGTGATGTTAATGTCGGGCATTGAGAGTTTATTTTTCCTCTACTATTTCGTTAAAGTATTTATGAATGGTAAGGCTTACCGCGCCCTTGGAATATTATTCCGCGACCATGTAATTATGTTTTGCATTCCCTTTATTATCATTATAGCAATTGCTATTGGCTTAACCAGTTTTAATTATGGTGCCTTGGTTCGTTATAAAATTCCAATTTTGCCTTTCTTTGCTGTGCTGATTGCGGTAACGCGTTATAGAATTAATGTAGCGCGAACCGATTAACAATAAAATCTACCTATGATTCCGGTTACCAAATCTTTTCTACCGCCTGTAGAAAAATATTCACGCTACCTAAAAGGTATTTGGAAAAGTGCGCACCTTACAAACAATGGTCCGCTGTTGATGGAACTGGAAGAAAAACTAAAGAAGTATTGCGAAGCCAAACACTTCATTTTTCTAAACAATGGAACTTCTGCTTTGCAACTTGCTATTAAAGGATGGGAATTGAAAGGCGAAATTATTACCACACCATTCTCCTATATTGCTACAACTTCTTCTATTGTTTGGGAAAACTGTCAACCTGTTTTTGCCGATATAGATTCCTCTACTTTGAACATCAATCCAGCAAAAATTGAAAAACTGATTACTAAAAAAACTTCTGCCATTCTCGCTACGCACGTGTATGGAATTCCATGTAATGTAGAAGCACTCGAAAAAATAGCCAAGAAACATAAGCTCAAAGTAATTTACGATTCGGCTCATGCTTTTGGCGTAAAGTATAAAGACAAACCATTGGTAAATTATGGCGATGCTTCTACTTTAAGTTTTCATGCCACCAAACTTTTCCATACTGTAGAAGGGGGAGCATTAATAACCAATGATGAAAATGCAGCACATCGTTTTTCTTACTTGCGCAATTTTGGTCACAAGGGGCAAGAAGATTTTTGGGGCTTGGGTATCAACGCAAAAAATTCAGAGTTCCATGCAGCTATGGGTTTATGTGTATTGCCGCATGTGGCTGACATCATCAAGAAAAGAAAAGAGCTTTCAACTTTATATGACAAACTCTTGCTTGGCAAAGAAACAACTATCAGACGTCCGGTTGTTCCTGCCAACACAGAATATAATTACGCGTATTACCCCGTTATTTTCGAAAGCGAAAAAATATTATTAAGCGTGCGCGATTCACTGAATGCCGATTTTATTTATCCGCGCAGATATTTTTATCCGAGTTTATCTACTGTAAATTATGTAAAGAAACAACCGGTGCCTGTAAGCGAAGATATTTCTTCGCGTGTTTTGTGTTTGCCGTTGTATTACGAATTAGAAACCGAACAGGTAAAACGCATTTGCAAAATTATCCGTCACGTGCTTCGCTTTAAATCATAGCTAAAAAAGATAGATTCGCTCTGCAAAATCACCAATGGTAAACAACGAGGTAAATGATGAGTGGTCGCAGGTTTTAGAGCCCACTTCCAATCCGTTTAAATTTAATTTTAGAGAGTTGTGGCATTACCGCGACCTGATTATTCTTTTTGTAAAAAGAGATTTTGTTGCTGTTTACAAGCAAACTGTTCTTGGTCCTGTTTGGCATTTTATTCAACCTTTGTTTACTACTGCAGTTTATGCTTTTTTTGGCGGCTTAGCTGGCTTGCCTACCGATGGAATACCACGCATATTATTTATATTAACCGGTGTGGTACTTTGGAATTATTTTTCAAGTTGCCTTACCAAAACATCTAACACATTTGTTGGCAACTCCCATATTTTCGGCAAGGTTTATTTTCCTCGATTAGCTATTCCCATTTCAGTAATTGTTTCAAACCTGATGAGCTTTTTCATTCAGCTTTTACTCATCGTTCCGTTTTTAATTTATCACCACAGTCTTGTACATCCAAATATTTTTCTGCTTGCACTTCCCTTTCTGGTAATTATTATAGCCATGATGGGCTTGGGGTTTGGCGTGATTGTTTCATCTCTCACCATTAAATATCGCGACTTGGTTTACCTCATTTCGTTTGGCGTTCAATTAGCCATGTATGCAGCTCCTGTAATTTATCCACTCTCTTTCCTTCACGGGAAAATACGATTTGTGGCAAACCTTAATCCGCTAACACCGGTAATAGAAGTATTTCGCTACGCAATTTTAGGAAAAGGAACTTTCACTATTGAAAGTGTTTCATACAGTGTAATTTTTGCCTTTGCGGTAATGACTATAGGAATTGTGTTATTCAACAACGCTGAGAAAGATTTTATGGATACGGTTTAAGCAAAAGTATGAGCACTGTAATTAAAGTAGAGAACGTTTCAAAAATTTACAATCTGGGCATTATCGGCTCCGGCACCTTAGCCGAAGATGTTAACCGGTTTGTAGCGCGCCTTACCGGCAAACAAGATTCCTTGAAAAAAGTTCATGAGAATTATAATGACGACTCTATTCATGTGGCTCTACGCGATATTAACTTTGAAGTAAAAGATGGAGAAGTGCTGGGCATTGTTGGGAAAAACGGAGCAGGTAAAAGCACCTTGCTAAAAATTCTTTCGCGCATTACATCTCCTTCCACCGGTAGTGTAAAAATGAAAGGCAGAGTAGCAAGTTTACTAGAAGTGGGAACAGGCTTTCACCCGGAACTTACGGGGCGAGAAAATATTTTTCTGAACGGGGCCATTCTTGGAATGACAAGAAACGAAGTAGCCCGAAAGTTTGATGAGATAGTTGAGTTTAGCGGAGTATCAAAATTTATTGACACACCGGTTAAGCGTTACAGCAGCGGAATGTATGTGCGGTTGGCATTTGCAGTAGCAGCGCATCTTGAGCCCGAAATTTTAATTGTAGATGAGGTGTTAGCTGTGGGCGATGCTGACTTTCAGAAAAAGTGTTTAGGTAAAATGAAAGATGTTTCTGCCAACCAGGGCAGAACGGTTTTGTTTGTTAGCCATAATATGACCGCTGTAAAGAATCTTTGCACGCGTGCCATTTTTCTTAAGCAGGGACAGTTAGTTCAATCAGGAACTGCCGATGAAGTGGTAAATTACTATCAAAGCAATGAGTTTGTGGATAGTTACGAGCAGCACTGGGAATATGCTCAGGCACCGGGCAACGAATGGGTAAAAGCAAAAAGCATTCGCGCTGTTCCAAAATATCAGGTTGGGTTAGATATTATTACACCAGCTACTCCAATTGATATTGAGTATGAATTTTGGAGCGAAAAAGAAGAAGCGGATATTAATTTAAGCATGACGGTATATAATGTATCCGGTGAACCTGTTTTCAATGTTGTATCGCCCACTGTAAAAATGAAAAAAGGATTGCATAAAGGTGTATGCCACATTCCTGAAAATCTCCTAAACGATGATTATTATTCTATCTCCATGTTAGCTGTAAAAGAACAGGAACTTCCGCTGTTTTGCTTAGAAAACGGAATTTCTTTTGAAGTAGTGGAGAACCGTGAAACCAATAATTGGCACTACAAATGGGTAGGTTATGTAAGACCCAAACTTGATTTTACACTTGAGTAAATGGAAATTTATTTTTTCCTCAACACAGCAACAGATTGATAGCCATAAGCCCCATCAATAATCTGCACCAACTCGAAAAACGGCTCAACCCATTGTTTAAAATAGGCTTTAGAGAAAAACACCTGCGATAAATTATCGCGATCAATCACCATCATTCCAAAATTGCCTTTGTTATTCATGTAAGTTTTATTCTGAAACAAATGTTCGGCAAGGTTCGCATTCTTGTATTCGCCATCCAGCATTTTCACGGTATTCTCGTCATGAATAGTAACGTAAAACACACCACCCTTTTTAAGAACCCTACGAACTTCCAGCAACCAAGCATCTGCAAGATCATCAATATGCGTGAATACAGAGCCACAATAAATGAGATTGAAATAGTTGCTTTCAAAAGGTAAATGAGGGATAAGTGTGGTGGTAGCATAGTTAGCTGTTTCACCAATATTTTCTTTGCACCAGTAAATCAATTTAGCATCAATATCCAATCCCCACAGCTCTGATTCTTTAAAATGCTGATTTACGTTCCGCAACATTCGCGCACAACCGCAACCTAAATCAAGTACCTTTTGAGTTGTTCTTTCGATATAACCAACCGCAGCCAAATTCGCATCCATCTTCTTTACATCTTCAACACCCGATTCGAGATATTCTTGCTCAGTTTTACCATAACCCAACCAATAGGCAAAAGGCGGAGCAATTTTCCCACCGCTTTGCTTTTTAAAATCAGGAATTACATAATCCTGATCTCTTTTGAATGGCATATATTTTATAATAGAAGTTTGGTTATCGTACAAACCACCGAAGCGAAAACGGAGTGTGGGCTCAACAATTTTATGCTGTATGATTTTGCTCAATTTTTCTTTTATTGAACCGGGAAGCAATTGCGATAGAAAACTCATAAATGAAACCTATTTTGTTAGTATTACAATAATATCATTAATCAAGGAAATAGCAATACAATGTTGATTTGCGGATTTGATTTGATGCAGGTTAAGAGATAAAAAATTCTGCTTCAAAAAAATTATTTTCGACAAAATAACCGATTCGCTTAGCGCATGTTTTATTATAGAAAAATTTTAGTGATTTCTGACAACCCCTTTCTTATTTCTCAATTTAATTCGTTGATGAAAAAGTTTGAAGGTATTGAGTTGAGTTATGCCTGCTCGCCATCTAACACGGCTCTTTTAAACAATACTTCGCTGTCTGTAAAAATTAATTCCATCAATCTTAAAACAGATTGGGAACAAACGGTTCAAACTCATGACTTAGTTTTTTCGCTGCATTGCAAGCAATTATTTCCGGCACCGATGGTAAGCAAGGTAAAATGTATCAACGTACATCCGGGTTATAATCCATACAACCGTGGCTGGTTTCCGCAGGTTTTTTCTATTCTAAACAATAAAAAAGCAGGAGCTACCATTCATGAAATTGATAAACATCTTGACCACGGAGCAATTATTGCTCAAAAGGAAATTGAGATTGAAAAAAGTGATAATTCATTAAATGCCTACGAAAAAATCCAGGAAGCAGAAGTGCAGTTGCTAAAAGAAAATTTGGAAAACATTCTTTCCAATAAATACAAAACCATTTTACCTGCCGAAGAAGGAAACATAAATCTTAAAAAAGATTTCAATGCGCTTTGTGAAGTTGATTTAGATAAACCTGTAACTATGGGTGAAGCAATTGATTATTTGCGGGCAATGACTCACGGAAATTATAAGAACGCTTATTTTATAGATAAGAATACCGGTTCAAAAATCTTTGTGGCTATTCAATTAGAAAAAGAATAAACCAAGTGCTGCGAATGGCCGATGTGAGTGTTTGCATTATTACCTACAATCAGGAAAATTTCGTTGCGCAGGCTATAGAAAGTGCCTTGATTCAAAAATGTAATTTTGAAATAGAAATTATCATTTGCGATGATTGCTCTACAGACAACACTCCCCAAATCATTCAATCTTATGCTTCAAAATATCCAAATAAAGTAAAGCCTTATTACGCTAAGCAAAACATAGGCATGCTAAAAAATTGGGAGAAAGCTCTCAAACTTTGCAATGGAAGATACATCGCTTTATTAGAGGGGGATGATTTTTGGAACGATGAAAATAAATTGCAAAAGCAATATCAGATTCTTGAACGCAATGCTGACTGTTCGATTTCTTTCACCAATGCACATATTAAATACGAAAACCAAAAAGAATGTTTTGACAAGTATGTTACCATAACCGGTGAAAAATTTACAACAAAAGATTTGCTGCAATACAATTTTATTCCCACTTGCTCGGTTATGATGCGCAATAATATTTCCGATACTTTTCTTCACCCTGCGTATTTCAAAAGCCCGTTTGCCGACTGGATAATTCATATTCTGAATTCACAATTTGGCAGTGCCCATTTTCTAAATGGGTTTACCTGCACTTATCGAATACACCATTCAGGAGTATGGAGTGGAATAAAAGAAGAAAAGCAATTGAAAAATAAGTTGCAAGCCCTTGAGTGTATTAACGAAATAATAACGCAACCTAAATTAAAATTAGATGTTAAGCAAAGCCGAAAAAAATTATTGCAAACTTTGTGCGCGTATTATAGGCTAAACAACAACTATCTCAATTATCTAAACTACCGAATTAAACTCCTACTCAACTAAAATGAAACCAGGACTTTCCGCTGTAGTTTGCTGTTACAATAGCGAGCATCGTTTACCCGAAACGCTGGCGCATTTGCTTAAACAAAATGCAACTAACTTTAATTGGGAAATAATTGTAGTAGACAATGCCTCTACCGATTCAACAAGTGTTATTGCCGAAAATATTTTAGCAAAAAAATTAAGTGCCGAAAAATATAAAGTATTGCAAGAAATTGAACCCGGATTAAGTAGCGCACGAAGAAAAGGCTACCAAAGTGCACAGTACGATTATGTCTTGTTTTGCGATGATGACAACTGGCTGGCAGGAAATTACTTTCAGTTAGCTTTTGAAATATTGGAGCAGAATGCCCACATAGGAATATTAGGAGGAAAAGGGGAAGCAGTGTTCGAGAAAATAAAACCAGATTGGTTTGATACCTACCAAATAAATTTTGCTGTAGGAGAACAAGCAGATAGTCTTTCCCCAATTTCATCTATTGAAACTTCTTACGGTGCGGGTCTCATTGTGCGCAAAAAAATATTTGAGTTATTGAATACCATACAATTTGAAAGTTTACTGTCTGACAGAAAAGGGAATCAATTGATGAGTGGAGGTGATACGGAACTTTGTATAGTTGCGAAATATCTAGGCTACGAAATTTGCTACGCACCCAGCCTTCAGTTTAAACATTTGATGACTGATGGAAGAATGAAATGGGACTATCTGAAAAAACTTTACTACGGATTTGGCAGAACTCGTGTTTACATACAAGCTTATAAAATGATGGAGCAAGCCAGCGAAATACCAGGGAAAAATTTGCGAATAGCACTGTGGCTCGACAAGTATTTACACCGCCTTAGTGAGTTAACTCATTTTTTGCCGAAGCATCTTTTTAAATTAAATGATGAAGGCAATGACGAAGCACTAAAATATGCTGCACTAAGAGGCGAACTATATGAACTAAGGACTTTAAAAAATAATTACCCAAAAGTTTTCGAAAATATTTTGAAAACTAAGCGTCAAATTGCGGAATTGAAAAAGTAAAATGCATTCACCTTTTTTCTCCATTATTGTTCCAACTTATAACCGCGCCCACCTCATTGGTGGAACAATTGAATCTGTAATCGCTCAGTCATTTGAAAATTGGGAGCTGCTGGTTATTGACGATGGCAGCACAGATCACACAATAGAAACAGTTGAAAAATTTTCGGACTTGCGAATTAAGTATTTATGGAAAGAAAACGAAGAAAGAAGTGTCGCACGTAATAAAGGAATTGAACTTTCGCAAGGAAAATTCGTTTGCTTTTTAGATAGTGACGATATTTGGCGCACCAATCATTTGCAATTACTGTTTGAAAAAATAAAATCAAATGACAACAAGAAAGCTCTCTATTTTACCGGTATGGCTTGGAATTTCACTGATAGAAAACAAGATGTAATCTTCGAAACGCCAGAAGGGAAAAACAGAATTGAATATATCATTACCAACCAAATTGCCCCCTCTACGGTTTGCATTCCCACTGCCATTCTTCAAAAGGAAAAATTCAATACTTCTCTTCGCATTAACGAAGACGTTGAACTTTTTGCCCGTATTGCTACTAAACTTGAATTGATTCAACTGCGCGAGGTGACAGTTGATTTTATTATTC
Organism: Bacteroidota bacterium; assembly: GCA_947475165.1. Classification (GTDB taxonomy): domain Bacteria; phylum Bacteroidota; class Bacteroidia; order Chitinophagales; family LD1; genus Bog-950. The sequence continues at coordinate 55,672 of CANJLD010000006.1, forward strand.
ATAACGAAAACACAAAAGCAAACACGAAAAATTACATCACCCCGCAAATACAGGTTATGGAGATGATTTTTTCAAATCCAGAATTGAAAAACAAAATTTCTTCTTCGTTCAAAAAGCAATGTCTGCGCAATCTTCATCATCAACTCATTAATCACTATTTAAACACTGGTGAATTTTCTAAAATGAATACTGAAATATTGTATTTTCTGTTTCTCTATCCTTTCGATTTTCAAAACAAATCAAAAATCGTATTGTTACTTTACCATCTTCCTGGAGGAACTGTTTTACGGAAAATTATCAGTAGGTTGAAATAATACAATGAGCGCACCATCCATTACCGTCTTAATGCCCGTATACAATGGCGAAAAATATTTACGCGAAGCCATTAATAGTATACTAAGTCAAACTTTTACCGATTTCGAATTCCTTATCATTAACGATGGCTCAAATGATAAAACCGAAGAAATTATTTTAAGCTACAGCGATACAAGAATTAGATACGTAAACAATGATGTAAACGTAAAGCTCATTGCTACACTAAACAAAGGAATTGCGTTGGCGAACGGCAAATATATAGCTCGAATGGATGCTGACGATATAAGCTTACCAGCCCGCCTACAAACGCAATTTGATTTTATGGAGTTACATAAAGATACTGCTTTGTGTGGCTCATGGTATCAGTTATTTGGTGGAGAAAACAATGTGGTAAAATACATCTGCTCACATAACGAAATAAGAATGAAAATGCTTTATCAATCTCATTTTTGTCACCCCACAGTTATTTTTCGAAAATCAATGATTGATACTTTCGCTGAAAAATTTGATCCGCTTTTTATTCATGCTGAGGATTATGATTTTTTTGTGCGGATTGCAGAAAAATTTTCCGTAGCTAATGTTTCAGAAGTGCTGCTGACGTACAGAGTACATGAGCAAAGCGTTTCTTTGCAAAATAAAAAAACACAGAATAACAACAGCAATCTTATCAAAAAACGTTCCTTCAAAAATATAGGAATAGACGTGACCGAAAATGAACTTGAACTATATAGAAGCATTGAGCAACACGAATACCTGCCAACAAACGAATATTTAAAAACCGCTCAAACTTTATTGGAGAAATTGGTGATAGCAAATGATGAAACAGAATATTTTGAAAAACAATTTTTCAGAACCTATATCAGTGAACTTTGGTTCAACATCACAAACAACACAACCTCTGCCGGGGTAAATTCTTTTCAAAAATATAAAGCATCTTTCTTGTCGTCTTTCAAACAATTAAATTCAATTCAATTATTGAAATTTCGGATTAAAGAAATTTTAGCTTTCTGATATTATGAAACCTTTCTTCAGCATTATTGTACCTACTTACAATCGCGCGCACCTTATTGCAAAGGCGATAGAAAGTGTAATCAACCAAACTCTAAGTAGTTGGGAGCTGATAATTGTAGACGATGGTTCTACTGACAATACTAAAGAAATAGTGAATTCGTATAACGATTCTCGCATTCGTTACATCTATCAACAAAACGCAGAGCGCAGTGAAGCAAGAAACAATGGAATAAAAAACAGCACCGGTACATACATTTGCTTTTTAGATAGCGATGATTATTATTTAGCAAATAGACTGAAAGAGTTACACAACGAAATTATAAAGCAAGGCAAACCAATTGCCTTTTACTATACAGGAATTTTATACCTGTACGAAGGAGAAATTTCAGCAAGGCCGGAACTCTCCAACACGTTTGCCAAGATTCAGGACTTTATTGTATGCGCAGTTATTGGCACCCCACAGGTGTGCATACACGAAAGTATTTTAGCTAAAGAAAATTTCAATCCATTGTTCAATATTGGTGAGGACATGGAATTATGGCTGCGAGTTTCAAAAATAGCTTCGCCTATTTATTTAGAAAATCAATTTACAGTGGTTGCAGTAGAGCATGACACTCGCTCTGTAAATGTAAAGTTGTACAATAGCTATATAGACCAAATGCGAATGCTCAGGCATATTTTTTCCGAGAATCATCCTGGGCATAGAATTTCAGAAAACATAAAAAAGCAATTGCGGAGCAATTGCTTTTTCGGCATGGCAAAATTTTTTATTTACAATCGAAAAAAAAGAACTGCTGCAAGACATTTAATGCAATCAATTTTTGCAGATGTTTCTCATTTTCAAAACAAATACCGACTGAATATTTTACTGAAATTAATGCAGCCCAATGGCATTGAAAAAGCAATTCTATTATTGCAGTAAACAGAATTAAAAAAAGCAAATCATCACTTGAAAAGCAATCCATCAATTTTTATTATTTCAACTGAATTCCCTCCAGGACCTGGTGGAATTGGTTCGCACGCTTACCAAGTGGCAAAAGAACTTTATCGCTTAGGTTGGGCTGTCACTGTATTCAGCGAACAGGAATACAGCACTCCGGAAGAAATTGAAAAATTTAATAGTGCAACACCTTTCAAAATATTTCGGCTTTTTCCCACACCTTCTATGTTTTTGCTCGTATTGAAATTCGTAAAACTTTTTTGGGCATCACTTCAATATTCTCCAGATATTGTTTTAGGCACCGGTAAACATGGAGCCTGGTTTGCAGTTTTAGTTGGGAAATTAACGTTCAAAAAAACTGCGGTAATTGGTCATGGAACTGAATTTATTATAACCATGAGTGACAAATCGCAAAAAATAAATAAACGTGCGTATTCCTCAGCCGATGCTATTATTCACGTGTCGGAATACACCCGAAAAATTGCAGAGACGGCTGGAGTTCTAAATAACAACAGTTTCATTATTCATAACGGAGCAGATAATGAGTTGTTTTATAAACTTGAAGACAAACAAATAACTGATTTTAAAAGAGAGAAATATTTAGAGGGCAAAAAAGTAATTGTGACCGTTGGCAATGTTCAAACCCGCAAAGGTCATGAATGGATAATTCGCTCAATGCCGGAAATTTTAAGTTCAATTCCCAACGCGCATTATTACTGTGTTGGACTTCCAACTATTCAGGCTCATCTTGAAAAAATTGTGGAAGAATTACAATTAAGCGGTCATGTGCATTTTATAGGCAAAGTCAATCAACATGAACTACTTGATTGGTTAAACGCTGCTGATGTTTTTGCCATGACAAGTATTGCCACCAATTATGGCGATGTAGAAGGCTTCGGAATTGCTGTAATTGAAGCAGCACTTTGTGGAACACCGGCAGTGGTTACAAATGAATCGGGTCCGGGTGAGGCGATAATTGAAAACGTTACAGGATTTGGAGCGAAGGAAAAAGATACGGCAACGATAGCGCAACGAATTATCACACTTTTAAAAGATAAAGATTTGAGAAACAGTATGGGACAAAACGCGCTCAATAATGCAATTCAAAATTTGACTTGGGCAATTGTTGTCAAAAAATATAACACCGTATTATCTGGTCTTATCAAGAAATTATAGAAGTGAAATTACCTCTTGCACAAACTGCTTATAGTTTTTGTTTGCATTGAATTTATCGTTCCAGGTAGCAAATGAATTTTTTCTGAGTTCATTTTTTTTATCCGCAGACAATTCAAAAAACATTCTGATTTTCTTTTCTACCTCTTGGGCATTTGGATATGGCGATAACAAATATCCGTTGGCGTTGTCTTCAACAATTTCAGCAACTCCGCCAACATTCGTTCCAATAACCGGCACGCTATAACTCATTGCTTCCATCATAGAAACAGGAATTCCCTCAGTTTCGCTTACATTCAAGAACACATCAAATTGTTTTTCATGATACAGGCGGAACAAATCCTCCTTTGCTGTTTTACCTAAAAAGGAAAAAGAAATATTCGGAGAAGCGGAAAGTTTTGACGCAGCATATTTTTTTAGTTCTTCAAATTCCTTTTCTGATTGGTTGCTGTGCCCTGCATGGCACCATTCTACTTGCACGTCTTTTATTAATGCAAGCGCATCAACAATTAAATCAACCCGCTTTATTTTTTGAATATAGGCAACGCTTATAATGCGCAATACTTGAACAGAAGATTGAGGAATACAACTTTCATTCTCACTATTAATACCAATTCTACTTAAAGAAATCCGCTCTTCTTCTTTTTTGGATAGTCCATGCCTTTTGATGAAATATTTTCTAGCATCATCTGAAATGAAAAACAAACGATTCAGTTCATCAAAAATATATTTTCGAAAAGGATGATAGTTCACCGGACTTCTATCAAAGTAAACATCTTGCGAATGCGCCTTGCTGATTATCTTAATGGAGGAGTTTTCTTTTTTGAGCATTACTGCTGCCATAGTGCTCTCTACCATCCAATAGGTATAAATAAGCAATTTGCCTTTTTCTATTTGTTGCTCTTCTATGACTTGCTCCAAAAATTTATGAATAGCTAATGCCCGGGAATAAAACGCAAACAATTCTTTAATTGCAGAAAGACTAAATCCAATTTTATGCTTAAAAAATATTTGAAAGATTTTTTTGTAGAAAATTGAATCCAACAATAAGGAAAGTGATGCTACTCTTAACCCGAAATTTACCACCGGAGTAAACCGATACACAATAACATTGGATGGAACCGGTCTTTTTTCTTCGCTAAACGTATTGGAAGAAATAACAATGACTTTACTAAATTTTGAAGCCAATAGATTTATTTCTTCATCTAAGTAACTATCCGTAAAGTGAAACGGATAGTGAAGTGAGAAAAAAATCATAGTTTCGGCTTCGTTGTTCATCATTTATCCCGTGTAATTATGTGGCCTTTCGATAGAATCAAAAGTAGAATTTCTTACGAGATACTAAGACGCTTTAAGCCGGAAATAGTAGGCTACGCAACTAAAAAACAAGGTGAAAACAATGCAGACACCCGCATTAGTAATATCACTCACATTTCTAATAAAAAAAACATAGCCATTGGAGACAATGTTTTTATAGGACACTTCAATTACATTGATGGCTTTGATAAAGTTTCTATTGGCAATGGTTGCCAAATTACAAATTATGTAAGCGTGCTTACTCACTCCTCGCACAATAGTATTCGGCTTTATGGCGAAAGTTATATTGAGCATTGGAGCAAAGACATGAAAGGGCTTTTGAATGCACCGGTTCAAATTGGCGAGTATTGTTTCATAGGCCCACACTCGGTAATTATGCCAGGCACAATTTTAGGCAAGGGATGCGTGGTTTCTGCTTTTAGTTTTGTTAGTGGAACCTTTGAAGATTTTTCGATTATTCGTGGCATTCCAGCCAAACAAGTTGGTAGCGTAAAAGAGTCTGATAAAGAATTGATGGAAGAATATCCACGTCTGAAAAATTTATACTTCGATAAATAATGAGGCAAGGCTTACGTTATGTTCCGAATTAGTTCCCCACTGTTCTTATCTGCATTAAATTTCTCATTCCATATTCTACGAGCATTGTTTGCCATAGTAACCTTTGCTTCGCTACTCATACTGTTATAGTCAGAGATTTTTCGCGCAACATCCGCAGCACTTATTTCGGCCGCAAGTAAAAAACCATTTTCGCCATCTTCTATTATTTCTGGAACTCCGCCCACTTTTGTAGCAATAACCGGCACACCAAAACTCAAAGCCTCCATAATAGAAACCGGAATCCCTTCTGTTGTGCTTACGTTAACAAACAGATTCACTTTCTTCTTGCTAAGTATTTCATAAACTTCCTGTTGCGATTTTCTTCCAACAAATTCGTAATAAACATTTTTTTTATTGCCCAATAATTCAATAGCAAGATTTTTCACAGCCTCAAACCTTCCGGTTCCGTAATCATCACCTATATGGAGCCATTCAATTTCAAAATCATCTATAAGTGCCAGCGATTCAATAATTAGTTCAATTCTTTTTAAAGGCTGTATCCAAGCATTGCTTAGTAAAACAATTTTTTGAAAAGAAGGCATATTCAACGCATAATTATTAACAACACCAATTCTGTTTAATACTCCCTTATGCTGGTTTTGTTTTTCAATTTGATGAACACGATTGAAATAATTTTTCCCTTGTTCGGAGACAAAAAAAACCGCATCGCACAAATCATAAACTAATTTTCGGAATGGGAGATAATTTTCAGGCACGCGGTCAAAATATAAATCCAAACTGTGCATCCGCGTATATACTTTTACAGGATAATTTTTCTTTAAAAGGGTAGATGCCAACGAATTTTCAAAAGTCCAGTAGTTGTAAATAACTACATCTGTTTCTTTAAAGTCTATAGTCGAAAATTGACTTTCGAGATAGCTCTTGTATTTATCTGCTTTAACTAAAAACAGCAATACCGCTTTGATAATTGAAAAATTGATTTTACCTGAATAGTGTTTTTTAAATTTTTCTAATTCATTCCAGAACAATGCAGATAAGAAAAACCTTGCACAAAAAAATTTATCGAATAAAGTTACCGGAGCCGAAAAATTTGCAACCGAAACATTGGATGAAACAACAGAATGTCCATCTTGCTCGCGTCCCATTGCAATTATCTGCACCGCATCAAATTTTTTTGAAATTTTTTCTACTTCACTGTAGATATAACTATCGTACGAAACACCTTGATGTGTATAGGGATAGAAGAGTGTAAAAAAGAAACATTTGTTTTTTCTTCTAAATTCGTTCATGGCTCAACCCGCTATGCAGTTTATGTTTTTTCGAAAGGTATACAATAAATTATTTTACTTCTTCGCCAACAATATTCTGCTTAACCGCTTATTGGTTTTTTTCAAGATTGACTATTTAGCTAAAACTTATTTGCGGCATAACGATTGGGCAGCACGAAAATATCAAGAAGATAAAACTTTGCAGGAAAATGTTGGGTGCTCGCATGTGCTATACATTCAAAACTTAGTAGATGACACGCACCTTACGTTCAAGCGGTTCGTAAACGAAAACTTAAAATCAGGAAGTTCTGTTCTGGATATTGGTTGCGGCACGGGTCTATTTTTGAAAGATTTAGAAGATAAAAAATTAGAGCTGCATGGGATAGATTTGAATGCCACGTTTTTAGAAAAAGCGAAGCAACTTGTGCCGAAAGCCACTTATTACCAAGGCAGTTTTCTTGATAAGTTTGAAAGGGATAAAAAATTCGATTTACTCTCTTGTTTCAGCGTAATGATGTACATAGAGCCTTCGCGCATTGAAGAGTTTTTCGATAAAATGTATACCCTCTTAAATAAAGACGGATTTGTTTTTATCCAATACATCCATGCGCTTTCTTACCGCGATTTACTTTACCCCGATATTACTTACACCAAATACTCTCCCGAACGAATTGACAAAATTGTGTCAAAAAAATTTTCAGTAGTTAAACACGAGCATTTTTACTATAGCCATAAAGCGGGTAAGTACGATTTAAAGCGTTATTACTTTCCCGATGGCCATCAAAATCGTCTCGATTCTATTGAAAACAGTTACCTGCTTATTTTGCAGAAAAAATAAAATAAGTATCTCTTTAAAGACTGTAATAATTTGCCAGCATGAGATGGATTGAGTTTAAAGATGTGCCTGATTTAGAGTTAAGATATCCTTTGTTTTTTCAAGAGAGTTTTGCTCACTATGAATCAACCAAAGGGTGGACTCTAAAACTTTTTACCGATGGCAAGGCTTATCTTCCCGTAAAAACAAAAGCCGGGAAATTTATTACACAAGCACAGTATTTATTTCCTCCTGTAAGTAAAGGCCACCGATTAAACGAAGAAGCCGAAAAGACATTCCTCGAAAATTTCACCTCGTTTTGTAAAAAAGAAAGCGTTTGCGATTTCATTATTCCGCCAATGCACTATTCGCTTTTTAATGCAGTTCCAAATAACAGCTATTATACAGACCTTGGAATAATTGTAGTTGATTTACAAAAAAACGAAGAAGAGTTATTCAAAGCATTCAACAGCAACTACCGCAATGAAATACGAAAAGCACAGGTGGAAAATTTGGAAGTAAGGTTTGACAACTCTCAATTCACACCGTTCTATTCTCTTTACAAAAGCACCCATCAAAGGCAAGGAATTTATTTCGACCCAGAAATAGAACTCAAAAATCTTGTTGAAACTTTAGGAGAAAGGAATTGCAGAATTGCAGTCGTAAAAAAGGAAGAAGAAATTTACGGAGCCTCGCTTGTTTTGTTTAATCCTGATGAAGCGTATTATTTTCAGTCGGGCGCAATGGACGATTGCCCGCATCCCGGAGCGAATAAATTATTGCAATTTGAAATTATGAAGTGGCTGAAACAAAAGGGAGTAAAAAAATATATAATGGGTGGCTACCGGTTAGGCGATGTAGGTGAAACAAAATACGATGGCATACAAAAATTTAAGCTGCGCTTTGGAGCAGAAGTAGAAAAAGGATTCCATTTCTATACTGAAATAACGTGGCGTTACCGCGTTTACAAAAATGTTTTGAAGTGGTATCTTAAATTGCGCGGCATAAAGCAAAATATAACAGGGCTGAATTACAGATACAAATAGAATGGCAGAGCAGAAAAAAATATTAATCACTTTTGATTGTGAGCTGTTCCTCGGAAAACGAAGCGGCTCTGTTCCCAATTGCATGTTATTGCCAACTACAAAAATTTTATGGCTTTTAAAAAAGCATAAAATAACTGCCATATTCTTTGTAGACATGCTTTACCTTTGCAGATTAAAAGAAGAGGCAGAAAAGCATACACAGGCAAAGGGCGATTTTGAGAATATACAAACGCAAATAATTGAAATGGCGGAGCAAGGTCATTATGTTTTCAATCATCTTCATCCGCATTGGTTAGATGCTGTGTATGATGAAGCAAATAATGAATGGCTGCTTACCGATGCCTCGAGATACGCTTTCGAATCACTAAGCGAAATCGAGCGCGAAAATGTTTTTGAAAGAACCATGAATTTGCTGAACGAAATTTTGAGCAAAGCCTTAAAGATGTTTACACCTGATGGTTACCGTGCCGGTGGGCTTTATATTCAGCCGTTTTCCTCGTTCAAAAAATACTTATTAAAACACGGAATCAAAAACGATTTCAGTGTTTTAATAAATGCTATTGGAGAATCGGATAGCTGTGAGGGTAATTTTAACTTTTCAGGAATAGAGAAAAATATTTACTCGTTCAGTAATGAAGTTGCAGTTGAGGATAAAAGCGGAGTGTTTACAGAATACGCTATGCGGTTTGTTGAAATTCCGATTGTCTACCGTTTGTTAAACAGCACGTTTTATCGTTTGTTTTCTAAAAACAAAAATCATCAGCGGCATGGTGATGGCATTTCTACTTCCAACAAAATCTATTCGTCAACCAACAAACGCTTCACTTCTACCGAAACCTTTGCCGTTGAAATGTTGAATGAGATAAAATTGCCTTTGTATTTAAAAGAAGCCGAACAGAATAATTATTTGCATTTGCTTTCACACCCAAAACTTGTTTCCGATTATAACTTACAGATATTTGATAAGTTACTTGGCAAACTGACAACACTGAAAAATGTTGAATTCGATTTCAAAAAATTTGATTCGGAGCAAGCATGAAAAAAGTGTTGATTCTATCTTACTTCTTCCCTCCTTGCAATTTAACAGCAGCGCAACGTTCGCAATCCTGGGCTAATTATCTTTCCACCTACGGGTATAAACCAATAGTAATTACGAGAAGATGGGACGAAAAAATTTCTCACTTAAGCGATGTTTCAAAGTCAACTCCCAACGAAATAAAACATGAAGTATTTGAAAACTATGAAGTGTTTTATCTTCCCTACCAATCAAACCTGCGCGATAAAATTTATGTGAAGTACAAAGAGAGTCGGTTCAATTATATTCGACAAATGCTGACGTTTTTCGAATTACTGTTTCAACCGTTTTTCGATTTCGTAATTCCGTATAACAACTTCGGAGAATTTGCTTTGAATTATGTGAAGCAAAATTCAGACGTCAAAAAAATGGTGGTAACAGGCAACCCGTTTAATCTCTTCAAGTTTGCGTTTACGCTCAATAAAGCAACCGGAATCAAATGGATTGCCGATTACCGCGATGCCTGGACCACCAGCGAAATCAATCTCATCAATAAAGGGCAGCTGCACAAATTCATGAATTATTTAGAAACATATTTTGAAAAAAAATGGGTGGGCGCAGCTTCGTTTGTTACTGCAAGTTCGCAGCCAATAGCAAATCATGTTGGCGCATTGGTAAATAAAGAAGGACACGCACTTTATAATGGCTTTGTAGCGGAAGATTTTGATGAAATTAAACCCGCAGGCAAGTTCAACGAGTTTACAATTACTTATGTAGGCACTTTATACGATGGACAAAAGGTGGAAATTTTCTGTGAGGCATTTAAAAAACTGATTGATGAAAATCCTACTGTTTCGGTCAAACTTATTTTCCCGGGTTTAAGTTTTTACAAAGCACAGCAACAACGAATTGAAAGCGTGATGAAGGGCTACGAAAAGTATCACGAATGCACCGAGCGAATGGAGCGCAATAAAATTCTGGCAATAGAGAAACAGTCGCACATATTATTGCATGTAGCTTGGGATGAACACAACGGCATTATTGCCAGCAAGATTTATGAATACATTGCCAGCGGAACTTTTATTTTAGTTACGCCTACCGATAGCGGAGCGGTTGAGGAAATTGTAGAAAAAAGCCAGTGTGGCATTTGCACAAAAACGGTGGATGAAACTTTTACGTTTCTGAAACAGGAATACCAAAATTATTTGAAAGGAAGTTTTAGAACCAATGATGTAAACAACGAAAAGGCATTGCAGTTTTCAAGACAAAAACAGGCAGGCAGATTAGCGGAACTGTTAGATAAATTATAATTACGCGGCATGAAAAAAGTATTGGTGTGTGTAGGTACTCGCCCAAACCTTATTAAAATAACTCAACTTGAAAGATGTTTTCGTAGCTATCCGGATATTGAATACAAATTGTTGCATACCGGTCAGCATTACGATTACAACATGAACGATATTTTCTTTCAGCAGTTGGGCGTAAAAGCACCGGATGTATTTTTAAATATTAATCAGGGAAGTCAGATTGAAGTAATTTCTCAAATCATGAAAAAATTTGAAGAATTCATTCTCGATTACAAGCCAAACCTAGTACTGGTGCCGGGCGATGTAAATTCTTCTTTTGCCTGTGCTTTTGTTGCTTCGCGTTACAACATTCCTGTAGCGCATATTGAAAGCGGCTTGCGGAGTTTTGATAAGACCATGCCCGAAGAAGTAAACCGAATTTTGATTGATGATGTGGCTGAATTGTTTTTCGTGACCGAACCAAGTGGTGAAGAAAATCTGCTGAAAGAAAATAAGATCGCAAGTAAAATTCATTATGTAGGCAACAGCATGATTGATTCGTTGGTAGCGTTTATGCCGCTTATAGATAAATCTGAAATTAGAAAAAATATAACTGCGGATGACTACTATCTGGTTACATTTCACCGCCCTGCAAATGTTGATGATTCGAAAAATCTGAAAATTGTTGCCGAGATTCTCACTCAAATTTCAAAAAAGAGAAAAGTAGTTTTTCCAATTCATCCAAGAACAAGAAAGCGATTTCATGAATTTGGATTTGAAAATGTTATTGAGAATGAAAACATAATTATTACAGAGCCGCTCGGTTACCTTGATTTTATTTCGCTGGTCAAAAACGCAAGAGCGGTTATTACAGATTCAGGCGGTGTGCAAGAAGAAACTACTTTTTTAAGTGTGCCTTGTGTTACACTTCGTCAAAGCACAGAACGACCTATTACCGTTACAGAAGGAACAAATACGATGTGCGAATTAGAAGTAGAAACGCTTTTAGAAATTCTGAACTCGATTGATAAAGGAGCTTACAAGAAAGGAGCTATTCCAAAGTTTTGGGATGGAAAAACCTCTGAAAGAATTGCCAAAGAAGTGAATGAGTTTTTGACAAATCATTAAAACATTGCAATGAAAAACTTTGCGCTCATAGGTGCATCAGGCTACATAGCACCGCGACATTTAAAAGCAATTAAAGAAACTGGCAACAATTTACTGGCTGCTTACGACCCGTTTGATAGTGTTGGCGTAATGGATAACTACTTCCCTAATGCTGATTTTTTTGTAGAGTTCGAACGCTTTGACCGACACATTGACAAACTGAAGCGCAAAAGCATTCCTGTTGATTATGTTTCTATTTGTTCTCCAAACTATCTCCACGACTCGCACATTCGTTTTGGTTTGCGCAATGGAGCGAATGTGATTTGCGAAAAGCCTTTGGTGCTTAATCCGTGGAATGCACAAAGTTTAATTGACCTTGAAAAAGAAACCGGCAAGCACATCAACAATATCTTGCAGCTGCGTTTGCATCCAAATATTATTGCGCTCAAGAAAAAAGTAGAAGAAAGCCCGAAGGATAAAATTTTTGAATTCGATTTAACTTACATCACCTCGCGCGGAAATTGGTATTACACCAGTTGGAAAGGAGATGTTTCAAAATCGGGTGGTATTGCAACTAACATAGGCATTCACTTTTTTGATATGCTTACGTGGATTTTTGGCGAAACAAAAAAGAATGTAGTGCATGTGCATACGCACGACCGTGCTGCCGGTTATTTGGAATTCACAAAAGCAAAAGTGCGTTGGTTCTTAAGCATCAATGCAGATACATTGCCTGAAAGCGCGAAGCAAAAAAATATGCGCACCTATCGTTCAATGAATTTAGAGGGACAGGAAATTGAATTCAGTGATGGCTTTACCGATTTGCACACCAACAGCTATAGCGAGATTATTAAAGGCAATGGATTTACAGTGAAAGATGCCATGCCAAGCATTGAAATAGCTTACACTATTCGCAAAGAAACTCCGATTGGACTGAAAGGCGATTATCATCCGTTTGCAAAAGTAGATGGAGGCAATCATCCTTTTCATCTTTAATTTTCATTCCGCGTTCTACATTCAAAATTCTGAATTACTATGTGTGGCATTGCCGGATTTTATTCTTCTTCAAAAAAAATAAGCGAGAACGATTTGCATTCAATGATAGATGCAATGAGTCACCGCGGACCGGATGCATCGGGTTATTTTTTGAACGAAGAAAAAACTATTGGCTTAGGTCACCGCAGGTTGAGCATTATTGATTTGAGCGAAGCTGCCAATCAACCCATGCTTTCGCACAGCGGAAGATACATGGTCGTATTTAACGGAGAGGTTTACAATTTTCGCGAAATAGCAAAACAGCTAAACATTTCAACGCGCACCAGCAGCGATACAGAAATTATAATTGAGGCATTTGAAAAAAAAGGAGTTGAATTTGTTCATCTGCTCAACGGCATGTTTGCCATTGCTATTTACGATAAGCAGGAGAAAAAATTATTTCTGTTTCGCGATCGATTGGGAGTAAAGCCTCTTTACTACTTCTACAACGAAAACAGTTTTGCTTTCGGTTCAGAAATAAAAGCTTTATTGAAAAGCGCATTCGTTTCACAAAATATTCAACTAAACAAAAAAACCGTTTCTACTTTTTTGTATGCCGGTTACATTCCTGAGCCGTTTACTATTTACAATAATATTCATCGCTTACCGGCAGGAAGTTTTGCTGTAATAGATAACAGCGAAATAGAAATAAGAAGCTACTGGAAACCCGAAGAGCAAGTTTCAACACAGTTAAAATCAGATTTTAATTCAGCAAAAGAAGAATTGAAAAACCTTCTTACTTCTTCTGTTCGCTATCGCATGATAAGCGATGTTCCGTTTGGAACTTTCTTAAGTGGCGGAATTGATTCAAGTGCGGTTACTGCTATTGCACAAAGTATTTCAGATAAGCCGGTGAAGACTTTTTCTATTGGCTTCAAAGAGGCGAAGTTCAACGAAAGCGAATACGCCAGAAAAGTTTCAAACCATCTTGGCACACATCATCACGAGTTTATAGTAACCGAAAATGATGCTATTGAATTAGTTGATAGAATGATGGCCGTTTACGATGAACCTTATGCTGACTCATCTGCGTTGCCAACCATGCTGGTTTCTAAACTCGCCCGTAAGCACGTGACCATGACTTTAAGTGGCGATGGCGGTGATGAGTTATTTATGGGTTACGGAGCATACGATTGGGCAAAGCGATTGAATAATCCATTAGTGAAACTGCTCCGACAGCCAATTTCGTTTTCTCTTTCGCAATTAGGTAACAGGTATAAGCGTGGGGCTCAAGTTTTTAATTATAAAACAGAAACACATAAAAAGAGCCATATCTTTTCGCAGGAGCAATATTTTTTTAGTGAGAACGAGTTGAGTGAATTATTGAAAGAAGATTTTAAGCATGAACTTTTATTTAATGAGAGTTTCAACACAAAACGAGAATTATCGGCAGCCGAAGAGCAGGCACTTTTTGATATAAAGTATTATTTGAAAGATGATTTACTGACTAAAGTAGATATTGCCAGTATGCAGTTTTCGCTCGAAGCACGCACTCCTTTTTTAGATTACCGGGTAGTTGAGTTTGCGCTGAATCTTTCAGAAGATTTAAAAAAGAAAAACGGCACAGCTAAATATTTGCTTAAGGAAGTGTTATACGATTACGTTCCGAAAGAATTTTTCAATCGTCCTAAATGGGGTTTCTCCATTCCATTAGCAAAATGGCTGAAAACTGATTTGCATTACCTGATTGAAAAATATTTGGACGAAAGAATAATTACAGAATGCAACGCTGTAAATTTTGAAAAAGTAAAATCGATGGTTGCTCGTTTTGAAAACGGTGAAGATTACTTATTCAATCGTATTTGGGTTTTAATTTTACTACACCGGTGGCTTAGAGAAAACTCCAAATGACAGAAGTTCTTTACATGAGTTATGATGGAATGACTGACCCGCTCGGGCAAAGTCAGGTCATTCCCTATTTGCAAGGGCTTTCTAAACTCGGATTTCATTTTACGCTTATCAGTTTTGAAAAAAAAGAACGGTTTGAGAAATCTGAAAAACAAATTTCTGCACTGCTGAAACATAGCAACATTGATTGGGTGCCACTTACCTACACCAAAAGCCCGCCTATACTTTCAACTATTTATGATGTAATGAGAATGCGGAGCAAAGCATTTGAATTACATCAGCAGAAAAAATTCAGCATCGTTCACTGCCGCAGTTACATTTCATCGCTGGTTGGTTTAGCAATGAAGAAAAAATTTGGCGTGAAATTCATTTTTGATATGCGTGGCTTCTATGCTGATGAGCGAGTAGATGGTGGTTTATGGAAATTGAGTAATCCGCTTTATAAAATGGTGTATGATTTCTTCAAAGGAAGAGAAAAACAGTTTCTGTCAAACGCAGATTACACCATTAGCTTAACCGAAAACGGAAAGCGAGAGATACAATCTTGGAAAGAAATTCCGAATCAGCCTATTTCAATTCAAGTAATTCCATGCTGTGCAGATTTAGAAAAATTTTCTTCAACACAAATTGATACAACTAAACTTCAAGAATTACGAACTCAGCTTTCGATTCATGAAAATGATTTTGTTTTAAGCTATCTTGGGAGTGTTGGCACTTGGTATATGCTGGATGAGATGTTGGATTTCTTTAAATGTCTTTTAGAGCAAAAGCCAAATGCAAAATTTCTTTTCATTACAAACGAACCGGCTTCGTTAGTTCTTAATAAAGCAGAAGAAAAAAACATTTCAGCAGATAAATTCATTATCACTACCGCTCCTCATTCATTAGTTCCAACTTACCTGGCTTTATCGTCTGTTTCTATTTTCTTTATTAAGCCGGTGTTTTCAAAGCGCGCATCATCGCCTACTAAGCAAGGAGAAATAATGGGAATGGGAATTCCGTATGTGTGTAATGCAGGAGTTGGCGATGTAGATGAAATTGTAGCAGATACCAATTCGGGGTTTGTGGTAAATATTTTTTCTATTGCCGATTATCAAAACACAGTAAAAGACTTACTCGAAAACAAATTAAACGAAGAGCAAATCAGAAATGGAGCAACAAAGTATTACTCCTTAGAAAAAGGCGTGGAGAAATACCATTCGGTTTACAAAGCATTACTGAAATAAGAAAACCCACCCGTTCATTTTTTTATATTCACGCCTAATTACTTTATGACGAACAGAAATAATTACAACTCACTAATTTTAGGTTTAGTTCTATTTTCGTTCGCCTTCCTCATTTCACGAGCCCAGTTTTTTGCCTGTCCCACAGTTGAAATTCAAAACGATTCAGGTGAATACGTTTATTGGATAGATGCTTATTTATCTAAAGGCGAAATGCCTCCGTGCAATTATATCCCCATTGGGTACCCCGTAATTGTAAAAGCACTGACTCTCGTTAAAGATTCCGTTTACTCCATTGTGTTTTTTCAAATAGCACTTACTTTTTGTTCGTTTAGCCTATTACTATTTGTTGTTTGGCGTTTTTACTCAAAATATATTTACTGGATAACTGTTGCCTGCATAGCTGTTTACGTTCAAATTCCCAATAGCTTATTCTTCGACATCTATCTTCTTTCCGAATCGTGTTACAATTCAACTTTAGTTTTACTGGTAGCCGGGTTGATTGCTTTTTTCAACCAACCAACAAAGAAGAATTCTGTTTTGCTTTCCATAGCACTTACTGCTCCTATTTTATTTCGCCCTACAGGAGCCTTTACAATTGTAATGTTTGCATTAACGGTTTTGTATCTCATCAGATTTAATAAGCGTGAATTTCTGATTGCTTTTTTTTCTCCGTTTTTACTGGTCTATTTCATTCTTTCAACTTACTCCTTGTGCGTGTCAGGTGACCCCATATTTATCGGACACAGCCGCATAACAAGAGCAATTACCAATAGTCAAAAAAACGAAATACAAACCCCTGTAACACATCAGGATTCTCTTTTTTTACCGCTAGAAAAAATGAACCGGTGGCAACGAACCTTATGGCTATATGCAAACTATACAAAGCAAAGCCAGATGTACAGCCGTATAGAGGAAGCAAACGACAAATACTTTAAAAGAAATTTTCCGCAAACAAACGAATGGACTTGTTGCTACTACGGCTGGATAGATACCACGATGGTAAAAGAACGGAAAGCTGTTTTTAAAGAATTTTATTACACCGATAAAATGCGATACTTGGCAGACCGCGAGCAAGAAGTAAAAAAGACAAAGCTGTTTAAGCTGTACGATTTGTTCAGCAATAAAATCATCAAAAAACTTTTCTTAAATTTCTTTTGGATAGCGTTAATGTTTGCTTCTCTCCTATTTGCTTCGGTAGTTTTACTTCAAACCAAATTCAACAATTACCGCGCAATTATTTTGTTGTTTCTGGTTTTAATAAATATAGGAACGTATGCCACGGTTATTGTTGCGGGCTTTTTACCTTTACCGCGTTACGGTTATCCGGCAGAGTTTATTTTTTTATTGCAACTTCCATTTTTAATTGACCTGATACAAGAAAGAAGAAATGCTTTCAAATAAAACCATAGCAGTAGTAGTTCCCGCTTATAACGAAGGAAAACAAATTGCCCGCGTAATCGAATCTATGCCCGCATTTGTTGACCGTATTATTATAGTGAACGATTGTTCGAAAGACAATACATCGGAAGTTGTGAAAGGATTTTTTTCTTCTGAGTTTAATAAAAGTACAATTATCATCTCTCCTATTAAACCGGTTGAAAAAACATCGTTCAACTATGCCGATAGAATTGTGGAGCAGGAAATGAAAAGAGAATTAGATGGACTCTTACCTTCAGAAATCATCAACGCAAATCAAACTACCGACAGAATTATTTTAATAGAGCAAAAGAAAAATGGTGGCGTTGGTGCAGCAGTAGCAAGAGGCTACAAATGGTGTAAAGACCATAGCATAGATTGTATTGCCAAAGTAGATGGTGACGGGCAAATGGATCCTGCTGAGTTGGAGAGTATTTGCAAACCGGTGGTAGAAGAGCGTATTGACTATGTAAAAGGCAATAGGTTAATACATCGTAGTGCTTGGTTAGTAATTCCTAAAGTTCGTTACTTAGGCAATTCCATCCTTTCTATCATGACTAAAATGGCATCGGGCTATTGGCATGTGTCAGACACACAAACAGCATTTACAGCTATTTCATTAAAGGCATTAAACGGAATAAACCTTACGGATATTTATACCACTTATGGCTATCCGAACGATATGTTGGTGAAGTTGAATATTTCTATGTCAACCCTTCGCGAAGTGGAGATAAAGCCTATTTACAACGTAGGGGAGAACTCTAAGATGAAAATTGCTAAAGTTATTCCGCTGGTATCATGGTTATTATTCAAATCATTCTTTAAACGGCTTTGGATAAAATATTTATTCCGCGATTTTCACCCGTTGTTTTTACTCTATAATTTCTCATTCATTCTTGGCAGCATTTGGCTGCATTATCTATACAAAGTTTCCCTGGCTTTTATTCACGGACAAAATGTTTCGTTTGAAACACTTTTTGCTTTTTCATTTTTAGGCATCAGTGCGTTTCAGTCGTTGCTTTTTGCTATGTGGATGGATATACAGGATAACGAGCGCCTATATAAATAACAGATTGTCATGTGTGGAATTTTTGGAATTATCCGGTCGAAGGAATCTACCCTTAGCGAAACCCTTGTAAAAAAAATTGCTACCGATTTGTTTCTACTGTCAGCTTCGCGCGGCAAGGAAGCTTCGGGCTTTGCGTTATACAGCAATGAGCAAATTACCATTTACAAAACACCCGACCACCCGAAAGATTTGATTTCTTCTGCCGGGTACAAAAAAATAATCAGCGAAAAAAATCTCGCAAACGTTCGTGCTGTTATCGGGCACTCGCGCATGGTTACTAACGGCACCGAATACTCCAATGTAAATAACCAGCCCTTTGTAAAAAATAATATAGCCGGTATACACAACGGGATTATTGTAAACGAAGCTGACATCTGGAAAAAATACTCGGGCGAAGAAAGAATTTCGGATTTAGACAGCGAGGTTATTCCAACTATTATCCGTCACGGGTTGAATAACGGAAGCAATCTTTCGCAAGCCCTCGAGTTGCTTTACAAAGAAATTTACGGCATGGCATCTATTGCTTTGATGTTTGCCGATTTTGAAAACATTGTGCTGGCTACCAACAACGGCTCGCTTTATTTCAACGTTTCAAAATCAGGGAACGAGATTGTGTTTGCTTCTGAAAACTTTATTCATCGCGAGCTTATACATAAAAGCAATATCCAAAATTTATTTGCCGAAGAAACCATTCGCAAAATTCAGCCTAACGAATTTTGCTGTATCAGCCTGAACAATTTATCGCGCGAGTTAAAAACTGCTGATGAAATTTCGAAAGGTCACAGCTTTTCAAATACACAAACCCGTACGGCTTTAAATATTATTGACGAATCGCCTAGCGGTCGCGATTATAAAGCTTCAATTACTCCTTACCATTTACCGGCATCATTTGAACAACATTATCAGCGTTGTAAAGACCGCATTTCAAAACTGAAACGCTGCACTAAATGTTTGTTACCCGAAACTTTTCCAAACATTGTTTACGATGCAGCAGGAGTTTGCTCTTACTGCAATAACTACAAACCATTTGTGCCAAACGCAGAAAGCGAACTGATTAAAATTGCCGATTCTGTAAAGAAAAACAATAACCGACCGGATTGCTTGGTAGCATTCAGTGGTGGAAGAGATAGCAGCTATAGTTTGCATTACCTCAAAAATTTAGGTTTAAATCCATTGGCATTTTCTTACGACTGGGGAATGATAACCGACCTGGCAAGAAGAAACCAATCGCGTATTTGTGCCGAGTTGGGCATTGAACATATTCTTGTTTCGGCTGACATCAGAAAGAAAAGACGAAACGTGCGATTGAATGTGTCGGCATGGTTGAATAAGCCGAGCCTGGGAACTATTCCGCTTTTTATGGCGGGTGACAAGCAGTATTTTTATTATGCCGATGTAATAAAAAAACAAAACGGACTTGACACCACTTTCATGGGTGAGAACCATTTAGAAAAGACAGGGTTTAAAACAGCTTTCAGCGGGGCAAAACAGGAAGATGCCGGTTTTATGGCGTATCATATATCAACAGCTAATAAAATGCGGATGGTTTCTTTTTATATGAAAGAATATTTAACCAACCCTGCCTATATCAATCAATCGTTGCTGGATACTGCCGGTGCATTTTTTTCTTACTACGGCTTAAAGCACGACTACATCAACATTTTTGATTATCTGAAATGGGACGAAACAACTATTTCAAAAACTATCATTGACGAGTATGATTGGGAGCTTTCGCCCGACACCGCTTCTACGTGGCGAATTGGCGATGGCACAGCTCCTTTTTACAACTACATCTATTATGTGGTAACCGGTTTTACCGAAAACGATACTTTCAGAAGCAATCAGATACGTGAAGGCTCTTTAACGCGCGAAGAAGCGTTGGCACTTTCACTTCGCGATAATTATCCGCGTTGGGAATCGATTAAATGGTATTGCGATACTATCCATATCGATTTTCAAAAAGCCATTGAGATTATCAATAAAATACCGACCCTATTCAGCACCAAATGAAGATTCTTTTCTTTTTAGTTCATCCTGCAAAATTTCATTTGTTTAAGCATCCCATCAACCGGCTTAGAAGCAAGGGCGTTGATGTAGACATTGCTATTGTTACAAAAGATATTCTGGAAGAACTAATTAAACAGGAAGGTTGGGATTACGTAAATATTTTCCCGGAAGGCAGAAGAATACAAGGCTTACCGATTATAGTCGGCACGCTTATCAATTTTGTAAAAACACTGTGGCGGCTTTTTACGCTCACCGGTAAAAAGAAATACGACCTTTTTGTTACCGATGACTCGCTGCCTATTATTGGTAAACTGCGCGGCATTCCCACCATATTTTTTATTGATAACGAATTAACCACCGTACCGGAATACGAAATTCTATTGAAGACCGCCACCAACGTGCTGGCACCGGAAAGCGTAAACCTTGGAAAATACGAGAGCAAGAAAATCTCCTTTAAAGGTTATAAAGAACTGGCCTACCTGCATCCTGATTATTTCAAACCCGATCATTCTGTAGTTGAAAAAATAAACCCCACCGGTGAAAAATATTTTTTACTGCGCGTTGTTTCTATGACTGCGAGCCATGACCGCGGTATTAAAGGCCTGACCGATGAAAGAGTTCGACAGATTATTGCCGTATTACAACCGCATGGAAAAGTTTTTATCTCGGGCGAGCGCGATTTGCCTGCGGACTTAGAACAGCACCGGTTGAAGATAAACCCGCGCGATATTCTGCACGTTATTTATTATGCGCAGTTGTTTGTAAGCGACAGCGGCACCATGAGTAGCGAAGCCGCCCTGCTCGGCACACCGGCTTTTATGTTTCACGATTTTATTGGCCGGTTGGGAGTAATGGTGGAGAAAGAAAAAAAATACGGGCTCATGTTCGGCTACAACAACCAGCAGTTTGATTTAATGCTGGCTAAGATTCAGGACTTAGTAGTTTTGCCCTCGCTGAAAGAGGAATGGAAAAAGAAAGTGGAAGTAATGCTCAGCGAACAACAGGATGTAACTGCTTTTATGATTGACTTGTTTGAAAACTATAAAGCCCGCTGATGGTTACGGTTATAGATTACGGCATGGGCAACCTCGGCAGCATTGCCAACATGATAAAGAAGATGGGTGGCAAGAGCGTTATTACCTCCGATAAAGAAGTAATTGCCAAGGCCAAAAAAATTGTATTACCCGGTGTTGGTGCTTTCGATAATGCCATGAAAAACATTGCTACACTGGGTATTCAGGAATTACTGAACAAAAAAGTACTGGAAGAAAAAATTCCGATGCTGGGTGTTTGCCTCGGTATGCAGTTGCTTACTAAAGGAAGCGAAGAAGGAATACTCCCCGGCTTTGGATGGATAGATGCCGAGACGAAAAAATTTCAGCTCGATGCTTCTTACAAAATTCCGCATATGGGTTGGAACAGGATTAAAGTGCAGCAGCCCAATGTGCTTATACAGGATGATGACCCGGATACGCGTTTTTATTTTGTGCATTCGTATTACGTAAAGTGTCACCGGCAGGAAGATATTCTCGCCACTACTACTTACGGTCATGAGTTTACTTCAGCTGTTCACCGCGATAATATTTGGGGGGCACAGTTTCACCCCGAGAAGAGTCATAAGTTTGGTATGCGTTTATTTAAAAATTTTCTTGCCCTGTAAATGCTGACCAAACGCGTTATCCCCTGCTTATTGCTTTTAGACCGCGGACTGGTAAAGACCATCCGCTTTAAAAACCCCACTTACATAGGCGACCCTATTAACGCGGTGAAGATTTTTAATGAGAAGGAAGTAGACGAGCTCATCTTCCTCGACATTAGTGCCAGCAAAGAAAACCGCAAGCCCGACCTCAAGATGATTGCCGAAATTGCCAACGAGGCTTTTATGCCTTTCTGTTACGGTGGCGGGGTTGATAATATTGACACGATAAAAGATTTGTTCCGTCTTGGTGTAGAGAAGGTGAGCTTAAACACACAAGCTGTTCTTCAACCAGATTTAGTAAAACAAGCCGCAGATATTTTCGGCAGTCAGAGTGTGGTGGTTTCTATTGATGTTAGAAAAACCCTCTTCGGCAAAAAGACGGTGCATATTCTTGGCGGAAGAAAAAACACAGGACTTGAACCGGTGGCCTTTGCACAGCAAATAGAAAAAGCCGGTGCCGGTGAGCTGATGGTTACTTCGGTAGATAACGATGGTGCCATGCACGGTTATGATATTGAATTGCTGAAGTCCATTACCGGTGCGGTAAATATTCCTGTTATTGCCGGTGGCGGTGCCGGTGTGTTGGATGATTTTAAAAAAGCAACTACCGAAGGCGGTGCCTCAGCAGCTGCAGCCGGAAGTATGTTTGTATATTACGGCAGGCAAAAAGGAATACTGATTAATTATCCGGAGCGAAAAAAATTGGAGGGATTAAATTTATAGGTCAAATTAAATACAGCCACGAATTACACGAATGAATACCAACAAACTGAAAAAAATAAATGCAATCACGAATTATATGAATGAATACAAACTGTTTTGAATTAACGCATAATAATTCGTGAAATTAGTGGCCTGTCTTTTTTATAAATGAAAACTGAAAAACAAATCTGCTCGCGCTGTGTGCTTGATAGCACTGTTCCCGAAATAAGTTTCGATGCGCAGGGCGTTTGCAATTACTGCAAGGTACACGACCAACTTGCTGCTGATTATCCGCGCGGTGAAAAGGGGCAAAAAGATTTTGATGCACTCGTACTTGAAATGAAACGCAAGGGCAAGGGCAAACAATACGATTGTGTGGTGGGCTTAAGCGGTGGCACTGATAGCACTTACATGCTTTGGCTCTGCAAACAATACGGCTTGCGCCCGCTGGCGGTAAACGTAGATAACGGCTGGCACACCGAAATAGCGGTGAACAACATTAAGAAAGCGCTCGATGCGCTCGATTACGATTTGGTGACTTACGTGATTAACTGGGAGGAAATGAAAGCC
Organism: Bacteroidota bacterium; assembly: GCA_947475165.1. Taxonomy (GTDB): domain Bacteria; phylum Bacteroidota; class Bacteroidia; order Chitinophagales; family LD1; genus Bog-950. Next base: position 79,094 of record CANJLD010000006.1, read on the forward strand.
ATTCACCTCGCCTTTATGAAGGCTTCTCTCCCGTGGCCCGATGGCACTACCGATATTGCTATCCGCCAGGGCTTGTATAAAATGGCGAGCAAGTTTGGTATTAAATACATTTTGAACGGTCACGATTTTCGCACCGAGGGCAAGCAGCCCGAAGAATGGACCTGGGTAGATGGCAAGCAGATTAACTACATCACCAAGCAAAATGGCATTAAGCTTAAGTCGTACCCTAACCAGACTATGCTTGATTTGATTTACTACGGGTTTATGAGCGGCATAAAAGATGTGCGCCCGTTCTGGTATTTAAAATACAGCAAGATTGAGGCGCGCAAGGTTATTGAGAAAGAACTGAACTGGGAATACTACGGTGGCCACCACCACGAAAATATTTTTACGCGCTACATTATTGGCGTGTGGCTGCCGCAAAAGTTTGGCTTTGATAAGCGCAAGGTTACCCTCAGCGCACACGTGCGCTCCGGTGAATACACGCAGGCGCAGGCATTGGAAATGCTCAGCCATCTGCCCTACAGCCAAAAGCAAATGGATGACGACCGCGAATACGTTTGCAAAAAGCTGGGCGTTACCGAAGAAGAGTTCAAACGCATTTGGGAGCAGCCCAACAAAAAGTTTACCGACTACCCTTCGTATTTCCCGTTTTTTATGCGCACTAAAAGCTTAGTAAAATTTGTTTTTACCTACATCCTCCCCTACCGGCCTATGATGACTTATGAGTTGAAGCAGGAAGAGAAGAAGTGATTTGAGTATAGTTACTTGAGATACACAAGGGTGCTGTACTGAAACTTTTTAGGTCTACGTGGGATTGTTCTGGTGACAAAAGTCTGCTGCATTATCCATTTTTCTATTTCATCGCCCAGTTGATGGTCATATTCATGTTCAAAATAATTTCTAATTCCGGAACGTTTACTTGGATTAGCATCAACATCCTCGCACTTACCTTGCTTGTTGATGAGAAAGGACCGAAAGTAAATTTGTAAGCTTGCGCTATCCTGATTGCCTTCTGACGGCTTAAGATGTAACAACTCGGCAAGTCCATGTTCAACAGTTTTCCCACCCTTCAATTTAGGGAGTCCTTCGGGGTATCGTACCTTGTAAATTTTTCTTGTTAGCTTAATCAGTGGATAATCAGGGTGAAGTATTAATGTTTCATAAGCCGGTTGTCTTGAAATAATTTTACCGGTTGGAATTTTTATGCTGATTAATTGGTTATCGGCTGCAATTAGGAACAGCGTATCGCCCTCAAGGTAAGCAGGACTGTACTCCATTTTTCGTTGCAAATAGGTGGTGTCTTTTGCGCTGTATGACCAGTCAAACCAACGATAACCGGTACGGTTAAATTTAAGAGCAGAGGTATCAATGTGCAATTCGTGAAAGGAGAATGTCTTAAAATGGATGCCATCTTTATAAATTGTTACAGCATCACCGTCATATTTAACTGTGTCTTGAGTATAACCACCTTTGCCATCTGAATACAGTATCGACCCTTCTCGGTAACCTAATTGATAATCAATCTCAATCAAATATTGTCCGTTGCTACTTGTAAAGAATGGGTTAGTAAAATATTTTTCTACCGTATAAAGATATTTGTTCTTGTAGTAAACAAATGTCTGGCCTGGCCAATAGGGGCCATCGTCAGGACCATACGGAACTGCACAGCACTTAACTTTACCTCCTTCGGTCTTTAACGTATACGGATAGACCGGCCCCCAACTCGTTGCCCAACCGGAAACTGTTATAATGGTCAATAGGATGGTGAAAAGCTTTTTCATTTCTTATACCACTAAAGTATTATTTCTTCTTCACCTTCTTCTTCTTTCCCTTCCTCATAATCTTATTCAACCGGTTCCAATCCGCATCGCTTAAATTTTCTACCCACCGGTTAAGCTGTTTGGGCAATTTACTGTGCTTGTTTTTTGTTTGCTGCTCCTCTTCATACTGCTGCACAAACAGGTTCCAGTAAACGCTAACCCCACGCAAACATCCAACAGCACCAGCCAATGGTTTTACAACACGCGCCAATCATTCTGCAACGCCAACGGATGGTTTTACAGCGTTCCTCAATGGTTCAGTAACGTTCTGTAATTGTTAAGGAACGTTCCGTATATATTCAGTAACGTTCCTTAATTATTCAGTAACGTTCCGTAATTACTCAGGAATGTTCCGCAGTTATTAAATAACGTTCTTTAATTATTGAAAAACGTTCTGTAATAGCTCAGTAACGTTCCGCAATCATTTAGGAACGTCAAAAACAGGCTGAAAAATTTGCAAACTCCGGAAAATCTGCTTCTTTTTGTAAAAAACCACCCTATTATGGCTCGTAAAAAGTTCTTCCTGCCCAAAGGCGACATTGAGCTTATCAGCTGGCTCAATGCTTTTTCTTCAAAAATAAGTGCGTATGCTGCCAAATACAACCTTACACCGCAAGAGGTGATGAAGGTGCAGAAGGGCGCTGCTTTTCTGGTTTACTGGATTACTACGGCCAGCCAAATGAAGGCCACCGCGCAAAAAATTACCGCTTACAAAAACGAAGTGCGCGATGGGCATAAAAATAATGCGGTGAGCGTGGCACCCACCGATATTACCTTTAGTCCGCCCGAAGATGCCGGCCCGGGTGTTGTTCCGTTTGTTTTAAAAATAGCGGGGCGCATTAAAAAACATCAGGCGTATTCGATAGCCGATGGAAAAAATCTGGGGCTGGAAGGCACCGAGCAATTGCCCGACCTGGTGGCGGCAGTGCCTGCATTTAAAATTAAACTGCATAACGGGCATCCGAAATTGATATGGAAGAAGGGGATTTTTGATGGGGTGAAAATTAAAGTGAACCGGCAGTATAATCTGCAGGCTTCGCCAAGCGGCAATAGCGGTTTTGAATTGCTGGCAATAGATATGCAGCCCGATTTTATTGACGTGCACCCGTTGCCGGTCTTCGGGCAGTCGGCAGTGTGGGCGTATGTTATGATATATATAAAAGGTGATAAGGAAGTTGGCAACTGGAGTGGTGAGCAAATGATAACCGTTACCGGAATGCAGTAAAAAGGCAGGACGGGTGTTTTTCCTGCAAAATATTTTCGCCTTTCCGCGTTTAATCTCCCGTATAGCGGTATTAGGCTAAATGAATCTAAAATCTATCTTCGCGCCCTCAATGAAACAACAACCCCTAAATCCCCTAAAGGGGACTTTGAAAGGTCTTACTGTATTTAAGTCCCCTTTAGGGGATTTAGGGGTGGCTGTTGCCTTTTGCCTTTTACTAATTATTTCTTCCTGCGAAACTCCCGAAAAAGTCCTCAAGTCAACCGACTTAGATTACAAGAAGGCTAAAGCCATTTCGTGGTATAACAAAAAGGAATATTTCAAGTGCATACCCGTGCTGGAAGAATTGATTGGCTTAATGAAAGGCCGCGAAAGCACCGAAGAGCTTTACTACATGTATTGCATGGCCAACTACAAGCAGGGCGATTACATGATTTCGTCTTACCACTTCAAGAATTTTTACGACCTGTATCCAAATGGCGTGCACAGCGAAGAATCGCTGTATATGTATGCCAAAAGCAACCAGATGCAGAGCCCCAAAGCCGATTTAGATCAGACCTTTACCTACAAAGCACTGGAAGCCTACTCGCTTTTTCTGAATACTTATTCTGACGGCAAATACATAGTAGAATGTAACGATGCGGTAAAAACGCTTCGAAAAAAGTTAGAGAAGAAAGCCCTGAACGCAGCAGAGCTTTATTATCACACCGAAAACTATAAGGCAGCCGCCACTTCGTTTGAGCTGATACTGAAAGACTTTCCGGATATTGCCGAAAGCGAACGCGTAAGTTTTATGATTGTAAAGTCGAACTTCAAGTTTGCCGATAACTCTATTCCTTCAAAAAAACGCGAGCGTTTTAATAACGTAATAAAGGCTTATCAGGATTTTAAATACAAATTCAGCGGCAGCAAATATCTTGACGAAGCCAAGAAATATGAGGTGCAATCGCACCGCTTAGCCGCATTGGGTGCTTACGAATGGGCAGAAGGGGCTCCTTTGTATGAGCGCGAAAAACAGTTCCGTATTTTCTTTAACGAAGTAAAGGTGCAGCTGCCCTATCTGGCTGAAAAGAAGCAGATTGACGAGCTAAACCGCCTGAACGAAAGGGGCTATTTTCTGATTATTAAGAACAGTTTTGCTATAAGCGAAGAGAAGAAAAATGCAAGCAGAGTGCCTTACCTTGAGCAAACTGTGAAAACTTATTATAACTTTGTCGACCAATTTCCAAAAAGCCGCTACTCAAAAGAGGCGGAAAGAATTTTTAATAACACAACAGAACTCATCAAAAAATTAAAAGCAAATGGATAAAGTAAGAAAAATGAAGATGACACAAATCAGCCCGCTCATCGAAACACAGAACCTGGAAGAAATGGCTTCTGAGTCAGGTAACGTTTATGAGGCTATCTACGCTATTGCGCGCAGAGCTAACCAGATTTCGAGAGAAATTAAGGAAGAGCTTCATTCTAAACTGGAAGATTTTGCATCGCATACCGATAGCTTAGAAGAAATTCACGAAAACCGCGAGCAAATAGAAATTTCGAAGTTTTACGAAAAACTTCCTCATGCAACAATCCTTGCCACTACCGAATTCAAGAATAAGGAGCTGAACATTCGCACCGAAGAAGAAGCGGCACCAGCACCAGCACTCAACTAAAATAATTGCTCCATGAGCAACCTAAACGGAAAGAAAATTGTTCTCGGAGTTTGCGGCTCAATAGCCGCTTACAAATCAGCAATACTTACCCGTAACTTAATAAAAGCCGGAGCAGAAGTGAAAGTAATTCTCACTGCTTCGGCTTCTCAATTTATTACACCCGTCACCCTTTCCACGCTCAGCAAAAACCCGGTAGTAACCGACCTTACCGATGGCGGAACCAACTGGAACAATCACGTTGAACTTGGCCTTTGGGCCGATGCTATGGTGATTGCACCAACATCAGCTAATACCATTGCAAAAATGACAAACGGCAATTGCGATAATATGCTCCTGGCAGTTTATCTCTCCGCCAAATGCCCTGTATTTTTTGCACCGGCAATGGATTTAGATATGTGGAAACACAAAGCCGTAAAAAGAAATATTGACCTGCTGCACTCCTACGGCAACATTCTTATACCGGTTGAACATGGCGAACTTGCCAGCGGTTTAGTGGGCGATGGAAGAATGGCAGAACCGGAACATATCATGGAGCATCTGGAAGAATATTTTTCTTAAACAGCAATGAAAGTCCTAGTCACCGCAGGCCCCACGCACGAGCCGATTGACCCCGTTCGCTTTATCGGCAATCACTCATCGGGCAAAATGGGAATTGCCATTGCTGAAGAATTTGCAAAGCAAGGCAATGAGGTAACTTTAATAAAAGGGGCTACCAATCTTAATCCGACAAACCCTTCCATCAAACAAATAAAACTGCAGACCGCTGCAGAAATGTTTGATGCCTGCGCGCAATATTTTCAGGCAGCAGATGTTATAGTGTTCGCTGCAGCAGTGGCAGATTATACACCTAAGTTTCCGAGTGCCACAAAAATTAAAAAGAAAGAAGAAGAGTTTTCAATTGAGTTGGTAAAAACAAAAGACATAGCGGCAGAGTTAGGAAAACAGAAAAGAGAAAATCAGATTATAGTAGGCTTTGCGTTGGAAACGAATAATGAAGAAGCCCACGCCAAAGAAAAGTTAGAGAAAAAGAATTTCGATTTTATAGTGCTGAACAGTATGCGCGATGAAGGCGCGGGCTTTCAAACCGACACCAACAAAATAACTATCATTGACCGAGAAGGAAATGTGACTAAATTTGAATTGAAAGAAAAAACAGAAGTAGCGAAGGATATAGTTGGCTATGTTTCAAAAATTGTAAAGAGCAAATGAGTTCTAATTCCAAATTCCAAATTCCAAATTCCAAATTTTTTCTTGGAGTAATTTTCTTATTCAGTTCTTTCATAACATCTGCACAAGAACTCAAATGTCAGCTCACGGTAAACGCACAAAAGATAACCGGTGTTGACCCGAGTGTTTTTCAAACCATGCAAACCGCCCTCAGCGAGTTTATGAATAACAAAAGCTGGACGACCGACCAGTTTGCCCCGGAGGAAAGAATTGAATGCACCATGTTCGTCAATATAGATGCTTCTTCTGCGCAGGATGTTTACAATGCCAGTATTACAGTTCAGTTATCGCGACCGGTGTTCAATAGTTCTTACAGTTCGCCCATGTTTAACTTTATTGATAAGGATTGCATCATCACCTACGCGCAAAATCAGCCGCTCGATTTTAATGTAAACCAGTATCAATCTAACCTTACATCCATTCTCGGCTTTTACGCCTACACGTTGATTGGCTTAGATTACGAAACCATGACCAAAGGAGGAGGAACAAAATATTTTACGCAGGCAGAACAAATCATGAACAACGTTCCAACCAACGCGCCAGATTCAAAAGGATGGAAACCTTTCGATAGTCAGCGCAACCGGTACTGGTTAATCAACAATCTGCTGGCAAGCAAATACGATTTGTTCCGTCAGGCATTGTATGAATACCATTTTGGCGGCATGGATAATTTTTATGAAAAGCCTGCCCTTGCCCGTCAAAACATTATGAATGCAATTGATAAACTGGGAAAAATTGCCACCGATAATCCGAATTGCATTTTACTTGCTGTTTTCTTTCAGGCCAAGAGCGATGAAGTAGTAAATGTTTTTTCCGGTGCCGATATGGGCGAAAAGGCAAAAGCACTGGTAGCCCTGCGCAAAGCAGACCCTTCAAATTCTACAAAGTACGATAAGCTGGTGAAGAATTAAATCAACCAGCTTAGCTGATTTGCACTTCTAAATTTTTAAGCACTTCCTTTTTCGCAGCACTCAATCGCTTGCGTAACCACTCATCAATTTTTGTGGCAGCATTTAATTCAATAACTGTTTTATTTCCCTTCAGTCGGATAGCCGCGTTGCGGATTTGTTTTGCTTCGAGTAAATAAATTTCTTTTTGCAGCATATACTCGTAACCCAAGCCGTATTCAATTTTTTTAGTGCGGCTGAAACCGAGCGATGAATTGTAATTGTGCGCTGCTTTGTTGTTGCCTTTTACTTTGGCATAAACACTTTGAATATCAAAAAGCAAAAAGAAAACATCCAACATTGCCAGCGATGCCATTACCGGTGTATCGGTAGCAAGAAATTTATCATCATAAATATACAAGCCGGTGTAAGCCGTTTTATTTTCCCAATCAATAGAAGATATATTGATAAGCCCTACCGGTGTATTTTTTAAATGAATGAGAAAGAAAAAATTTTGTTCGTTGTCTATTGAATCAAACCACTCCTGCTGCATTTCTTTGGTGATATCGCCTTTGTAAAACATAAAGCGCGAAATTTTCTGGTCGTTGCGCCACTGGCGAACCAATTCTGTATGCTCTTGCTGCAAACGCTCCAGCGTAACTCCATATCGGGTAATCTTCATTTTAAAATTTCCTGAATTAAGTAAGGTGGCTTTTTATGCTGCAAAGCAAACAACCGGTTTAAATACTCACCAATAATTCCCAATGAGAAAAGAATAAGTCCGGTTGACATGAATATAGAAACAATAAGTGCTGTAAAGCCGAGCGAAGCTCCCCACGCAATTTTCATGTACATAAAATAGAGAACAAAGAACAGGCAAATCCAAAACGAGGTAAGCCCGAACCAAGTCATAAAGCGCAACGGAATGGTAGTGTACGCAAAAATTAAATTGAAAGAAAGGAAAATCAATTTGGTTAGACTATAACCGGATGCTCCTTCTCTGCGTGCTGCATGGCGCACTTCCTGCCATTCTATTTTTGTAGTATGCCACGAAAGGATTTCATCTACAAAAGTAAAAGAGTGGTTGTAGTCTTTAATTTTATCAATAACGCTGTGGTGAATGATTTTAAAACTGGAACCCTGCCCGACTGTGTTACCAAACTTCTCAAAAATGAATCCTATAAAATTACTTCCCCATTTACGCACCGGTGAATGTTGCCGTTCACTTTGGTAGGTTCCGTAAACCAAATCGGCAGAAGTTGAATGTGCTTTTGAAATAAGTAACTCAATATCTTCGGGTAAGAATTGTAAATCATCATCAATGGTGATAATGTATTCACCTTTTGCAAACTGAAACCCGCAAAGCAAGGCTTTATGTTGTCCGAAGTTTCCTCTCAGATGAATAGCGGTAATCTGTTCTCCAAATTTTTGTTTCAACTGACGAATTGTATTCCAGCTTCCATCGCGACTGCAATCGTTCACCAGAATAATTTCGAAAGATTGATTTATTTTTTTGAAGGTAGTTTCAATACGCATGCACAATTCATCCAGCGTTTTCTCGCTGTTGAAAACCGGAACCACTACAGAATATTCGGGTGTAAAATCCATCTATATCTCAATCAATTCAGAACAAACAATATTTTCAGTTTCAATATAAGCACTTCCCCACGATAAGCCAACTCCAAAGCCCGATAAAAGCAAATTCAGTTTTTGTGAAATTAATTTTTCGCGCAATTTTACCAGCATAGTCAACGGAACGGTTGCCGAACTGGTATTGCCGTAATCGTATAAACTATAAGGAACTTTCTCTGCTTCTATCTGTAACTTCTTTCGCACACTTTCAAGCATCAGCAAATTTGCCTGATGAAAAACAAAATAATCAACTGATGATTTTTCAATTTTCTTTTCACTCAACAATGTATTGATGTTAGGCGCAATTTCGCGTAAGGCAAAATTGAAAATTTTCAATCCGTCTAATTTCATAGCAAGGTCATTCCGCAAAATTCCACCTTCGTATTCTTTTACTTCAAACGATTTTTCTGAGACCCGGTTCCGGTAGCCACCATCGGGAATAATAATATCATCAAATTCTTTTCCGTCAGTTTGCAGATTAAAATGAATATCATGGTTCAATGCGAACTCCAATGCAGTTGCTGTTCCTGCATCTGAAAAGAGCGGAGCAGTGCTTTTATCCTGCATCGAAATTGTTTTGGTGGAAATATCTCCCACCAGTAACAATGCTTTACCTCCAACCATATTTTGCAGTAAGCCACTTACAATCGAAAGGCCATACACATAACCCGAGCATCCAAGATTCACATCAAAAGCCAAACAGTTTTTGGATAGTTTCAGTTTCTCCTGAAGAATAGAAGATGTATTCGGAATCAAGTAATCAGGAGTTTGAGTGATGAAAACAAGAATTTTTATTTCCTCACGGTTCCAGTTTAAATCTGTCAACAATTTTTCAGCAGCGGCAAAACATAAATCAGAAGCGGTTATTCCTTCTTCTGCAACTCTTCTGTAACGAATACCCACCGTTTTAATGAAAAGTTCGCGCTCATTTTCAGAAAGCAGCGAGAAATTTTTGTTGTCTTCTGTTTGCTTAGGAACACAAGCAGCTATACCGATCAACTTAATATTAGGAACTGTGAATACAGCCATAATTATTTCTTTTTCACCACTTCAAAAAGTTCGGCAACGGTGTTTGTGCTTTTTAAATCTTCGGCTGTAATGGTTTTGTCAAAATCGCCATCAATCATGGCAATTACAATCAATGCCAGCATGCTTCCCCATTCTTCTAATTCGCGAAATTTTGTTTCTGCCTGAATAGAAGCCGGTTCGGTTTGGTGAAAACAAGCGGCAAATTTTTGAATAAAATCTTCTGATTGCATATTGGCAAATTAAATTCTTTATCGCGAAACGCGCGGCACAAAATTGCGGATGCGCACAGCATTAGCCGTATCACGTTGATTCAAATAATAATTGAACAGAAACAAATACGGAAATTTTTCTTTCTCACCACGCTTTACATCTTCTTCAAAATATCTCACAGCATTGGCGGTGTCGCGCTCCAGCATATAGTAAATGGCATAATTGTAATACGGCAAATACGAATCAGGATTGAGTTTCATCAGCGTATCATTACAAGCTAATGCTTTTTCTTTTTCACCATTTAGGTAATAAAGCTTGCCAAGTTCAACAAGAACTTTCGGGTTATCTTTTTTGGCGTGCAAAGATTTTTCGTACCAGCTAATTGCTTCTGCTGTGTCTTTCGACATTTGAAATACCATACCTAAATTATTTGCCGAACGCCACAAAGTTGAATCAAGAGCAAATGCTTTTTGAAAAAGCGGAATTGCCATCGAATTATTTTTTTGCTCAATAGCGTAAACCATTCCAAGTTCTTCTATTGCTGCTGCATATTGCGGATAAGCATCGATTGCTTGATTGTAATAATGAATAGCGCGTGATGATTCAATCCGTAATTTTTCAGCGGTCAAATCCTTATCGGTTCTATATAGCCTGCGAATTTCTTTCGCCATCATATAATTTGCTTTGGCAGAATTTCCCAAATGCGGCATGTCGGCTTCAAACAAGGTGATAGTATCTTTCCAATTACTGTTACGGGCAATTGTTTCGTAGCTGTAAAACAAAAGAAGAGCAACAACTAGACTTAATTGCAAATAATTAGCGCGGAATGAAAGATTGTTTGATTCAGTTTTTTTCTTCTGTTGATTTACAACAGAAATTATTTTGCTGAACACAAATGCAATCAGCATACAAAGCGAAAGAGAGGCAGTAAACAAAACCCGCTCACCAACAATTCCCGGCAACGGCTGAACAATATTTGACCCCAACGAAATTTGAATGAGATAAAAGAAAATGAAGAATGAAACGAGAATGTTTTTCTTGAAAAAATAAACACCGGTTCCTAACAATGTAAGGTGAAACAATAAAGAAACCATTGGCACAAGCGACAACAATGGTTTGAGTTCAATAAAATTTATACCGTAATAAAAACTGAATTGAACAGGTGCCACAAGTAATTTGAAATAATAAAACAGAGAATATAATGCTGTCCCTAACTTAACTGACCAATCGCTTATATATGGCAACGGAGTTTCTACATATTCATAAGGTCGCGCGAAACCGGGCAGCGATTTAATTAAGATGATGTAATAAACTATGGTGAGCAACGCAAGCGAAGCAAAAACGACAAGTGATGGTTTTATTTCTTTCCTCTTTATATAAAGCATCAGCGGAATTAATACGATAAAAGGAATGCCGGTGATTTTGGAAAGCAGCGAGAGAAGAAAAAACAAAATTCCTGCAGCAAAATATTTTTCGTTTTTGGTTTCTGAATATTTCAAAAAACAAAACGCAGAAAGAAAAACAAATATCAGCATCAAAATTTCATCGCGGCTTTTTAAACTGGCAACCACTTCCGCATGCATAGGGTGCGCGGCATACAATAGAACCCCAAGGAAGGAAACTGAAAAATACTCCCTGCCGAAAAGTTCTATCAGCACTTTTAAAATTAGGCAGCAGGCAAATGCATACAATAACAAATTGAAAAAATGACTCACATGCGGATTCCAACCAAACAGTGAATATTCAATAGCATAACTCGCCTTTACAAGCGGACGGTAGTCGAGATAAATTCCATTTTCGGAAATATAATTGGTGGTAAATATTTCATACAAACCGCTTATGCCTTTTTCAATCACAGGATTGTGATTAGTTACCAGGTGGTCGTCCATTCCATAATCGTTTGGAATAGCGTTGGCATAAATCAAAAAGCAAAACGCAGCATTAATGCAATAGAAAAAGCGCGGACTTCTTTCTGTAAAAAATTCAGTTGCAAAAAAATTATTCTGTGCGCCTTTCAAAACACCGGTGATTTAATCAACATACAATGTGCATTCACAAATCTATTATTTAAGAGGCATAATGATAATTTTCTAATTTGCCTGCGATTAGAGAAGTAAACTGAATTTATGCGCAAGCTTTTAATCACTATCTCATTAACTGTTTTATGCTTCCATATATCTTTTTCCCAAACTGCCACCATTCATGGAGTGGTAAAAGACGGTGCTACCGGTGAGCTTTTAGAAGGCTCAATTGTGGTTCAACCACCGGCTAACGGAATTACTACTGATGTGAAAGGCAATTATGAATTAAAGGTAGATGCCGGTGATGTTATGCTGATAGTAAGTTATATCGGCATGAATCCGGACACGCTTCGTTTTAAAGTGAAAGATGGTGAAGTTAAGACCCTTGATATTTCGATGGGTGGTGCACCAGTGGAGTTACAGCAAGTGGTAATTGGAGAAAGCAAGATTGCGGTGAAACTTCAGAAAGTAACCCAATCGGTAGATGTGATAAAGCCGCGCATGTTGGAAAGCAACAACGTTACCAATATGCAGCAAGCGGTAATGAAGCTGCCGGGTGTAACGGTGCTTGACGGACAAATGAGTGTGCGTGGAGGAAGCGGCTATGCATACGGCACTGGTAGCCGCGTAATGCTGGTTGTGGATGAAATGCCTTTAATGACAGCTGACCGTGGAGAAATTAAATGGGCATTCATTCCTACCGAGAATACAGAACAGATGGAGTTGATTAAAGGTGCTTCTACTGTTCAATATGGTTCTTCCGCATTAAATGGGGTATTGAATGTAACAACAGCTTACGCGCGCGATACACCAAGCACCAAATTCACTTTCTTTTATGAAGGTATAGGCAAGCCACCGGTGGATTCATTTGCATGGTGGAAGAAGAACAAGAATTTTTTCGAGCGGCCGAATACGCTTGGTATGACTTTTTTGCACAAACAAAAATTTGGCGATGTAGATTTTGTGTTTGGCGGAATGATGCAGGGGCAGCAAAGTCACTTAGATAACGAGAAAGATTATTTCACACGTTTCAATAATAAAATTCGTTGGCAACCAAAAAATTTAAAACGGTTGACGATTGAACTTTCTACCAATATTCTTTACCGCAAAAGCGGCTTTCAGTTTTACTGGCAAGATGGCGGACATCCTTATCAGGCAAACAGCGGTGTTATTTTAAATGAAAGATATTTCTATGCTTATATTGACCCAAAGTTTCGATATCTAGATAAGAAAAATAATCAGCACAAACTTTACACAAGAATTTATCGCCAGCGAAATTTAGATGGGCTTACTAATTTTTGGCTTTTCAGAGTGGACTATCAGTTCCGTCACGATTTTGGAAAATTAGTAACCATGATTGTTGGTGTGAACAACGAGCACGGAATGGTGAAGGACGGAACGCTCGGCACACACCAAACTGATTTTGGTGGAGGGTTTATCGCAGCTGAGTTGAATTGGAAATGGTTGAAAGTAAATGCCGGTGTGCGCGAAGAATACGTGCGATTAGATAGTGCTATTACGCCCACTATTCCGGTGTGCCGTGTAGGAGTAAATTTCGAAATCAGAAAATTCAATTACATCCGCGCTTCATTCGGGCAATCGTTTCGTGTGGCGAGTGTGGCAGAACGTTTTGTTACTTATAACCTTGCGGGTATTCGCATTTTGCCTAACTACGGCATTAAGCCCGAGAGAGGTTTTACTGCTGAACTCGGTTACAAGAGAAGTTTCAAAATCAAAAACTGGTTAGGCTATTTTGATGCGGTGGCATTTTGGACAGAATTTAAAGACATGATTGAGTTTAAGTTTGGAACAAACTTCGATGCCAGTGGTTTCTATCCTTTCTTTCAATCGCAAAACGTGAGCAAGGCGAGGCTATTTGGTTTAGAAACTTCAATAGTTGGAGAAGGAAAAATGGGGCCTGTGGATATGAGTGTGATGTTGGGCTACACGTATTTTTATGGAGTTGATTTGAACGATACCACATGGGGTGCTAACAAGAGAAACAAGAACGTTGGGAAATTTTTAGGCGATGCGTTTACCCATTTTGTATTGCCTACTGCTAAAGACGATTATACGTGGGATTCGCTTACAGCCGGCATGTTGAAGTATCGCAATCCGCACACGTTTAAAGCAGATTTTGATTTTATTATTTACGATAAATATCATGTAGGCACATCTATTCAGTATTATGGTTTTATGACGCAGATTGACAAAATTTTCGGAGTATTTATTCCCGGCATTAACGAGCAACGGCAGGATAAAAGAAACAAAGGTGATGTGATTTGGGATTTACGAGCAGGCTACGAAATAAACAAGAATGTTTCTTTCAATTTTATAGTAAAGAATTTGCTGAATACCGATTATGCTATCCGCATTGCACGACCGGATAAACCGCGCTCTTTTACAGTGCAGATGGTGGTGAGTTTTGGCGGCAAGCAAGCCCGTCCAGCTAATAGTGCCTCCGTTGGTGTTGGCGGGTATTAAAAAAGAGAATAATTAATTAGTAGATTGGTGAATTAGTGATTGGTTGGACAAAGTTTGTATTTACTAATCACCGATTAACCAATCAACTAATCACCAGTTCACCAACTAATCACTTTTTCTATATTTACCTCTCGTCACACACTAAAAAATTAAGGACATGAAGGACTACACCAGATTATTCGACATTATCTATTTCCAAAATGCCAACTATCCGCAACCGGATGCCTTTGGTTACAAAGCAAATGGCGAATGGAAAAAAGTTTCTACGAAGGAAATTATTGACACCGGTAACAAAGTGAGTTTATCGCTTTTAAAGTTGGGTGTAAAACCTGATGATAAAATTGCCTTGGTATCTAACAATCGTCCCGAGTGGAATATGGTTGATTTGGGAATTCTGCAAACCGGTGCGGTGAACGTTCCGGTGTATCCTACCATCACCGAACATGAATACAAATTCATTTTCAACGATGCCGAGATTCAATATGTTTTTGTTTCCGATAAAAATTTGGCAACGAAGATTGCAAACATTAAAAGCGAAGTTCCTTCGCTGAAAGAAATTTTCACTTTCGAAAAAGTAGACGGCTTTAAACACTTCAGCGAGTTTCTTGAAATAGGAAGCGGAACAGATTTGAATGAAGTAGAAAAAATAAAAGCAGCGGTGAAACCGGAATCACTTGCTACTATCATTTATACTTCCGGCACTACCGGTAACCCGAAAGGCGTAATGCTTTCACACAATAATATTGTAAGCAATATTAAGGCAGTTCTTCCGGTGCTTCCGCTGAACGAGAGTATGCGAGTGCTTAGTTTCCTTCCGCTCTGTCATATTTTTGAACGTGTAGTAACTTATGTTTACATGGTAAAGGGAGTTTCGATTTATTATGCTGAAAGCATGGAAACTATTGCTGAGAATTTGAAAGAAGTGAAACCGAATTTCTTTACCAGCGTTCCACGCTTGTTAGAGAAAGTTTACATCAAGTTACAAGGTGCGGCAGCAAACCTTGATGGCTGGAAGAAAAATCTTTACAATAACGCTTTGGCATTTGCGCAAACTTACGATGTAGAAAAGCAATACGGCTTAGTCGATAATTTGAAACGCGCGGTTTACAACAAACTCATTTACTCAAAATGGCGCGAAGCCTTAGGCGGGAATTGTCAAGGAATATGCACCGGTGCTGCTGCATTGAATCCTTTGTTGGCCCGTGTGTTTACTTGTGCCGGTATTCCTATTATGGAAGGCTACGGACAAACAGAATCATCACCGGTTATATCAATTAACCCGTTTGAGTTAGACAGAATAAAATTCGGAACGGTGGGTGTTCCTATTCAGGGCTGCGAGGTAAAACTTGACCACCGCGAAGGAATGGCGGAAGGCGAAGGTGAAATTTGGGCAAAAGGACCAAACGTAATGATGGGCTATTACAAACGCCCTGATATTACAGCTGAAACAGTTACTGCTGATGGCTGGTTGAAGACCGGTGATGTTGGTCGCTTTATAGATTACAAAGGCGCGAAATACATCAAGATAACTGACCGCGTAAAAGAACTTTTCAAAACATCGGGTGGAAAATATATTGCGCCACAGCAGATTGAAAACAAAATGAAGGAGATTCCTTACATAGAGCAAATTATGGCCGT
This sequence comes from Bacteroidota bacterium, assembly GCA_947475165.1. Taxonomy (GTDB): domain Bacteria; phylum Bacteroidota; class Bacteroidia; order Chitinophagales; family LD1; genus Bog-950. The sequence goes on from CANJLD010000006.1 coordinate 94,922, forward strand.
TGGGGAAAATCGCAATTTCGTTTCTGCGCTTATTGTTCCAAACTTTTTGAATTTAAGTGAATGGGCAACTAAACATGGTATTGCCGGAAAGAGCCCGTCTGACTTGGTTAAGAACGCAGAAGTACAAAAACTTTTCCGCGATGCTATTGATGATAAGAACAAAAATTTCGGTCAATGGGAAACCGTTAAGAAGTTTGAACTGATGGAAAAGGAATGGAGCATTGGCGGAGGAGAACTCACACCCACCATGAAAGTAAAACGCAAAGTGGTGCTGGAGAAATATAAAGATGTGGTAGAGAAAATATATTCATAACAATACCCCTAAATCCCCTAAAGGGGACTTAATACAGAAATACAAAAGGCACAATTCAATTTGAATTGCGCCTTTTGTATTTAATCTGTTTCAATCCGCCTAATCCGCGTCATCCGCGTGCCAATGTATTAGCTGTTAAGTCCCCTTTAGGGGATTTAAATAGCTGAAGTAAACTGCTTCAAAAACCGGATATCGTTTTCAAAGAAAAGGCGGAGGTCGTTAATCTGATACTTAAGCATGGTAATGCGCTCAATGCCCATACCAAAGGCAAAGCCCGAATATTTTTTAGGGTCAAGTTTGCAGTTTTCAAGTACCGCAGGGTCAACCATTCCGCAACCGCCAATTTCTACCCAACCGCTTTGTTTGCAAACGGCACAACCCTTTTGGTTGCAGATAAAACACGAAATATCCATTTCGGCACTGGGCTCAGTAAACGGAAAAAACGAAGGGCGGAAACGTATTTCGGTATTGCGCCCGAACATTTCCTGCGCAAAATAAAGCATGGTTTGTTTCAGGTCGGCAAACGAAACATTCTCATCAATATACAATCCTTCTACCTGATGAAACGTGCAGTGCGCGCGGGCAGAAATAGTTTCGTTGCGGAACACACGCCCCGGAAAAATATACCGCAAAGGCGGTTTCTCGGTTTCCATCTTGCGTATCTGAACCGAAGAAGTATGCGTGCGCAGCATGTAGTTTTTGTCTTCGGTTAAAAAGAAAGTATCCTGCATATCACGCGCGGGATGGTCTTCGGGCGTGTTGAGTGCCGTAAAGTTGTGCCAGTCATCTTCTATCTCCGGTCCTTCTGCCACCACAAAACCAATGCGCGAAAAAATTTCATCTATTTTATTCTTCACCAAGCTTAATGGATGGCGGCTGCCAAGCGGAATATCATAACCCGGTGCGGTTAAATCAGGAGTTTCTTTAGCAGATGATTTCGAAGTTTCAAAACCGGCTTTCAATTCTTCAAACTTAGTTTCGGCAGCAGCTTTCAGGGTATTCATCAACTGCCCGTATTCTTTTTTTCTTTCAACCGGAAGTTGCGCCATAGCACCAAACAAATCTTTCAGCACACTTTTAGTTCCCAAAAACTGAATGCGGAATTGCTCCAACGCCTCGGCATTAACCGGAGCCGAAGATTTTATTTCTTCCAAAACAGCATTCGCTTTATCAAAAATCTCTTGCATGGCGTGAAAATAAAAAATGCGCGGGCTTTTACTTCGGCTTATTCTTTAAACCGGCAATAGCCACATCCAAATCGGCAAAATTGGGGCGAATGACTTTTGCCTTTTCAAAATAAATCAGAGCGCTATCGGTTACGCCCATTTGCCGGTAAGTTTTGGCAATATTTATAACCGGGTCAAATGCCGTGGGCATTGCCGCTAATGCACGGTGATTCACTTCAATAGATTTATCGAATTGCTTCAACTTAAAATAATCGAAACCCAGGTTAGCATACGCTTCCAGTTGTTGCGGATGGTTGCTCAAAAATCTTTCGTAACACACCGCTGCCGCCTGCGGGTTTTTCTGGTAATCGTAAATAACTCCCATACTAAAATAAGGCGCGCTAAACACGGTATCAATAGTAGTGGCTAACCGGTAAGCTGCCAGGGCTTCATCGTAACGCTGCATGGCATCTAACAACCGCGCGCGGTCAAAGGCAGCATTCAAAAACTTCGGATAAATAGCAATCGCCTTTTCAAAATGCGGCAAGGCTTCCTGGCGTATGGCTTTGCGCTTAACCGGGTCAGTTTCTTTGTTAGATGCAATAAACAAATGCACGCCCAGCAGGTTTTGCGCCTGTGCCGAATTCTCTACTGTATTTATATCGTGGCTGAAAAGCGTAAGGTGGTCTTTCCAATTGAAATTTCTGTAGACCGTCAGAATGGCGAAACCATATATCAAAGAATACAATAGTTGGTTTCGAAAATAAGTTAGCCTATTCTTCTTTAAAGATTTTTCGTTAGATGTGAAAACGATTATAGGATAAAGTAAAAAGGTAGTAGTAGTCACAACAAAAGCAATTGTTGCAGGGTGGTGTCCAATCAATAAAGAAGCAAAGAATAACACGAAGTTTCCTATTACTCCGACAAACCACCAAGTGGGAGTATTTATAGTAGATATCCCATGAATAGAACTTTGCAAATTAGGTGCACATATTAGTACAATAGCAACGCAATACCCAATGCTCGGAATCAACAGCAACCGGTCCCCCATCATACCCGGTATAGGAATTACAAGATTCGAAAAAGCAGCAATAGCTATCAGGTAGAATAAAATACCAAACGCCAGTAACGGTTGCCTGCGAAAAAAGAAAAGTGCAATGCCCAGCAAAACAAGATGAACCACCAACGAAATGAGCGGAACAGCTTCCGTAATGCTCACCGGACTGATATACGAGTAGCCGTAATAATAACTCAACGGATAAGGAACAAAAATCAGTTTCAGATATTTGCTCAGCACCAGCATGGCAGTTCCTGCTTTAATGTTAAGCGGAGCGTCTCTGTCAAGCGGCATTTCTATAAACACCAGCGGACGCACTGCCTTAACCGGAGTAAAATCGGTAGCTTCTATTTTGCTAAACTTGAAATAATTGTGTTTCCACACATACAGCGCATCTGTTTTGCTGGAATTAGAAGTAGTAAAATACAAACCGGTAATAACCGGCAGCATCAGCACAGAAACAAGCAACAACCATTTTGTTTTTTGTCGCCATACAAACAACACACCCAAATAAATAACCGGTAAACTAAGCTGCGATATCACAAACGGTTTGCTCCCTGCAAAAACCGGAAACAATCCTTTTACATAAAACACTACCGATACCAATAGCGCAACTAAAGTGAACAGGTATGTGCGCTTGTATTGCAACAGCGCAAAAATGAAAATGGTTAAAAAGAAAAACGAAGGTTTGAAAATAATTACGGCCGCGGCATAAATTATATAGTTCACTACACCCACTATTCTGAATGGTTTGCTACCCTGCAAAATAACAGCCGCTAAGAAAACCACAATTGCCGCCTCTACCGTTAGCGTATACGAATGAAACTTAAGGAACGCCAAAACCAACACCAGCGCAATAGGTGTTATCATCAGCAGTTTTAGTTCTGTGCGCACAAACAGGAAAATTAATGCGAGAAAGAATAGCGGAACACAAGCCATCCACCAATAGCAATAATAAAACCCAAGGCCCGAAACAACCGCAAGCACCGCTACAGCCAAAACAAAAAATGCTACGGATAACTTGTTCTTTAAAAATCCAAAATCAAGTGAAACATCTATCGATATAGAATCAGTTTGTTCCGTATCAGCCGGATGAAGAAAACTGAAAATGAAATTCTTTACAGAAATAAAAACCGTACCTGTGTGTTTTAAAAAGTAAAGTGAAACAGAAGCGGCAAATAATAAAAACGTTAAACCAATTTGCTGCGAAAGCGAATTTGCGCGGGCAAAAAATACAGCCGGTAATACCAATACGGTAGTTACTGCCATTAAATAACCAAATGAAATTTCGCTAAGCAGCACCAACGCCAACGGAATGAGCATTACAAAAGTAATGGTGGTGGTTTTGGAAAGTATCCCCAGCAAAAAGAATAAGCCCATTGCCAGCAAATGCAAAACATTTTTGCGCTCGGTAAAGCGAATTGCAAAATCCAGACTCAGCAAACCAAACAGCAACGAAAGAATTTCATCGCGGTTTTTAATACTATCGACCACTTCAGTATGCACCGGATGCGCTACAAAAACCAAAGCAATAAGAAAAGGAAAAAGCAAACTGTATTGCTTCAACAGTTTTTTCAGCACATAGAACAGAAGCAAACACATGAGCGCATATAACAGTACATTTATAAGATGGCTTACCCACACGCGTTCTCCAAAAAAAGAATTCTCAATAGCAAAACTCACCAACACAACGGGACGGTACTCATATTGATAACCGGCTTTATCCTGATAGTAAGGCGAAGTAAAAATTTCAGGAATGGCACTGATGCCTTTTGAAGTTAAGCGATGGTTCTGGGTAACCAGTTCATCGTCCATGTTATAATCATTAAAAACGGAATTGAAATATAACAGAAAACTGAAAGCAAAAACAATAAGCGGATAATACCTTTCGCCTGTTAGCGAAAAGCCTTTCTCCTTTTTAATTTCAGATTTAACTTTTGGTGGAGTGGTTTTCTGTTTTGCCATATCAATTTCCTCGTTCAGTCATAAATTTCCAAACGTAATATTTCAATTTATCCAATAACGGTTCTGCCTGTTCCAATTCTTCCATTTTCAAATCGGGCTTATATTTTTTTAATGTTTCTGCGTAAACATTATAAAGCGGAAGAAGCAAAGCATCTCTGCCCTCTGCCACCTCACGAATAGTAAACGGATTAAAATGAATAAACACCACCGGATATTTATCATTGATTTTTAATTCCCCGTCAATTGTTTTGCGTTTGCAATAATCCGTATTCCAACTTGCCACATTACATCCTTTATGGCGCACAATATGTGCACCCTCATCAATTACCGGAATAAGGTCAAGATATTTCTGGTCGTCAAACAAACCGCGCCACGAATTCTTTTCGCATCGGTACTCACAGCAATCTGCCCACCACTGCAAAGTGTTTACAGCATTCCTATTTACTCCCACAAAACCGGCATTATATAAACCCACTCTGAAATTTGCTTCCAGCCAGTTCTGTTCCTTCTTCGGATTGTGCTTATAATAATGTGGCGTAAGCAACAACGAATGTTCATTCAGTAAATCGAAAAGAAACTGATAATCGGTATAGAAGAACACATCGTTGTCAACGCAAATTACTTGCGCTGCTTCTGTACTAAGCAAAAATTTGAGAAACACCGGTTTCAAACTCCAACGTAGTTTATCAGTGTGGCTTTTGTATTTGTTTATGATATTTTGAGCAGAAGATTCATTCTTAAAATCATTCAACTTCCAAAACCGGCAATTTGCAAAAGCAAAATTCTCATCGGAATCTGAAACCAGTACATGCAATAAAAAATCATGTTTCTGATTCGCCAGTGATTCAGCAAGCGCATATACTTTATACAAATGGCTTACAGTAGAAATAGTGCAGAAGTGATTCACACGCACAAAGTAAAATTTATTTTTTTGGCGAAATAATTATCAAGAACCGATTTTAGATAATCGGCATAATGCCGGTGACCCGCATTATTCAAATGCCCATCGGGATAATCGTTGAAATATGCTTCTGAGTTTTGAAGAACCAGCCAATCGTTTTTCAGAATACTATCGCCTAACAAGTCATTATACTTTTGTCTGTATTTTTCAATTGACAAATCGGCTTCCTTTATTTCAGGTATCAATACAAATCGTACAGGTACATGATTTTGTTGAGCAATTGCGTTTATCTGCTTGAGATATTTTTTGCTGATGCGTGAGTCTTTTATCACTTGTTCCTTCTCCAGTTTTTCGCTTATTCTGAACCGAACAGAATATAATCGGGACAGCAAAGAACTTGTGGAAATAATTTTTTCAAAAATATTTTTTGGCTGGTGTAGATAATACCGTTCGTTCACAAAATAATTGTATGCCGCTTGTGCAGTTTTAAAATGCAAGCCATCTACATCTGCCATAATTGCACCGGCATTGGTGTAATAATAAAATGGCTCGTCAAGAATTATCTTTCTATCCTCTTTCATCAAATCATTGCCCGTAAAAAACATAACGAGAACATAATCAGGTTTCAGTTGAGAAATATATTTTTTCGCGAGCGCAGCATATTGCACCGGGTCAGCAACAGGAATTCCGAGATTGATTATTTCGTAGTTGGTTTCGTGGCGGAGTAAATCTGCAAAGCAGGAATCAACCAATGGGTTTGCGCTCATCCCCCAAGTAAAACTATCGCCAATAAAAAGTATGCTCTTTTTGGTTGAATCAATTTTCGCAAAATCGGGGGAACGAAAACCATCTTCATTGATATGAATGTTTTTCTTCGCCCACCGGTTGCTGTCAGCAATAAGTATTCCTTCAGCATTAATATAAAAATCAGGAATCTCGTAAAGCGAATCAACCGGATGGAAGTTAAGCCAGTTTGGCTTTATATCTCCTGGCTTATACCCGTTATATCGAAGAATAATTTCAATAAACAGTAACGAAACAGCTACGAAAGAAAACTGAAAGAGAATTCGTTTTCCTTTTCCGCTCATACTTCAACAGGGAGTTGGTTGCCGAGTTGTTCCACATAATCCCAAATATCCCACCCCTTCATTCCAAAATTGTGATAGATGTGAATAAGCGCGGGGCGCAGTTTTGTTTTAAATGCATCATCCGAAAAATTTCCATTCTCATCCATCATTACGCGTTGGCTCGTGTAGTCAGCAATAAAGTTGAATTTTTGCGGCAGCAATGAATTATTCTGCAAACCAAATTCCCAGGCAGTGGCAATCAAGGTTCCCTGGTCGCGCGTCATCCACTCGGGGTAAGTAAAAATCTGCATGGTCTTGTTGAACCACGCATCCATAAATTCCTGACTCGAATCATCAAATAAAAAAACGCCACCATTCCAGTGCTGAAAGTTTTTGTCTTTTACTTCAATACCAAACCGGTTATAAATATATTCTGCCAAATGCGGACATTTTAAATTATAAACGTCTTTGCCATCCGGGCCATACCATCTTCTGGTTAATTGGTTCCACCGCCAGTGTGAATTCTTTTCAATGTCTTTAAACATATTTTCAGCAGGCGTTATTATCACTCTGCCTTCTGCATCTACCCAAACTTTGCGCTTGCGGTCGTAAAAAGTATCGTCATCTAATTTGAATTTCTTCCAGGCAGTAACAAAACGAATTACCAGCAATAGATAATCGAATTTATTTTGCTTGATGATTTCAAATTTCTTAATCAGTTCTCTCTTCTTCTTTTCCATCACAGGGTCTTTCAACTTACGCGCAGGGTCATACTTTCCCATCAGCGTTTCCAACTCTGCCATGTCCTTTCTGTTTTTTACAGCGCAATCGCACTTTACAGCGTTTGGGCTAAACGCAGGCAAACGACAATGGTCAGCGGCAAAAGTTACTGCCCCTTTTTTATAATTGAATACATCATCACATTCTTTACTCAACGCAACTACATCGGTATCGAGATAGCAATACAAAAATCCTTTTGGTAGAAATTTATGCAAGCCCGTTTTCAAATAAATACTTGCCTGATGATTGGTAAAATTTTCAGGAGCTTTTACATCCGCTACATTTTCATACATCACCGGCACTTCGTTGCGCGATGAATCGGTAACTACAATTATTTCGTTTGCGGAGAAATGCTGCAGATAGCGCAACGAAAAATTAAGCGTGTCTACATGTTCTTTCGCTCCACATACTACAAATACAAATTTATTACTGCTCATGCTTCGAATTTCTCTATTTAAAATTTGTTTTTGCCATTAACAACAGTGCTTTGACCGGAAGCGTTTCAAGATAAAAAGCAACATTATCAAAAAGAAACGGGTCGGTAACGATAAGACCATTCGCTATTTTTTGAAAACTTTCCGTATCTACTTGCTCATCCAGTTCTATAATTTTTGCTTTAATCCTTTTAATCCGACCCGCCTTCTCTTTTTCGCTTTGCGAAGCATCATTTTTAATATGCTGTTCTAACAAAACTCCCAATTCGGCAAACGATTTAATTTTTTCATTTTTCAATTGTTCGCGAGAAACTGAACTTGAATCCCATGCGCCAATCTGGTTTCGTATTCCTTCAAAATGCGTTAGATTTTTTTTCTGAACGGGTGTATCAACCGGAAAATTAAACTGGGTAAGATAATTATGCACTTCTTTTATTTCTTCTGCCTTCATATCGCGAATAGAACAATGTAGCGGAAATAAAACTGTATGAAAATACACCGGAAAGTCTAAGTCGTTGCAGAAGTTAATGAAGTCCGGAAGTTCACGCCAGTTTTGGCGCATGACACAAACCGATACACCAAAAAAAGTATTTCTGTTACGTGCATATTCTCTAAACCATTTCAGGTTTTTAAAAGTGCGTTCGAAATCGGCATTGATGCGAATGCTTTCATACGTTTCTGTTTGCAACGAATCTAACGAAACATTGATATGAAAATTTGTGTTTTCTAAAATTCGTTTTACCCTATTATTTAAAACAGTAGCGTTGGTCTGAACCGAAATTCTCACGTTAGGATTGAGCTCTATTATCTTCTCCCAAATCTCATAGTATATCTCAATCAGAAAAGGTTCGCCTCCGTAAAATTTTACTTCATCAAGGTAGGGAATAAATTCTTCCAATTGCTTCACGAAATCTGCATCATAAACACTTCCCAACGGTGGAAGCTTTTCGCGCTTGGCGCGAATGAGTGAAGAAAAATCGCCACTGCACATTTCACATTCCAGGTTGCAAACGTTGCTCAATTCAAACTCCATTACACTCGGATACTTGTTAGCATTTGATGTGCGTTCATCGTACTGATTTGCTTTCACCGCATCAAAATTTCCTCCAACTAATTGTTGTTTGCAACCTAGACAGCCCAATGAAAAATCATCGTTCTTAATGAACTCGCGCAATCTATTTGCCTCTTCACCAAACCAGATTTCTTTGATGGATTGTTTTGGATATTCACCAATAATGTGAGACCGGTTATAGCAGCAAACATTTACTCTGCCGTGATGCCCGAAATACACACTCTTAAAAGGCGCGTAACAGGAATATTTTTGCGGTCCGAGCGGACGGTGCTTATTATATTTCTTCAACAGAGAAGCAGAAAGCGGGCTGTAATTGGTTTTCTTTTTAAAAAACCTTTCTAGAAACATGAGGGCTAAGTTAAAATTAACTGCTCATTCTTCTCCCAAAGTAAGAGGCTATTTAATTTTTGCTTTTGCCATTACTATCATATCCGAAGCCGGTAAATTTTCTAGGGCAAAAATCATTTTATCTAAAGTAGAAAGGTCGCTGGTGTCAATGTTTTTCAGGTTGTCTTTTATAAAGTCATCTGATAATTCCAATTTCAGAATTTGCACTTTTCCATCAACCTCTTTCAACTTAGTTTGTTTTTCGGTCTCACTCAGTAATTCATTTTTCCGAATGCGTTCGATTACTAAGTTTCCAAGGTCTGTAAAAGTTTCCAAGTGAGTAACAATTTTCAATTTATCAATGTGCAAATGCCACTCATTTACTTTCGCAATTATATTTTCGAAAATCAAATTGTCTTTAGTATCAATATACTTCATATTGTTCTTCACAAAATCATCCGATAATTTTTGCCGGAGTTCAGTTATTTTTTTTCGAAGTTCATTTGCCATTGTTTGCTTTTGTTCACAGTCTATCGAAGCATCTTTCATAATATGATTCGATACAAGATTCTCAATATCCGCAAACTTTTCTGCCTGAATAGTAAAATCAAGTTTGTGCGCGTGTTCATACCATTCGCTTAGTTGTCCTAAATAATCTTTGTAGTGTTTTTTATTTTTTTTCTGAACCGAATTTGCTTCCGGAAAATTAAATTGTGAAAGATGTTCAATCACTGCTTTTATCTCGACCGGTTTCATTTCGCGAATAGAGCAGTGCGAAGGTTGAGAAACAGTGTGGAAATAAACCGGAACATCTAAGTCATTGCAAAAAGTTATAAAATCGGGAAGTTCTTTCCAGTTTTGCTGCATGGCACAAACCGATATGCCAAAAAATATATTCCTCTCACGAGCGTATTCTCTAAACCATTTCAAATTTTCTAATGTGCGTTCAAACTCTGCGTTTTTACGAATACTTTCGTAAGTCTCTTTTTGTAGCGAATCAAACGAAACATTGATATGAAAATTTGTATCCTCTAAAATTCGCTTTACGCGATTGTTTAATACGGTAGCATTTGTCTGAATTGAAATTCTCACTTTCGGATTCAGCTCCATTATCTTCTCCCAAATATCATAGTAGATATCAATCAAAAATGGTTCACCGCCATAAAATTTTACTTCATCCAAATAGGGAATAAACTCTTCCAGTTGTTTCACGAACGCAGCATCGTAAGCAATTTCAAGAGGTGGAAGTTTTTCGCGCTTGGCACGAATGAGAGAAGAAAAATCGCCACTGCACATTTCACATTCCAGATTGCAAACATTGCTCAATTCAAATTCCATTACGCTCGGATATTTGTTGGCGTTTAATGGTTGCTCATCATATTGCTTCGCTTTTACCGCATCAAAATTTTGTGCGACTAATTGTTGCTTACAACCAAGACAGCCGAGGGAGAAATCATCATTATGAATATACTCACGCAGTTTGTTCGCTTCTTCACCAAACCAGATTTCTTTAATAGACTGCTTTGGATATTCGCCTATAACATGCGCACGGTTGTAGCAGCAAACATTCGCTCTACCGTGATGACCAAAATAAATACTCTTGAAAGGCGCATAGCAGGAATATTTCTGCGGACCTAACGGGCGGTGCTTATTATATTCCTTCAACAGCGAAGCAGAAAGAGGATTGTAATTGGTTTTCTTTTTAAAAAACCTTTCGAGAAACATGCAAGTAGTTGTGAAGTGAAATAAAAATTAACTGCTCACTCTTTGCGTAAACGCTTTATACCATTTCACCATCTCGTTCACGCCTTCCAGAACAGATGTTTGAGGCTTATAGCCGATATAATGAAAAAGTTTTTCGCACGAAGCATTGGTAGCAAGCATATCACCGGCTTGTACCGGTTTAAAATTCACACTTGCTTTTTTACCCATTGCATCTTCAATCGTTTTCAAAAAATCAATCGTAAAAATAGGATGGTGATTTCCGATATTGAAAATTTCATGTCCAGAAGCCGTTTCATTTTTCATTTTATCTATCAGCAACGTTATTGATTTTACTACATCGCCTACGTAAGTGAAATCGCGAATCATTTTTCCTTCCTTAAAAAGTTCAATTGGATTATTATCCTGAACGGCTTTCATAAAAATATAAGCCGCCATATCCGGTCGCGTCCATGGACCATAAACGGTAAAAAACCGAAGCCCAATCAAATTCATTCCATACAAATGCGCGTATGTGTGCGCAATTAGTTCGTCCACTTTTTTGCTTGCTGCATAAACTGAAATAGGTGAATCTGTTTTCTGATTTTCGGCATAAGGCGTTTCATGGTTCAAGCCATAGACCGAAGAACTGGAAGCATAAATGATATTTTTTACGCCAAATTTTTTCGCGCACTCCAACAGATTCACAAAACCTTTTACGTTCGAATCAATATACGCCTGCGGATTTACCAACGATTGACGAACACCGGTAAGTGCTGCGAGATGAACAATACAATCAAATTGATTGGACGAAAAACTTTTTTCAAGTTCTGCCATGTTGCACAAATCGGCATAATGAAAAGTTGCAGAAGCTGACTGAAAAATTCTTTTCGTTTTGAAAGAATCAAAATCTGTAATGCCGAGTTCTGCGACACGTGCCTTTTTAATTTCGTAATTGCTCAACTCCGAAAAATTATCAAATGCCGTAATTTGGAATTTCTCTTTCATCGACTCCACCAAACTATAACCAATAAAACCGCCAAAGCCGGTAATTAAAATCTTCTGCATCGGTTAAAAATAATTGAATTGCTGAAACACTAAACCCATCGCCTATACCAAGTCTCCATTACAGCTACTTTCCATAGGCGCCAGTGGTCTTCATTTGCGAGAAGTTGCTGAATGTACCTGGCGTTTACAATTTTGTCTTTCACTAACTTACTATCATTCAACCGCGTTTCGTACCACGCCATGTTCATGTAATATTTATCGGGACCAACAAAGCCTTGTTTTTTGCGCTCCAGAATTTCTTTCGAAAAATGATTCTTTATATTCTGATACAACAAATGTTTCGTTTCATCCTTCTTGTAATAAACATTTGAACTCAATCCGAAAACGAATTCGCAAATTTCATGGTCAAGAAACGGCACGCGAACTTCGAGTGAGTTTGCCATGCTTGCACGGTCAACTTTGCACAATACCTGCTCGCCCATAAAACAACTTACATCCATTTGCTGAATGCTTTTTAAATCCGGCAAATCGTCCCTGAAGTTTTCTTTGTAAAACCAGTCAACATTTTTGTTTATCGCCTGCTGAACTTCGGGATGTAACAATTTTTCAAGTTCAGCTTTATCAAATCTGCCCATGGCCATAGAGTTTGCATAATACTGAACGATATGCGGATTTGAATTAGTTTGAAAGAGTGATTTCATTTTTTCAAACAACGAAGATTGTTGTGGCTGAAATTCTTTTTGCCATTGATAGCCCACCAGCATTTCATCAGCACCTTCGCCACTCATAACTGCTTTTACATTTTTACTTGCTTCTTTACTTACAAGAAAAGTTGGGATAATAGAAATGTCCCCGTTCGGTTCATCATACACCCACGAAAGATGGTCGAGCAAATCAAGCGACTGCGATTCAAGAATGAGCGAATGATGATTAGTGCCGTATTGCTTTGCTACCATTTCAGCAAACAGATGCTCGCTTACATTCCAGTTTTCAAAACCGATAGAAAAAGTTGAAGGCGCATAACCGAACCGACTCATGTAATAGACTAAAGCTGAACTATCGTAACCGCCACTCAAAAAAGAGCCAACCGGAACATCGCTGCGCGCATGTGTGCGGACAGATGTGAGAAGCAAATCATCAAATTTTTCTATCGCTTCTTTATCTGAAATTGCTTTTTCAGCGAACGGGATACTCCAGTATTTTTTTGTTTGAACAGAGCCATCCGCTTTAAGTAAAAGAAAATGTGCAGATGGAAGTTTTTTCACTTCATTCCAAATTGTTTTCGGGCTTGGCACGTACCGGTAAACAAAATAATCGGCAAACGAAGTGTAATCGAGCGTAGCAGTGACTTTTTCATTTGCTTTTATCGCTTTTATTTCTGAAGCAAAAACAAAATTTTCATTCTGATGATAGTAGTAAAGCGGCTTTATGCCAAATCTGTCGCGGGCTAAAAAAAGTTCCTGCTTTTTTTCATTCCAAATTCCAAAAGCAAACATGCCTTTAAGTTTTTGCAAAACCTCTGTTCCCCATTCTTCGTAACCGTGTAAAATAACTTCAGTATCAGTATGCGAACGAAATTGATGACCGCACTTTTCTAATTCTTCGCGCAGTTCTATGTAGTTATAAATTTCTCCGTTGTAAGTAATCCATAGTGAACAGTCTTCATTCGTCATAGGCTGTTTACCGGCTTCACTCAAATCTAAAAAGGATAATCTCCGGTGACCGAGTCCAACAGTTTTCGATTTATTCAAATAAACTCCATCACCATCCGGTCCGCGATGACGAATGGCTTCTGTCATGGCGATGATATTTTTTTCATCTACCTGTTTGCTAAAATTTATTTGACCTGCTATTCCGCACATCAGTATTCGTCTTCTGTTTTAAAATTTTGCTTAATAGTTTTTATCGCGTTTGAAAGCTTATTCCAAAATGCAGGAAAAAATACAAGGTGCAAGAGTAACAAGATTAAAAAGACAGGACTACGAGTGCTGAGAAGAATCAGAAAAAAAACGGGAATCCAGCCTTCGTAATAATCGTTAAGAAAATAGAGGAACTTGAATCTAAGTTGCCGTTTAGGCAAGTAAGAAAGTTTCCACCCGCTGAATTTTAAATAAGTGAGAAGAACAAAAAATAAAAACGAAAGAAAAAATGGTGGAGAAAAAATGCTTATAGGTACTACAAGAGCAAAAGTGAAAAATAGCTCGAACGGAATAAGGTTGTTGATGAAATTCAAAGTAAACAACGCTCCGTTTTTTACCACAAATGTTTGAATACCCGCTTTGCGGTCTTTCTTTCTATCGTCTAACTGATGCAAAAGAATATTGCGAATACCTTTTAAAGAAACCGCCATAGTAAGCGCAACCAAAAACAAAATTGCGTTGACACTAAAATTGTTGTCAAAAAAATTGAATGCGAAAAGTGTTATAAAAACCGGATTGATATGCCCGTAAAACGCATCCGATAGGACTCCCAGCAGACCTCTGTTTTTTAACCGAAATGGTGGTGCGCTATAAATTATCAAGGAGATTATTTGCAAAGCAAAAAGTACTGTTGCAATTTTTGAAGTAGGCAGCCAGAAAAAACAACCAATTAATAACGGGATTATTACAATTACAAATTGCCATGCAGGGTTTAGTGTTGAAAGCAAATTTTTCTTTCCTGCAACTAAATCAGATTTGGCATCACACCAATCGTTGAACAAATAGCCAAACGCAGAAATACTGATTAGGGAAATAAAAAACGCGCCTATTCCAAAAATAAAAAAGGAAGGATAGATATCTTGAAAAATATTTATTCCATTACAAAGCCAGCAGAAATAAATCCACCCCAGCACCTGCGGCACTACAACATTCCACCAAATATTTGTTCTGAAAATTTTAAGCATTCAAGGGGCTACTATGATAATGCTCAAAAATAACTTACCTGCTTAATAAAAATAGATGCCCGACATTTCTTCACGACATAAAACGCAGAAACCTTTTCCGATAGCTATCGGAAAAGGTTTCTGCGTTTTTTACTTTAAATTTTAGTGGTTCTTAATAATCCTGAAGATCGATTCTTACAGTAACTCCGCCTTGAGTTGCATCAGCTTTGGTATCGCAAGTGCTGGTTCCGTAATCAATGGTAAGGTCTGGGTTATTGTCAATTTGCGCAACAGTAACACCAGAGATAAATTCTCTAACGCAATTCTGGTCGCGACTCATAAGAAGAGGAGATGTAATGCTCTCGGTATAATTGTCTCCGTTTGAAGTTACTCCACTAGCTGTTCCGGAAAAGCTGAAGAAATCATCATCTTTAACAGGAGTTCCGTTGGCTTGCCATTCTACTAACCAACTTACATCCTGTTTAACTATTCTTCCATCGCTTCCGAAAATTAAATTCCCTCCTGATATAGTTACATCAAACTCAAGATTGCTGTTAGCATTATTTCCTTTATTGTGTAATGTAAAATTCCCAATTAGGTGATTGCTGTTTATGTAAAAACTATCCATGTCTAAAACTGCAGTGCTGCCTACAACTCCTAAGTTACCGTGAGTGTATGTAGCATGTATTACGCCCGAAACAGGAGTTCCGTCATTAAGTGTGCACCCGTTGTTAAAATCGATAGTTGCTCTGTAAGGGTACACAGAAGTATCTGTCGTAATTACTGCGCAACTAGCAAGCAGATTATCAGAATTTTCAGTTTTAAATGCATTTATATCTCCAACACTTGCACCGAAAGTGATTAAAACTGTTTTATAAACTAACGTGTTCATATAAGTTTTATCCTCTGCAATTGCCTGCACGCTTTCGCTTGTAGGTGTGTTCTTCGTATTTGGCTGAATGGTCTCTTTCTTGCAAGACGAAAATATCTGCAACAGAGATAAAGCAGAAATAATTATGAGATGGTTCGTTTTCATTTTTTTTGTTTAAGGTTATGATTACTTGTGTAAACGCATTCAGCCTGAAAAAGTTGCAGAAACCTGGCAATCTGTATTACAATAAACTACTTGTTGAAGGAGAGATTTATTTACCGGTATTCCGGATAGTATTGTCAAGTAACTCAGCATACCAACTAAGTGTTAGCGATACAGTGCCGGCATTGTAAACTCCATTCTTACTATTGAAATAAGGATATGGATAATTGCAACCTGCTGCTGCTTCGTCTAAAATTTTTCGCAAAAATTTCATGTTACTACCTGCCTGATTGAAATTGCATGCACTATTATATAGGACAAAACCTAACGGCAAATCCTTCTTCAAATCCAGCGATTGAATTTTCTGCTGAAAAAAATCGGCAAAGCAATCTGACAACTCTTTGAATTCAGGAATTGAATGTTTGCAAGCTCTTGATATATGATACCAAACAAAAACATCGTTGGCGTAAAAATGTTTGGGATAGTCGCTTCTCTTTTTAATTGTTTCTATTATGAATTTAATTGCGGGAAGGGTAATTTGATTTTCGCCTAAATAAAGCAACACGTTTGCCATTACAGCAATTTCAATATCGTCTTTATGCAGAAAGCCTTTTGCAATTGTTGATTTTGCAATGCTGCTATTCTTAATTAGTGAAAATAGTTTTGAAGGAGTTTGCAAAAAAGAAACCCTTGGCAAAAACCAGGTATAAAAAAGTCCATTTGCATTGCGATTGGCTGCAAATAAATCCTTGTTATTAGTAGTTAAACCTTTGACTTGCTGAATTACAAAAGAACACAAAGAAGTATCATCTGCATCTGCAGGCACATCATTTTCAGAGGTTCCGTTTTTCCAGAATTTCCACAACCGGTCTTCTTCCACACTTTGAATAAATGCTGCCCCTTTATCCAATATCTCTTTCGCAATCGAATGTTCTATCTCTAATAATGACAACAAAACGGTTGAAGTGATAAACGGAGAAGATGGTCCTTCAATCCATTTGTCTGGTTCAATTGTCGGATAATGCTCATAGGTTTGAAACTCTCCTGAACTCAATTGCTGCGCCTTAATGGTTTGCAATGTTTCGTTCAGTTCCCGTTCAAGATAGCTTTTGAAATTGCAACGGGTATTTGATTGAACAGATTTTTTCAAGAATGAGTAAGGAAGAATTTCGCTTTTGTAATCTATAAAGCTTAAAGATTTTCCGTGCTCTGGTCTGCCGGTTTTACCAGGAGTAATTTGCAGCAAAGAATAAAAAGGCGGAGTGGCATCGAATACTTCGACATTTTTTTCTGCCTTATCTAAATGCCTGTAATAAAATCTTGCAGGTGCTTCTTTCGGCTTAACAACCAATTGAATTGCTTCGCGTGGCTGGTCGGTTTTATTGGGACCGGTATAATGAAGCAAACTGTCATCAAAGCAAACTGCTTCTCCGGCTTTCATATCAAGCGGCACTAAATCGCTTGCAACTATTTTATCGCTTATTTCTAAAAACGGATTTCCAAAATTGATTCCTCTGACCGAATCAAATTTTTGGTGACTATTGGGAACTACTTCTATGGTTCCGTTCAGACTATTTACATCTTGCAACGGAATCCATACTGTAATAGTAAATGCATCAGGCTCTTCAGTATGCGACCAGTTTTGATGAATTTCTACCGCGCCTTCACCCTTCATTTTATTCCAGTAATTCACCATAATTACTTCGAAATCATTCAGGTGTTTTTGCAGTGCAGGTTGCATTGCCTTCGATACCTCATCAAACAATTTTATTCTCTTATCGTTATCTGTTTCAAAAAGCGAACTGTTGTAATTGCAACGGTTTCGGTCTGCATTATTATCGTAAGTAAAAAGCAGCGTTGACAGCAACGATTTTAATTCTCTTACCTCTATAGCATTCAGCAACGGAATAATTGCATACCCCTGCTCCCGGAAATGCGCTGCACTGTTTTGTTGTGAAAAAAAATTTCTGCTCATGGAGAATAAAACGACTGTGGTGCTAACGGCATAAGTAAAAATAAAACCTGTTTGAAAGCGATTTTATTAAATCTCTCGAATTGAAACAGTTGATTCCTCTCATTCTTTACTTACTGTTTTCGGCTTATAATTGCTTGCCACATTAAATTAAATGACAGATGAGAAAGCTTTTCATTAACGACCAGGACGAAAGGTTCTTTCGCGAGTACGGGTATGTGCTCAAAGATTTAATTCCGCTTGATACTATTGAGTATATTAAAAAAGAATTTGCGTTACTAAAACCTGATGATGGTTTTGCTCCCGAGCAAAGCGTTCATAATGCTTCGAGTTATCACTGCACTTTTCTGGATACTAATTCAGATTACAAACGCAAAGTGCGTCAGCTTTTTTCAGAATATTTAATGCCTCATATTGAAACAGTCTTGAACGATTACAGAATGTTGAATGGTAGTTTTTATGTAAAACCTTTAGGAAAAGGTCGCTTAGAAATTCATGAAAACTGGTGTCACTTGCAAGACCTTTCACTTACTTCCGTTACCGCATGGATACCTCTTACTTCGGTTACCCGAAAAAACGGAACTCTTGAAATTATCAGCGGCAGTCATAAACTGGTTCCTTCCATTTCAACTTTTGGTGGCACACATTACTTCCACGATTTTGAACAAGAACTTGAGGATGAATTTTTCGAACCGGTGGATATGATGCCCGGTCAGTGCATTATTTTTGATGACACTCTTCTTCATTACTCGCGCGATAACTCAGCAACAGAGCCGCGCGCAGCTATTCAAATCGAAATTATTCCCCGCGAAGTGCAGCCCGTTTTATACCATGTAGATGAACAAAACCATCCAGGAGAATTAGAAATGCTTCAAGTGAATGCAGATTTTTTCCTAAGCGAAAGCAAGGTTTCGTTTGCCGATTTAAAACGCAAATTGAAAAGTGTAGGGATGGCAAAAAATGTAAATCGAAAAATTACCATAGAGGAATTCAGAAATTTATTGACAGCAAAAAGAAAAGCTGCAAAAACAGTTACCGGTTAAGCAAAGAAAAATCAGCAGTTTCTGCAGCTGAAACTTTCTCTCTGAAACGGTCTTCTGTAACATTCCCGTTTCGCAAGTCGCTAATTTGTTTCTTGATAAAATATTCCTTGTCTATTGAGTAAACGGCAAATTCATTTGCCGCAGTTTTCCAGAAAAAATTGTACGGAGTTTGATGCGGCATTGCACCTAAAACCGCCACCGGACGAATAGCATCCGATAAATTAGCAGCCGAACCGTGAATTAAAGCGTGATCAAAAACTAAGGCTTTTCCGGCCTTCATCCGAATTGATTTCAATCTGTCTTTATCCAACGTGTTTAAATCAAAATCTTTTGACGGATTATTGTAGCACCGGATATGTTTGCGAAGACAATGCGAACCTTCCAGCACATAAAACAAGCCGGTTGTTTCGTCAATATCTACGAGCGGAATCCATAAAGCGTAAGTGGCATATTGCGTTTCATCAGTGCAGGATGGGTCTTGATGCAAGTAACATTGTGTATCAGGATTAACTCCTTTTGCAATAAACACTCCGCCATTTAAATCGGCAGCACAAAATTTTTCTTTAAACGCGCGTCCACAAATTCGTTCCATTTCCAACGAAATCTTCCAATTCGTTTCGCTGTCTAATGCATACAGATTTGAATAAAGTCCTTTGTGATTGTTTTCAATATTGGCGTAATGAAAAAAAAGATTTTTCAGCTCTTCTATTTCTTCAGCAGAAAGAAAAGGCACGACAGCATATCCCTTACTTAAAAGTTGCTGATTAAGTGTTTCATCTTTTATAATCTGCTTCATGGAAATTTGATGCCGTAAGCAATTTTCACAAATCCGAAAATGGAAATTAAAACAAAGATGAAGGTCTTAAATACAAAATATTTTGTCCATGCTTTTTTCTGTTCCTCAAAATATTGCGTGAAATAAAACAGACCAAACAACGCTACAATTATGGAGAGAATACCATAAATACCAATGAAACATTCGAAGTTGAATTTATGCCAAAGCATGTAACCAAACCGTAACAGGTATTGATAAAATAGCACATACAAACTAAAATTGGCGGTTGAAATCGCAATTAAGGTTTTGAAAAACGAAAAATTAAAGATAGACATAATGCCGCGCACATAGTGGTAGAAAATAATAGGAATAACAAACACCATTCCTGCGGGAAAATAATTGTCCTCCGTCATAAACGTTGGAATGTATTTCATCCATTCATAATGGGCGCGGTAAGGAGTTTTAAAAATGTAAGATACAATCGGAACTGCAGGATAAATAATCAGCCAAATCCAAACGCTGCTGCTATACAATTGCCGCACTTGTTCAAGCTTCTCTCCTTTCCTTACACCTAAAAAAAACAGCGCAAAAGCGGGTATACACAAGTACAGAATAAACATGTACATGTACATGTGCAATTGCGACATCATATTATTATACGGGTTACCAAATCCGTAAATGATAGTTTGGTCTAACACGCAACGTATTAGCGAAATGACGGACAAAATGCCGAACATTTTTTCAGGAGCAACTGTGCTTTTCATATCTGGATGCAATTATAAAAGAACAACCCGATTGCTCCTTGCAGAATATTGAAAATAATGAGTGACCGGTACAATTTTTTCAG
Source organism: Bacteroidota bacterium (assembly GCA_947475165.1). Taxonomy (GTDB): domain Bacteria; phylum Bacteroidota; class Bacteroidia; order Chitinophagales; family LD1; genus Bog-950. The sequence goes on from CANJLD010000006.1 coordinate 115,246, forward strand.
CTTGTTTCTGAAAATAAGAGAGAACAGAGCGATGAAAATAAAATTGTCGATGGTGAACAAAAGCAAAGCCAGCCCAACTTTCGATTCGCCTACAAAAAAATGAACGGCAAAAGCAAGAAGTGCTAACAGACTTAATGAAACCGGAATTAATTTTCTGTTTCCTAAACGTGCTGACCAGTTATCAGATTGATGTGCTAAATCGCCTGTTACATCTTCAATATCTTTTAGCGGAATTACAGCGAGACAATAACAAAACAAATATACAACGAGATAAATATTTTGTTCTAAAACCCCTGCAATGGATAAACCAGCCGCAGCCGGTGCCACCATAATGTATGATGTAATTAATACAGCCGTAATCATATTTTTTTTACACGGCACTACCGGATTGGAATAGAGAATTCCCGCTACCGGAATAAAAAGAATAATGATTATGGCCAATGAATTTATTTCAATTAAAAACGGATAGATGAACGACAACGCAATGAGCAACAGCGCATAATGAAGCGCGTTTTGCGATGAAATAATTCCTGCCGGAATGGGACGGTGAGGTTTGTTGATACTGTCAATATCTCTGTCGAACCACGAATTGAGTGTGTAAACCGAATTGACAGAGATGCCACATACCAATAAGCCGATTAAAATATTTGAAGTGAGAAACTGGCCGGATACAATACCGGCAGGCACTATAAAAGATAGAAGCGTAATTAGAAAAGCATCAAGGCGGTAAAGCCGTAAGTAAGCCAATACAATTTTCATTCGTAATTCATCAATTGTGTTTCCAATCAAAATCTGCATAGAGCAAGCCTACGCGTTGCATCCCCATTAAATTATTGGCTGAGCGGTTTAATCTTTCAATCGTAATTTTCTTTACGTTTTTGTAGCGCACTACCAATTCATTCATGTCCATAATTACAATTAGCGTAAGCAGCAGCGTTCCTGAATTGAAATAATTTTTAGGAATAACATAGCGCATGGTATTACTGCCGGTGCGCTGAACAAAATCTATTTTTCTCGGGTCGATAGTAGAGGCACTTAAAATAATATCCGCCTTTTCATCTGTAAACATCAGGCTAAAATCGTAACGCACATCGGTGTTATGCAATTCATATTCTACTTCAATTACCGTTTCATTATCGGAATAAATAGTTACGGCTTCGCTGGGAATTGAATTGATGGCAATTCCTTTAATGCTGATGTTTTCCCATTTCATAACATCATCAACCTGATAAACACTCGGCACCGGTTTCGCCTGAGTTTGCTGAATAATATCTAACCGGTCACTTAAATAATCGCTCAGTTTTTCACGCTCTGTTTTCAGGTTAAAAGTGTTTTCAATTTTGCCTTCATTCAGCAAAATAATTCTGTCACACACTTTCATTAAAAAATCATAATCGTGATTGGCGAGAATGATTGTTTTACCATTTCCGCAAAGTTCTGTAATGCTTCGCTTCGATTTAAAACGAAATTCATCATCACCAAAATACAGCACTTCATCAAACATTAATATATCTGCATCTAAAGCAATCACTACAGAAAAAGCCAAGCGCAAGTACATTCCCGAACTATAGGCTTTCACCGGTTCATCTATAAAAGCACGCACGCCACTAAAATCAACAATGCTTTCGAACTTTGCTTCTATTTCCTTTTTGGATAAGCCATAAAGTGTTGCGCTGAGATAAACATTTTCGCGTCCGGTAAGTTCAGGATGAAACCCTGCACCAACATCTAATACAGAAACTGATTTGCCATAAAAATTTATTTCTCCTTCATCAGGAAAAGTAACTCCACTCAGAATTTTCAGAAGAGTAGACTTGCCTGCACCGTTTTTTCCGATAATACCTAACACTTCTCCTTGCTCAAGAGAGAATGAAATATCTGTAAGCGCATGAAACAGTTCTGGTGAAGATGCACCGGCTGAAAAAACAGAAGAAAGAGTTTCTTTCAAGCTATCTTTTTTGTTTTCGTGCAATCGAAAACTCTTTGAAACATTTTTTACGTCCAGAATTATTTCACTCATGTCTTCTATAAATAATCAGCAATAAATTTTTCGTTTCTGATAAAATAAATCAACCCTGTAATCAGCATAAAAACAGAAATAGAAAATGAAGTAGCTACCTGAATAAAATCTATCTGCCAGCCAATAAAAATCCACCGGTAAAGTGCAATGATGTTGGCTATAGGGTGGAAATAATAAATAACACTAAAATTATCAGGCACCATTGTAGCAGGATAGAAAACCGGTGTAATCCAAATTCCGAATCCAATCAAAAATGGAATGAGGTGATGCATATCGCGAAAGCGGATGGTTAGTGCGCTTAGCCAAATTCCAACTGATAAGCCTACAACAACATTAGCAACAACAACTAAAGGCAAATAGAAAATCTTAGCGGAGAAAGGGCATCCGGTTATGAGCATTAGCACAACAAGCAGAATCAGCATTACAGAAAATTCCACCAAACCGTTTATCGCTTTTGCAAGTGGAAGCACGAGTCGCGGGAATTGAATTTTTTTTATCAATTGCTGATTGTGCATTAGTGCAGTGCCTGATTGCCCTATAAGTTGCGTAAAGAAAAACCAACCCATCATTCCGGTGCAAGCAAATACCGAATAGGGAACATGCAGATTAATATGGATAACGCGCTGAAAAAAGAAATGAAAAATAAGAAGTGCCGTGAGCGGCTGAATGAAACTCCAGAAAACTCCCAGATAAGTTTGCGCGTATTGAATTTTTAAATCGCGCTGCGCAAAAGTAACGATGAGCGCGTGTGACTTCCAAACCTCGCCAAGGTATGTAAGAAGGCTTTCGTTCTTTTTAGTAATAGATTTATAAAGCGGCAGCGACATGGCTCAAAATAAATATTCTTTTGCGTAGGGTTCGAATAGATTTTCGTTTCGAAGTATTTCTGCCTTGCCTTTAAAAAGAGAAATTGTTTTGTCGGACACTTCTAATAATTCCCTACTTGAAGAAAATAATTTCGTGAACGCATGAAGTTTGCGTGAATACAAAAAGTAAACATACAAGCCATAGATATTTTTCTGAATTGAATAAGGCAGCCAGCTAATTGACCGGCAAATGATACTTGAAAGCTTTCTGTAAGATTCCATTTCTTCCTTCTCCAGCGAAGCGTTTTGCGTTTCTGTATCAAAGTTGAACGCAGGCAAATCAGCTTGTGTATTTATAAGGCGAAGAAATTCTGATGGGTTTTGTTTCAGCATTTCAAAAGGAAGTATTAAAACATCATTGCTGCCGAAAATTTCACGATAGATTTCAATCAGAAAATTGTAGTTGTAGAAATCTGAAAATATTTTGCTGTTCGCCTTTTCGAAATCGGGGAAGGATAAAAAACCGCCTATGCTCACATATTGAGAATACATGGACTGCCATGCCGAAACGAAACCGCGTGTGATAAGCAAAATTTTTGCATCGGGAAATTCAGCGTGGAGTTGTAATGCTGTTTTCTTCTGTTGTGCTTGGATGTCGTAGTCTTTGAACTTCACTCCCACTATATCTAGATTGCCTTGCCAAACACTTAGTTGCTCTTCGCTAATTACAAAGTGCGTTTGCTCTTTTCTAAACTCTGCTTTCTGAATTTCAACTTCGCCCGAAAATTTATAGCTACCTAAAATACTACCGGTGTAAAAAATATTTGGATGCGCACTAAAGTAGTGCTGCAAAAAAGTAGAAGCCGCTTTGGGGTAACCAATATGAATTAAGACTTTCATTACGCTTTTCGATAAATGATGAAGCTATCTATCTCCAAATTTCTCCTTCAACATTTTCTGCATCGTAAGCATTTCATCGCGCAGTTTAGCTGCAGTGAGGTAATCAGTTTCTTTAGAAGCTTCCAACATTTTTTTGCGTGTTGCTTCAATGGCTTTATGCAATTGAACAGCATTCATGTATTGAACCACCGGTTCGGCAACCATGCTTACTTCTTCTTCCATTTCGGCATAAGGAGAAACGCGAATACTGAGAATAGATGTTTGCTGCATAATATCTTCTTTGCTCTTGAAAATAGTGAGCGGAGTGATATTGTGCTCTGTGTTATACTTAATCTGCTTTTCTCTTCTGCGGTTGGTTTCATCAATGGTCAATTGCATGCTGTTGGTTATTTTATCGGCATACATAATAACCTTGCCATTCACATTTCGCGCAGCGCGACCTGCTACCTGAATCAAACTTCTGCGGTTGCGGAGGAATCCTTCTTTATCTGCATCAAGAATGGCAACGAGAGAAACTTCCGGTAAGTCGAGACCTTCACGCAATAAGTTCACGCCAATCAGCACATCAAATTTTCCGAGACGCAAATCGCGGATAATTTCTATCCGGTCAAGTGTATGTACTTCGCTGTGAATGTAGCGGCACTTGATGCTAACGCGCGCCAAATATTTATTCAACTCCTCTGCCATCCGTTTGGTGAGCGTGGTAATTAAAACGCGTTCGTTCTTCTTCACGCATTCATCAATTTCTTCCAGCAAATCATCAATCTGATTTAAGCTTGGGCGCACTTCAATTGGCGGGTCGAGCAGACCTGTTGGGCGAACCACTTGCTCCACAAAACTTCCTTCGGTTTGTGCCATCTCATAATCACCTGGTGTGGCACTTACATAAATTGCCTGCTTCATCAAGGTTTCAAACTCAGGAAAATTAAGCGGACGATTATCCATTGCAGAAGGCAAACGGAAACCATATTCCACCAAATTCATTTTACGCGACCGGTCACCGCCACTCATACCGCCAATTTGCGGAATAGTTTGATGGCTTTCATCTACTACCAATAAAAAATCATCAGGAAAATAATCGAGCAGGCAATACGGACGAGTGCCCTTTGCTCTTCTATCTAAAAAACGTGAATAGTTTTCGATGCCGGAACAATAACCGAGTTCGCGCATCATTTCCATGTCAAACTCAACGCGCTCTTTCAATCGCGCTGCTTCTACATATTTTCCAACCGATTTAAAATATTCGAATTGAGTGTTCAACTCCAATTGAATTTCATCAATAATTCTTACCAGCGAATCTTTAGAAGTAACGTAGAGATTAGCAGGGAAAATAGAGGTCATCGTCAATTTGCCGAGCGTTCTGCCGGTTGAAGTTTCAAAGCTTTCTATTTCTTCAATCTCATCACCAAAAAATGTAACGCGGAAAGCGTAATCAAGATATGGCAGGGCAATTTCAATTACATCGCCTTTTACACGGAAAGTTCCGCGCTGCAATTCCTCTGCACGCGAATAAAGCGAGTTAACCAATTTGTGCAGAAAAGCATTCCGTGCCAACACCTGACCGGTGTGAATACGGATAATTCCGTTTTCAATTTCCACCGGATTTCCCAAACCGTAAATACAACTCACCGATGCTACCACAATAATATCTCTGCGCCCCGAAAGAAGAGAAGCAGTTGCACTCAATCGCAGCTTGTCAATTTCTTCATTAACCGCTAAATCTTTTTCAATGTAGGTGCCGCTCGAAACAATGTATGCTTCCGGTTGATAGTAATCGTAGTACGAAACAAAATACTCTACCGCATTATCGGGGAAAAATTGTTTGAACTCTCCGTAAAGTTGCGACACCAGCGTTTTGTTATGTGTCAATACCAAAGTAGGTTTCTGCACTTGCTGAATAACATTTGCCACTGTAAATGTTTTACCGGAACCGGTGACACCCAGCAACACCTGATGTTTTTCATTCTGCTGAACGCCCTGCACCAATTGCTTAATTGCTTCGGGCTGGTCGCCTGCGGGTTGGTATTTTGTAGTAAGGTTAAAATTCATCGAACTGCAACATTACAGTTTATACTTGATTGTTTTATTGTTTTTGAATCTCCGAACCGTGTCACGGGTATTCTTCTTGGCAGATATTTCTATTTTAGCACCCCTAAAAAATAAAATATGGACTTATCAGAAATTGTAGCTATTCCGGGAATGCCGGGTTTATTCAAAATTACTGCGCGCAGAAACGATGGTTTGATTGTTACTTCGTTGCTAGACGACAAAACACAATTCGTTTCGGGCAGAAACAATCTTTTCAGCACGCTCGATAACATTACTATTTACACTACCGAAGACCCGATTGTTTTGAAAGAGGTTTTGGCTTCTATAAAGAAAGACGGAACGGCTGTGCCTGATGCAAAAGATGAGAAAGTGCTGAAAGCATGGATGGAGAAAGTTCTTCCAACTTACGACAAAGAGAAAGTGCATGTAAGCGATATGAAGAAACTGGCCAAGTGGTACAGTATTCTTGATTCAAAAAGTTTGATTGAAGAACTGATTGCTGAAAAAACAGAAGAAGAAAGTGCAGAAACAGAAGCGAAAAAAGATTTGCCGAAAAAGGAAAGCAAGCACATTGTCACAAAATCTGACCAAGGTTCTAAAGCTACCAGCAAACCCGCACCAGTTCGCAAAATAACTACACCAAGAAAAGCTACCTAAGAAAGGGACGAGCGCGAGGGGCAAAGGACGAGTGAAATACAAGAAACTATGACATCAGAAACATATCAGGGTATCGAAATTCCTGAGCGTAAGAAGCGAACTTTTGTAGCTGAAAATTTCGACCCCTCCACCTGGGAAGCCATTGAACCGTATTACAAAAATCTTTTGGACAGAAACATTAATTCGTTAGATGAATTAAAAAACTGGCTGAAGGACTGGAGCGAACTGGATGCCGTACTTGGTGAAATAGGACGCTGGATTTACGTGCGCACCACCATTGATACTTCAGACGAGAAAGCCAAGGCGGCTTTGATGAATCAGTATGTAAATATTTATCCGAAGTTGAGCGTTCAGGTAAATTTGCTCGACAAAAAATTTGTTTCCTCTCCCTTTATTGACGAGTTAGACCAGGATGTGTTTTTCACGACCATTCGTAAAACAAAAAAATCACTCGAGCTTTTCCGTGAAGAAAATATTCCGCTACAAAGCGAGTTGAATATGAAGCAAAGCACCTTCGACCAAATTGCCGGTGCGCAGAGCATTCATTACAACGGCACTGAACTAACGGTGCAGCAGGCGCAGGTTTATTTAAAAAGCAACAACCGCGAACAGCGCGAAGAAATTTTCCGTTTGATAAATGAAAGAAGATTGCAGGATGCGGAGAAACTGGATTCACTTCTTACCGAACTGATTCAACTTCGCACACAAATTGCAAAGAATGCCGGTTTCGAAAATTTTATGGAGTATCGTTTCAACGAGCTTGCGCGTTTCGACTACACACCGGCTGACTGTCTTAAGTTTCATGCCTCCATTGAAGAAGTATTGATGCCGCTCGTGAATCAATTGTTTGAGGAGCGCAAAAAAGAACTTGGTTTAGATACGCTCAAACCTTGGGACAGAGAAGTTGACCCGAGCGGCAAAGCTCCGCTTAAGCCGTTTAATTCTACCGAGGAACTGATTGACAAAACCATTCAGTGCTTTAATCGGTTAGATACTTATTTCGGTGAGCGCATTGAGATTATGAAGCGTATGAATTACCTCGACCTTGATTCGCGTATGAAGAAAGGACCGGGCGGATATAATATGACCATGCCCGAAATTGGCGTGCCGTTTATTTTTATGAATTCAGCGAATTCAGAAAGCGATTTAGTTACGATGGTGCACGAAGGCGGACATGCCATTCATACTTTCCTTTCGCACGATTTGGAGTTGAATGCTTTTAAAGATACTACCAGCGAAGTGGCAGAAGTAGCTTCCATGGGTATGGAGTTGATGAGCATGGAGCATTGGGATATTTTTTATTCGAACCCCGAAGATTTAAAACGCGCCAAGAAAAATCACCTTCAGTATATTCTTACCATACTTACTAAAACATGTTTGGGTGATAGCTTCCAGTTCTGGCTTTATCAAAATCCAAATCATACGGTTGAAGAAAGAAGAGCAAAATGGGCTGAACTGAATAAGCGTTTTACTTCATCTACGGTTGACTGGACAGGCAACGAAACATTTTTAGCAACCGGTTACCAAAGCATTCTGCATTTTTATATAGTGCCGTTCTATTACATTGAGTATGCATTTGCAGAACTTGGTTCATTGGCACTCTGGAGAAATTTCAAGCAAAATCCTTCTAAAGCAATTAACGATTACAAAAATGCTTTGCGTTTGGGATACACAAAACCTATTCCTGTTTTTTACGAAACAGCCGGAGCCAAATTCGATTTCAGCAAACCGTATATATCTACTTTGGTAGATTTCTTAAAAGAAGAACTGGCGAAGTTGTAAGTGGTGAATGGCGAGTAGCGAGTAGTAAAGAGGGACGTCCTCACAATTACGATTTAACTTATTAAACAATATAGTTTTTATGAAAAAAATTCAACTCCTCTTTTTGTTTCTTGTTATGGCTACCGGGGCATTTAGCCAAGCATGTGTAATAGACACCAACAGCTTCGAACTGTTTGCCCCGTCATCTGACGTTTTGCCTTGTGTGGTGCGCAATGCTCCATACGATATTACGCTGCAAATTTTTTGTCCGCCAACGCTTGGGGGCATTAGTATAGATTCTATCAAGGTAACCAGCTTCCCGGGTTTACCGGTGGGGCTTACTAAAACAACTTATCCAGCTAATGGTATTGTTTATCCTTTGGGCAGAATGTGCATTAACATTGCCGGCACTACTACCGATACCGTGGGCTATTACCAAATTCTTTACAACGGCACCGCTTACACGCAGGCTGGCAATGCGCCCTTTTCTTATTTGCGCGCCAACGTTCCCGGAGCTTTGCCCGATTACGCGCTTACCGTTATTGATTCAGGTGCGTTTTGCGCCCATACCGATACTGTAGCCACCGGTATTAAGAACATAAGCAACGCAGCTATGTTTTCGGTTTACCCTAACCCGAGCACCGGTGTGTTTACTTTTACTTTGCCAGAGGCACAAAAGCTGAGCGGAGAAATAAACGTAAGCGATATAACCGGACGCGTGGTGTTTACCCAAAAAACCGAAGCCGCACCTTTCTTTCAAACCACTATCGATATCAGCCGGTTTGCCAAAGGCATTTACTTCGTGCAATACCGCACGGCTGAAGGTGTAGCTTCTAAGAAAATTACCAAGGAATAATTTTTGCAAGTAAGATTTGTAGAATAAAAAAGGGGCAGGAAACCACGCCCGCCCCTAAGAATGAAAAATGAAAATTGTTTATCGCAGTATTGTAATGCTGCCTTTAAAAACCTTTTCGTTGTGCCCGTCTAAAAAAACGGCTCTCATTACATACACACAAACGGTAGGTTCCAGCAATTCACCTTTGTAAATTCCATTCCAAGTAAAGGTTGGTTCGTTGGCTTCAAAAACTTTTTCGCCCCAACGGTCAAAAATCATAATGTTGAATTTTTTAATGCCCGCTAAATTTCCATACAGTTGCAGCACATCGTTGTTGCCGTCACCATTTGGAGAGAACGCATTAGGCGTATAAACCGTATGGTCTTCAATCACCGTTACCGAAACCGTGTCTATGGCTTCGCAGCCATTCGTATCAATTCCAATTACGGTATACAAAGTAGAATGACCGGGCTGAACCGTTACATCGGTGCAGGTGCTGCAATCCATACCAAAAGTTGGAGTCCAGTTAAAAACTGTTTGAGCCGAACCGGTAGTGGTCACATGCAAATCAGCCGTCTGCCCCAGCGTAATAGTTCCGCCACCGGTGGCGTTTATGCTAAAGGTGCCAAGATTAGTTACCGTAAAAGCAGTATCAAACGGGCAGTTATTTGCATCGCGCACCACCACCGTATAAGTTCCGGGATGAATATTGCTGAGGTCTTCGGTAGTGGCACCGGTGCTCCACAAATAAGTATAAGGAGCCGTGCCGCTGTTCACCGTCAAATTAATTCCGCCTTTGGAGTTTGTGCAGGCAAGCTGGTCAACCGCTGCGCTTACATTCAATTGAGGCAAAGTATTGATAGAAGCTATAGCGATTCCAGTGCATCCGTTTACATCGGTTACCGTCATACTATAAGTTCCTGCACTTACATTCGTCAAATCTTCATTGGCAGAATTATTATTCCAATAGTATTGATAAGGAGAACTGCCACCGGTCATAGTAACGTTTACGTTTCCGGTAGAAACACCTGCACAGGCAATATCAGTAGACGCAATTCCGATTGCGAGCAGCGATGGCTCTATAACAGTTATGGCATTTATGTTTGCTACACAACCGTTACTGTCAGTTACAGCTACTGAATATGAACCATCGCCCACACCCATCAAATTGCGCGAAGAAGCACCGGTGTTCCAGTTAAAATGGTATGGAGGAAGCCCTCCGCTTACCTGCGTAAAGATGTTCGCATTAGTAAGCGAATAACAAGTCACGTTCGTATGATGCTCTGTAAGTGTAAGCGGATTGGTAACAGCGAGAACTGCCGCACCGGTGGTGGTGCAACCGTTGTTATCGGTTACTACTACTGAATATGTTCCGGCAGTTAAACCTTGCGGGTCTTCGACTGTTCCACCGGTATTCCATAAATAATCCATAGGAGGAACGCCACCGGTCACTGTAGTATTTATACTTCCGTTACTTCCACCCATACAAAGCGGGTCGGCTTTTGCAACAGCTACCTGCATAGCTACCGGTTGAGTAATAGTAGCTGTAGTTGTGGCAGAACATGAATTAGCATCGGCAACAGTTACGTTATAAGTTCCGGCTGAAAGTCCTGTTCTATTTACCGTAGTAATCCCACCGCCCCAATTGTAACTATAAGCAGTAGTGCCACCGGTGGCAGAAGTATTGATAGCTCCGTTGTTTCCGCCAAAGCAGGTAACGTTAGTGGCAGAAGTAACTGCTATAACTAATGCCGATGCCGGTTGATTTATAACGGCAGAAGCAGTAGCTGAGCAGGAATTGGCATCAGTTACAGTAAGGTTATAAGTTCCGGCACTTAATCCTGTTCTGTTTGGTGTAGTAATACCTCCGTCCCAGTTGTAAACATAACCGGTAGTTCCACCGCTTACGGTGGTAGTAATAGCTCCGTTATTTCCACCAAAGCATAAAACATTAGTAGCAGAAGAAACAGCAGCCGTTAACGCAGATGCCGGTTGCGTAATAGTAGCTGACAATGAAGTTGAGCAAGCGTTCGCATCGGTAACAGTTACGCTATAAGTTCCGGCAGTTAATCCGGTTCTATTTGGAGTAATAATGCCCCCTCCCCAATTATAAGTGTAAGATGGGGTTCCGCCTGTTGCCATAGTATTGATAGTACCGGCATTGCCTCCAAAACATAAAATGTTTGTCGTTGAAGAAACAATGACATTTAAGGCTGAAGTGGGTTGTGTAATTGTTGCAGAAGCGGAAGCTGAACAGCCATTGGCATCTGTAATAAGTACCAAATAATTTCCGTTAGTAAGTCCGGTTCTGTTTGGCGTATTGTTACCACCGCCCCAGTTGTATAGATAAGGGATAGTGCCACCGGTAGCTGAAGTGTTTATAGTTCCATTGTTTCCTCCATAGCAGGTAACGTTTGTAGCAGAAGCTACAGCAATGCTTAAAGCATAAGCCGGTTGTGTAATAATTGCCGAAGTAGTTGCTGAACATAAACCAGCATCGATAACCGTTACGGTATAAGTTCCGGCACTTAATCCGATTCTATTTGGTGTTGTGATGCCACCACCCCAGTTATAAGTGTAAGCAGCAGTTCCACCGGTAACATTTGTTGTGATGGTTCCGTTGTTTCCGCCAAAGCATAAAACATTAGTAGCAGAAGAAACTATCACACTTAAAATATTCGGCTGAGCAACAATGGCAGTTTTCGAAACGGTGCAATTGTTTGAATCGGTCACTACCACGGTGTAAGTTCCGGTAGCAAGATTAGTTCTGTCTTCAGTTGTAATACCTCCACCCCAATTAAAAGTGTAAGGAGTAACTCCACCCAAAACCGATAAATCCATGGCACCGGTGTTCCCTCCCGAGCAATTCGGATTATTTACAATAGTAGTTGCACTCAAAGCAGAAGTGGGTTGCGTAATTACCGCGTTTGAAGAAGCGGTGCATCCTTTGTTATCGGTAACTGTAACCGGATAAGTTCCTGCAACCAGATTAATTCTGTTTGGAGTGGCAATACCACCGCCCCAGTTATAGATGTAAGGTGAAGTTCCTCCGCTTACGATTGTGTTTACCGAACCGGTGTTCGCTCCATAGCAAAGAATATTAGTTGTCACCAATGTATCAATACTTAATACTTGTGCCGGTTGATTAATTGTTGCAGTGGCGGCAGCCTGACATCCGTTCGCATCGCTTACAGATACATGGTAGCTTCCGCCCTGCATATTCGTTCTGTTTTGCAAAGTGCTGCCATCGCTCCAAGCGTAAGTGTAAGCAGGCACTCCGCCAGTTGGTGTAATATTTATTGCTCCGGTGCTGTCGCTATTGCAGTTAATGTTTGAAATATTATTTACCGCAATACTTACTGAAGTAGCAGGTTGTGTAACAGCTATAGATGCAGTAGTTGAACAGTTGTTTAAATCCAAAACAGTAACCGAGTAAGTTGCCGCATTAAGCGTGTAACGGTTTTCATTTACATCACCGTCATTCCAGGTATAACTGAAAGGAGAAGTTCCTCCTGTAGTAGTTGTGCTGATGTTTCCGTTATTGCCACCGGTACAGGAAACATTTGCTGCTGTAAGAGTAGTGACAAGAAGGCTTGGCTGCGTAATTACAGAAGAAGCAGTTCCGATGCAGCTGTTTGCATCTGTTACAGTTACGCTATAAGTTCCGGCACTTAGCAAAGTTCTGTTTTGTGCAGTAATACCACCACCCCAGTTATAGCTATAAGCTCCGGTTCCTCCGGTTACACTTAAATTAATTCCTCCGGTTGCCTGACCATTGCAGTTCGGATTGGTCACTGAAGTAGTAATACTGATAGCATTCGGCTGATAAACCGTAATACTGTTTACGCTGCTGCATGAGTTAGCATCGGTAACTGTTACTGTATATGTTCCTCCGGTAAGTCCGGTTCTGTTTGGTGTCGTAATTCCTCCGCCCCAGTTGTAAGTGTACGCAGCGGTTCCTCCGGTTACCGTTAAATTAATTGCACCCGTGTTTCCTCCGTTGCAGGTAAGGTTGGTATTTGTATTAGTAACGGTAAGAACAGCAGGTTGAGTAATAGTTGCACTAAAACTCGCAGAGCAGCGAGTAGCATCGTTTACGGTCACTGTATAAGTGCCGGTAGTGAGTCCGGTTCTGTTTTGAGTAGTAATTCCACCGCCCCAGTTGTAAGTATATGCACCGGTTCCTCCGCTTACATTGTTTGTAATGGAACCCGTATTAGTACCGTTGCATAATATGTTAGCAGCAGTTAGAACAGCAGTAACTGGTGTTGCCGGTTGTGCAACCAAAGAAGTAGCGGTCACGGTGCAGCTATGAGCATCAGTAACAGTTACATTATATGTGCCTGCTATTACATTGTTCAAATTCTGAATAAAAATTCCGTTACTCCAATTGTAAGTATAAGGCGTTGTGCCGCCCGATGCAGTAAGACTAACCGCACCGTTGTTTCCTCCAAAACAAGATACAGGAGTATTACCTACCAACGCGCTCAAAACAGCAGCTGGCTGAGTAATAGTGGTTGATAGCGTAGCAGAACAAAGGTTCGCATCATACACAGTAACCGTGTATGTGCCTGCAGCAATACCGGTTCTATTTTGCGAAGTAATTCCACCGCCCCAAGTGTAAGTGTAAGGGTTTACTCCACCCGAGACAGTTAAAGTAATACTGCCGGTGCTTGAACCATTACACAAAACATTTACAGAAACTTTTGTAACGGTAATAGTTGTTGGCTCAGTAACATTGCTGCTCGAAATAGCTGAACAACCCGAGCCATCGGTAACGGTTACGCTGTAATTGCCAGCAGATAAACCAATTCTATCCTGAGTTGTAATTCCTCCGATCCAATTATAATTTATTGGTAGTGTTCCTCCTGCAACGGTAATATCAATAGCACCGTTGCTGCCTGCGTTGCACGAAACATTTGTTACTGCAGCAGTAAGCGCAATACCGGTGCCGATTTGTGATACAGCAATTGGTAAAGATGCGGTGCAACCTGATACATCAGTTACAGTAACTGTATAAGTTCCTGCAATTAAACTGTTACGATTTTGCGCAATAATTCCTCCGACCCAGTTGTAAGTATAGCTTCCTGCTCCACCGGTCACCGCAATGGTAATACTGCCGTCATTTCCTGCTGCGCATGAGGCATTGGTAACGGTTGGTGTAATAGTTATTGCAGAAGGTTGTGTAATATTTCTTGACCCGTTTACGGTGCATCCTTTGTTGTCGGTAACTGTTATGATATAAGTTCCTGCGCTGAGTAAAGTTCGGTTTTGTAAAATGTTGCCATCATTCCAGATATAAGTATAGGGTGACGTGCCACCGGTGATGGTTGAATTTATGGAACCGGTAGTTGCTCCGTTACAATTTGGGTTTACAGAAGTAAATGAAACAACAAGTGCTGCCGGTTGAATAATGTTTACTGTTCTTGAAGTAGTGCAACCATTTAAATCAGTAATGGTTACGCTGTATGAATTTGCAACCAAGTTATTGATATCTTCTGTCGTGTCCGCGTTGCTCCACGTAAATGTGTAAGGAGTAACTCCACCGTTAGGCGTAAGGTTGATACTTCCGTTATTTCCTCCGTTACAGGTTACCTGCACATTGGTTGCGGTAGATGTAAGATTAGATATTGGCTGAGTAATAGTAAAACTTGCAGTAACCGAACATCCGATTGTATTATTTGCAGTTACAGTATAAGTTCCGGCAAGCAGATTATTTCTGTCCTGCGAAACAATTCCTCCGGCCCAGTTGTAGGTGTATGGCGCGTTTGCTCCGGTTACTGTAATATCAATAGCCCCGTTGGTTCCGCCTATGCAAGAAACATTAGTTGCAGTTCCGGTAATGGTAAGATTTGAAATAGTGATACTGGTAGTTGCGGAAGCCGAACATCCGTAAGCATCGGTTGCCGTAACATTATAAGTTCCACCGGTTACAGCTGTAATGTTTGGAGTGGTTCCTCCGTTGCCCCATAAATAACTGTAAGGCGAAACTCCGTTCGATGGAACTGAAGTTAACTGCACTGTTCCTCCGTTGCAAATTGTTCCTGAGGGGCTTGCCGTAATCGCGTTTGCGGGATTGCTTACATAAACAGTTTGCGAAACAGTTTTGATGCAAGCACCGAAAGTCATATTACAGATATATGTAGTGGTGGCAGTTGGAGTAGCAACAGGGTTTTTAATATTCGGATTGCTTAAACCGGTAACCGGTGTCCAGCTATAAGTAATACCACCGTTAGCAGTTAGCTGAGTAGATTGACCTAAACATAAAGTAGAGTCAACTACAGAAATGGAAGGAGCAATATCATCGCGAATATTGATGTTTGCGCTTGAAGAAACTCCACCGGTGCATGGGTTTACAGTAGCAATAGTTACCGATTCCATACTTTCTGTAAGTCCATCAGCAATCGGATTTAAATCAATACTCACCGAGCTTTGCCCTGCGGGAATCATCACTACAGTTGGTATTTGCGTGTAGTCGGTTCCGTTAGTGGCTGTTCCGCTTACTACAACGTTTACATACATATCTACCGCTTGCACTTGTGATAAAGTGAGAGTGAAAGTTCCGCCCACACAACCTTCATAAGCCGAAGAGAAACCCGCATAATCCAAATTACCTACTGCCGAAACACTCACCGGATTTGAATTGAAAGAATAAGCCGAAAGAAAAACTCCTGAATCATAAATTCTATCCGCCACATCGGCAATTGCAATCTTTAAATGATAAGTCTGGCAAGGCGTAACCGCAGCAGTTGCAGTAAGTAAATGCGTCATTCCATCATAAACAATACTTGTATTAAGCGGAGTTTGATTGTTGGTGTATATGGAGGAATAACTTAAAGTCTGATTTGTTCCGTTACAAGTTCCGCCTTGAGAGTTTGCACCTGGGTTGCCCGGATTTACAGTATTGATAGCAACCGGCAAGTTAGTCCCGGTAATAAGTGCCATGTTTTTGTTTGTGTAATTACCTCCGCCCGGATTAGGCCCGGTGATAAAAAATCCAAACACATCGTTAAACTGCGAACAAACCCACTCGGGGTATTCTTCCGATGCAAAAACATAATCAAACTTCAACAGCGGTCCTTGCGGAACAATATCGAACTGTAAAATGCAGGGGTCATAAATAGTGCCGTTAGTAAGGGTAGAGAGTTGTGCATCACCGGTGGCTGTAAATTGTGTAGATGCAAAAACATTGGCACCATTCGGAACACTCGATACTTTACCCGATGCCAGCATCACACCACCCGGCATACCTAAATTTGTATTTGTGTTTGTAAAAGTGCCTGAACCGTTTGAGGCGCAACTCATAGAATAATTGCTGATGGTAACTCCGCTACCTGCCAGCAATTGCGACAAAGTTTGCGAGTTAGAACTTTGTGTAACGGCAATTTGCCCGAACGATGCAAAAGCACATGCGACAAGTAAGAGGGTTATATAATTACGTTTCATACGCCACGGTTTTGTAACGGGGTTACTAAAAATCTGCACCAATAGTGCCTTTGCCGTAGGGTCTTTACAGGGTAAGTTCTCCATTTCAATCCCGGTTTTTGTTTCCTTCCATTTAGTCCTTCACTAATACATTACGTAAGAAACAAGGGAAATGTTGTATTACTAAGCTTGTAAATTGACCCGCGAGGGAGAAAGAAAAATTCTCAAAATTTCTGGAACGTTAAAAATGAGCCTGAATTAGAGGTTTTTTTTACTTGAAACCATGAACCCTTTCCTGATACAAGTAGTTACACAAACAGTTCTTCCCGACCGGCAAAGAAAAAAGAGTTCAAAGCAGGACTACTCTAACTTCGAGCTTGCCAAAGGTTTTCGTGAACTGCGCATTACAGTTATTCGTCTGCTGAAAGATGTTATTCTCATTTCGCTCGGCATTGGCTCGGCTGCTTTTGGCTGGAAAGCTTTTTGGTGCCTACTAAATTTATTGACGGTGGTGTAACGGGCATTTCATTGCTTACTACCGAGCTTACCAGTATTCCGCTTTATGCCTTGTTGCTGGTTATTAATATTCCTTTTGTTTTTCTGGGTTACATCGTTATCAGCAAACAGTTTGCCATTAAAACAGCTATTGCCATCAGCGGTTTGGCGTTGGTGGTGGCTACGGTTCACTTTCCGGATGTTACTCACGATAAACTTTTGGTGGCAGTGTTTGGCGGATTTTTTCTTGGAGCGGGAATCGGGTTGAACGTAAGAGGGGGCGCGGTGATTGACGGCACGCAGGTGCTGGCCATTTTCCTTAGCCGGAAGCTTTCTGCTACTATGGGCGATATTATTATCGTGATTAACATTCTTATTTTTTCGGCCGCGGCTTATTTTCTTTCGATAGAAGCTGCGCTGTATTCGATGATAACTTATCTGGCGGCTTCTAAAACGCTCGATTTTGTAGTGGAAGGTATTGATGAATACACCGGTGTTACTATTATTTCCACCCACAACGAGGAAATACGGCAGATGATTATTAACGTAATGGGCAGGGGTGGGTAACTGTTTACAACGGCAAGCGCGGTTTTGGCAAATCGGGCGAGAAGGATATTGATATTGTTTTTTACGGTTACTACCCGCTTAGAACTGAATAAGCTGAATACCGAAATTGAAAAGATTGACCCGAACGCGTTTATTGTAATGAACAGCGTAAAGGATACGAAAGGGGGAATGGTTAAGAAGAGGTCGCTAAAACATAAAAGGAAGCGAACAAGTTTCTCCCGCAAAAAAAACGAAACAAATTTTGAGGCTGGCATGGCATTATTTTCATTCGGTTTTAGCTCCTTTTTTTCTTTCAACATTTGGCAATTTTTGGGGATAAAATAAGCCCGTTGAACCTCGTTTGGCAGTTCCATTTTGCTACATTCGCCACAGCATTTTTTAAACTAAAAATATGAGCGAAGGAACAGCCGAAATTATTATGGAAGAAACGAAAAAGCCACAGGAGTATTCAGCCAGTAGTATACAGGTATTAGAAGGATTGGAAGCGGTGCGTAAACGCCCCGCCATGTACATTGGCGACACCGGTGTTAAAGGTCTGCACCACTTGGTTTACGAGGTAGTAGATAACTCAATTGACGAGGCACTTGCCGGACATTGCAAAAATATTTACGTAATCATCCACGAGAACAATTCTATTTCGGTAAAAGATGATGGTCGAGGTATACCGGTTGACATGCACGAGAAAGAAGGTGTAAGTGCCTTGCAGGTGGTTATGACCGTTCTTCATGCCGGTGGCAAATTCGATAAAGATTCTTACAAAGTTTCGGGCGGTTTGCACGGGGTGGGTGTTTCGTGTGTTAACGCACTCTCTTCGCTTTTAACGGCAACGGTTCACCGCAACGGCAAACTTTATCAGCAGCAATATTCAGAAGGCAAGCCTTTGGCACCTGTAAAAGAAATAGGCACTACTGATACCCGCGGAACCACCGTTACCTTTCAACCCGATGCCACTATTTTTACTTCTACTGTTTACAGTTACGATACACTTTCAGCACGTTTACGCGAGCTGGCATACCTCAACAAAGGAATCCATCTGGATATTGTAGACGAACGTGAAAAAGACGAAGCCGGTGTTTTCAAGCAACAGCATTTTTACAGCGAAGGCGGATTGGTAGAGTTTGTAAAATATTTAGACAGCACCCGCGAGCCGCTGATTCCAACTCCTATTTGGGTAGAAGGCAACCGCGATAATATTGCCGTGGAAGTTGCCCTGCAATACAACACTACTTATAGCGAGAATGTGCACAGCTACGTAAACAACATCAACACTATTGAAGGCGGAACGCACGTGGCGGGTTTCAGACGCGCTTTGACAAGAACGTTCAAATCGTTTGGCGAGAAGAACAAAATGTTCGAGAAACTTAAAATTGAAATTGTAGGCGATGACTTCCGCGAAGGACTCACGGCTATTATTTCGGTTAAAGTTCCCGAGCCGCAGTTTGAAGGACAAACCAAAACCAAACTGGGCAACAACGAAGTAGCCGGTGCGGTGGAACAGATTTTTGGCGAAGTGCTCGAACACTATCTCGAAGAAAACCCTAAACAGGCAAAAATAATTTTCGATAAAGTAATACTTGCCGCCACGGCACGCTTTGCAGCACGCAAGGCGCGCGAAATGGTACAGCGCAAAGGCGCACTTAGCGGTGGAGGTCTTCCGGGTAAACTGGCAGACTGCGCCAGCAAGAACCGCGATGAAAGCGAAATCTTTCTTGTCGAAGGAGATTCGGCAGGTGGAACAGCTAAGCAAGGGCGCGACCGTCACTTTCAGGCAATTCTTCCTTTAAGAGGAAAAATTCTGAACGTAGAAAAAGCCATGGAGCACAAGATTTACGACAACGAGGAAATTGGCAACATGTTTACCGCACTCGGTGTAAAAATCGGAACGCTGGAAGATTCGAAGGCGTTGGACATTGTCAAACTTCGCTACGCCAAAATTGTAATTATGTGCGATGCCGATGTGGATGGCTCTCACATCACTACCCTTATTCTTACTTTCTTCTTCCGCTACATGAAAACCTTGGTAGAAAACGGTCATATATATATAGCCTCGCCACCGCTTTATTTGGTAAAAAAGGGCAAAGAGCAGATTTACTGCTGGAATGATGTGCAGCGCGATGCCGCTACTAAAGATTTAGCCAAGGGCGGAAGCGAAGCCAGCGTGCATGTGCAGCGTTACAAAGGTCTTGGAGAAATGAATGCCGAGCAGCTTTGGGAAACCACCATGAACCCGGCAACAAGAACCCTGCGCCAGGTAACTATCGAAAGCGCAGCCGAAGCCGATTATATTTTCAGCATGCTAATGGGCGATGAAGTGCCACCACGCAGAGCGTTTATTGAAAGCCACGCTAAGTTTGCAAGAATTGATGCGTAGTTCGACAAAGCGCAGATAGCAAAAGGCAAAAAATACAAAGCCCTTCGAATTTTTCGGAGGGCTTTTTGTTTGTCATGGTTTTGCCATTCTTTTAACGAGAAGGAGGTAACTATATGCGTGTTAGACCAAGCGCCTATTCTAAAATCTGCCGGAAACTAAACGGTTTTTTGAGATGTGTTAGGGGGAGAAATAAAAAGCCTCCCGAAAAATCGGAAGGCTTTTTAAATTTTAGGGAACAAAGTTTAATACACTTTAAACCCTGAGAAGAAGTTGTATTGCGAACCCGATGAAACCGTTAAGCTTTCATTAGAACCACTACTGTTATAGCTTTCGGTAGTAATTACATCACCGGCATCCAGATACATAGTTACGTTTATACCCACACTGGTATAATCTGAAAAAGCAGCAGCATAGTTACGCGCATAATAGCTGCCGTTCAGTTTAAGAAACATACCAATACGTGTACTATTACCCGACAATGGAAAATAAGTGCACTGTGCTTCAAAATGGTAAACCCCTGCATCGGGTGCAGTAAAAGCGCTGGTAGCATAACCTCCACCGTCATTAAATTCCTCTACCGAGTAGGTTAACGGAGTAGCTGCTCCTCCTAACATGGTTACCGTACCAGGGTAACTTGCTCTAAACCCAATACCTGTGCCTCCGCTGCCCGCAGGGCCTGTTGCCCCTGTAGCTCCGGTAGGTCCCGTTGCGCCTGCACCCGGACCGGTTGCTCCTGTGACACCCGTTGCTCCTGTAGCACCGGTAGCTCCTGTTAAGCCTGCACCCGTTGCACCTGTGGCACCGTTCTGACCGGTGGCTCCTGTTGCTCCTGTAGCCCCTGTAGTGCCTCCGTTAGCCGCATACAAAGCGTAAGGTACACTTACTAACTGCGAACTGCCCATATCTACATACGCCACGCCACCTGCCGGGTCAACTTCTACCTGCAAATATTTTGCACCGCTGCCCCAGTTAATACCGGCTACCGTTCCGCTTACTACGGTTCCGCTGCCTACCTGATGCATTACCAAGCCAAACTGATTAGTGGTTTTAGTAGTGGTTTCGCGATATACAATAGTACCGGTTGAGGTTAAATCGCGCACCGTAAAGCGTAAAGCTACGTTTGTACTGGTTACCGGATTTCCGTTTGCCGCACGAACCACCGCCTGGTAATTCATAAGCCCAGGAGCTTGTGCCATTGCACCCAGTACAACTGTGGTGATAATGGTTAAAGAGAGTATTAACTTTTTCATGTTTGGGAGTTTAATTGTGTTTAAATATTTATATACTGTTTAATTGATTACGTGAAATTTTTGAGTGGCAGTATGTACCTTGCCATCGGTATCCGATACAAAATTCATAGTGAGCATATACATACCCGCAGCGTAAGAGGTAACGTTCAACTGCTCCACCACTTTTCCATTGCTATAATTGGTGCTGAATACATCCGAAATTTTTTGCCCCAGCGCATTGTAAAGTGTAAACTGAACTTTTCCTGCTTCAGGCAATTGAAAACCAAACCACATATTATCTACTGCCGGATTAGGATATACGACAAACGAACCGAACTGGCCTTGGGTAAGGTCTATTAAACCGGTAAGCACCTCGTTAGGCTGCTGAAAACCCTGAGTAAGAATATTGCCATTGGCACTAAAGGTTTGCACCATAGTCATCTCACCAACGGTGTAAGATAAACTGCCGTTGGCGTTAGAAGAAAACCCACCGGTGCTGGCAATTACCGTTGGCGTAAGCATTTGCGCACTGGCAATAAAGGGTGCGGCTACAATTGTAAGAAGGAGTAAAATGTTTCTCATAAAATAAAGTGTTCGTTAAATGCATTTCGAAAATAGGGCAAATGCCTGGTGCATCGAATTGTTTACACCTAATTTCATCAACAGGATGGAGATTGTTGTATGCTTAATTAAGCAGGCAGAGTTTGCTTTGCATGGAAAGGACTGCAGAAAACCGTAAAAAAAACTTGTTGTTAAAAATGAAAACAGCTTTGCCAAAAAGAACGTTTTCTTTATTTTTGTCTTACTCTATTTTCATGGGTTGAGAAAGGGTGATTAATCGGGAGTGCGGAACGTGGGTGCCGCACTCCTTTTTTTATGGCATACCGTAGCCGGTTCCAGTTAAAATCTAACAATAAATGGTATTAGGAAATAAAAGTTACTCTTGAAAAGAGCAGAGTGGTTTAAAAAAAGCCTACTTAAAATTGTAAGTCAAACTTACCGCATAATGCCTTTGCGGGCTCCAAAGGTTAAAGAAATACCCCGACAGATAAAACTTGTGGTACTCAACACCTACCATTGGGCCAAAATCTAATTGCTGTGGTGCTTGTGCTAACTCGCTGTTACTGCGCACTACCGGGCATTGCTTTAAATACTGAAACGCTGCACCTACTTTTACATGCTTCTGCACAGTGTATAAAGCTTCGCTCCAGGTAAAAAAGAAACTCTCGTTCAACCTGTTTGCACAAAACGAATATTGGTTAGAAGAATAAATCTCCAAATGACCAACTTCCGCACTCATCTGCAAAGCCGGGCTAAAGCCAATAAAATTACCTACCGAAACCCCGATAGTAGGAACCGCCTGAAACGAAAATTTCTTGTGCTCCTTAGATAAAGGTTTGCCCCACAAAAACGAAAGCGTATTCACGTCCTCATAATTATACCGCACCTGCCAAAAGTTTTTATTGTTATACAAAGAAGCATAACCAAGTCCGCTAAACTGTTTTGGCGGAGCAAAGCCAACATAGGTAGTAGCCTCACCGTGCAGTTCGTTTTTCTGAGCCATCGTCTGAAACGAAACAAGCAACAATGCTGAAGCACTCAGCAAACGCAACAATCCCTTTATATCAAAACAAATAGCAGGCATGTAGATAGTAGTTTCAAATCATTACTGTTTCTTACGACATTGTATAATGTTAGTTTGGTTTTGTAAGCCCGTAATTACAATGCCCGAATTGTAAATACGTTATACCATTATTCGCTGTCTTTTGTCAAAGCTCCTTTCGTTTTTCAATTGATTTTTACTTCGATAAGTTGGTGGGTTTGTTGGAATTTATATTTTTGCCGTCCTTTTAAAAGAAAGGAAGCGTTCTTAGAGTTTTTTACCTGCAAAAGGTGAGGTGGATGAGCGGCTGAAATCAGCAGTTTGCTAAACTGCCGTACTGGTTAAACGGTACCGAGGGTTCGAATCCCTCCCTCACCGCCACAGAAAAAACGGAGTTTGCATTTTATTTAATAGTTCGGGGTGTAGCGCAGTCCGGTAGCGCACTTGGTTTGGGACCAAGGGGTCCCAGGTTCGAATCCTGGTACCCCGACTTTAAAAGGTTTGACAGTGAAATATCTGTTGAACCTTTTTTCATTTAAGCCCTTGCCAGTATTAGGTTTCAAGCATTTCTAATTGCTTGTAGTAGTTCAGCTCACAAACTGGACAAAAAGCAAAATTCGACACCAAAAAGTCACCAAAACTGCTACCAGTATTTGAGCTGTCTAAATCCTAACTGGAATGACAGCAATCAAAAGAATTAAAGTCCAGTTCATTCTCAGAGAAGATAGAACTGATGAAAAAGGCGATGCACCAATTTACTTGCGTCTTACCTCAAACAAAAAAAGAGTTTTACTAAGTGCAGAGAAAAAGATTTCTATCAAACGATGGAACAACAAAGAACAAAAGGTAATAGGTAAAGACAAATTTGCAGAAAGCATAAATCAATATCTGGAGCAGATTAAAGTGAAAGTGCAAGAAGCCATCAATCAACTCTACATTGAAAAAAAATCCATCTCTCTCCTCGCAGTAAAAAATTTACTCTCTTTAGATACAACTGCTGAAGTAACAACTGTATTAACTGCTACTCAAATGCACAATGAAGAAATGTATTCATTGATTGGAAGAAAATTTACTTATGGCAACTACAAAAATTACAAAACCACTTACAAGCATTTAGTAACGTTCATTAAAGATGAATTTCGTTGCAATGATTTACCGCTTACAGAAGTTACTTTATCCTTCGCTCATAAATTTGAAAAATGGTTGCTATTAAAAACAAAGAGCAACAACAATGGAGCAATGAAGCATTTACAGCGGTTAAAGAAAATTTTAAACCGGTCAATACAATTGGGCTTTATAGAAAAGCACCAGCTGCATGGCTTTCACATCAGTTTTGAAAAACATGAACGAGGTTATTTATCTCCGTATGAGATAGAATTAATTGAACGCTCATCATTCTCACTCAAATCGCTTAATTTGGTTAGAGACGTTTTTTTATTTCAGAGCTCAAGTCCCCTTTAGGGCTTTGAGAGTTTTGCCGCGTAATTTTCGCTAGTAAAATTCTCTATTCCCCTCTTTACTTTTCCGTTTATACGTCTACTTTCGCCACCCCTATATGGCAAAACCACGCAACGTAATTATAATAGTAGCCGATAGTCTGCGTTACGATGCTGTTTATCGCGATGGCGGCCCGGGAATTTCGTATCTCGAAAACAACGGCACCCAATTTACCAATGCGCGTTCGGCTGCTTGCTGGACTTTGCCCGCTACCACCAGTCTGTTTACCGGTATGATGCCGCACGAGCATGGCACCACTTCGCAAACCCGCTGGTTTAAAGATGATGTGCCTTCGCTTGCCGCCAAACTGAAAACTGCTAACTACAAACCCATTATGGTTACGGCCAATAGCGTAACCACCGATATTTTTAATGTAAGTAAGGACTTTGACGAGGTACACAAAACATGGCAGTTTACACCCACCAAACACAAATGGCTTTTGCAAACCGTGCTGGCGCTTAACCGTCCACGCGTGCGCAAAATGATTTTGAAACCGAAGGACCAGTTCTTTGATAAAGCCAGTGAAGATTTGCGCCAGGGCATTATCTATGCCCAGAAAACCTCGCACGATTCATTTTTTAAAGCTAAACATTTGCTCGAAGAAAACAATGCGAAAGGGCAGGGTGTGTTTATGTTCATCAACCTGATGGAAACCCATTATCCGTATCATATTGCCGACACATTTACGCTCATGAACAAAACCCTGCTCGGCAAAATTCACGAGTGGAAGATTCTCTTTCATTTTTTGTCGCAAAGTTTTTTGAAGAACGATAAAGGAGTAGTGAAGCAAGCCGATTTAGATTTGTTGCGCAGAAAACAACAATTGGCATGGAATCTTATTCGCGATGACATCAATAATTTTTGCCGCGAAATGCACGAAGGTAAAGATAACCTCATCGTGTTCTGCAGCGACCATGGCGACAACTTTGGCGACCAGGGCTGGCAATATCATTTCAGCAACGTAACCGATGGCGGAAATAAAGTCCCCCTATTCTGGCTTGACCACGAAAACAAAAAGCCGGAAACGAAAACCTACAACGTTAGCTCGCGCTTTATGCACCACGAAATTTTGAATAGCTGCGGATTGGATAACGAAGGCGGAACGCTGTTGCGCGAAAGCGAAAACAATCTACCGGTGCTGCAAAGCTTTTGGTATAATAACGAAGAGCAGACAATGCAGAAGTATAAATACAATCAGGTAGCATTTATTGAAGGCGATAAACGCTTTGTGCAGCGCGCAGGCAACTGGATGTATGCACCGGTTACACAAAACGGAGGCGAACCTACCTTTGAGTTTATAGACAAGAACTTTAATCCGCTGGAGGAGTTGAATTTACAGGCCGACAGAAAGAAGTATCTCGAAAAATCGTTAAAAGATTTTTCCTCTTTTTCCGACAAAATTATGAGCAAGGGAAAATGAACATTGAAGAAGTAAGGGACTATTGCCTTGCTAAAAAACGAGTAACCGAAGGGTTTCCGTTCGGTGAAGAAGTGCTGGTGTTCAAGGTAATGAGCAAAATGTTTCTGCTCACCAGTTTGACAGAAACGCCTTTCCGGTTAACTTAAAGATGAACATAGAGTTGGTGGAAGAATATCGCGAAAAATACAGCGATATAATTCCCGGCTACCACATGAACAAAAAGATGTGGAATAGTGTTTACTTCACCACCAGAAATATTCCCCGCAAAGAATTGCTTTGGATGATTGACCACAGTTATGATGAAGTAGTGCGAGGATTGTCAAAGAAAATTCAACAAGAACTAAAAACTGATTTATGATAGATATTATATTAGTCGCTATTTTTTGCTACCAATTATACCGCATGACTCGTGAGCGCGGTATTTCGCCACTGCCATATATTTTGAATTACCTCGCAGCATTTTTCCTGATGATATTTGCCTTAGGGTTCGCTCTCTTTTCTTTTTATGGGCCTGATATACTGAAAAGTGAAGAAGGTGTAAAAAGTGCTATAATGTTTGAGCCGTTCGCCATTATGTTCGAGGTTTTCCTTTTCATTTATTTCAGAAAGAGAATTCAGAAATCCCCGGTTTCTTCGAATTACGATAACGATTTTAATCCGCCATCTCCACCAACTAAGGAGAAAAAGGATTTATCGTATTTCAGATAAAACTTACGATTGTATTTCTCCGCGCCTCTGCACCTCCGCGTGAAATAATAATTTAGCCGAATGCTGGATTACATTATAGTAGGACAAGGCATTGCCGGTTCCATGCTTTCGTGGTTTCTGATGAAAGCCAACGAGAAAGTTTTGGTGATTGATAAATTTAATCCTTCATCGGCAAGTAATATTGCTTCGGGCATTACCAACCCTATTACCGGAAGAAAATTTGTAAAGACCTGGCTTGCCGATGAGATGATTCCGTTTGCACAAGAAACCTATCGCGGTTTTGAGGAATTGTTTAAAGAAGACTTTTACCACCCAATCTCCATTATCAAGCTTTTCGATTCAGTAAAAGCACAGAACGATTGGAGCGCGCGTTCTGCCTCACCCGAATATCTTCCGTATCTGAAGAACGAGAGTATCATTCAACTTGATAAAGAGAAAGTAAAAAATGATTTTGGAGGATTTGAAATAAACGGGGGGAGCAAATTAGAAGCAGATAAGTTTTTGTCGCGCTATAGAAACTTTCTAAAAGAGAAAAATATTTTGCAGGAAGAAGAATTTGAGTTCGATGAATTGAAAGCGGAACCAGATTCCGTTTCCTATAAAAACATCAAGGCCAGCAAGATTATTTTTTGCGAAGGTGCAAATGCTATTCAGAATCCATACTTCAAATTCTTTCCGTTTCAACTTGCCAAGGGAGAATGTCTGATAATGCGCATAGAAAATTTCTATCCTGATAAAGTGATTAACGGACAAGTCTTCATCATGCCAATGGAGGAAGAGAATCTTTATTACATCGGTTCCACTCACGAATGGCATTTTGATGATGATGAGCCAAGCGAGAAAGGGAAGAATGAATTGCTCGGAAATCTCTCCACTATTTTAACGGCTCCTTTTGAAATTGTTGAGCATAAGGCGGCTATTCGTCCTACGGTAAAAGACCGGAGGCCCTTTGTTGGGTTTCATCCTGAATTTAAGAACGTTGGAATATTCAACGGCATGGGCGCAAAGGGAATTTCACTCGCCCCGTTTTTCGCTCAGCATTTTACAGAAAACCTTATTCAGCAAAAACCTTTGATGAAAGAAGTTGACATCAAAAGATTTCTCTAAACTTACCGCATGATAAAAGCAATCATTAACGGCAAAAAAGAATTTACAGTAGAAGGCACTACCTTAAACGGAGATGCTGTTGACTGGGATTTGATTGAAGTGCGGGAGAATACGTTTCACATTATCAAAGACAACAAAAGCTATAACGCAACGCTTATTAGTTTTAATGCCGAAGAAAAAACAATGGTGCTAAACGTAAACGGCAACGATTACGAAATCTCTATAAAAGACAAAAATGATTTGCTGCTTCAACAACTTGGCATCAGCGCAAAAACTTCTTCGGCTGTTCAATTTATTAAGGCACCAATGCCGGGGCTAATCATTAATGTTTCAGTAAATGTGGGTGATGAAGTAACGAAAGGTGACACGCTTTTAATTCTCGAAGCCATGAAAATGGAAAATGTCATCAAGTCGCCCCGCAATGGGAAAATTAAAAGGGTAAGCATAGAACTGCGCAAAGCAGTAGAGAAAAATCAGGTGATGCTGGAGTTTGAGTAAACTATTTGCCTTTAAATACCGGTTTTCGTTTTTCAGTGAAAGCGGTTACGCCTTCAATATAATCTTCACTTCTTCCTGCTAATTCCTGTCCGTAGTATTCTTCTAAAAGCATTTCGTTAAGGTTGGCTGTATAAGCTTTGTTCAGCATTTTTTTAATGAGTGAATATGTTTTGGTTGGACCTGTTGCATAGCGCAATGCTAATTCGTTCACTACGTTATCTAATTCTTCAGGTGCAACTACTTTGTAAATAAATCCCATTTCGAAAGCTTCTTTGGCAGAAATTTTTGTAGTAAGTGTGATTAGTTCAAACGCTTTGTTGTAACCAACTAAACGCGGAAGAAAAAACGAAGAACCTGAATCGGGAACTAAACCCACATTAGCAAACACTTCAATCAGCGAAGCGGTTTCAGAAGCAACGATTATATCGCACGCAAGTGCAAGCGATGCACCGGCACCGGCTGCTACTCCGTTCAGTTTACAGATAACCGGCTTAGCCATTTCACGGATGCCGAGAATCATCGGGTTATATCTGCGGATAACAGATTCACCCAAACTGCGCTCGCCTAATTTTCCTTTTATATCTTTTAAATCCTGTCCGCTGCAAAATGCCTTACCGGTTCCACTTAAAACAACCACGCGAACTGCTTCGTCTTTAGCAGTATTCTTGAGCGCATCAATAATATCCGCGCTCATTTCTTCATTAAAAGAATTGAATACATCGGGACGGTTAAGCGTGATAGAACAAATTCCGTTTTCGACAGTGTAGAGAAGTGTGTTATACATGGCTTTGATTTTGAAAGCGCAAATTGTGTTTTTCTTTTCCTTTCGCCAATTTCTTTTTTCTCAATTCAATTCTTGTATTTTCAATTAGCATATTTGCACGATGGATTTTATCAAACGAACCCTCCCCATACTATTCGGAATTTTCCTGCTGAGCGTAGCTGTTCGTTTGCCTCAACTTAATCGTCCGCTTTCAAAGCATCACGAATTCTGCACGGCCATTTCATTGCGCATTATGCAGATATGGTACGATAACGGAATTGAGAAATACGGATTCAATCCGGTGATGACTTTCAATAATACAGCTGATAAATTCATCAACAACAGTGCAAACCAAAGCGGAAAAATGATTGATAAGGAAGGAAACTATTATTACGTTTCGCATCCGCCTTTCGCCTACTACTTCCCGTTTTTTATTTTTAAAATATTGCACATTCGACCGGATGTGTTGCCGTTGCAAATTCTAAACCTCATCTTTCATTTCATCAGCGGACTGTTTGTTTACTTCACTGTTTGTCTTTTGAGTTTTAGTCGTGCGCGTTCGTTACCATACCGAAGCGCAGTTGTCGCGTTTACCATTTATATTTTTCTGCCCATCACTTTATGGTTTCAGGGCAATGTTTACATGAGCGATATGGCAGTTCATTTGCTCTTTATCATTGGCGTTTACACCGCGCTTAAAATGATTATCCGGCAGAAATTTTATTCGCCTAAATATATTTTCTTCTATACAGTTGTGTTAGGATTGATGATTTACA
The DNA here is from genome assembly GCA_947475165.1 of Bacteroidota bacterium. Classification (GTDB taxonomy): domain Bacteria; phylum Bacteroidota; class Bacteroidia; order Chitinophagales; family LD1; genus Bog-950. The sequence goes on from CANJLD010000006.1 coordinate 144,733, forward strand.
CTTCGTGGTTGGGAATGTTTTTTGCTTTCGGAATTTTGGTTTACTCGCTGTTACACGTTCGTGATATAAAAGGATTCCGCGTTTTGTTATGGAGCACTGTTATTGTGACATTGATTATGCTTCGCTTAATTGTTTACCAATACTCTCAAATAAACGGAGTGGGTTCTTATGTGGAAGAAATGCTTAGCCGCTACATTGTGCGGGGAAGTTTGGAAGAAACTGACCAAGGGTTATGGCACTTTATGTTTTCGTATCTGTGGTTGATTAAAACGCTGCTTTATAATTATGTGATTCACTACATCGTAATTTATGTTTTGATTGGAGCGTTTGTATGGCTGGCTATCAGCAGAAAGAAATTGAAAATTGTTTTCAGCGAAAACGGTTACCGTTTTATTTGGCTGAGCGTTACACCGGTGGTGTTGATGCACGTTTTCTTTTTGAACTATTCGGTGCAGGATTTTTCAGTGTTGTATGCTTCTCTCTTCTTTAGCGTGTTGCTTGGCATTCTTTACGATAAAGTGAAAAAGAGCGGAGCAATTCCTATAAGAAGAATGCAAATTGGGTTGGTGATAGCTGTGGTGCTATTGGTAACTCAATATGAGTTGATGAATTATTTGCCACTGAAATACGACTCGGTATCTTACTATTACAACACCGGTTTGAACATTAAAAACTTTACTGGGGAAAATGAACTCCTGTTTACCACAAATGCTGAAATTGATCCACAAATAATTTACTACGCTCAAAGAAATATTCGGTATGCGAAGGACAAAGCAGATGCGCAGATGTTTGCTGAAAGCAGAGGGATTAGTAAGTGGGAAATAATTTCTTTTCACAACGAAAGCGGAACTCCGAAAATGCATTTCGAAACTTATTCAAAATAGAATTAAATATTTCAATTATGTCGCTAAATACTATTCCTGTTGTTGACCTTTCCGAGTTTTTAACCGGTGGCGAGAAAAAGCAAAAATTTGTTTTTGAATTGGGTAAAGCATTCGAAGATGTTGGCTTTGTATCGGTAAAGAATCATGGCGTGCCGGCTGAGTTGATTGACGAATACTACGATGCGGTAAAGAAGTTTTTTGCCCTTCCACGCGAAACCAAAAACAATTATGAAAAGGTTGAGCTTGCCGGACAGCGCGGCTATACTTCTTTCGGCAAAGAAACTGCCAAAGGTTACGATGCACCTGACCTGAAAGAGTTTTGGCAGATGGGGCAAATTGTGGAGGGCGAAGTTTTACCTAAGAGCGATTACCCCGATAATATTGCGGTAGATGAAGTGCCTGAATTTTTTGAATTGGGGGAAAAACTTTTCAAATCGTTTGAAGCAAGTTCGCGCGAGTTGTTGCGAGCCATTGCTATTCACTTGGGCATTGGTGAATTTTATTTCGATAAACACATTCACAATGGCAATTCAATTCTCCGCGCTATTCATTATCCTCCAATCACCAGCGAACCCAAAAGTGCCGTTCGTGCCGAGCAACATGAAGATATTAACCTGATTACGCTTTTAGTTGGGGCAAGTGCCGAGGGTTTACAATTGCTCAATCGCCAAAACGAATGGTTGGACATTACCGCACCGGAAGGTTGTTTGGTGGTAAATGTGGGCGATATGTTGCAGCGTTTGACTAACAATCAATTAAAATCAACTACACACCGCGTGGTGAATCCACCGCGCGAAAAATGGCATACCTCGCGTTTTTCTATTCCTTTCTTTACCCATCCGCGAAGCGAAATGCGTCTGGATTGTCTAGCGAGTTGTGTTACAGAAAAGCATCCGATTGCATATGCTCCGATTTCGGCCGGTGAATATCTGAACGAACGGTTGATAGAGATTGGATTGAAGAAAAAATAGGATAGCAGATGGTTCTCCTTTTCGCAATACGGTTCATCTGCTTCTCCTCTGTAAATTTTTATCTTCGCCCCTCATTTTTAAGAAGTAATGAACCGCAAGAATCCAAACAGTAAGGGCTATCCCGAATTCGACCAATTGAGTATGCCGGCCATTGAAAAAGAAATTTTGAAATGGTGGACAGATAACGATATTTTTAAGAAGAGCGTAGAGAGCCGTCCCGATGATAAACGCTTTGTATTCTACGAGGGTCCGCCAAGTGCCAACGGCAAACCCGGCATTCACCATGTAATGAGCCGGACTATCAAAGATTTGTTCTGTCGCTTTAAAACATTGCAAGGTTACAGAGTAGAAAGAAAAGCAGGTTGGGATACACACGGCTTACCGGTAGAACTTGGCGTAGAAAAACAACTCGGCATTACAAAAGCCGATATTGGAAAAACGATTACAGTTGAAGAATATAACCGCCTTTGCCGCGAAGATGTAATGAAATTCACCGACATCTGGCGCGACCTTACCGATAAGATGGGCTATTGGGTGGATATGGATAATCCATACATCACTTACGAGAACAACTACATAGAAAGTTTATGGGCGTTGCTGAAAAAACTCTATGACAAAAACTTGTTGTATGAAGGTTACACCATTCAGCCATATTCTCCCGCTGCCGGAACCGGTTTAAGTTCACACGAATTAAATCAACCGGGTTGTTATAGAGAGGTGAAGGATACAAGTGCTATTGCGCAGTTTAAAGTTTCAAGTTCAAAGTTTGGAGTTGAAGGAGATGTTTTTTTCCTAGCTTGGACAACAACACCGTGGACGCTTCCCTCAAATACTGCGCTTGCTGTAGGTAAAGACATTGAGTATGTGTTGACGAGAACCTTCAATCAGTTTACAGGTCAAGGAATCACAGTAATTTTAGCATATGAGTTGTTTGGAAAATATTTTGCTCTTGAGGGTGGACGGAAAGAACTGTTTGAGCAAAAGAATTTTCCCTTAATACAACATATCGAAACTACAACCTCACCTGAAGAAGCTTTTAAAAAAGAACCTAAGCGTGTTTTGATAGATTCAAAATATGGTCACTGGGAAATTCTGAAAAAATTTACGGGAAAAGAACTCGAAGGTATCCGCTACGAACAACTTCTTTCTTACACTCAACCAACTGATGGCGATGCATTCAAGGTTGTTCTTGGAGATTTTGTAACCACAACTGATGGAACCGGTATAGTTCACATTGCACCAAGCTTTGGTGCAGATGACTTTAAAGTTGCAAAGCAAAACGGAATCGGTTCGCTCACACTCGTAGACAAGCAGGGGAAATTTGTAGATGAAGTAAACGATCCGGTTTTCCCATTAGAAGGTCGCTATGTGAAAGATGCTTATTACACCGAAGTTGAATTAGAGAAAGACTTTCATTTGCAAAAAGAAATTCTGCGCGTCAACAACATCATTACTGATTTAAAAAATCACATGAGTGTTGATGAGTTGATTGTGCTGAAATTGAAACTGGAAAACAAACTTTTCAAAACCGAGAAGTACGAACACAACTATCCGCACTGCTGGCGCACAGATAAACCGATTATTTATTATCCGCTTGATTCATGGTTTATAAAAACTACCGCTGTAAAAGACCGTTTGATTGAGTTGAACAAAACCATCAACTGGAAACCGGCACACACCGGTGAAGGTCGTTTTGGTCAGTGGCTGGAAAATTTAGTGGATTGGAATTTATCGCGCTCCCGCTATTGGGGAACACCACTTCCAATTTGGTTAACGGAAGATGGTAGCGAGCAAATTTGTATTGGTTCAATTGCAGAATTGAAATCGGAAATAGAAAAGTCAGCAAAAGCTGGTTTAATGAAATCGGTTGAAATAATCGATTTGCATAAGCCGGTTGTTGATGATATTATATTGGTTTCTCCATCGGGCAAACCAATGAAACGTGTTGCAGATTTAATTGATGTTTGGTTTGATAGTGGTGCGATGCCTTATGCGCAGTGGCATTATCCTTTTGAGAACGAAGAAGTTTTCAAAAAGAATTTCCCTGCCGATTTAATTGCAGAAGGAGTGGACCAAACTCGTGGGTGGTTTTTCACGCTGCATGTGTTAGGCGTAATGTTGTTCGATTCTGTAGCTTACAAAAATGTAGTCAGCAATGGTTTGTTGTTAGATAAAGCCGGCAACAAAATGAGCAAGCGTTTGGGCAACATCATCGACCCGTTTGAAACACTCGAAAAGTATTCTGCCGATGCCACGCGCTGGTACATGATGCGCAACAGCGACCCGTGGGATAACATGAAGTTTGATATGAACGGCTTGCAGGATGTGATTCGCTCGCATTTCGGCACATTGTATAACACCTACGGATTCTTTGCTCTCTATGCCAATATTGATAATTGGAAAATTGACGAACAGAATATTGTTCCGGTAGAACAACGCCCCGAACTTGACCGCTGGATAATTTCAAAACTTCAATCGCTGGTAAAAGAAGTTACTGCGCAGTTTGAAGATTACGAACCAACCAAAGCCGCGCGCGCGGTCGAAAAATTTGTGGATGAAGATTTGAGCAACTGGTATGTGCGCTTGAACAGAAGAAGATTTTGGAAAGGTGAAATGAGCGAAGACAAAAAAGCCGCTTACGAAACTTTACATGAATGTTTGAATGTGGTAGCGCAGTTAATGTCACCAATCTCTCCATTCTTCAGCGATTGGCTTTATAAAAATCTGAATGAAGAAAAATCATCCGTGCATCTTTCTTATCTCGTAAAATCGAAAGAGAACTTGATTGATAAAGATTTAGAAGAGCGAATGGAACTGGCGCAAAAAATCTGCTCATTGATTTTATCGCTTCGCAAAAAGGAAAAAATAAAAGTTCGTCAGCCGCTTTCAAAAATTCTGGTTCCTGTGCTGAACGAAAAAATGCAGCAACAACTGTCAAAGGTTGAAAGTTATATTTTGAGTGAAGTGAATGTGAAAGCTATCGAGTATATCAGCGATGCTTCTGGTGTGGTGAAAAAGAAAGTTAAACTCAACTTTAAAGAGTTAGGCAAACGTGCAGGAACAAAAATGAAAGCCATTCAAAACGCTTTGTCCGCATTTACTACCTATGATATTTCAAAAATTGAGCGTGAGCAGAAATACAATCTGCAATTAGACGGAGAAGCTTTTGAATTGTTGATTGCCGATGTAGAAATTCAAACAGAAGATATTCCAGGTTGGTTAGTTGCGAGCGAAGGCGGAATAACTGTTGCTTTAGATGTGACCCTTACTGATGAGTTAAAACATGAAGGCAACGCACGAGAGTTCGTGAACAAAGTCCAGAACCTGCGTAAAGATAAAGATTTTCAAGTGTTGGATAGAATAAAAGTGTCGGTCGTTAAAAATGAATTGCTTGAAAAAACATTAGCATCATTCAAAGATTACATAGCCAACGAAATTCTTGCAAAAGAAATTTTACTGGTTGACTCGCTGAATGAATTTGATGAAGTGGAACTGAACGAAGAAATTTTAAAAGTAAAAGTAGAACTGAATTAAATGAAACCATACAAACCAGTCTTAATCGTAATCTTCATTCTTATTATTGACCAATTCACAAAATTTTGGGTGAAGACGCATATGTTTTTAGGCGAAGAAATTTCAATAACCTCTTGGTTCAGTCTGCATTTTACCGAAAACCCGGGAATGGCATTCGGCATGGTGTTGCCCGGTGTATGGGGAAAATTGTTTCTCAGCGGCTTTCGTTTGATTGCTGTAGGAGGCGGCACTTATTTTATTTTTTACCTGATTAAACAAAAGGCGCACTGGGGTTTTATTACTGCTGCTTCCATGATTCTTGCCGGAGCTATCGGAAACATGATTGACGGTAGTATTTACGGAGTAATTTTTTCTGACAGTTACATGGGAGTTGCGCGTGTTTTTCCTCCAAAGGGTTACGCAGGGTTTATGCAGGGCTTAGTGGTAGATATGATTCATGTAAAGCTTTTCACCTTTCACTGGGACGGACAGGTGTATGAATTCTTTCCATTCATATTCAACGTTGCTGATTCAGCAATTACCATTGGCGTTTTTCTGATTCTTGTTTTTCAGAAAATGTTTTTTAAGGAAGAAGTAAAAGAAGAAACAATAACTGCTGCTGTAGAAGGGAACTAAAATTCTGCAAACGTCTGGATAATTGTTTTCAGGCTTTTGTTGTCGCGTTCTTCGTTCATCAGTTTCGAAAAATCTTTCAGCAGATAAGTTTTAGGCAGAACAAACATTTCTTTCGCCACCGGCTCATTGGTCACGGTTACTTTCACTTTCGATTCTTTCTTGCTCACTTTGCTGCTTACTTCCGCTTCAAAAATTTGATTCTTAAACGAACTGTTTGCTTCGTTCCAGTTTCCGAGCAATTGCAGAAACGGAATTAATGAATTGATTGGCGCAGTTGATTCGCCCACCCAAATAGTTGATTTACGCAAATCAGTTTCTCCGGTGTATTTCGCCATCGCAATTCCGCCATCTGTTTTCACTTTATCCGCAGCTTTAAAATTAAAGTTGGGGTTAAGCATAAAACCTTCTTTCAAATTATTTCTATCATAATAACTCAATAGCGAATCGAGATTGTATTTGATAATTACTTTTTTGTCGTGGGCAGAAATAGTAAACAACCCGCGCGATTGAAGATTGATGACAAACCGGTCATATTTCTTATTGCCGTTTTCACTTTGTTTCAAGTAAACATCATTGCCTTTAATTTTTATTTCGCAGGTAACAGTTTCGCTTTTCTCGTTGGTATAAAACACATTAACTGTTCCTTCAAAAGAGGTTTGTGCAAAAAGTGAAGCAGAAAAAAGAAGCAGGAAAAGAGAAGAAAAGCTCTTCATCATAACAAAAGATTAAAAATTTTATTTCCAAAAATATAAACTGCTACCACCGTTGCTACAACAGCCGTAAGTAAAACAGCACCGGCAGCAATATCTTTTATTTTTCCTGCTTTTTCATTGAACTGTGGAGAAACCAAATCAACAAGAGCTTCAATAGCGGTATTCATCATTTCGGCACTAATTACCGAGCCAATACATAGCGCAATCAAACTCCATTCAATAGCAGTTAAGCCTAAAAAAAGTCCAGCAATTGTTACTACTACTATTGCCACTGCATGTATACGCATGTTCTGCTGGTCTTTTAAAACCAGAAACATTCCCTTAATCGCGTAACCAAAACTATTAATCAGCTTCTTCATAAAATAGTGTCAATAGCGTTTTTCAAAAGTGAATCATCAAAACCAAAATTCGCAAAACCTGTAAATCTTTCAGATTCTTTTAAAGCAGTTTCTAAATTAAATTCGTCCTGCTGCATCGAAAAAGCGATTCCGCGCTTCATCAATTCATCGGCAATATAAGTCTGTTCTGTTTGTCCGGGCGTGGGAATAAAAATCGCCTTCTTTCCCAGTCGCGCTAAATCCATTACGGTGCTATAACCCGGTCGCGCAATAATAATTTCACTTTGCTCAATTGTTTCGTTCAAATCTTCTGTGGTTAAACAATTGGCAATAGTAAAACGTTGACCTTTATTATAGTATTTGCTTAGCATTTCGGGTTTGCCACAAACTATAACTGTTTGAAGTAGACTCTTTTTCAATTCCTGTGTAAGCGAATAATCTAAATAACTTCGCTGCGGCTCTGGTCCTGAGCAAATAGCGCATACATCATATTTCTTCTCTAAACTCTTCTTCTCAAACCTCGATAAATAACCAATGTGGCGAACCTTCAAATTATCTATGTTCTTGGTGAGTGTAGAAACAAACGAATCTTCAGGGGCGGGAACCCAACATTCAGAAAACTTATTGATGTATTCGTGATTCTTTCGGTTCACCCGCTTCTCCATCCATTTCCACATGCCCGACATCTGAATATTTAACTGATGCGAAATGAAAATTGATTTCACCTTGGTGCTGTAACAGCCATACCGGTTGTCAGAAATTACTATATCAATTTGATTGCGCTCTACAATTTTTTCTACCTGTAATTGTTCCTTTGCTATTATTCTCAAAAACTTCGGAAGCTGAAATGCCATCTTTAAAACCATCCCATCGCCATCAGGATATATCGGATCGTAGCCATCAATTTCAAAACAGCGAATGGTTAAATAGAATTCCCGCTTCAGCAAACCATACGCTCTTCCGCTGCTTGCAATAAACACTACGCAGTTTCTTTTTTGCAATTCTTTAATGAGCGGAATACAGCGCGTAGCATGACCAAGCCCCCAATCAAGCACAGTAATTAAAATTCGTTTCGGAGGTTCCAATCGTATAATTATTTTTGCATTCGAACGTTGTAATAATATGCAAAAACAAACTAAAAATATTGTGCGGATGCTGATGATTCTTTTCACCGGAATTGTACTCGCCACTTCGCTTCCATCCTGTAAGGCAAATAAGTGCGATTGCCCTGAATTTGGCGGACACCGATTAAAGCATTAGTAATTTTCATTCCCCTCTTGACAAAAGTTGCGCCTTGTATTAAATTACTGTCAACTTAAGCACTTGACATGAAACCCCTGCATCACTTAACTCCCGGAGAGAAAGCTTTTATTGTAGATATGCGTAATTCTAAGTTATGCGAAAAATTGTTTGAACTCGGGGTCTTTCCCGGAGATTTGGTAGAAATGAAAGAGAACAATACCGATAATAATTCCATTGTCGTTTCTATTAACAAACACACCTTCAATATCTATCGCGAGGCTGCTGAAACTATCATTACCAATGTGGTAAGTTTCCAGATAAGTCTGAATTGATTTTTTTTATTTCGCTTTAGGAAGAAGCGTATCCAGCACTTGAATTTCGTCTTTGCGGAGATTATTTACCACATACACGTAACTCAAACTATTAAAATTGGTTGTCAGTTTTAATTTGATGTCGAGGAAGTTTTTATCTGGTTCCATTTTTACATCGCTCACTGTGCCTACCAATATATTACGGGGAAACAATTGAGAGAAACCACTTGTAACAACAGTGTCGCCAACTTTAACCGGAACGTGTTTTGGAATATCTTCCATGCTGGCACTGTTTGAGTTGATGCCATCCCAGTGCATGTTGCCGAAAAATTCATTCTTCTTAAACTTTGCACTCACTTTAAAATCTTTACTCAACACGCTCATCACCGCTGAGTAATTATTCGTTACGCTTATTACCTGCCCCACAATTCCGTTTCCGTTTATCACACCCATTTGTTTTCCTACTCCTTGTAATTTCCCTCGGTCGAGGTAAATTATATTCTTGGCGTGGTTCACCGAATTTTGAATTACCCGCGCGCTGATGTAATTGTATTGCTGAATGCTTTTAGAAGTAGAATCACTTATTCTACCGGAGTCAACTTTGGTAAAGTATTTAGATTCGAAAAGTTCTGCGCGAAGTTTTGCGTTTTCTGCCACCAGCGAATCGCTATATCTTTTCAAATAAAAATAATCATTCACACCTCTATAAGTAGCATACACTTTCCCGCTTGCTTCGTTAGCTACGTTCAGATAAGCTACCTCATTGTAATGCTTGTTCTGATAAATGAGATAAAAGCAGAAAACTTCAAGCGATAAAAAAAGAAGGAGAAGATAATAGCGAAGAAAAAACTGGAAGAGATTGTACACGGAGAAAAGTTAATTGGTGATTTGTGAGTGGTGATTAGTAATAGCCAAATTTGCATTACCGATTAACTATTCACCAACCACTGCTCACTTTATTTAGTCATCCATTAAGAAAGTGAACCTGTCCATATTCTTCAGTGCAATACCGGTGCCGCGCACAACCGCACGCAACGGGTCTTCAGCCACATGAACCGGTAGCTTTGTTTTTTGCCCAATGCGTTTATCCAAGCCGCGAAGCAATGCACCGCCACCGGTTAAATACAAACCGGTCTTAAAAATATCTGCTGCTAATTCCGGTGGAGTAGTTTCCAGTGCTTTCAAAATTGCCTCTTCAATTTTCGAAATCGATTTATCTATAGCGTGAGCAATTTCAGAATACGAAACAATAATCTGTTTTGGAATACCGGTCATCAAATCGCGACCGTTCACAGGGTAATCATCCGGTGGCGAATCAATATCAGTAAGTGCAGAGCCAACATTTATCTTAATCATCTCCGCAGTTCTTTCGCCAATCAACATGTTATGTTGTCTGCGCATGTAATCAACTATGTCAAGCGTAAATTCATCACCGGCTACGCGAATACTTTGGTCGCACACAATTCCTGAAAGTGCAATTACAGCAATCTCCGTTGTTCCGCCACCTATATCAATAATCATGTTGCCGTTCGGCTCCTCTACATCAATTCCAATTCCAATAGCTGCTGCCATTGGCTCATGAATCATCTTTACATCCTGCCCACCAGCTTGCTCTGCACTGTCTTTCACCGCGCGTTTTTCTACTTCCGTAATACCTGAAGGAATACAGATAACCATTTTGTAACGCGGGGGAAAAAGCGGTTTCTTATCGCCATAAATCATCGCAATCATTTCGCGAATCATACTTTCTGCCGCTTTAAAATCAGCAATTACTCCATCACGTAACGGCCGAACAGTTTTAATATTCTCGTGCGTTTTTTCGTGCATCTGCATAGCGCGCATACCTACCGCAATCACCTTATCGGTTCTGCGGTCAATGGCAACTATCGAGGGCTGGTCAACAACAACTTTATCGTTATGAATAATGAGCGTGTTCGCGGTGCCGAGGTCAATGGCGATTTCCTGAGTTAAAAAATTAAACAAAGCCATGCTTTGATGTGTGGTTTAGAGCGTTTTGAATTGCGGGCAAAGTAGATAAAATCTTATCACACTTAACGCAATTTCTCAACAAAAATTATTCATTATCAACCGCGAATGAAATTAAAAGTGAGAATGCACCAAAAACAATTGTTTTCTTTTAACGCCAATTCAATTTGGGGGCTCCCCCGCCAAAGCTCAGGGGCGGGCTATCCGTTGCATTTTTTTTGCTTGCCTTCTTTTATTCTCCTCGTTATTTTTAAGGAGGAGTGCCCGTTTCGGCAAGGAGTTGCAAGCTATTTGCAAGTTGAATGTAGAGTGTGGTAGCTTTAAAATAAAATAGCCCCCTGAATTACAGAGAGCTATCTGTGGTCCCACCTGGGCTTGAACCAGGGACCCCCTGATTATGAGTCAGGTGCTCTAACCAGCTGAGCTATAGGACCGGCAATTTTTATCATTGCGGTGCGAATCTAAATATTCACGGCTATTTTCGAAACCAGATGAAACAATTCAAGAACTTAATCTTCGATATTGGTGATGTAATTATTGATATTGATTACCTAGTAACCATTGGCGAATTTCAAAAACTATCGGCTGTTGATTTCAGCCAGATAGTTTCTTACAACAAGCAGAATAAAATTTTCGATTTGTTTGAAATCGGTAAAATTACAGCGCAGCAATTCCGCGATGAACTGAAACAATTTTTAAAAGCCGGAACTACCGATGATGAGATAACCCGTGCCTGGAATTCTATTCTTATCAATTACCCGCAGCCAAAAATTGACTTGCTAAAAGAACTTAAAACCCATTACAAAGTTTTTGCACTCAGCAACATTAACGAGATTCATGTGGACAGCCTGAACGAAGCAGCTAAAGCGCAATTCGGGGCAGATAATTTCGGAAGCTTTTTTCATCACGCTTATTACTCTAACGAGGTAGGTTTCAGAAAGCCCGAAAAAGAAATTTACCAATTGGTGCTGCAGAAAGAAAATTTAATTGCCGGTGACACGTTTTTTGTGGATGATAAAGCAGAAAATGTAGAAGCCGCAAAAACGCTGGGCATTCAGGCTTATCAATTGACGGATAGAAACAAACTGAACGAACTGCTTGCTGAATTGAGAATAATATGAAGAAGATTTTTTTTGCTTTTTGCTTTTTGCCTTTTGCCTTTTGTAGTTCAAATGCCGGCAACGGTTTTATCTATCTGGCAGATACCACCAAACTGTTTTACGCAAGCAACAACGAAATTTATTCGCCTAACGGAAAGCAACTTCTCTATTTTCAGAAAGGAAATATTTTTTTCAATGGCACTACCGATGCCAAGGAGAATATTTTTCTGCTTACCACATCCATGAACATTGCCAGCGATAAGCAGGAATTGGTTTACGAAAAAGATACTCGTCAGCCCGTTTACTCTTTCAGCAATAACAAATTCTATGCAGGCAAAATTGAATCGGAAGACTTGCGCGATAAGTACGAGTTGATTCATGTGGAGCGGGTAAAAAAATGGCTCTCGTTTTATTCTTCTTATAACGATTCGCTGCTTGCATACTTCAATGCCGATTCGCTTCCTTCTTCTGACGCTATTGTGGTGGCTTATACCTTGATTAAAAAATATGAGCTGGAGAAAAAGCTCGTGATTCAGCAAACCCAATTGCCTTTTGAGGAAGAAGCTTATGCCACTATTAAACCCAGTTGGGGTAATACTACCGCTAACGAGTGGATGTGGGATGGCAGAATCCTCCGCCCCCGCTGGAATGTTGACCCGCGCCTGGCTTGGGAGTTTGACGGCAAGGTGGTAAAGCCGCAATACGGCAACAATATTTATCAGCAATACGAATGGGATGGCGAAAACTTTAAGCCCGTATGGCGAAGCAACCGCAACGAGGAATGGACTTGGGACGGCAGGGTAATGAAGCCCGTTTACGATACCGACTGGGCAAACCAATATGTAATAGAAGACGGAGTGGTAAAGCCCTGGAGCAATGCGCATACCGAAAAAGAGTGGAGGACAGACGGCACTATTCCCGTTCCGGTAATGATTTTGGTGGTTAGCGGAATTGCAAAACCTTTTTGAGCAGAAAGACCTGCCAGGTTTTCAAAACCTGGCAGGTCTCAATCCAGTTACCCAATTACCAATTTCCGTTTACATTAGCTTTCCCTAAAAAACAGAACCATGAAAAAAATATTCTTTGCAGCCAATATCCTGCTCGCCCTTTCGCTTGTTTCGTGCAACCAAAAGGCGGAGCCAAAAGCCGAAACTGCTGCCCCGGCAACAGAACCTAAAAAGATGGAGGTTAAATTAAGTGACCTGTCTTCTAACAAGGATTATGTATGTGGTATGCCTTTAGAAGAAGGCGGCATTGCCGATACAGCTTCTTATGAAGGCAAGCTTTATGGATTCTGCGCTTCAGAATGTAAGGCAGAGTTTCAGAAAAACCCCTCATCTCATTTAGCTCAAAAATAAATTCGGCCCATGATTCGCAGCAAAATAATTGGCGTGGGAATGTATGTTCCCGAACAGGTGGTAACCAACGATGACCTTTCGAAAATGATGGACACATCAGACGAATGGATTATTGAACGCACCGGCATTAAACAGCGCAGATTTTTTAAAGAAGGTGTAGATACTGTTTCCAGCATGGGTGCCCATGCAGCTGAGCAGGCTTTGTTGCGTGCCGGTAAAACTGCCGAGGAAATTGATTTGATTATTATGGCAACGCTTAGTTCCGATTATAATTTTCCGGGCTCGGGAGTGTTGGTACAGCGCAAGCTTCCTTTCCGGCAAATTCCGGCTTTTGATGTAAAGGCACAATGCTCCGGATTTATTTTTGCCTTGAGTATTGCCGACCAGTTTATTAAGGCAGGCACTTATAAAAACGTATTGGTTATTGGCAGCGAAGTTCAAAGCAATGTGTTTGAAAGAAGCGACCGCGGAAGAAACATGGCGGTAATTTTTGGCGATGGTGCAGGAGCGGTTGTATTAACCGCAACCGAAGAACCGAACAAGGGAATTCTTACTACCAAACTGCACAGCGATGGTCGTTTTGCCGAAGAACTTTTTCTGGAGCACCCCGGTAGTCGTAGACAAAACCGCTTTACGGCAGATATGATGGAGAAAGGCGAACTGCTTCCTTACATGAACGGCAAAATGGTTTTTGTAAACGCCTTGAAATATTTCCCCGAAGTAATTCGCGAGGCACTCACCGAATGTAATTTGAAAGATGACGATATTGATTTGCTTATTCCGCACCAGGCAAATGCGCGTATTACTGCTGCCGTGCAAAAAGAAATGAACCTGCCCGATGAGAAAGTAATATCGAACATTGACCGCTACGGAAACACTACAGCCGCTTCTATTCCAATTGCCCTATGCGAAGCATGGCAAGATGGAAAATTAAAAGAAGGCGACCTGATTGCCATTGCCGGTTTCGGCTCGGGCTTTATGTGGGCGAGTGCGCTTATTCGTTGGTAGATTTATTTAGACCTGCCAGGTTTCAAAATCCTGGCAGGTCTAATAGAAAATAAAAAACCTTACCTTGCGTTTACTTGCTTCATTTAAAAATCTAATGCCATGAAATCAATACTTCTTTCCATTATTGCATTCCTTTTTACCAATGCCGCATTTGCGCAAGACAATATGGTGCTACGCTCTGGCGAAGAAGTTAAAGCCAAGGTAGAAGAGGTGGGCCTTGCAGAAATTAAATATAAGCGAACCGATAACCCGACCGGTCCTGTTTATACCATCCGCAAAGCCGATGTGCTTTTAATTAATTACCAAAACGGAACTAAAGATGTGTTTAACAATGCGCCACAAACTATGGTGCCTGGCAAAGGCAATTGCCCTTACACCAACGCAACCGCAACCGTTGCCGACTATAACAAATACCGCAAGCTGGGCATTAAGCGCATAGTGGGTGGAGCTATTATGACTGCTGTGGGTGTGCCTACCCTGCTTACCGGTGTGGGCTTATCTATCTCGGGGCTTGCAGGTAGCCAAACTTTTAATTACAACAGCGGTATGTGGGAGCAACGTCCCAACTATCAAAAGATGGCAGTGGGTGGCTTTTTTACAGTTGCAGGTGCGGTGCTAACGGTGCTCGGGCCTATCAGTATTAAAAAAGGAATGTATTACCGCAGGCTGGCTAAAGACATGAAGCCCACTACCCTCGGTTTTACCCCTATTCACAACCCCATGCTAGACCGCTACAGCAATAATATGGGGCAGAATAAAGTAGGATTTACGCTTACGTTTTAAGCAAATTAATTTTATAAACACAAAAGCCGTTTCTTATTAGGAAACGGCTTTTTTATGACCATCCATCAGGTAAACGTAAACGAGGCAACGCATCGAGTAAACGAACCAGCCCATGTCGTAAACGAGACAATTTGTCAGTTTTTTGAGGGTAAGGGTTATCTGTTTGTGTGGCCCTCACCATTTGCAACATCTACCAGTTCCCTATCTAATTTTCAAAAGAAGAAATTACATTCGCCCCCGCTATGTTTATAACCGTATATAAATCGAAATTACACCGCGTAACCGTTACGCAGGCCGACCTTAATTACATAGGCAGCATTACCATAGATGAAAACCTGATGGAAGCCGCCAACCTGTATGAACATGAACGCGTGCAGATAGTAAACATCAACAATGGCGAGCGTTTAGAAACTTACGTAATAAAGGGCGAACGCGGCTCAGGCACCATTTGTTTGAATGGTCCCGCAGCCCGCAAAGTATCGGTGGGCGATATCATCATTGTTATCAGCTACGCTATGGTAAATATGGAAGAATACAAAAACCACAAACCGGTAACGGTGCATGTAAATGCTTCAAATCAAATAACCCCATAAATAGCGAGTAGCTAGTGGTGAGTAGCTAGTAGTAAATCACTGGCTGTTTACCACTCGCCACTCGCCAATCACTACTCGCCAATGAAAAAACACCTCGGCAACGTCATCAAATTAGTTGTAACGCTTGGTATAGGCGTAGGCTTAGTGTATTGGTTTATGGGGCAAATGAGCGAAAGCGATAAGCAGCATGTTTTAGAAGATATAAAGCGCGCTAACTATTTCTGGGTTTTGCTTCCACCGGTGGTTGGGTTTATCAGCAATTATTTCAGAACCGAAAGATGGAGATTGCTCTTGCGCTCGTTAGGTTACAATCCGGGCTTCTGGAATACTTTCCTTAGCGTAATGCTCATGTATTTTCTAAACATATTTTTCCCCCGCCTTGGCGAAGTAACCCGTTGCGGAGTATTAGCACGCTACGAAAAAATTCCGCTCGATAAAGCAGTAGGCACAATGGTGCTTGAGCGATTGATGGATGTAGTTTGTTTAGGAGTGGTAGTATTGATTTTAATAATTGGCGAACACGATAAATTCTTTTTGCTCTACGAAAAAATAGCGCAGGATTCTAAAACAACCTTAGCCGGTATTATCGAAAAAAATCAAATCAATCCGTTGTTGAAATACGGAGTAATGCTCACTGCCATGTTCGCACTCATTATTTTTATTGGTGCGCAAATCCGCGCTAAGGGTTTCGAAAATATTGTGGCAAGTATCAAAGAGCGTATCATGGGCTTAGTGCGCGGTGTTATTTCTATTAAAGATGTAGATAATCCTTTACTCTTTATTTTTCATACCGTTATGATTTGGGGACTATATTTTATTATGCCTTATATCGGCTTCCGAATGTTTCCCGAAACAGCGGGCTTACCTTTAATGGCAGCAGGCGTTTGCCTGTTCTTTAGCGGAGTGGCATTCTCACTTACACCCGGAGGGCTGGGCTTGTTTCCTATTTTCATGCAAACTGTGCTAGTGCTGTATGCAGTAAAAGGCAGTGCGGCAATTTCGTGGGGCTTGGTGCAATGGACAGCACAAACTGCTTCGGTAATGATAGCCGGAGTAATTTCGTTGATACTTCTCGCAATATTAAACCGCGAGCCAGCGTTAGAAGAAGAACCCTTAAAAGCATAAACCGTGGTTTTCACTGATAAAATCGAAGCGAAGATTTTTTCACTGGACGAGCTTCTGAAACGAATTGAGTTTTGGAAAACCCTCGGTGATAAAATTGTGTTCACCAACGGCTGCTTCGATATTCTTCATCAAGGTCACATTCACTTACTGGCTTCCTGCAACGAATTTGGCGACAGAACGATTGTTGGTTTAAACTCCGATGCATCAGTAAAAGAACTGAAAGGTCCATCGCGCCCTGTAAACAATCAAGACTCACGCGCCACACTTTTAGCCGCCACACAATTTGTTGATGGCGTAATCTTCTTCTACGAACACACTCCCGAAAATTTAATACACACCATTAAGCCCGATGTATTAGTAAAAGGTGGCGACTGGAAAAAAGAAGAAATTATAGGCAGCAATTTTGTAGAAAGTTACGGAGGCAAAGTAAAAACTGTTCCTTATCTCAAAGGATTCAGCACTACTGAAATAATTGCCCGCTCAAACAAAAAGTGATTAGCGAAATAGTGAATCAGTGATAGTAAAACCATTTGCGTCACTCTTTTATATTCGCACCTAATAACTAATCACCAATTCATTAATCAACTGATTCACCAATGAACTTTTCCCTCTCCGAAGAACACTTAATGATACGTCAGGCAGCACGTGATTTTGCACAAAACGAATGCAAGCCGGGAGTAATTGACCGCGACACTAATATGCAATGGCCCGCAGAGCAGGTAAAGAAAATGGCAGAGCTCGGTTTCCTCGGTATGATGGTTTCACCGGAGTATGGCGGGGGTGGAATGGACACCATAAGCTACGTTTTAGCTATGGAGGAAATTTCGAAAGTAGATGCTTCCTGTTCTGTGTTGATGAGCGTAAACAATTCCTTGGTGTGTTGGGGTTTAGAAGAATTCGGAACAGAAGAACAAAAAAGAAAATATTTAGTGCCGTTGGCAAAAGGCGAAAAGATTGGCGCATTTTGTTTAAGCGAACCGGAGGCGGGCAGCGATGCCACTTCGCAAAGCACAACAGCAATAGATATGGGCGACCACTATCTTTTGAACGGAACAAAAAACTGGATTACCAACGGAGGATGCGCTTCTACCTATTTAGTAATTGCGCAGACCGATGTGAGCAAAGGCCACAAAGGCATCAACGTATTAATTGTAGAAAAAGGAATGCCCGGTTTTACAGTAGGAAAGAAGGAAGATAAACTAGGCATCCGCGCAAGCGATACACACACGCTTATGTTCAGCGATGTAAAAGTTCCGAAAGAGAATAGAGTTGGAGAAGATGGTTTCGGTTTCAAATTTGCCATGAAAACATTGAGCGGAGGAAGAATAGGAATTGCGGCACAAGCTCTCGGCATCGCAGCCGGTGCGTATGAACTGGCAGTTGATTATTCAAAACAACGCAAGGCATTTAAAAAAGAAATTATCAATCATCAAGCAATTGCATTCAAGCTGGCAGATATGGCAACCGAAATTGAAGCCGCCCGCTTGCTTGTTTACAAAGCAGCATTACTGAAAGACCAGCATAAGAATTATGACATGGCAAGTGCTATGGCAAAAGTTTTTGCCAGCGAAGCAGCGATGAAACATACCGTTGAAGCCGTTCAGATTCACGGTGGTTACGGTTATGTAAAAGAGTATCACGTAGAGCGGCTAATGCGCGATGCAAAAATTACCCAAATTTACGAAGGCACCAGCGAAGTGCAGCGCATTGTTATTTCAAGAGGAGTATTGGCTTAGAAATTATTTTCTAAGTTTATTCTCAAATCAATAACTATGGAAACGAACGACAAAAAAGAAAAAGACAAAGTAACCGGGGTGCTTTTTGTAGGCTGCATGTTTATAGGAATGGGAATTGGTATTCTTACAAAACACATGCCTGCCGGTTTGTTTATAGGAATGGGTGTGGGCTTTTTGGCATCGGCTGCTTACCGCGCCCGCAATAATTGATTTCAGAAAATTTGTAAAAAATATTTTTTGCTTCGCCTTTGGCAAGTAATTAGTAAAAGCAAACCCAAACAAAAAAATATGCAACAAAAACTACTCCCCACTCTCGGTCTCCTGTTTTTCTTTTTCATTTCTTACGCTCAGCCGCAACCGGTTGGTCACCTAACGGTGTTTTCAGATGAAGGCGATAGATTCTTTTTAGTGCTGAATGGCGAACGCCAAAACGACAAGGGTCAAACTAATATGCGCGTAGAAGATTTGAACCAACCGCAGTATAGTGCCAAAATAATTTTCGAAGACCAAACTTTAGGTGAGATAAGTAAAACACTTTGGTTAACCGATGGAAACGGAGCACTAATGGATGTTACTTACAAAATTAAGCGCGATAAAAATGGCAAACCTAAATTGGGTGCCTTGCCATTTTCGGCTGTTCCTGTTCGTCAGGGTTTTGTGGCTCCGTCAAATGTATATGTAGTGCATTACGGAGTACCGGTAACTACTACTATGGTTGTTCAACCTACTACTACAGTAACTCAAACTACCACCACTCAAACCACCGGTGAAACAGTTGGAGCCAACGTAAATGTGGGTGGCGTAAATATGAACGTTACCATCAACGATCCGCTGTTGAATACCAACGTAACAACCACGCATACAACTACAACCACTACTACTAATCAAAATACCGTAGTGAAGGAGCAACCGGTACCGGTTGGCTGCAACGGAACATATCCCATGAACTCAAGCGATTTCTCAAGTGCCTTAAGCACCGTAAAGAATCAGGGCTTTGATGAAACACGTTTAAAAACAGCAAAGCAAATTGCAGGAGGCAATTGTTTAAGCGCGAACCAGATTGCTGAAATATGCAAAGTGTTTGGCTTTGAAGAAACCAAACTTGATTTCGCCAAGTTTGCCTTCGACCATTGCACCGAGCCTAAAAATTATTTCAAAATCAATAACGTTTTTGGTTTCAGTTCCAGCGTTGATGATTTGACCGATTATATAAGCGAAAAGCAATAAAAAATAAAGAAGGGCGGTTAACCGCCCTTCTTTATTTTAGCGAAGTCGTTACTATGAAATCCTTCATCAGAATTTTTTTCTTCTTTCTTCTGCTCGGTTCATCGTTGCTTTCGTTTTCGCAAAAACCGAAGCCCGTTTATCATCCTTGCTTTTTAATGGATAGCGTGGATACCAAACTTTCTTTTATCCAACTCAACGCATCAAAAATTTTTACCGACACGGTTGAGTGCAAACAAAACGTGCTGGATAATATTGCTGCGCTTTATGTAAAAACTAAAGACAAAAAATATTTAGATGCCCTTTCAGCCATTCGCCAAAACCCAAATGCCAAGGTGGAAGAATTGTATACTGATATTATTAAACGCTTTGCCGAAAATGATTTTGCAGGATTCATCAACGATATTTATTTGGCAAAAGGGAAATACTTTGCACTGGAAAAAGAATTGATAACCACCATGAATATGATTGTTGGAGCTAAAACGCTCAAACAAAAATATCTTGGCTTGCTGAACGTAGAGATCGGAAAAGCAAAAGACAAAAAGGATAGCTACAAGGCATACTTTCTCGAAAAGTTGAAAACAAAAATTGAAGACGAGAAATACTAAAACTCTGTCACTCTCCGTTATTATTGCAAACTACTTGTTATGGAAATTGTAAACCTCCTTCTCGAAATTCTGAAATACACTTTGCCCGAGCTGATTGTATTTCTTACCGCTTACTTCTTGCTCACCAGATATATGAACCGCGATGCCAATCTGAAAGCAATTGAATTAAAAATGAAACGTGATAAAGAAATTGTGATGCTGCGTTTACAAGCGTATGAACGGCTCGCACTTTTTTTGGAGCGAATCAATTTTGCTCCTGTCATTTCCCGCGTACGCACACCCGATATGCTTTCGCATGAATTACAGTATGCCATTGTAAAAAATATACGGGAAGAGTTTGAGCACAATCTTTCGCAACAGATTTATGTTTCAAGCAGTGCATGGAATTTAATTGTGCAGTCAAAGGAAGAAATGATGAAAACCGTGAACCTTATCGGCACTCAACTTCCGCCTGAATCTTCATCAGGGCAGTTAATCAACGCGCTCTTTCAGGGAATACAAAACGCAAATGTTGCTTTGCCTACAGAGCAGGCGTTGGAATTTTTAAAAGCTGAATGTCGCGAACTTTTTTGACGATTTGAATTTTACATTCGCACTTGAATGAAAAAATTTACCACCGATAGCGGAATAGAAATTCAAAGAGTTTACTCTTTATATAAAGGCGAAGTTGGCGAGCCGGGTAAATTCCCTTTTACGCGCGGTGTTCATTCAGAAATGTATCGCAGCAAGTTGTGGACCATGCGCCAGTATGCAGGTTTCTCCACTGCTGAAGAAAGCAACAAGCGTTACCACTATTTATTGAGTCAGGGTGTTAGTGGTTTGAGTGTTGCTTTCGATTTGCCTACACAAATAGGTTACGATAGCGACCACGCTCTTGCCGAAGGCGAAGTTGGAAAAGTAGGAGTTGCTATTGATTCGCTCGAAGACATGGAAGTTCTCTTTCAGGGAATTAAACTCGAAGATGTTTCTACTTCAATGACGATTAACTCAACAGGATTTATTCTTCTCGCTTTATACATAGCTCTTGCAAAAAAACAAGGGGCCGATTTGAAAAAAATATCTGGCACCATTCAAAATGATATCCTGAAAGAATATGCGGCACGCGGCACGTATATCTACCCGCCAAAGCCGAGCATGAAAATTATTACCGACATTTTTGAATACTGCAACACCGAAGTACCGAAGTGGAATACGATTTCAATTTCCGGTTATCATATTCGCGAAGCAGGTTCTACTGCTGTGCAGGAAATTGCGTTTACATTGAGTAACGGAAAAGCATATTGTCTTGCTGCGCAGAAAAAAGGTTTAGACATCAATCAGTTTGGGCAGCGGCTTTCTTTTTTCTTCAATGCACATAATAATTTTTTTGAAGAAGTAGCAAAGTTTCGCGCAGCGCGAAGAATGTGGGCGAAAATTACAACAGACTTAGGAGCTACTGATGCAAAAGCACAAATGCTGCGCTTCCATACTCAAACCGGAGGAAGCACACTTACCGCGCAACAACCAAAAAATAATATTTCAAGAGTTACGCTTCAGGCATTGGCTGCAGTATTAGGTGGAACACAATCGTTGCACACTAACGGATATGACGAAGCACTTTCGCTTCCAACAGAAGAAGCAGCAAAAGTGGCACTTCGTACGCAACAAATTATAGGTTATGAAAGTGGCGTAACAGAAACTGTTGACCCGCTTGCCGGTTCGTATTTTATTGAAAAGCTCACCAACCAAATTGAAGAAGCTGCTTGGAAATACATTCAACGCATTGATGAAATGGGCGGAAGCGTTTCTGCTATCGAGCAAGGATTTATGCAAAACGAAATTGCTCGCGCTTCTTACAATTATCAGCAAGCAGTAGAGTCAAATGAGAAAATAATTGTGGGGGTAAATCAGTTTACTGAGAAGGAAGCAACTCCAACGGGGCTTCTGCGTATAGATGATTCAATTCGTAAAATTCAATCAGATAAATTGGCAAAACTTCGCGCTAAGAGAGATAACGAAAAAGTGAAAGAGAGTTTGAAAAATATTAAAGCGGCAAGTCGCGAAGAGAAAAATATAATGCCGTTTGTAATTGAAGCAGTAGAGAATTACGCTACGCTTGGTGAAATTGCCGATTCATTAAGGGAAATTTACGGAGAGTATCAAGGATAATTTTCAATGAAAAACATCTTCTTCTTTCTCCTTCTTCTTTCCGCTTCCTCATGCACAAAACATTTTATTGCTACTGAATACAAGTTTGAAGAACAACGCTTGAATCCTAATTCACCAAGCGATGGAAAAATTGCAGCAATCATTCAACCTTACAAGGATTCACTCGACAAAGAAATGAATGTGGTTTTAGCTGTCTCTGATACCATTCTTACTAAATCAATTCCTGAAAGTGATTTAGGAAATTTGATGTGCGATTTAATTTTGAAAAAAAGTAAAGACTACTGTAATTGTAAAATTGATTTTACGTTTTTAAACAACGGAGGAATTCGTTTGCCGAATTTGCCGAAAGGAAATATTACACTTGGAAAAATTATCGAGTTAATGCCGTTTGAAAATCTTATTGATATAATGAACGTGAGTGGAAAAACACTCGACACTCTTTTTAATTACATGGCTGCAAAAGGCGGCTGGCAGATAAGCGGTGCGCGCTACAAATTTAAAAACGAAAAAGCGTTTGACGTTTTTATAAATGGTGAACCGCTTAACTCGAATAAAAATTATGCCATTGCAGTTTCAGATTATCTTGCTCAAGGTGGCGATAACTGCACCATGTTAGCCGTTCTTCCGAAAACAATTTTGAAGAAGAGTTTGCGCGATGCAATCATTGACGGATTAAAAGAAATGAATTTGAGAGGCGAGAATATCAAGAGTGTGATTGATGGGCGAGTTCAGAAAGTTGATTAGAAATGAAACGGAAAACATTCATAAAGAAATCTCTTAATGCAGGAGTATTGTTTGCAGCAAGTTCATTTCCGTACGAAGCATTTGCCAAAGGCGATGCAAGAAAAATTACGATTCTGCATACCAACGACCAACACTCGCGTATTGAATCTTTCCCGATGGATGGTGGAAAATATCAGGGACTTGGCGGTTTTGCACAACGCGCTGTATTGCTGAATGAAATTCGCAGGCAGGAAAAAAATATTTTGCTTTTAGATAGCGGAGATGTTTGGCAAGGCACTCCATACTTCAATAAATACGGAGGCGAATTAGAATTTAAGTTGATGAGTGAAATGAAGTATGATGCTTCTACTCTCGGCAACCATGA
Source organism: Bacteroidota bacterium (assembly GCA_947475165.1). GTDB lineage: Bacteria > Bacteroidota > Bacteroidia > Chitinophagales > LD1 > Bog-950. The sequence goes on from CANJLD010000006.1 coordinate 168,118, forward strand.
TTTTGATATTGGCTTAGATGGATTTGTAAAGCAACTTCCGCATGCTTTATTTCCTTTTCTGAATTGTAATTATGATTTTACTGACACAGCTATGGAAGGGAAAATTCAGACGCACAAAATTTTTCGATTCGATGAAATAAAAATTGGTGTGTTTGGAATTGGAATTGAATTGCAGGGCTTAGTGCCGAAAGATTTGTATGGAGGAGTAAGATATAACGACCCGATTGTAAATGCCAACAAGATGGCTAAACATTTAAAAGATGAACGAGGTTGCGATTTGGTGATTTGTCTTTCGCATCTCGGCTATAAATACGATGAGAAAAAAGTGAGCGATATGGATTTAGCGTATCAATCTTCTAACATTGATTTGATTCTTGGCGGACACACACATACATTTTTTACAAAGCCCGATGAGTTCCGAAACGCAGCAGGGGCAAAGGTTTTAGTCAATCAGGTTGGTTGGGCAGGAATTTATTTGGGACGCTTAGATTTCTATTTCGAGAAGAAAAGAAAGGGAATTTTAGTTCCTGATTTTCCGAAATTAATTTCGAAAGTATAATTGCAGGATAATCTTTTTTTCTAAAAAAAGAAGCTCATCAAAATTTTTTTTGAATAAAAAAATAATTTTTAGTACACGTAAAAAATACTTCAAAAACAAGAGGAGAAAAATTTTTTTGTAAACATTCTTTTCTTCATTTTCACACCGTCTTCAGACACACACATTATTTAGTACACCCTTATAAAAGATTTCGTAAGCATGAAAGAAAAATCGGCAAACAGCGTTTGGAACAACTGCCTGGAAATTATCAAAGACAACGTAAGTGCACAAAGTTTCAAAACCTGGTTCGAACCGATAAGACCTGTAGAATTAGTAGGAACCGTTTTAACCATTCAAGTACCATCACAGTTTTTTTACGAATGGCTCGAAGAACATTACGTGGCTCTGTTACGCAAAACGATTAAACGCGAGTTGGGCAACAGCGCACGCTTAGAGTATCGTATTGTTGTTGAGAACTCAAACGCGAACACTCCTTCTACAGTTGATTATCCGAACCAAAATTCAGGAAACAATCAAAACCCTGAAGTTGGGTTTCCATATTTTTTAAATGGAAATCAAATCAAGAATCCGTTTGTAATTCCGGGATTGAAAAAGATTAATGTTGACCCGCAGTTGAACTCGAATTACAATTTCGATTCGTTGGTTGAAGGTGATTGCAATCGCTTAGCGCGCAGCGCAGGTTATGCTGTTGCACAAAAACCGGGCGGCACTGCTTTTAATCCTTTAGTTATTTATGGTGGTGTTGGTTTAGGGAAAACTCACTTAGCACAAGCCATCGGAAACGAAGTGAAAGCAAATTTTCCGAATAAGACAGTATTATATGTATCGAGTGAAAAATTTACGAATCAGTTTTTTGATGCTGTAAAAAACAACTCGGTTAACGACTTCGTTCACTTCTATCAATTGATTGATGTGTTGTTGGTAGATGATATTCAGTTCTTTGGTAACAAAGAAAAAACACAGGATATTTTCTTCCACATCTTTAACCACCTACATCAAAACGGAAAACAGTTGGTATTAACTACTGACCGTCCTCCACGCGATTTAGAAGGAATGGAAGAAAGATTGCTCTCTCGTTTCAAATGGGGATTGAGTGCTGACCTTCAGGTTCCTGATTTTGAAACGCGAATCGCTATTCTTGAAAAGAAGATGTATGCCGATGGAATTGAACTTCCGCGTGAAGTAGTTGAGTTTGTTGCTTACAACATCAACACCAACGTTCGCGAATTAGAAGCAGCTTTGATTTCATTGCTTGCACAAGCATCTTTAAACAAGAAAGAAGTTGATTTAGATTTAGCAAAGAAGATTATAAAGAACTTTGTGAAGAGTATTTCTCGCGAAGTTTCTATCGACTATATTCAAAAAACAGTTTGCGATTATTTTACCGTACCGGTAGATATGCTTCGCGAAAAAACAAGAAAGAGAATGATTGTTCAGGCACGTCAGCTTTCTATGTTCTTAGCTAAGAACTATACAAAGAATTCTTTGAAAGTTATTGGTAAGCATTTTGGCGGACGCGATCACTCAACGGTAATCCACTCTTGTCAGGCCGTTCAGAATTTAATTGATACTGATCAGGAATTTAGAGAAGCCGTTGCGGATATTCAAAAGAAAATTCAAATGAGTATTTCGTAATACTGAAAAACTGTAAAACAAAAAAGCCAAGTGTTATCACTTGGCTTTTTTTGTTTTATCTACTTAATTCAATCAATACTTCAACACCTTTACTTCCGTTCTGCGGTTTACCTGATGCTGTGCATCGCTGCATGTCGACTCGTTAGTTGGCTCACACACACAACCATTATGAATATCCGATTCACCATAACCCGCTGCCAAAATGCGCTTGCCCTTAATACCGTGCTTAACAATATACTCTACAGCCGAGCGCGCCCTGCGGGCCGAAAGCACAATATTGTATTTGGCGCTGGCGCGGCAATCGCTGTGCGAGCCTAGCTCAATTTCCAGCGCAGGGTTTTGTTTCATAATACGCACCAGATTATCTAGTTCCTTAGCCGCATCGGGGCGTATGGTCCACTTGTTTAAATCGTAATAAATATTGTGCACTACCCAGGTTTGCCCCACGTAAAACTTACATGAACCTTCTACCTGCATACCCGGCCGTAAACCCACGGTAGAAATAGTATCTGTTTTGCCGCTGTGTTCAATCTGGTAAACGGTATTTATTTTCAGGTCAAGCCGTACCTCGCCATTATTGTTTGGCTTTACCTCGTTCTTCTCACCGGTTTTTAAATCGGTAATAGTTATGGTGGTAGAAAAGCAATTAGCCGTAAGCGGAACATTAATAGCCATTTCTTCTTTAGGAATAAAGAAATCGAGTTTTACCATACCGGTAGCAGCATCTACATCGGCTTCAGAAAATGTTCCCTTTACGGAAGCAAAATCGGGCGAGCTGACAGTATAAGAACCGGTAGGCAGAGTGGTTTCGAACATACCGCTCTCGCTGGTAGCATAATTTACTGAAGGCATACCGTTAGCCGTAGCCGTAAACGAAACCGCCACATCGCGTATAGATTCTTTTGTTCCCTTTTCGCGAATGTTCACCACCACTTTAATTACATCGGGCTTAAGCGGAATAGGAACGGTGGTGTTTTTATTTTTCGAAGAAACTTCGACCGAGTTATTCTTGTAGCCTTCACTCATAGCTTCCACCGTGCAGTTCTTCCCTCCTTTCAGGTTTAAAATTTTCTCACCGCTCTTATCTGTCAAACTGTTTTCTGGCGAGCCGATTTTACAATCTATACCCAACGATGCCATAGGAATAGGATTTTTAGTATACGCATCTTCTACACGCACTACAAGTTTGTAATCCAACTTCGACTCATCGTAGGCAAATTTGTAAATATCATCTTCGCCTATTCCGCCATCGCGGTTACTGGCAAAGTAGCCATTCTTGTTGGCAGCGTCAATAATAAAACTGAAATCATCTTTGTTAGAGTTAACCGGTGCGCCTAAGTTCTCCGGTTTTTGCCAGCGGCCGTTTTCAGCTTTAGTTTTATAAACATCTAAGCCGCCAAGCCCGCCCGGTGTGTTAGAGGCAAAATAAACCGTGCCGTCCTCCGCCACAAACGGAAATTTTTCATCAAAGGCAGAATTCACTTCCGGTCCTAAATTTTTCGCATCGCTCCACGCGCCATTGGCATTGCGGGTAGAAACATAAATATCCGTTCCCCCATAACCGCCCGTTTTATCGCTAACAAAATAAAGCGTCTTGCCATCCTTAGTAATAGCCGGTTGCGAACTTGCGTATGCACCATTAACCGCAAGTGGAGTCAGGTTTTTTCCTTTGTTACCTTCCATTGCCACCGAGTAAAGTTGCTGCATAGGCAGCTTCCTACCATTTTGCAGCACGGTATTTTTCCTTTTAAAGCTACCGGTGCTGAAAATAAGCTCGCTATTGGTTTTGGTAAATGTCGCACTGCTCTCATACGTTTTGCATTTCGATTTCAGCTTAGTCTTATCGGTCTTCAGCGTACTATCAAGCGTAGCGATGTAGATTTTGCTGTACCGGTTCAAATTCCATTTATCATACACAGCCGTCTTCTTACTGCGGTTAGAAGTAAAAATCAGTTTGCCATCCTCATAAAAAGCCGGAGCATAATCCGATTTAGCAGTGTTCGTTTGCAGCAACTCAATTTTGTAAGCGGGGCTTTCTTTATTCAGTTCAGGAATTTTATTCATCGCGCCAATCGCTTCGTTCACTGCCGGAGAGGAAACCGATTTGGCATATGCCTCATAATATTTTTGTGCAGCCGTGTAATTTTTATTGTTGCGCAACACCTCAGCATAATTGTATTTGGTAGTTGCACTTGCTTGGGGCAGGTCGGCAATTTTTGCATACCATTTTTCTGCTTCGGCAGTATTGCCCAATATGCGGTAGCCATCAGCAATCCGCTGTATCAGGTAAACCGTATCGGCATCTTTGCTCAACGCATCCGTATATTTACCAATGGCTTTTTCAAACTTTAGTTTAGCAAACAGTTTATCTCCGCTTTTAGTGCTGCCGCTCTGGGGGGCAACAAGGTTGGGAGTTTGGGCAGAAATATTTATGCATACCAGCATAAGAATCTGTAAAACAAAATTCCGGGTGCGTAATAAATTCTTCATCTCGTATTGTTTTATAAAAGGTTTTGCCAATATTAAGAATCAAAACAGAAACATACCCGCCAATTTATAAGCCAATACACTCGCAGTAGTGTGGAATGTTCATTTTAGCGTTCATAGGCGAGGTGTCAATACAATTTCCGGCAGGTTGTTTCGTCAACTGTAAACGCAAAGCGTAAACTATTTCTACATTTAACCCTGAAATCAAAAAAACAAACAAATGAAAAACGTATTCAGACTTTTTATTGCCGTATTTATTGCCTCTTCTCTTTCAAGTTGCAGTTATAATTCGTTAGTTGAAAAACGCGAAGCAGTTAGCGGACAATGGGCCAATGTAGAAACAGCCTATCAACGCAGAAGCGATTTAATTCCAAACCTGGTTGAAACTGTAAAAGCCGGTGGCAAATATGAATCAGAAACTTTGCAGAAAGTGGTTGAAGCGCGTGCATCAGCTACCAGCATTAAGTTAGACCCAAGTAATTTATCAGAAGCAGATGTGGCCAAATATCAAGCTGCACAAAGTCAATTGAGCGGAAGCTTATCGCGCCTGCTTGCTACGGTAGAAGCGTATCCTGAACTTCAGGCAGTAAAAGGCTATTCAGAGTTGCGCGTTGAGTTGGCAAGTACCGAAGACAAGATTGCGTTTGAGCGCAAAAAATTTAATGATATAGTGCAAGACTATAACGCTAACACAGCTACTTTCCCTGCGGTGATTACTGCCAAATTGTTTGGCTTTACTCCAAAAGGATATTTCAAAGCCGATGCAGGAACAGAGAAGGCTCCAACGGTAAAGTTCTAAATAGCGATTAGTTAATTGGTGATTGGCGAACCAACTAATCACCAATCAACTGATTAAGCAATCTCCACCTCATGTTTCAAAAACATTTTTTTACCGAAGAACAGCGCAAAACAATTGTTCAGGCAATTGCCGATGCCGAAGCTATGACCAGCGGAGAAATTCGTTTGCATATAGAAGCAAAATGTAAAAATGAAAATGTGCTCGACCGTGCTACCGAAATCTTCTTTAAATTAAAGATGAATGAAACCGCGCAACAAAATGGAACGCTTATTTATCTAGCCTACGAAGACCACAAATTTGCCATTATAGGCGATAAAGGAATTAATGAAGTAGTGCCAGCCAATTTTTGGGAGGGCACAAAAGAAGTAATGAGCGGACACTTCAAGCAAGGCGAATTTTTAGAAGGACTTCTCTTTGCCATTCAGGAAACCGGTTCGCACCTTAAACAATATTTTCCTTTACAAGCAGATGATAAAAACGAGTTGACGAATGAGATTAGTGAAGGATAGTTCAGACGGCAGACGGCAGACGGCAGACGGCAGACAATACAAACTGCTACGACTATTTGTATTGTCTTTTTTCTATTGTCTATCATCTATAGTCTCGCTGCAAGCGCAAAATTTTCCTGCTCAACCAAACCCAGCACGTTTAGTAAACGATTTTGCAGGAGTGCTTTCCTCTTCTCAACAAGCCGAACTCGAACAAAAATTAGTCGCTTTTGACGATTCTACTTCCACGCAAATTGCGGTGGTAATTATAGAAAGTTTAGAAGGTGCCGAGGTAGGAAGCTATGCTGCTGAACTTGGCGAAAAATGGGGAATAGGCACCAAGAAAAATCATAACGGTGTTATAATTTTAATGGCGAACAAGGAGCATAAAGTTTCTATTCGCACCGGTTATGGTGTAGAAGAAAAACTCGGTGCTATTATCTGCGACCGCATTATTCAAAACACGCTCGTTCCAAATTTTAAACAAGGAAATTTTTATGAAGGTTTCGATGAAGCAACTGATGAAATCATTGCCCGTTTATCAGGCTTGTACTCTGAAAAACGCGACAAAGGGAAGAAAGGAATACCCATTTGGGTTATTGTCTTAATCGTCTTCATCGTTTTTTTTATTCTGCCGCTTATTTCTAAAAATCGCGGTGGCGCAACAACATACAGTCGCGGTGGTTGGGGCGGTGGTCCTTTTTTAGGAGGCGGAGGATTTGGTAGCGGTGGCGGAGGTGGTGGCGGGTTAGGAGGTTTTGGTGGTGGTGGGTTTAGCGGTGGCGGAAGCAGCGGAAGCTGGTAGCACCCACCTAAATCCTCCCTAAAGGGAGGACTTAAATACAAATACAAAATGCAAAATCCGATTCATTACAAATCGCATCCTTGGCACGGCATTTCTTTCGGAGAAAAATTTCCGGATGTGCTTACTGCCTTTATAGAAATTGTTCCGGCTGATACCGTGAAATATGAAATTGACAAAGCAAGCGGCTGGCTAAAAGTGGATAGACCGCAATTATTCTCTAATGTTGTTCCTGCGCTATATGGTTTTATTCCACAAACACTTTGCGCTATGGAAGTAGGAAAATTTTGCATGACAAAAACCGGCAAGCAAAATATTATTGGCGACCAGGATCCAATGGACATTCTGGTGCTGGAAGAAAAAAATATTCAGAACGGAGGAATTTTAGTGCAGGCAATTCCTATTGGCGGCTTTCGCATGATTGACAAAAACGAAGCAGACGATAAAATAATTGCAGTAATGAAAGATGATGCCGTGTATGGAAAAATTAAAGACATCAGCGAATTGAATGAGTCTATCGTAAATCGTCTCAAACATTATTTTCTCACTTATAAAGATTTACCCGGCTCATCCGAAGAACGCAAAGTAGAAATTGCTGCTGTTTACGGAAGAGAAGAAGCATTAGAAGTAATTCGCCAAAGCGCGCTTGATTACAAAAATCGTTTTCAGCTTTCATGAAAAACAAATTCATTCCCATTACAGGAATTGTAATCGCAATTCTTGTAGCAGGATTTTTCTATAATAAATATCGCATTGCTCCGAAGGTGAAATTCGAAACATTAGAGTTGACTGACCTGAATGGGAACAGCGTTTCTCTCGATTCCTTTCAAGACAAAAAAATGTTCATCAACTTCTTTGCAACCTGGTGTGGCCCCTGCGTTAAAGAAATTCCTTTACTTCTTTCGGCACAGCAAATTCTTGCAAAAGAGAATTTTAAGTTCGTTTTAATTTCAGATGAACCGGTTGAGCAATTGAAACATTTCCAAGAACAAACCGGAACAGGGTTTCAAATTCTTCATTCCGAAAAAAAATTACAGGAGTATAAAATCTATACCATTCCCACCAGCTATGTTCTCAATTCAAACCAGGAAATAGTTTTCAAAAAAACAGGAGAGGAAGATTGGGCGAGCGATGCCGTAATTCAAAAATTAAAGAAACTCGCTGACTAATTATTTCTTCGAAAAGTAATTCATCCAGCAAACAACCAGCAGAAAAAACATTCCGTAACTCATCAACAGATATACGCGTGTGTGTGCCAGTTCCAGAAAATATTCTGAGCAGCAATCTTCTACAATTCCCAAACCAACTAACCGGGTAACGTTAATGGCATAAATGCAGAAAATGCCGAAAGCGATATACCAGAGTTTATGAAACCATTTTCCTTTGTAAGCAATAATAAATCCCGAAAAAATAACGCAAACTGAAACTCCCAAACAGTGATTGGCAAGGAACAAACCGGGAGTATTATTGATAATAATGTTTCGGTGGTTGTAAACCAATTGGTAGCCAAAAATCTTTTGAAGAATGAACGCTGCAGGCTGAATTGTTTTATAGGCAAACCAATCGGTAAATACTACCCAGCCGGAATTCAAAGCTGTTCCTTCGCGGTTAAAAAGAAAAAATAAAACTTTCCAAAGCAGATAAATCAGCAACACTTTAACAACAAAGATTGTTGCGTCTGTCAACTTTTTATCGGAAGAAATTTTTTGAATAAACGCACGCATGATGCGGTGTTAGAAGGAAACAAAAATTCCTCGCCAGGTAATAAACTTGATAAAAATTATCACCAACGTCAATACAAAGAGCATTCCAAAGCTTAATTTCTGAAGCAGTTTATATTGCAAAACATCATCCTTCATAATCTCCAGATAAAACAGGGCAATCCAACTAATCAGCAGCGAAATTCCAATCACCATCAAGTAAATGGAATGAACAAAAATATTCATCGGGAAAGTGACGGCACTGGTAATAATAGCCCCTAGAACAAAAGGAACAATTGCCGTTTCAACAAAATAACTTCTGCGTCTGGATGACTTGTTCACTTTTGAAAAGGAATAAGAAAATGACAGAAATATTTTTGGATAGTTAATGGAGAAGTAGAGCAACAAAATAATGAAGAATACATTTATAGCATATACAAAAGGAACGGGCAAAAACCACCAAGCAAAAACCACCGCAAAGTTTTGATAGAAAGGGGAATTAAATTCGTTGGCTCCCAATGAAGCTATCAGCCCCTGTGCCGTAAAAAAGCAAGTGCCAATAACAAAACTCCATGCAAAAAAAACATTCAGCATGGAAGGCTTCCGTTTTAGCCTGTCGAAAAAGTAAAGCATTAACAACCCAAACAACAAGGCAAAAAACGGATAGGTGCTATAAATAACAGAGACCTTTAGCTTAGACCACTTATGTCCGTTAAGTAGAAACCGGATACCGAAATAATAAATATTGGCATCTAACTTGAAGAACTTCCCTGCCAATGCCATGAAAAAAAATCCCCCGTAAGTAATGATAGCATAGGCCAACGAAAAGCAAACTGTCGAATTAAAAATTCGAATTAGCTTATCATACCACTGCTCTTTTCCTTTTGTATCTAACATCTAACTACCCGTTGAATTTTTCAAATATAGAATTTTAGGTTTATCAAAACACAGATTTTGATGGTCTGTATTTTGCCTTCGCCAAAATTGTTTTTGAATCATACTTCAGCAGCAAATCGTGTAGCGAAATTTTATTGCCGGTTTCTTTCATAAATTTTCTCACTATCTGCAAGCCAATCCAGCTTCCAATATTTCCCGGAGATTCAGCAGGCATACCGGTAACAGTTGGGCCTTCATCTAAATATCTTTTCTGGTCCATGTAGTTGTCTTTATACAACAGGTCTTTGTCATTCATAAATCTCCAAATGTCAACTTCGCTTTCTTCGCACCAGGTAGTTTGTTTTTGTGTAAAGCCTACAATCATGCTATCCGGTGCGTCAGGCAAAACGTAAGAGAGAAAATACATCTTCTTCCCTTTATCTACCATTGCTTCAACCAATGTTTTGCCGTGCGATAATTCTTCGCTGCCGAAATAAAAATTGTAAAGCACTTCCATTGAATTCCGCGCAATATATTCTCTACGCATTTTGTGTTGCAGATATTGAAACACTCCTGCACTGTCGTAATCCGCAAAATTTGGATTCAGGTATTGGTCTAAACCAATACCCAATAAATCTTTTTCATAAGTAAATGCACCAATGGAAAAACCTGAATTGACTCCGACTACTTTTGGAACTGCCGCATCAGGAAAATAATACTTGAAATATTTAAGCGATTGCGTTAAATCTTCCTCCACATCTTTTGTGTTTTCAAAATGTAAATTGATTGCATTCTGAATACGATTGATATAAGCATCTGAAAGAAATTTCTGCAACGCTTCTTTTTCAATGTGCGAAGTATCTCCCGGTGGACGCGGTCCTATTACAAACTGACCTACATAGAAATCGAAGAAGGAACCATACTTGTTTCGCATGGCTTCAATTTGTTGTTCATCGCAATTCGATTTAGCTAAGTCAAACAAATCTTTGTCGAATCGCTGTAACTGAACATCCATCTTAATATTCGACACATCAGGTTTTTCTCTACTTTTGGTTTTGTTGCAGCTATCGCAACCGGAAAGTGAGACCACTAACAACACAAAAATAATTTGCTTGATATTTTTCATCATCATTGTGCAAAAATCGAAATTGAATCCATAAAACCACATTTAGTATAATGAAACGAATTTTTACTCTTCTTATTCTTCTCTCTATTTTTTTGACAGGATTTTCGCTCAACGATAAAATCCGTATCGGGCTGCAGGTGTCACCGGGCATTGCCTGGTCGAAACCTTTTGGTAAAGATTTGCTGAAAGGGAAACCCCGCTTTGGAACCAGCTATGGCTTTTTAGTGGAATACTGGTTTGCAAAAAATTACGGACTTGCTACCGGTATTGGTGGGGCGTTTGATGGCTGTAATATTACTGGACGCGATACTTTTGAAAATGTTGCTGGAATTAAAGTGCGTAGCGTAAATGAGAAATATGCTTTTCATTATTTAGAAATTCCCACTTACCTGAAACTGAAAACAAATCCTATTAAAGGAGGAAAGTTTGTGGCGTGGGGACAAGTGGGAGTTACCTTAAACATTACTGTAAGCGCGCGCGCCAATTACAGTGATTCTATTCCAACAGCATCAGGAAATATTTTGATTGAGAAAGAAAATATTCTGAAACAAAACAACGATGTATCAAAAACTCTTCCCGGCTTTTGGTCAAATTTTATTGATGTGCGACTAGGTGCAGGTGCAGGTTTCGAATATAAGTTCGATGAAAAAGCTTCTTTGCTGGTTGGCTTGTTTTACCACAATGGTTTCATCAATAACCTCTTCGACCACGATGCGAAGAAAGAACCGAATGTAATGCGGTTTATGAGTTTAAGAGTTGGTGTTTTGTTTTAAAATTGATTCATGTATTCGAAAGAACAAGTAGCAGAACTCAATCAACTTTCTGAACAACTCCTTAAATCAGAAAGTGCATTTTCTGAATCAGAAAAAGCATTCGCGCTTCGTAAAATCATCAACTACCATGACTGGCGATATTACGTTCTGAGCGAACCTATCATTACTGATTACGATTACGATTTACTTTTCAAACAACTCAAAGAACTCGAAGCGCAACATCCGAATCTTGTTACCGAAGATTCTCCAACCCAACGCGTAGCCCGTGCTTTGACTGATGAATTTGAATCTGTTTCTCACTTAGCTTCGATGCTTTCGCTCGAAAACTCTTATAATTTGGGAGATATAGAAGAGTTCAACCGCAGAGTTACAGACTTGGTCAAAACTTCTGAGATAGAATATTGCGTAGAGCCCAAATTTGATGGAGCAAGTATTGCATTAGTTTATGAAAACGATATGCTCGTTCGTGCCGCTACACGCGGTGATGGAACTGTGGGGGAAGATATCACCAACAACGCCAAAGCAATTCCTTCTATTCCTCTTTCTGCAGCGTTTTCAAAATTCGGAATTTACAAAGTAGAGTTGCGGGGCGAGGTCATTATTACTAAAGAAACTTTCGAACGGAAAAATGCCGAGCGCATTGCTAAAGGCGAAAAAGGGTTTCAGAATTCGCGCAACACCGCTTCCGGTTCTTTGCGTATGAAAGACCCGAACGAAGTAGCACAGCGCGGGCTTGAAGCTATTTTGTATCACGTAAGTTTTGCAGAAGATGCCAACGGGAAAAATTTGATTGCAGAAAAACTGCTCTCGCATTATTCCGTTATCGAAATGCTTTACAACTGTGGCTTTAAGACTCCGATTAAAGAATTAAAGGTTTGCAACAGCGCACAGGAAGTGGATGACTTCATCAACACCTGGGATGCAAAACGTTTGGCGTTTAATATCGAAACTGATGGCATGGTGGTGAAAGTAAATTCGCTAAAAATGCAGCAGCAATGCGGCAGCACTTCACACCATCCGCGCTGGGCAATTGCCTATAAGTTTGCCGCCAAACAAACGCAGAGCAAATTGCTGAAAGTAGAATTTCAGGTTGGGCGAACCGGTGCTGTTACTCCGGTGGCAAAAATTGAACCCGTGCCGCTGGCAGGTGTAACTATCTCCTCTATTTCGCTGCATAACGAAGAATTTATCCTCGAAAAAAATCTATTGCTTGGCGATACTGTTATAGTTGAACGTGCAGGGGAAGTCATTCCTTATATAGTCGGTTCAGTTCCCGATTTGCGCAACGGCAGTGAAATAAAAATTGATTTTCCGCGCACTTGCCCTTCGTGTAATTCGCCTTTAGTGAAACCCGAAGAAGATGCAATTTGGCGTTGCGATAATGTGGACTGTCCCGCGCAAACTGAAGAGCGCGCCATTCATTTTGTTTCGAAAGATGCGATGGATATTGACGGATGCGGAAGTTCCACTATCATAGAATTTATTCAACGCGGCTTTATCAAAAACATCGAAGACCTTTACCGTTTGTCTTATGATGAAATTTTAAAGCTGGAAGGATGGAAAGAAAAAAGTATCGCGAATCTTCAAGCAGGAATTGAAGATTCGAAGAACCGTCCGCTTTGGAGATTGTTGAATGCGCTAGGTATTCGTCATGTGGGGATTACTACTTCAAAAGATATTGCGCAGCACATTCAAACCATTTTCGATTTAGAGAAAATGAGTGTGGAAGATTTGACGAACATAGAAAGCATTGGTCCGAAAGTGGCGCAAAGCATTTTCGATTTCTTTCAAAACCAAAGCAATATTCATCTGCTCACCGAGTTGAAAAACTTTGGAGTGAACACCGCCAATCGCCCCGAAGATTCTATTTCTAAAAACAATAAACTTGAGGGCAAAACTTTTCTCTTCACTGGTTCTCTACAACAATTCACTCGCGACCGCGCCAAGCAACTGGTAGAAGAAAACGGGGGCAAATTATTGAGCGGTGTTTCTGCCAATCTCAATTACTTAGTTGTAGGGGAAGATGCGGGAAGCAAGCTTGCGAAAGCGAAGAAGATTCCTTCGATTATTGTTTTCACGGAGGAGGAGTTTTTGAAAATGGTGGAGTAACAAAATCATTTTAGCGACAGCAAGTGCCGGGTTTTGGCAAGGTAAGGCAATAATACCCCCTATTTTCCCGCCCAAAAAATCAGACAAAATTTTTTCTCAAAACGCCCAAATTATTTCCTAATTTTTTTCTTTAAATCTTTTTCCACACAAGGAAATCAAGCCCACACAGGGTTTCAAAACATCGCCAACCCCTTTGCACAAATGGTGTGGAAAAATGGGATGGTTTTAAAAGGTTCTGAAAAATATATTCGTCTACGTTTTAGGTAAAACCCCTGCACGATTTCAAAATCTCTACAATAAAACATTAT
>CANJLD010000007.1 GCA_947475165.1 Bacteroidota bacterium
GGTATAATACTGGGTAATACCGGAAATGACAATAGTTATAATCAAACCAGTTCAACCAATAATTACAATACCGGTAATGATGCAGCCGATATTGCAAATGCTGCGGCCGGGTTTATTGATATCCTCTCAGGAGGAAGCGGCTATGGCGGCACAGAAGCAGCAGGGTCTGGCGATGCCGATGATTTATTAAACACCACTGCTACTATTTTACAAGGACTTTCTAGCCATGATAATGGAGGCGCAATTTCAGCTCCGTCAAATAATCAGCCCAATTATAGTGCAGGCAGTAATAACAACACTGCCAATGTAGTAAACTTTGCAAATGAACTAGTTAATGGATTAGGAGGCAGTGGATTAAGCGGCCTTTCGAATTTTGCAGGAAATACAGGTATTGTAAATGGGCTAGGTTCTATAGGTTCACTATTAGGTTTGTTAGACCAGTCCGATGCTCAGTCAGAACAATACCGCCAGGCAGAGCTGCTACGTCAGCAGCAGCTTGAGGCTATTCGCCAGCGCGAAGAAAATGAAAGAAGAGAGCGATTGCGGATTATTAATAACCGCAAAGCAGTTATTAGTAATATACCTGCCGCAAAAATACCGCAAACCTATCCGGCAAGTACCGGTAACGAGATTTATTTCTTTGCTTATTACACGACTACTTCCAGCCTGGAAAGCAACAATCCTGAAGTAAATATTTCGAATGTATTTACGGTAAACAAATACTCTGACGGAAGCTGGCCGCTATTACCGCGGCTTACCGAAAAGGTTGCCAATAACACAAAAATTTCAGCAGTGCAATTGTATGGCTATTTTGCCAACAGGCAAGAAGCCGAAACAGGCCGGAATAATCTGATTAATCAGGCTAGGTCTGCAGGAATTAATGCTACCGGTATTCAATATGTAGATAAGGGTGCAACGGCAAGCAACAAAGGCAACTCTGGAAGCTCGGATTTTTGGGAAACAGGGTATAAAAAACAAAATATTCCAGCTACCGATGGCAACCCTGTTAAGGACGAAAAACCAGCCAAGCCGGCTCTGGACTTTTGGGACAACCCGGTAAAGCCATAGATGAAAATTGTATAAAACAACACTAACCAAACAAAATAAAACATATGAAGAAGCTGCTTTTTTTATTGTTAACCGCCCTTGCTTTAACCACCAGTGCACAGGATAAAGGTCTGCAGGCCAGTGTATATTACAACAAAGCAGAAGCTGCTTACAATAATGGTTCATATGACGAAGCAGTAAGCAACCTTAAGCTAGCAGAAAATACCCTGGGGCAAACCAACCCCAAAATTCTGTACTTGCTTATTCAAACGCTTAATCAGGTAACCAAAACATATCCTTCGCGCATACCGGAACTTAAACTGGCTCTGTCTAAATTTTTTCAGATAGTTGACTCAAAAACTTACCCGGCTGAAAAGTATCTGGAGATTACCACCATAGATATTGACCTGAAAGACCGTGAGCGCAAAATGCTGGAAAAGGAGAAAATGGAGGAACAGTTTTTCGAAAAGGTTAAAGCCTCTACCGATGACTATACGCTGGAAAGTTTCATGAGTATTTACCCCAACTCTAAATACATGCCTCAGTTGCGCGACCGTATTAATGCCTTAGAGCAAAAAAAACAACAGCAAAAGGTGGTAGAACAAAAAAAGAGTGAGGAGAAAGCTAAGAGCGTTAACCCCAGTGGGTTTTATCTAAATATGGGCTTTGCCCTGCAAACACTTAACCAATTAAAAAACGGACCATTAGCTGTAAGTTTTCTAGCTAAAGGAGTATCATTTGATATTGGAAACCTGCATTTTGGATACAAAAGTGTAGGGCGTAAATTCCGGGTTGGTTTCAACATTACCTATATCAACTATACTTTTGCCATGTCGCCAAAGTATAATTACTACAAGTATAACATCGACAATGGTTATTATGACGCTAAAAACGACCATGCTGTTATGCATACGCTTCAGTTTATGAAAATGGGTCCGGTCTTTTCTATTGACCTAGCAAAAGGTCAGCACTACTTGTATATATCCCCACAGATAGGTGGAACCTTTATTGCGGGCACTGTGCCCAACTTACTTGGCAGCCACTCTACCATAAACAAAATACTCAGCCTAGGGGCTACACCATCTATACGCATAGAATACCTTTATCGTAAATTATTTATAGGAATTCGTTATCAGTATAACATAGCGGTGGATATTAAACACCAGGGGTTATTTGGCAGCAACCAAATAATTGTACCAAGCATAGGCGTAAAGTTCTAAGCAATAAAATTTAAAACCAAACAGTTCAAATACTAAAACATATGGCTAAATATCTATTACTCGCTCTTGCTTTTTTTACCCTAACCATAAACTCGTGCAAAAAGGAAGGCTGCACCGATAAATACGCCTGCAACTACGACCCAAGTGCCGGCAAGGATGACGGCACCTGCAATTTCAGCTGCTATGGTACAAACGGAGGCAACTGCAATGTGCAACAATGGACTGGTACAAATCCTTCGTGTAACCCAGCCCTCGGTGCTCCAGTGCCTGGAGGATGCTGCCCTTACAGCTCCCCTTATGCCTGTACAAGTTCCAACTATTGTTATGCTACCTGCGAAGAAGCACGGCTTGACTGCGGAGGCGATATAATTTACCGGGCTAATTTTTAAGCCCTTTTAAGAATGCAACTTTGAAACCTGTATTAATACCACTATGGACAATTACTCTATGCCTGTTAATTATTACGGGCACAGAGTTTTATCGATTATTTAACAGCAGCAATAACTACGCGCAGCCATATGGCAATGCCGAGCAGGCTCATTTTAAGAGCATGCCCGACCTGCCTGTAACAGCCGTGTTTTTTAAAAAGCAGGCGCACGATTTCGGCATCATACCGGATAACCAGAAAGTATACACGCATTTTGAATTTACCAATGCAGGTAAAGAACCACTGGTGATTATAGGTGCCGAAGGTAGCTGTGGTTGCACCGTGCCAACCTGGCCCAAACAAAGTATTGCCCCCGGCAAAACCGGTTCTATTGAAGTGGCTTTTGACCCGAATGGGAAAAGTGGAGAGCAAAGTAAGCTGGTAACCATAACTGCCAATACGAGCCCCAGAACAACTGTTTTAACTGTTAAAGCAAACATCATAAAGCTAAATGGCGTTGAATCCCATCGCGGTTTTGACGGTTTAGGGGATTAATCTACCACTTATAAGCATTTAAAGAGCTGAAATTAGAAGGGTATTGTAGCCAGATTGCAAAATCAAGGCAATTATTACCTACACTCCCGTTAGTGTAGAATTATGGGCAACCACAAAAAAACTGATGCAGATAATAGCCACCCACAATGTGGTAGCTGCCGTTTATCAATGAGGTAATGTGCTAATAACCTACTTTACGGACCTTGCAGAAATACTAAATAAGGACGGCAAACCATTTAGTTGTAACATTAAAAGTTCGCACAGGTTTATTTTACAGATTACGCATTAGCTAGGTTTAATAAAAAGATTTTTTTTGGGTACCGATGCTCATTACCCTAGTAATCTTTGTTCGTTTAAACATACAGAACCCTTTCAAAAGAATATAATAACCGGTAAACAATTTACTATGAAATCGACAGAAATATACCGCTACTACGTTGCGCTTATTACTACCGCAGCTTTCACCTTTGGTTTAATGTTTAACCAGCTTACCGGCTTTCAGCCAACCGCGCAGGTAAGCAAAGCTACCATACTTTCGCTGCTGGTATCGTTTATCTGCCTTATAAAAATGCTGGGTAACAGTTACCATCAAAAAAAGGAGCAGGAAGAATTGAGCAAACGCTGAAAGCTGCCACCTCATATTTGAATTTAAACCCCTCGCTAAGCCATGAAACAAAGCGACTATGACTTTATTATACTTTTACTGCTGATATTGCTTTTTAATATCTGCTTCTACCTGGCCACTACTATTTACCGGTAAGCACTACCCGCCATTTGCTGTAAACTGATAAACGGGGTCTTTGCAAACTAAATAATGAGCACATCTTCCAATTCCTTACTATAAAATATTGTTGCTTTTTCGTGTTCTTGTTTTGAGCAACAAGGGTGTTATTCTGCAGAGTAGCTCCAGAGATGGAGCGACCTATTTTTTTCTTATTTCCCGCAGGTTAATTGTAAAATAGAAGGTAGTCCCCTTGCCTAATTCACTTTCGGCCCATATACGGCCATTATGCCTTTCTATTATCCGTTTAACGTGCGCTAGGCCAATCCCCATTCCTTCTACCTCCGACTGCTGATGAAGACGTTGAAACAGGGCAAATATCTTATCGTAATATTTCATGTCAAAGCCCACTCCATTATCGCGTACATAGTAAACCGTTTCTCCTTCTTTTTCCATTTCACCTAATTCTACATATATGTCTTTCTTTGGTATTGAATACTTAATGGCGTTGGATACCAAGTTTTCAACTACTGCACCCATTAAAGATTTATCGGCTGTTACGGAAGATGTAATGTTATTTGCAAAGGTGTAATGAATTTGGGGGTAGTTATTGATATACAGATTAAATGCTTTGTCAAACTCCTCTCTTAGTGAAAATTCAGAAACAGATAGCTCTTGTCTGCCGTATTTTGCCACCGCCAGCATGGCGTTAATACGTTCGTTTAGCACAGCAACCGAACTCTCGATATACGTAAAGTGTTCCTGCGCCCCTTCCTTGTCATCTTTTATAACTGCCCTTTTCAATAGCCCGGTAAACGAGCTTATTTGCCTTACCGGTGCTTTTAGATCGTGAGAGATAGAGTAAGCAAAACTTTCAAGGCCGGCATTCGAATCTTTTAGTTCTCTGACCCTTTTTTCAATTTCAAGCTCTAAGTTTTTATTATTTTCTATTAAATCTTCCCGGCTTTTCGCTAAATTAAGTTGGGTAGAATGAAGTTCGGTAATATCCACCGCATACCCTACCACTGTTTGTTTATCGGCAAAAGCGTGCATACGCCTTTCTTTGTATTTCGCTTCTCCGGTTTTGGCTATCTGTTTATCCAGCCATACTAAATCCTTGCCCGAATTAAGCACCTGATTAAACGCATCTCGTCTTTGTTGCGCAAAAGAGGCAGGCAGGCCTTTTAAAGCGGCATAATCAAAATCATCTTTCCCTACCATCCACTCTCTCAGCGTATTATCAGCAATAGCCTCCTTATTTATAAAAGCATACTTATGGTTTTTATCAAACACGGCAATATCAAGAGGAATATTATGAAGAATATTTTCGTAAAAATTCTTCTGATTCATTAGATTTTTTTCAGCCTCATACTCTTTTGTAATATCGTGCCTTATAGAAACATACTCGTAGTTATTATCTTGGGTAGGAAAAGGTACAATGGTAGAATCTACCCAGTAAAAATTTCCGTTTTTAGCTTTGTTCCTGAGAATGCCCTTCCAGGTTTTGCCGCTGCTGATGGTTTTCCATAAGTCTTTAAAAAATTGCTTGTCGTGGTAGCCGGAGTTAACCAAGGCATGGCTTTGGTTCAGTAACTCATTGGCCGTATAACCCGATATGTGGCAGAAGTTTTCGTTTACATAGTTTATTATGCCTTTATGGTCGGTTACCGATACAAGTGACGAAGCATTAATAGCCTCTTTAAAAATATTTATAAGCTTTCCAGAGCTTTCTTCTGCTTTTTGAAGACTGTTTATTTGTGTTACATCTCTAAAATGCGTATCAATCATGTATAGCTGGTCGTTTTTAAACGTTACATTAACCCTGCCCTCAATTTGTACTTCTTTACCGCTTTTGCTAATGAGGGAATAGGCAATAGGTATATCGTTTTCGGTTTGCTGTAATGAGCCAAAAAAAGTAGTGCAGTGCTCCATACAGCGGGGGTGTATGTAATTAAAAATGGGGGTTAGTATTACCTCATCTAAGGTGTATTCCATTTTGTTTAACCAGGTGCGGTTGGCAAAAAGCATATTACCCATACCGTCAAGCTTGGTAATTAAATCAGATGTTCGATCCAGTAACGAACGGTACATCGCGTTGCTTTCTTGTAGCTCAATAGCCTTTTGCAGGGCTTGTGTATCAACATTTATCCCGTTCTTTTTTATTTGCTCTTTAAGTGCTGAACGGTTGTTTTTCATGTATTGAATTATAGATAATAAACAGTCACTTAAAATATCAACCGCCCGCTTCTTGTTGCTCTATCTAGAACTTGTGCAATTACTATAAAACCCACTGCGGCTGCAATAGGTATATATACTCATTTCAGGGTTTCGTTGCCTGTGGCCAGGCATGGCAGATGCACGCCATTCAAACTTTAAATAAACCATGCCCCAACAAACTACAACAGCCGTGTAATATTACCCGGCTGTTGGTTTTTCTTCCCCGGTCTGTCGCAGACGACCCTGAGGCAAGTAAAGGGTAGACCCTAATAAGCGCAGGGTTCTTTTGTTTACGCGAGGGGTAGAGCGGAAAGCCCGCAGCGGTTTTGTAAACAGACCACCCCGCCAAAAACCAGACCGCCCAAGTTGCTGGATGCCAAGCATCAGGAGCTGTATGAAGAACTGCTGGCAGCCAAAAATGACATTATAGCCTTGCAGCAGGAGCAGCTAAAAAACAAAGGAAAGCGCGGCTGACCGCATTTTTGGCTGCTTAAAACCAGGCTTTTACGCAAAGCGTACTAAAAACATTGTACATGGTTCCATGTACAATGTTTTTGGAACCAAAAAAGCTGAACTTGGTTCTGCTTTTGAAGTTTTTAGAACAACAAACTTCGAATGTGGTTCTGCTTTTGAAGTTTTTAGAACTACAAACTTCGAATGTGGTTGTGTTTACGAAGTTTTTAGAAGAGAAAAAGTTGGAGGAGGTTGTGAAGTAGGAAATTGAGGTAGGGGGGGCGGACGGGTGAAAAAGAGGTTTGGTGTTAAATTGGAAAGGAAGTTCAGACTTGGGAATAATAGTTGTTGGTGACGCATCGCGGTACCGATGCTAAAACACCAACAACGGCATAACTGCTAAAAAATCATCAGCAGGCTAACCGCAAAAGCCGCCAGCTATTAAGCTGCGCCTGTAGGAGCAGTTAGAGTTAAATTGGCAAGTGGTGTAGCGCACCCCTAGTTGCCCTAAAATTGAGTACGCCTGCCTATTTAAAACCCAAAAATGTTACTTTTTTGTGCTTAAATTCCAGCTATGAAAAATATAGTTACCGTAATTCAGCGGGACACTACCAAATTTTATTTAAAGGCAACTCTCCTTTCAGTGGCTATATCCGTAGCCGTGTTTCTGGTTTACGAACTCACCAACTTTGTTTAGAGCAGTTTCAAAAAATAAAGCCTGCTGTTTCATACCTATCAAAACGGGAGATTATGTAAGCCTGCCGTTTAGCTTTTATAGCCCTTTGCCTAAAAAATAAGTACCCCTACCTAATTACCGCTATATTTGCCAGCATTAACTTCGTATACCATTTCCGTTGCTGTAAATAATTGGTCGCTTTAAAACCAAGCGGCCCGTTTTACAAAGCAACAAGATTTGTGTTATAACCAAGAATAAACCACACCAACAAAGGAGGGTTGCACGTTATAAATAGCCTGCAGCTTATAAAACAAAAACGGTTTCTTTTTGTTGAAAAACATTGAAATGCAGCGGAAGGATTACAAGTAAACGGTAATCGGGCTAATACTTTTTTTACTTTAAACTATTAAAAATGCTTTATGAACTTATTTACCACAGCACCACAGCCCGCAACTTTAATGTAAATGACATACCCGATATTTTAAAAAAGGCCAGAATCCACAACGCCCAAAACCAAATTACCGGCTGTTTAATTTACCACGATGTTGAATTTTTGCAACTTATAGAAGGGCCTGAAGAGGCCATAAAGGATTTATACGCGCAAATACAGAAAGACCCCCGACATAGAAATGTTGAAGCCCTGGCACAAGGCCCTATAGAGGATCGGGCTTTTGACGATTGGGAAATGGCTTTTCATAACCTTGATAAAAAAATCCTATTGCAGCCTGGAAGAATAAGCCATAAATCAATATTAGGCACTACCCGCTATATGAAAGACACCACCAGTGCCCGTTTTTTGTTTAAATTTTTAGCACAGGAAATACTCTCTACTTCGCCTTTTGTATAAATTAGATATACTATTAAAGGTATTAATAGCAGGCCGGCTTTTTATTTTTAAAACTACTTAACCCCTGCCTGTTTTACAAAAGGTTTAATCGTTGTTCTTACATGTCAAAGTATACACAAGAGTAAAATCAAACTTTTACTGTTTTTAATCGCAGCATCTACCTTGTATTATATCAGCACCTGTAAAAAAAAATAAGATGGCCAGTAACTGAACGTAGCGTTTCCGCAATTTCGAGTTACGCGTGAGTCACGCTTTTAATTTAAATTGGATGGGTAACATTTATTTTTTGAGGAAGCCAACGTTTAATGCTAACACAAAACTCTAAATTGATTGGTGCTATAAGGCAGTTAGTCCGACTGGCAGAATAGAATTTTGCTAATACCCAAATATCGAGCTCCACGCAAATATGATACAAGTTGCAAACTGCTTAATAAGGTATTAAAAGCGCGATAAAATTTATTCCGCAGATTTGCTTACCCGGTTTTATTTAATGCTGTCGCGTTCCCGCATTAGTCCTCCGCTGGCGGAGGACAACGCGGGGACGCGCCAAAATGCGTTTGTTTTTACAACTCGTATTTGAACCCTACCTGCCCGCGTTGTTTGTAATATTCTACGCGTATAGGGCGGTCTTTTAGCCCTCGGTATTCGTAAAAAGGCCAGTCCAACAGGTTGTTCATTTCTACAAAAACGGTAAAGTGCTTTTTGAAGGTGTAGGAACATTGAAAATCGAGCGAATAGTTTTCGCCCTTGCTGGTGTTTTTTCATCTCTAAGCAGTTGTTGGTCGCCTGACCAACAACTTCGCCCATGTTGGTGTTATAGCTCCGGCTTTGCGGAGCGTCACCAACAAAGGCATAATATATTTAACTTACTATTTTATTACCTCTTTTAAATTAACTGTTCGCTATGCCATTTATGTATATGCTTCCCTTGCTTTTAGTGGCTCTGCTAGTGGGCGGTTTGCTACTGCTTAAAAAAAGAGTGCCTGTTCAGCAGTTTCGCCAAACGTTGCAAATTATTGGCCTGGTGTGCTGTGCATTGTCGGTTATCGCCCTTATCGTTTCTTGGTCTTATAGCCGCGATAATTCTCAATTATATAAACTGACCGTGCCCGCATTAACGGCCATTATACTTACAGGCGCATGGCGCAAAAATAAAAGCGGGTCGTAAATAATTCGCCTTTGTTGGTGTTATCACCAAAGAACTAATATGCGCAGCCGGCACAAGAACACCAACCACCGAAAAAAATAATTAAATGGATTCACTTACACATATTGTTTTTGGCGCTGCGCTGGGCGAGGCCGTTTTAGGTAAAAAGATTGGCAAAAAAGCCATGCTGCTGGGTGCTGCTGCCAACACCTTGCCGGACCTTGATGTTTTTCTTGTTTTAGGCGACCCCATACGCGAGATTACTTTGCACCGGGGCATTTCGCACTCCCTTGTTTTTCCTTTCATTGCTGCCCCTTTATTGGCTTGGCTGGCGGCTAAATACTTTAAAGACCAGGTAGGCTTTAAAACCTGGGCCGCGTTTTTCTTTACCCTTATTATCACCCACCCGCTGTTAGATTGCTTAACCACCTACGGCACCCAGTTGCTTTTACCTTTCAGCGACTACCGCGTTAGCTTAAACAGTCTTTTTATTATCGATTTTATCTTCACCATTCCGCTTATTGTAGCGGTTATTGCCTGCCTGGTTATTAAAGCCGACAATCCAATGCGAAGCAAATGGAATAGTGCCGGCTTGCTTATCAGTTTTACTTATGTACTGCTCTCGCTAGGCATTAAAGTAAATGTTTCGAAAGTATTTACACAAGCGCTGGAAGCTAAGGGCATTAAAACCGAACACCAGATGACCGGGGTTACGCCTTTTAATATTCTGCTTTGGTATACCGTTGCTGAAGTAGATTCCGGCTATTTTATTGGCGATTACTCCATACTGGATGCTGATAAAACGGTGAACTACGCGTTTGTAAAACGAAACGAAGAATTAATTGCTGAGGTAAAAAACCAATATGCCATTAACCGCTTAATATGGTTTAGTAATGGCTATTATTCAGTAGAGAAAGTAGGCACCGAAACCAGATTCTTTACCCTTAAATTCGGCACTACCGGCTTTGATTTAAATAAACCGCTTTCATCTTCTGTGCCTTTCTATTATTCGCTTACCCAAAAGCCAGATGGTAGTGTTGCGGTAAAAAGCATTTCAGGGTTCGATAATCTGCATTTAAAAGAGGCGCTAACGCTTTTATATAAACGTATTATGGGCGACAAGAATGCATTCGATAAGATTGGCGGAAAGTAGAAGGTAAAACCTTCTTGCCGTTTGCGCTGTTCCAAAGGGCATGTAGAACATACAGATAGTTGTAGATACTTACCACCTCTGCCTTTGGCATCTCCTCCTAAAATAGGAGGAGAACCTTTACAATTTTATTTTGCCATATAATTAAGCAGCGTAAACTATTCCCCTCCTGTTTCAGGAGGGGTGCCGAAGGCGGGGTGGTAATTAACAGCAGGGGTGCCGCTGTTTACCCTGTTCCGCAGGGCGTGCTGAACTCATAGATAGTTGCAGATTTGCAATCTGAGAAGGTAACGATTTGCAATCGCCCTTTATCTGCTCTTCGAGATGCGCTACGCTAACTACCGAATAGCAGGTAGACCATATGAAGCCGCAAAGGCAAAAGATAAGTGGGAATAGAGCAGGCTGTACTATTAAAACAGAAAAGGAATAAGCATCTTCACGTCTTTCTTATACTGCCTGTATTCCTCTCCAAAAACCTGCTCTAATTTTTTCTCCTCAAGCAAGGTGCCTATATAGATATAGCTATAAATAATGAAGAGCGAAACCAAGTTCATCCACGTTGGCTGTTGTAAAAAATAGCCCAGCACAAAAACAATAATACCGGTATAAAGCGGATTGCGCACATACTTATTAATTCCCTTTATTATCAATTTTTCGGGGTGATGCATTTTTTGAGCCAATTGTTTAATGCCGGTAAATTCGCTCAAGTCATAATTACGGAAAGCGAGAATTATTATCAGCACTCCCGCGGCCATCCCTATTATTCCCAAGTAAGAAATGAAGCTATTAGGGCTAAACACAAAATTTAATTCATGCCTGAAACACAAAATGAAAAGAATAAACGCCATAAAAATAAGGGAGAGTAAATTATAGCCAATGCGGTAGAAAATAAAGTTACGTCCAAGAAATTTTTCACTTATATTTTTAACCCCATTGGCAGCCAAAACACTGTGTGAAACAAAAAACAATAGCCAAAGAATAATAAGCAGAAACATTATGCAAACTTAATTATTTCGCCCTTGCTGGTGTTTTTTCATCTCTAAGCAGTTGTTGGTCGCCTGACCAACAACTAAAGTAAAATACAAGATTCCTCACTACGCAGAGCCTCCGTTCAGAATGACAAAGTGCGCGCGTGTTGTCATGCTGACGAAGGAAGCATCTTATATTTCGGCTGTTGGCTGTTCGGGTTAGAGATTGGAGTGGAAAGCCCCTCGTGGTTTAATGTGCTTTACCCTTCGACTCCGCTCAGGGTGACAGGCAACGCTTGTGTGCGCGGGACGCGCAAAAATAGTGCTGTATCTTTTTCCCAACACAGCACAAATACAAGTAGATAATTGTGAAGCGGAAAATTCTTTGCTTACGTAGTGTTGGTTGCACATTCGCATTACAAAAGGACACACAATTTTTAACCACCGGTGCCCGTTCTGTAGAGAGGAACCCGAACCGGAACAAAAAAACAAAGAGATGGAACCACTTTTTCAATTCGATTTACCAAAAGACCAATCATCAATTATTAAAGTATTTGGTGTTGGCGGTGGAGGAAGCAATGCAGTTAATCATATGTTCGACCAGGGCATTGTTGGTGTAAACTTCGTAGTGCTTAATACCGATGCACAGGCATTGGACATGAGCCAGATACCTAATAAAATTCAACTAGGCCCTGAACTTACACAAGGTCTTGGTGCAGGTGCTGAGCCTAAGGTAGGAGAGAAGAGCGCAGAAGAATCGGTTGAAGCCATTAAAGGATTGCTTTCGAAAAATACGAAGATGGTTTTTATTACTGCCGGTATGGGCGGTGGAACCGGAACCGGTGCTGCTCCGGTAGTTGCACGCATTGCGCGCGAAATGGGATTACTTACCGTTGGTATTGTAACCACTCCGTTTTGGTTCGAAGGAAAATCGCGTTACAACAAAGCGATGGAGGGAATTGAAAAACTGCGTGCCAATGTAGATACGCTGCTCATCATCAACAACGATAAAATTCGCGAGATGTATGGCAACCTGAAAAAAGGTGAAGCGTTTGGTCACGCCAATAATATTCTGACAACTGCTGCTAAATCGATTTCGGAAATCATCACCAAGCCGGGAGAAATAAATGTGGATTTTGCCGATGTGCAAACCGTAATGAAAAATGGCGGTTCGGCAATTATGGGTTGTGCTACATCGGAAGGTGAAGAGCGCGCTATTCTTGCTGCTAAGGGCGCGTTGAATTCTCCGCTGTTAAACGATAATGAAATAAAGGGTGCGAAGAAGGTGCTGATAAACATCACTACCGGAATAGAAGATGCAACGATAGATGAAATTGGAGTTATTGTAGAGTATGTGCAGGAAGCAGCCGGCAGCACCGATGTTATTTTTGGTGTATGTAACGATGAAACCTTAGGCGATAAACTTTCTGTAACCATTATTGCTACCGGGTTTGAAGTAGGAAAGAAAAATCCTGATTATAAGGAACAGAAAACAGTTACTGTTTACGAATTGAATGATAAACCGGTGGTGAATCAAACAGTTGCTCCGGTAGTTGAGTTAAAAGAAGAACCGGTGGTTACCTTGAATGTAGAAACACCGCAGATTGAAGAGCAACCTGTAACTCTTGAGTTGGAAGAAGAAACTTACAACCTGTTCGATTTATCGAAGAATGAAGAAACACTTGCCAGCGAAACTACTTTTGAATTTGAAGTAAGCCGTGAAGAACAGGTGCTTCCTATGGGGGAATACACGGAAGATGTAGTAGAAGAAAAAACGGAGACAAGTTTCCAGCCGGTGACTGAAACCAAGGAAGATGAGTATGTGGTTTATACCAAGAAGAGTTATGAAACAAGTGTGACATCATCTGTTCCTCAGGATGAGATGAACAGAATTGGAGAAGACAGAAAGAAAATTCTCGCAGGCTTAAGCTACCGTTTTGGCACTAAGCAAAATGTAAATGAACTGGAAAACGAACCGGCTTATAAAAGAAAAGGTCTTGAGCTAAATGGCGAACAGAATTTTTCAACTGCCAGCGATGTTTCAAGATATAGTGTTTCTGATGACGGCACAGGTCGCCCGGAAGTAAAAAAGAATAATGGTTTTCTGCATGATAATGTAGATTGATAAAGAGTCTCTCCTTTGTTAGTGTGTCCAAAAATTCCCGAGTCGCTCGACTCGGGTTTTTTTATGACCCCACCTGACCTCCCCGAAGGGGAGGAATAAATACAAAAGCATATTTTCATTTCATGAACATACAATTCGCCACTACCGATGAGCAGTTGCTCAAATGCCGTAAAACAATTCTTGAGTTGCGTCCGCACATTGCGCCTGATGAATATTTAGAGAAGGCAAAGCTGCTTTTAAGCGAAGGCGCAAAAATGATTTATGTGGATGGAGGAAATGATGCGCCTGCCGTTTCTGTCTTTCGCGTTAACTATTATTTCTATCGTGGTAAGAATCTTTATATAGATGATTTAGGAACACATTCTGAACAAAGAGGGAAAGGATATGCCGGTGCTTTATTAGATTTTACCGTTGCATACGCTAAAGAGAACCAATGCGAGAACATTCATTTAGATTCGGGTTACCACAAAGAGAGATATGATGCACATCGACTTTATCTGAACAAAGGCTTCAATTTGACCAGTCACCACTTTACGCTTGATTTAAAGAAGTAAGAATCTACTCAATTGTTATATACGGTTCCATCTTTAAAAAGATGCTGTCGCGGATAACAACTGTCTTTTTTAAATCACTTATAGCTTTAAAGTTGCCGTGCTGCTTGCGGTAAGCTTCAATTACTTTTGCGTAAGTGTAATTGATGTAGGGATGAGTCCCCAATGTTTTAAAATCAGCAGTATTGATATTGATTTTATTTACGGAAATGGAATTTACCACAAACTGTTCTTTCAAACTTTGGTAAGTGCTATCGGGAAAATTCCATACTTCTTTAATCTGTTCAGCTGAAACAAAACCGCCAAGCCGGTTCCGATATTTTATTATTCGGCTTGCTAACGTGGGGCCAATTCCCTTTTGTTGTTCAAACAAAGATGAATCTGCTGTATTGATGTCGATTACATATTTCTCTTTTTTTCTTTCCGGATAAATTGTTTTTGAATATTCCTTCTTCGGAAAATCATTTGGCTCAATCTTTATATAAGCAGAAAGCCGATTGTAATTTTCTTCTCCTACCACATACATGTTCTTTAAATCTTCAGGTTTATAAAATTTGTAACCCTTTGCTTTTGATTTTTCAATGCTCTCGGCTTGCTTTTGACTAAATCCAAGTTTTATCCATTCCGCTACGCCTATTTTATTTGGGTCGAAGTTGAAATACTCAATTGCTCTCTTCTCCTTATTCTTAAACTGCGAACCGAAATCAATATTCGAGTAAGGATTGAAATTTTCGGAAATAGAATCCGCTAAAGTATCTGCCAAAGCAAGTTGTTTTCTTTCATCGTATTCATGAATGAAAGCAGTTACTTCCTTTTCGTAATTCGAAGTGCCAATATGCTCAACCGGCTTGAAATAGAAGTAAACGGAAGGAATAATAAAGGTACAAGCAGAAAAAATTATCAGAATGATAATGCCGCCTCTTTGCCCTTGAGTGAAAGTGAAATATTTTTCAAGCCATTTCCACATGATTTGAAAATAAAAAAGTCCGTTCAATTTTGAACGGACTCTTTGAAAATTATTTTAGCAAATTTGGGCTACTATTTCACCACTATAAACTTTAAAGTTCTCATCAATTTGTTCCCGTCTTTTACCGCAACAAAGTAAACTCCGCTTTGGAATGAAGATGTATTTATTTGTGTGCGATAATCACCTGCTGCTAATTTTTGCGATTGTACCGAATGAAGTTTCTCTCCAATCATATTGTAAACTTCGAAACTGATACTCGCGGATTCATTTAGCGTGTAATCAATATTGATAATGCCGGTAGTTGGATTCGGAAATAAACTCACGGCATCAAGCCTTGAATTTTGAATCTCGTTTACGCCAGTTGTTGTAAGGGCAGATACCGGAATAGAATCTGCGCTGTTTAGATTGTACTCAAGTGAGTTGATGATACTTTTTCTTTTATAAGAAGCACTGTAATCCTGCACAAATGCTACCAGTTTCACACGGTTCGCATTCCATGTAGCAGGAATGGTATAAGTATATTGATTGCTGAAAACATCTCCGCTGCTTACGGTGGCAGGAATTATACCGGTAGTTCCCCACGGCCCGCCAAATAAATAGCGACCCACATGCCGGTGCTTGAAACCAACAATCGGACTTCCCTTTCCATACCACGGATTATACGCGCCATTTTCGTGATTGGCGTAATAGTTAATTTGATTGTAGCCGCTACCGGTGCCGGTTACGCTGTCTTCTATTATATAACAGTTTACTCGGTAAGTAAGATTGCTAAGCTTAGTATAGAATATTGTTGATACATCTACTGTAAGTTCGCGCGTATTGCTGTCGTAAATGCTGCTTGCTTTAATCGAAAGCGGAGAACGTACGGCTTTACGGATAACGGTTTTATCTTCCCATAACGAAGAACTGTAATCGGCATTGTGCAATAAACTAAGCGCATTATCCTGTGCATCATCCCAATAAACGCGGTCAACTAATAAAGCAGGTGCACTTCCGTTTCCAAGCGATGAATTAATGGTAGAATGGTCGGGTGTGGTCATGGCATCGGTATTGAAACCTGCATGAATGGCTACCGGTATAATTCCGGAATACTCATTAGAAATATTTTCTACAACAGTTCCGCCCATTGGACAAAACTGGCAAACTGAGGTGGTAAATTCTTCGAGCATTACATTTTTAACCGGTATGGCACTGAGGGCGTTTATATCTTTAGAATAAGTGTTATTGCTCATCACTCCGTCTGTTCCGCTGTTAGGGCCAAATGCATTGATGGTAATAGTGTATTTGATAAAACTATCTAATAGTGCCGATTGTGGAAACGAAAAAGTAGTAGAACCGAAAGGAAGAAGATTCAAATTCGAAAAACTATGTGAAGTAGTATTTCCTCCATTAATGGAGTAAGTCATATCCACGGTATTGATTGCTTCGCCACCGGGGTTGCGCAAAATTCCGCTGATGATATTGTTGCCGGCAGGCACATACTGGTTTAGTGTAATAGAATCAACTGCAATATCAAGCATATGCACTGAAGTAAGTTTGAGGTCATCTATAGACCAAAAGAAATCGTGGTCGCCCTGATAGTTAAACTTTAAATAAACGGTAGACTGATTAGCTGCAAAGGGCGTAAGGTCAAGTTGAACATGCTGGAAAGTTCCTTCAGTAGCATCAATAGTATAAATCAAGCTCCAGTTTACACTATCGGTGCTTATATAAAGCGTTCCGGCACTTGCGTTGCGCTGCACAAACCACTCATCAAACTCTAAATGCAGATACGAATAAGCCGAGCAGTTGATGGCTTTTGAAATAAAATCGGCATTCTCCGCTTTGCCATCATCAGTGGCGGCATCTGACATAAATAGCGCAAAACCATTGCCGGCACTCGCTGCTTTAAAGGTAAGATTGCCGTAGTAAGCACTTACAATCGGGTTGTGTGCATACTTCCATACACCGGCATTGTTGCCGCTGTTATCTATTAAAGTCCATTGACCAATGCCACCTGAAAAATTTGCGGTGTAGAAAGTTTGCGCCTGTGCGCTTATCAATAAATAAAGAAGAGAAATGGTGGTAAAGATTTTTTTCATGCTATCTGTTTTTTGAAAAAGAAGAACGGGTTGTTGTTCATAAAAATACAATTTCTTTTACAAGCAAAAGGGTAAAGCTACAGCCATTTATCTACTTTCATGTTGGTATTGACTAATACTTAAAAACAATTTCATGCAGAAAATTTACTTCACGCTATTCCTTTCCGTATTGGTTGCAGGCTTAAACGCACAACAGCTTATTCCGTTACCGAACGATTCGATGGAGATTTCGCTGAGTGCCGATGATGAGTTTACGCCAAGCGATGCGCATTTAGAGCTAATCAACAATTCGAATACCTCCATTTCGGTTACATGGGGCTTGGTGAGCAATTCTTCGCCTGCGCAGTGGAGCATGGGTTTGTGCGATAACAACAATTGCTACGACCTGCTGTTTAGTGGCGGACCTTTTGTTTCGCTGCCGGTGGATGCGTTTGATACGCTTGATATGAAATTGCAATACACTGCGCATTGTGTAACAGGAACCGGCAATGCAATAGTATATGCGTATGTAACGGGTGATAGTGCCAATTCGGTTGTGTTTCTTACTTATAAAGTAAACCTTACTGCCGCCTGCCCTAACTCGGTAATTGAAACAGTACCGAGGCCTTTAAAAATATATCCTAACCCTGTGCGCAGCTCTTTTGTAGTTACCGGAGTAGAAAATGCAGGCAACCTTTCGTTTGAAGTGTATGATATGAAAGGCGCAGCGGTAAAGAGTGAAATCAAAGAAGCCCCTCCTTCAAGAATCGAAATTTCTCTAGAAAATCTTCCGGAAGGAAACTATATGCTGAAAGCTTTTGACTCACATGGAAAAGTATTTGGCACTTCACGGTTAAGTAAAGTAGAATAACCACCCAGTACGGTCTTATTGGCAGGTGTAAAGAGCCTAAATTATGTTTTTTTTAAAAACCACAGAATAATTTAGGTTTGCGTCCCCAAAAATTCTGAACAAAATCTGCTAATCATGAACGTTGTTGGTCCCAAGAACCCGAAAGCGAATCTCGAAACAATAGGTATTAAGAATACAAAAACTCAATTCTGGAATCTTAGCCCTGAGCAATTAACAGAAGAGACTATTAAGAGAAACCAAGGCGTGTTGAGCGATACAGGCGCGCTGGCAGTAGATACTGGAGAATTTACCGGTCGTGCACCAAAAGATAAATTTATTGTGAAGGACTCTAACACCGAGCATAGTGTTGACTGGGGCGGCTTCAATAATCCTACAACTTCCGAAGTTTTCGAAAACCTTTACAAAAAAGTTATTACCTATTTTGAAGGTAAAGACATTTTTGTGCGCGATTGCTACGCCTGTGCAGATGATGCTTACCGGTTGAACGTGCGCGTAGTTACCGAGTATGCTTACGCTAATATGTTTGCTTACAATATGTTTCTTCGCCCAACTTCGGATGAAATAAATTCAATTGAACCCGATTGGTTGGTGTTACAGGCACCGGGCTTAAAATGCGATGGAGCGACTGATGGTGTTCGTCAAGGCAATTTTGCCGTTTTAAATTTTACTAAGAAAATTGCCATTATAGGCGGCACGGCATACACCGGTGAAATCAAGAAAGGAATTTTTACAGTGTTGAATTACGTATTGCCGCACGAAAAGAATGTGTTGGCAATGCACTGCTCAGCAAATGTGGGTAAGGAAGGTGATGTAGCTTTGTTCTTTGGTTTATCGGGCACCGGGAAAACTACATTGAGTGCAGACCCTAACCGTCCGCTGATTGGCGATGATGAACATGGTTGGACAAAAGATTCTGTCTTCAACTTCGAAGGTGGCTGCTACGCAAAAGTAATTGACCTTTCATCAGAGAAAGAGCCGGATATTTTCCGCGCTATACGTCCGGGAGCAATTTTGGAGAACATCGGCTTTTTGCCTGGAACCAACACAGTTGATTTTGCTTACAAAGCAAAAACAGAAAACACTCGCGTTAGCTACCCGATTAACTTTATTGATAACGCTTTACCAAAAAGCGTAGCCGGTGAGCCGAAAAACATTTTCTTTTTAACCTACGATGCTTTTGGTGTATTGCCTCCTATTTCAAAATTAACTGTTGGTCAGGCCATGTATTTCTTCCTCTCCGGCTTTACTTCTAAAGTAGCCGGAACAGAAGCAGGTGTTACTGAGCCGCAAACAACTTTCAGTGCTTGTTTCGGTGCGCCTTTCCTTCCGTTGCATCCTACTAAGTATGCTTCGCTGCTTGGCGAAAAATTGCGCAACTCTAATATCCGAGTTTGGTTATTGAACACCGGCTACACCGGTGGTGTTTATGGAGTAGGAAAGAGAATGAGCTTACCGAATACACGCGCTTTAATAACCGAAGCGTTGAATGGCAATTTAGATAAAGTAGAATACGAAACGCATCCGGTGTTTGGAGTGACTACGCCAAAAAGTTGTCCGAATGTTCCTTCAGAAATTTTGAATCCGCGCAATACCTGGAAGAACAAGGAAGAATACGATGCCAAGGCAAATGAATTGGCTGTAGCATTCAATAAGAACTTCGAAAAATTTGCAGCTAAAGCAGAAAAAGAAATTTTAGATGCCGCACCTAAGGCAATGCAAACAGTATAAGAGTTAAGAAATACAAACAAAACAGTCCCGCTTGCGGGACTGTTTTGTTTTATGGGAATAACTGCATAGCTTCGACTTCTACAAATTTTTTTTATGAAAAATCTAAAATTCATTCTTATAGCAGCAGCTTCGGTTTTTATTTCAACTGCTTTAACAGCACAAACAACTCAAAAAGGAGCAACCGTAAATAATAACGGAGCAAGCGTTAAAAGCAGCACCGGTTCCGGTGTGGCGGTAAAGAAAAACGAAGCTACGGTTAAAAGTGCTAATGGCGGAGGAAGTACCATCAACAATAAAGGAGCAGAAGCAAAAAATAAAAACGGAGCCGGTGTAAGCGCTCAAAAGGGAGCGGTAGCGGCAAAAAGCAGCAGCGGGAAAGGCGTAGAGGCAAACAAAAAAGGATTAGAAGTAAAAGGCAGCAAAGGAGGATTGACCGTAGCCAAAAAGAAAGTAGAGATTAAGTCGAAGAACGTGAATATTAAATTCGGTAGGTAAGGTTTACTTCAAACTGCTCAAAATCTTTTTCGGCAAATTAGCCTTAACCAATTCATACGATTGGCGTATGTAATGCTCCCAGTCCTTTTTGCTCCATACATTTTCTTTCCGAATGTAAATCCATTTATACCGGGCTAAGTATGGCGCAGGAATAATTCCATCTCGCGAAGAAAGCTCTTCAAACTCTTCATCATTTACTTTCAACGAAACTTTAACCGGTGAACTGAAACCGGTTACACAAAACATTTTTCCTCCAATCAGAAAACATAAATCGTTTCCCCATTTTACGTCTTCGGTTACATGTGGTAAATTATTGCAGTAATTGCGAAGAGTTTCTAAATCCATTTACTCAGAATTTATATTTGAAATCAACTTGCCCATCCAAAAATATCTGCCGCCTTATGTTTCCGCAAATACAATTCGAAAAATATTTTGAGTGAGGTAAGAACGAAAACTATAACCATACTTTCATTAAATAATAGATACAAAAACATGCCACCAAAAACAACAAGTTGCGAAATTATGACACGGGGAAAAGGCTCGGTAAACTGTTCGTTCATACTTATAGTCACATATTTTTGTGTAAGAATAAAATCATTCACAAAGGCATAAGCGTTTGAAACAACAAATACTCCCAACGCCAGAAAAGTGGTTCTGTCATCCATAAAATAATTGAGCGCGACAATCACATTTCCTTCTTTACGTCCGGCAAATTGTTCCTGATAACCCGATAAAGCAAAGAACATAACCAAATGAATGTAAGCCAGCAAACCGTAACTGGTTATAAAAATCGGAATAGCACCCACGCCTCCTATAACGGTATTCTCTTCATCCTCTTTGCCGAAATAGTAAACAGCAGTTAATTTGAAAGCGTTGAAAATGCCTATGACAATTGTTTCAAGCGCGTAGCAAATGAAAACTGTAAGCGGATTCCAGTGCAGAAAATATACTCCCCAATAGGGAGTGAGGTTCCATAGAATAATGTTCCATGCTGATTTGTCGAGCTTCGGCTTTTCAGAAAAAATGCTCATTCAGCTTTCTTTATAATTCGCTTGCAACGCCAGTTCATATAATTTACAAGGAACCAGAAATTTTTGAAAGCCGGATTAGTGGTTTGCTTATGATGGTACCGGTAATAAATCTGCTGCATGATTACTGCTAAGCGAAAAATTCCATACACTTCGTAAAATGTAAAATCATCTGCACGGAAATTCATTTTGTCGCAATAATATTCCACCACTTGTTTGCGCGTAAACATTCCGTGTAAGTGAGTGGGTTGCCGTCTTGTTTGTCGCGCCACAAAATCATCATCGGATTGTACCCAGTAGGCAAGTGAGTTTCCTAAATCCATTAACGGGTCGCCAATAGTGGCCATCTCCCAATCAAGCACACCAATTATATTCATCGGGTTATTTACATCAAGCACCACATTATCAAACCGGAAATCATTGTGTATTAAACAACTTCGTCCTTCTGAGGGAATATTTGCTTTTAGCCAGTCCATTACATAATTGCAGGAAGGCACATTCCATGTTTTTGCTTTTTTGTAACGCTCCGTCCAGCCATCAATTTGTCGCTTGCAGTAACCGGTGCCTTTTCCTAATTCATTTAGACTGGTGGTGTGAATATTTACCTGATGGAGTTCAATCAGTTTATCAATCACATTCGTGCAGAGCGTTCGCACTTCATTTTCGTTCAACACTAATTCTTTTGGAAGATTTGACCGCGGAATAATACCGGTGAGTTTTTCCATCACATAAAATTCTCTTCCAATCAGCGATTCATCTTTGCAAAAAGCAATCATTTGTGGTACCGGATAAACCGGTTTCAGCTTTTGCATAATGTTGAACTCGCGCCCCATATCATGCGCGCCCTTTGCTTTAGTTCCCTTGGGTGAGGTACGGAGTATCAGCGAAACATTTTCAAAATCTAATTGGTAAGTAAGGTTAGATGCCCCACCGCGAAATTGTTTGATGTGTAAGTCTCCTTTGGCATTCGTGTAATGCTGCTTTACAAAATCCGAAATTATTTTTTCATCGAGTTTATCTTCTTCGCGAACATCTTTTGGCTGGTCGATCATTGGCTATTTGTATTTCATTAGCTCCAATTTAGCCACCACTCCTCTATGCACTTCATCCGGTCCATCCGCTAAGCGCAAAATTCTTGCATACGCAAACATAGCGGCAAGCGGAGTATCGTTGCTCATTCCTTTCCCTCCGTGCATTTGTATAGCTTGATCTAAAACCCGACAGGCTAAATTTGGTGCAGCTACTTTTATCTGGCTCACTTCACTCAGCGCGCCCATGGCACCAACGGTATCAATTAAAAAAGCAGTTTTTAAAACCAGCAACCGGGTCATTTCAATATCTATTCTCGCGTTAGCAATTATATCGCGGTTGCCACCAAGATTGATTAACGGTTTGCCGAAAGCGACTCTTTCGCTTCCGCGTTCAATCATCAATTTAAGTGCGCGCTCTGCTACACCTATCTGACGCATACAATGATGAATTCTTCCCGGTCCTAATCTGCCTTGTGCAATTTCAAATCCCTTTCCTATTCCCGCAATAACTGCAGTTTTTGGTAAACGAACATTTTTAAAACTTACTTCGCCATGCCCGAAAGGCGGGTCGTAACCGCCATACACCGGCAACATTCTTTCGATAGTTACGCCGGTGGTATCTAACGGAACTAACACCATGGAATGACGCAAATATTTGTGTGCATTGGCATCGCTCAGGCCCATAAAAATTGCCACTTTGCAATTTGGGTGACCAATACCGGTACTCCACCACTTAGTGCCGTTTAAAATTATTTCATCTCCATCTTCAGTAATAGTTGCTTCCATGTTGGTAGCATCGCTACTGGCAACATCCGGTTCGGTCATGCAGAAGGCGGAACGAATTTTTCCATCGAGCAATGGCTTTAGCCATTTTTCTTTTTGTTCCTCGCTGCCGTATTTCCACAGCACTTCCATGTTGCCGGTATCCGGTGCATTGCAATTTAAAATTTCAGGAGCTAATAATGATTGACCGGTAACTTCTGCCACAGGTGCATATTCTAAATTACTTAAACCGCTGAGTGCAGGTAGAAATAAATTCCATAAGTCTTCTGATTTGGCTTTCGCTTTCAGTTCTTCAACACGCGGGTCAACCTCCCAGTTTTTCCAGTCAGGATTTCCGTGGTGCGTTGCTTTCAGATATTCTTTCTCCAATGGGAAAATGTAAGCGTCCATAAATTGCTGAACGCGCTTTATAATATCTATTGCTTTGGCTGAGTGTTCGAAGTTCATAGGATTAATTTTTATTTCAACCGGTTCAACAAATTTTTTCCGCTTACTGCACTGGCTGTAATTAAGCCGCTGAATAATGCTCCGCCCACTCCGCAGCTAACAATATCCTGACCGGTGAGGTAAAGATTCTTAACCGGTGTTCTTGCTTTCAAAAATTTCTGCTCAAAACGTTTTGTGGTATGGTCAATGCCGTAAATTTCTCCGTATTCGTAATTAGCAAAGTGCGCAGTACTGAGCGGTGTGGAAAGCTCGTAGTAATCAATTTTACCTCGTAACTCAGGGTGACGTTTATATAGTGCCTCTAACAAACGCTGTGCTAACTTTTCTTTAAACGCATTATAATCTTCACCGCGTTTCATCCATCGTTTGTCTTTCCATTTTTCGTACCACGCATATGGCGAAAGCGTTACAATTTCAATGGTTGTTTTGCCGGCATACCGGTTGTCCCAATCAGGGTCTTTTGATGACGGGAAAGATATATAAACCACCGGCAACTCTGCCTCAGGGTTGTTGATGTAGTCCTCCACGTTTTTATCGTGGTCGTAATTGTTGGGGAAAATCCAGTAATTACTCTTGCCTAATTTTAAAGTGGTGTTGCTTTCGTTAATACCAATGTATAAACAAACATGCCCCACCGATGGCTGAATGTTTTCAAACAATTTTTCAGTCTGTAATTCTTTTTTCTGCTGTTCCGGTAACAAGTGTTTGTAGGTTGTGTAAATTCCCGCATCGCTGATAACCACCGGTGCAAAAAACTCTTTAGCATCAAACATTTTTACACCAATAGCCTTTCCGTTTTCTACAATTATCTCCTTTACTTCGGCATTGGTAAATACTTCACCACCGGCATTTAAAATGGTGGGTGCAACGGTTTCGTAAATCTGCTGCGCGCCACCTACCGGATAACACGCACCTTTCATGTAATGTTTAATGAGTGCAGCGTGCATTAAAAAGCTACTCTGTGCGGGAGGCAAACCATAATCACCGTATTGACCGGTGAGCACCGCAATAAGTTTTTTGTTTTTGGTTAGCGATTCTAAAACTTCAAGCGTTGTTTTGTTTCCTTTCAAGCCGCTTTTGCGCAACAGGTTTCCGAACAAAGCACTTAACCAATTAGGCAAAAGCTTTTCAGCAAAAAACCAACGCTGATTTTTTTGTGTAGCGTAAATCAACTCTACATAATCATCAATCGCTTTTTCTTCACCGGGGAAATACGATTTTAGTTTTGTTTTAAATTCTTCTGTTCCTGCAACAAAATCATACCGGTCGTTCCCGAAAAACATAATGTCGTATGGGCTTCCCATTTCTTCCCATTTCATTTTTCCACCGGTAATGTAGTTGAACATTTTGTGCAGCTCCGTATGCTCGCGGTGCACATCACCTACATAGTGCACGCCTACATCCCATTCGTATTTGTTGCGCTTAAATACATGTGTAAATCCACCGGGCGTGTAGTGGCGTTCAAGCACCAAAACCTTCTTGCCTTCTTTAGCTAAAAATGCAGCAGTGGCAATACCACCCATGCCCGAGCCAATAACAATCACATCGAATGTGCCTTCGATTTTTTGTTGCTTGTACGATTTTGAGAGAGAAGACATAAGGTTTAAAATTATAAATGCGGAACGCGAATTTTTAAATTCTTAGTTCCGCATTTAAGGTTATTAATGGTAAGAAATTTTACTTCTTCTTTTTTGCCTTTGCTTTAACTACCGGCTTGGCTTTTTTTACTGCCTTAGCAGGTTTTACTGCCTTTTCTTTTTTTGCCGGCTTAACTGCTTTTTCCTTTTTCGCAGGCTTTTCAGGTTTTACTACTCTAGCTTCTCTAGGAGCAGCTTTAGCTTCTGCATGTCTTGCCAGTTTTTCTCTGTCAAGTTTCATTTTGCGCACGCGCTTTTCTTCTGCTTCAGGCTCCAGGTTCAGCCAGCGGTCTTTCTTGTGCTCGCCAAGCGTAATTACCTCTTTTTTGTTCATGGTATACATCTCTGCGGCACCTTTCATATCCGCTTCGGTATCGAAATGAATTTTCATTCCGGCATTTGCCCCTTTGTTGCGAACTTCAATATAAAATCCGTCTTTAAATCGTTTCGGTTTGGTTGGCGGTCTGCCCATAGTATTAGATTTTGAAGTTCGAAAAATACACTTTTAATTGAAAGTGAAAAATTCTGAAAGAATAGCCTATATAACCGCTTACTGTAAATGGATGATTGAGGCAAGCCGAAGTCTTTTTGCAATTACAGAATTTGTCTCACCACATTTTTATTTCCATCACATACTAATCACTGATTCTTTCGTTCTATTTACACCACCAAGTGAAAACAAAACTCATCCGGTTTTTTAAAGTATTCTTAATTACAGCAGCAACGCTGTTGCTGCTTTTCTTTCTCCTCAACTTCTTTTTCCCGCTGCCTGATAAAATTGAATACTCCACCATTGTTCTCGACAACAAAGGCGAAGTAATACACGCCTTTTTAACCCGCGACCAGAAATGGCGGATGAAGACTGAACTGAAGGAAATCTCTCCCACCCTCAAGAAATCGCTACTGTATAAAGAAGACAAATACTTCTACCGCCACTTTGGCATAAACCCTTTTGCCATGTTGCGGGCTGCGGTCATGAATACCCTTCACCTCAAAAGGACTTCCGGTGCATCCACCATCACCATGCAGGTGGCACGGATGCTTGAGCCAAAGAACCGGACCTACTTCAACAAACTCAAAGAAATCTTCCGCGCGTTTCAACTGGAGTGGAAGTATCCCAAGGATGAAATCCTCCAACTCTATTTCAACCTCGTTCCTTACGGCAGTAATATCGAAGGGGTGAAGAGTGCATCTATTCTTTACTTCAAAAAGAACCCCGACCATCTTTCTTTAGCAGAAGTAACTGCCCTTTCCATTATTCCCAACCGCCCATCTTCACTTCGCTTGGGTTTCCGCAACGATTTAATTATCCGTGAGCGCAACAAATGGCTGCACCGGTTCAGTGCCGATAAACTGTTTGACGAAAAAGAAATTGCCGATGCGCTCGATGAGCCGCTTGATGCCAAGAGGAGCGAAGCACCTAAATCTGCTCCGCATCTCGCTTTAAAATTAAGGCGCACCGTTCACAGCGATATCATCCGCACCAATCTGCAAATGCAGATGCAATTGAAGTTGGAGAAGATGGTGAAAGATTATGTCAGCGCGCTTTACACCCTAGGCATTCACAACAGCGCGGTGGTGGTGCTCGACAACAAAACGCATAACGTAATTGCCTACATAGGCTCGGCAGATTTCAATAACGGCACCGATGGCGGACAGGTAAACGGTGCCGATGCCGTGCGCCAACCGGGCAGCGCGCTCAAGCCCCTTGCTTACGGCTTGAGCTTCGACAACGGAATACTTACGCCTAAAACCATGCTCACCGATGTACCGCTCAACATCAACGGCTACCAACCCGAGAACTACGATTCAAAGTTCAACGGTTATGTAACGGTGGAGTTTGCTTTAGAAAACTCCCTCAACATACCCGCAGTAAAATGCCTGAACGATTTAGGCACCGAAAAGATGATTGCCAAACTGGAAGCCTGCAACTTTAAACAGATAAAACGCGATGAAAAGAAACTCGGCCTCTCACTAATCCTCGGAGGCTGCGGAGTAACCCTCGAAGAAATGACCGGTCTCTATTCCGCCTTCGCCAACGATGGTCTTTATCACAAATCAAATTTCATTCAAGAAGGAAATCAGAAATCAGAAATCAGAAATCAGAATTTGGATTCAATCCGCAATCCGAATTCCGCAATCCGCATTCTTTCTCCTTCTTCCAACTTCATGCTCACCGAAATCCTCTCTCGCCTCGCGCGGCCCGACCTGCCTACTAACTGGGAGCAAAGCTCGCACACGCCACGCATTGCCTGGAAAACCGGCACCAGCTACGGCAAGCGCGATGCCTGGAGCATTGGCTACAACAAAAACTACACGGTAGGCGTTTGGGTCGGCAACTTCTCCGGTGCAGGTGTGCCCGAGCTGAGCGGTGCTAACATTGCCACGCCTCTTCTCTTTAAAATATTCAACACTATCGACTACAACAGCACCAACGAATGGTATAACATGCCTAAGGAATGCGGCATCCGCCTGGTGTGTTCCGAAACCGGTAAGCTGCCTAACGATTTTTGCACCAACACCGTAATGGATTATTTTATTCCCCTCATCAGCAACAGCACCCGGTGCGATAATATGCGCGAAGTGGCGGTAAGTGCCAACGAAAAACTTTCTTACTGCAAAAACTGTCTACCCGAAAATGGTTATAAGAAGAAACTATACAAAGTAGTGCTTCCCGAAATGCAATCGTATTACGATGAAAACCGGCTGGCATACCAAAAAATACCCATGCACAACCCCGCCTGCGACAAAGTGTTTACCGAAGGTGCACCGGTTATACGCTCGCCCAAAAACGGCAGCGAATATTTTATAAGCAAAACCGAACCCGAGCCTTTGCAGCTAAGCTGCGAGGTAACCAGCGATGTAAAAATAGTTTACTGGTATATCAACAACCGGTTCTACAAACAATGCGATGCGCACACCAAACTCTTTTTTACTCCGGCAGATGAAGCCATTAAAATATCCTGCACCGATGACAAGGGGCGCAACAGTGATATCTGGATTAAAGTGAAGAGAGTGAGTTTGTAAAAGATGGATGGCGAGAGATGCAGACCGGAACAAGGTAGCTGCGGGTAAGACCCCAACGATTTATGAGTCGTCCCCAGGAAATTATGTCAAGTCCCCCGATGATTATGAGTTGTCCCCCGGAAATTATGTCAAGTCCCCCGAGGATTATGAGACGTCCCCAAAGGAATTTAAGCTGTCCCCCAATGAATTTGAGAAGCCCCCAAGGAAATTTGAGCTGACCCATGATGATTTTGAGCTGTCCCCAAAGGAATTTGAGAAGACCCCAAGGAAATTTAGTCGTCCCCAGGAAAATTTGACCGGTCCCCCGATGAATTTGAGACGTCCCCAAGAAAATTTGACCGAACTACAGAGGGTTTTAGGGATAGGACAGACTTGGCTGGTGGGTTACCAAAATAAATCGCTCTTTCTAATTAATAAACCTACCTTGTTGTTGAAACCATCCTGTGAAATGTCCATGCTGCTCCATTGCCTGTGGCAAAGAGTACACCATCCTCATTCCATGCGACATTTTTGAACCACAAAATATCACACCATGAAAAACCTCTTCCCCATCGCCCTGCTTAGCGCACTCCTTCTTTTCAGTAGCGCATGCAACAAACCCGATAATAACAACCCCGGTGCCTGCACCAAAGAAGTAGTAATAGTAGGCGCCAGCATAGACGCCAACACCACCTGGGACAGCTGCCATATTTATTACTGCCAAACCACCTTCCCCGGCATCAGCGCCACGCTCACCATACAGGCGGGCACCATTGTAAAATTCGGTGCGCAAAAAGGCATGGTAGTAAATGCAGGTAGCGGAAAGTTGTTGGTAGAAGGCACGGCTGCCCATCCGGTCATCTTTACTTCCGATAAAGACGATAGCCACGGTGGCGACACCAATGGCGATGGCACCGCCACCTCTGCGCAAAAGGGCGACTGGCAGTTCATCACCTTCGGCACTTCATCGGGCAACACCATCAGCCATGCCGAGGTGCTGTATGCCGGTTACGCTTCTGCCACTTACGAGCAGGCCGTGAACATGGGCAACGGGGCAAACAACTCGGTAAAGAGCACCGTGTTTGCACACAATGCCGGTGGCCTCGATTCTAAATTTGCGGCACTCAACATGTCGGGCTGTCCGCAAAGCAGCGTGGCGTTATGGAATACGTTTTACGATAACGGCCACCCGCTAATTATTGGCACCTCCACCGATATTGACGACAGCAATACTTTTCATAACCCCTCTAACCCATCCGAAACCAACGCGTGCAACG
Source organism: Bacteroidota bacterium (assembly GCA_947475165.1). Lineage (GTDB taxonomy): Bacteria > Bacteroidota > Bacteroidia > Chitinophagales > LD1 > Bog-950. The sequence goes on from CANJLD010000007.1 coordinate 29,375, forward strand.
GCATATTTGTTGACTGCGTGCACAATCAGGACCAGGCCGACCTGATGACATGGAGCGAAACAGTAGTAGCCTTTGTGTTAGGAGGCTGGAGCGGCAATAGTTGGAGCTTTGATGCCGGAAAATACCTTACCCTCGGCAACGATGTAGTAATAAAGTTTGCGCGATACACTAATCCCGGTTTCTCCATTCTTTTACCCGATGGCGATGGACAACTGGCAAACCATGACGGCACCGGTGTGCAGTTTACCTCTTACGGTGACGATACCGAAAAAGGCGATACCAATGGCGATGGAGTTACCACTCCCGAACTATGGAGCGGCATCTCGTATCCGGGCATCAACTGGTATCAGTGGTCGAACATTTACTATCAGGAGCATTAACACCGGGCCAATAAAATTCACTGCTGATTAATTCACGATAATTCGTGTTATTCGCGCAATGAAGTATGCCACGGTCAATCCGGTGAACAATCAACTGCTGAAAGAATTCCCTCTCGATAGTTTTCCTGACCTGAACCTTTCTAGCGAAGCGTTTAAAGTGTGGAGAAAGCTGACGGTAGAAGAGCGCGGAACGCAGTTGCGTAAAGTGGCGGTGCTGTTAGAGAAGAACAAGAAACACTACGCACAACTCATTACCCTAGAAATGGGAAAGCCCCTGCGCGAAGCAGAATACGAGCTGAGCAAAACCCTCACCGCCTTTGATTACTACATTGCCAACGCACCGGTGCTGTTGAAGAACGAAGAAGTAAAGAGCAATGCCTCTAAAAGCTATGTCAGCTTCGAGCCGCTCGGTATTATCTTTTCAGTTATGCCGTGGAACTTTCCTTTCTGGCAGGTGTTTAGGTTTGCCGTGCCTACTTTAATATCGGGCAACGTTACTATACTAAAGCACGCGCCTAATGTTCCGCAATGCGCGCTTGCCATTCAGGCTTTGTTTGATGAAGCAGGTGTGCCTGCCGATATTTTCAGAAATTATTTTTTGAGCAATGAAGATGCGGCAAAGGTAATTGCCGACCCGCGCGTGCACGGCATAAGCTTTACCGGTAGCGATGCCACCGGTAGCATACTCGCGGCACAGGCAGGCAAACACATTAAAAAGTGCGTGCTGGAGCTGGGAGGCAACGATGCATTTATTGTATTGGATGATGCTGATTTGGATTTAGCCGTAGCCGGTGCCATTAAGTCGCGCAGTATCAACAGCGGTCAGTCGTGTAACGGGGCAAAGCGTTTTATAGTAACCGAAAAGGTGGCAGAGCCCTTCACCATAAAACTGATAGAAGCCGCAGCAGAACTGAAAGTAGGAGACCCGCTGGATGAAACCACGAATGTAGGACCGCTGGCCAGAAAAGATTTGATGGAGAAGGTAAAAAAGCAGATTGCCGATTCGATAGCACAGGGCGCGAACGCTTATTACGGCAGCGAAGTATTAAACACAGAAGGCAATTTCATTTCACCGGTGGTGCTTACCAACGTTACGGCAGGTGTTACCTCGTTTAATGAAGAAGTGTTTGCACCGGTGTGGAGCGTTATCACGGTAAAGAATGTGGATGAGGCGATTGCTGCAGCCAATAACTCCGTTTACGGCCTCGGTGCTTCCATCTGGTCGGGCGATAAGACAAAAGCGGAAAGCCTGGCAGTGGAGTTAGAAGCCGGAAATGTTTTCATCAACGATATAGTAAAAAGCGATGCGCGCCTGCCCTTTGGCGGTGTAAAGCGCAGCGGTTTCGGCCGCGAGCTCTCCGGATACGGACTAAAGGAGTTTGTAAACATCAAGACGGTCTACATCAATTAAAATCTTAATTTGGTTTCATGGAATTCAAGGCCATCATATATATAGTTCTCGGAGTTATATATTTCATTTATACCATTGTAAAGAAAGCGCAGGAGAGCAAACAACAAACTCCGGTGAACACAGATTCGTCACCGGCTCCTAAAACTGTTTCGCCTCCAACCACCAATCCGCTAGATGATATTATGCGCGAAATAAAGCGGAAGCAAGCCGAAGCAGATGCACAGAAAAAAGCAATCACTCCGCAACCCAAACCGCTTAATGCACCCAAACAGAAAGTGCAGCCAAAAGAAATCCTCGTTCACCAAAAACAACAAGGCGTATTTGCAGAAGGCAACTACGAGCGCGGCTTAACCGATGAAGAAAGAATTGAACGCGGCAAACTGAAAATAGAAAACGAAGGCATCTATAAAATTAAATCGGTGGAAGAAATGGATGTGGAAGAATCCGCTGCAGCGTTTCAATTGAACATGCGCGATGCTGTTCTCGGTTCTGTAATTTTAGAGCGAAAGTTTTAAAACATGTCCGTAGTAAACAAAAACATCTTCACCGGTACCGGCTCGCTTAAAAGCCTTGCCAAATTTCTTTCTGCCAATTCTTTTTCGCAAACATTTGTGCTGGTCGATGAGAATACCGTTAAGCATTGCTATCCGTTAGTCAAAAAGCTTTTGCCCAAGCACAGCGTTATTCAAATTAAAAGCGGAGAAGAGAATAAAACACTCGCCACCTGCCAAACCATCTGGAATAAATTAACCGGTGCCAATGCCGACCGACAAACCCTGCTCATCAACTTAGGCGGAGGCGTTATCAGTGACCTCGGTGGCTTTGCTGCCGGTTGCTACAAGCGCGGAATTAAGTTCATCAATATTCCAACAACTCTACTCGCAATGGTAGATGCCAGCGTTGGAGCCAAGACCGGTGTTGATTTGAACGGCTTCAAAAACCAAATCGGCCTGTTCAACGAACCGGAAGCGGTTTTCGTTCATACAGGCTTCCTTAAAACACTTTCTGACGAAGAACTAAGCGCAGGCTTTGCCGAAGTAATTAAGCACTACCTGATTGCCGATAAAAAGGCCTTCAACGAAATCAGCAAATTGTTCTTTCCTAAAAAGGGTAAGCCATACAGTATTCGTATGATGGATTTAGATGCACTGGTCCAGAAGAACATTGCCATTAAAGCAAAGATTGTTGCAAAAGATAAGTTTGAAACCGGTGAGCGCAAGGCACTTAACTTTGGTCACACCATAGGCCATGCCATGGAAACATATTTTCTGAACAAAGGGAAAAAAATCCTTCATGGCGAGGCAGTCGCAATAGGTATTCTTTGCGAAAGCGGAATTTCGATCAATGCGGGTTTATTGCCGCGCGGAAGATTTCCATTTATTCTGCTACTGATTGGAGCTATTTTTCCTGACCTGCCCAATTTTCGTAAGCAAAGCATTCCGGCAATTCTAAAGCTGATAGAACAGGACAAGAAAAGTTCTGAAGGGAAAAACCAATTCACACTTTTGAAAGATGTAGGTAAGTATTCAACCGGCAATTTTGTTGAAGAAAATCTTATTGTTCATTCATTGACTTACTATTCCGAAATGTTTTTTCGGCACAAATGAGAATATCACATCCCACAAAAAAAATAAACACGCGAATCAGGATACCCGGGTCAAAGAGCGAAAGCAACCGGTTGCTCATACTGAACGCACTTTCGGGAAACAAACTTGAATTACAAAACCTCTCTACCGCACGCGATACGCAAAGCTTAATCAGGATTCTTTCGGAAGATGAAGCGGAGGCGAATGTTTTAGATGCAGGTACGGCTATGCGCTTTCTAACGGCATATTACTGCGCCACCAACCATCATAAAGTAGTAACCGGTGACGCACGGATGAAAGAACGTCCGATAGAACCCCTCGTAAATGCGCTGAGCGAAATGGGTTTTGATGTTCGCTATATGAAGAAAGAAGGTTTTCCTCCACTCGAAATTCATACGGTGAACCTGAGCAGGGTGGAAGATGAAGTATGGATAGAGGGAAACATCAGCAGTCAGTTCATCACTGCCTTATTACTCATCGCTCCTTTTCTTGAGAAAGGGCTGAAAATAAAATTCACCACCGAACTTACTTCACGCTCCTACATCGAAATGACGCTGAAAATTCTTGAGCACCTTGGAGTTGCACATGAATGGGAAGGCAATAGTCTTTCAATTCGCAATTCGCAATTCGCAATTCGCAATTATTCTGTTGGCGGTGATTGGTCTTCTGCTTCTTACTGGTATTCCATAGCCTTCATTGCCGATGAAGCAGAAATATTTCTGGAAGGATTAAAGGATGACTGGACGCAGGGAGACAGAGAAATGGCGGACTGGATGAAACGCTTTGGTGTAATTACAGAATTTAATAAGGAAGGTGCAATGCTGAAGAAGATAAATGTAGATTATCCGAGGTTGATGAAACTGAATTTTAAAAACAATCCTGATTTGGCGCAGACTTTTGCAGCTATGTTTGCTGCAAAAAATGTCTCCAGCGGATTTTCGGGTATTGACAGTTTAAAAATAAAAGAGACTGATAGAATTGCTGCGCTGAAAACAGAATTGCAAAAGGTGAATGTTGATTTTGATTATGCGCCTTTGTATTTCTTTTATCAATTAAGAGGCGAATTTAAATTGCCTACTTCTCCAATTAAAACATACAACGACCATCGGATGGCTATGAGTTTTGCTCCGCTCGCTTTGCTGGGAGAAATTGAAATTGAAAATCCGGAAGTAGTAAAGAAATCTTATCCGGAATTTTGGAAAGATTTGGAGAAGGCAGGATTCGTGATTTCGTAGAAGTTAAATCTTCATCAACTCAATTACATCCTTGGCACCCAGTAACAAACCTAAATCAGCATCTGCTTTGGCAAAGCCAATGATGAAGCCACCGCCACCGGCTCCGCAAATTTTCAAATGAAAATCGTTGGTCTTTAAACCATCTTTCCAAACTTCTTTAAACTGATTAGGGATAAACTCGGGGAGCATATCATACTGTAATTGCGAAATCAATTTTACGCAATCCATCAGTTTGGAATGGTTCTTCTGAATAAAACTTTCGATGGCAATATTGGTGGTTGGCACCAAACTCTTTTGAACAGTGTTCATGAATTTAGCGTCCTTACATTTCTCTAAAAACAAATTTACAAAAGGGGCTGTGCTGCGAGGGATATGCGTATTGATTAAAAATACTTTTACAGCCGGTTGTTCGCTCACCTGTAAGTCAAATGTTTCTGTCACTTCTCCTTCATTCACCAGCACTGCTTTATTCAGATAACAAACAATTCCGTCCAGTCCCGAACTTTTTCCGTGATAATAGCTTTCAAGCAAAGCCAAATCACTTTTTACTTCACTTAACGACCGACTCTTTTTCCTGAATTTATTGTATTGATGGTAAACCGCAGCTACTAATGCACCGGAACTTCCCAAACCATATCCCTGTGGAATATTCGAATCGAAATACAAGCCTTGTTCAATATCCGCCAAGAATTGATTGGTATCGTATTGCGTAGAAATCTGCTCGTGATAGATAATGTAATTGGCGAAAAGTCCCAGTGATTTGTTAGACTCTTTAACCTGTTTATCTTTTTTTAAATCGCCAAACCGGAACACACCGTTATAATGCTCCACCGGTGCCGCTAAACCCATAGCCCCTTTGTTGATGATGTGCTCACCGAATAAAAGAATTTTAGAATTGAATATTTTATGAGAAACCTTTGACTTAGCCACGGCTTACTTGAATTAGAACTAATGAATGACAGTAACAGGACCTTTGCCTACATTGTCGTGAATCATTCTTCCTCCTTCGCAATGTTCTTCCAGTTCGGCATAAATAAACTTGTCGACTTTCTTGGCAATGTTTTTAGGAAAGAGCAAATGAATATTAGGGCCCGCATCTAAAGTAAAGTAAACCGGTAGCTTACTTTCTTCTCTAAACTTTCTGATTTTTTCAATCATAGTTAAAGTAGACGGAGCCATCAAAATAAAAGATGGAGTGGAACACATCATTAGCGCGTGAAGCGTCATTGCTTCTTCTTCTACAATAGCACCGAACTTTTCGAGGTCACCTTTTTTAAGTGCAGTGATAATCTCTTTCAAATTAGTCTCCGCCTGCGCGTAACGTGTTTTTGCAAAAGGGTTTGTCTTCATCAATGAATGCCCAACGCGGCTCGAAACTTTTTTCTCCTTACTGCTCGCAATCAAAATAGTGTTCTGAAAAGTTTTGAAAACAGGATGAAGATTTTTTTCATACGGAATGGCGTAGTCATCACTTGAACCTTTTACGATCTTTGTTTTACCCCATTGAGAAATTAAAGGATAAACGGAGCGTGATGCGCTGCCAGAGCCTAAACGCGCAAAGTGCGAAGCACGTTGAAGAAACTTTCCGTCAGATACTTTCTTCTTATCTAACTGCTGTTGCAAATCGCAAAGGCATATTGACAGCGCACTCATAGCCGATGCCGATGATGCAATGCCCGATGAATGTGGAAATGAATTAGTGGAGTGAATCAACAAACCGTATTTATTCAACAACGGAAAATCTTTGCGGATGCTCTCGAAGAACTTAATCATCTTCAATTGAAAAGCCATGTTCGCTTTGCCATCGAAATAGAAACGCATCTCTATATCTTTCGACTTGGTTTCTTTTTCGACCAACGCAACGCTTGTTTCAGAGTAGCAATGCTCCAAAGTAAAACTGATAGATGGGTTAGCAGGAATCTGCACACCTTTTTTCTTCCCCCAATATTTTACCAGAGCAATGTTGCTCGGGCTTCTCCAGGTTGTCTTTTTAATTTCGTTCATAACGCAAGTTTAAGATTGATTCTCAAAAATAATTTCATCCCATTTAAATACGGTAGTGATATTTTTCGCTGCAAGGTATTCTTTCAATTCTGCTTCGCTTCTTTCATTCGTCAGCATTACAAAATCTCCACCCCATGCTCCTAACGATTTTACACTTCCCCAGTAATCTGTAAATAGCGAGTCTTTCACTTTTATTTGTTTGAGTTGCGAACCTACTATTGTTTCGTGTTCGTTGATTAACTCTTCAAATACTTTCAAATCGCTGCATTGTAAAATGGCTTCTGTAATTCGCGTAAGTTCATTTACTCCGTATGTTTTATCTTTTATCAGTTCGCGATAATTTTTAATGGCTTGTGGCGAGGATTGTTTTTTGCCAAGATGCGTGAAGAAAATTTTATCACTGAAGACCGGTTTCCAATTTACGGCAACTGTTTCCGGTTGCTTATTTATTAATTGATAAAGAATAGCTGAATCATGTGCGGCACAAGCTACATCGTAACCGGAACCACCAATAGAATTTTGCAGCAATGTGTAACCATCCACATTTGCCCACTTAGCAATACAATGAATGAGTGTGGAACTGGAACCCAATCCCCAATCGCGCGGAAACTCTAAGCATGTTTCTACAGCTATATCTTTTGCATCGGAAAGAAATTCCGGATTCAAATCTCTCGCTGCATTTAAAATAGTGTTTAAGTCTTTCGCTTCTTCTTGTGATGTATTTAAACAGGTAAGTGTTTCTTTATCAAAAGTAAATTGAAGCCATGGTTTGTTCTTATTATCAAGCGCAATCCAATACAAAATATTTTCTGATGAGTGAAGTTCCTTAACTCGTAGTGATTGTCCGAATTTTGTAGGAACCGCTAATGCCTGCGCTCCATCCAGCACAAAGTACTCACCGATTAACAGCAATTTGCCGTGACCGTAGAAACTCAGTTCATCTTCCTGTTTTGTAATCCGCAGTTTCATTTTCTCAATGCTTCAATAAACTCTCTCACGGCAGAAACGCTTACCAGTTTATCTTCAAAATATTGTTTAGCTTTTTCTACTTCTTCCTCCGTTGCCTGAAAACTTGCGAGTATGTTGGTGAGGTGCATTTTCATATGTCCCGCTTGTATTCCAATAGTGGTAAGCGAACGGAGAGCTGCGAAGTTTTGCGCCAGTCCAACACAAGCAATTATCTCCATTAATTTTTTTGCATTCGGATTTCCGAGTAATTCAAGTGAACGTTTTGCAAGAGGGTGAAGTGAAGTTAATCCACCAACTGTTCCAATAGCAATAGGTAAGGTCAGCCAGAATTTAAAAACACCATGCTCCACTTTGCATTCGCTTAAACTCCGGTAAACTCCATCGCGACAAGCATAAGTATGTGCGCAAGCTTCTACCGCGCGAAAATCGTTACCGGTGGCAAGCACTACAGAATCTACTCCGTTCATTATGCCTTTGTTGTGTGTTGTTGCCCGGTAAGGGTCAATCCTCGCAATATTTACCGCGCGCTGAAAGTTGGCTGCAAATTCTTCGGCACTAACTTTTCCGTCTTCAAACTTTCCGAGTTCTTCTACTTTGCAACTTACCTCAGCACGCACCAAACAATCCGGTGTGTAGTTCGAAAGAATGCACATTACTATCTCTACATCTTTTTCTGCGGCAGAAAAAATATCACTGGCAACAATTTTTTCTTGCAACTGGCTTCCAAACTCTTCCAAACAAGAGTTAATAAAGTTCGCTCCCATCGAATCTACCGTTTCAAAATACGCGCGCAACTGGTAATAATCTTTTTCTAATTCGGTGAAATCGAAAAGCTCCATATCAATTACTCCGCCACCGCGCTCTTCCATTTTACCGGTGATGTGTTTTACGCCTTGTTTTAATTCTTCCTTAATAGAATTGAAAAATGAAAACAACTTCTCCTTCGCTCCGTGATAGATGAAGTGAACCTGTCCTACTTTTTTTGTAGAAATAACTTCTGCTTTAAATCCCCCACGGCTTAACCAATATTTTGCCGAGTTGGATGCTGCTGCTACAACCGAACTTTCTTCAATCACCATGGGCACGGCATAAACCTGCTCGTTTATTTTAAAGTTGGGAGCAATGCCAAAAGGAACAGGAAAGTTGGTAAGCGTGTTCTCGCTAAAACCATCAAGCAGTTTCTGCGATTCGATATTATCGTGCCAATACTCGGCAAACTCTTTTACCACCTCTACCGGATTGGCATAAAGGAAATTCTTAGCCAGCCACGCAATTTTCTCGCGCTTGCCCATCTTCGAAAATCCTGCAATCTCTTTTTCGTTCTCCGCCATCGGGTCAAAAGTAATTTATCGATTTAAACCGTTCGCAAATCAAATCTTTTTCTAAAAAAAACCAGATGCTGAATGCACGAAATGTAAAAAAGCAACAGTAACCGGAACTTCAAAATCTTCCTTTAACATGCTAACTGATTTATTTAACCAAAGCATTACAAAAATCATTTGCAGAGCAAACGTTTTTATTCTTTATTGCGCGCCTTATGAAAAAAACGTTGCCTACTGAACCGGTTAAATTTTTTGCTGCCGATTGGCCAAAAGACGGTCCCATTGATTTAAAGATTCACGATTTGCCTCACGCGTCATCCTCTACCGAGTGGTGGTATATGCACACACACTTAAAAGCGAAAGGAGGAAAAGAGTATTCGCTCTTCGCATCGTTTTTTCGTCATGCTATTTCGTTTGATAAGAAAACGAATAAGCCCGATTACGCTTACTCAGTTATCTGGGGAATTTCTGATTTGAATGAGAAAAAATATCACACTGTTTCGCTGGTAGATAAACGCGCACCTAAACTTGGTTTAGAAAGATTGAAGAAAGGCGAACTGGTAAAAGACCCTTATATAAAGAGAGCTGCTATTGAAATGTTAAGCAAAGGTGTAATGCCTTACCCGGATGAATTGTTGAAAGGCACACCGGTGATATCACACTCCACGCTCAGTCTTAATTACGATGACAATACTTTTAAGAAACTGAAAGATGGTTCTTATCAATTGCATCTTGCGCATAAAGAATTAGAGTTAGGTGTAGACATAAATTTCAAACCTTTAAAGAAACCGGTGCGTCATGGAGATAACGGAGTAGTGCGCGGAGTTTCGGCAGAAGATATGTTCTACTACTTTATTCCTAAATGTAAAGTAACCGGTAGCTTAAAAATTAAGAAGGAGAAGATTGCTGTTGAGACCGGTTCCGGTTGGTACGACCATGAGTTTGGTTGCCATGCCGATAAAGAAAAACAGAAGGAAGGCGACATGAAAAAAGATGTTTCATGGAACTGGATTGCTGTGCAGTTAAATAATGGTTGCGAGTTGACTGCTTACGATTTGATTGATTTAAAGACCGGTGAAGATTGCGGCTCGTTTATTATCATGATTGATAAAGCAGGTAACCGTCATTACTCCACCAACTTCAGTTTAAAACCTGCCGGTGAAATGTGGACGAGCACCCGCACCTTCAACGAATATCCGGAAGCGTGGAAATTGGAAGCACCGGACTTTGGAGTATCGGTAGTTGCTACTGCTGCTTTCCCTAATCAGGAGTTTGCTACAGTTATTTCCAAGCCTGCTTTCTGGGAAGGTAGAATGAATGTAGAAGGTAAGATGAAGGGCAAAAAAGTTTCGGGACCTGCATACATAGAGCGTCACGGATTTGTGAATAGCAGCAACATGAAAGAGTTTTTGAAAGCAGTTTCAAAAGCTACACTTAATTCTGTTCGTAAAATTTTGCCTTTAGAATTTGGTCAGGAAAAATTTGAAGAGTTGGTTTCTAAAAAAGGAAACAAACACTTAACAGAAGGTTTAGATAAGCAAGCGTATATCGAAAAATTTATTCGCCCTATTCGCGAGATTACCGACCGCAGCGGAAAGAGCTGGCGCAGTTATGCAACTATTGCGTGTTGCGATGCGGTAGGAGGGAACTCGCAAGTAGCTATTGATTGGCTCGCTTTACCGGAGTTGATGCACGTAGGTTCGTTGATGGTAGATGATGTGCAGGATAAATCAACAGTGCGAAGAGGTGGACCGGCAGCACACGTAGTGCATGGCGAGGCAACTGCTATTAACAGCGGCACCGGTGCTTACTTTGTGGGGCAGTATTGTATTTACAACGTACATAAAAGTTTTGAAGGCAAGGTGCAGATTTACAATGCCTACTTCGAGGCCATGCGTGCTTCGCACAGCGGGCAGGCAATGGATATTTACGGGCTTGATTATATGATGCCCGATGCGTTGAAAGATGATGCGGTAGCAAAACTTTTACAGAAAAGAGTAATTGCCACGCACCGGTTAAAGAGTGCCGCACCGGCTGCCTACTTAGCGCGCATTGGTGTAATGCTGGGCGAAGGAACCGATGAGCAGATAGATGCCATGGGAGATTATTTCGAAGCCCTCGGAATTTCGTTTCAAATAATTGACGACACGCTTAACCTGAAAGGTTTTAAAGACCATCTTAAAACAAAAGGCGAAGATATTACTGCCGGTAAAATTACATACCCAATTGCAAAGGCTATGGCACTGCTCGAAAAGAAAGACCGTGCCCGCCTCTGGAAAATAGTGAGTATGAAAACCGAAAATCTTAAGCTGATTGCCGAAGCGGTTTCGTTACTCGATAAAGTAAAAGCAATTGAACTTTGCGAGCGCGAAGCCAAAACAATTCTCGAAAACGCCTGGAAGAAGATTGACCCGCTGTTGCGTGATAGTATGGTTAAGCTCAACCTTCGTGCGTTTAGCTGGTTTGTGCTTGAACGTACCTATTAGTATAGGGTACGCCTGGGTCCGTTAAAGCCAATAACGGGTGCGCCAGCACCAATATCGGTCTCCCTAGAGCCAATAACGGGTTCGCTAGCACTAATATCGGACTCCCTAGAGCCAATATCGGGTCCGCTGGAGCCAATAACGGGTTCGCTAGCACTAATAACGGACTCCCTAGAACCAATATCGGGTCCGCTGGAACCAATAACGGGTGCGTTATCACTAATATCGGACCCGCTAGAGCAAATATCGGGTACGTCAGCACTCTGATTGGGTAAGTAAAAGGTCCTGTAGTATTCTCTTGAGAGCTTCGTCTTCCCAAAAATTTCTGCCCTTAATCATTTACATTCGCCACCGCTTTTCCGCTTATAAAATTCTTCCTGCCGTATGTTTAACCGTAAGCCGTATCTGTTCCTTTTCCTTTCTCTTATTATAACTACAACTGCTTTTTCGCAACAAACCTATCCGGTAATCAACCCTAACGATGTAACCATTGTGCGCGATAGCTTTGGCATTCCGCACATCTTTGCCAAGACCGATGCGGAAGTGGCTTATGGCCTTGCTTGGGCAAATGCCGAAGATGCGTTTCCTGTAATGGAAGGATTGATAGCCACCGGTAAAGGTTTTATGGGTCGCAAAGACGGAATAGATGGAGCCAAGAGCGATTTTTTTGTTCACGCTATTGGCGCGCACGAGTTGGTAGAGAAAAATTTTGAAAAAGATTTATCGCCCGAATTCAAAAAATATGTGGACGGTTATGTGCAGGGAATAAATGCTTATGCAAAAGCACATCCCGGTGAAGTGAAGGTGAAAAAGATGTTCCCTATTACAGCTAAAGATATGGTGAGTTGCTATGTGGTTATTATGTCGGGCTTAAGCTGGGTGCAAAATCAGGTTGGCGATGCAGTAGGAGGAAAGTTTGATAACACCGCGCTTGAGTTTCCTAAACATCAAACGCCATCGGTAGGTTCCAACGCGTTTGCGCTTAACAGTTCTAAAACCGTTGACGGCAAAACTTATATCTGCATCAACCCGCACATGGGCATGGAAGGTTTGCTTTCTTTTTACGAAGCGCATTTGCATAGCGAAGAAGGATTGAACATTGAAGGCTGCATGTTTCAGGGCAGCACTTCGCTGGCAATGGGTGTAAACGAACACCTGGGATGGGGCATGACCTGGAATACATTTGATAAAGTAGATGTGTTTAAGCTGAACATGAATACGAAGAATAAACTGGAATATGAATTTGACGGCAACTGGTTGAAGTTAGAAAAGAAACCGGTGTGGCTGAAGGTGAATTTGAGTAAGAAAGGGCATTTTGTGTTGCCTGTAAAGAAGATGACTTACTGGAGTAAATACGGAGCAACTTTAAAATCTTCTAAGAGCAATAATTTTTATGCTATTCGTTTTCCGGCCAATACAACTATTAAGACCGGTGAGCAATTGTATCAAATGAGTAAGGCAAAAAATTACGAAGAGTATTGGAATGCCATTCGTATACATGCTATCACGCTATTCAATATTGTATATGCCGATGATAAAGACAATATATTTTACATCCACCACGGCATGATGCCCGACCGCGATACGACTATTGACTGGAGCGGATTAGTTGCCGGTAATACTTCCAAAACGCTCTGGACAAAATTAATTCCGCTAGATAGTATGCCTAAAACTATTAACCCAAGTTGCGGTTATGTGTTCAATACCAACAATACCCCTTTCCATGCATCCGGTGATGACTGTTCGCAGACTGGTTACTGTTACACCAGTCGCAAACTAATGGATTTACGCCCCGGTGATAACAACCGCGCACAACGCTTTACCGAAATTATTTCATCAAAAGATAAATTCAGTTTACAGGATATACATGATTTGAAATTCGACATTACGTTTTCGCGCACCGGTGCCATGGCAAAATCGGTGCAACCGCTTTTCGATTTAGATGCAAATAAATATTCAGACCTGAAAGAGCCGTTGCAAATTCTTAGAGACTGGAACCGGATTTCGAACATCAACGAATTTGCGCCAACACTTTTAGGCTTAACTATAAAAACAGTTTTCGATAAACATCATTTTGATGATGCCGATTTTGTGCTTGGCTTTACTGTAAGCGATGAAGAATGGGCAAACACTCTGCGCGCTACCTGCGATACATTGCGCGCCAACTTCAATACTATAAAGGTAGAATGGGGAACCATCAACCGAATTATTCGCGGGAACAAGGACATGCCCCTGCGTGGTTTCCCTGATATGCTAAGCCCGAGTTATCCTAAACGGGTAAAAGACCGCTTTGCATTTAAGGTAGAACATGGCGATACATATACCATGTTTGCTTCGTTCGGTAAAAATGGTGTGGAGAGTTTAACCGCACTGCAACCAATGGGCAATTCGCTTAACCCTAAAAGCCCGCACTACACCGACCAAATGGAACTCTTCAGCCGCCAGCAAATGCGCCCATTAAGTTTAAAGAAAGAAGAAGTAATGAAGAAGGCGGAATCGGTTTACCATCCAACCCTCTAACCATTTTCAATCTTTTTTCTGAAACTTTAGAAGAAATTTGGAGCGGCATGGCTGAAGAAAGGATATAACCGTCCTATTATCTTATTGAATACATTGGCAAAAGAAAAAAATGGCGAAAAATTCTTTTGTTTCAAAAAAACGCTTACCTTTCCCACCAACAAAAGATAATACATACTTAACATAAATACAAGGCACATACTGTCATATATCAATTAAAAGAATATTTTTGCGAAAAATTTGAAGTAAACCAGGTGATACACACTATTATCTTGTTAAACTAGAAGGATGGGAGATTTTAACTTAAATGAATTTTTAGGGGGTGTTTTAGACCTCTGTAAGCAAACAGGGTTGACAATGTTATGCACAGGTTGTATATTGTGTATATTGCAATGTGCGGCAAAAACTATCATTATATAATAGCTAATACGGAGGAAGAACTAAAAGTCTTTCTCCTTTTTTATTTATAGAAAAGCAACGGATATGGCAAATTTTACACTACACACAATTCCTTCTTTCTCAAAGAATATACTTATGAATAATAGAAAGTCTACCACTATAGGCAAATTATTTTGCCTGCTACTATGGTTAGTTGTTTCAACCGCTGCCGTTGCGCAACAAAAGCAGCAGCCAGTTAGCAAAAATAAAATGCTGGAAGCGTTGAAAAAAACGCAGAACACTATTTCCTTTATTGAGAATAAGGGGCAGTGGAGTCCGGAAGTAAAGGTTGCCGGTAATACCAATATTGGTAACATGTACATTACCAACGACCATATTCACTTTGTTTCATTTGAAAAGGAAGAAAAGCACGAAGGTGAAGAAACAGAGGAAGATGAAGCTAAAGAAGCTGAAGAACTGGAACACCAGGAAGTTCACGGCTGGGGAATATATTTAGATGGTTCTAATAAAGACTATACTATTAGTAAGCAGCACGAAATGCCAACCAGATACAACTATCTGATTGGTAATACTTACAATGCCTCTGATGTAGCCAGTTATGGTGAAGTAACTATGAACAATATATATGAAGGAATTGATCTTCGTATTTACAGTCAGGATCAACACGTAATGGAATTTGACTGGTTAGTAAATGCAGGTTCAGACTTCAGCAATATTAAAATGCGCTTTAAGGGTCAGGAAGGTTTGAGTGTAGATGAGAATGGAATCCTGAATGTAAAATTGGAATTTGATGCTGTGAAGTTTGACATACCAGAAGCTTACCAAATTATTAATGGTAAGAAGGTGATGGTGAAAATGGCTTTCCAGATAAATGGTGATGTAGCCACTTTCAAAGCAATCAGCAAAATTGATAACCGTTACGATTTAGTTATTGACCCGAGTTTGAAATGGGGAACCTGGTTTGATAACAACAGCGATTCTTTTGATGAATACTTGTTTGCTGTTGACTTAGATAATCAAGGAAACGTTTACTGTGGAGGTAATATAAATGTACAATTAACATCCGGTGCAGGAAATTATATCAATCCGGCTACCTTGTTTGGATTTGACAATTCATACGCAGGAAGTGTTGATGGTATCATCTATAAATTAAGATTTGACGGAGCAGTTGTTTTGAAAGTTACATACTTTGGAACATCAGCCAACGACCGTTTATATGGACTATCACTTTCACCCGATAAATCAACCGTATTTGTCTGCGGTTTAACAGCGGGCACTCTGCCAACAGGTTCTACTACAGCTTTTGACGCAGCTATTGCTACCAGCGAAGATGGTTTTGTTGGAGTATTAGATGCTGCTACTTTAGGTACACCTTTGTATACTACATATATAGGAGGTACAGGAAACTCGGATGAAATGGTTTCTATCCGCGCTTTATCTAATAATAGTTTCGTAGTGGGTGGGCACGTAAATGCTGCACTTTCAACAACAACTCCTAATTATATTTTAAACGCGTATGATGCGGCTTACAGTGGAGGTAATGAAATGTATATTGCCAAGTTTACCAATTTCAATACACTCACTTTCGGAACTTACATAGGAGGAACCGGTGATGACCAGGTAAACGATATTCAAATTTTTAGCGATGGATACATTGCTTTCTCTGGTGCTTCTACTGATAATGCAAGTTTCCCCGCTTTATTTAATAATGCTGCCAATGCTGTAGCGAATACAACCGGAAGCACCGATGGTGTAATCGGTGTTCTTCCTCCAAGTGGTGGTACCTCAGTGCAAATGCTTAGTCGTTTTGGAGGAACCGGTGCCGATGAATTTTATGGATTAACAATTGATGCGTTTGATACATTGTATGTAACCGGTTTTACATCTAGTACAAACTTCTATTTGGGACCTAATGCTACTGCTGCTAACAGATTCCAAACTACAAAGGGAACCGGACAGGATGGATTTGTAGGTAAATTGCCAAGAACCGGATGGAATGGTGGTGCTACTGACCCTTGGGCTGCAACATATTTTGGTGGAGGTGGCGATGACCGTGGTAACACATTAAGAACTTATACTCCATACACGGTAATGGTGTTTGGAGAAACACAATCTGACCGTTATCCATTCAACAAAAATATTTCGGACGGTGGGGCTTTATTTGATAGTACTGCCAATGGCGGGTGGGATATATTCTATCAGGTTTTGGGAACAGATTTAAAAACCCAATATTTTGCAACTTTAGTTGGAGGAAGCGCGAATGACTACTTAGGTCAAACTGGTACACCGCACGGAAGTAACCACTTTCAGGTGGAAGGCGATTCCTTGATTTGTCTGGGAACTACTGTGCACAGTTCTTCGCTTACCCCTAATCCCATTGGAGGAGGAGGATTTGATCTTAGTCAGTCCACAAATACAGCCGATATTCATCTCATTTTTAAATGGAGAATCGGTATTTTATTTAATTTTGATTACGGTGATGCGCCATCGAGTTATGGAAACCCTAATCACGTTGTATTCAATTCACTCAAAATTGGTTCTACAATAGATAAGGAAGATTTTCCTCTTCCTTCATATAAATGCGATTCTGATGACAGAGTAGGGACTATTCCTGATGATGAGGATGGTATTGCTGTATCTGGGCCATATAATAACATAGAACTTGTTCAAGATACTTCTACTCGGTTTACCCAAGCGGTAAGTGTTACGAATAGTACTGGTCTTACAGCAATTTTAGCAGGATGGATTGACTTTAACCGAGATGGAGATTTTTTAGATGCTAACGAAGTTGATACTGTTTTGGTTCCTTCGGGAGCAACTTCTGCTACTTTAAGATGGACTGGCTACAATACCGGAGCAGCCTATTTTAACCTGACGAACGATACCTCGTATATGCGACTTCGTCTTACAACGCAGTCGTCTTTCTTTGTGACTAATCCTTCGCCAACTGCCAATGCAGCCAATGGTGAGGTGGAAGATTACTTGGTTATCCGTTACCACTGCGTTAATTTAACTTCGGCTATTATTGACACCAATGGAACATCGACATGCGGTTCGGCTACAGGTTCAATAGTAATAACCAACGATACTTTAATTGCAGGTGTGCAATATGGGGTATACTATAGTAAAAATGGCGGACCACTTCAGGGACCAGTCTTCTATACTACCACAGGTAGCGGCATCTCTGGAACTTTGACAATTTCCGGATTAACAGCAGGAACTTATACTGCAGTTCAGGTGTTTCACCCGACAAATCCGGCTTGCGGATTTACTTTACCAGGTTCTTATGTAATAACAAACCCGGCTACCCCACCTGCACCGCTTACTGCCACTGCAACCCCAAATCCTATTTGTACAGGAAATACTGTTCAGTTAGATGCAACAACTAATCAAGTTGGAACAATTACATGGTCATGGACAGGTCCTGTATCATTTACCGCTGCAATTAAGAATCCAACACGTTTAATAAACAACACGAATTTGGGTGGTAACTATTTTGTTACGCAAACTATTAATGGTTGTACTTCGTCACCGGCTTCGGTAAACTTAGTGGTTAGCGGAACTCCGGTAATTGCTACTGTAACCGGAACAAATCCTACTACATGTTTAGGTACACAAGGAACAATTACTATAACCGGTCTTTTAGCAAGCCAAACTTATACAGTAAATTATACTAAAGGCGGAGTAGCGCAAGGACCAGTTTCTATAGCTACTAATGCCAGTGGTAATATCATCATCACCGGTTTAACAGCCGGAACTTATACCGCATTTCAGGTTTCAATAGCGGGATGTTCTTCTGCGGTTAATAATACCATCATTACCTTAACCGACCCTTCTGCCCCACCTGCCCCACTTACTGCTACGGCAGTTCCTAATCCTATATGTACAGGAAACACTGTTCAGTTAGATGCAACAACTAATCAGGTTGGAACTATTACATGGGCATGGACCGGACCTGCTTTTACAGCAGCTATTAAAAACCCAACAAGATTAATTACCTCTACCAGTATGGGTGGTAGCTACTCTGTTACTCAAACTATAAATAATTGTACCTCTCCTGCAACAAGTGTAACCTTAGTAGTGAATGCTACACCGGTTATTACTTCAACTAGCAGCACTAACCCATTAACATGCGGTGGAACTACAGGAACAATTTTATTGAACGGTTTAAATGCCAGCACTGCTTACTCTGTTACTTATACTAAGAATGGCGGAAGCCCTACTACCGTATCGCTTACTTCAAGCGCGGGTGGTGTAGTTACAATTACCGGTTTAACAGCTGGTTCTTATACAAATATTTCTGTTACGCTTTCAGGCTGTCCTTCAGCAGTTATTGCAGGACCTATTGCTTTGAGTGACCCAGCGGCACCATCTGCTCCGGCACCTACAAGTAATACTCCGGTTTGTACTGGTGGAACTATCAGTTTATTTACATCAACAGTTAGTGGAGCAACTTATAGCTGGACTGGAGTGAATGGTAATGGAAGCTACACTTCAAGCTTACAAAATCCTACAAGAAGCACTGCAACTGCTGCTATGGGTGGAAGCTACTGTTTAACTATCACAGTGGCTAACTGTACTTCATCTCCGGGCTGTACCAATGTTGTCGTGAATACTACACCGGCTATTGGTTCAACCAGTTCAACTAACCCTACCACTTGTGGTGGCGCGGATGGAACTATTACTTTGAACGGATTATCAGCAACTACTGCATATTCTGTTGCTTATTCTAAAAACGGAACTGCTCAGGGGCCATTTATTATTACATCAAGCGCAGGCGGTGCTGTAGTTATTACTGGTTTAACACTTGGTTCGTATACCAACTTTACTGTTACAATAAATGGTTGTACTTCGGCACCGGTTGCCGGTCCGATTGTGTTGAGCGACCCTTCTACTCCTGCAACACCTACTGCTTCAAGCAACAGTCCGGTTTGTTCTGGGAATACTATTAATCTTTCAACTGCCTTAGTATCCGGTGCAACATATAGCTGGACAGGTGTCAGTGGTAACGGAACATTTACATCTAATCTTCAGAACCCTACAAGGGGGAGTGCAACAGTAGCAATGGGCGGAAGTTATTGCGTAGCAATTACGGTTGCTAACTGTACTTCATTGCAAGGCTGCACAAACGTGGTGGTTAATCCTACACCGGTTGTTACTTCTACAGGTTCTACTAACCCGACAAGTTGTGCGGGTAATGACGGAACTATCTTGTTGAACGGACTTACTGCTAACACAACTTATAGCGTTCGTTATAATAAAGACGGAATTCCACAAGGACCATTTACACTTACCGCTAACGGAGCAGGAGTAGTAACTATTCCGAATTTGATACAAGGTAACTATACATTAATAGTAGTTACCTTAAACGGTTGCCAATCATCACCTGTAGCAGGCCCTCTTAATATATTGGACCCTACTCCACCAGCGGCACCAACATTATCGAGCAACAGTCCTGTTTGTTCAGGAACGGGTAACACGCTTACATTATTTGCCAGTGGCAATATAGGCGCTTCTTATAGCTGGACTGGTCCAAGCGGATATACATCTTCTGCACAAAATCCAACAAGAGCTAATGCTACTGTGGCTATGAGCGGAAGTTATTGCGCTACTCAAACAGTATCGGGCTGTCTTTCTGATCCTGCTTGTGTAACAGTAATTGTAAATGCTACTCCTTCTATTACTTCTAGCACTAGCAATAATCCAACAACTTGCGGTGGCAGTAACGGAACAATTGTGTTGAGCGGATTAAATATCAATACTACTTATACCGTAAACTATTTAAGAAACCTCATTGGACAAGGTCCATTCAGCATTGCAACTAACGGAAGCGGTGTTCTTACAATTACAGGATTAAATGCCGGAAGTTATACCAATATTACAGTAGCATTAGCTGGTTGTACTTCAGCAGCAGAGGGTCCGTTTACTTTGAGTGACCCTGCGACTCCATCTGCACCAAGCGTTTCAAGCAATACCGATATTTGTTCAGGAGTTACACTTAGTTTATTTGCCACTGGTCAGGTTGGTGCTACTTATAGCTGGACAGGACCAAGCGGATATACATCGTCTGCTCAAAATCCTACCAGACCAAGTTCAACTGTAGCAATGAGCGGAAGCTATTGCGCTACTCAAACAGTGGCAAACTGTAATTCGGCTTCGGCTTGTACTCCGGTGGTTGTTAACGCAACACCTACCTTTACTCTGTTTGCAAGCAGCAATCCAACCACGTGTGGAGGAAGTCAGGGAACAATTACTTTAAGCGGATTAAATACGAATGTTAACTATTCGGTTACATATACTAAGAGTCCTCCGGGAACCGGACAAGGACCATTTGTAATTACAAGCAACGGAAGCGGACAATTGACGATTACCGGTTTAACAGCAGGTTCATATTCTACCTTTGTAGTTACTTTAGTTTCTACTGGTTGTTCTTCTGTACCGGTAACAGGACCGGTTACTTTAACTGACCCTGCAACACCATCTGCTCCAGGAGTTTCGAGCAATACTCCGGTATGTTCGGGTAATACCATTACATTATCTGCTACCGGTCAGGTTGGCGCAACTTATAGCTGGACAGGGCAATTAGGTTATAGTTCATCTCAGCAAAGTCCTTCTATTGGTAGTTCTACTACTGCAATGTCGGGTAACTACTGTGCCACACAAACAGTGGCGGGATGTACTTCTCCTTCAGCTTGTACATTCGTAACAGTAAATCAAACACCGGGTGCACCAACACCAGGGGCTTCACCAAATCCGGTTTGTACGGGTGGAACACTTACTTTAACTGCTACAGGTGTGGTAGGTGCAACTTTCAACTGGACGTATCCTGATGCTTCTACAGCAACCGGTACACCGATTGTAAGAAACAATGTTGTAGCAGGAATGGCTGGACTTTATTCAGTTACACAGACGGTAAGCGGATGTACTTCTTTAACTGCCGGAACAGTAAACGTAACAGTAAACCAAACTCCTGGAATTCCTTCGGCCTCTAACAACGGACCGGTTTGTGTGGGTAATACAATTCAATTAAATACTTCTACAGTAAGCGGAGCAAGTTATTCATGGACTGGCCCAGCAAGTTTCTCTTCTTCTTCGCAAAATCCGACAATTATTAATGCAGTTGCCGGAAATGCGGGAACATATAATATCAGTATTACGGTAAATGGTTGCACCAGCACTTCTGCCGGAACAACTGTATTAGCAGTAAGCAATTGTACCCCAATTGCTGTGCGCGATGTGTATTCAAATTGCGCTGTTTCGACTATTACTGGAAATATTTTGACCAATGATATTGACCCTTCTGGAAACGGAATTCAAATTATCACTCCGAATATCTGCGGAACTTTCAGCGGAACAATTACTCAAAACTCTGGTGGCGGATTTACCTATACTCCACCGGTAGCTTTTAATGGAGTAGATAGTATTTGTTACAAAGTTTGTAGTGTAAATTTCCCTTCTAGATGCGATACTGGTATTGCGGTGTTTGATTACACTTGTGTTAACTTGCCTCCAGTTGCTGTAGATGATAATTATACTGTGGATGAAGACGATACACTCACAGGCACTGTAACCAATAATGATTACGACCCGGATGGCGGAATAATTACTGTTAACACAACACCAACTTGTAATCCGCAACACGGAACAGTTACTCTTTTAGCCAACGGAAACTTTACTTATATACCAGTAGCTAATTATAACGGACCGGATACTTTCTGTTATCAAATTTGTGATAATGGAGTTCCGATTAAATGTGCTAATGCTACTGTTGTTATTACAGTCATTCCTGTAAATGACCCGCCAATTACTGTTCCTGATACAACTATTACAACACCGGAAGACACTCCGATTACCGTTTGTATTCCTGTTGATGATGTGGAAGTGAATTCTCAGAGCCACAACGTAAATATTTGCGGTAATCCGGTGAATGGAACAATAACGAGTGGTCCATCTGTGAACAATCCACTTGTTCCAAGAACCGTTTGTTTGACTTATACCCCTAACGCAAACTTTAACGGAAACGATTCTATTTGCTTAATTATTTGCGATAACGGAACACCAACACTTTGTGATACAACGCATATTCATATTATAGTTACACCGGTTAATGACCCACCGGTAGCAGTTAATGACAATTACAGCACTAACGAAGATGTAACATTGGTTACTTCATCTGTAACAGGAGTTCGTAATAACGACAGCGACCCTGCGGACGGATTAGGTGCGACTTCATTAACGGTAACAACTACACCGATAGTAAATACAACAAACGGTACACTTACTTTAAATGGTAACGGTTCTTTTACTTATGTTCCTGTTGCAAACTTCTGCGGAAGTGATTCGTTCCAATACCGCGTATGCGACAGTGGAACAGGATTACCTGCTAATCTTTGTGATACAGCAACTGCATATATTACAATAGTATGTGTAAACGATCCTCCGGTGGTAGTTGATACTCCTATAACTACCTGCGAAGATTGTGGTCCTATTACAGTTTGTATTCCAGTAACTGACCCAGATGTAAACCAAACATCAAGCGTGGCGGCTACTTTCTGTGGCCCTAATTCGGGAAGTGCAACTACAAGTTTGGTATTGAACACACTTTGTGTAACCTATACATCAAACACTAACTTCAACGGATTAGATTCAATCTGTGTGATAGTTTGCGATAACGGCACACCTGTGTTATGCGATACTACGCATATTACCATTACTGTAACTCCGGTAAATGATCCACCGGTTGCTGTCAACGACAACTACACTACCAACGAAGATGTTTCGATAATTACCAGTTCTGTAACTGGTGTTAGAAATAATGATAACGACAATGCCGATGGTAATCCGGTAACTTCTTTAACAGTTACTACTACTCCCATTGTAAACGTTGCACACGGTACGCTTACATTGAACAGCGATGGCTCGTTCACGTATGTGCCAAATGCTAACTACTTTGGAACTGATTCGTTCCAATATGTAGTTTGTGATAATGGTACTCCGCTTCCAAGTTTATGTAATACAGCAACAGCATATATTACTATTGTTCCTGTGAACGACCCACCTGTTGTTGCTGACACAACAGTTGCAGTTCCTGAAGACAGCGTGATTACTGTTTGTATTCCAATTTCAGATGCTGAAAACGGAACGCAACAACACACCGCTTCCTTCTGCGATGCACCGGACAACGGAGTTATTACTTCAGGACCAATAGTGGATAACGGAACCAATACTGTTTGTATCACTTATCATCCTAATTCAAACTTTAACGGTAACGATTCTATCTGTTTAACTATTTGCGATAATGGTAGCCCTGTGTTATGCGATAACACGACTATCCGTATTATAGTTACTCCGGTTAATGACCCGCCAATTGCAACTAACGATAACTATACAACTAACGAAGACACACCGCTGAACGTTCCGGTTGGAACTGGTGTGCGTGTAAATGATAATGATAATGCGGATGGAAATCCTGTTACGTCATTGTCTGTTACCACTTCACCACTCTGCGGACCTTCGAACGGAACTGTTACTTTAAACAGCAACGGTTCATTCCTTTATACTCCGAATGCGGGATATAACGGAGTTGATTCATTCTGCTACAGAGTATGCGATAGCGGAACACCGCTTCCAAGTTTATGTGATACGGCTGTTGCTTACATCACTATCAACCAGGTGAACGATCCACCGGTGATTGTAGACACGCCAATTACAACTTGCGAAGATTGTCCAATTACCGTTTGTATTCCTTTCAGCGATGCAGATGTTGTAGATATTCATTCTCAATCTCTATTATGTAATCCTGTAAACGGAACGGTTTCAAACATCACCATTAGTGATGTAACAAATACTTTGTGTTTCACTTATCAGGGATACACAAATATTCATGGTTCGGATAGCTTGTGTATTGTAGTTTGTGATAATGGCTCTCCTGTTCTTTGCGATACCACTCACATTACTATTACAATTACACCAGTTAATGACCCTCCTTATGCGGACACTATATATGTAGTAACGTATGAGAATATTCCAGTAGGAGTAAACGTGGCTTCGGCAACAGGTGATTTAGAAGGCGACCCGCTTTCTTACACTTATGGCGGAGTTATTCCAAATAGCGGAACTTATTACATCAGCGGTAACGGTGCAATCGTATTTGTTCCTAACCCAGGATTTACAGGAACGGTTACTATTCCTTATACTGTTTGTGACCTAAGTCCATATCCAGTGAATATTCTTTGTGATGCGGCTGCTATCGTAGTTACCGTATTGCCTACAGGCGATACATTGAATAACCATGCACCCGTTGCGAGCAACGACTACGTTACAACTCCTCTTAATACAGCAGTAGTTGTAAACGAGCTTGCAAATGATTATGATCCGGATGGAGATCCGTTACAGGTAACTATCATCGGCTTGCCTTCGCATGGTTCGGTAACTGTTAATCCGAATGGAACAGTGAACTACACTCCGAACTCAGGCTACTTTGGGTTCGATACTATTCATTATGTGATTTGCGATCCTGCTGGAACTACCTTACCGCGTCCGTTGTGTGATGATGCGTATATCATTATCTATATATCAACCGATTCAATTGCGGTTGTAAATGATGCACCGGTAGCAGTTGACGACTTCGCAAATATTTGCGCTGATGCTTCGACTATAGTAAATGTATTACTCAACGATTACGATCCGAATGGCGATGCACTTACTTCGGTTACTGTTATTCAAAATGTTTCTAACGGAACACTTACGAATGCTTCTTTAGGAATTTATACTTACGACCCGAATAACAACTTTGCAGGTAACGATACTTTTGTATACCGTGTTTGCGATAACGGAACGCCTTCATTATGTGATACAGCAGTTGCAATTATTACTGTTCATCCTACTCCGGTTATTACACCTTCAGTTGCATCGTTAACTACATGCAGCGGAAATAACGTAGACATTACTTTCACATCAAGTGTTGTTGGTGCTGTTATTTCGTGGAGCGGTTCTAACGGAACAAGTGGAACAGGAGATATTCATACGGTTCTTACTAATACCGGAACGGCAAGTCAGGTGGTTACTTATACAGTTTCAGCTTCTACTGGTTTTGGTTGTGGTAGCGCAGTGTTGACTATTGCGGTTACGGTTACACCGCGTCCGGTGGTAACATATACTATCAGTAATACAGTGTTCTGTTCAGGCCAACAAGTAGTGGTTAATTTGTTCTCAAATATTGCGGGCACTACCTTTACCTGGTCAGGTTCTAACGGTTCAAGCGGAACTGGAAATATTATAACCGATAATCCGACAAACACAGGAATCATAGATTCTACAGTTACTTATACTATCAATTCAAGTTTCAATGGTTGTTCCGGCACACCGGTAAATGTTTCGGTTATTGTGAAACCTCAACCGGTTATTACTGCTACTCCGCTTTCGCAAACAATATGCAGCGGAACACCAATAACAATTATGCTTGCCTCAAATGTTTCAGGTACTTCAGTAATCTGGACGGGAAGCAATGGAAACAGCGGTAATGCATTTACAATTAATGACAGCCCTGTAAATAACGGAGTAAGTAACCTGACAGTTACATATTCAATCAACGGCTCTGCAAATGGATGTCCTGCTACAACTGTTTTTGCAACAGTATTGGTTCGTCCAAGAGTTGTTGCAGATGCCGGTTCAGATAAGTCAGTAACATCTTGTGCGGGAAGCTGTATTTCGATTGGCGGTTCTCCAACAGGTTCTGGTGGAAATGGAACATTTACTTACGCTTGGAGTCCTTCTGATTCATTAAGCGCAACGAATGTTGCTAATCCAAACGTTTGTAACCTCACTTCAAATACACTTTACACAGTCACAGTTACCGATGGCAATAACTGCTCGGCAACTGATGCAGTAGCAATTACAGTTGTTCCAAGTTCATTGACTGCAGAAGCCGGTTCAGGCGGTGCATTGTGTTTAGGAAGTGGCGATAGCGTGATGTTAGGCGGATTCCCTACAGCAGTAGGCGGAACTCCAACATATTCTTACAACTGGTCACCAACTACAGGATTGAATTTGACCAATCCGGCTAATCCGGAAGCGTTCCCTGCATCAAATACGATGTATTACTTAACAGTGACAGACGCACTCGGATGTATTTCAGTTGACTCAGCATTGGTGAGAGTTTATCCTACGCTTGTTGTAAATGCAGGAAATGACACATCTGTTTGTTCAACGTTTGCGGCTCAGTTAGGTGGCACACCTACAGCTTCGGGCGGCAGCGGAACAGGATACACTTATGTATGGTCACCTTCTGTTGGAATCAGCAACGTGAATGCGGCTAATCCAACAGCTACTCCGGCAGTACTTACTACTTACTCGGTTTATGTAGCAGATAACAACGGATGTACTGCTACAGATAATGTAGTAGTTACCGTTCGTCAGAATCCGATTGCAAATGCAGGACCTGACAAAACAATTGTTACCTGTTCAGGAGATAGTACTACAATTGGTGATATTCCGGCTGTTACAAGCGGAACCGGTCCTTATACTTATAGTTGGACACCGGCTACAGGTTTGAGCAGCACTTCAGTTGCTAATCCGGTAGTGAAAGGAATTTTAGCTACAACTACTTACACACTTTCTGTAACAGATGCTAACGGTTGTGTTAGCACCGATAACGTTACAGTGAACGTGATAGCAAATACATTACAGGCACAAGCCGGTCCGGATGAAGCAGTTTGTAGTAACAACAACTGTGTTCAGGTTGGAGGAATTCCTACAGCAGTAGGAGGTACGCCACCTTATGTTTACGACTGGTCGAATGGCGGCTCGCTTTCAGATTCAGTTGCAAGCAATCCATTGGCTTGTCCTGGATCAACAACAACTTATACCGTTGTAATTACCGATAGCAAAGGTTGTACAGCAACCGATGCGGAAACTGTTACAGTTAATCCTTCCCCAAGTGCAAGTGCAGGACCTGATACTTCTGTTTGTGCAGGAAGCAGCATCGCAATTGGTGGTTCGCCAAGTGCAACCGGTGGTACTCCGGGTTATACTTATTCTTGGAATCCTACAACCGGTTTATCAATACCGAATGTGGCGAATCCTTCGGCATCTCCTACTGTGGTTACTACTTACCAATTAATTGTAACTGACACTAAAAACTGTGCGGCTCTTGATGAAGTAACTGTAACACCAAGACAAAATCCAGTGGTAGATGCAGGTGCTGACAAAATGCTTGTATCGTGTTTTGCAGACACTGCCTTTATGGTAGTAAATGTTTCAGGAGGAACTTCGCCTTATACTTTTGTATGGAGTCCGGCTATATCGTTGAACAGTTCAACTGTTCAGAACCCTTACGTAACGGGTCTTACAACAACTACTTCTTATCAGGTAAATGCAACAGATATTTACGGATGTTCTGCTATTGATTTTGTTGTGGTGAATGTGGTGCAAAGCACCTTACAGGCAGATGCTGGTAATGATGGAACGCTTTGTGCTAACTCAGGAAGTTCAGCGAACTTGGGAGGAATACCAACAGCGGTTGGCGGAACTTCACCATATGCTTATACATGGGCTTCTTCTCCTGCAGGATTCAGCAGTAGTTTATCTAACCCTGCTGTTTCTCCTACAGTTACCACCACTTATTATGTAACTGTTATTGATTCGAAAGGTTGTTCATCTGTTGATTCTGTGAAGGTGAATTTTAATCCGGCACCTTCTGCAAATGCAGGTACTGACACAACTATGTGTTCAGGATTCTGTGTAACTGTTGGAGGAACTACAGTTGCGTCTGGCGGAACCGGTCCTTATCAATATTTATGGAGTCCTACTATAGGATTGAATGCAAATAATAATCCGAATCCTCTTGCATGCCCTCTTGTAACAACTACATATAACGTGGTGGTTACAGATTCTAACGGTTGTCAGTCGAGTGATGCAATTACAATTACTATTCGCTCGAATCCGATTGCTAATGCAGGTGTAGACCAAACGTTAATTAATTGTGGTTCTGATAGTGTTACTATTGGTGGCTCACCTGCTGCAAGCGGTGGTGCCGGTGGATATACTTACACTTGGAGCCCTGCAACAGGATTATCTTCTGTATCATCAGCTAATCCTATAGTGAAAGGATTAAATGTTTCTCAACTTTATACTTTAGTAGCAACCGATGTAAACGGTTGCTCGGCTGAAGATGCTGTTGTGGTAAATGTTGTTCCAAGCACACTTACAGCAGAAGCCGGCTCGGGTGGTTCATACTGCCAAGGCTCTGGCGGAACTGTTACGGTAGGAGGAATACCAACAGCAGTTGGCGGAACTCCTTCATACAATTATGCATGGTCAGGTGGATTGTCATCGGTAGCAAATCCGGTAGCAAATCCTGACACTACTACCACTTATTATGTTACGATTACAGATAGCAAAGGATGTATTGCAGTTGATTCAGTAACTATAACTGTTCATCCTTCATCGGTAGCATGTGCCGGTGCCGATACAGCTATCTGTCTTGGAACTTCTGTTCAATTAGGTTGTGGCTTAGCTGCTTCAACTACTGCAAGCGGAGGAACAGCACCATATACATACTTGTGGGCTCCCCCAACAGGATTGAATAATTCTACAGCTTCTAATCCTATAGCAACTCCAATTGCAACTACTAATTACACAGTAAGAGTAGTTGATGCATACGGATGCACAGCTTCGGATGGTGTAACGGTAACGGTTCGTCCTTTACCGGTGGTTGACGCAGGTGCTGATAACTCGCTGATAGCATGTTCTGCTGATAGTGTTCAGATTGGCGGCTCACCGGCTGCATCTGGCGGCTCACCAGCTTATACTTATGACTGGTCACCGAATGCTGGTATTTCTGATACTGCGGCTTCAAACCCTTATGTAAGTCATTTGGGTTCAAGTGCTACTTATACTTTAGTAGTAACCGATACATATGGTTGCTCGGGTTCCGATCAGGTAACTATAAATGTAAATAACAGCACATTAGTGGCTGAAGCAGGAAACAATGTTGCTTTCTGTCAGGGAGCGGCTGTATCTATCACGCTTGGTGGTAGTCCTACTGCGGTTAGTAACGGAACCGGTCCTTATACTTATTTGTGGACACCTGGAACCGGACTAAGCAGTACTTCATCTGCAAATCCGATAGCTACTCCTTTGGCAACTACTACCTATAGTGTTGTTGTTACAGATGCAGCAGGATGTATTGCATCGGATACCGTGCGCATTTCTATCAATCCGCGCCCTGTTGTAAATGCAGGATTAGCCGATACAGTTTGTGCAGGAACTGCTACGCAAATTGGCGGCTCGCCTACTGCAAGCGGTGGAACCGGTTCTTATACTTATAGTTGGAATCTTGGTCTGCCTTCAGTTGCCAATCCAATAATTAACCCTATAGCTACACTTACTTATGTAGTTACTGTGACTGATTCTTTAGGTTGCAGTAATAACGGAAGTGTAACAATCAGAGTAAATCAAAACCCTATTGCTAATGCAGGCGCAGACCAAACAGTGGTATCTTGTGAATCAGCCTGTGTAACTATTGGCGGCTCTCCTACCGGAAGCGGTGGCGGAGGCGGATATTTATATGCATGGGCTCCTGCGACCGGAATAAACAATACCGGTTTATCGAATCCAACAACTTGTAGCTTATCTCAATCGCTTACTTATGGCTTAACGGTAACCGATGCAAATGGTTGTACTGCTGTTGATCAGGTTTTGGTGAACGTTACTCAATCTACTTTAGCTGCTGATGCAGGAAACGATAAGAGAATCTGTGCAGGTCAGCCGAATTGTGTAACTATTGGCGGAATCAATGCAGTTTCAGGTGGAACGCTTCCATATTCTATTAGCTGGTCACCGGTGGCAGGAATTTGTAATTCAAATGTAATTCCTAATCCGGATGTTAATCCAACAGATACTACTACTTACGTATTACTTGTTACCGATGCACAAGGCTGTATTGCGGTTGACTCGATGGTGTTATATGCAAACCCTGCGGTAACAGCTTCGGTTTCTCCTGATACAGCTATTTGTCAGGGAGGTTCTGCTTTGCTTGGCAGTTCACCAACCGGCAGCGGAGGAACAAGTCCATTTACTTATTCTTGGAATCCTGGTTCAGGATTGGCGAGCACAACTTCTGCTAACCCGGTAGCCAGCCCTTCATCTACTACTACTTATTGTGTAACGGTAACAGATGCAGTTGGATGTTCATCATCTACTTGCCAAACAGTTACTGTAAATGCAGGTGTAACTGCTGATGCAGGACAAGACAGAACAATCACTAGCTGTCCGGGTGCGTTTACTATTCTTGGTGGTTCACCTACCGGCACCGGTGGTTCAAATAATTATTCTTACTCGTGGTCGCCTTCGGCTAATCTGAATGGTTCTACTATTCCGAATCCGATTGCAATCAACCTAACCGTTACTACTACATTTACTGTTACAGTTACTGATAATACTACCGGTTGTTTCTCAACTGACCAGGTGGTAGTAACAGTAAATCAATCAAACCTTGCAGCAGATGCGGGTATT
This sequence comes from Bacteroidota bacterium, assembly GCA_947475165.1. Classification (GTDB taxonomy): domain Bacteria; phylum Bacteroidota; class Bacteroidia; order Chitinophagales; family LD1; genus Bog-950. Next base: position 60,196 of record CANJLD010000007.1, read on the forward strand.
AACAGAGTATACTGTGCTAACAGCGCGGCATGTGTGCAAATAGGAGGCAACCCTACTGCAGTAGGCGGTCAACCAACCTATATTTATCAGTGGGCTGCACCGGCAGGGGGAGGAAATATAAACGATCCTTCTCTGGCAAATCCATGTGTGGCACCTCTTAATACTACACAATACTTTGTGACTGTGACCGACCAGTTGGGTTGCTATGAAGTGGATTCAATGACAGTTGTTGTTAGTCCGTTTATTGTAGTTAATGCAGGAGTTGATACTTTAATTTGCACAGGAACTTCTATTGTTCTTGGTGGTAATCCACTTGTAGTAGGCGGAACAACTCCTTATACTTACACATGGAGCGTAGGTGCATTCCCAAGCAGTGCTGCTCATCCTACTGCAACTCCGGCTTCTAATACAAGTTATACATTGGTGGTAACTGATTCATTAGGATGTTCATCTTCTGATGTAGTGAACGTTGCACTTCGTGCATTGCCTACTGCAAATGCAGGACCTGATGCTACAATTACAGCTTGTAGCGCAGACAGTGCAATTATTGGAGGAACACCGACAGCCTCAGGAACAATTCCTCCTTATACTTATTCATGGAATCCACCGGTTGCATTAGATAATGCAAATGCTTCTAACCCCGTAGTTCAGAACCTTGGATTTACTACACTTTATACGGTAACTGTGGTTGATACTTTCGGATGTTCAGCAACTGACCAAACACAAGTAACTGTTCTTCCTAATACGTTGTTTACAGAAGCTGGAAATAGTGTGGGAAGTCTTTGCTCAAACGTTGGAGGTTGTGTAACGCTTGGTGGTAATCCGACTGTTACAGGTGGACTACCTACTTATACTTACAATTGGTTGGGTGGGGTAAATAATCCAACATCTTCCAATCCGACTGCTTGTCCTACTTCCACAACTACTTACACAGTAATTGTTACCGATCAGGACGGCTGTCAGGCTTCTGATACAGTTCAGGTAGTGGTAAATACACCTCCTAATGCAAGTATTAGCGGATTAAATTCTACTTACTGTGTTAATGCAGGTAATGTGACAATGACCGGTTCGCCAGCAGGTGGAACGTTCAGTGGTCCGGGAGTTACCGGCAACATATTCCAACCGGCTTCGGTTGGTGCAGGCTTCTATTGCATATACTATTCATACACTAATCCTTCAACCGGTTGTTCGGATGATACATCAATTTGTGTAACAGTTAATCCTCTACCGGCAGTTACTTCCAGCGGATTTGCTCCTGCTTATTGCAAATTTGATGCACCGGTAACTTTAGTTGGTTCTCCGGTAGGAGGAACATTTACAGGTAGCCCTGGATTATCGGGTGCTAACGGGGAAACATTTAACCCTGCAACGGCTACGGTTGGTAATAATGTGATTACTTACACTTATGCCGACCCTCAAACCGGTTGCAGCAATACTTACATTTTTGTTATCAATGTAAAAGCCGCCCCTTCAATTGATGTTACAGCTTCAACAGATACATCATGTCAAGGAGCATCGGTAACATTTACTCCTACATTCAGCTTTGATGTATTCAATATTGTGTGGAGTTTAGATGGCGGTGGAAACCTTGGTGCAGGATTAAATCCGTTTACGTATACTCCAACAACTGCCGACTACTGTGTAATTGCAACTGCTATCAATACACCAAATGGTTGTGTATCTCGCGATACAATTTGCGGTCACGTAAATCAACCACCGGTTGCTAACGATGACATTGCAGAAACATGTGAAGAAGTTCCGGTGCCAATCCAGGTTACCGTGAACGATACAGACCCTGAAGGAAATACAAACATAGTAACGGTAATTACTACTAATCACGGAACTTCTACGTTGAGTGGAAACGTGATTTCGTATACTTCCAATGTAGATTACTTCGGTTCAGATACAATTACTTATCAGTTGTGTAACACTAATTGTGTGAACGCTTGTGATACAGGAACTGTGATTGTGAATGTTTGCCCTGTAAACGATCCTCCGGTGATTACCGATGTAGTTGATACTATTTACATCAATACAAGTGATACAGTTTGTCCTCCGATTGTGGACGTAGACGATGCATTGAATACACTTACCGTTACAACGTTTGATTGCGATACAATAAACGGAACAATAACGGTGGTGAACGGATGTATTGTTTATGTGCCTACTACTGATTGGACAGGAACACAGGTAATTTGTGTATCAGTTTGCGATACATCAGGTGCTTGTGACACCGGAACGGTAACTGTTGTTGTAATACCTTCAAACAATCCTCCAATTGGCCAGAAGGTTAATGTAACTACCTGTCAGGGAACTGCTATTGGTGTAAACGTTGCTTCTGCAACTACCGACCCTGATGGTAACCTAATGACTTATAGCTACGGTTCAGTAACCGGTCCGGGAGTTGGCACGTGGGTAATTACAGGAAATGGTTCGGGCGTGTTTGTTTCGAATACACCTGGATATTATACTATCCCTTACTATTTATGTGACATTAGCAATATTCCGGTTTCGCCACTTTGCGATACCAACGAGATTGTAGTGCATGTAGTAGTTTGTGATTCTACTAACACTCCACCGGTGGCTACCGATGATGAAGTGATTACAACCATCAATACACCGATAGTTGTAAATGAATTGGCAAATGATTACGATGCCGATGGTGACCCATTGAATGTTACAATTCTTTGCGGACCAAGTTTAGGTGGTGCAACTGCAACACTTAATGCTAACAATACTGTTAGCTATACTTCTCCTGTAATTGGTATTGACACTATCTGCTACTCAATTTGTGACCCATCTGGTGCATGTGATACAGCAATCATTGTGATTCATGTGAACACGGTAGTAGATGAGAACCATCCACCGGTAGCGGTTGATGACTTTGCGACTACTACTCACCAAACACAAATTGATATTGCGGTGCAAGGTAACGATAGCGACCCGGATGGAAATTCGATTACTACCACTTCAATTCCGAACCCGCCTACTGGTGGAACGGCAACGATTAATCCGGATGGAACAATCAATTACGTTCCTACAACGGCAAATGCTTACGACCCAGATACATTCACTTACGTGATATGCGATAACGGAAATCCTGTGCTTTGCGATACAGCAACAGTGGTGGTTTACATTATCAATTCAGTTGTAGCAGTTGACGAATGTTTCGAAACAGGTTACAGCCATCCGATTGTAATTGATGCAACACTCAATGATTTCGATCCGGAAATTATTGACTCATTCTGGGTTTCAACTTCTGTGAACTTGCCGAATACATTAGGTAGTTCGTTTGTTGATCCTAAGGGATTGATTCACTACATACCAAGACCGGATACTTGCGGATTCGTTGATACGTTTGCTTACATTCTTGTGGATGAAGCAGGTGCTATTGATACCGGCTACATCTGTGTAAATATCCTTTGCTGTCCTCCTCCGGTGGCGGTAACTGATTCAGTAGCTGTGATAGGTAATGATTCGATTGCTATCAATGTCATCTTGAATGATACCATTTCAGGGCCTAATACTGTGAATAATATACTTGTTGGACCACTACACGGAACGGCTTACTTTACAGATAGCATTACCGTGATGTATGTTCCGAATACAGGCTACTGTGGTTACGATACATTTAGCTATGCAGGTGAAAATATTTGCGGATTCGATACGGGGGTAGTGATTGTGAACGTTATCTGCAACACCAAACCGGTGGCTGCAAACGATACGCAAACTATCTGCCGTTTGGATACGCTTACGTTTAATCCAATGTTGAATGATGTGGATGCAGATGGTAACGCACTGAATATTGCAGGAATTGGAACACCAAGCAGTTCAGGCTTGCTTACATTGCTTGCACTTACTAATAACTCGGTGACTGTGGTTTCTACAGGTGTACTTGGAGATGTTACAGTTGATTACTACATCTGCGACAACGGCTTGCCTGTTAAGTGCGATACTGCGACAATCTTCATTCATATTGATGCTTGTACTAAGCCGGTAATTGATGATATTTACGATACCATCAACATTTGCGCTAATACGAACGATTCAATCTGTATTCAGCCGTATGTTCACTTAAGCGGTAACTATACCTGGACAATCAATTCTATGTGTGCTCCGCAAAACGGAACACTTACCAATAGCACTACCTGCTTCAATTATGTTCCGAACACGAACTTCTTCGGTAACGATACCTTCTGTGTAATTGTTTGCAGCAATATTGGAATATGCGATACTGCACAAATAGTTATAACTACTGTTGATTGTATTATTCAGGCTGTTGATGAACCATGCGATTTAGATACTACGATTATCAATACTCCGATAACACTTGACGTGCTTGCAAACGATATTATTCCATATGCAGCTGACACCACTGTTTCGTTGATTGTTCTTCCTTCAAACGGTTCGGCTGTGGTGAATGCTAACAACACTGTTACTTATACACCAAACGCCAACTACAAAGGCACTGAACAATTCAGCTACTTAGTATGTGCATCTACCGGAACTTATATCTACTGCGATACAGCCAACATTTGTATTACAGTAGTAGATACTACACAACCTTGCTACATACCAAACGGATTCTCGCCAAACGGTGATGATGCGAACGATGAGTATGTGATTCCTTGTAACGAGAGAAGTCCGAAGGCAACGTTGCGTGTGTTTAACCGTTGGGGTGTTGAGGTTTGGTTCAGCGAAGGTGCTTACAAGAACGATTGGGGTGGTAAGAACATGCAGGGAACTGATTTACCTGATGGAACTTACTATATCATTTACGAATACAATGACGGCACTAATAGAAGAGAAGCCAAGTTTGTTGTAATTCAGCGATAAGATTTCAAATACTCCCGCTGTTCTTTATAAGAGAACAGCGGGATTTATAAAAAATATTTAACCGATAAAAAGTTTCATTATGAAGAAGATACTTACTACAGCAATGATGGCAATAGCGGTTTTCACGGGAGTGAAAGCGCAACAGGATGCCGCATACAGCATGTATATGTTCAACGGTTTATTTCTGAATCCTGCTTATGCGGGAAGCCAGGAAGTAATCAGTGTGATGGCCATTTACCGTCACCAATGGGCAGGGCTTGAAGGCGCACCTAAAACCGTTAATGCAAGCGTGCATTCGCCTTTGCGCAGAGACCAATACGCACTTGGCTTAACACTTACAAACGACCGGTTAGGTTTAGCGAATACTTTTTCGGTAACACCGGCTTTTTCGTACCGGTTAAGACTGAAAGGCGACAACCGTCTTTGCTTTGGTGTGCAGGCATCGTTTGCATACTTCTACCAAAATAGCACCAGCGCACAATTGCCTGATGTAAATTCGGTTGACAATGCATTTAGCTTGAATTCAAATCTGTTTGTTCCAAACATCGGATTCGGAATTTATGCTTATGGCAAAAGATACTTCGTAGGTGTGTCTGCTCCTCACTTATTGCCTGCAAAATTGCGCGACAAAACAGGTGTATCGGGTTATAACAATTCTATTGCACGTATGTATAACCACTATTTGTTTACAGCAGGTTATGTGTTTGGCAAAGAAGCTTCCATCGTAAAATTCCGTCCTTCTATTTTAATGAAATGGCAAAAAGGTTTGCCGAAAAATATTCCTCAGTTCGATATCAATCTTGCTTTATTGTTTGTTGAAAGAGTATGGGTGGGCGTTGGTTACCGCACGGCAGGTGATGGTCAGCAAGAAAGAAATTATGTGGGACAATCGGCTAACGTGTTTGTAAACTTTAAGGCTACTCCGCAATTGCAAATTGGCTATTGCTATGATGCAGAAATTACAGCGTTGCGCAAATACACCACCGGCACGCATGAGATTATGATTGGCTATGATTTTTGGTATAACAAAAAGCGTTTTGTAACACCGCGCTTTGTAAAATATTTCTAAAAGAGTTTTCGGGTAACACCAAAATATACGACTATGAGTTTGAAGAAATCCCTGACCATCCTGCTTGCCTTCGGAATGCTTTTCGCAGCGAATGCAGAAAAACCAATTGTGAAAGTGGGCGATTGGTATTACAAACAGTTCGACTATCGCAAAGCAATTTTGTTTTACGAAAAGGCTTTGAAAAAAGATGAGAAGAACGTGTATGTGTTGCAGAAAATTGCTGACAGTTATCGTTTGATAAATGATTGGGTAAAAGCTGAGCCATATTATGCATCGCTTGCTCAAATGGAGAATGCAAACTCTGTGAACAAACTTTATTATGCCGAGGCATTACGTGCCAATCAAAAATATCCGGAGGCGAAAGTTTATTACAAACTATATCAGGATATTGCTCCCACTGATGCCAGCGTAAAAGAAAGATTATTAGGACTTGACAAAGTGGAAGAACTAAGTAAAGACCGTGGTTTTTATGATGTAAAAAACCTGGAGAAAATAAATTCGAAGTATTCTGATTTCGGAGTTTCGCTTTACAAAGACACCGGAATTTATTTCTGCTCTAACCGCTTACCGGAAGTTGGAGTAGTGCGCAAAGACAATTGGACACAAGGGAACTTCCTGCAAATTTATGAGGCGTTTAAAGATGATACTATTACCGGTGATATCAGCAAATGCAATTTGATGACTGGCAGAACGCTGAACAAAAAATTCCATGAAGGAACTTCGAGTTACAATGATAAAATGCAGGAGTTGTATATTGACAGAAGCAACTATAATGGCAAACGTGCATTTACTGCGGCAGATAAAACAGTAAAACTGAAAACCTACCGCATTGTTTGGCTGCCGGATGCAAAACGTTGGGGCGATGAGTTGATTGAGGCTGTTCCGTTTAACGATAAAGAATATTCTGTTTGTCACCCTGCACTTACTAAGGATGCCAAGACAATTTATTTCGCCAGCGATAAACCGGGCGGTTATGGCGGAGTTGATATCTACATGAGCATGCGCGAAATTGGAGGGCAGTGGGGAACTCCGATTAACCTTGGTCCTAAAGTGAATACTTCGGGCGATGAAATGTTTCCTTATACTGCCGAAGATGGCACTTTGTATTTTTCTTCTAACGGTCACACCGGTTTAGGTGGTTTGGATGTGTTCAGCACAACAATGGTTAAGACCGGTAACAAGATGACTAACTGGACAGACCCTGAGAACTTGGGTTACCCTATCAACACAAATTCAGACGATTTTGGTTATGTGATTAATGGTGATAATAAGAAAGGCTATTTCTGCTCTAACCGCGAAGGCGGACAGGGCGATGATGATATTTACAGCTTTACCAAGAAGGGAATTATTCTGAACGGTATTGTGTATGATGCAGCTACCGGTCTTCCTATTGAAGGAGCGCAAGTAGTGATGAAAGATGAAGATGTTGAAAAGGGAAAAGCGAAATCTGGAAAGGAGGGCGATTTCAAGTTTGCCGCTACACCGGGTAAGAAGTATAAATTCTTTGCAACCAAGCCTGGTTATTTACCGGCTGAGTTATCGTTTGACGTAAAAGAAAAACCTGAGTTGGTTAAAATTCCAATGATTTCGGAAGGTGGTTGCAATATGGAAATTACCGTGTTGGATAAGAAGACCCGCGACCCGATGGAAGGAGCTAAGATTAAACTAACCAACCTTACTACCAAGAAGGATGAACTTTGCACAACCAACAAAGACGGAAAATGCAGTTTTGCTGTAGAGCCGAATACAAACTACCGTATAGAAGCTTCGAAAGAAACTGGCGAGCCGGATACCAAATACTTAACTGTAACCGGAACTCAATCTACCGTAGGTAAAACAGTGCCGTGCACTATTTACAGTGTGCTTGAATTAGAGAAGGTGAAGAAAGGCGTGGCAATTAAAGTGGAGAACATTTATTACGATTTGGATAAATGGTTTATCCGCCCGGATGCTGCGAAAGAGTTGGATAAGCTTGTGAAGATTTTGAAAGACAATCCTACTTTGGAAATTGAGTTGAGTTCACATACCGATTGCCGTGCTACGGCAAAATACAATATGCAGCTTTCGAGCAAGCGTGCCGAATCTTGTGTAAACTATATAGCTACACAAGGTATAGAAGGCCGCAGAATGATTGCTGCCGGTTACGGTGAAAGCCGCCTGATAAATAAATGCCAGTGCGAAGGAACAGTGGCTGTTCCATGTTCTGACCCTGAACATCAGGAAAACAGAAGAACAGAGTTTAAGATTCTGAAATTCTAAACTTCTTTCCAAATTTTATAACAAGAGCCGAAATGAAAATTTCGGCTCTTGTTTTCTATAAGCAATTATCTTCGCCACCCTATGAAGAAAATTTATCTGCTCTCTACCCTGTTTCTTATTGCTCACTTTGCACATGCCCAAGATTTGCGTGGCGACACAATTGACATTCGTTCGTATCAATTAAAAATTGACCTGAGCGATTTTGCCACTAAAATTTTAAAAGGCAGCGCAACAATCGGTATTAAAGCAAAGAAGAACGGAGTAGATGGAATTCACCTCGACCTCTTGCATTTGAACGTAGATTCTGTAAAGGTGAATTCGTTTACAACCGTATTCACTTATAACGATTCGGTGGTAGATGTAAACCTTCTGGGCACTCTTAATGTAAACGATTCTGCCACAGTCGAAATTTTTTATCACGGCAATCCGTTTCATGCTGCCAACGACTTTGGCGGATTTTACTGGACGGCAACTTATGCCTTTAACATTGGTGTAAGCTTTCTTGCCGACCCGCATAACTATGGAAGAGTATGGTTTCCGTGTTTCGATAATTTTGAAGAGCGCAGTTTGTTCGAGTTTTATATAACAACAAAAAATACACACAAAGCATTTTGCAATGGCATCATGCAGGGTTTTGCAACTGCAGGGAATAAAAAGATTTGGCACTGGAAACTTGGGCAGGAAATTCCTTCCTATCTCGCTTCTGTTGCAGTTTCTGATTATGCAACGGTGAACGATACAGTGAATGGAATAAACGGAATTATTCCCATTCAGTTAGCGGCTAATGCCAGCGATACTACTAATCTTAAAAATCTTTTCGTTCACCTGCACGATGCGTTTCACATTCAGGAAAATATGTGGGGGGCGTATCAATGGGATAGAGTTGGCTTTTGTATTGTTCCGTTTAATGCCGGTGCAATGGAGCATGCTACCAATATTGGTTTTATGAATTTTTATTTGAATGTGCTGTCTGCCGAAGCGGAAGAAACGATGGCTCATGAATTAAGCCACCATTGGTTTGGCGATTTATTAACCTGCGAAAGTGCCAGTGAAATGTGGCTGAACGAAGGCTGGGCGCGCTACAACGAAAAATTATTTCTCGAAAAGCTTTATGGTGATTCTGTTTACAAACAGAGCATGAGAGAACTTCATGAAGATGTTTTACACCGCGCACATGTTTTAGATGCCAGCTACTTACCGGTAAGCGGAATGCCTACAGAATACACTTACGGAAAAACTGTTTACGATAGAGGTGCTGATGTAATTCATACACTGCGCTGGTATATGGGCGATTCGCTTTTCTTTCATTGCATGAAAAATTTCATGACAGATTTTTCGTGGCAAACCATAAGCACCGCGCAATTGCGCGATTACCTTTCGCAATGCTCCGGTATAAATCTTACAGATTGTTTTAATGATTGGGTTTATGCTCCCGGCTTTCCGCATTTCAGTATAGAGAAATTTGTAAATGAACCGGATGGTGCTGATGGAGGATTGACCAAAGTATATTTACGCCAACGGTTAAATCATGCTCCGCATTTGTATCAGCAGGTACCGGTAACAGTTTCATTTTTTACTCAAAATATGAATCGCACTGATGTGCCGGTTATAGTAAATGGCGAGTGTGCTTATTTGGAAATTCCTTTAAATGGTTGGAATCCGAATGTATTTGCTGCGGTAGATTTCAGCGAGAAACTTCAGGATGCAATTACAGACGAATGGAGAATGATTCATAGCACCGGTTCATTCGATTTCGGAACCGCAAAAATGATTTTGCAGGTAACTGCAAGTACTGATTCAAGTTTAGTGCGTGTTGAACATAACTGGGTTCGTCCTGAGCCAAGGCACAACAAAATTTCTGGTTTGCATTTGCATGATAAAAGATATTGGACGGTGGATGGAATATTAAACGCAGGTTTTAGTGCCAATGCACAAATCGAATATGATGGAACGGATGTTTCACTTGACAATTCGTTTATCACTAATTCAGAAGACAGCATAGTGGTGATGTATCGCGCCAATGCAGATAGTGAATGGGTTGCAACAAATTCCTTTTCTATAAACACACAAGGAAATGCAACAGACAAAACCGGTTATGCTACTATCAACGGCATAAGGAAAGGGCAGTATTGCTTTGCCATTTGGAATTCTGCGCTGGCAGATACAACAACGACTGAAAGCGATTGTATGTTTACTTCCGTAAATGAAATTGAAAACATAAATGATTTCAGTCTTTTCCCGAACCCGACTAGTGAAAACGTTACACTGAATTTTGAAAAGAATATTTTCACCAAAGCAGAATTGGTTGATTTAACCGGAAGAAAATTAATGGAACAAAAAATTTCTGCAGAGCAAAATTCAATTCAATTAAAGCTGAAAAATTTTGCGTGTGGAACTTATCTTATAACCTTGACCGGTAAAGACACAAACAGAATTTCTAAAAAAATTATAAAGACAAACTGATGGCATGACTAAGCCGGCTTGAGCTAAGCAAGTCATGCTATCAGTAATACCACAAAAATCAAAACATGGAAATAAAAAAAGTGTCAGTAATAGGAGCGGGGACAATGGGCAATGGAATTGCACATGTGTTTGCGCAGAATAATTATTCGATAAATCTGGTAGATGTTTCGCAACCGGCTTTAGATAAAGCTATTGCTACTATCACAAAAAATTTAGACCGGTTGGTTGCGAAGGGAACTATCAGCGAAGAAATAAAAGCGACAACGCTCAAAAATCTTTCTACAAACACTTCGTTAGAAATTTGTAAGGATTCTGATTTGGTAGTTGAAGCCGCGACTGAAAAGGTTGACATCAAACTGAAAATTTTTAAGCAGCTCGATGAACTCTGCAAACCGGAGACAATTCTTGCTTCTAATACTTCATCTATATCAATTACAAAAATTGGTGCGGCAACAAAACGTGCCGATAAAGTTATCGGTATGCACTTCATGAATCCCGTTCCGCTGATGAAATTGGTGGAGTTGATAAGAGGGTACACAACTTCGGATAAGTGTGTGAAACAAATTACGACTTGTGCGCGTATGCTTGGAAAGATTCCGGTTGAGGTCAACGATTACCCCGGTTTTGTGGCAAACAGAATTTTGATGCCGATGATAAATGAAGCAATAGAAACGCTTCATGAAGGAGTTGCCAGGGTAAATGAAATTGACACAGTAATGAAACTTGGAATGGCGCACCCGATGGGACCGTTGCAACTTGCCGATTTTATCGGCTTAGATGTTTGCCTCGCAATCCTTAAAGTGCTTCACGATGGTTTCGGAAATCCGAAGTATGCGCCTTGTCCGCTGTTGGTGAACATGGTTACGGCAAATTACCTCGGAGTAAAAACCGGAGAAGGATTTTACAAATACACGCCAGGTGTGAAGGACTTGGTGGTATCTGATAGGTTTCGGAGTTAGCGGAATTTTTTTTCCTGACCCGGAATCAGATTTAATAACCTAAAACCGGGAAAGGAAATGAAAACAAAACTACTCACACTGCTTCTCGCAGTTTTTACAACCATAGCAGTTGCACAACCTCCAGTAAAAATTGGAAATGAAAACACAGACCTGCGCACCGGTGCCATTCAGCACTTTGCTCATACGCGTTACCTCGATTGTATTATGAACTGTCAGCGATTAGTCGCTGTTGGAAATTCGGATGGCTTAGTTACAGGTCTTATGTCTATGGCTTATGATTCGCTGGTGAATATTGAAGCTGCATCAAAGTCGCATGGAGTGATGTTGGCTTACCGTGTTGATTCTTCTATTCTGAGAAGATTAGCTGTTGCCAATCTCTCTCCCGAAATTTATAAGCGAAGCATTATGAAGACCGGTGCTGATTTTTACAATACTAATAGCTATGATTCAAGCGAAGTATATTTTGCAGAGTATTTAAAATTGGCTCCGAAAGATACGTTCGCTATTTTCTTCCTCGCTAATTCGCAATTCTATCAAGGCAAGTATGATGTGGCGATGGTAAATTACAAACGCGTTTTAGAATTAGATTTTAATCGCGCAGACGTGCACAACCTCACCGGTGTGTGTTACATGCTGCAAAATAATTTTCTGAATGCGCGTGATTATTTTGCTCAAGCAACTGTGCTTGATAAAAATATGGCGGTTGCTTACAGCAATCTCGGCAAAGTTCAATATGGTTTGCAGGATAGAAATGCAGCTGTGCAAAGTTTAACACAGGCGTATTCGCTTTATCCTAAAGATTCAAATTCTATTGCGCTGCTTTCGCAAATTTATGTGGAGCAGGGCGATGATAAGAATGCAGAGAAATTTTTGGCAAAACTTTATTCGCTGAATAGAAACAATGTAAAGGTTGGCTGGAATTTAGTTTCGCTTGCGATGAAGAATAAGGATTACGAACACGCTTCTGCTTATCTGCAAAATTTAATTCGTGTGAATCCGAAAAATGCGGAGGCATACAACAAACTTGGTGAAGTATACATCACTATGAATAGTTTCGAACAGGCATTTAATAATTATGAAAATGCAATTGCCAAAGCAGGAGAGAACCGTGATTTTCTTTACGGTGCAGGAATGTGCGCGAATAAAATTGGCTTGTATGGAAAAGCAATTGAGTATTTAAGCAAGGCGACCACGCTTGATGCAGCTTTTGCAAAAAGTTATAAAGAGTTGGGTGATGCATATGCAGGTGTGAGCAAGAAAAAATTAGCAAAACAGAATTACAAATTGGCGAAGAGCTTAGGAATAGAAAAAGAAATTCAACAGCAGAATCTCTTGCAAGCCAAAAATTAAATATCACCACCCCTAAGTCCCCTTTAGGGGATTTAGGGGTTTTTACATTTTCTCCGGCACTTCAATTCCTAAAAGTTTCATTGCCTTCTTAAGAGTAACTCCCGTTTCGTTAGATAATGCTACACGGAATTTTTTTTCATCTTCTGTTGCAGCGTTCAGAATAGGAAACTCGTGATAGAACTTGTTGTAAAGTTTAGCGAGCGAATAAACGTAGTTGGCAATTTCACTCGGGTCGTATTTTTCTGCAGCAGCATACACGGTGTTTTCATATTCGCTCAAGTGAATAATCAGTTCGCGCTCAACATCGCCAAGACTTGGCAGGTTTTTAAAACCTGCCAAGTCTGTGATTGCTCCTTTGCGCAAAATCGCTTTTATACGTGCATGCGTGTACTGTATAAACGGACCGGTGTGTCCGTGAAAATCAATACTCTCTTCGGGATTGAAAATTATTTTCTTGTAAGGATTAACGCGCAGCACAAAATATTTAAGCGCACCAAGCCCTATGGTTTTGTAAAGCGTGTTTGCTTCCACTTCTGTAAAGCCTTCAATTTTGCCAAGCTCTTTTGTTTTCTCTTCTGCAATTCGCAACACTTCACTAATCAAATCATCAGCATCGGCAGTTTTTCCTTCGCGGCTTTTAAAGCGACCGGTAGGTGATTCCACCAAAGCGTAACTTAAATGATAAATGCCATCTGCCCATTTTTTGCCGAGTTTTTGCAGCGCGAGTTTCAAAACCTTGAAGTGATAATCCTGTTCGTTGGCCACCACATAAATCATTTTCTCCATATTAAAATCTTCATGGCGAAGTTGTGCGGTAGCTAAATCCTGAGTAATGTAAACAGATGTGCCATCACTCCGCAACAAAACTTTTTCATCCAGTCCATCCGGTGTAAGGTCAACTATCACCGCACCGTCAGGGCGTTTTTTGAAAACATTTTTTTGCAGTCCTTCTTCCACAATATCTTTTCCGAGCAGGTAGGTTTCGCTTTCGAAATAATCTTTTTGGAAATCTGCACCAAGCAGATTGAATGTTTGTTTGAAACCTTCATACACCCATCCATTCATCTTTTTCCAAAGCGCAACGGTTTCCGCATCATGCGCTTCCCATTTTAAAAGCATTTCCTGTGCTTCTTTAAAAATCGGAGTTAACTTCTGCGCTTCATCATGGTCAGCAGGCGCATTGGGAATATTTTTTAATTCTTCTTTCGAAACCTCGTTAAATTTTACATACCAGTCGCCAACAAAATGGTCGCCCTTAATACCGGTTGATTGAGGCGTTGAATTATTTCCGTAACGCAAATACGCCACCATGCTCTTGCTGATATTAATGCCGCGGTCATTATAAATATTCACTTTCGTTACATCATAACCTGCAGCTTTTAATATTTCACTCATCGAAAAGCCAAGCAGCATATTCCGCACGTGACCGATGTGAAGCGGTTTGTTTGTGTTTGGTCCACAGTATTCGAGTACAACTTTCTTATGGTTCGCTGCAAACGTTCCGTACGCTTTATTTTCCGAAATTTCCTTTAACCGGTTCAGCCAATAAGCATCGGTGAGTGAAAGATTCAGAAAACCTTTTATCACATTGTATTTTGCAACAATGCCCGATTTCTCTTTCAGTTTGTTGCCCAGTAACTCTGCTGTTTGCTCAGGCGATTGCTTCGATATTTTAGTAAGTGAAAAAACTACAATAGTATAATCGCCTTCGTGTTCCTTCTTAGTAATATTCAGTGTCACACTATCTAAAGGAACATCTGCTCCGAATTCTTCTTTAAAAATAGCTGCCGTTGATTGCTTTAATGTTTGCTCCAGTGTCATTATTTCTCTGTTCTTCTTCTAAAAAATATCATTTTTAATCGCGCCTAAAATATACTTTCGCACACAATTTTTTTTGAAATGAACAAACGACAAAAATACCGCGACCTTATCAACCAAACTTTTGATTTCCCGCAGCGAGATTTTAAGGAAGAAAAGAACGTGCTTTTCTGGAACGACTTGCCGCTGATGGACATTATTGCCCAATACGGAAGTCCGCTCCGCTTAACTTATCTTCCTAAAATTTCGCAGCAAATACAAAAGGCGCGCAGGTTGTTTAATTCATCTATTGCCAACAATAATTACAGTGGAGACTATCATTACGGATACTGCACTAAAAGTTCTCACTTCTCATTTGTGCTGGAAGAGGCTTTAAAAAATAAAGTGTTTCTCGAAACATCTTCCGCTTTCGATTTTGAAATTATCAAGCGGATGGAAGAGAAGAAAAAATTTAAGAAAGAGCAATACATCGTCTGTAATGGTTTTAAGACAGATGCTTACGTAAATAAAATCATCGAAGCGTTCAATAACGGTTTCAAAAATGTAATTCCCATTCTTGATAATTTGGATGAAGTAGATAAATTCAGTTCCATCAGCGAGCCGATGAATATAGGAATGCGCATTGCTGCTGAAGAAGAGCCGAAGTATGAATTCTATACTTCACGGCTCGGTATTCGTTATAATGATATTCTACCGCTCTATGAGCAAAAAATAAAAGACAATCCGAATCTGAAAATGAAGATGCTCCATTTCTTTATAGATACCGGTATTAAAGATGTCAACTACTACTGGACGGAATTTCATAAAGCATTGGGGGTTTACTGCGACTTGAAAAAGATTTGTCCTGAGTTAAACACCATCAATCTTGGAGGAGGAATGCCAATCAAACATTCACTCGCGGCTGACTTTGATTACGAATACATGATCAACGAAATAATTTCGCAGATAAAAACTACTTGCAATAATGAAGGAATAGAGGAGCCGGATATTTTTACTGAATTTGGCAGTTACACCGTAGGCGAAAGCGGCTGTGTAATTTTCAGTGTGCTTGGTGTTAAACGTCAAAACGACCGCGAAACGTGGTATATGTTGGATGGTTCGCTGATGAATAACCTGCCTGATGTTTGGGGCTTGTCGCAACGCTTTATTATGCTACCAATAAATAAGTGGGACGATGAATACAAGCACGTAAACTTAGGCGGCATTACCTGCGATGTAGGCGATTATTATAACAGCGATGCGCACATTAATCAGGTCTATCTTCCTAAAATTAAACCAGGAGAAAAATTGTACATCGGTTTCTTCAACACCGGTGCTTATCAGGATACACTCAGCGGGTACGGGGGTATCAAGCATTGTCTGCTTCCTTCTCCACCACATATCTTGGTTGATGAAAAGAAGAAGAACGAGTTTACCTATAAGGTATTTGCCGAAGAGCAAACTGCCGAAAGCATGATGAAGATTTTGGGATATTAGAGCAGGCAAAAACCCTTCAAAATATTTGAAAACCTGCCCAATAAGCCTATTTTTGGCACGGACACAATTTTTTAGAACTGGAAACCAACAACTTATAACTTGTTTTGAAAAAAATGAAACATTTTTCAAACGGGTTCTTGACAAAACCTTACACACACTGTATCTTGTAACTACTAAACACAAATGCTAAAAAATAAAATCATGAACAAGCTAACAACAACCCTCGCAATCATCGCCATCTCTCTTCAATCTTTTGCTGGTGATTGTCCGGCTCTTTCTGGTCAGTTTACTATCGGAAAAGGAGAGAACGCTGACTTCTCTACTATTACAGATGCAACTAACGCGCTTAAATGCGGTGGCGTTACGGGTCCGGTAACTTTCCTTTTGGAAGACGGAACTTATGATGAAAGAGTAGTTCTTTCATCTATTACAGGTGCATCTAATTTCAACACAATCACTTTCGAATCTAAATCAGGTAACAATACAGAGGCTGTTATCAGCTACGGAAGCGGTGATGCTACTTTAGTAATGAATGGTGTATCGTATGTATCTTTCGAAAACATCACTATAGACCACAAATCATCTACTTATGGTAACTGCGCAAGAATAGATGGCAAGTCAAGCAATCTTCGCTTTAAAGGTGTTGTGTTTGATGGTGTAGAAGTAGCAAGAACAGGCGTAGAAAGCTCAACTGTTTATTTTACTCCAAGCACTCCTAAAACTGATATTGCTTTCGAAGATTGTGAAATTAATAACGGTAGCACAGGAATTGCAAAAGGCGGAAACAGTGCTGAAGCATTGGATTCAAAAACTTCTATTACAGGAACACTTTTCTTCAACCAATACGAATCAGGTTTAGCGTTGACTAACGAAGATGCACCGGTTATTACGAATAACGTGGTAAGCACGCTTTCTACTTTCGCTGGTTTCAAAGCCATTAACTTAGATTACGTTGCCAACAACGTAATCATCAGCAACAACATTGTAAACGCTGCAAACGGCTCTTATGGCTTAGCTATGAACAACTGTGTTGCTCAGGCTACTAACCTTGGTCAAATCAACAACAACTCAATAGCAGTTGGTGGAACAGGTGAAACTTACGGAGTGTATCTTTCAGGTTCTTCAGATAATCAAGTATTGAATTTCAATCGTGTTAAGTTGACTATTAACGGTCAGCAAACTTCTACACAGGCTTATTACAAGAACACAGGAAGCGGCAACAACATCAATATGATGAACAATATTTTCTACGACTTGAATACTGGTGGTTATACTATTCTTGGAAACACCTATAAAGATTTTTTCAACCAATTGCCTGGTCAAAGTAATCCTTCTCTTTCAGTTTCTTCAAACGGAATTATGATTGAAAAGGTAACTCCAATAAAGTAACTTCAATAGCTTGTTCGTTACTTTCTTGCGACTCCGGTTAATTCCGGAGTCGTTTTTATTTTCATAAGTATTCGTATTTTCATATCCGAACAATGCGATAACTTGACAAGCCAAATACGTATACCGGATAATCCAACCATAGAACAACTGAAAGGACTTTTGCAGGAAAGCGAAATGAGGTTCAGTGCGCTTGCCGATGCTTCACCGGTAATGATTTGGATGACCGACCCTGATAATCGGTGCTATTATTTTAATCAATCATGGTTAACTTTTACAGGGAAAATTTTCGAAGAACAAGCCGGTTCAAACTGGCTGACTGGTGTTCATGCAGAAGACATCAAAGTTTTTAATAACGTAGCGGTAACCCTTAAACAGAAAGAAAAATACACCTGCGAATATCGGTTAATGCGCTATGATGGAACTTACCGTTCTATTCTTGAAGTAGGTAATCCCCGCTTTTTGCCCGATGGCAGCTTTGCCGGTTACATTGGTAGTTGTATGGATATTACCGAAACCAAAATTGCAAAAACAGAATTGGCAAATCAAACGAAAGAATTGTTGCGCTCAAATGAAGAGTTGGAGCAATTTGCTTATGTAGCTTCGCACGATTTGCAGGAGCCATTGCGCATGATTATTAGCTATGTGCAGATTATTCAAAAGAATATTGAGAAGAAGAATACGGAAGGACTATCTGAGTTTATGAATTATGTATTAGAAGGCACGGGCAGAATGCAGTTGCTGATAAACGATTTGCTCCAGTTCTCCCGAGTAACCCGAAGAGGAAATCCGTTTATCGCTGTTGATTTAAATGAGATTTTAAAAATTTCCACTACACATTTAACCGCACGCATTAGCGAGAACAACGCCACTGTTACTTATGATTCAATGCCTAAGCTGAAAGGCGATAATTTTCAATTGATTCGCTTGTTTCAGAATTTAATTGATAACGCTATAAAATTTAGAGCACCGAACCGGCAACCGGAAATAAAAATCTCCGTAGAAGAACGAGCTGAAGATTTTGTTTTTGCAATTAAAGACAACGGAATAGGGATTGAGGATAAATTCTACAATCGTATATTTGTCATCTTTCAACGTTTACACACGCGAAATGAATATGAAGGAACCGGTATAGGTTTAGCAGTGTGTAAAAAAATTGTAGAGCGGCACGGAGGGGAAATTTGGGTAGAGTCGAAACAAAACGAAGGCAGTACATTCTTTTTCACCATTAATAAATAATTATTCCACCCATGGATTTTTTAAAAAGCAACAAAGAAAAACCAAGAGTTCTCTTGGTAGAAGATAACCCGGGCGATATCCGGTTGACACAGGAAGCGTTGAAGGAAAGTAAAATGGATGTTCACTTAGATGTAGTTTCGGACGGTGAGCAGGCTATTGACTTTTTGATGAAACGCGGTAAGTATGCCGATTCTATTCGTCCGCATATTATTTTGCTTGACTTGAATTTGCCTAAGAAAAACGGCATTGAAGTTTTGAAGGAAGTGAAAGCGCACGAATCGCTTCGCAAAATTCCGGTGATTGTGCTGACTACTTCTGATGCAGACCATGATATTTCGAAAGCGTATTCGCTTCATGCTAACTGCTATATTTTAAAACCGGTTGACTTTGACGATTTTGCTAAAGCCATTCGTTTGATAGAAACTTATTGGTTTAACAACGTTCAACTACCACACGAATAAAAATTATGTCGGCACAGGAATTAAAAGTTTTATTGCTTGAAGATAACCCGGGAGATGCTTTCTTAATGAAATTCTACCTTGGTGAATCTACCTCACCGGTGTTTAATGTTTCGCATGCGGAAACGGTGAAGGCAGCACTTGATTTATTAGCAGAAGGTTCGTTTGATATTATTTTGAGTGATATGAATTTGCCCGATAGTTTCGGGGTAGATACCATCAAAACTATTCTAGGAAAATTTCCGGGCAACCTTGTAATTGTACTCACCGGTTTAACAGATGAAGATGTTGGATTGGAAACAGTGCGCTACGGGGCGCAGGATTTTTTGACTAAAGGAAAATTCGATAGTAAGGTTTTGATTTCTTCGGTAATGTTTTCGTTTGAGCGGTTTAAACTGAATACGCAGATTGATAGTTTTACCAAACAGTTAGGTGAAGAAAATACGCGCTTTGATGTTATTCAGAAATTATTGAATGTGGGCTATGTTGAGTTTGACTCCAAAACAAATGCTGCTTTTAGTTCCGGTATTTCCGATGATAGCGAAGAACTGAAGAAAGCAGTGCAGAATGCTGTTGCAAATTCCGGTACCGGTGAAATAGTTTACAAGCGAAAAGATACAGATTACCGCCTGCTTTACGAAACTAAAGACGGCAAAATCTGCGGAGTTATTCAGGCAGTATAAAATACTAGTATCTAATACTTACCCGTGCCATGGTTTTGAACTGTGACGCGGGTTTTTTAATGCACGTCTGTCATTAACTGACTTCCTTCTGTAGAAAGAATGGTTGGTAAAAACAAATCTTCAGGAATTATAGAGTGTTTGTTTTCGAAACCACCGGATATGGCATAGGGTTTTAAACCGGTGATGTTTAAGTTAGGATAATAAGCAAAGGTGAGTTCGAACGAGCCGATACCTAAGCCGAGATTGCGTAAACGGATTCCTGCACCATATGCCTGCTTTAGTTGAAATTCTTTCAACGAGTTTTGTTGTGTAATGGCAATATCGACAAAAGCAAATAGGGAAGAAGTGAACCCTAAAACTTTAAACGTTGGATATACATCGGTTTCGAAATTGAAAACATAACTGCGTGTGCCACGGATGTAGTTGGTAAAAATGCCGCGCATACCGCTGCCATCATTTACAATCAATTCTTTTCCGAGCGGACGGTTGAAGCCGAGATTGATGTTTGCAGATATAAACTGGCGGAACATAAACTTCCTGCCCAACTTAATTGGTCGTGTATAAAAATTCTGACTGATGCGAATTAGAATCTGCTGGTAAGAATCTTTTTTGGTGAAGCCGCCATATGAAGCGCGGATGTTGTAGTAACCTGCTTTATCAATATATTTTCCATACTCCATTTGTATGCCCGAGTAAAAACGTTTTTGCAATTCTTCATCGTAATCGAAACCGAGAATGAGTGCACCGTTTAAACCACGACTGAAATATTCTGCCTGACCGAGATAAAAAACTGAATGGTCAACATAGTAATTCCAATTAGCGAAACCGATGCTGCCGAGAAAGTAAGTGCGGTCAATAAATGTTTGTGCGCCATCTTCGCTGCGCTTAAAGGGACGCGTGATATAATTGTTGCGATACATTCGACCGGATAAAATGAACCGGAGAAATTCATGCTTTACACCAAAACTGCCTGGTAGCTTAAATGAGGTAGCCAGCCATACATCCTGCCAGTTATAAAAAACATTGGTAGGGATAGAAGGGCCAAATGAATTAGGAAGTGCGTTCGTCTCGCGGTAGATGCCTGCTTTAATATGTCCGGCCCATTTGCTGTTGGCAGAAAAGAAATCGCGCGTTATTTCCAATTGGCCACCCTTGGTAAAATTGCTGTACTTGTAGGATAATTTTGTATCGATGTGCGAACTGCGGATGTTTTCATACTGGTAATTTCCGTATACGGTCCACAAATTATCTTTGCGGTAGTTGAGCGAAACCCAGTTGGTAATGCTTTGCGGCAAGCCAAGAAAATTTTTGAACTGAATGCCACCCGCCACTTTGTTGTATTCCAAACTAGTGTTCAAACCCCAACTCCACATATCCTGCACCATTACTACTACATCAATCAACTCTTCGCTACCTTCTACGGGCAGCATAAATATTTTCAAATCTTTAAAGGTGTTGCGTTGCCATAAATTTTTTTCGGTGTCGGCAAACAGCACCGGTACTATTCGGTCGCCATGTTTAAAGAGGAGGTCGTTTCGCACTACCCAATCTTTTGTTTTTATCTGTATACGGTTGGCAAATTTCTGAAACTTGTTGTAGTGATCATTTTGCGGTTTTTCTACACTTACCCTGTAAGGGTCAATTACTTGTATAGTAATGTTGCGGATAATTTTATTGCGGTAAGGTTCGTATTCCGCCATACCGGTGAGTGGGCGATCGAAACTGCGATCTTTATAGCTGAGATACGAAATGTAGATGAGCGTTTTATCTAAACCTTTGAGTAGTTTTTTTTGCCGCTCTGCTTGCTTAAGTTGTTTTACGGTTTTGTCCAGACACACTTCATCGTCATAAGGAGATTGTGCAAACAGGGTTTGCACACCGGTGGCGATGAAACAGAAAAGCAAGACGTAAAAAGCCTTCATGTATAGTGTTACGGAAAAGATTAGATGAAGTTAAAAGAATATGGTAATGAAGCTACCCGATTATTGGGTCATAGAATACAAAAGCCCAAGCACAATGAAAAAGAGCGAAACTTGAATTACCTTTTCGGGCTTGATACATTATTCTAAATTTACGCAATAAAACAGACTCATGCCAAGCAATCAGACCAATTGGACTTACAACGAATTTCTTGCCTTCCTGCTTATTTATGCAGCTGAAATGAATTATTCTTTAACCAAAGATGAATTGGCTTTTATAAAGGAGCGTACTCGGATAAGCGATATAGAAAAAATAAAAGCCACGGTTGATAGCGTGAACGATGTAGCGGCAATAGATATTATAGAAGATTACCGCAAAAAATATTTAGGTAATAAAGAGCAAGAAGCACAAGCAAAAACCGATTTGGAAAACCTGCTCAAAACACCTGGCATTCATAGTCAACTTGAAATAGCAGGCGTGCATATTTTGGAGAAGCTGATTTGACAGTTTCTCAAAAGCCTTCCGTATTCCGCTTTATAAATAAGTAATGCACGCCAAACATAATACCCACATTAGCGTTGCGGCTTTGCTGATACTTTACATCGTTATGACTTATAAAAGTTTTTAAACCATCTCCATTTATATCAAGAATGCCAGCATAACCTGATAACCCTAAATCAAAAAATAAATAATCGGTGGCATAAACTTCTGCGCCAATTTGCAGCGCCAAGCCCATATCAAATGTTTTAAATTTTTGGTCAGATGTAAAATCCGGGAAATAGGTAATTCCGCCAATTTCTACATTTTCACTAGATGCCGTTCTGAAACCAAACTGCGGACCAAGACAAACAAACATTTTAGCTTTTTTGCCGAACTTGCTAACGTATTTTGCCATTATGGGTATTTGCACGTATGTCAATTTTACTACGCGCTTTACATTTACTCTTGTAGCATTACCATTTGCATCCTCCCCAATTCGACCTTGCGGTAAATCTGCCGGACCCATAAAATTATCTTCATACTTCTGTCCGGCTGTAGAGTAGCGCAATTCGGCTTGTAAGCCCCAACTCTTTTTAAAATTATAGCCTACTACAAATCCTCCATTGCCGCCATAAGTAAACCTGTAATCCATTTCTGAAACCCGAACGTATTCTTCTTTGAAAGGGGCAAGTGTGCCATAATTATTTTGCGTATAAATAAAGTTGCTGGTAAACGCTGCAGAAATACCAATATGAAAACCCTTTTGCGCAAACAGCGAAACCGAAATAAGCGAAACAAAAAAGAGTAGAATATTCTTCTTCATATTTTTACTTTATGTTGCGAAGTTCCTAAAAGTTACAGAACAATCAATGAATAAATTTTTTCAGGCAAAAAAATATTTGACTTATCTGCTAAAGGCAAAAACAAAGTATTATTTGCATTCGCCTTTTGTTTATCAGTTTTACCTGAATGTGCTGGAAGGAGAAAACGATAATAAACTCCAGAAAATTTTACTACTCAGGGAAAAATTGCGTAACAATAATACAGCATTAAAAGCCGAAGATTTTGGAACGGGAAACTCCTTTTCAAAAAAAGTTTCGGATATAGAAAGAGGAGTTTCAGTTCGCCATAAATACGGAATGCTTCTTTACAGGCTGGTGAAATGCTTTCAACCGAAAAACATTCTTGAAATCGGAACTTCTATTGGTTTAAGTTCCTCTTATTTGGCATTGGCTAATGCAGATGCAAAAATTGTTTCGTTAGAAGGTTCAAAGGGTATTGCAGCAGTAGCTAAGCAGAATCATATCTCGTTAGAAGTAAAGAATGTAGAAGTTGTTAGCGGTAATTTCAACCAAATACTTTCTTCTTCACTACAACAACTACCATCGGCTGACTTAGTTTTTTTTGATGGCAATCACACCAAAGAAGCAACACTGAAATATTTTTTTCAGTGTTTAGAAAAGTCGAATGAAAATTCTGTTTTTGTGTTTGACGATATTTATTGGAGTGAAGAAATGAGTGAAGTTTGGGAAGAGATTAAACTACATCATCAAGTAACATTGACGATTGATGTTTATCAGTTCGGTATTTGCTTTTTCAGAAAGAAAAAATTGGCGAAAGAGGATTTTGTGTTGTGGTATTAGTTATGGTTACTTTATCAAACCACTCTGCCTTCCGTATTTGTTGTATTGAGCAATAATTGTTTTTGTGATTTCGTAGTCTGAATTGTATTTTAAAAATTCTATTGGCAAATTACAGAAGTCAATAAACTCTTCGTAGTTCTTTTCCGGCAAATCAATTAATCCATTTGCGTTGTAGTAGTTCAATAATTCTTTGAAAATTTTTCTTCTGTTAGCTTCCTTAATTTGTCCTTTTAGTTTTTCACGCTGCTGTGCCTGACCGCTGAACATTTCATACAAGGCACTGATTGGGCTGGTGATAACCATAGCTGGACGATCCAATTCTTTGGGAGTGGTTCCAAGTTTTTTTCTTTCAGCTTCTATTTCTTCCAAAGATTTTTGTCCCTTTATTATAACGCCCTGACTAAGTCCGGTTGAAAGCGGCTCAATTGAAATATGTAAAACATACGTATTCTTCTTTGCGGAATCTGCTACCGAAAATTTTGCGGTGCGATAACCCGGCAAAAATAAAAACAGAGTGTCCGTTCTGTGAATAGTTGTTTCAAAAAAACCTTTGCTATCTGTGGCAACCGTATTACTTGATTTTGGATTGATAATACTTACACCCGAAAGCGCGCGGTAGGTGTAACCATCAGATATGCTTCCTCTTATTCTTACAGTATCATTTTGTGAGAATGCGTTAGAAGTAAGGAACAAAAGAAAAAAAACAAAAATGCTGTGCGCAAGCCTCATAGGGCGAATATAATTAAGTGAACTACTGCGAAGAGTAACGCTGGTTCTAATCGAATAGTATGGGCTGTTTTTATGTTTCTTTAAGAAAATCGCAAATAGCGGTATACACTTTCTTTAAATCAGCATCGGAAATGCAGTAAGGGGGAAGAATATAAATCACATTACCCAATGGACGAAGAATTATTTTTTGTTGAATAAAGAACTGATAGGCTTTATCGCGAATATTGTTGAGGTAGCCGCTTGATTCATCCGTTTTTAACTCAATAGCTACAATAGTTCCGCGCATTCTAATTTCTTTTACACGCGCATTACCTTTTAAGTTCTCTGCAAATTTTGAATGATGAAATTCTATTCTTGAAATATTCTCAAATGTATTTTCAGTTTCAAATAAATCTATGCTGGCAACAGCAGCAACACAGCCAAGCGGGTTTGCCGTGTAACTATGTCCGTGAAAAAACAATTTATATTTTTCATCGGATAGAAATACATCGTAAATTTTTTGTGTGCAAGTGGTTGCTGCAAAAGGAAGAAACCCACCGGTAATTCCCTTTGAAAGGCAAACGATATCGGGCTTATTCTCACAGTAATCCGTAGCCAGAAATTTACCGGTTCTGCCAAAGCCTGTCATTACTTCATCGGCAATGGTGAGGATGTTGTTTTGCTTGCAAATAGAAATCAGTTTATCTAAAGCACTTTCTGAATACATCAACATTCCTGCTGAACCAAGTATAAGCGGTTCAAAAATGAAAGCGGCAATTTCCGAATTTCTGAATTTCCGAATTTCCGAATTCAACTGTTCGACAACTTCAATTTCATTCTCATTATTCGGTGTGTCAATAAACACCACATCAAAAAGCAGGTTTTGAAACGGCTGAGTAAAAACTCCTCGTGCGCTTACGCTCATGCTTCCGAAGGTATCGCCATGATATGCATCGCGAAAGCAAATTATTTTTTTGCGCACTTCGCCTTGATTGCTCCAATACTGAAGTGCCATTTTAATAGCTACTTCAACGGCTGTTGAGCCATTATCGGAGTAGAATATTTTATTATGATAAGGGATTCGCTTCAATAGTTGTTCGGCAAGTTGTTCGGCAGGTTCGTGTGTAAAGCCTGCAAATATTACATGCTCGAGCTTCTTTGCTTGTTCCGCAATTGCATTAGCAATAACTGGATGGGCATGTCCGTGAAGGTTAGTCCACCAACTGGCAACGGCATCTATGTATTGTTCTCCGTTTTCATCATACAGATAAGTTCCTTCGCCACGCACAATGGGAATTATTTCCGCGTTTTTCATTTGCGTGTACGGATGCCACACGGGAGAATTTTTACTTTTTAATTTTGAATTTTGAATTAGCGCGCTCATAATTCAAAGTGTTGTGAGAGCGATAGTTTTAGCTTTTGTGCTTGGGTTTTTACAAACTCTTTATTCAGACTTTCTGTTTCATCAATTTCGCCAAGTAACGTTGTATGCGTGAAATGCTGAATTATTTCTTCGTTATCAAAATAGTTTTGTCCGTTGAATACAACGCCCAATACATCTATTCCTCTTTGTTTCAAAGCTTCTATGCTTAGTAAAGTGTGGTTGATGCCTCCCAGATAATTTTTAGAAACGAGAATTACTGATGCTTTTAAATGTTTTATCAAATCAATAACCAGATAATCCCTAGTGAGCGGAACTAGTAAACCTCCCGCGCCTTCAATCAGTAAGCGGATTTCGGAAGATGGAACGTGCAACCGGTCGGGACTTATCTCAACATTTTCTAGTTCCGCAGCATAATGCGGGGAAGAAGCAGTCTTTAAAAGATAAGACTCTTCATAAAATTTTGAAACATGATTAGAAACCAACGACTGAACAACATGCGTATCGGTTTCCTCCAAATTTCCGCATTGCACCGGTTTCCAGTAATCGGCATGTAATGCCTCAGCAAGTATGGCAGACACAACCGTTTTGCCAACTCCGGTGCTGGTTCCTGCAACAAAAATTCTTTTTGGTAACTGACGCATTTAAAGCGAGTTTATGGTTCCAGCAAGTTTAGTCACTTCTGTTTCGGTATTAAAACTATGCAAACAAATTCTAACACGCTCTTTTCCTTTTTGCACTGTGGGGTAAAGTATTGGGCGAACATCCAGCCCTTGTTCCTGAATTTTAGCCGCAAACTCTTTTACGCTTTTGTTACCTGAAATTACCACCGATTGTATGGGTGAATTACTGGTAATAAGCAGCGCGTTTTCTTTTGATTGAATTTGTTGCTTGAAAAGCTCAATCAGGGAAAAGAGCTTTCCTCTTTTCTCCTTTGCTTCGTTCATCAATGCATAACCGCATTTAATAGCAGCTAAAGAATGAAACGGTAAAGCGGTAGAGTAAATGAAAGGACGACAATAATTGACAAGAAATTCTTTCAATTCATCAGAACAAAGCACTACTGCGCCATGCGTACCTAATGCTTTGCTGAAGGTATGGATGTGTGCAAGGATTTTTGCATCAGGAATTTCTTCTGCCACTCTACCTGTGCCAAACACACCGGTAGCGTGCGCTTCATCTATAATTAGACCCGCTTGGTATTTATCGCATAAAGAGGCAATCTGTTTTAGCGGAGCAAAATCACCATCCATAGAGTAGATAGATTCAATAACCACATATTTTAAACCGGTAACTGAGTTGAGTTTCTTTTCAAGGTCTGCAATATTATTGTGTAGAAATGAAACGGAATTCGCTTTGCTGTTTCTTATACCATCGTGAAAGGAGGCGTGAATCAGTTCATCGTAAATAATGGTATCACCACGATATGGAAGCGTTGAAAGTAAACCGTAGTTGGCATCAAAACCAGAATTGAAAATAAGTGCAGTTTCAGCCTGATGGAACTCTGCAAGAAATTTTTCTAATGCTTCGACATACCCGCTATTGCCCGAAAGCAAACGCGAACCGGTGCTGCCAAGCGCAGAACCTTTGCGTGAATTTATTTCAGCCTGTATTTTATCGTGTAGGTTTTCATCTCTCGCAAACCCCAGATAATCGTTAGAATAGAAATCAACTAAGCCATTTGTAATTCTTAGCGAACGAAAGTTATCTGCGTCTTTGCGTTGTTGAAGTTTAGAGAGAATGTAGTTATGAATGGAATTGCTCATGATAATTTACACTAAGGCATAAACCTGCCTGCGGCAAGCAGGGACAAAAGTTTAAACTGTAGCAACTTCCTTTTCTTTCTGTGCTTTAAAAGATTCGCGCGGTTTTAATCCCAACAATGCAAACATTTCTTTATCGGCATTAAAGCCAGGGTTAGGAGTAGTCAATAATTTCTCACCCGTAAAAATTGAATTAGCACCGGCAAGAAAGCACAATGCTTGTTGCTCGTAATTCATTTCATTTCTTCCGGCACTTAAACGCACCATTGCTTTTGGCATCAACACTCTTGCCGTAGCAATCATACGCACCATATCCCACACCTGCACTTTTTCTCTGCCTTCAAGCGGAGTTCCTTTTACGCTTACCAATGCATTTACCGGTACGCTTTCCGGATGTTGGTCACGGGTAGCTAAGGCGTGCAATAGTTTAATTCTATCCTCATCGGTTTCGCCTAAGCCAATAATGCCTCCGCAACAAACACTTAAACCTGCTTTCTCTACATTATCCAATGTTTCTAAACGGTCTTTGTATGTGCGGGTAGAAATAATTTCACCATAATGTTCGTCACTTGTATCCAGGTTATGGTTGTAGGCATATAAACCGGCTTCTTTCAAACGTTGCGCTTGTTGTTCTGTCAACATGCCCAGCGTGCAACAAACCTCTAAGCCAATGGCGTTAACGCCTTTCACCATGTCAATTACATTGTCAAAGTCTGAATTGTCGCGAACGTTGCGCCAAGCGGCACCCATACAAAAGCGAGTAGAGCCGCCATTCTTTGCATCGAGTGCTTTGTTGACTACGCTTTCATAAGTCATTAATTTGTGCGCATCTACACCAGTGTTGTAACGGGCAGCTTGTGGACAATAAGAACAATCTTCAGAGCATCCACCGGTCTTCACTGAAAGTAAGGTGCAAACCTGTAATTCTCCTGTAGTATTATACTTGGCATGCACATTCGATGCACGGTTCATTAATTCAAGAACAGGCGAAAAATATATTTCACGGATTTCGTCAAGCGTCCAGTTGTTTCTAATTTCTTGGTTCATAATCTTCATTTGGTAAGGGCGAATATAATTGTGCAGATTAAATTATTGCGATAAAAAATCGGCAATGGCGCCATGACCTTTTTCAGAGAAATGAATTTCATCGGCAAAAAGATAAAGCGGATGAATGTCGGCTTGTTTAGAAAGATATTCCGAGGCATCTGAAAATTCTATTGAATCTTTTCCGCAATACTCTTTTACCAATTGTTGCGGAACAAAATTCTTGCTTTTTAACTGAGATTGATAAGGCAACATCACTACATTGAAATAAATGTTCTTTGCCTTGCATAGCGAATCGCAAATGCGCAAATCATTCATCGACTGAGTAAAATGCTCATCATCATTTTTATAGTACTGCAAATCGTAAGTAAAGTACCGGTTACTGTTTTGGTAAAAGAAGAGTTTAATCAATTTGTAAGTGTTACAAGTATTTTGAAGCAAGCCGTTCAGTTGGCCGATGATGTTTTGCTTTGCCATTACTGGTAACTCTTTGGTGCGGGTATTGCCATATACATCGTTCAAACAATAAAAGAGCGTAACTAATTCTGTATTGGAGTCGTTCTGCAAAACAGAAGTAAGCACATTTACATAATCGGCAGATGAATAACCTATTAGTGAATAGTTGCAGATATTATACTCTTTAAATACATCGGCATGTAAGCTTGAAAAGGTAGAAGTATCATCTACGCCAACTCCTTCTGTCACCGAGTCGCCAATAAAGAGCCATTTCTTTTTCTTGGTATCAAAAGCAGTTTTGTTTTTTCTTCTTCCCGCATCATCTGTATTAAACACCTTGCCCCAAACTATAGCATTGGCATTTTCTTTTAATCCGCAGGTGGAGAAATATTTATTGGGAGAAAAGACGGAATAATCGAATCCCCTGTTGTAGATTTTAGCGAGAACGAAATGACTGCCGATTTCTATAACAAGAAGAACAATAACAACCGTGAGAATATTTATGAGAATCTTCTTCATCCTAAATATTTAGCAGCGATGTAAACAAATACAAATTGAAGGATCATCATACCATCCAGCACAAAATAATACCATAGTTCGGAAGTTTCTTCTCTCAGCGGTTGAATACAAAATATGGAAATCAGCAGGGAAAGATTTACCGCCAGCATATTCATGAGCGAAATATCGAAGAAGAAATATTGTACGAGGTTGATGAGGATGAGCGCAAACAAGGTGAGTTGCGCAATAAGTTTTGTGTTTGATACACCAAAAATGAGAGGTAGGGTTTTTAATCCGTATTCTTCATCGTTCTTCATATCTTTTATTTCAAACACCATGGTAAGTGCAAGAACAAAAAGAAATCTGCGGAGCAACAGAAACACCAACATGCTTGGCTCTACAAAACTATTCCTCAGAGGAACAATAACCGTAGTAACCGACCACACAACAGCTACAAAGAATATTTTTAGCAGGCCGAAATCGCGGAGCTTTCTTTTGGGGCTTGTAAAAGGAATATCCACAAAACCATAGAGCGCGGTGAACGCTGCAAGAACGGCCAGGATAATTTCCGTTTTCATTTTCAGCTGAAAGAAAAAACAGACTGTAACCAGAAGCGACAGCAGCAAAACATTTTTTGCCAGCTGAATATACTTTACCGCCCAGTACCGGTGACCGGTAGAAGGGATTGTATTTTCTGAATTGTGAAATTTGAGATAAGAATAAGTGAAGATGGTAGCAAACAAAACAAACCAGCAACTCACATCAAACTGAATATCGCCTTCAACGGTTAACTGATTGGTAAACGTAAGCGCAACTGCACATACACCAATGAAAATATTGGAGTAGAGAATAAAGTCCAAAGCTGCGCGGAGTTGTTTCATTTAATTCTTACTCTCTTCAAATTCAGAAGATTTAAACCGTTAGCAGTTAAACCTTCAATGTTCTTTTGCGAAAAGCGAAGCACTTCATCGTAGTATAGAGGAACCACCGGTGCTTCTTCAATTAGTATCTTTTCCATTTCGTGAAAGAGTACGAAACGCTTGGCATCATCATTCTCAATCAATGCTTTTTCATACAGCGCATCAAACTGCTTATTACTGAAACGCGTGTAATTTGGAGGTGCACCATTCTTGCTATAAAACACCGCAAAATAGTTTTCCGCATCCGGGTAATCTGCTAACCAGCTTCCTCTAAAAAACTGAACTTTGCCTTGGCTCATCCATTCGCGAAGAATAGATGGCTGAGAAATTTCAACGCGCATGCTCAAACCTATTTGCTCTAATTGCTTGGTGATGAAGAGTGCGTATTCTTTATAAGTTTCGTTGGTGTAAAGAACCAACTTGTTGGTTTTATCAAAGCCTGATTCCTTTAAAAGCGTTTTTGCTTTTTCTACATCGTAAGTGTAACCTTTAACTTTATCTGCGTCAAAACTTGGAAGCCCGAATGGGGTGAAACCGCTCTCTGCCGGTTTGCCGACTCCGTTGCGCAGGTACTTCAGCATTTCTCTCCGGTCGAATCCATAGTTGATGGCCTGACGGAGTTTTTTATTGAGATACGGGTTGTCATCACCACCGGATACAAGAAATCCAAGATACTCCGTATTGAGATAAGGAGTCTTCAGTAGATTGAATTTGTCTTTCAGTTCGGCTTTCATGCTGCCGTCCTCATCCAGCACTTCGTCAATATAGCTTGCGTCAATGCTATTGATGAAGTCGAGTTCTTTTTGTTTGAACGACAAGTATTCAGTCTTCTTGTTATCGATAAAACTGATTTTAATTCCATCAAGGTAAGGCAGGGCATTTCCCTGTTCATCGCGTTCAAAGTAGTTTTCGTTCTTCACCAATATCAAAGCCGTTCCTTCTTTCCAGTTCTTAAACATAAACGGACCGGTGCCTACGGGATGCGCGCGAAAATCTGCCCCGTATTTTTTTATTGCTTCTTCAGGAATTACCGAGCAGTATTGCATAGTGATAATGCCGAGCATTGGACGAAAAGGCCTGAGCAGTTTTAGCTGAAAGGTAGAATCGTCTAAAGCTTTAAAAGGCTCTACGGAATCAACATTGTTATTGAAAATCCAGGCACCGGGGCTGGCGAGTTTCTTATCCATAATTCTTTTAAAGCTGCATACCACATCGTTAGCATTCACCGGTCTTCCCTTTCCGCCTTCAAAGCACTCGTTGTCGTGAAACTTTACATCGCTGCGCAAGCGAAAGGTGTAGGTTTTTCCGTCTTCCGAAATTTCCCAACTCTTGGCAATAGATGGTTGTGTGTTTAGGTTATCATCTAATTGCACGAGCGAATTATACAACTGATTACAGCTCCAGATAGTGCTTTGGTCTTTGCTAAAAGCAGGGTCAAGCGAGGCAATGCCGCTGCTTTGGTTGTAGCGGAAGAATTTTTTGTTGCCGGTGTTTGAAGAGTTGTTGCACGAATTGCAGGAATTGGACAGTAGGCAGTAGGCAATAAAAAGTAGGCAATAAGGAACGCGATTTTTCATTCTTCAAAATAAAGAATATTGATGAACCCCAAAAGGGTTTAAAACCCTTTCGGGGTTTGAGAGCTACTTCTTCTTAAAATCACCGCGCTTCCAAGCGCGGATGAACTCTGCCCAAGCGAGTGGATTGAAAATATTCTGTGGAGGAGTTTGTCCGTAGTAATAGGTTTTAACCGAAGAATTGCGGAGCGCTAGGTTTGTGGCTTCTCCTCCATCCTGCTCTAAGCGTTCGCCCAGTTCGGCTAAACGCTCTCTGTCCATGTTGCGCTTGGCGCGTTGCAAATCGTCATCGGGCAAATGCGTGTCGAGAAAAGCCTGACGGAAATTATCGCGGCTTCCCCACGGGTAAATGAGGGTGGTTGGTCCCCAGATAATATCCTTTGTCATTACCTGAATAACTGAAAATTTCTCGCTCTCTAATTTGGCGGGAATAACATACATAACCGGAGAAAAACCAATGCAGGTAAAATAAAGTGTATCGCCTTCGCGTGCGGCAAACGAAAAGAAACCATCTGGACCGGCAGTTGCAATTCTTCCACGATTTACGATAGTGATGTGGGCAAACGGAACCCCCATTAAACTATCGGCAGTAAGTGCGTAGCCGGAGAACTGAATCAGCCGGTCTACCTTTTGAGAAAAGGACTGCGAATAAGCGGCAACGAGCAAGATAACAATGAAGGATAATTTTTTCACGGCACGAATTTATGAATCACTAACTCATTTATGGCTAAATATTGTGCCACTGTATTTTAGTTGAGAAGATTTAACAGGAAGCAGTGGTTGGTGGATTTGTGATTTGTGATTAGTGAATGCAACTTCTTAAATCTTAACATTCCCTTGTATTTAACTTCCCGATAGTTTTAAAAGAGGGAACAGAATTCACTAATCACCAATCCACCGCTCACTAAACAACTTTCCCGTTTGTGAATTGAACGTTGACAACCTGTTTGTGCCGAACAAATAGTTCTGTGCTTTGTTATTTTCGCGCCACTATTCTAAAAGCTAATTACATGATAAATCTGCGCTCAACCGACCACTTTGTAAACCGCCACATTGGACCCGATGAAAACCAAACTGCCGAAATGCTGAAAGCAATAGGAGTAAACAGTCTGGAGGAATTAATTTCTGAAACTGTTCCTGCTAACATTCGCAGAAAAGACAAACTGAACTTACCGGAAGCGCAGAGTGAATACAACTATTTACGCGAGTTGAAAAAGAAAGCGGCTAAGAACAAAGTGTTTCGTTCTTACATTGGCTTGGGTTATTACAACAACATTACACCGGCTGCTATCCGCAGAAATATTTTAGAGAACCCGGGATGGTATACGCAATACACGCCTTATCAAGCGGAGATTGCACAAGGCAGATTAGAAGCTCTCCTGAATTTTCAAACTATGGTGAGCGACCTCACCGGTATGCCAATTGCCAATGCTTCTTTATTAGATGAAGGAACTGCTGCGGCTGAAGCCATGCACATGTTCTGGGGTTTGAAGAATAAGAAAGATGCCCTGCACAATAAGTTTTTTGTTTCAAGCCTTTGCTTACCGCAAACTATTGATGTAATTAAAACCCGTGCCGGTGTATTGGGAATGGAAGTAATTATTGGCGATTATAACACGGTTGAGTTAGACAAAGATTTCTTCGGTGCATTGCTACAATATCCGGCAATGGATGGAAGTGTGTTAGACTATAAAGCATTTACCAATAAATGCCATGCACTGGAATGTTATGTATGTGTGGCGACCGATTTGCTCGCGCTTACTTTACTTACTCCACCGGGAGAATTCGGTGCTGATTGCGTAGTTGGAAACTCACAACGCTTTGGTGTGCCGATGGGTTTTGGCGGTCCTCATGCCGCTTTCTTTGCTACTAAAGACGATTACAAGAGAATTTTACCGGGCAGAATTATTGGAGTAAGCGTTGACAGCCAAGGCAAACCTGCTTTGCGTATGGCTTTGCAAACAAGAGAGCAACACATCCGCAGAGAGAAAGCAACTTCAAACATTTGCACGGCACAAGCTCTTCTCGCCATCATGTCGGGAATGTATGGTGTGTATCACGGTGCTACCGGTGTAAAGAATATTGCCTTGCGCGTTTATACCTTAGCTTCTATTCTTAAAAAAGAATTGCATCACTTAGGTTTCAAAACAACTAACCAGTCTCATTTCGATACTTTGAAAATTGACACCACCGGTCAAGACCAGAAGCATGATTTTATTCATCAACTGGCGGTGAACAAGGAAATGAATTTCTATTACGATACGAATGGTATTTCTATTTCGTTAGATGAAACAACGCAACCGGAAGATGTAGTTGAAATTGTAAACGTGTTTGCCTGCGCAGTAGGTAAGGATGATTACACCTTCGATATTTATCGTTACGCTCCACAAACCTTAGACCTTCCTGTTGCTTTAAAAAGAAATTCAACTTACTTAACGCATCCGGTGTTTAATACACACCGCAGCGAAAGCCAGTTGATGCGTTATATCAAGAGCTTAGAGAATAAAGATTTGTCGTTGACTAAATCTATGATTGCATTGGGTTCTTGCACCATGAAATTAAATGCAGCGGCTGAGTTAGAGCCAATTAGCTGGCCGGAGTTTGCAAACATTCACCCGTTTGCGCCTAAATCGCAGGCTACCGGTTACTTAGAAATTATTACTGCGCTTGAAAATTATTTGAGTGAGATTACTGCCTTCTCGGCAACCTCGCTTCAACCCAATTCAGGAGCACAAGGAGAATACGCAGGCTTGTTAGTTATTCGCGCTTATCAAAAAGATATTGGGCAAGGTCATAGAGATGTTGCCTTGATTCCGGCTTCGGCACACGGCACAAATCCGGCAACGGCTGTAATGGCCGGTTTGAAAGTTGTTGTGGTTGCAACTGATAGCCACGGCAACATTGACTTCAACGACTTGCTGAAGAAGGCAGAAGAGCATAAAGACAATCTATGTTGCTTTATGGTTACTTATCCATCTACACACGGGGTATTTGAAAGTGCTATCAAAGATATTTGCGAGGTGATACACGCCAATGGCGGACAGGTATATATGGATGGCGCGAACTTAAATGCGCAGGTTGGTTTAACTGCACCGGGAATTATAGGTGCCGATGTAAACCACATTAACCTGCATAAAACATTTGCTATTCCGCACGGTGGTGGTGGACCTGGTATGGGACCAATTTGTGTAGCTAAACATTTGGCTCCTTATCTTCCGGGTAATGCTGTGGCAAAGACCGGTGGAGAGAAAGCCATTCACGGAGTTTCTTCTGCGCCTTATGGCAGCGCGAGTATTCTTTTAATTAGTTACGGTTACATCCGTATGTTAGGATGTACCGGTGTAACGGATGCTACTAAATATGCCATTCTGAATGCGAATTATATGAAGGCACGCTTGGAAGAATACTATCAGGTATTGTATGTAGGTAAAGAACACGGACGCGTAGCGCACGAATTGATTTTGGATTTCCGTTCGTTCAAACATACTGTAGGAATTGAAGTGGAAGATGTAGCGAAGCGTTTGATGGATTATGGTTTCCATGCACCAACAGTTTCGTTCCCGGTGGCAGGAACTTTAATGATTGAGCCTACGGAAAGCGAAGACAAAGCAGAGATTGACCGATTCTGCGATGCGCTGATTGCTATTAAAGGTGAGATTGATGCTATTGAGAAAAAACAAATGGATGCTACAGATAATCCGTTGAAGAATGCACCGCATACTATTGGCGTAATTACTGCCAACGAATGGACTCACCCTTACACACGCGGAGAAGCAGCGTTCCCGCTTCCGTTTGTTTCTGAAAATAAATTCTGGCCTTCGGTGGGTCGTGTAAACAATAGTCAGGGCGATAGAAATTTGGTTTGCACCTGTCCGCCTATTGAGAGTTATATGGAACAAGGCTAACCCCTCTAAATCTCCCCTAAAGGGGAGACTTTAATACATTCAATTACTAAAACGTAAAACATGATTATTACTAAGAAAATAGAAAAGGCACTCAATGAGCATTTAGCTTTAGAGATGAATGCGCAATACAATTACTTATCGGTAGCATCGTGGTGCGAGCTGGAAGGCTACGAAGGCACGGCTAAGTTTTTCTATAAGCAAAGTGCCGAAGAGAATACACACTTCATGAAGTTCTTTACCTACATCAACGAAATGGGCGGACATGCTTTAGTGCCTTCCTTAAAAGCACCTAAATACCAATTCAAGTCTATACAGGAAGCGGTGGAGATGGGTTTAGCGCATGAGCAAAAAGTAACCAAGGCTATTTACGAAATTGCCACGCTGGCTAAAAAAGATGGCGACCATGCTACGGAAGTGTTCCTCACTTTTTTTATTGATGAGCAGAAAGAAGAAGAAGTTCAATTCAAACGCATACTCGACAAAATAAAACTGATTGGCGGTGGACCGCAGTCGCTTTATTATGTAGATAAGGAGTTTGAAAAACTTTCGGCTGCTACTACCGGTGGTAAGAAGAGGAAAGATAAAGGCGAGGGGGAGTAGGTAAATAGCAATAGGTAGAAAATAAAAAACAAAAGGCACTCGAATGAGTGCCTTTTGTTTTTCTTGGGTTGCAAAAGTTCTGTGAATCCTTCATCGTAATGCGATACTTTTCAATTGGCCACCACATACGTTAAAACATGGTCTTCAAAGAAACTGTAGTTTACTATTAAGTTTTTCATCGGCTGTTCAATGCCTGTAATTTCTGCCTTTAATTCTCCGCTAAGTTTTAATTCAAATGGCTCAATCAATAACTGGCTTATAAATTCTATTCCGGCTTTGCCATATAGTTTGTAGAGAGCTTCTTTCGCGCTCCAATACAAAATTAGTTTCTCAATCTTCTCATCAGCTTGTATCGCGTTGATTTCATCTTCCCGCAAAAACTTATGCGCAATGCGCTCCACCTTCGGGTTCACCATTTCTAAATCAATGCCCACCGGTGCATAGTTGCTCAGCATAGCCGCAGCAAACACCGGTGTATGCGAAATAGAAAGATGTTGTGTTGAATTTTTAAGCAGGGGCTTGCCGGCTTCGTCTTTTTCAATTTCCGAAAACTCTCCGCGCATTTCGTTCACTAAATGCCGCGTGGCAAACCATTGCAATTTTTTGTTTTCGTTTTTTATTGCGGGATGCGAATTAAACCTTGATTCAAAAAAAGAAAGCTCCTCTTCAATCCGCCATAAAGCGATTTCCGAATTACCGGTGGCTATCTTTTTATAAAGAGGCATTATGCGAATATAAGGGACGAGAGCAAGGGACGAAGGACGAGGGAAACAGACATCTATCCTTCTAAGTTCAATGTAAGCGTAAACGTGCGCGAATACATTCGTTCGATGGTGCGCGAATAAATTAAGCCAGGTGAAGAAGAATGGATATTCAAAAAGCCGTGACTCACTTTTATTTCGGGCGAGAGGATGAAATACGGGAAGTAAATCATAAACCCGAGGCCGTATTCGGCAGCGGCATCATTTTTATTGAGCTTGATAATATCATCTGCCTTGCGTGCTTTTACATTACTTGCCAAATCAAAATCGTAACGCAAACCTGCAATTACATAAATGCGGAAATCCTTAATCGGGTCGCTCTTAAAGCGCAACTGCAAAGGGAAATCGAGATAAATAGAAGAGATAGTTTTTTTTACCATCGTGTGGTTCAAATCTTCATACACAATTCCTTTATCGCTGAACGAAAGCGTAGGAATAAAACGCAAATCGAAATATTTATGAAACTGGTAATTGCAGATAATGCCCAGATTAAATCCCGGACCAAATGAAGGTTTGAAATAGCGTATAGAATCGTTAATGGCTACTTTCTTGGAATGAATAACTTTAAAATCGCCTACGTTCACTCCAAGCGCAATACCGAAATAAATATCCTTCCGCCCCAACTCATGCACGTTAAACTGCGCTTTCAAATTGAAAGAAAGCAAGAGAACAATAAGAGCTATTACTATTTTTTTCATAGTTGCATTTAAGTCCCCTTTAGGGAATTTAGGGGTTTCTCCATTGTATAAAATGCGCAAGCACCAAAAGTCAATGGTTGCCACTTCACGTTTCTAAAGCCAATATTCTCCAATATTCTTACAAACTCCAAACCTGCAGGAAAAGCGTTCACACTTTCGGGCAAATAATCATAAGCCCGCGCATCTTTCGAAAACATTTTTCCTATCACCGGAACTATTTTTCCGAAGTATAAACTGAAAACCGAGCGGATTATTGCGTTCTGGGGCATAGAGGCTTCCAGAATCGCCACCTTGCCCCCGCTGCGTAGAACACGGTGCATCTCTTTTAAACCAATTTCCAGGTTCTCAAAATTGCGTACACCAAAGCCAACGGTAATAGCATCAAACGAATTATCGGCAAAAGGCATTTTCTCCGAATCGCCTTTTACAAACTCCACCACATTTGAAACTCCGAGTTTGGTCGCTTTCTCCCTTCCGTATTTCATCATGCCTTCGCTCAAATCAAAGCCAGTTACTTTCTCGGGGTGAAGCGAAAGTGCTTCAAAAGCAAAATCACCGGTGCCGCTTGCAACATCCAGAATCTTCTTAGGCTGAATACTGCCGATATACTTCACTGCTTTTTTGCGCCATATAATATCAATACCGAGCGAAAGAAGATGATTCAGAAAGTCATACCGGTGCGCAATGTTATCGAACATTTCTTCTACCTGCTCTTTCTTGCTGCGCGTGTCGTTATATGGTGTAACTATGTTGCTCATAAAAAACGCGCAAATGTAATCGCTTAAACCGAACGTCTGAATTACCAATTGCGATTCACTATCATTGCGCCATGAAGATTAAAACGGCTGAATACACAGCAAGTTATGTAGATGTAGAAAAATGCCCTAAACCTGAGGTGCCGGAGTTTGCTTTTATCGGTCGCTCGAACGTGGGTAAGAGTTCGCTCATTAATTATCTTACGGGAAGGACTAAACTTTCGAAGGTTTCAAAAACACCCGGTAAAACACAAACCATCAATTACTTCGATATAAACTGCAATATCAATTTTGTCGATTTGCCGGGTTACAGTTTTGCCAAGGTTTCTATTGAAATGCGGAATAAATGGAACAATATGATTCGCAACTATATTCTGCATCGCGAGCAGTTATTGTATGTGTTCCAATTGATTGACTCGCGCGTGCCGCCACAAAAAATTGACTTGGAATTTATAGGCTGGATGGGCAAGAACCATGTGCCTTTGGTGGTGGTTTTTACTAAGGCGGACAAGCCGGGTAACCGAGAAGCCACTTCCAATATTCAGGCATTTAAAAATGCCCTGCTGAAAGAGTGGGAAGAATTGCCGGTGATATTTGTTACTTCATCAGAAAAAAAGGTGGGCGGAGAAGGAGTCTTGAGCTTTATAGAACAGGCGGCAAGAAGCTATTATACACAGAAAAACAAGAATGAAAACACGGAATCTTGAGTTGTATTAAAGTCCCCTTTAGGGGATTTAGGGGTGTATTTTGATTTTCCGAATCAAAACCTATATTTGCCGTCCGAAAAAAATAAAACTATGAAGAAAGATATTCATCCATCAAATTACAGAACAGTTGTGTTCAAAGATATTTCGATTGATAAAACATGGCTTGGAAAAAGCACTGCTAACACTAAAGAAACCCTTAAATGGGAAGATGGTAACGAATACCCGCTTATTAAGCTGGAAATTTCGAACGAAAGCCACCCTTTCTTTACCGGTAAAATGAAACTGGTAGATACAGCAGGTAGAATTGACAAATTCAAGAAACGCTATACCAAGAAAACAACGGAAGAAAAACCCGCTGAATAAGCTTCAAACGTCCCGCAGAAATGCGGGACGTTTTTGTTTTAACTGCTTACTGCTAATTGCCTACTGCAAACTTTTTAGATTAGCCGCATGAATCTGATTCTTTTCGATTGTCATAAAACCCGCGCCAATCTCCTGCCTTTTACTTTCACGCGTCCCGTAGCAGATATCCGCATTGGCATTTTAACTATTCGGGAAAAATGGGAAAAGCATCTCGGTAAAAAATCTTTTTCACTTACCGAGGAGTATCTGCTTGGTAAATTTCCTGCCGCTGCCGATTCTTCTTCTGCGCTTTATGTAAATGGTTCTGTGCTGCCTGATGAGAAGCTGATTGCAGCAATTAACAAACTTGGAGCACTTCAATCTTTAACGCATAACGGAGATGTGGTTGCCTTTAAGAGCGAAAAGCATCATCTGAATTACGAAAACTTCGAGGCTATTGCTAAAGGCTTTGCAGCAGTTGAATACAAGGAAAAACTTACGGCTGTTCAAAACCTCTGGAATATCTTCGGAATGAATGGAGAGGCGTTGAAAGCAGATTTCGATTTAGTGACGAAAGGAAGAAAATCTCAAAAGTTGAGTGATACCAATAAATTGATTGGTTCTGCTGAGAATCTTTTTATTGAAGAAGGTGCAGTCGTAGAAGCAAGCGTGTTGAACACATCAACCGGTGTAATATATATTGGAAAAAATGCTGAAATAATGGAGAACTGTGCAGTGCGCGGTCCATTTGCTTTAGGCGAACATGCTGCTTTGAAGATGAGCGCGAAGGTTTACGGAGCTACTACACTTGGTCCGCATTGTAAAGCAGGAGGGGAGTTGAACAATGTGATTTTCTTCGGCTACAGCAATAAAGCACATGATGGCTTCCTCGGAAATTCAGTAATTGGCGAATGGTGCAATCTGGGTGCAGACACCAATAACAGCAATCTGAAAAATAATTACAGCAGTGTAGAAGTATTTAATTACCGCGAAGGCAAAGCGGTGGACACCGGTCTTACATTTTGCGGATTAATGATGGGCGACCATTCCAAGAGCGGTATCAATACCATGTTCAATACAGGAACAGTGGTAGGTGTAAGTGCTAATGTTTTCGGAGCTGACTTCCCGCCTAAGTTTATTCCTTCCTACAGTTGGGGCGGCAACCGTTGGCTGCTGACTTTCAGTTTCGAAAAAAGTATGGAAGTAGCAGAGCGCGTAATGCAGCGCAGAAGTATAAAACTGGAAGAAGCAGACAGGCATATTTTAAAAACAGTTTTTGAGAGAGAAGAAAAATACAGAAAGAGATAATGAGCAGAAGAAAAATAGTTGCCGGTAACTGGAAAATGAATCTGGAATTAGAAGAAGCAGCACAGTGGCTTTCAGATGTTGATGCCGGTTTGAATAGTGACCAATGTGATGTGCTGGTGTTTCCATCATTTATTCTGTTGCCCGACTTGATGGATGTGTATGAAGGAGAACAAATTTTATTTGGCGCACAGAATTGCTCTCACAAAGAAAGTGGTGCATATACAGGGGAAGTCTCTGCCGCGCAGTTAGCGAGTGTGGGAGTAGAGTACGTAATTATCGGTCACTCAGAACGAAGAGAACATTTTGGTGAAACGAACCAAATGCTGAAAGAGAAAATTCAACAAGCATTAAAAAATGGAATGACACCGGTGTTTTGTTGCGGAGAACCTTTACAAGTTCGCGAGGAAGGTAAGCAACAGGAATACGTAAAAAAACAATTGACTGAAAGTGTATTGGGCTTTTCCGTAGCCGCGATGGCTGAAATTATTATTGCCTACGAACCGGTATGGGCAATAGGTACCGGCTTAAACGCCACAACGGAGCAAGCGCAGGAGATGCACGCTTTTATCCGTTCCGAAATTGCTGCTAAATATTCGAATGAATTGGCGCAGCAAATCCCTATTCTTTATGGCGGCAGTTGCAAGCCCGATAACGCAAAAGAGCTTTTCACTTGTAACGATGTAGACGGAGGATTGATTGGCGGAGCTTCTTTAAACGCGAAAGATTTTCTGGCAATTGTTCAATCAGCATAATGACTTACTCTGTTTACGAATTCTTCACCCGCGATGAAATTGAACGCGACTGGCTCATTTCCATTCTAATCGATTTTCATTTCGAGGGCTTTGAAGAAACCTCTGAATCCCTTAAAGCTTATGTTCCTTCTGAAAAAGCAAGTGACATAACTGTTAAAGAAATTTTGTACGATAACGAATTGCATCACTTGCAGTTCTCATCGCATCCGTTGGAGGATAAAAACTGGAACGAAGAATGGGAAAAAAATTTTGAACCGGTGGTGATTGCTGATAAAGTTGCTATTCGCGCACCTTTTCACAAACCTTTTAAAACGGAATTTGAAATTATTATTGAGCCGAAGATGAGTTTTGGTACCGGTCATCATGCCACAACTGCTTCTATGGTTGAGGGAATGTTGAAGGAGAATTTTGAGAATAAAACTGTTCTTGATTTTGGAAGCGGGACAGGTGTGCTTGCAATTCTTGCTGAGAAACTAAAAGCCAGACATATCGTAGCTATTGATAACGAGGAATGGGCATACAACAATTGCATAGAAAATGTGGAAAGGAATAATTGCGGTTGTATAAAAACAATTAAGGGAGATGATACTTTCGTGTTCAGCGAAAAATTTGATATTATTTTGGCGAACATCAACCGCAATGTGATTCTTAGAAATATTTCGTACTGGGAAAATCTACTGAACCCTAAAAGCATCTTAATGGTGAGCGGAATTTTACAGAGCGATGAAAAAGACATTATCAGCGAAGCGCAGAAATGCGAGTTGCAGATAAAGCATATTATAAGAAACAACGGTTGGGTGGCGATTACATTTGAACTTAATTAAGAAACATACCGCATGAAGAAATTCCTGTTACCGGTTATCCTGCTTTCATTCAC
The DNA here is from genome assembly GCA_947475165.1 of Bacteroidota bacterium. Lineage (GTDB taxonomy): Bacteria > Bacteroidota > Bacteroidia > Chitinophagales > LD1 > Bog-950. Next base: position 103,284 of record CANJLD010000007.1, read on the forward strand.
ATTCAGTTTGCAGGCGCAGCAATTGCTCATTACATTTTCTAAGGAGAAAGCACAGTTTGTAAAAGACTTTAACGCTTTTATGACGAGCAACAAGATGGAGCAGAACATCAATGCCATGAATGCTTTTGAAAAAGCAGTGAAGGATGGAAAGGTTCCCGATGCATGGTTCGAAAAAATGGCGATGAATTGCAATAGCATGAGCGAGCGCAACATGACTCCATTCTCGCATTTCATTCCCTACTTAAATGCAGTGATGAATGCCGCGCAAACCAAACAAACCGATGCGCACTTTATTGCATGGGCAGATTTTATTACCGATGTAATTGACGGACAGAAGAAAGGGGATAACAATGGTTTCTTAAAAGCAATTGATTTCTCCATCGGTTTTTTTCAGGATGGTTCTTTGTTGAGCACACCGGCTAAGTCGTGGAAGGTGTTAGCTACTGATTACAAATTTGAGAGTGGCGGCTTGCGTCCTTATGTAAGTTTTCCAACTACAACAATTCTCGGTTGTGTAAAAGGCGATACACTTTCTATAAAACAAACTGCCGGTGATTACTATCCGCTCGAAACAAAATGGGAAGGGAAAAGCGGCAGAGTAGATTGGGCAAGAGCCGGTTTAGATGCGAACAAAGTTTTCTGCACATTTAAAAACTACACCATCAACACTTCTAATTTCAATTATAGTGTTGATACGGTTACGTTTACGCACTCCGAATATTTTAAGACTACGCTATCCGGTAAACTCATTGATAAAATGGTTTCAAGTTCGGACTCTGCTACTATGAGTTATCCACGCTTTCAGTCGTACGATATGGGTATGACGATTAAAGAAATTGCGCCTAATGTTTCTTACACCGGTGGCTTTAGCTTGAATGGAGTGAAGGTGTTGGGTTACGGTACACCGGAAGAAAAAGCATTGCTTAGTTTTTATGCACGCGATGGAAAAACAAAAGTATTGTCTGCAAAAGCGGCAACTGTTTCCATTAAGAAAGGGGAGGAATTAGGTGCGGATAAAGCTGAGGTGTCTATCTACTTCGGAACTGATTCTATTTACCATCCGCAATTGAGTGTGGTGTATAAAATTCAGAAACGCGAGATACGTTTGCTGCGCGGAGAAACCGGTATGGGTAAAGCAAAGTTTACCGATTCATATCACAATCACGAATTTCAAACCGATGCTATTTTTTGGAACATGGATTCCTCTATCCTTAATCTGAAAATTTTATCCGGTGCCGGTCAGAAGCCGGGCATCTACGAATCGGTAAATTATTTTCAAAAAGAATTGATTCGCAAAACACAAGGCTATGCCTCGTATGAACCGCTTTCGATTCTTAAACGTTTGTATGAGAAAACGGGTTCTCGCGATATAAATACAATTGATTTAGCTCGCGCGTTGGATCCGAATTTAAAAGAAGGCGAGATAAAATCTTTGCTCTACACATTGGTGGAGGGCGGGTTCATTCTTTACAACGAAGAGTTGGGAGTAGTAACAGTGAAAGATAAAACACTCAACTACGTTTTGGCAAACGCCAAGAAGATTGATTATGACCTCATTCACATCAAGTCGGCTCCGCAGTCGGGTAATGACTATATCGATTTAAAGAGCAGCAATATAGATTTGAAAGGGGTGAAGGAAGTTCCTATCAGCGATACAGCGTTTGTGTATTTTATTCCGAGGAACAATGCAATCAGTTTGCAGAAAGACCGCAACATGGAATTTGACGGATTGATTTATGCCGGTCGCATGGATTTGTTTGGAGAGAAATATAAATTTCAATACGCGCCATTCACCGTTGATTTAACTAAGGTAGATACTATGCGCATTAACGTGCCTGATAGTCTTGGAAGGTTAGATGAAAATGGAAATCCTATTCTGATGCCTATTCGTTCGCGGATAGAAAACATGAAAGGGCTTCTAGAAATTGATGCACCAATTAATAAATCGGGTAGAACAAAGTTGCCGCAATTTCCGCGCTTATACAGCCGCGAGAAATCTTATATCTACTACGATGACCCGACTGTTGCAAAGGGAGCTTACAGTCGCAAAGATTTTTATTTCGAATTAGAGCCGTTCCGGTTAGATAGCTTAAACAGTTTCAGTGTAGACATTATCAACTGGAAAGGGAAATTTCAATCCGGTGGAATTTTTCCGGATATAAAAGATAGTGTGCATTTGCAAGGCGATGGTTCGCTCGGTTTTAAATCTGAAACGCCACCGGGTGGTTACGATTTGTATAAGGGCAAAGGAAAATACTGGGGCAAATTTGAATTGAATTATGATGGAATGAAAGCTGATGGAAGAATTACTCATAGCACGGCAGATTTCACTTCGCATGATATTCGTTTGTATCCTGATTCAATGATGGGCACAACCGATACGATTAGAATTGCAAAAACTTTTGAAGGCGTAAAGACTCCTTCAGTTTTTGGAACATCAGAGAAAATTTTCTGGAGACCCAAAGCGGACAGCATGCACATTAACATGATGAACAAAGAGCAGCCGTTTACCATGTATGATGATAGCACTACCTCGTTTAAAGGTAATTTGTTATTGACAGCAAAAGATTTGCGAGGTAATGGTTTGTTGGACTGGAGCGAAGCAACACTTGAGTCAAAAGATTTTGCTTTTCATACGATGGATTTAGCGGCAGATACAGCCGCGCTGAATATTAAGAGTACCGGTGATAAGGTTACGTTCAAAACCCCGAATGTAAATGCGAAGGTTGATTTTAAAACGCGTATTGGAGATTTCGTTTCAAATCAAAAAAATATTCCTACTGAGTTTTCTTACAATCAATACACTACTGCCATCAACCAGTTTAAATGGTTTATGGATGAAAAAATTCTTGACTTTAAAGCACCACCAGGCGGGCCGGGTGAATATTTTACTTCTACACGACCGGACCAAAAAGGTTTGAAGTTTTTAGGCAAGCGTGCTACTTACAGTTTGATAACATCGGTGTTGCGCGTGGAGCAGGTTCCTGAAATTCGTGTGGCAGATGCAAGTGTGGTACCGGATAGCGGTGTGGTGGTAATTGAAGAAGGAGCGAAGATGCACCAGTTGATTAACGCAACCATTATTGCCGATACGCTTACTAAATATCATAAGATTGAACGCGCTACGGTTGATATTTACAGCAAGGAAGAACTGAAAGGTTTTGGGGAATATCAATACAACACCAAATCGCTGAAAGAGATTATTGCCTTTAACGATGTATTGTGCAAGAAAGAGAAAGAAGGCGAGCGCAAAAAAGCGCACGACATCTGGCAATTGAATGCAAAGGCTTCGATTGATAAAGAGAAGAATTTTGTGATTTATCCGGGAGTGAACTTTACCGGTGATGTGAGTTTGCTTTCGATAAATAAATTTTTGAACTTTAAAGGCTTTGCTGCCATAGGATTAAAATATCCCGGAGTTAATACTTCCGATTTTCTGATTGACCAGGATGTAGACCCTAACAAATTAGAATTAAAATTTGGCACCGAACTGAAGAATGCAAACGGAAATTATGTGAGTGCAGGTATTCACCTGAATGCCATGGAAGAAGCACCGGAGATGTATGCTACTTTCCTCGGCTCTAAAAAAGATGGGAACGATATTACGCTGTTCAAAACAACAGGTATTGTAGCGCAGAATGCAACTGGTGAGTATTTGTATGGCGATGAAAAGAAAATTAAAGACAATGCCTCGCGCGGAAATCTTTTGCGCTACGATGATAAAAAGGGAATTGCAAAGGCAGAAGGTGATATTGATTTAGGTGTAAAACTCGGATTGATAAAAACCAAAGCAGTTGGTTACGGAGAAGTTCTCTTAGACAGTTCGAAATACAAATTCAATTTGACTTTTGGTGTTGATGCCAACATTGATTCTAAAATTCAGGAGCGTTTGGAGTTTTATATGGCAGGCGACAATGTTGACTTAGCCGATATTAACTACGAAACCGAAAAGCAACGCAAGATGATGTGGATGCTGACGGATGAAAAAGACGACAAAAAACTTCTCGAAGAATTTGAGAAGGCACCGGTGTTTACTAAGCGCCCGAAAGATTTTAATTACAACCTTGTTTTCAGCGATGTGAATTTTGTTTACGACTCCATTGATATTTCTCTCCGCTCGGTAGGCAAAATTGGTTTGGCTATGATTGGCAAGAAAGTCATCAACAAAAAACTGGAGGGCTATATCGAGTTTCAATACAAAGGAGGAGCAGATATTATGACCATTTATTTAAAGACCGGTACCAACGACTGGTTATTTTTAGAATACCGCCCTGGTACGCTCGGTGTGCTTTCGAGTTACGATGATGTAAACACTGCCCTTGGTACCATTGCACCGGAGAAGAGAAAGATTACCGGTGAGAATAAACGCTTCTACATGTATACCCTCGGCTCATCGCTTAATAAAGCCGACTTTGTGGAATACATGGCTGATAAGGCAAAGGGAATTTTCCGCGAGCGTTTTGTAGAAAAGGATATTGTGCTGCCGGAAGATACCAGTATGCTGTATGGCGATTCGGCTTCGCTGGAGAACGGAATGCCTGAGCAAAAAATAACAACACCGGAGCAGCAAGAAAGAAATCAAATGCAGGAGGAACTCAACAACATTGAGAAGATGAAGATGAATAATCAAAGCATTCTTTCTGGAGCACCACCGGATAGAAACAAACCGAAGACAGATACTCTGCAACAGGAAACTCCGAAAGAGCAATTGATAGAGGAACCGAAACAGGAAACAGTTAAACCGGTAGAGCAGAAAGCAGATACGATTGTGGAAGAAACTGTACCGGTAGAACAGCCAAAGAAAAAAAGCAAGAAGAAGGCGAAAGAAGAGCAGATAATAGAAACACCTAAAACGGGAACACCGGTTCAAGAAACACCTAAAGAGGAACCGAAGGTTGAAACACCGGTACAGGAAGTTCCGAAAGAACAGCCTAAACCTGAAAAACCGGTAGAGCAACCAAAAGCCGAAACGCCAAAGCAAGAGGAGCCAAAAGCTGAAACGCCTAAAGTGGAAGAACCAAAAATTGAAGCCCCAAAGCCGGAAACACCAATGGTGGATAGTCTTCCCAAATGATTTGCTAACTAAAAATAAGAGGCATCTGTTGAGGCTAAAGGAAGGTAACGGATTAATAAGTTACACGCCTTTTTTGTATGGCTGAAACTTATTTCAACTTTCTCGCAATGCTTCCAGTCAACCCACCAAACCCACCCACCAAACCTCCCACCGAACCGGTGATGAGATAAAGTATTGCAGGACTTCCTTTGGTGAGTGCTTTCATCAAGTCTGCTACTTTGACAACAAGAATATTTTCGTTGGCAGAAGAAAGTATAAACGCATAAACCGTCCATAGCAAAAAGATGGCAATAAAGCCGGAGAGAAACGCCATGAAAGAATTTTGCTTAATGAACAAAGCCACTGCAAATGCAGTAACAGCTATTATCCACCACGGTAAATAGAGTTGCAATAGGAGAGAAGTAATAGCAATAAGCAGTATGGAGACGATAAAATTTTTCATGATTATTTTTTCGGTTTGTATGTTCCAGTAAATAATTTCTTCCATCGTAACTCATCGCCCGGATGCGTGAAATTTGTTTCAAAGTATTCGCCTCTAGCCCAGGTAGAAACCATGTTGTCGTAAAATTTGCTGCCCGGGTTGCCCGATTGTCCACCTGGATAAACTACAAAAGCTTTCATGCTGCCCTCATCTACAATCATTCGCCATGATGGACCGTGTGTTGCGTTGGTCGCATTAATAATTCCGATGTTGCCTCCGTTGTAAACGTTCAAACTGCTGAACGCTTCCTGTTTGCCCAGGTGTGCAATTCTTGTTGCCTTATGTGTTCCCCAATCGGTAACAGAATCAGGGTGATGGTATTTAGCCATAATGTTTTGCATGGCTAACTGAAACGAGTAGGTAACAGTTTCGTTCCGGTTCTCTTTTTGTCGCGTTGCTTTAATGTCGTAAAACTCACTGGTGCTATCCGTCTGCAACAATTGAATAGTAACAACCTGGTTCGGGCGTTTCATGGGGTTGTTGGGGTCTAGCATTTCATCCCATAACCAATCGCGCAAAGTGCTCCACCATTCTTCAAAATAAACTGCCGCTTTCGAATCGGGGTTGTCGTAGTAATCCCATGTTCTCATTTTTTCAATAGCTGGTTTAAAAGCAGAATTGATTTGGCTCATGTCAAGGCAACTCAACATAACAGGCAATACTTCCTGCGCAAACAAATTGTAATTGTCGTTCTGCATCTTCTTCATAAACTCCACATCAATTTCTTTTCCATCGGCAAGAATTTTATTGATGCTCCTGTTGCGGAACTGCTCGTAAACACCAACACCGGGATAGTAATATGGATAAGTAGAATCGGTAGGGTGTTGATTGGCACTACTCACAAAACCACGTTCCGGATTTACACTCAAAGGATTTACATCAGCAGGAATAAAATCTGTCCACTCATCTTTAGACGTTGTTCCGTCACTCAAAAATTTTCCCTGTTCGGTTGCTTTGTTGCGGATAGGAAACAAGCCCTGCTCCTTAATAGCCACATCGCCACTTCGCGATGCAAAAACAAAATTCTGTGCAGGACAGGTGTAAGTTTTCAAAGCGTTGGTATAATCGGTGTAATTCTTTCCTTGGTTCAATAAGTAAAATGTTTTGAATTCGTTAGAAGGAAGGTGAGCCGTCCAGCGCATAGCGAGAAATTTTTTGTTTTCAGCAACTCCAAAATTTTCATCAAACACCACCGGTCCAAAGCGCGTGTAAAGAACCGTTTCTATGTATTCTTTTCCACCGCGAACCTTGTAATGCTCTTCGCGCTTTTCTGTTTTCAGCCAAGCACCATTGTATTCATATTCATTCTTCGAATCATCTTTAAACTTCAGTTTATACCAATCGCGCACATCGCGTCCCGCGTTGGTAACACCCCAGGAAATAGAATCGTTAAACCCAATAATCACAGCCGGTGAACCGGGAAGCGTTGCTCCATAAACATTCATTGTAGGAGAAACCAAATGCATCTCATACCAAATAGAAGGAAGTGAAAGCTGCAAGTGCGGGTCGTTACAAAGAATAGGTTTCCCGCTTTTTGTTTTCGAACCACTAACCGCCCAATTGTTCGAGCCGTTTATCTCATCAGGCTTTTGCAATGCATTTGCATAAGTTTCTGGTTTCTGGTTTCTGGTTTCGAGTTTGGCTGTTGTTTCGTGTTTCGTATTTGGTGTTTCGTATTTCGTTCCAATAGGAACAATCGGGTCATCGCCCGCCCAGTAATCGGGGTAGAGTTTTCTGAAATTCTCTTCGCCAAACTTTGCAATGAAGTTCGTGTTCTCAATATCATATTCATAAACCGAAAGCATGTTTGCCATGTTCTTTAACAGCAAAGCCACTTTAATCGGTTGCCACTCTTCGGGCGAATAGTCGAGCAGTTTATATTCGAGCGGATAATCTTTCGGATTCAAATTTTTGATGTAAGCGTTTACACCTTTGCAATACGCGTCAATTAGTTTCTTGCTTTCGGGGTCTTTGGCAATGTATTCCTGCGCGGCTTCGGCACCGTATTGCATTCCTATTCTTCGTTGTAGCCGGTCGCTCTCTAATGCTTTTTCTCCCGCAACTTCGCTTACTCTTCCTGCCGCATTATGCGTTTGCACTTCCATTTGCCACAAGCGGAATTTGGCGGTGATATAGCCCTGCATGTAATAAAGGTCTTCATCGTTCTTCGCAAATATGTGAGGTACCAACCGGTCATCGAAATAAACTTTTACTTCTTCTTTCAATCCATCAAGGTTGGCTTCTTCATCTTTCCAGGTTTTTACATTCTCTGCATTCTGCCAAAAACCGGTAAACGGATTTAGAAATTTTCCGAACGGAGGAATCTGCCCGATTTTAGAATTGAGCGCGACAATTAATGCAAGTGTTATGCTGAGCGAGAGAAAGAGTTTGAAATATTTCACAGCGTAAAATTTTGTGTGAAGGTATTTATTTGAAGAATTTGCCGAAGCCAATTTGTGTCTGGCATTTTGCTTGTTAGTATAAATATGTTTCTTCGAATAATGGCAGAAGAGAAAAACAGTTTCTGGAAAATAGTTATGATTTCATTTGTGCTGGTAGCGGTGCTGTGGATTGTTTTTTTGTTGCAGGAGTTTGGCATAATAAATACTGACAGGTACGGCAACTGGCCTCATCATATAGAAGGACTGAAAGGAATTATTTTCTCTCCTTTTTTGCATGTAAGTTTCGAACATCTCATTTCCAATACACTCCCCATTCTTGTTTTATTGACCGTTCTTTTGAGTGCATATCCGCGCATGGCTCTTCCGGTTTTGTTTTTCATTCATATAGTAAGCGGCATATTAGTTTGGATGCTTGCACCGGATACGGGAGTTCATATAGGAATCAGCGGAATTATTTATGGCATTGCAGCGTTTTTAGTGGCATCCGGAATTTTTAGGAAGGATAGAGGCTCAGTTGCCATTGCCATTTTTGTTGGCTTAATGTATGGCGGAATGGTAATTGGATTTATTCCTACACAGGGCGTTTCGTGGCAGAGTCATTTATACGGTGCGCTTTGCGGAGTTGTAATGGCAATTATATTCCGTAAAACAGATTTACCGGAACCAACTGGAATTGAATTGGAGAAGACAGAAGAGGAAAGGCATTTTTTTGAAAGCGGAGAACCGAACCAACCAACAGAGAATTAAATTTCCGCAAATTGCATCTGGCTTTCGCTGGCTATTAACTGAAACGAGCGAATGTGTTTGTCAGTTTCTTCGATAGTAATAACACAGTTGCTGTCATCTGTCCAGTTAAACTTTACATTCTCGTTATTCAAATCACCGGCAATTACTTCTAAAAGTAATTTGCCTTCTTTAAAGTCGTAAGCTTTTACTGTAATCTCTGTTTTAAAAGGGTCGAGTGCGCTGCTTCGTGTGGCAGAAATTTTCACTTTCACTTTTCCGTTGGCAGAAATGTTTTCAACTAAAGCGGAGGTCTTGCCATTACACGAAGAAAGAGAAATGATAGTAGTGAGGAAAAGAATGGAGATAATGTTTTTCATCTTTTTTTGTTTCTATTTCTAACGAAGATGGGCATTTGAAATTTTGTTACGGTTTAATAAATTCAATATTTCTTTTCAAACCGCTATACTTTGTTCGCTTTACCGGTGAGCCTTTAAAAAGCTTTTTGAAAGTTTCTTCTGTCAGTTCTTCCCAATCTTTTCTGTTCATGTTCAGTAAATCAAGACTTGGCAAAAACTGCGACTCATTATGTTGTTTAGCCTGTGAATTGATTGGACAAACCTGCTGACATATATCGCAGCCAAACATCCAGTTTTCAAATTTGCCTTTCATTTCAGTTGGAAGAATTTCACCTTTCAGTTCAATGGTGAAATATGAAATGCACTTGCTGCCATCTACTTTGTACGGTTCGTAAATAGCATCGGTCGGGCAGGCATCAATACATTTTGTGCAACTGCCGCAATAATCTTTTACCGGTGAGTCGTATTCCAATTCAACATCCAGAATTATTTCTGCCAGAAAAAAATAAGAACCGTTGCGCTTGGAAAGAATATTGGTGTTCTTTCCTTGCCAGCCTATGCCGCTCCGTTGCGCCCATGCCCGCTCAAGCACAGGCGCAGAATCAACAAAACATCTTCCGTTTACTTCGCCAACTTGTTCTTTAATGAATGCGAAAAGCAATTCCAACTTCGCTTTCACTACATCATGATAATCTTTCCCGAGGGCATACATGGCAAGTTTAGGGGCATCATTCTTCTGTTTCGCTTCTGTATAATAGTTGTAAGAAAAAGTGATTACGCTCTTCGCTCCATCAACCAATAAGCGTGGGTCAATTCGTTTCTCAAAATTGTTTGCCATGTAAATCATCTTTCCATGAAGATTCTGGTTGAGCCATGCTTCCAGTATTCGCGCTTCATCGCTTAACAACTCTGCCTTCGAAATACCACAGGCATCGAAACCTAAGCGCAAGGCTTCACGTTTAATAAGAGTAGTAAGCAAATGCTTGTTCATGCGGAATGTTCGCTGTGAAATAAGAAAATAATCTTAGCGTTTGTTTAATAATTGCTGAACGATTCGGTTACTTTCGTTTAGCATTTTTGAAAACAAAAAAGCAATATGAAATTTCTTCGCAACATATTTTTTCTCGCTTCAGCAATTTTGTTGTTGTTTCATGATGTTGCCAATGCAGCTCCACCGGTTGTAATTTCTGAAGAGGAGGAATGCAGTGAGGAAAGAAACATGAAAATTCTTTCGTGGAATATTTACATGCTACCGAAGATTGTTCCGAGTAAAGGGAAGTTGGAACGCGCACAGGCTATTGTTGATGAAATCAGAAAATCTGATTTCGATGTTATTGTTTTTCAAGAAGCGTTTTTGAAAGGTGCGAGAAAAGTTATTGCTGAAGGGTTGAAAGACATTTATCCGTACGCCTACGGTCCTGCAAATGGTGAAAAAATTGATATACGAATAAGCAGTGGTGTTTGGGTGCTGAGTAAAACAAAATTGAAATTGCTGAATACCGTTCAGTTTAAAAACTGTACCGGTAACGATTGTTTCGCCCGTAAAGGAGCTATGTTGTTAGAAGGCGAGTGGAACGGCAAACCATTTCAAATTTTGGGAACGCATTTGCAAGCAGATGGATTCGACAAGATTCGCGAAAAGCAAATGGATCAGATTTATACGGAACTGCTTGCAGAGAATAAAAGGGAAGGAGTGCCGCAAATTATTTGCGGAGATATGAATACTGAATCGGAAATGAAGAGCCATTATTGCTCTATGCTTGACTGTCTGGACGCAGAAGATGGTGCTATAAGCAGTATAGAAAAATGCAGTTACGATGGGGAGAATAACCCGATTTCCCAATCGTTTGGCGTAAGGAAGAAGACTAACTACGATTATATTTTAGTTCGCAACAATGGCATTAAAATGAAAAGCATGAAACGCTTTGTAAGCGTAATGCGAAAGGGAAAGAAATTTCTCTCAGACCATTATGGTGTAGTTTGCGAGTTGAAGTTTTAACTAGATCCCCTAAAGGGGACTTAAATACAAAAGCAAAAGCCGTTTCGATTTCGAAACGGCATTTGCTTTTTAGTTGTATTTGTATTAAGTCCCCTTTAGGGGATTTAGGGGTTTTAATCTTCAAATCCTTCAGCAAAATCTGCTGGTGGTGCTGCTGTATTTGCTGCTGCCGGATTAGTTTCTTCTTCCGGTTTACGATTGTTCTTAGCTTCTAAACTTAACGTAGCGTGAGGCACAATGCGTAACCTTTCTTTCGGAATCAGCTTGCCGGTAACGCGGCAGATACCGTAAGTTTTGTTTTCAATTCTCATCAACGCTAATTCCAGGTTGCGTATGTATTGGTGCTGGCGAGAAATTTGATTCATTAGGTATTCCATTTCAGAAGAATCGCTTCCCTCTTCCATGTTCCATGCTTTGCTGCCTGCTTGGCTTTCGGTATGGTTATCTAATGATTCTTTCAAGTTCTTCAACTCATCGCGAGCAGAAACCAATTTACTATCAATAAGGTTTTTAAATTCTTTTAATTCTTTATCGCTGAAGCGCATATTCAAATTATCCATGTTTTTCTTCGTCTTGCTTGGTTTTTCCGAAGCCTGTTGTTGAGGCTTTGGTTGTGGTTTATAAAGTTGTTTAGCAAATGGTGTTACGTTATCTTTTACAATTCGTTGCACTACCACTTTTTGTGGCTTAACCGGTTTAACTGCTTTAGGTGCTTTTGCAACTTTTGCAGGTTTTACCGGCTTGGCAATTTTTTGAACTACCGGTTTAGCTTTAGCAGTTACTTTCTTGGCAACTGGTTTAGCTTTTACTACTACTTTTTTCTTAGCTACCGGTTTAGCCTTTACTGTTTTCTTAGCTACTGGTTTAGCTTTCTTTACTGGTTTAGCAACTTTCTTGGCAACAGGCTTTGCCTTTTTTACCGGCTTAGAAACTTTCTTAGCCACCGGTTTACTTTTTGTTTTTGCAGGTTTTGCTTTAACAACTGCCTTCTTCTTATCCTTTCCTTTTGACTTTGCCATGTTTAAAAATTTAGCCGCGAATTTAACCAAATTGTTTATTGTCGCCATGAGTTAAAAAATTTAAGAGCGGGCAAAAGTAATAAAGCAAATCACAGTTCATAACCTTAATAAATTGGCGGTTGAACAACGAAAATAAGCGAGCATTAGGATGAAGAAAAAGGAGTTCCATACTTTCTTAAAGCAGTTCAGGTTCAACGATAAAAGTATTGCTACTAAACAGGAAGAACTTGTGATTAGCGGCAAGAAGTTTCCAGTCTTTATTAATGAATTTTGGACGGCAAAGCAGCGCCAGGCAAACTCTATTCATGAGGTTTCTTATCGCGCCTGTTTTAAGCCACAACTGCCACGTTTTTTTGTTGAGCTATTTACTAGCGAAGGCGATATTGTTTACGACCCTTTTAATGGCAGAGGAACAACAACTGTTGAGGCTGCGTTACTTAACAGAAATATAATTGCCAACGATGTAAATCCCCTCAGTTTAATTTTTACCCGGCCGCGTATTTCAGTGCCTTCTATAATTGAAATTGAGGCGCGGTTAAATGAAGTTTCCCTCAGGAAAAATTTGAAAGCAGAGATTGAACTTTCGATGTTTTATGAAAAGAATACACTGGCGGAAATTGTATCGCTTCGCAATTATTTAAAGCAACGCTTACTTGAAAAGAAGGAAGATGATATTGACCGTTGGATAAGAATGGTGGCTACCAACCGCCTTACCGGACATTCAAATGGTTTCTTTTCGGTTTATACCCTTCCGCCTAATCAAGCAGTAACTGCTGAACGGCAGATAAAGATTAACGTTGCCAACAAGCAAGAGCCGGAGTACCGCGATGTGAAAAAACTTATTCTGCGCAAATCAAAAGCTTTGATGCGCGATGTGAAAATTGAAAAGACTGAAACTATTTCTGCCCTCTATTTAAACTGCGATGCTGCCGAAACAAAAAAAATAAAATCAGGCTCGGTTTCGCTTACGGTTACCTCTCCGCCATTTTTAGATGTGGTGCAGTACGCTGCCGATAACTGGTTGCGCTGTTGGTTTAATGATATTGATATGAGGCAAGTGGAACAGAAAATTACAATGAGCAAAACGGTGGAGGAATGGAGCAGCAAAATGCAGAAAGTGTTCAATGAACTTTATAGAATTACTGCGCCTAATGGAGTGGTGGCATTTGAAGTAGGAGAGGTGCGCAACGGAAAAATAAAATTAGAAGAGGCAGTGCTTCCTCTTGGCTTAAATACTGGTTTCGATTGCGAAGCTATTGTGATTAACGCACAAGAGTTCACTAAAACAGCTAATATTTGGGGCGTAAGCAATAACAGTTCGGGAACCAACTCGAACCGGATTGTGGTGTTTCGGAAGTAGATAATATTGCCCCCTAACTTACCGGTAATAAAAAATTTGCTTTAAGAAAATAAATAATTTACTTTCGGTAAACTAACTAAAACCAAAAGCTATGGCCAAGAAAGCTAAAACCGTTACCCACAAGCAAAGTGTTTATCTAAACAAAGCAACCGGTCGTTTTACTTCCGCAAAGTATGCGAAGCAATATCCGGGAAAGGTAACTCGCAAAACAATTACTGTTACCAAGAAACTTGGTTAATAGCATTGTGCCAACAAAAAAAAGAGCGAACAATTTGTTCGCTCTTTTTTTTGCTCCTGCTTTTTGATTAGCGTATCAGTGTAATAGTTGCTGCTTTAAAAAAATCTTTTTCCTGCGTCTTAACACGCACTATGCAACTGTATACTCCCATATCACAATCCTTTCCATTAAATGTTCCATCCCAAGGATGCCCAACATTGTTAGTTTCAAAAACCTTCTGTCCCCAGCGATTGTAGATTTGCATATTGAAACTTATATACGGAAAGCCAATTACAATATTGTAATCACTATTCTCGGAATGGTTATAGTTATAATTTGATGAACAGAAGAATACGTTAGGAATACCTATTGTGCCTAATGTATCTGTGATTGGTTCCTTTTCTTTAAACCATGCAATCACCGTATCGGGTTGCTGAACCTGAATGAACACAATAGGAGTGGTGCTGTTAGGAATTGGTGAGTGATAAATAAAATCGTAATGGTCAAATACATAGTTGTAAGTATGGTTGGTAGTAGTTACTACATTTCCGCTTGCATCAAAATCAAGATTGGTTCCTTCTTCAAATCTGCCTTTCCATGGATAGCCGGATGGAGTGATTCCACCAACAATTATTTTTCCTGCAAAATGATTTGGCGCAACATCCACTACAATATCAAACGAATCAAGCGGAATTAAACTGAACTCTGCCGTAAGTGTATCGTCCTGCGTAATAGTAAAGTTGGCAGTAGCCGAAGAGTTGTTTGGCGTAAGTGTATGATAAAGCAATGTCCAGTTAGTGAAAGAGTAACCGGTGTTTGCTGCAGACGAAATATTGATAAGCGTTCCATCATTAAACTGCAGCGTAACCGGATACGATGGAGGTGTTGTTCCATTTACCGTAGCGTTTCCGCTACCGGTTGGGTTTATCATTACCGTCAAATTGCGGATTATAGGATTTACGGTAAAGTTGGCAACTAAGGTATCATCTACGGTTATATTAAAGTTGGCATTAGCCGAAGAGTTATTTGGCATAAGCGTATGATTCAGTAAAGTCCAGTTGGCAAATGTGTAACCACCATTTTGCGTAGCAATAATGTTTAGCGGTGTGCCATCTACAAATTGCATTACTGCAGGATACGCCCCCGGTGTAGTGCCATTCACACTTACGTTTCCGCCACCAGCAGGGTTAACTAATACAGTTAGGTTAAAAGTATCGGGACTTGGAATTAGAGTGAAGTTGGCAATCAGTGTATCGTTTGCAGTAATGTTGAAGTTAGCGTTAGCAGAAGTATTATTCGGAGTAAGCGTATGATGAAGAATTGTCCAGTTAGCAAAGGTGTAACCACCGTTTTGTGTGGCAATAATGTTTAGCGGAGTGCCATCTACAAATTGTAATACTGCCGGATATGCGCCCGGTGTAGTGCCATTCACACTTACGTTTCCGCTACCAGCAGGGTTAACTAATACGGTTAGGTTAAAAGTATCAGGACTTGGAATTAGAGTGAAGTTGGCAATCAGTGTATCGTTAGCTGTAATGTTGAAGTTAGCGTTAGCTGAAGTATTATTCGGAGTAAGCGCGTGGTGTAAAATTGTCCAGTTAGCAAAGGTGTAACCACCGTTTTGTGTGGCAATAATGTTTAGCGGAGTGCCATCTACAAATTGTAATACTGCCGGATATGCTCCCGGTGTAGTTCCGTTTACGCTTACATTTCCTCCACCGGCAGGGTTAACTAATACGGTTAAGTTAAATGTATCTGGTATTACGGTAAAGTTGGCAATGAGGGTATCGTTGGCGGTAATAGTAAAATTGGCATTAGCCGAAGTATTGTTTGGTGTAAGCGCATGATGCAGAATTGTCCAGTTAGCAAAAGCGTAACCGGTGTTAGCAGTGGCTATTACATTTACAGGAGTTCCGTCAACAAATTGAATTACTGCCGGATATGCACCTGGTGTGGTTCCGTTTACGCTTACGTTTCCGCCACCGGCAGGGTTTACCAGTACCGTTAAGTTAAACGTATCGGGATTTACTGTGTAATTAGCTACAAGAGTATCGTCTTGTGTAATGGTGAAACTTACGTTTGCCGAAGTGTTATTCGGATTTAAAGCATGATGCAACAGAAACCAGTTAGCAAAAGTGTAACCGGTGTTCGCAGTTTCGGAAATAGTTAATGCGGTGTTGATTGGAAAGCGCATTACTGTTGGGTACAATGCCGGGGTAACTCCGTTCACTGTAATGTTTCCGGCACCTACCGGGTTTACATACACGGTTAAATCAACTGAATCTGAAGGAACAAAAACTGCTACTACAGAATCGGGTGTGGTTCCCATATCAAAATACATACTGTCAACGGTGGTAGATGGCAGTGCCGTGTGGCTTATAGTTTGCCAGTGCGAAAACACATAACCTGTATCTGCATTTGCTTTAAACGTAACGTTTATTCCTCCAAAATAATTAGAAGTGTAAACGTAATTGGTTGGTGTAATAGTGTTGCCGATAGTAACCGTGCCGGCACCGACAGGATAAACATCTACTGCTAAATGATAAGGACCTGATACCTGATAACAGGTATCAAATGCAGTAGTAAAAAATGCACAGCGGCCGGAAATCTGATTACGCAGATACTGCACATTGTTTTGCCATGTGGTATAGCTTCCGCTCCATCTGGTGCATTGTCTTTGCATTTCGGGCTGAATACGCGCCACCATACTATCTAAGTGATTCAGCATATTGGTGCAGTTGAATGCACCGTTCAAATGTTCCGCCATCCGGTTAACGTACAGGGCTTCAAATGCTGGGTTGGTCATCAGTTTATTGAAGATGACAATATGCCCTTGTTGGGAGCCAATGTTCGGGTTACTGTATTGCCCTCCGGCAGCATTGTTAATATCGCAAGGGCTCGCGTTGTTTGTCGTATTACCCCAGCCGGTATAATCCTGACCGAGATTGAATGTGTTGTCTGTATCCCATAGATAGTATTTCCATTTTATATTGTTTGGCTGTTTACGTCCGCGCCACCAGGCTGTGTTATAGTTCAGCCAGTCGCTGTTAACGGTGTAAAGCCCTTCCGCAATCATATCAATCAAACTCATGGCATCTAACCGGTCAACCACATGCTGATAATTGGCGGGAACCGTAAGATTATTTGCCACCACAAAATTGTAAAGATTGTTCCACGCAGTATCGCTGCCGTTAATAATCTGCAAGCTACCCCAGTAGCGTAAATGGTCAACGTCTTCTTCTTGCTGGTCGTAGTAATAGTCAAAATAATCATCATCTACTTTTTCGCGGTATTCATACACGCCCCAATACTGACCGTTCACAAAAACAATGCAATGGTCACCTCTGCGGGTATCTAAGTTCAGTCCGAATTTTTCGGCCAGCGATTGATTGTAAATATCGCGGATGTGCGCACAGCGCGAAGGAGGATTAGAGCCGCCATCGGGAAAGTTATCAGACGCACCGGCTTTAAATATCAGCCACTTAAACTTCTTGCGTGGCGATGTGTAAAACATTTTCTTGTTAATCAAATCACCGGTGCCGTATTGGTCTTCTACATCAAAATCGAAACCTTTTTGTGAGTATGCCCAGGAGTCGTTTCCGTGCGGGCTGAACTCTCCGCCAATTTCAAACACCTGCTGATTGCCCGAAGAGAAAAACTCCAGATTGCCGAAACGCAGATTCAAATTGCCATTGGCTAATTCTGTATTAAGCGAACCGGAGGTAACAGAAACTACCGGAAGGGTATGTGTTTCGTTAATGAAATAAGTATTGGTTTCGGTAAAGCTTGGAATGGTGGCGTTGGTATTGTCGAAAGCTCTTGCCCTTATTACCGTTGTGGCACTTACTGCAATAGCTGCCGAATAAAGAGTAGATGCAGTAGTGGGAGTAGCACCGTTAGTAGTATACCGGATAGTAGTATTTGCCTGCGAACACGAAAGCGTTACAGACTGCGCGCCCGAATAAAAACCGGCAGGCAAATTGAACTGCACTTTAGGAACGTAAGAAGGATAAGGTGTTTGTGTATTGTTAGAAGCATTAGGCGTTGCCTTGGTAAAAATGCTCCACGTTGCTGCACCATTGGTGGTTCTTCCTCGGCTGTCGTTACTATCGCAAGGGAAAATGGTGAGCGAATCAATAATAGTAAGCGCAGGGTTAGTTAAAATAATATGCTCCGAAGTATCGCTTTGGGTTAATTTAAAGTTGGTGTGCTGCTGTCCGCTTATTACTCCGTTTTTTGCCGAGCAGAAAAATATACGGTAACTGTTGTTGGCCATATTAATGCCGGTTGGTATCTGCCACTTGTTCAGCGAATCAGGAGTATCACTTAAAAACCAGCCGCCTATGTTTACCGCAGCACCGGAACCGTTGTAGAGTTCTATCCAGTCATAATACTTACCGTTAGCAGCAGCGTAACTGGATTTGTTAGCAGCCGAAAACTCGTTGATAACAATTTGTGCCTGACTATATTGGCAGAGTGCGAAAAGGAGGAGAACCGTAGTGTAAATTCTTTGCATAAATTGTTTTTCTGAAAAAGCTAACGAATTTAAGAGGATTACTTAAAGTAGATAGGCTTTTACCAACAAGGGTTGGATGGAGTGAATGTGATGATGATAGGATTTGATAATTTGATGATGCAGCAGCTCATTAAAATTTTAGAAACGCACTTCTTTTTTTCAGGCAATCACCATCACCTTTACCGCACTCCACGGGCCGGCAAGCAAAGGATGTTTGGTGTTATACCATCGCGCAAATACCACTAACCGTTTACACACATTATCGGCATCGCAATTTTTAATGAACTGAGCTTTAGTAAATATTTCGCGTTGCATACCGGTGCTTTCTGCATGAAGAGCAGCAACATTGCTGACAGCATCAACAATCATAAATGACAGTTGAACACTATCGGCACCGGTGGCTTTGCTGGCGCGGTTATTATCGTGACCGGTGCGGCAACTGAACTTAAACTCGCCACCGCCAAGGGGTTTGGCATCAAACACTACCGCATCGGCAATAGCAGTGTTGTGGCGGGTAGGCTTTTTTCTTCCGGTTTTGAAATTATAGATGGCTTCATCGGCAGTATTTGCGTTTTTATTGCTTGCTATAATGTTGAGCAACGGCATAGCAAAGGTTCTGAAATCAGTAATAAAATTCTGCACCTGTGCCTTTACTGCGCTGGTGCTTTGCAGCGGGTCGGAATATTTAGGGTAAAGAGTGTCTTTCCAAAACAACCGTTTGCTCTGCCACTCGTTTGCCTCGGTAACCGAAAGCCCCAGCCGCTGCCAGTTAGGGTTACCCGATACGGGGTCGTTTTGTTGCAGATGGATATCGGTAGTATTAATGTAATTGTTGAAGAGAGGAATTTGCTTTGAAATTCGGCTTTTATCTGACATTAAGATTAGGTTTATTGTATAAAATAATGATTTTTTAATAAAAAATGCAAGTTTTTAAGGTTTTTTAAAGCCTAAGGAACTTAGAAGTGCGAACTCTTAAGTTAGAAGTATTAACTTTCAATTTTAAAGTTCGAACTTTAAAAATAAGAGTATGAACTTTTGTTTTAAAAGTAAGAACTTCTAAGTTAAGAGTAAGAACTTCTAAGTTAAGAGTAAGAACTTTTAACTTAAAAGTAAGGACTTTTAACTTAAAAATCCTTACTTCTAAGTCTCTGCCTAATGGCAGAAAGCCAAAAACTCTTGCTGTAAAATTTATAAAAATGGATGATTTCAGGAAATATTTTTACAGAAATTTTTCGAGGCTTTTCCGCTCCTCATCAAACACAAGCGCGAACTCTTTTTCCAGTTTCGCTAACTTCTCTAAATTCTTCCGCACAAATTTTTTGTGTGCTTCGGAGGTTGGATTGCGCGGCTTGTGGCGCGCGGCAAGCAGCAGCTCATCCATATCGCGCATCAGCAAAATGGTTTTGGGCTCAAGCATGGCATCGCAAAGTTTCTGCCACACATAATCGGTTGCCTGATAATTGGGATGCAGCATATCTTCTGCAAAAAAGCGATAGTCACGCAGGTCGTCCATCACTAATTCATAGGCAGGGAAATAAAAATAAGCAATGTCCCGTTCCTTCAATTCATGAATAGCCGAAAACAAATGCGCCTTGCTCACCGTGTTTTCGTGGTGGCCGAAAGCGAAGTAACGGACCGGGCTAACTGTGAGAACGATTTTTAGTTGAGGGTAGACAGTTGACAGTTTATTAAGAGTACCGCCTAGAGTAAGAAAAATCTCCTCCGGTGACAGCAATAGCTTTACAAAGTGATTGCCGGAGAGTTTATGGCAGTTGGATACTAACCGCGTTCCTTTCACATTTCCCCACTCCTTCACGCCTTCCGGGAGAGATTCATTTTTTAACTCAAACACATGGCTTGTTCCGAAAGTCAAAAATAAAACCGTAGCATTCTTCAAATCTTCACTTGCCTGCAACAGGTTTTCGTTAATTACTTGTAAAGTTTCGGTAACTGTGCTGCGCGAAAAACTGCCGTGGTGGTCGAACGAATGATAAAGCTCATCGTGATACACCAAATCTTTTTCGGTGTAAAGCACCGGTTCCAACAAACGCTCAATAGCTGCGGCAATAGAATGCGGATTATATTGCTGCCCGAAAGGGTTCACGTTGATGTTGAACTTATACTCGCCAAATTTCTTACCAATGTTTTCTGAAAAACACGAACCTATACTCACCAGCTTATCGCGGTGCGAAATCAGGAACGGAGATTTTTCGGGAGTAACAACAGTGCGGAACGGCTTCATCAAAATGTTTTGCGCGAAGATAATTTTAAAGCGTAAGCGTATTGCCCGAAAGAGGCTATGCTGTCTGTAGTTGTAGCGTACGTCAGGGTAATTTAAATAGCTGTTTGGAGAATCAATTTCCCCGATTACTTTTGCGCCCTCGAAAATTCAGAGTGGGTCTGAAAATTTGAATTCCGTAAAATTCAAAATCCTATATCAAATGAAACTGTCCAGTTTTGGTTTTAACCTCCCCAAAGAATCTATTGCCATGTATCCTGCAAAAAATCGCGATGAGAGTAAACTCATGGTGATTGACCGCAAGACAAAAAAAATTGAGCACAAAAAATTTCACGATTCGCTTAAGTATTTCAGCGATGGTGATGTATTGTTGTTAAACAACACTAAAGTTTTCCCTGCACGTTTGTACGGAACCAAAGAAAAAACCGGTGCTAAAATTGAAGTGTTCCTACTTCGTGAATTGAACGAAAAACAATTTCTGTGGGATGTCTTGGTTGACCCCGCCCGCAAAATTCGTGTAGGTAACAAATTGTATTTTGGAGAGAACGATGATTTGATTGCAGAAGTAGTGGATAACACCACTTCGCGCGGAAGAACCATTCGCTTTTTATACGATGGCGATTATGACAAATTCAAAAAAGTATTGTACGGCTTAGGTGAAACTCCGCTTCCTAAGTATATCAAGCGTGCGGTTGAACCATTGGATGCTGAACGTTACCAAACGGTTTATGCAAGAGTAGAAGGAGCCGTAGCCGCACCAACTGCCGGTATGCACTTTAGCCGCGAGTTGCTTAAGCGTTTTGAAATTAAAGGAATCGAATTAGCCGAAGTTACACTACATACAGGTCTTGGAACTTTCCGCACTATTGATGTGGAAGATCTTTCGAAACATAAGATGGATGCTGAGGAAATTATTATTCCTGATAAAGCGGTGAAACTGGTGAATGCTGCAAAAGATAACGGTAAGAGAATTTGTGCCGTTGGAACAACTACCGTTCGCGCTGTTGAATCTGCAGTTTCTGCCGAGCATTATCTGAAACCATACAAAGGCTGGACAAATTTATTTATCCATCCACCTTACGATTTCAGTATTGCAAATGCTATGATTACCAACTTTCACATGCCTAAATCAAGCCTTTTGATTATGGCCGCTGCTTTTGGCGGTTACGATTTAATTATGAAATCGTATGAAATAGCAGTTAAAGAAAAATATAAATTCTCTACTTACGGAGATGCGATGCTTATTCTGTAAGCGAATAAAAAATAGCTAGTAGTAATACAAAAAGAAAAGTCCCGCATAATTGCGGGACTTTTCTTTTTGTATTTATTGTCAATTGCTTACTGCCAACTGATTTCAATGTTCATCTTCGTTAAAGAAGAAATCATCTTTGGTTGGATAGTCAGGCCAGATGTCATCAATACTTTCGTACATTTCTCCATCGTCATCTAACTCCTGCAAATTTTCTATTACTTCAACCGGTGCACCGGAACGAATTCCGTAATCAATCAACTCATCTTTGGTAGATGGCCAAGGTGCGTCTTCAAGGTATGATGCTAATTCAAGTGTCCAAAACATAATTAAGATGCTTTTTTATACAGCGCGCAAAAGTATCTTTTTCCACCAAACAACAAACTGCACTATTTCTTTTGTTGGCAAGTGGCTGCTGCTTTTGCATAAATCGCGCATTTCATAGTTGCCTTCAGAAATAAAGCCGCAATTGAAACTTACTTTTTATAGACAATCAACATATAAAATTGGCTAACTAAGTTGTGTAGTAACAGAGATTGAGATAAGTTTGACCGCATTAAAAAATTTGCCTTGCCAAACAGTAAAGGAACGTCTTACTTCTACGCCATTTTCGGAATTACGCTCGTGCTTTTTGTGCTGGGTGTTTCGGCAGTTCTTGTTTTTGAAGCCAAAAGAATTTCAACCGGTGTTAAAGAAAATTTGATTGTTGAAGTGGTATTGAAAGATGATGTTACGCTTTCAAAAATTTCATCGCTGCAAACACGCATACAGGGCAAGCCTTATACCAAAGGCACAAAATTTATTTCGAAAGAAGAAGCTGCCAAAATTTTACAAAAAGACTTAGGAGAAAACTTCCTTGATATTCTCGGTTACAATCCTTTGTATGCTTCGTTCAGTTTAAATCTGTACGAGAAGTATGCGAACAAAGACAGTTTTGATTTTGTAAAAACAGACCTTGCCTCTTTTGCAGAAGTTAAACAGGTAAATGTTCAGGCGAATGTGTTGGAATCGCTTGATAAAGATGTGCGAAGCGGCACTTTTGTTATTCTGATAATTGCCGGTTCCCTATTGGTGTTTGCAATATCACTCATCTTTAATACCATCCGGTTAGTCATGTTCAGCAACCGGTTTACCATTAAAACGCAACAGCTTTTTGGAGCCACTCGTTGGTTTATTATTAAGCCATTTTTGGGCAGAAGCATTTGGAACGGATTTGTAAGCGGTGTTACTGCCTGCCTGTTGATGGCAGCAGTTATTGCTTACATAGACCACACCCTTCCTGACCTTGGTTTGCAGGGTGATTTAGTTACATTTGGTGCGCTTTTCGGAGTGGTAATTTTATTCGGAATTTTGATTTCTTTTTTAAGCACTCTTACAGCGGTTCTTCGCTACTTACGATTAAAAGTAGAAGACCTTTACTAAACAAAAATTATGGCAAAGCAACAGGCACAGCAAAAAGAAAAACAACCGGCACCGGTGCAACAAAAGCAAAGTGCGGCACTAACTCCTTTTATTTTCGACCGCACTAATTATATAATTATGATTGCCGGGGTAGTGGTAATATTAATTGGCTTTATGCTGATGAGCGGTGGCGCAACTACCGACCCTAATGTTTTCCCGAAAGAAGAATTATACAGTTTCAGAAGAATTACACTGGCACCAATTGTGGTAATGCTGGGTTTTGGAATTGAAATTTACGCGATACTCAAAAGACCAAGAGACTAATGACTACCAATGAGTCAATTATCCTCGCTATTGTTGAGGGGTTGACAGAATTTATTCCGGTATCTTCTACCGGTCACATGATTTTGACTGAAGCGGCTTTGAAAATGCAAAGAAGTGCTTTGACCAATGTTTACATTGTAAATATTCAGTTTGGAGCCATTCTTGCAGTTTTCTTTTTATACTGGAAAAGGTTCTTTCAAACCTTCGATTTTTATTTTAAACTTCTTATCGCTTTTATTCCTGCGGCTATTCTTGGTTTCTTACTTAATGACCAGATAGACAAATTACTTTCCAGCGTAACTACTGTAGCTATCTCGTTAATTGTTGGCGGAGTAGTATTGATTTTTACTGACTGGTTTTTCAAAAAACAGATTGAGGACGCATATACCGATGAGGACAAGGAAACGGTAAGAGAAATTGACGAGTTTGGAGTAGAGCATAAAAAAGAAGTGCTTAAAAAATTTCATATAGGCTGGATGCAGGCTTTTCTTATTGGGTGTTTTCAATGCATTGCTATGATTCCTGGTGTTTCGCGTTCGGCAGCAACTATTGTAGGCGGGCTTACACAAAAATTAAACATCAAACGCGCGGCTGAGTTTTCTTTTTTTCTTGCTGTGCCAACTGTGTTTGCCGCATCGGCATACAAACTGCTCAAGAGTTATGACGATATTAAGGGAACTGATATTGATTTCTTCCTTATCGGAAATGTAATTTCGTTTATCGTAGGAATGATAGCTATTAAGTTTTTCATCAACCTTATTACCCGTTACGGTATGAAGTTCTTCGGCTACTACCGTATTATTCTGGGTGTAGTTATTTTAACAATGATGGCGCTGGGGCATAAACTCGAAATTCCCGAGTAATGAACTTTGCTGAAGGTGAAGTTCTGCTCATCAACAAACCTCTTAACTGGACATCGTTTGATGTAGTCAACAAACTCCGCTATGCCATTACCAAAAAACTCGGCAACAGAATTAAAGTTGGCCATGCCGGTACGCTTGACCCTTTGGCAACCGGTCTGCTGATTATCTGCACCGGTAAAATGACTAAACGCATTGATGAGTTTAGCGGAATGGATAAGGAATATACCGGCACATTTTTTATTGGTGCCACTACCCCAACTTACGATTCGGAAATGGAACCGGATGCTGTTTTTTCTATTGACCACATTGATGGGAAGCTGATAAAAGAAACGCAGCAAAAATTTATGGGCGTTATGGAACAGATGCCCCCCATTTATTCCGCCATTAAAATTGACGGCAAAACCGCCTATCAGCAGGCGCGAAAAGGAAAAGAGATGGAAATGAAAACGCGCACCATAGAAATAAAAGAATTTGAGCTGACGAGAATTGCGATGCCTGAAATTGATTTCAGAGCAGTGTGCAGTAAGGGAACTTATATCCGCTCGCTGGCTTTTGATTTTGGTAAGGCGCTGAACAGCGGTGGTTATCTGAAAAGTTTATGCCGCACAAAAATCGGTACGTTTGATTTAAAAAATTCAATGACTGTTGATGAATGTGTAAGTATGATTTCAACTTCGTAACATTGCAGTTACAAATTTACCATGAGAGTTTTTCGAGACTTAACCAATCTTCCTGCGTTTAAAAATTCTGTCATTACCATCGGCACTTTCGATGGCGTGCATAAAGGGCATCAGAAACTTATTGAGCGAATTAATTTTTTAGCGAAGCAAAACGAAGGCGAAAGCATTATCGTTACTTTTCATCCGCACCCGCGTATTGTTATTAACCCGCAGGATAAATCGCTGCGCTTGCTAAATACCATTGAAGAAAAAATAACATTGCTCGAAAAATGCGGTGTAGATAATCTGGTGATTGTTCCTTTCAGTCGCGATTTTTCGGAGCAGACTGCCGAAGATTATGTAGAGCATTTTCTGGTGAAGAATTTTCATCCTAAAAATATAGTAATAGGCTACGACCATAAGTTTGGCAAGGACCGCGGGGGCGATTATCATCTGCTTGAAAACAGGAAAGACCAGTTCGGTTATTTGATGGAAGAAATTACCAAGGAAACATTAGATGATATAGGCATCAGTTCCACTAAAATCCGTAACGCGCTGCAAGGCGGTGAGGTTGCCTTGGCCAACGAATTGCTAGGGCACAATTACACGCTGACCGGAACGGTAGTGCGCGGTTTGCAGAATGGCCGCAAGTTGGGTTTCCCTACGGCTAATGTGCAGGTGAACGATGAATACAAACTGATTCCTAAAACCGGAATTTATGTAGTGCGCGTAACCGATGCTGCTGAACCGGCAGCCGTGCACAACGGCATGTTAAGCATTGGCTATAACCCCACCTTTGAAGGCAAGGAGCAAACCATTGAGGCAAACATTCTTGATTTTGATAAAGACATTTACGGCAACACCCTAACGCTCGAGTTTATCCATTACATACGCGATGAAAAGAAATTTGATTCTGTAGATGCTTTGATTGCCGAAATAAAAAACGATGAGCGGGTTACGAGAAAGATTTTTAGTTCAAAATTTTCACCACCAACTCCTTCATCAACTCACCTTCTTTAACCCCTTGGTTGTTTACCCCTTTAGCACGCAGGTCATATTCCTCCAGCAAATAAAAAATCTGTTCCAGTTTCTGCTCGTTGAAATTTCTTGCCGCTGCCTTATAATCTTTCACAAAAAAAGGGCTCACCTTAATAGCAGCAGCCAGGTCTTTATCCATCATGTTGCGATACTGGTGCGCCAGATAAAGCTTGTTGAAATAGGTTTGCATAGTAGCCACCACCATTACCAGCGGTCCGCTTTTAGGGTTCGCCACAAAGTAGTTGGCTATCTGGTAAGCCTTGGTTTTGTTTTTAGCCCCCAGTGAATTGTTCAGCTCAAAGGGCGTAAACTCTTTGCTCACACCCACACCGGTAGCCACATCATCCAAAGTAATAGTAGCACCCGCCTGTTTGCTGATGACGAGTTTCTCTAACTCATTCGCCACTTTGCTCAGCTCGGTACCGGTGTAATCCACCAACAAATCTGCCGCCTCTTCTTCAATTTTAAACTTGCGTTCGCTCAGCCATTTCTTTATCCAGCTCGCCACATTGTTTTCATACAAAGCCTTCGATTCAAAATACACAGCCGACTTAGCCATCTCTTTGCCAAAGGCTTTGCGCCCGTCAGGCTTGCCGTGCTTCCACGCAAAAACAAGAATGGTGCTCTTCACGGGGTTTTTCAGGTAACGCACAAACTGCTCTTCTTCCTCCGCAGCTTTTAAGTTAAGTGCCTGCGCTTCCTTAATAATCACTAATTGTTTTTCTGCCATCATGGGCAGGCGTCCGCAGGTTTCCATAATCTGCCGGGCGGTTAAATCTTTACCGTAAACAATAGTTTGGTTGAACGCCTTTTCCATATCGTTCAACACATGGGCTTCAATTAAATCGGTGAGGGCATCAATAAAATACGCTTCCTCTCCACACAGAAAATATACCGGTGAAAATTTCTTCTTCTTAATATCTGCAGAAATACTGTCGAACGTTTCGGCTGCCATAATTTAAAAGCGAAGATGTTTAACGGTTAGCCCTTCATTGATTAACTGCTTCAATGAATCAATACCTATTTTAAGATGTTGTGTTACATATTCTTTCGTCACGTTTTTATCGCTCGCTTCTGTCTTTACGCCCTGTGGTACCATCGGCTGGTCTGATACTAACAGCAAAGCACCCACCGGTATCTCATTCTTAAACGCGGTAATAAAAATGGTAGCGGTTTCCATATCAATCGCCATCACACGAATTTCGCGCAGATACTCTTTAAACTTATCGTCCCATTCCCACACTCTGCGGTTGGTGGTATAAACGGTACCGGTCCAGTAATCCTGCTGGTAATCGCGAATGGTAGTGGAGATTGCTTTCTGCAAAGCAAACGAAGGAAGCGCGGGAACTTCTTTCGGAAAATAATCGTCAGATGTTCCTTCACCGCGCACTGCGGCAATAGGAAGAATAAAATCGCCAATCTCATTTTTCTTTTTCAAGCCACCGCACTTACCTAAAAACAAAACCGCCTTAGGTTGAATAGCCGAAAGCAAATCCATCATGGTTGCTGCGTTCGGACTTCCCATGCCAAAACTGATAATGGTAATTCCATCAGCCGAAGCATTCATCATCGGGCGGTCAGCGCCAACTATCGGCACGTTGTTCCACTCGGCAAACATCTGTACGTAGTTATCAAAGTTGGTAAGCAAAATATATTGGGCAAAATCTTTCAACTCTCTGCCTGTGTAGCGCGGCAGCCAATTGTTCACAATTTCTTCTTTCGTCTTCATTGTATAAATTGCTTTCGAACAAAAATAAGAAAGTGACCGAAGTAGTTTTTAGTGAATACAATTTCAGAACAGAAGAGCGCGAGGGAAAGAAATTCATTTTTGATGAGGTGCGGAAGAAATTTGTTTCACTAACACCTGAAGAATGGGTGCGTCAGCATATTCTTCATTATTTAATTCACGATAAAAGCTTTCCGAAAAGCCTGATAGCCGTTGAGCGCGGAATAGAACTGAACGGTTTGCAAAAGCGATTTGATGTAGTAGTGTTTGCTAACGATGGCAAACCAAAAATGATTGTTGAATGCAAAGCACCGGAAGAGAAATTAGATGAAAAAGTATTCGAACAAATTGCCCGCTACAACTTATCACTTCGTGTAGATTTTCTTTGGGTAACCAACGGAGAAAAAAATTTCTGTTGTAAATTAAAAGAGGGAATAGAGTTGTTAAACTCTATTCCCTCTTTTAGTGAACTCTGAATTAATTACTTCAAAAGTGTAATCGTTCCTTTATAGCGATTGTCGCTGTGGTTATCTAACCAAACAAACTTGGCTACATAACTGTAAACCGCAGGAACCGTGGTTCCTTTAAAA
Organism: Bacteroidota bacterium; assembly: GCA_947475165.1. Lineage (GTDB taxonomy): Bacteria > Bacteroidota > Bacteroidia > Chitinophagales > LD1 > Bog-950. The sequence continues at coordinate 131,523 of CANJLD010000007.1, forward strand.
CTTCCATCCCACGCAAAGTTAATATCGGTGCTTTCAAAAACTTTTTCACCCCACCGGTTAAACACTTTTACTTCAATCTGCTTAATACCGGGCAGGTTGCCGAATATTTGCCAGGTATCATTTGTGCCATCTCCGTTAGGTGTAAACACGTTAGGGATAAAAACGTTGTAGTTAGGTATCACCGTAATATTCACCGTTGAAATACCTGTGCAACCGCCAGCGGTGGTCATAGTAACCGTATATACATACGAATAGTTGCCGCTGAAACTCGGTGCTGCACAATCATAACACGACAATCCGAACGTAGGCTGCCAGTTGTAAGTAACAGCTCCGGTTTGCGTAGTAGAAGTTTGCAATTGTATGGTTTCTCCTATGTTAACAGTAACCGGGTCCGGAGTTACTGTAAGGCTCACAGAGTCCGGCTCATTAATTACTGCCACATCCGTAATAGTGCAATTGCTGGCATCGGTAATGGTAACTGAATAATTGCCTACACTTAAAGGAGAAAATATGCCTGTGCTGTTCTGGTCACCGTTAGATAGCGAATAAGTATAACCGGGCACTCCACCGGCACCGGTAACTGTAATTTGCCCATCGGTGTAATGATAACAGCTAACATCCGTAGGTGCCGTTACCGCACTTAACTGTACAGGCTCGTTAACAGTAACCTGTGTTGAAGCGGTGCACGAATTATTATCAGTAACCACTACAGTATAGGTATTAGCCGCCACATTAGTAAACTGACCGGTGGCAGAAGTTAAAGCGCCCATCGAAAAATTGTAGGGATTTATTCCTCCGGTAGCTGTCGCTGTTACCGTGCCGGTAGCAGTGCCAAAACAAAGCGCATCTGTTGAAACAGCGCTTACATTAATAGCAGCAGGCTCGGTAAGAAGAACATTCTGCGCTACGGTGCAGGCATTGGCATCTGAAACAACAATATCATAACTACCTACGGTAAGACCTGTTGCCGTATTCGTTGAACTAACATTTGGTGTCCACGAATAAGTATAAGTTGCACCGGTGCCACCGCTTACGGTCAGCGTAATACTTCCGTCAGGTGCTCCAAAGCAAAGCAGATTAGTTTGCGCTACCTGAACAACTATGGCAGAAGGTTGATTGATAATGAAGGATGCGGTTTGATTGCAACTTGCAGCATCACTCGCAGAAACCGTATAATTTCCTGCAGGTGGAGTAGTAGTTTGGTTATTTCCACCGCCACCGCTCCAGGTGTAAGTAAATGTTCCGCCCCCGGAAGGGTTTGCAGTGGCATTTCCGTTTCCGCCAAAGCATAATGCATCGGTAGCTGTTACATTCATTACAGGTGCAGCAGGTTCGGTAATTGTTTCGCTAAGCGCCACGGAACATCCGTTTGCATCTGTCAGGTTACCCGCATAAGTTCCTGCAGGTAAACCCGGAAGAGTATTTGTGCCAGCTGGCACAGGATTGCCGAGAAAACTATAAGGTACTGTGCCGCCACCAACAGTAATGGTAATAGTTCCATCAGTAGCACCATTGCAACTGGCATCGGTATGCGATGTGGTAGCTGTAAGAACTGTCGGCTCTGTAATAGTAGCACTAACCGAAGCCGTGCATGAATTATTATCGGTAACAATCACCGAGTAATTTCCTCCGCCAAGTCCCGTTCTGTTTTGTGTGGTAGGTCCATCATTCCACGCATAAGTATTTGGTGATGTTCCTCCTGAAGGAGTAATGGTAATAGTGCCATTGTTTGCTCCGTTGCAGAGGATGTTGGTGTGCACTTCAGTTACAGTTAAAGCCAAAGGCTCTGTAATAGTAGCACTAACCGAAGCGGTACATGAACTATTGTCGGTAACAATTACAGAGTAATTTCCTGCACCAAGGTTGGTTCTGTTTTGTGTAGTAGGGCCATCATTCCACGCGTAAGTATATGTCACTGTTCCACCAGCAGGCGTAATAGTAATAGTGCCGTTATTTGCTCCCTTGCAAAGAATATCTGTATGCGCTTCGGTTACAGTTAAAGCAGCAGGTTCTGTAATAGTCGCACTTACTGAAGCTGTGCATGAACTATTATCTGTAACAATTACTGAGTAGTTTCCAGCAGCTATTCCTGTCCGGTCTTGAGTAGTTGGTCCATCATTCCATAAATAGGTATAAGCAATTGTTCCGCCTGCAGGTGTAATATCTATAGAACCTGTAGCAGCTCCGTTACACAAAACATTCACATGTGTTTCGGTAACTGTTAACGCTGCGGGTTCTGTAATGGTTTCAGAAAGAGCAACCGTGCATCCGTTAGCATCCGTAAGGTTTCCGGCATAAGTACCGGCAGATAAACCTGGAACAGTATTAGTACCTGCAGGAACAGTATTTCCAAGGAAGCTGTATGGTGGAGTTCCACCGCCAACCGTAATAGTAATAGTTCCGTTGTTTGCACCGTTACAAGTAATATTGGTATGCGAAGTGGTAGCCGTTAAAGCAGCAGTCGGTTGACGAAGTGTATCGGTACCAATTGCTGTACAGCCATAAATATCAGTTGCAGTGAAATTGTAAATACCTGCGGATAACCCGGTAGGATTGTTTCCTGATACTGTACCGGGGTTCCAGGTGTAAGCATAGCCGGGTGTACCTCCGCTTACAGTAATATTGAAACTTCCGTTGTTTCCACCAAAGCAGGAAATATGTTGTGTAGTAAATGAACGCGTGAGTGGGGTAGCCGGTCCTGTAACCGTTGCATTCGCAGAAATGCTACAACCGTTAAAATCGGTAACGGTAATAGTATATGTTCCTGCAATAATATTCATGTTGGCAGTATCTGTATCAAAGTTATTCCATGCGTAAGTATATGGTGCAGTCCCACCTGAAATATGCGCAATGGCACTTCCTTTGCCGGAGTGATAACAACTATCCATCACTGTTGTAAACGTTGCTGTAAGCGAAGGAACACCAGAAACGTTTCCGTTAGCAGTTGCTGTACACCCCGAGGCATCGGTTATTACCACGCTGATAGCACCCGGTGGTAAATTACTTGCTACGGGATTATTGGGTTGTGCCGGACTCCAGTTATAACTATATGGCGAAGTTCCACCTGATATTACAGAAGCCACCGCCTGACCGGTATTCGTTCCCGGGCAAGAAATTGGAGTAGTAGTCATTTGCGCTACCATCGCTGCTCCGGGTTGTGTAATGACTACGCTCCCTGAAAAAGCATGTGCAGGGTCGCCATCGCTATAGTTATAAATGTAAGTGCCTGCAGATAAGCCTGTAACAGGAACTCCGTTTGTTCCGCTTATGTTTCCGGGATTCCAGGTAATAATAGGTGCACCCGTGGCGCCAGTGACATTAAGCGTGGCAGTTCCGTTTGTTCCACCCCAACAGCTTACATTTGTTTTTGCAACGGTAGATGTAATACCACAAGGCAACGAAGTAATTGTTTCTGTATATTGTAATAAAGCAGAACATCCATTTGCATCATGAAAATCGGCTATCCATGTACCCGCTGGCATTGAAAGCGGCACTCCAGAAGTGGCAGGGAAACCTGCCCAATTAACGTTGTATGGAGGAACTCCTCCACTTCCGGTAATAGTTGCGGTTCCATTACTTCCACATGGAGCATCAGTGTGTGCCGTTGTAGCGGTTAAAGCTGTTGGCTGATTGAGTGTATATTGAGCAGTTGTATTACAAATGCCGTCTGTTACAGTTACAGCGTAAGTGCCGGCAGTTGCACCAATTAGGGTTGATTGCGTTGTTCCGTTACTCCAATTATAAACATAGCCGCCAAAACCTCCCGTTGGAGTTAAAGCAATACTTCCAGTACTTGCGCCATTACAAAGTGGCGGACTAGGCACTGATGCTATTGAAATAGGGTTTCTAACGTCAACCACATGGTTTGCAGTTGCAGAACATCCATTAGCATCAACCACAGTTAGCGTTGCAGTATAATTTCCTGCTGCCGTATACGTATGAGTGACGTTGACATTTGCTAAAGTAGGATTATTAATAACCGTTGATTGACCATCACCAAAATTCCATGTTAAACTTTGATATTGCCCTAATGTAGTTACACAAGGGTCAATAAAATTGAAAAATGCGGAGCCCCCTAAACAAGCCTGTGGAGAATACAAGAAATCTATAAATAAGCTGTATTGAAAATTACTGTATATGCAATCGCTTTGCGAATAATTGTAAAACCCGAATCTGCCGGGCTTGTAGCAATCCTGCCAGTCAAATTTTAATGCCCCGTCAACATAAATTATTGCACGTGTATAGGTGAGGTATAAGTCAAATGAGTGATTGTTTCCTTGAACCCAACCCGGGCCACCAAATGTGTTTTGAATTACTGTAAATTCGGGCGAGTTCTGATGATTCCAAAATTGTGTCGTATAGTTTGCAGGCGGAATAACGCCATTTAAACGGCATAAGGACATGCCGCTTGATGCACCATTTTGCTGTTGTTGCTTCCAGTCATACAGCCAACAATCAAAACTATCAATGGGTGTAAGAGGATTTAAATAACTAAATACAAAACCCATCCAGTCATCATCGTTATCTGTAGAGCGAAATGAGCCGGAAACGTGTACATTCATCAAATCGAATGGAGAGACGAAAAATGCAGGATTGCCATTTACAGATTGATAAACCTGTGTACCCCCTCCCTGCACATTCCAATTTCCATTACCTGGCTGTCCACCTGCCTGCCATGAGCTAAAATTTACGTTGGTGAGACATTGCGCACTTGCTGAAACTGTTATAAAACACGCGATTACAAAGAGTAAAAGTTTTTGCATAGTGTTACTTAAGGTTAAATCTGATTTGTATCCTGTTACTGGCTAAAATAATTAAATCTTTTGCCCACAGCGAAATTTCTACTAAACAAGAATACAGAATAGGGAAATGGGTTGCGTAGGTAGAGGCAAAATCTTTCAACAAACTTTTTAATCGTTTGTGAGTACGCTGGCAAGTGAGGCTTATTCGTAAGTGAATTCTCCGTATTCGCTTTTCACCAGCACTTCATTTTTTTCAGATGCATCTACATAACCAATTACCTGTGCGGCAATATCGAAAGACTTAGCCACATCAATAATAAGCGAGGAATACTTCTCATCTACATAAATTTCCAGGCGGGTTCCGCAGTTCAAAACCTTGAACATTTCTTTCCAATCGGTTTTTGATTCCTGCTGAATCAATTTGAAAAGCGGTGGAACAGGCAGCAGATTATTTTTTACTATTCGAAGGTTTTCGATGTAGTGAAGTACTTTTGTATGTGCTCCACCAGTGCAGTTCACAATTCCATTTACCTGCCCAGGAATTTCTTCCAACACTTTTTTAATAACGGGAGTGTAGGTGCGGGTTGGTGAAAGAAGAACTTTGCCAATATTGAGCGAAGTTCCTTTTAAGTCATCTGTAAGTTTTTTGCTTCCTGAATAAACAAGCGATTTGTCAATTATAGCATCAAAAGTTTCAGGATATTTTTCGCCATAAATTTTTAAAAGTAAATCATGGCGGGCAGAAGTCAGACCATTGCTACTGATACCACTGTTGTATTCGTTCTCATAGGTAGCTTTGCCATAACTTGCCAAACCAATAATTACATTTCCGGGTTTTATGTTTTGGGTGAGAATGAGGTTTTCTTTTTTCATCCGCACTGTCATTGTAGCGTCAACGGTTGTTGTGCGAACACAATCGCCAAGGTCTGCAGTCTCTCCGCCCATTTGATGAATACGCACTCCATAATCATTCATGCGCTCAATAAATTCTTTGCTGCCTTTGATAATTTCAGCAATTACTTCACCGGTAATTAAATTTTTATTGCGATTGATGATGGATGTATAGAGAAAATTATCCGTTGCCCCAACGCAAAGTAAATCATCCAAATTCATCACCATCGCGTCTTGCGCAATTCCTTTCCAAACTGATACATCTCCGGTTTCTTTCCAATACAAATACGCAAGGATAGATTTAGTGCCGCTGCCATCGCTGCTCATTACATTACAGTAGGCATCATCACCACCGAGATAATCGGGATAAATTTTGCAGAATGCTTTTGGATAAAGTCCGTGATACAAATCTTTCACGGCTGCATGAACTTCTTCCTTACCTGCACTAACGCCTCTTTGTTCGTATTTCTCCATTGCTTAAACTACTTTATAACCAACCGCACTCGCCACGGTTTTTAAACTCGCATACAGTTTTCTAAACTCATCAAAATTCAATTGCTGGTCGGCATCGCTCTTCGCCACTTTCGGATTTGGGTGTGCTTCAATCAGCAAACCATCAATGCCCATTGCTACACATGCGCGCGATAAATCAGCAACGCCATAAGCATAACCTATTGCATGGCTTGGGTCGAGAATGATTGGAAGGTTAGTGTTTTCCTTTAGCCATGCCACTCCACATAAATCGAGTGTGAATCTTGTTTTGGTTTCAAAAGTTCTTATTCCTCTTTCGCACAGCATCACATTCGGATTCCCTCCGCTTAAAATAAATTCTGCGCTTTGAACAAACTCTTGCAGTGTAGTTCCGAAACCGCGCTTGAGCAAAATTGGTTTTCTTGATTTACCACACTTGCGCAAAATACCGTGGTCATACATACTCTTCGCACCAATCTGAATAATATCGGCATATTCAATTACTTCATCGGCATGTGTGCTGTCGCGCACTTCTGTAATAATTTGTAAGCCATATTTGCTGCGCATTTTATCGAGCAGCTTCAAACCTTCTAAACCAAGACCCTGAAAAGTATAAGGTGATGTGCGCGGCTTATATGCACCGGCACGAAGAATTTTCACACCCAACTCCACACAAAGTTGTGCAGCACTTTCAATTTGCTCTTCGCTTTCAACTGAACATGGCCCGGTGATTACAACGGTGTTGTTTGTATTCCCGCCAATAATAGCATCGCCTAATTTTATTTCACGTTTTGTAGCGATGTAGTTTTTGCTTGCCAATTGAATATCTGTATCGGCTACAAAAATTTCATCCGATGCCATTTTTAATTCATCATCGGCAACTTTAAGTTTAGATGGGGTAACCAAAACCAATTTGCCATTCTCAAATAGAATGCTTTGATACTTTTCAGCAAGCTGTTGCGCCTGCTCTTTCGAAATATTTTTATTTAAGTGAACTATCATTTAAACACGGGTTAAATTATTGAGCAATACGGCTCCTTTCAAAATATTTTGTTCGTCAACTACGGGCAAAAATAGAACAATAAAGTTTAGCTCATTTACCAGGCTAACTATATCTGACACCGTTGAATTTTCTGAAATGCTAATCGGCTTTTTATTGATAACCGTTTCTGCTTTTGTTGAATTTAAATCATTTAAATTTTTCAACAAACCTCTTCGCACATCGGCATTGCTTACAACACCGGTCAGTTTTCCTGCATCGTCTACTGCTAAGGCAAAACCCAAAGCAAACTTATCAATGGTTTGAAGAATAGTTTTGAAATCAATTTCTGATTGCCTTAAGACCGGAAGAAACTTAACCGGTGTGGCAAATTCAACAACGCGAAAGTTTTTGTGTTCGTTTGGAGTTTTATGAAAGCTCAGCATTCCCGCACTCAATGATTCATGATTCATCAGATAACTTCCTGACACAATTACGTTCACGCCAAGCAAACGAAGTATGTAAGCAATTTCATCGTTCACTCCTCCATCTACGTGTACGCGTGTTTTCGGAAAACGGGTTTTGAATTCAATAATTTTCTGAAAACTATCGCGGTTAAATTCTCCTCCGCTTTGTCCAGGCACGGTGCTCATCATCATTACAAAATCGAAACTGTCTTTAGCTTTCTCAAAAACATTAATAGATGTGGACGAAATAATTGATAAGCCGAACTTGGTGGAAGAATTTTTAGGAAGAACAGGAAGCTGTTTCAAATTCTCATACTGAAAACTTACATACTCAATCTTTAATTTTTCAATACGCTCAAAGTATTTCTCAGGCTCGGAAGAGATGATGTGAAGGTCAATGGGGGTGGAAGAAATTTTCCGAATGTTCGCGATGTCTTCAAATACTTTTTCATTATCGGCACAATCTACATGCAGCATATCTATTTCATGCGCATCTAAGTCCTGAACCAATTGAACGGGAGATTTTTCTTTGCCGGAATAAATTGAAGCGGAAATTTTCATTTACTCTAAATCATATTGAAGTTTAAGCAAATTACTGTAAAGCCCATCACTCATTCGCGAAAGCTCGGTATGCGTTCCCTGCTCAACAATCTTTCCTTTATTAATTACCAGAATTACATCGGCTTCACGAATGGTAGATAAACGGTGAGCAATAATAAATGTTGTCCGGTTCTTCATCAGATCGTTCAATGCTTCTTTTACTAACTTCTCACTTTCAGAATCAAGTGCGGAAGTTGCTTCGTCCAGAATTAAAATCTTAGGGTCGCGGAGGATGGCGCGGGCAATGGCAATGCGTTGCTTTTGTCCGCCTGATATTTTTACTCCCCGCTCCCCAACAATCGTATCCATCTTTTCAGGGAACGATTCAATAAAACTAAGAGCGTTTGCTTTTCGCGCTGCGGTTATAATTTCTTCTTCGGTGGCATTTGTTTTTCCGTAAGCAATGTTTTCTCGAATGGTTCCTCCAAATAAAATTGTGTCCTGAGGAACGGTGCCAAAGTTTTTGCGGAGTGCGGTAATATTATAATCACGAATTCCTTTTCCGTCAATCAGAATATCGCCTTGGCTGAAAGGATAAAGACCGCTCAATAATTTAATGATGGTTGATTTACCCGAACCGCTTGGTCCTACAAGCGCAATCTTCTGTCCGGCTTTTACTTTAAATGAAAGGTCGTTAAACAGAAGCGTGTCTTTGCGCGAAGGATAGGCGAAGTGAATATTCTTATACTCCACTTCACCGCGCACCGGTGATGAAAGACCTTCATCTTCTGTTTTTGTTTCACCGGTTTCTCCCAGTATTTCATTAACCCGTTCCGATGCGCCTATTGTTTTTTGCAACACAGTATAGCTTTCACTTAAACCAGCTAACGAACTACCTATAAAGAGAGTAAGCAAGAAAAACTGAATCAAATCGCCCATTGATATTTTCCCTTGCGCTACTTCATTCAGGCCTGCATAAACTATAAATACAATTGCACCAAACATGGCGAAGATGATGAACGAAACAAACCCTGCGCGGTACTTTGCCGCATACATTCCAATAGTGGCTACGCTCTGACTAATCTTCGAATATCTCCTTGTTTCATATGCTTCATTAGTAAATGCTTTTACCACATCAATAGCAGTAAAGGTTTCTTCTACAATGGTATTGCTCTCTGCTAGCTCGTCCTGCGCTTTGCGCGAAATTTTTCGAATGAACCTTCCGAAAATTACTGCTGCAATTACCAGCACCGGCAGCAGTGCAAGAATTATCATCGTCAACTTTACAGATACTGCAAGTATGAAAGGAATGCATACAATTGGCAGCACTAACTGTCGCACAAAAAAAGCGAGTTGATTCGTCAACGCATCTTGCAATTGCGAAACATCAGATGAAATTCTTGAAGTCAGATTCCCTACTCTGTTTTCTTCAAAGAATTGAATAGGCAGGGTTATTATTTTCTCATACAATGCTTTTCGAATGGCACTCATCGCATTCTGACTTACATATTCAAATAAGTAAATACGGAAGAAAGAAAGAACTGCCTGAATCAATAACACAATTCCCAGTATCTCTCCAATCTCTTTTAGTTTTTCAGGAGAAATTTCGGAAGAGTAGCTGCTTACAGCAGTGGTTATCTGCGCAATTTTTTCTTCTGCGCTGGCTGTTGATTTTACAACATCCGATACTTTGCTGATAACTTCTTTAGTAGGTGAAGCAGCGTCTACTAACTTACCAAATCCACCGGGAATAAAACTGACCACACCGGTAGAAACAACCAGGCAAATCATGCCGATAATAAAATGCCATTTGTAGGGAAGAATGAAGCGGTAAATACGCAACGCCTCAACAATTTCTTTGCGGCTTATTCTTTTTTTCTTTTCCGGTTCGGCAGTTTCAGACATGGAGGTGCAAATGTATCAGAGTAAGTGAAATGCTACAGATGAAACATCGGTAACTTTCAGTAAGTCGAAATAATGAAGGGGATATTTTACCAGTTAGGGTTCGGCTAAAAAAACAAAGTGGTCGCTCTTGCGAACGACCAACTTTGAACCTATGAAAACACTAAAAGTTGGAATCTATTTTACTTTGCTTACAACCGCTTTAAACGCTTCGGGGTTGTTAAGGGCTAAATCGGCAAGAACTTTACGGTTCAATTCGATGTTTGCTGAGGCAAGTTTATTGATAAATCTTGAATAAGTCAAGCCCTCTTCGCGCACTGCCGCGTTAATACGTGTAATCCAAAGAGCGCGGTAATCTCTCTTTTTAAGTTTACGGCCTACATACGAGTAAACACCTGCTTTTTCAACAGCATTTTTTGCTACCGTATAAACTTTACTGCGGCTAAGGAAATACCCTTTGGCTTTGTCAAGTATCTTTTTTCTTCTCTTTCTGCTGGCTACTGCGTTGGTTGAACGTGGCATTTTCTATTATTTTTTTCGGTTATTGTTTCTTAAAATATTAAGCCAATCCAAGCATCAGTTTTACTCTGTGCTCATCGCTTTTGTGAACTACGGTTGACTTAGCAAGTTCTTCTTTTCTTTTCTTGCTTTTGCTGCCCAGCAAGTGACGCTTATACGCCTTGCCGCGCTTTATTTTACCCGAGCCGGTTACTTTGAAACGCTTCTTAGCTCCGGAATTTGTTTTCATTTTAGGCATAAATCTTTCTTTTTTGGGAGCGCAAATATATCCATACTTTCTACAAAACCAAATCGTTTTTAGATAGTAGTAAACTACAGGTTATGGATAGCGAAGCAGGTCGCTTGGGGATAAATGATTGGTACGCAAAAGACATAAATAAGGTTCGGAACAGGCAATGCTTTATTACTGTATAAAGCGAAAAGCGTATTCCGATAAACTGTTTGCCCGATAGCAGGCAGAAACAGCAGATTTCGAAGAACTATCCGCTGTTTCTGAAAATACAAATTTAGCTATCGCAGGTATAAAATCTGCATCGGGTGCAACAACTGTAACCCAAAGTGCTAAGAATGTAACTTTCGAAGACACGTCTTTAACCTCTTCTGCTAATTTTGATATAAGGGTTAGTGTAAAGCCTCTGAGGTCTGTCATTTAGGAATAGCCGGAAGCGGGAAATGTGCTCTGGGATATAACCGGTGCTGTTACGGTCATAACCGCCCATTTTACAGCCATAACTTCCTATGTTACGCCCGTAACTGCCACTGTTACGGTTATAACTTCCCAAGTTACGCTCGTAACAGCCTAGGTTACGCTCGTAACTGCCCTGGTTACAAATGGCTTTTCCCAAAGAACAAATGCTTCTTCCCACACAGTTTTCTTTGTTTCCTAATGTGCTTTTATGGCTTCCGTGAGAACTTTCTTGTCTTCCACCTGGGCTTTGGTGGCAGAGTGGGAATATGTTTTAGATTTGGGAAGAATACCCAACTGTTTTAGTTTGACCGATGAAACACTATCTTAAATGATTTCAAACACCTTAAAGTATGCGACTAAAGTATGGTTGACGAGTGTTTTACTTTCACCGTTTGTCTTCCTGTTGTTTATGGGGACTGTTGACGCACAAAAATTGCAGACAGAAGCTATTGGTACGGGCGGCTTTGTCTTCTTTTCCCTTCTTTTTGGTTTTGTTTTATCAATTCCAAATTGGATAGTCTTTGTTTTTGTTACAAGGTTCATAAACAGAAAATTTTCTGCTCACCCGCAAAAGAAACTGCCCCTTGCAATAGCAGGGATGATGCTTACTTACATTTTGTTTGCTCTTGTATTTTTTAGCGATGGGGTTAGAGGACAACAAATTTTTCATTTGCTACTGTTAACGGCTTATTGCTCTACTATAGGAGCGGGAGCAGTTCTCTATAAATTAAAGCCTGATGAATGAGATGTTTCTTACTCCCTCACCAACATCTGAATAGTAGTTCTTGAAATCTGCCGCACCAGAATGTCTTTGTCCTTGGTAAGCTTATCAATAATGCCCTGGTTGTAGTGGCGTATGGTGAGCAGCGAAAGATTATCGTTGCGCGTAATGCTGAAATCGTTTTTCAGTGCGTCAATTACGTTCTCAATTTTCTCTTTCTTAAAATCAACGGCAATCGAAAAGCTGATAGCCGCGTTCTGCATCATATTAATACGCAGGCGGTTTTCGGCAAAGGTGGCAAACACCTTGCTCAGGTGGTCTTCGGCAATAAATGAAAAATCGTTGGCCGAAAAGGAGAGGAGCACCTGCTGGCGTTTCCAGATAATAACCGGTGGCAGAAAATTGGTGTTGGCGTTGGCGCTTATCACCGAGCCGCGCTTGCCGCTGTTTACAAACGAGCGCACCTCAAGGGGAATATTTTTATTCTGAATGGGCTTAATCGTTTTCGGGTGAATAACACTCGCTCCGTAGTAAGTCATTTCAATAGCCTCATGAAAAGTCAACTCGCTTATAAACTGCGCATCGGCAAACTCCTTCGGGTCGGCATTCATAATTCCTTCCACATCTTTCCAAACCGTCATGCGCTCGGCACCGAGCGAGTAAGCAAAAATAGAAGCGGTGTAATCGGAACCCTCGCGACCGAGCGTAGCGGCAAAGCCTTCGGGCGTGCTGCCCACAAAACCCTGCGTAATAACGAAACCGGTCTTTACCAGTTCAGTAACTTTATCGCTGATGGCTTTTTCGGTCTTTGCAAAATCAACCTTGCCTTCGGTATAAGCGTTGTCGGTAAACAGCACTTCTTTTACATCGAGCAACGTATTTTTTAAGCCTATGGAATTGGCGTAGTCGCTTACAATGGTGGTGGAGATATACTCACCGATAGAAACAATCTGGTCGTAGATGTAATTGTAATTGCGCGAACTGTTTTCTTTCAGAAATTTACGACCGGCTTCAATCAGCTTCTTTACATCTTCAACCGCTTTTGTTTTATCGCTGCTGCCGTAAAGCTCGTTGATGATAGCTACGTGTTTATCAAACAAGCCATCCAATGCTTTTTCCCAATCTGCTTTACCGGCATAGTAAAGATTGATAACGTTCTCCAACTCGTTAGTGCTTTTACCCATAGCTGAGATAACCACTACCTTTTCGTTGAAGTTGTTTTCTTTTAAAATAGAAGTAACATTTTTTACTGCTGCTGCATCTTTAACAGATGCTCCACCAAATTTGTAAACCTGCATTGCTGATTTTAGATTTTAGAATTATGATTTTTGATTTTCAAGATATGCGCTTATCTGGTCTTTATTCATCTTCACGGTAATCCAGTCCGGCTCAAAAGTTACGTTAAGCGATTTATAAAACTCTATAGCCGGTGTATTCCAGTTCAGCACCTGCCATCGAATTTCGTTTACGTGTTCTTCTTTCGCCACTTTCAAAAACTCGTTGATTAACTTTCTTCCTATACCAAACTGCCGGTGGCTTTCGGTAACCACTAAATCATCTAAGAAAAGCATCTTGCCTTTCCACGTAGAATAAGCAATATAGTAAAGCGCCATGCCTATTACTTCGTTAGTGTCTGCTGCCTCAGCAATAAACACTCTGTAAAGCGAATGTTTGCCAAAGCCGTCAGCCAGCAGCATTTTCTCGGTGTTTATTACTGCTTCGGGCGCGCGCTCAAACAAAGCAAGCTCGCGCACTAATTTCATAATGCCCGGAATATCTTTTTCATCGCCATGTCTGATAATAAAACTCATGTGGTGCTTTTTGAGAGTGCGCAAAGATATTCAGGCAAACAAATTTTAAAAGAGGCAAGAAACCCGTTTTAATATATTCGCACGCAAACATCATTTTACCTATGGCAAAAGGAGCTCTCCTCACCGATTTTCTGGAAAAGAACTGCAATCTTGAATTGAACAAAACCCTTCTTTCATTGGCAGAAGGCTCTAAAATTATCGGCCGCCTCATCAACAACGCGGGCATTACCGACATACTCGGAGTAACCGGAGAAACCAATGTGCAGGGCGAAACCGTTCAGAAACTCGATGACCTTTCTAACCGCATATTGATGGATTATCTCCGCGCCAGCGAAACCTGTGCGGGTTACCTAAGCGAAGAAAACGAAGGAGTAGTTACGCTGAACGAAAACGGCAAATACATTATTTCCGTTGACCCTCTCGATGGTTCGGGAAACATTGACATCTGCGCACCGGTAGGCACTATCTTCAATATTGTAGAAAGAATTTCTCCAACCGGTCCGGTAAACGATGCCGACTTTTTTCAAACAGGTAACAAAACAATTGCTGCGGGCTATTTTATTTATGGCAGCTCAACTATTCTTATTCTCTCCACCGGTAATGGAGTAAATGGTTTTACACTGAATACAGAGAACCATCATTACTTTCTTTCGCATCCCGATATTAAGATTGCCGAGAGCGGTAAAATATATTCACTTAATCAGGGTAACATCGGCAAGTTCGATGATGGAGTAAAAAACTTTGTTTCTTATTGTTCCGAAAGCGATAAAGCAACATCGCGTCCATACTCACTGCGTTACATCGGCTCGATGGTAGGCGATATTCAGCGCACCTTAATTAAGGGAGGCATCTTTATTTATCCGGCTAATAAAGGCGAAAAGAAGGGAAAGCTTCGTTTGTTATATGAATGTATTCCTATGTCGTACATTGCAGAACAGGCAGGAGGGAAAGGAACAGACGGAAGCCAACGCATACTCGACATTCAACCAACCGAACTTCACGAACGAACTGCTATATTTATTGGGTCGAAGAACTTGGTAGATAAAGCGCATGAGTTTTTGAACGGATAACTACGGATGAAAAGAATATTCTCTTTCTTTGTTTTTGCTTTCTCGCTGCAAATACTTTTTGCACAAAATCCTCCTGTAGCTGCCACCGATACTTATACTACCAACAAAAACAATTCGCTTTTTCTTTTTGTGCTGGCTAATGATTACGATTTAGATGGCGACCCGCTTACAGTTACACTTCTTGTCCCTTCGTTGCACGGAACTTCCGTTTCAACCGGAACAGGTTTTAATTACTCTCCGGCATTTAACTATGTGGGAATTGATTCTTTTAAATACCTTGTATGTGATACAACTAGTCGTTGCGATACAGCAACGGTTATCATCAGCATTTCGGGAATTAATAATGCACCGGTGGCAAGTAACGATACGTTTGCGGTGTCTGAAAACTCGGTAACGTTTCTTCCGGTTACCGCTAATGATTATGACCCCGATGGCGACCCGCTCGCCATTACTATTCTTATCGGTGCGCAGCACGGCACTACTACTGTAACTAACGGCACTCAGGTTATTTACACTCCCACACCTTTTTATTTCGGCACCGATTCATTCAGTTATATTCTTTGCGATACTTTCGGTTTGTGCGATACGGCTTGGGTATATGTGAACATTAACGGAACGAATGCACATCCGGTAGCAGTAGATGACAATTTTAGTTTTGAAGATACACTGAACACTTCTTCGCTTGATGTGCTGGCAAACGATTACGATGTAGAGAATGATTCGTTCTTTGTTGTTTCGGTAATTGATATTGACAGTAATAATAATCTCGGAACCCTCACCATCACGCCCACCGGTGAAGTTGTTTTTGCGCGTGTGCCGCTTGCCTGTGGAAGCGAAACTTTTGAATATGTTATTTGTCAGATTGGTGGATGCGATACCGGTTTAGTGACAATAAACATTACCTGTCCCGATAATATTTTTCTGCCGCAGGGTTTTTCACCTGATGGAGATGGAATGAATGACAAACTTGTGTTTACCGGTCTCGAATATTTTGCTCCTGCCTCTTTAAAAATTTACAACCGTTACGGAACTTTGGTGTATGAGAATGCCGAATATCAAAACGATTGGGGAGGAACAAACATGGACAGCGATAAAGGATTACCGGATGGCACTTATTTCTACGTGCTTCAACTTTCGGATAAGCGTAAGTATAACAGCTACCTAATCATCAATAGGTAAGTGGTGAGTGGCGAGTAGTAAGTTGTAAACTACGATTTAAACATATCTTCTTTAGAACTCTCGTAGCCTTCGTCAATCAGCAAATGTTTGCCGTCAGCCGCTTCGGTAGCCAGTACATCGCAACGTTCGTTATAAGGATGGTCGTTGTGACCTTTAATCCATTTCATTTTCACTTTGTGCTTCGGAAATATTTTCAGAAACCTTTTCCATAAGTCAGGATTCTTCTTGTCTTTAAATCCCTTCTTAGCCCAGCCAAAAACCCATTTCTTGTCAATGGAATCGACTACATATTTCGAATCGGAATATATAACCACTTCCATTCCTTCGCGCGTGAGCGTTTCTAAACCCACAATCACCGCCATCAACTCCATGCGGTTATTGGTGGTCATGCGAAAGCCCTGCGAAATCTCTTTTTCTTTCGTCCCGTATTTTAGAATAGTTCCATAGCCTCCACGTCCTGGATTACTTCGCGCAGAGCCATCGGTATATATTTCTACATGTGCCATCGGGGTAAAAGTAAAAGTTTGCAGAAGAAGACAAACAGCACTCCCGCAAATTTTGCTGATTATTGCACCGTGAAAAATTTAGAAATTTCTATTTCAGGTGTCGAAGAACTACCGGTAGTTGCGAAAGACATTCTGCGTTTTGCCGGTGACAAAAAAGTGTTTGCATTCTATGCAGAAATGGGTACAGGTAAAACAACGCTGATAAAAGAAATTTGCAAGCAACTCGGCTCGCACGATAATTTTTCAAGTCCTACATACAGCATCGTGAATGAATATTCGGTTGAGGCTTCTAATTCTGCATTCCGCATTCCGCCTTCTAAGTTATTCCACATTGATTGCTACCGGTTAAAGAATTTTGAAGAAGCACTCTCCATTGGAATGGAAGAATATCTGAGCGGAGATAACTATTCTTTTATTGAATGGCCTGAGTTGGTTGAACAACTCTTGCCCGATGACGTGGTGAAAATCTCTATCCGCTCCGATGGCAATGTGCGGAATCTGTCTATATTTACGAAGTAGACATATTTACCCAACCACATGGCAGAAAAGAAAAAGGATTTTGAAGGAATTGCAAGTAAACTTGGCTTGCAGCCAATGGAGCAGCCAACAATGGTTGCCAACAAAAAAGCAAAATTATTTATCGGTATTCCAAAAGAAAGGAGTTTTCAGGAACACCGCATTGGCTTAACACCCGAGTCGGTAAAAACTTTAGTGGCGAATGGTCACCGCATTATTATTGAACGAGGAGCGGGCAATGATTCTAATTTTTCTGACAACGATTATTCAGAGGCGGGTGCTGAAATTTCTGATAATATCGAAGAAGTTTTTAAAGCCGATATAGTTATCAAGATTGCTCCTGCAAAACTGGAAGAACTTGAATTGATGCAAACTGGGCAAACGCTTATTTCTCCAATGCATCTTCCTACACTCAAGAAAGAATACATACAACTTTTAATGAAGAAAAAGGTAACAGCACTTGCCTTTGAATATACAAATGACGACACCGGTCGTTTTCCTTTTGTGCGCGCTATGAGTGAAATTGCAGGAAACACTGTTATTCTTTTAGCTGCAGAATTTTTAAGCAATGCCAATGAAGGAAAAGGAATTTTGCTGGGTGGTATCTCCGGAGTTCCTCCTGCTAAGGTTGTTATTCTTGGTGCAGGAATGGTGGGAGTGTTTGCAGCGCGTGCAGCAATTGGTTTAGGTGCAGTTGTTTCGGTTTTTGATAACAACGTTTACAAACTGCAACGATTGCAGGATAAAATTAACTCGCGCGTTTTTACTTCTACGTACTCACCGGTTATTCTCGAGCAGGAATTGCAAACAGCAGATGTAGCGATTGGTGCAATCCACTCTAAACACGGACGCACACCAATACTTGTTACCGAAGAAATGGTTTCGAAAATGAAAGCGGGCAGCGTGATAATTGATGTGAGTATAGATCAGGGTGGATGTTTCGAAACTTCAGAAACAACTTCGCACGCTGAACCCACTTTCAAAAAATATGATGTAACACATTATTGTGTGCCGAATATTCCATCACGTGTTTCGCGCACAGCTTCTCATGCTTTCTCTAATATCCTTATGCCTATTCTTCTTCGTTGTGGCGAAGTCAGCGGTATGAAAAATCTTATTTATGAGAACAGTGGAATACGAAATGGTATTTATCTCTACAAAGGAAATCTGACGAATGAACATTTAGCCAGCCTCTTTGGCATAAAGAGCAGTAATCTTGATTTGTTGTTTGCTACTAATCTGTAGAAATTACTTCAGCTTGCTGCTTAGTTATCTCTTCTCACTATCATTTATTTTTACCTCTAAAATTCCGTTGTTCGCCTTGTAAACTTAATGATGGTAACAATAGTTACTACTTTCAAAAAAATATTTCGTTATTCAAACATTAAATTGATATGAAGAAATCATTACTTCTCTTTTTCGCTGTCATCTTATTTTCAATTACCCGTTCTCAAAATCTAATACAGCAGTGGGCTACGGGTTTTGCAGGAACAGGTGAGAACTCCGATAAATTCAACGCACTTATCCGCGATGTTTCGGGAAGCATTTATGCCTGTGGTTACACCTGGCGTTCGGGTAGCGGAAAAGATTTTTTGCTGGTAAAATTTAATTCCACGGGAGATACGCTTTGGACAAGAACCTATGATGGTACCGGCAACGGTAACGATGAATTGAACGACCTTGCTTTTGATAACACAGGAAATATTATTGTAACCGGAAACAGCAAAACCACCACCGGTAAAGATATAACCACGGCAAAATATAACATAGCAGGAGATTTACTTTGGTTGATGAACTACAACGGCTATTTGTATTTAGATGATTACGGAATTAAAGTAGTTGCTGATAATGCCGGTAATGTTTATGCAGGTGGCTACGGGTACAACTCAAATTTGAATAACGATTACATGGTTGTAAAATATTCTTCAGCCGGTGCTCAATCTGGAATTGTAACATTCAATGGAGTAGATGGTCTGGATGATGTGATGGCAGATATGGCAATTGATGGTTCAAATAATATTGTTGTAACGGGCAAGTCGAAGACGGCTTCTAACAAAGATGATTATGCTACTATAAAATATAATTCATCCCTTGTTCAGCAATGGACAAAAACTGTTGACCAGGCAGGAAAGAGTGATCGCGCTACGGGAGTGTGGATAGATGCTTCAAACGATGTTTATGTAACTGGTCGTTCAAGTAACGGAAGCGATTATGATTACCTGACTATAAAATATCTGGGAGCCAATGGAAACATCGGATGGGCCCAACCCAAAATTTTTGATTCGAATGGCGATGATATTGCAACTGATATTACCGGTAATGCCAACGAAGTAGTAGTTACCGGCACAAAATTTAATGGCTTTCAAACCGATATTCAAACCATTGCTTACGCTCCGTCAAATGGTGCGCAATTGTGGTCAACCGCTTATGCCAATGCAAATGGCAAGGATGAATCAGCTAACCATGTTGCGATAGGAGGTGGCGATGTGGTAGTTGTTACCGGCACAACGAACGTTTCTTCAAACGCAACTTCAAACAATGATTTACTTATTTTAAAATACAACGGCACCGGTGTTGAGCAGTTTGCGAAAATTATTGGGGGTAATTCAAATACAGACGACAATGGTTCAGCGAGTGTGATAGATGGCACGGGAAATATTTATACGGTGGGTGCGCTTGTAAATACTTCGTCCATGAAAGATGGTGCGCTTATTGAACATAATTCTGGCGGCCCGCTTCAATTCAATAACGCATACAATGGCGAAGGGGAGTTTACAGACAAAGCAATTGCTATGTGCGTGAGCGGAGGTTCTTTATACAGCACCGGTTATACTTATGCATATAATCAAGACAGAAATTTCTGTACAATTAAATATGATGCTGCGGGTAACAAAGTTTGGGTAAAAACTTTGAACGGTCCGAACAGCGATACAGACGAACCTACTTCAATCGCTGCTGACGGTTCGGGAAATATTTATGTGGTGGGTAGAAGCAAAAATGCGAATAACGATTACGATATGTTCGTGATTAAATACAACGCGAACGGTGATACAATCTGGACTAGAAATTATGACGGAGGTGTAAACGGAGATGATGTGGCGAATGATATTGCTGTTGATGGAAACGGTAATGTATATGTAACCGGTGTAACAGATGAAGATGCATCGCTATTAGTGAATAACGATTATATCACCGTGAAATTTTCATCTGCCGGAACATTGTTATGGGCAACACCTTATAATGGAAATGGCGGAGCTGATGACAAAGCTTATTCTATTGCCTTAGATAATTCAGGCAATGCATATGTGACGGGTAAAACATGGAACAGTGCGGATTACGACATTCAAACTAATAAATACGCCTCTGCCACCGGAACAGGAACTGCTTTTGCCACTTACGCATCGAATCTTGGCGATGATGTTCCGGCAAAAATTGGACTCGATAACAATGGAAATGTAATTGTGGGTGCCACTACCGACAGGGACGCTTCTGTTTCTACTAACCGCGATTATCTCGTTATTCAATATAATAGCAGCGGCACACAACAATGGGCGCAACTCTACAACGGAGTTGGTACCGGTGATGATGATTTAAATGACTTAGCAGTTGATGCCACCGGTAATGTGTATGTAGCCGGCAGCAGCGATCTTGATTCTACTGCAACTGATAATTTGGATTATGTAACTATTAAATACAACAGCGCGGGCGCAAAACAATGGGCTGTAAATTATAACGGTGTTGCTAATGGCGATGATGCTGCTCACGCTCTTGCTATTGATGCCACCGGTAAAGTATATGTAACCGGTCAGGCAAACGAGGGTTCTATTTCTTTAAAGAATAACAATGCTGTTACCATCGAATATGATGCAAACGGAAATGCTGTTGACAGTGTTTCGTTTAATGGAGCAAGCGATTTTACTGATGCGGGGGATGCGGTTTTGCTTGATAACGGTAGTGTTTATGTGAGTGGTTACGGAACTTATTCTGCTACTAACCAAAAAGATTTCTTGACAATTAAGTACGATTTGGGTTTAGCGGTAAACGAAGTCGGTAAAGATGCTTCACTTGTTATCTATCCAAATCCATGTAGTTCAAATTCTATAATTCATATTTCAAATACAGGAGAAGCTACACTGACTATTTATAATTCGATGGGTGAGATGATGAACAGTAATAATATTTCTTCGAGCTCAACTATTTCTACTCTTAACTGGTCAGCCGGAATGTATTTTATTCATCTGCAATACGGCAATAGTTCAGCGGTTGCTAAACTTGTTATTCAATAAATTTAAAGTCAATGAAGAACCGTATCAAAATTACCTTACTGCTCTTGTTCGCGATAATTGTCGGAATAACTTCCTGCAACAAAGAACCCGGTGATGGCGGCCTGGCAACTATTCACGGGAAAGTTTTTGGCTACAACACAAACAACTTTGGGATAGTTACCGATTCAGGATATTTGGCAGAAGCCAAAGTATATCTCGCTTACAGCAATCATACATGGGTTGACCAGGATACTAAAACTTCTTACACCGGTGAGTATGCTTTTCCGTTTTTGCATACCGGTGATTATAAAGTTTGGGTGATTAATAAATGCGATACCTGTCCTTCGCAACAAACAGCGCATATTATTAACGTAACTATTAATAATCAGCGTGGAACCGTGGAAGTAGCAGACCTGATAAATATTTATTAAAATGGCTTTCAGATACGAACAGGAAGAGAAGAAAATAAAAGAAGTGCTGAACACATTTGAACCGATTACACTAGACGGTTTGGATGAAGTGAAAATGCTGAACCGCATTGATACAAAGTATGTTTTTCATATCAATCAGTTTGCGGAAATATTGGAAGAAGTAAGAGAGAATTATTACGCATTGGAGATTGATAACAGCCGGATGTTCGCTTATGAATCTCTCTACTTTGATACAGATGACTATCAACTTTATAGATTTCATCATAATGGAAAGATAAACCGATTGAAAGTTCGCTATCGCAGATATTCTGATACGGGTTTGGTGTTCTTTGAGGTGAAATACAAAGTGAAAGGAAACCGGACAGACAAGAAGCGATTGAAGCAAGTAGATTTAAAACATGTTCTTACAGATGAAGAATTGAATTTAGTTCAGCATGAACAGTTAGATGGAAAACAGTTGAGTGAAAAAATGTGGATTTACTTTAATCGTATTACGCTCGCTAGTAAAAAAATGAATGAGCGTCTAACACTTGACCTGCATGTGGCGTTCGATAATTTTAAAAACAAAAAAGCATTTCCCGAGTTGATTATAGCCGAAGTAAAAACAGATAAAAGTGCCACCGGCAGCCAGATTATTAAATCGTTCAACAAAAGAAATTTTGAAGAAGTGGGCTTCAGCAAATACTCAACAGCAGTAGCCATGATGGAAGAAATTAAAAGCAACGCATTCAAACCAAATTTTATCAAAATTGAAAAAATAATCAAGAATGGAAACTACGGAAACAGTTAGTGAAATAATCAACGCGGGTATTTTTACCAGCGGAACTCTATGGGATTTTGTATTGCGTTACGGTCTTAATCTTTTAATCATAATCACTCTGGTACGGTTTATTTATTATCCGCGTCACAAGAACAAAGACTTTCTGTTCACTTTTATTCTTTTCAATACGGTTAATTTTTTAATCTGCTTTTTATTGAGCAGTTTGAAATTGAAAATTGGTTTTGCATTCGGACTCTTCGCCATTTTCTCTATTCTGCGTTACCGCACAGTAACGGTTCCTATTCGCGAAATGGGTTATTTCTTTCTTTGTGTAACCATTGGTATTATAAATGCCTTGGCTGACATCAACACCAGCTTAAATCAGTTTGTGGAGATATACAGCAAGAAAGGTTTAGGAACTGCGATTGTAGATATGGATCACAGCATTTTCATTCTCCTGATTGCCGATTTCCTGATTCTCCTGATAGTTTACTTGCTGGACCGTCAACTTTCGCTTGAGCATGAAAACTGGAAAGACATTGTTTACGAGCGCATTGATTTAATAAAGCCGGATGTGCGTCAACAAATGATAGAAGACTTGCGCAGCAGAACAGGTTTGCCGGTTCATCGTGTAGAAATAATCAAGATTGATTTTCTGCGTGACATTGCCCGCCTTCGCGCTTTCTATTATTCTATGGAGAACGAAACAAGTTCACTTGGTACTGGCGATAATGACGATTAAACAAGCGAACCGGTAACATTTATGCTCAAATATTCTCTTGGTATTTTTCTGATTTTGCATTTCGCTTTTTGTAACAGTGTAAATTCACAGGATAATGTTGCAGATATAGGATATGGCAGTTACAATAATGCTTTTCAGTTCTGGACAAGTGTTAAAGTCAGTCACGATTTTAAGTATGGTATAAGCGCAAGTGCGCAATACCTTTTGCGAACAGATGTTACCAACAAAAATATTGGCGGACACTATTTTTATGTTGGTGCAAAATACAAAGCACTCAAGTATCTTCAGATTGATTTCAAATTTCGCGGTGTAAATACAATGGAAAAAAATCTTTACCGTTTTGAATTTGGTATTAAGCCTCGCTATAAGTATAAAAATTGGACTTTCGCTTTCCGCACTGCGTATTTCAACGAGCGCGAATATTTTTCGCGCGTTTATGAAAAAGGAAGATATCCCAGTAATTATTGGCGTAACAGAGTTGAAGTGCGTTGGGATTTTAAAAAAGACTTGGGAACATATCTGTCTGTTGAGGCATATACCTTATTTGATTATCGGGGCGCAAGTTTGCGAAGAGTTGCTTTTGTGGCTGGTGTAGATTATACATTCCTTAAAATGCATAATATAGATGTTTACTACATGGCGCAGCCAGATTTTAATAAGAAGAGTCCGAATTTGGTGCAGGCAGTAGCGGTAGTTTATACCTGGGACATTCCAAAGAAGTTTAAGAAAAAGAAAAAAGATTAGTCGCACTACCGTTAGGCTAGTATTTATTTTGTTGCTGCTTAAATCATACCATTTTGAAAAAATCTTTTCATTTCGGCACGCTATCACTCGCTTTATAAAGTAACACATATTTCAATCTAATAGCTCTGAAACCCTTTGCAGGTGAGGGTTTTAGCTGTGTTGTAATTTCAAATGTCCAGCATGGCATTAAATTAGAAACAGTGTTGTTACTTAGAATTTAAAAGAGAGCATTATGACACTATCTGAACGAATTCGGAAAATCCGAGAAATCCGTGGCTTAAAACAGTCGAATGTGGCTAGAGAGTTGAACATTACGCAACAATCGTATGGCAACCTTGAAAACCGGAACAACAATCCAAAATTAGAAACGCTCAACAAGTTCTGCGAAGTGGTAAAAATTCCACTTAGCTTTTTGTTAGATCCTACTATTCCGGTTAACGATGAAAATGTTGCACTGTTCTCCGAAAAAAGCATGGGAGAAATTTACACCAACTACAAAAATATTTTAGACCGCTTGGAATATTACGAGGAATTAAGAGCGAAGAAGGGAGTTAACTTTCTGCCGAATAACTCTGTGGCTTAATACATTATCGCTCTCCAAAAATTATACTTCCCACTCTGATTAATGTTGCTCCGTGCTGCAAAGCAATTTTGTAATCGGAACTCATGCCAATAGACAACTCTTTAAAAGAGGATTCAGATGAAAAGTATTTCTGCTTCACTACATCAAACAATTTTTTGAGTTGCGAAAACTCATTGCTGATTTTCTTTTCATCATCTATATTTGTTGCCATTCCCATCAATCCGCAAATGCGAATATTTTTCAGTAATGAAAATTCTTTGGAGGAAAGCAGTTGAAGTAATTCTTCTTTACTTAATCCAAACTTGGTTTCTTCATCGGCAATAAAAATTTGAAGCAGGCAATCTATTATCCGGTTATTCTTTTTCGCATGCGTATTTATTTCCTGTAATAATTTGAGACTGTCAACTGAATGAACCATGGAAACGAAAGGCGCAATGAATTTTACTTTGTTGGTTTGCAGGTGACCGATTAAATGCCACTCAATATCTTTAGGCAATGCTTCGTATTTCGAAACCATTTCCTGCACTTTGTTCTCTCCAAAAATCTTTTGCCCGATATTGTAGAACTGCAAAATATCTTCTGCAGGTTTCGTTTTAGATACGGCAATCAGCTTTGCGATGAAAGGTTTTATTTCGGCAATAAGCTGTTTGTATTTTTCGGTATTCATTTATTCAGTAATTCTATTTTTGATGCTAATCTATATGAAGAGAACTATTCTGTGTTTGTTTATTTTTCTTTCCGCCTGTAAATCAGAGTTGCCTGATGTGCCGAAGGATATAATTCCGATGGACAAAATGGAAGTAATTTTGGCAGATATGCATATTACAGATGCGGTGGCTGAAACAAAAGCTCAGTTAGGCATGAATGAAAAATTACTGACAGAAGAGTATCACGTGCAGGTTTTCAAAAATCATGGAGTTACACGAGAAGAGTTTTTGAAGAGCTATAAATTTTACGAAGCCAATCCGAAATTGCTGAACAGAATGTATGATAATATTTTGCAGGCGATGAGTAAGCGCGAAGAAGCGGTTGGCAAAAAATAATTCAAACAAAGAATATGAATAAAGTAGTAGCAAATGCTGATGAAGCGGTAAAAGACATACCCGATAATGCGGTGCTTATGCTCGGTGGGTTTGGTTTGTGCGGTATTCCTGAAAATTCAATTGCAGCGCTTATCCGCAAAGGAGTAAAAGGACTTACCTGTATTTCGAACAATGCAGGAGTTGACGATTTCGGAATTGGCTTGATGCTAAAAACCCGTCAGGTAAAAAAAATGATTTCGAGTTATGTGGGTGAGAACGCAGAGTTTGAGCGTCAGCTTCTTTCCGGTGAACTGGAAGTGGAATTAATTCCACAGGGAACGTTGGCAACTCGCTGCATGATGTCCGGTTATGGTATTCCTGCATTTTTTACACCTGCTGGTGTGGGAACTGAAATTGCTGAAGGAAAAGAAACGCGTGAATTTGATGGCAAGGAGTATTTAATGGAACATGCTTTCAAATCTGATTATGCGATTGTAAAAGCATGGAAAGGAGATACTGCTGGTAATTTAATTTACAGAGGCACTGCACGTAACTTCAATCCGCTGATGGCGATGGCAGGAAAAATTACTATTGCGGAAGTTGAAGAGTTGGTTGCTGAAGGAGAACTTGACCCGAATGAAATTCACACCGCAGGAATTTTTGTGAACCGGATATTTAAGGGAGAGAAATACGAGAAGAGAATTGAACAACGAACAATCAGAAAATAAACATGGCACTTACTAAAGAGCAAATTGCACAACGCATAGCAAGAGAATTACAGGATGGTTATTATGTGAATCTTGGCATTGGCATTCCAACCCTGGTGGCCAATTATATTCCGAAGGGAATAGATGTTGTGTTGCAATCGGAAAATGGTTTGCTGGGCATGGGGCCTTTTCCTACAGAAGATAAAGTAGATGCAGATTTGATAAACGCAGGCAAGCAAACTATTACTACGCTTCCCGGTACAGCGTTTTTCGATTCCGCTTATAGTTTCGGTATGATTCGTTCGCAGCGTATTGATTTAACTGTGTTGGGTGCAATGGAAGTATCAGAGAACGGAGATATTGCCAACTGGAAAATTCCGGGCAAGCTGATAAAGGGAATGGGTGGCGCAATGGATTTAGTTGCCTCTGCACGAAACATTATTGTAACCATGATGCAAACTAATCCGAAGGGAGAATCAAAGTTGCTTCCAACGTGTTCTCTTCCGCTTACCGGTAAAAAATGTATTCAGCGTGTGTTGACTGATATAGGTTTTTACAATATTCAGGATGGTGCTTTTCATCTGGTAGAAATTGCACCAGGCGTTACAGTTGATGAAATAAAAGCAAAGACTCTAGGTAAACTTGTAATAAGCGATAAGCTGAAAACTATAGAGGTGTAATTCGGAAATTCGTGAATTCGAAAATTTGGAAATTAAAATACCATGAAGTCCATCTCTCATTTCCGAATTCTCAAACCTGACTACCGTCAGGCAAGTTTCTCAAATTCTCAAATTCTTTTTGCCATTTTCTGTTGGGCTTTATTGCTTCTGCGTTTTGGCTATTGCTTTGGTAGCGATGACCAAATTGAGTTGTTGCCTTACACACTTTTTCTGCACAACCCAAGTCTTTATCCTCACGATTTATTTATACATGGATTACATGCAGCCGTTCCGAATGAAAGAACTTTTGCCGCATGCCTGTTAAGCCCGTTTATCAATCATCTTGAAATAGTTTGTTTGGTCTTGCATTTTATCAGCACGGTTATTCTGGTAATGGGTTTAGAAAATTTGGCAAACAGGTTTATAAAAAGCAAAATGTTAGTCAGGTTAAGCATTCTTGTTTCGCTTATTCCTTTTGCCAATGTTACTTTAGGAAGTGTAGTTACTTACTCCGAAATGTTTCAGGCAAGTTTTCTTGGTGCAGCAATAGCACTGTGGGGTATAATTGCTTTTATTGACCGAAGATTTATTCTCTGCTCTGCTATTTTATCAGTTGCCACTTTTGTGCATTTGCTGGAAGGCTTAGATGTGATGATTGTTCTTTCTATAATTTTTTGCTTACAGGTATTTTATTTTAAAACAGAAAAAGCGAAAACGTTTATTCTGTTCACTTGCATTTATCTGTTTACAGCCGGAGTGTATCTGTGGTTTAATTTACAGAGTAAGCAAATTTTATCGGCTGCAATTTCCGAAAAGGAGTACTACAATATTCTGTTTCGTTTTCGTTTAGCGCATCATTATATGATAAGCAGTTTTCCTATCGCAAAAACAATTCTGTTTTTTATTCTTTCAATAATTGCTGTCGCATTTTTTTATGCAAAATCGAAATCATTGTTTTGGATTTCGGTGGTAAGTGTGATAGGAATGCTGGTGTATGCTTTTGTTGCCGAAAAATTTGATACGGTTTTTTTAGCCAGCTTTCAATTTTTTAAAATGGCTCAATGGATAAAATTTTTCGGACTGGTTGCTGGGTTCGCCATTCTTGAATCTTATCTTCCGTATAAAATATTTTCGGACGATGGCTCTATTACGTGGAAGAACCTTATTACTCCTCTAATTGTTATGCTTTTTATTTCATTGCCGGTTGTATCTGCGCAAACGGGCAACAAAAATGTTTATCAGATTGGCGATAAAAAGGATGAATATCCTGAAGTTCAAATTTGTAAGGCTATTCAAAAGAAGATAAGTAATGCAGCTGTATTTGTTCAGCCGCTTATGTTTACTGAGTTGAAGTATTATTCTCAACGCTCTTCGTTTGTAGATTATAAAGCTGCTCCAAGAAACGGAACCGGAATGAAGGAATGGTATAGAAGATTAAACATGGTGTATGGTTTAAATGCCAACGGAAATAAAAAAGGATTTGAAGTAATTGCGGAGGCAGATTCGTTTTATTCTCATCTGCCGGTAGAGAAAATACTTGAGCTAAAACAAAACGGAGTAACTCACGTTCTCACTAAAAAAGAATTCCCGCTTTTAAGCGGCAAACTAATTTTACAGAACAACACCTATGCGGTATATCAATTATAACGGAACTATTCACGCTGAGCATGAGCAACTGCTGCCGGTTACCAACCGCGGCTTTAGGTATGGCGATAGTTTTTTTGAAACGATGGTGATGTTTGATAAGAAAATTCCTTTGCTCGATTATCACTGGAGCAGAATTGAATATACGGCAGAGGTTCTTGCGGCTCAACTTCCAAAACGATTTACGGTTGAATCTTTTCAGCACATGTTGCTCGATTTAGCTTTGGTGAACGACTCTGTTACCAATGCGCGTGTGCGTTTGCATTTTTTTAGAAAAGGTGGCGGCTTGTATTTGCCCGATGATGCCGAACTGGGTTACACCTTTAGCATAGATAAAATAGAGAACAATAAATTTGAAACCGGTGATGGTTTAAAAATTGGTGTGCGTGACGATTGCTGGAAACCGGTGTCCATGACCAGCGATTTGAAAAGTTCGAATGCGTTGATGTATGTTTTGGCCGCGCAATTAGCGAAGGCTTCGGGTTGGGATGAATGTATTTTGCTGAACGATTCGGAAAGTATAAGCGAGGCCATTCAATCGAATGTGTTTTTGGTGAAAGGAGATAAGATTGTTACTCCGCATTTAGACAGCGGTTGTGTAAACGGTGTAATGCGCAGCTATTTAGTTTCGATGCTGGACGATGAAATTTTTGAAGAGCGGGAAGTAGGAGTGAAGGAGTTGCTGGAAGCTGACGAAATTTTATTGACTAATGCGGTGCGTGGCATACAATGGGTGCGCGAATACGAAGGGAAAGTTTACGGCAATAATAAAGCGGTGGAACTCACCGCTCTTTTAAATAGCGAACTGAAATTGTAAATCGGTTTGGTTATTCCGTTTTGTATTACGGTTAAATAAAGTAGTTGAGTTACGCTTGGTATTGCCAAAGTTTAATTTTAGCGGCATAGCCTGTTTCTAATGAGTGCGGGCAGCTGAAAAGGCTCTATATGTATAGGCTTGTAAAGACTAACATGGTATTAGTAAAGCAAACGGCAGGGCAAAAACGAGATTTTAGAGTAAAAAAATATTTTTAGCCGTAAAGCGCTGAAACGCTTGTAGGGTGGGCATTTGGTGCCTTTTTTGAAGGCAAAAAAATGGCTCAAAGCGCCAATTTTAGAGTAAAAACAGTCAAAATCTGTCCTTGACAATTTTTGCGCATTTGTCTACGCTTGCGCTTATTAGTTTCTGTACCACAGAAACTAATAAAGTGAAGCACACATGACACCCGGGCAGAATTCCTTCTTCTGCCCAAAACGAGAGAATGAGTTGTTTTTTAAGGTAGTTGGCCATATCTATTTAACCGGTAGCGGTCAGCGGTTTGTTT
Organism: Bacteroidota bacterium; assembly: GCA_947475165.1. Taxonomy (GTDB): domain Bacteria; phylum Bacteroidota; class Bacteroidia; order Chitinophagales; family LD1; genus Bog-950. The sequence goes on from CANJLD010000007.1 coordinate 161,404, forward strand.
GTATTAATTATTTATCTACTAATAATAATTACAAGATGAAAACTGCATTAAAAATTCTGGCTGTTGACAGCCAGCCGCTGTATGCACAGGGTATTTTAAACTGTTTGCAAAATTTACCTATAGTAGAGCAGGTAGATACTTGCAGTACTTTTGACGATACGCTGAACAAACTTTGCAACAACCAACCACATCTGGTTTTTCTGGAACTGAATTTAAACACCAGCCGCTACGATGGCTTTGCTATTTGCCGCGAAATATTCCACCGGCATAAGAATGTATTTGTGGCAGTGCTTAGCAGGTATAACGCTGCGCACTTAATTAAAGAAGCGCGCGACTGCGGTGCCGGTGCTTTTATTGACAAGAGTGCCTGTGCCGTTACCTTGCAAACTTTTCTGCACGATTTTTACCAACAAAAAATTACAGACTATTATATAAAGGTAGCGGAACATGATTTACCAAAACAAAACACCCTCCTTAAACCCGATGGCTTTGAGCTGAAATATTTGCTGACCAGGCGCGAGCGCGAAGTAATGCAGCTGATAGTAGAAGGCTTAAACCACAATGAAATTGAAAAGGCGCTGTTTATTTCGTACGAAACTTACAAAAGCCACCGCACTAACATTTTCCGCAAACTGGGCTTGAAGAACGAAGTAGAATTAACCCGCTTTGTGTTGCAAAACAGCCTGCTTACCGAAGACACTACTACCGACTATTTGCGCTTACTAAAGCCGCCTGTTCTGCACTAAATATTTAACAAAAAATCACCGAAACGGTGAGAATCGGGTTGGCGCGTTTTGGTAACCTTTGTATAAGCAAACAAAAAGAAGTGTTACTGATTATAGTGGTTAGGTAAAAACTAAAACAACAACGTTCTTTAAATATAAAGGCAAGCAGAAAACTAAAAATACTATGCCCTTGATATATAAAGGCAGGCAGAAAACTAAAAATACCCTGCCCTTGATATATAAAGGCAGGCAGAAAACTAGAAATGCCCTGCCCTTGATATATAAAGGCAACCAAAAAACTAAAAATATCCTGCCCTTGATATATAAGGGCAAGTGAAAAATTAAAAATAGAAAGCCCTTTAACATTCAAAAAGCATAGAACCAACAACAAAAGCACTGTTTTTTAACCAAAGTATAGAAAAGGCATCCTTAAGCCACCGAAAACTTAAACTGAAATTCATAACCTCAAAAATTTAAAGAGTATGTCAACTATTACACGCTTTATTCCAAACACACACGTTAAACGCCTTCAGGTGCTTAACGATGCCTTTAACCAAATAGCATCCACACCGGTCGATAACATTTTTAGCACCGCCACCACCACCCGCATAAATGCCACCAAGCCCGATTTTGAAGGCAAGATGGATACCGTAAGAGTGGCAGAAGAAGCCTTAGGCACCTTAAGCTCTCAAAAAGAAGAAACCTTTGGCCAGCTGCAAATGGTTTGCTCGCACTTTATACAGGTATTCAATTTTGCCGTTGACCGCGGTGTGTTTACTAAAGACGACCGCCTTTACTACGGGCTGGATAAAGAAACCGGTAAACTGCCACCCATGATAACCGAAGATGACCTGAAAGAGGTGGCGCATAATCTGATAACTGGCGAAGCCGAACGCATACTTGACGGAGGTGCCCCCATGACCAACCCGGCAATAGCCGATGTAAGCCTGCTTGCCACCTCGTTTAACACACTTGTTACCAACCACCAAACAGCGGCACTGGTGCTTATTGATGCACAAAGCAGAGTAAACTCATTAGCTGTAGAAGCCGATAAAGTGATAAAGAAAATATATGACGAAGCCGAAACTATTTACAACGAACTGGATGCACCCGCCCAGCGCGAAGCCTGCCGCCAGTGGGGTGTTATATACACCACAGTAGGCGACAATACCCTGGTAACCGTACAGGTAAACCACCCGGGTGGCGCACCGCACGCAGGCGTAGAAGTAAAAATGGTAGAAGCAGCCGGCAAAAAACTAATAACCAATGCCGAAGGTCAGGTAGTATTTGATACCAAAGTAGTAAACGAAGCCACCTTAGAACTGCGCCTGATACCCAGCTCAGAAACCACCGCCAACGTAACCCGCATAATTGAAATTGAAGAAACAGTGCCTATGACTGTAGTTATAGAATTGTAAAACAACACAAAAAACATAAACCAAAAACCATAAAAAATGAAACAATACAAAACAGCGGTATATAAAATCAGGGGCTTAATAACCGAACAAACAGTGCTAACCGACCTTCAAGGCTATTTAAACTCCGAAGCTGCAAACGGCTGGTGCGTAACCAGCACTCAGCTAATAGGAGCCGCAGAATTTTTAATAGTATTTGAAAAGTAAACCATAAACAGCGAATGCCGAAAAGCTGAAAGAGAGTAGGTAACCGGAAAGCCGAAAACGGATTAGAGTAGGCAGAAAAAATAAAAACAAAATGGAAAGGAAAATTTATTTGCAACTGTTGGTTGTATTTTTTGCAATAACAGTTTTTAGCTCTTGCCAGGAAAAGTTAAAACTAGAGGAACCAACCGATGAAGAATTTACAGAACTTTCTACGGCTGTTGATGAGATTGACACCACCCAACAAATATTCGAAACCCCCGGTGCCTCAAACATCAGAGCATCATTCATGGCAGCATTCAGAAGTTGCCAAAAGGCCGGAGATTGGAAGCGTATCATATATCTGGGCTCATCAAACAAAAAATACGTGGGCGATATAATGTCGAGCGATAAAACTCTATTACGCACTGTATTAAGAGATAAACTTAACAGCGCTGAATTTCAAAAACTTATACTAGCCGGAAATGTAAGCAAGTGCGATTTAGCTAAAATAGAGGGAATAGATTTCTCTGTCTTTTTAGATGATACAAGATTTTCTCCGGAAGACACGTTAATCTCTGCTTTTCTAACCCATTACGATTCATTATCAATATCAGAAGGTAATTGGCAAATGGATGAATTAAAAACAGACGATTTGCTAGCACTGTTAGAAAACACCAACGATCCTGTTCTAAAGAGCTACAAAAAATCATTAATAAACAAGGGAAATTTTATTATCACTAAGGTAATTAAAGTATCAGGGTTTCAAGGCACCGTGTACTCTAAAAACGATTTTGGTATTGCGGGCAATGCCGAAATACCAACGCAATTACAAGCAATAGATTCGTTTAGCGTAGGCTTAACTTTAAATGTGGTAAACAGAAAACAGGTAAACGTGTCTTCTACTGGCGAGTTTTATGTAATAGCATCTGTATTAAAGGGAACAAAACTTTAATTACGTGCAAAATTGTTTCTTGCTTTTCTGCCTTCTTATAATTGTAAAATTCACACAAGGGCAAGCATTACCGCTTGCCCTTGTGGTGGATTCTAATCAAATTAATAAAGACAATATACCAGCACAGGAATTACAGGATATTTTAAACTACACGGGTCTTACCGAAGAAAACGTAGAATACCTGAATTTTAAAGAAATTGCGGGAGCCTCAGGTTTGAATTCAGAAAAAATAAAACCCTCAGTTAGCTTAGACGAGTATTTGCCAATAATAGGAAAACAAGGAAACAGAAACACCTGCACATCGTTTTCCGTAGCAGCATCACTGTCTATTCAGGAGAACTTAAAAAAAGGACTTAAATTTCAAACAAAAGGCAACCAAAACGCAGCCTACTTTTATAGCCCGGCTGTCATCTTTAATCTTGCAAAAAAAGTATTTAACGAAAAAAATTGCAACGAAGGAATATCCTATTCTGATGCAGTTTATGTTTTAGAAAATTACAAAATACTTAGCCTTAACGAGGTGCCATACTCTGCAGGAAACAACTGCGATATTGAACAAGCCAACGTGATTGAACAAAGACGTATTTTTAGGTTAAAAATAGTTTCTGCAGAAAGTATAAACAGCGGCAACTTAATAAGCTTGCTAAATGCAAAACCGGCTAAGCCAATATGTATAAAAGTAAATATAGATGACAATTATGCGGCTGCACTATACGGAAATAATTACACATGGGCTACCAGAGGAAAAGTTGCCAGCAACCCGGCTCATGCTATGTTAATGGTTGGGTATGATAACAGCAAAAAGGCATTCAAAATATTAGATTCAAGAGGACCGGAGAAAGGAGACCACGGTTTTATCTGGATTCCATATTCTTTTGTAGACCAAAACGATGTTACTCTAAGACCTATCAATTCAGCTTATGTTATTTCAAATGAACAGCCAACCCTCGCCCACGAACAATTAGCCGAAATTCCAGGCATGGGTAATTCCCAGGTATTCATGATTCCCGAAGATGGGGGAGACAAGAAAGCTGTAGAACAAAACGATTTGGGAGAAAACTATTACATCCAAATTGATACAAACCTGAAAATTGTATTGATAAAAGCCAATGAAGACAGCAACACCTGCGAAATTCAATTGCAGGATATGCAAAGTAATTTATTGGATTTTACTATTGAAGTTCCTATAAAATCTCAACAATACATAGCTGTTGAAGGGAAAAGCTATCTATTTAAGCCTACGGGCATTTATCGGTTCGGGTTCGCAAAAAGAAGCAAGTACATCACCTTTGAGCTAAAGACTTTGAATTAGTGTTATTAATTGACAGCCACCGCCAACGTTAAAACAATGGCGGTGGTTTTTTATTGAATTATCGCATCGTTGTTTTATTACAACACCTACACCGCCACACTATTCTCCCGCAAAGCATCATTCAGCGAAGTCTTCTTATCCGTTGATTCTTTGCGTTGCCCGATAATAAGTGCGCAAGGCACTTGATAACTACCGGCAGGAAATTCTTTGGTGTAACTCCCCGGTATAACTACCGAGCGGGCTGGAACAACACCTTTATATTCTTTCGGCTCTTTACCGGTTACGTCAATAATTTTTGTGCTCATAGTAAGCACCACGTTTGCACCAAGCACCGCTTCTTTTTCTACGCGCACACCTTCTACTACAATACAACGCGAGCCTATAAAACAATTATCTTCAATTATAACCGGTGCGGCCTGCACCGGTTCAAGCACTCCGCCAATTCCTACACCGCCACTTAGGTGAACGTTCTTTCCTATCTGCGCACACGAACCAACCGTAGCCCAGGTATCTACCATTGTTCCCTCATCTACATACGCGCCAATGTTTACATAACTCGGCATCATAATTACGCCACGCGCTACAAAACTGCCATAACGCGCAATAGCATGAGGCACTACGCGCACACCAAGTTCTTTATAGTTTTTCTTCAAAGCCATTTTATCGTGAAACTCAAATGGTCCTACTTCAATAGTTTCCATTTGGCGAATAGGGAAATAAAGTATTACCGCTTTCTTCAACCACTCATTAATCTTCCAGCCGTTTTCTGAAGGTTCTGCAATACGCAATGTGCCTTTGTCGAGCAGTTCAATTACACTGTTTATTGTTTGCTGAGTGGTTGGCTCTTTCAGCAATTCTCTGTTTTGCCAAGCCTGTTCAATTTGTTCCTGTAGCGCGGTTGTATTTTGCATTTGAATATTTTTTGAAACACGGCAATTATAAACTGTTTGTAACTGCTGCGATAATTTTTACTGTAACTTTTGTTTTTATATACTTTTTATTCAAGATAAAATCTGTTTGGTATGAATACAATTAAACCCTTACTTTTTGTTGCTGCACTTTGTTGCAGTATTGCTGTTAATGCGCAAATATTCATCAATACCGGTAATCCGAATTTAGATAAGTATAAAAATGAAAACCCGAATGCGGTTATTTGGGAAAAAGGAAAAAGCGTTCCCATTCCACCTAATACCCCAGAAGAGCCGAAAAAAGAGCCGGAGAAAAAACAGGTTGAAGTAAAAAAAGAAAAAGTAAAAGCGGAAGTAGAAGCTCCGGTTAAAAAAACAGAACAGGTTAAAGTGATGGAAACTCCGGCAGTTCCTGCAATGCCGAATGTAGCTGTAACCGGAGATTATCCGCCTAATGCAATACCCGGCAAATGTTATGCGCGCTGTGTAGTTCCCGACCAATACGAAATAAAAGAAGAGCAGGTAGTTGACCAACCGGCAACCGTTAAAGTGGATAAGGTTCCCGCTAAATATGAAACCGTTTACGATACGGTAGTAGTAAAAGCTGCTTCTAAAAAAACGGTAACCACACCGGCACAGTTTGAAACTGTAACAGAGGATAAATTAGTAACACCGGCTACTCAAAAATGGGTAAAGGGTGTGGCTGATAAGAATTGTCTTTCAGCTAATCCGAAAGATTGTGAAGTATGGTGTTTGAAAGAAGTGCCTGCCGTTTATCAGAAAGTATCTAAGAAAATTGAAAAGGTAGCAGCATCAGCAAGTGAAGTGGAAATACCTGCAGTAACTAAAGTAGTTCCCCGCAAAAAAATGATTTATTCTGCTTACGAAATTAAAACTGACGTTCCGCCAACTTACAAAACGGTAATGAAAAAAGTATTGTCTAAGAAAGGTGGCTTTCAGGAATGGAAAGAAGTTTTATGCGAGCCTCAAATAACCGATAGCAAAGTAGCCGCTATTCAAACTGCATTAAAGCGCGAAGGCTTCGATGTGGGAGCAATCGACAATCAAATGGGCGGTAAAACCAAACAGGCGCTTATCAAGTTTCAGCAAGATAAAGGTTTGCCGGTAGGCAATTTGAATTTAGAAACCTTGAAGGCACTTGGCATAAGCGAATAATCAAGTCTTATTGCAATCAAAAGAAGCCCCTGAACTTTCAGGGGCTTCTTTTGTTTATGTGCAGTAACATTAAAGGCTTTAATTATATTTGCGACCGCTAAAAACAAAAACAATTATTTATGAGCAATACATCAACCGAAACAAAAGTGAAATACAAAGTAAAAGACATGTCTCTGGCAGAATGGGGACGCAAAGAAATTAAACTTGCCGAAGCTGAAATGCCGGGCTTAATGGCTCTTCGCGCTCAACATGGTGCAAGTAAACCTTTAAAGGGTGCACGTATTGCCGGCTGTTTACACATGACCATTCAAACAGCAGTGCTGATTGAAACATTGGCTGAACTTGGTGCAGAAGTTACCTGGAGTTCTTGCAACATCTTCTCTACACAAGACCAGGCCGCAGCAGCTATTGCCGCAGCAGGTTTCCCGGTTTATGCCTGGAAGGGAATGAACGAAGAAGAATTTAACTGGTGTATTGAGCAAACTCTTTTTGCTTTTGAAGGCGGAAAGGCGTTGAATATGATTTTGGATGACGGAGGCGATTTGACCAATATGGTATTTGATAAATATCCTGAATTGGTTCAGGGCATCCGTGGGATTTCGGAAGAAACTACTACCGGTGTTCACCGTTTATATGAAAGAGAAAAGAATGGTTCGTTATTGCTTCCGGCAATCAACATCAACGATTCTGTTACCAAATCTAAATTCGATAACAAATACGGTTGCCGCGAAAGCTTGGTAGATGCTATCCGCAGAGCTACTGACTTAATGATGGCCGGTAAAGTTGCCGTAGTTGCAGGTTTTGGCGATGTAGGTAAAGGTTCTGCCGATTCGTTGAGCAATGCAGGTGTTCGTGTAATTGTTACTGAAATTGACCCTATCTGCGCTTTACAGGCGGCAATGGAAGGGTACGAAGTAAAGAAGATGAGCACTGCTATTAAAGAAGCTGATATTGTAGTAACCGCAACCGGTAACTGCGATATTATTCGCGAAGAGCATTTTAAGGCTATGAAGCATAACGCTGTTGTTTGCAACATCGGTCACTTTGATAACGAAATTGATATGGCTTGGTTGAATGGCAACTATGGTAAAACCAAAGATGTTATTAAACCACAGGTAGACAAGTATACTGTTGATGGTAAAGACATCATTGTTTTAGCTGAAGGACGTTTAGTGAACCTTGGCTGCGCAACCGGTCACCCATCGTTTGTAATGAGTAACTCGTTTACTAACCAAACTTTAGCCCAGTTAGAACTTTGGCAACATGCTGAACGTTATGAGAACCGTGTTTACACACTTCCTAAACATCTGGATGAAATGGTAGCTAAACTGCACTTAGAAAAAATTGGTGTGGAGTTAGAAGAACTGAACGATAAGCAAGCCAACTATATTGGTGTTAAGAAAACCGGACCCTACAAACCGGAAGCTTACAGATACTAAAACAAGTAGGCAATTTGCAGTAGTCAAAAAATACAAAGCCTTCCGATTTATCGGGAGGCTTTTTTATTTCCTCACTTTCAGTTTCTGTCCAATCTCAATTGTATAACTGCTGAGGTTATTCAATTCCATCAGGTAATCAAGATTGATTTCATAGATTAAAGCAATACGGTAACAGGTTTGGTTTTTCTCTACAATGTGATAACCGTTTTGCGAGATAATGTAGCGGGTGCGGTTTGGTCCGTAAACAATGTTTTGCTTAGCTACTTTTGGTTCTGTCTTAACCGGTTCCGGTGCTAGGTTAACAACAGGTTTGCCGGGTTTTAATCCTGAAACTTGAATTTCTTCCTTGGGTTTTGAGGTATCTGCTTCGTCAGTGGTTGTTCCGCTCAACTGTTTGTCTAGTTCATCTTCCTTTATCTCGCGTATTAAAACAATGGTGCCGGTGGGTAGTTTTACATCTTCCGGAAAATCGTTGAGCAGAATAAAATCGGTAAAATCAATATTGTACTTGGCGGCAATGGTTTTGGCGGTTTCGCCTTTTTCTACACTATGCTGCTGAAAATGGGTTACTTGAATTTGCGCTTGGGAGAAGAAACCGAGGAGCAAAAGAAAAGTGCAAATAACTATACTGCGGAAGATGAATGAAATCATACAAGAATGATTAGTTTATGTAAGGATAAAACATTTTACGCCATAGCTTCAATCAAGTCGAACTCGGTAATAATATTGAGCGCACCGGATTTTGCTTTTACCAGAACCGCTGTGTTATCTTTCGAAATGTGTTTCGAAATATCAGCAGCAGAATCGGTAAGTTGAACAAACGGAAAAGCTTTGCTCATTACTTTGCCTACCAGTTCATCGCGGTGGTAAGGATTATCCATCAGTAATTGCAAAATACTGTGTTCAGTAATACTTCCTAAATTATCTTCTGCTTCCATTACCGGTAACTGAGTAAGGTTCATTTCTTTCATTTTCTTAAACGCGCTGGCTACTGTTTCTTTAGGGTCGGCAAAAACAAGCTGAGTTATTCTCTTGCGCTCAATAATTGTTTTGGCGGTAATTATTTCATCTCCCAGAAATCCGCGTTCGCGCATCCAGTCGTCATTATAAATTTTGGCAACGTAGCGGCTGCCGTGGTCGTGAAGAATAATTACCACTACATCATCTTTCTTGAAACGGTCTTTCAATTGAACCAAACCCTGCAATACAGTTCCGGCACTGTAACCGCAGAAGATTCCTTCTTCGCGCGCTAACCTGCGCGCCATTATTGCACCGTCTTTATCGGTTACTTGCTCAATGTGGTCAATGTATTTCATGTCGTAATTCTGCGGCACAAAATCTTCACCTATGCCTTCGGTTACATATGGGTAAACTTCTTTGTTATCTAATTCACCGGTATCGTGAAATTTCTTTAACAGCGAACCATAAATATCTATACCTAGTACCTGTATGTTCGGATTTTTTTCTTTCAGATACATTGCCACACCCATTACCGTTCCACCGGTACCTATCGTAGTTACATAGTGTGTCACTTTTCCTTCCGTCTGCTCCCAAATTTCAGGACCGGTTGTTTCATAATGAGCCGCACGGTTGCTTAAGTTATCGTACTGGTTCATGTGGTATGAATTCGAAATTTCTTTAGCTAAGCGTCTGGCAATAGAATAATACGAGCGCGGGTCTTCGGGTTCAACATTCGTAGGGCAAACAATTACTTCGGCACCAAGCGAGCGAAGAATATCGAGTTTAGATTTTGATTGTTTATCGGTGGTAGTAAAGATGCATTTGTAACCGCGAATGATGGCTGCCATAGCCAAACCCATACCGGTGTTGCCGGAGGTACATTCAATAATAGTTCCACCGGGTTTAAGTTTGCCATCGCGCTCGGCATCCAGTATCATTTTAATGCCAATACGGTCTTTAATAGAGTTGCCCGGATTAAAATATTCCACCTTAGCCAAAAACAAGCCCGGAATATCTTTGGTTATTTTATTCAGTTTTACCAGGGGCGTGTTGCCAATGGTATCTACTATGTTGTTGAAGTATTTCATGGTATGAAATTATAAGTCGTCTTCTATGCGCGCTTGTAGTTTTTCTATAAAAACTAAAGATGCCGGACAGTAAGATATATTATTAACGATGGTTTTTTCCTGTGCCTGATAACGAAAATCTTTTCGGGTAAAATGTGGAAAGCCTGCACAATCTGACGGGCGAATAGAATAGATAGTGCATTTATTATCCTTACCTAAAAACTGACAAGGCGTTTTTTTATTGATGATGTCTTTGTTGGTATCTGTCTTCAGCCACTTGTGGTAAAACTCTTTGTAAGTCATTTTGAAATGCGCGGCAATACGGTTCACATCTTTGCGCGTGTAGGTAGGCGTCATCTTTTTGCAGCAGTTAGCGCAGTCTAAACAGGCTACTTCTTTCCAAACTTCTTTATCAACCTCGGCAACGGTTTTTAAAATTCCTCTTTTGGTTGACTTGCCCACCTTGCGCATAAACTTTACAAGGTCTTTCTTTTTGCGAGCAGCTCTGCGTTGATACTTCTTTACGTTTAATTCAGCCATAGTTTAAAATGAAGTGCCGAAAATAAGTTTTTGAGGTAAGGCAGAAAGTTTTTGTTTAATGGATGATTAGCTATATGTGGAATTCTTTTACTTGGGTATTTACAACCAATCAAGGTTTCTTTCTATCATAGTGTATAATTACCTTTAAACTTTTCCCTGATTTTTTACTTTTATTGCCGTTTATAAACCTTTTACGATGATGAAATTTTACAAAGCACTTTCAAGTGTTGTTTTGCTTCTTGCAATTTCTATTTCAACAATAGCACAGCAATGCGGGGTAATTTATGTTACCCCTACCGGTGCAAGCACTCCAGGAGCAGGCACAAGGACTAACCCAGCCAGCCTTACTTACGGACTTACCTTAGTGGGTGGAACTAATACACGCCTATGGTTAGCGCAAGGAGTATATACTACCAATGCAGAAATTGTGTTGGTGAACAACGTGACTATAGAAGGAGGTTTTGATGCCGTTACATGGATAAAAAGTAATGCACCACCCACCGTCATTCATCGTAACAATGTAATCTTACTTGGATCTTTCCCCCCACCTGGTCTCGGCACAGCTGTCATTGCCGGGGTGAACGTTTCAGGTTTCCGTTTACAAGACGTAACGCTTGAAGCAGATGTACCAAACGGTGTAGCAGCTACCTCTTATGGTATTTATTTAAGCACATGCAGTAATTATAACATAGTTCGTTGCAATGTAACTTCGGCAAATGGTACTGCCGGTGTAAACGGAGCACCTGGTGTTGCTGGCGCTCCTGGCGCAAACGGTGCAAATGGTTTGCCTGGTTGTAATGAAAGCTGTGTTCCCGCAGGAGGTGGTGGAGGTATTTTAGGAGGTGGAAACGGAGGTGCCGGTGGAAGATGGGCAGGCTCTGCTGCATCAAACGGTTCTGCAGGAAGTTGTGGAGCGGGCGGAGGAAGTGGTGGTTCAGGTCCGAATTGTGGTTGCGGAATATTTGGCAACAGTCAGAATAACGGATGCGGAGGCGGTGCACCAACTGCTGGTCAAGCAGGTGCAATCGGAACAAGTGGAGCAAATGGAGCAAATGGACCGGCAGGAACAATTCCTGTTTTTGGTTATTTTTTTCCGGGAACAGCAGGTGGAGCAGGTAATGCAGGCAATAATGGTTGTGGAGGAGGAGGAGGAGGTGGTGGTGGTGGAAGACAGCAAAATGGTAACGATGATGTTGGGGGAAGTGGAGGAGGAGGAGGTGGTGGTGGTGCAGCAGGTTCTGGAGGAACTGGTGGTACCGGTGGGGGCGGTTCATTTGCTGTGTTTCTTTATGCTAATGGTGCCGGTGGCAATATTGTTGATTGTAATCTTGTTGCAGGAAATGGAGGACCGGGAGGTACCGGTGGCTCCGGTGGATTGGGCGGCTCCGGAGGCTTAGGTGGTTCCGGGGGAGCTGGCGGTCCGTTTATCAGTTGTGGTTTTGCCACAGGTGCCAGCGGAGGTGCAGGAGGTGCAGCAGGAAATGGCGGTGCGGGAGGCAACGGAGCTACCGGGCTTAGCCAGGCTTTATTTGAAACAGCAGGCGCACTGGTAACACAAAATAATATAACATCAGTTCCCGGTAACCCACCGGTTATAAATGTAGATAATCACGGTTGCACCAATGCAGAAGTTGTATTTACAACTCCCGTTGCAGGTCCGTGGAATTTTGGTGCAGGAGCAAACCCAGCTACTGCCAATGGCACCGGTCCGGTTTCAGTATTTTATAATACTACCGGTAGAAAAACAATCACTTTTGGCGGAACAACCTTTACAGACTTTGTAGATATTTTTTCTGTGCAGGGTACGAGCAATACTATTACGCATACCAACGTTCCCGCAGTTGTAGGTTGTCCTGATACTTTCAGCACAACGCTTACCGGTTCGCTTTACGAATGGAATTTTGGTCCGGCAGCATTGCCACCTATGGCAATAAGCCCTACCGCGCAATCTGTGCCAATGATATTTACAGCACCGGGAACATACATGGTTCACGTTTGGGTAACTACTGCCTGCTGCGGAAGAGTGCAGGACTCTTTATCAATTACAGTGTTGCCTAACAGCAACAACGTAAGTATTACTTCATCTACAGATACGGTATGTTTCGGAACTCCTATAACTTATACCGCATCCGGCACATATATCATGTATAATTTCTTTGTGAATAATGTGATGATGCAGTCTACTACCGGAAATGTTTTTGTTGCTAACGGGCTTAACCCCGGAGACAATGTGATGGTAGTTGCTTTGGCAGGTGCTTGTTTTACTAATCCGAGTGCGGTTCAGCATCCTTTTATTAAACCAATACCTGCACCGGTTACTATTACCAGTTCAGATGCTAACGATACTATTTGCGGTGGCGATTTGGTAACGTTTACCGCCTTGCCGACCGGTTACGATACTTATGCTTTTTACAATGGTGGTTCGCAACAACAGGCAACAGGTTCTAATACCTGGGCAACTACACAACTTGGTCAGGGCAATTCAGTTTATTGCATTGTTACCGATAATGGCTGCACCAGTAATTGGAGCAACATTATTGTAACCTTTGTAAAACCTACACCTATTGTTTCTATTTCGGTGCCAAGCCAAACTATTTGTCAAGGCGATGCAGTAACGGTTACCGCTTCGCCAACCGGTTTAACCAGTTACGATTTTACAGTGAATGCCGCTTCTGTTCAAAACAACAACAGCAATACTTATACTTCTTCGGCTTTTAATAATGGCGATGCCATTGTAGTAACCGGCACACTAAATGGCTGTGTAAGTCTGTCAAGTTCTCCTATAGTAATGACGGTGAATCCTATTCCGGCAGTAACACTTTCAAGCAGCGACCCTAACGATTCTATTTGTCAGGGAGTTTCTGTTACGTTTACTGCTGCACCTTCCGGTTATACTACATATAATTTTTATAACGGAGCAACACAGGTTCAATCCGGTGCTTCTGCTACTTATACTACTAATTTATTAACAGCTGGCAATAGTATAACCGTTGAGGCAATTAACTTAGGATGTCCAAGCCCCATGAGTAACACTATTGTAACAGAAGTTAGTCCCGCACCGGCAGTAAGTGCCGGAATCGACCAAGCAGCATGTGTTGATGCAGCGGCTGTTGTACTCACAGGATTTACACCTGCTGCAGGTGGCGTGTGGACCGGTACCGGTATTGCAAATCCTTCAGGAAATTTTGACCCTGCTACTGCTGGTGCAGGAAATCATTCATTAGTTTATTCTTACACCGACCCTAACAGCGGTTGCAGTGGATATGACAGTATCGTTTATACTGTAAATGCACTTCCGGTAATTGTAGTTCCTACATCAACCGATATTTGTTTAGGACAAAGCGCACAATTGAGTGCAACCGGTGGAACTGCTTACGTGTGGAGCCCTACCGGTGATTTGAACAACGCAAATATTGCTAATCCGGTGGCCACGCCTGCAGGAACTACTCCTTATTCAGTAACTGTTACAGATAATAATACTTGCAGCAATACGGCTACTACTACGGTAAATGTGAACCCTAACCCAGTGGCAGATTTTACGGTTACCGATGTTTGTGCGGGATATGCGAATGTGTTCAGCAATAATTCTACTCCGCTGGGTAATACTTACGCGTGGAGTTTTGGTGACGGTAATGTTTCAACACTTGATAATCCTACGCATCAGTATTCGACTGATGGTTCTTATAACGTTACGCTAATTGCCCAACTTGGAAATTGCTTTGATACAGCAACCGGTGTGGCAGTGGCGCATCCTGCTGCTGTGGCAAACTTTAGTGCTTTGCCGCTTACTGCTTACAATAACGATGCACCAGTTGCCTTTACAAATATTTCGGCAAACAGCGATGCATGGATTTGGGATTTTGGTGATCAAACGGCTTCTACACTTCAATCACCGGCTCATGTTTATACACAGCCGGGAGTTTATACAGTTACGCTTATTTCAAGCAATCAATTTGGTTGCAGCGATTCGCTTACTAAACCGGATTACATTACTATTTATCAACAACCGGTGGTCTTTATTCCTAACGTATTTACGCCAAATAGAGATTTTGCAAATGATGAGTTAAAGTTGTTTGCCAATGGAGTAAAGTATCTGGACTGGAAAATATTTAACCGTTGGGGCGAAAAGGTTTTCGATACCAACAACGCTACACAAGGATGGGACGGAACATATCAGGGCAAGGAATGTCAGCCGGGTATTTATACATACTCGCTCGTGATTGTATTTGACGATAACAGCAATCGCAGAATGAAAGGCTCGGTTACACTAATGAAATAATTTATAGAGTGTATTCAATGAAGAACTTCTAAGAGGCAAAACTTTTTAGAAGTTCTTCTGTTTTAGGTGTATTACAATAATTTTGACAACAAAACCCATGGGACAATATTCAATAAAAGAAGTAGAAACGCTTTCGGGGGTTAAAGCCCATACCTTACGTATTTGGGAGCAGCGATATGATTTCCTTAAGCCTAAGCGAACTGATACCAACATACGTTATTACACGGATGAACAATTGCGGCTGCTCTTAAACATAGGCACGCTGAACCGCAACGGAATGAAGATTTCGAAGATTGCGGAACTTGGTAAGGAGGAGTTGAGCAAGCAGGTAATGGAAGTATATGCAGATGCTGTAGAGCCAGACAGTTTACTTGATTCGCTTATTCATTCCATGATTGATTTTGATGAGCGCAGATTTGAGAAAACACTTTCCTCTGCTATTGTAAAATTAGGTTTTGAAAAATGTTTCACGGAATTAGTATTCCCGTTTTTGCAACGTACAGGTTCGCTTTGGACAACCGGTGCTGTAAACGTGGCTCAAGAGCATTTTATCAGCAATTTAATTCGTAGAAAAATATTTGTAGCTATTGATAATCTGTTTGTGGAAGAAAAGGAGGATTCTAAAAGGTTCGTCCTCTTTTTGCCGGAAGGTGAGACACACGATGTGTTATTGTTGTTTACAGAGTATCTTCTGCGCAAGCGTAATCATGAGGTTATTTATTTAGGAGCCTCTATGCCCATTGTAGATATTCACTACATTATTAAAAGATATAAGCCGAATTATTTAGTAACGTTTGCCACGGTGCCTTTGGGAGAAACCTCCCTATCTTCGTATCTCAAAAAGTTATTGCCTGATGGCGCAAAATGTAAAATAATGGTAGGCGGAGCTCAACTGGAACACGAAAAGCCTATCCATTCATCTTCGTTTATTTATATAAGCAGTGCTGAAGATTTACTGGCAGCAATAGTTTAGGCTTATTTCCCTTCTTAACTTTTATTAAGACTTCTTTTTGCAACAAATTTAGAGTTGCAGTGAACAATCTGGGAATTGTATTGTTTAAGTATATAATTAAATAATTAAACAAAAAAATCAAGCACAATGAAAAAGAATTTCACAAAACTCAAAACACTGGTTGTCGCCCTGATGGCAACTACTTACACATTTGCGGGGGGGCCTTCGGCTTACGTGCAAGTATTTCACAACTGTGCAGATCCTGCTGCTGATACAGTAGCTGTATTTGCCGATTTTGGTGGTGGTCAAACCCCACTGTTAGCATCGTTTCCATTTCGCACCGCCACCGGTTTTGTTAACGTGCCAGCAGGAAGTTCATTTACTGTACACATCAAAGCTAAGGGCAGCAATGCCGCCAGTCCTTCGCTGTATTCAGAAGTCTTAGGTCCATTAGCAGCAGATTCAAGTTACATTGTTGTTGCATCCGGAGTAGTTGGAAGCGGATTTGCGGCTAACCCAAACAGTGTTAGTACAGCTTTCGACCTTAAAGTTATTGCACCTGCAAGACGAACAGCAGCTAATGCAGGTAAAGTTGACTTTGCGGTGTTTCATGGTGCAACCGATGCGCCAGCAGTAGATGTAAACCTTACCGGTGGACCTACCTTAGTTCCAAATGCACAGTATGGCAATGCAAGCACATATTTAGAAGTCGATCCCACTTGGTACCCTATTGATATTGCGGCTGCTGGTACTTCAACAGTTGTTGCAAGTTATATTGCCGATTTATCCGGTTTAGACGGTGGTGCTGCGGTAGTTTTTGCTTCAGGGTTTCTAACTCCTTCAACCAACAATAACGGAGCGGCCTTTGGTTTATTCGCAGTATTGGCAGATGGAACGGTGATAGAATTACCGGCTCAACAAAATGCCAACGTACAAGTAGTGCATAATTGCGCTGACCCGGCTGCCGATTCGGTGGATGTATACCTGGACGGAACTTTGTTGCTTGATAATTTCAAATTCAGAACAGCCACTCCTTTTGTTCCTGTTTTAGCAGGAGTTAATCACAGCATTGCGGTAGCACCCGCAAGTTCTACTTCGGTAGCACAAGCTATTGCCACTTTCCCGGCTATTAATTTGACTGCTAACGAGAATTATACAGTGTTTGCCTCAGGTGTGGTGGGTAGTGGTTTTTTGCCTAATCCCGATGGTAGGAGTATAGCTTTTGATTTAAAGATTGTTACCAATGCGCAAATACAAGCCGTTAATAATACAAAGGTGGACTTCGCTATTTTTCATGGAACTACAGATGCCCCAGGTGTAGATGTAAAAATTTGGAATACGAATACTGCTTTAGCTTCTAACGCAAGATATGGAGATAACACACCTTATATAGCAGTTGATCCAACCTGGTATCCTATTAGTGTATTTCCTGCTGGTGGAAGTACTGCTTTACAAAGCTATATAGCTGACCTTAGTTCTTTAACCGGTGGTGCCGCAATTGTATTTGCTTCAGGCTTTTTAACTTCGGCAGTAAATAATAACGGACCGGCAATTGGTATTTATGCGGTACTGGCAAGCGGTACGGTTATTCAACTACCTGTTTTACAAACAGCACAAGTACAAGTATTACATAACTGCGCTGACCCTATTGCAGATTCGGTAGATGTATACATTAATGGTGGACTATCCATCGATAATTTCGCTTTCAGAACCGGAACTCCTTTTATTCCGTTAGTAGCCGGTTATGCTAATAATGTGGCTATTGCTCCTAAAACTTCTACTTCTGTAGCGAATGCCATATGGGATAATGATTACACCTTAACTGCAAACGAGAAATATATTTTGACAGCTTCAGGTGTAGTAGGTACTGGCTTTGCCGCTAACCCGGATGGTAAATCAATTGCTTTTGATGTATTGGTTAAAACACCGGCACAAACACAAGCATTGGTAAGTACTAATTTCGACTTTTTCGCAATACATGGTGCTACGGATGCACTTACTGTTGACGTAGTAGCTAACGGAGCTTTAACGGTAGTTAATAATGCATCTTACAGCGACCAAACAGCTTATATACCTGTGCCGGCATCTAATTACACATTAAGTGTTACAAATGCAGCAGGTACTACTACCATAGTGAGTTACATAGCCGATGTTACAGCTTTAGCAGGAAGCAGCGCAGTGATATTGGCTTCAGGTTTCTTAAACCCAGCTAATAATAACAACGGTGCAGCATTTGGTCTTTATGTGGCTTTGCCTACTGGTGGTCCATTTATTCCATTGGCAGTTTCTACTTCTGTAAATGATTTAACCAAAGAAATTGGCTTAAATATGTTCCCTAACCCTACCAACGGTTTACTTCAAATCAATTTCGATTTGGAAGAAACTGAAAAGATTACAATTCAAATTACAGACTTAAATGGACGCTTGGTTAAAGATGTAATGAATGCCACTAACCTAAGCGGTAAACAAAACATAGCTGCAGACCTAAGCGATTTAAGCAACGGAATGTATATAGCAAGAATTATTACTGCCGATAAAACCATTAACAGCAAGTTTAGCTTAATGAAATAATAATTTTTCATGTGTGGTTTAATGAGCCGTTCTCTTAGGAGAACGGCTTTTTTTTGTTTCGTTTAATCTGTATCACATAGCCGTTGTGTAAAGAGTGCGGAAATTATTGTTTAACTATTTTATAAAATAGTTAAACAATAATTTGCATATTGAAAAATAAGTATTTTATTTGTTTAATAATTATTCAAATAACTTAAACAAAAAATAATCATCATGGCAACTACAATCGACTTTGGTTCAGACATTATGCAATACGAAAACATATTGCGCCCTTTTGCTTTTAACCTGACAAAAAGCAGAGAAGAAACAGAAGATTTAATTCAGGATACTTTCTATCGTGCACTTACCAACGTAGAGAAATTTAGTGAAGGCACAAA
>CANJLD010000008.1 GCA_947475165.1 Bacteroidota bacterium
AATCCGTTGATGTCCTCTGTTGTTGCTCCACCGGTCCATGAGAATCCGTAAGGGAATACTCCGCCCTGAACCGTAATGTCTATTGAACCGTTCGCTCCGCCTGCACAGCCTACATTCGTAGTTGTTGCATTAAGTACTAAGCCTGCCGGTTGTGTGATAGTTGCACTTGTTACCGCTGAACAGTTGTTTGCATCCGTTACCGTTACACTGTAGGTTCCAGCAACTAAGCCACTAGTGTCTTGTGTAGCTCCTCCACCGGTCCATGCGTATGTATATGTTCCTGTTCCTCCCGTTACACTTAAATCAATTGCTCCCGTTGCTGCTCCGTTACAAAGAACATTTGTAACAGTTGTGCTAAGAACCAATGCTGCCGGTTCGGTAATTACAACTGAATCTCTCTTCTCACAGCCGTTCGCATCTGTTATAATTACATAATATGTGCCTCCGCCTATGTTCACTAAGTCTTCTGTATTCTGGAATGTGCTCCATAAGAAGGTGTAGCCAGGGGTGCCTCCGCTTACTGTTAAGTCGGCCGCTCCGTTGCTTGCTCCGTTGCACGTTACGTTTGTGCCTACTACCGATGAGGTCATACCGATTGGTTCTGTAATCGTGTAGCTTGCAGTAATTGAACAGGCATTAGCATCGGTTATAGTTACACTATAAGTGCCTCCGCTCAATCCGTTGATGTCTTCTGTTGTTGCTCCACCGGTCCATGAGAATCCGTATGGGAATACTCCGCCCTGAACAGTGATATCTATTGAACCGTTCGCTCCGCCTGCACAGCCTACATTGGTAGTTGTTGCATTAAGAACTAAGCCTGCCGGTTGTGTGATAGTTGCACTCGTAGTTGCTGAACAGTTGTTGGCATCCGTTACTGTTACACTGTAGGTGCCGGCTACTAAGCCACTAGTGTCTTGTGTAGCTCCTCCACCGGTCCATGCATAAGTATATGTTCCTGTTCCTCCCGTTACACTTAAATCAATTGCGCCTGTTGCTGCTCCGTTACAAAGAACATTTGTAACAGTTGTGCTAAGAACCAATGCTGCCGGTTCGGTAATTACAACTGAATCTCTCTTCTCACAGCCGTTTGCATCTTTTATAATTACATAATAAGTGCCTCCGCCTATGTTCGATAAATCTTCTGTGTTCTGGAATGTGCTCCATAAGAAGGTGTAGCCAGGGGTGCCTCCGCTTACTGTTAAGTCGGCCGCTCCGTTGCTTGCTCCGTTGCACGTTACGTTTGTGCCTACTACTGATGAAGTAATGCCTGCTGGTTCGTTAACTGTAAATGATGCAGTAACAGAACATGCATTAATATCCGTAACAGTTACATCGTATGTCCCGCCAGATATTCCGTTTAGGTCTTCTGTAGCTATGTTACCTGTCCATGCGTAAGTATATGGTGTAGCTCCACCGCCCACAGTAATATTTACTGCTCCGTTAGAGTAGCCGTTACAAGTTACATCAGTAACCACACCGGACAATGTAAGTGCTGAAGGCTGAGTAATAGTATAAGTTGCAGTAGCTGTGCAATTGTTTGCATCGGTAACTAACACTGTATATGTACCGGCTACTAAACCACTGGTATCTTCTGTAGCTCCTCCGCCTGTCCATGCATAAGTGTAAGCACCAGTTCCACCGGTTACTGTAATATCTATTGAACCGGTAGTTCCGCTGTTACATAAAATATTGGTAACAACTCCTGTAATTGCCAACTGTGCAGGTTGCGTAATAGTAACACTTGTAATTGCCTGACAACCCTTGGTATCGTTTACAATTACCACATAGTTACCCGCTGTAAGTCCTGTTAAATCTTCTGTGCCTGCAAAAGTGCTCCACAAATAAGTGTAGCCCGGGTTACCACCGGTAACCGTTAAGTCTGCTTCTCCGTCATTTCCACCAAAACAACTTACGTTGGTTTCGGCAATAGTTGCAACAAGTGCAGCCGGTTCGTTCACCGTAGCTCCACCTATATAAGTGCAACCGTTAGCATCGGTAGCTGTTACGTTATAGGTATTTGGTCCAAGTCCGCTGAGGTCTTCAGTAGTAGCACTGTTATCCCAAGCATAAGTGTAAGGTTGTGTTCCTCCTGTTAAGGCCAGATTCACTGTTCCGTTACTTGCTCCGTTACAAGTAACATCGGTAGCCGTTACACTACCGCTTAATGGTTGCGAAGGCTGAGTGACTGTTGCACTTGTACTTGCAGCACAAGCATTAGCATCCGTTACAAGAACTGTGTAAGTTCCGGCAACTAAGTTACTGGTATCTTGTGTAGCGCCTCCACCAGGAGTCCATGCATAAGTATAAGCACCGGTTCCACCGATTACTGATAAATCAATTGCAGCTGTTGAATTTCCTGTGCATAACACGTTCGTGACAACAGTTGTGAGCACCAATGGATTAGGCTGAGTAACAGTTGACGTGTTAGAAGTAACACAACCGTGCGCATCTGTAATAACTGCTGTATAAGTTCCCGCAGCAATTAAACTTAAATCCTGACCGGTATTTCCATTGCTCCACAAATAGCCATAAGGAGATGTGCCTCCGGTTACAGTCAAGTCAATAGCTCCGTCACCCGAACCGTTACAAGTAAGGTTAGTTACCACCGCACTTGCTGCAAGAATTGTTGGTTCTGAAATTACCTGAGAAACAGTTTGCTGACAACCGTTGTTATCTGTAAGTGTAAGAGAATACGTATTGGCTTTTAATCCGGAAATATCTTCGGTAACCGCACCATTGCTCCATGCATAAGTGTATGGCGGAACTCCACCGCCTACTGTTATATCAACATTACCCGATGAATCATTAAAACATTTTAAATCGTGATAAGAAGCTATGCTCAAGAACAATGGAAGTGGTTCAGTAAGTGTTACGCCTAATGAAGCGCTACAACCATGTGCATCGAGAATAGCCACATTATAGGTGCCGGCAACAAGACCGGTTATATCTTCCGAAGTAGCAGCATTACTCCAAACAAAAGAATAGTTTGGTGTGCCACCGGTTACGCTGATATAAACAGCACCGGTTGCTCCACCGTTACATGAAATATTTTTAACTGAATCCAAAACTCCTTGCAATAAAGCGGGCTGTCCAATAATTACATTTAAGAAATCAGTACATCCTTTTGAATCTCTCAATGTCACAACATAGTTCCCTGCTGCCAGATTACTGAATGTCGGGCTCGCCACAAACTGCACACCGTTAATAGAGTATGAATAAGGCGGAGTACCACCGGTTATGTCAACAGTTACCGAGCCGTCAATGGCACCATAACAAGAAGCATCCGTTTGCGAAACAATAGAAACTGAAACGATGTAAGAATTATTAATTACTACTGTTGAACCCGAAGTACAACCATGATCATCGGTTACTAATACATTATACGAACCTGCCGCTAATCCGCTAAATACGTTTCCTGATTGCGAAGGACCGCCATTCAATGAGTAAACATATGGTGGCACACTACCTGATGCAGTAATTGTGATTTTCCCGTCAAATACGTTGGCGCAACTTGCATCTTCCAATACAGATGAATGTGTAAGCGCAGTTGGCTCGCTAATAACAACAGGGTTTGAGAAATAACTTGCCGAGCAAGCTGCATTATCTTTAACAATAAGGGTATAGTTACCAATGATTAATCCGTTAAAGAAACTACTTGCCTGATAAGTAGTGCCGTTATCTATTGAATAGGTTAGAGGATTGTTTAAGGTAGACGCATTAACTGTAATTGTTCCTGTGTTTCCGCCATTACAAATTACATCAGTTGAAGCTGCCGGGCTAAACACAGGAAGTTGGTTTACAGTGATTGCAGTTGATGCTGTAGACGAACAGTTATTAGCATCTGTAACAGTAACCACATACGTAGTGGTTGTAGTTGGATTTGCGCTTTTAGTATCACCTGTTCCCAAAGCATTATTCCACGAATAATTACTTAAACCGGATGGATTTGCAGTTAAAGTCACATTATCTCCATAACATGTAATTCCATCATCATTAGAAACACCCGATGTTTCTGTAACGCTGATAGTAGGCGAAGGCAACGAGTTTACGTTAACCGTTGCACCCGCAACAGCCGAACAGTTATTGGTATTAGTTACAGTAACAGAATATGAAGTAGTAGCAGAAGGAGTTACTACATTGGTTTGTTGCGAAGGAAGCGCATTGTCCCAAACATAACTCAACATTGAATTAGGGCTGGCAGTCAACGTTGCGTTATCTCCATTACATATAGTAGCATCGTTAATAGTAGTGCCGGAAATTTCGGTAATTGTAACAGCCGCCACTGGTAAAGGATTTACAGTAATAACCGTAGAAGCTGTTGCAGAACATGTATTACCATCCGTAACAGTAACTACATAAGTTGTAGTTGATGAAGGGTTTACGCTTTGCACCTGTCCAAGCCCTAAACTATTATCCCACGAATAAGTAACCAATCCGCTTGGATTAGCAGTTAAAGTAACATTGTCACCACTACATGTTGTTCCATCATTACTTGCATTACCTGAGCCTTCAACAACTGAAATAGTTGGGGTTGGCAATGAGTTTATAGTAATAGTTCTTGTATCAGTTACGGCATAACAATTACCTGCTGGGTCATCACTTGTTAAAGTTAGTGTAACCGTTCCACTGGTAGTTGGTGTAAATGTAACCGCTGCAGGATTTCCTGTTTGTGCAGTAGTACTCAATGTTCCCGTACCTGAAGTAATTGACCATGCAGCCGAAGTGGCTCCACCTCCAAAGCTTGAACCGGTTAAAGCATAAGCTGTTGTTGACTGACATACTACATCCGGTCCTCCAGCTTCAACTGTTGGAACAGGGTTTACAGTAATCGTTCTTGTTGAAGCTACTACACCGCATATTCCAGCTGGGTCATCTGTAGTTAGGGTTAATACTACTGTTCCAATGGTTGTTGGCGTGAATGTTACTGTGGCAGGTGTTGCTGTTTGAGCAGTACTGCTCAACGTTCCCGTTCCAGAAGTAATTGACCATGCGCCTGTGCTTGCTCCTCCGCTAATACTTGCTCCGCTCAACGCATAAGGAGTTACTGACTGGCAGACTGTTTCCGGACCTCCGGCAGTAGCCACCGCTGCGGCATTTACAGTAACTGTTCGTGTAGCAGCAATAGAACCACATGGACCGGTAGGGTCATCAGTAGTTAATGTCAACACAACCGTTCCAGCTGTTGTAGGAGTAAATGTTACCGTTGTGGGAGTCGCAGTTTGTCCGGTAGTACTCAAAGTTCCTGTGCCTGATGTAATTGACCACGCACCGGTAGAAGCACCTCCTCCAATAGTTGCTCCACTTAATGCGTAAGGGGTAGAAGATTGACATACCGTTTCAGTCGCTGCACCTGAACTTGCTGTTGGCGCAGCAAATACTGTAACTGTTCTGGTAGCACTCACTGCCGGACACGCACCTGTAGGATCATTGGTTGTTAATGTTAATACAGTCGTTCCTACAGTAGTAGGAGTAAATGTGACTGTAGCGGGAGTTGCTGTTTGAGCAGTGCTACTTAAAGTTCCCCCACCTGATGTAATTGTCCATGCACCAGTGCTTGCTCCACCGCCCACACTTGCACTGCTTAAAGCATAAGGTGTTGAAGACTGACATACTGATTCTGTAACAACTCCCGGATTTGCAGTAGCCGCAGTTCCAATTGAAATGGTAACCGTATTTGAAGTTGCGTTATTATTACAGGCATCAGTCACCGTTCTAACATAACAACGGGTATTGCTAAGCGAAGGCGGGTTAATTGAAAGTGTGTTTGAGTTCACATCTGTTACAGGTAGAACACAGTTATCTAGATAATACCAATCATAAGTATAAGATCCACCTGAAAGAGAAGGACCATAACCACCGGTTGCTGCAAGACCAGATAACGAAGAAGGCGTTGTAGTTCCGCAATAGGATTGAGTTGAGCCAATAGTAGCTTCTGTCAGTGTTGACACTGCTGTAGGAACAAAACTTACATCTGCCTGACCACTTCCACAAACGTCCACTAACCGTATCTCAACAACGTCAGTAGATTTTAATACATATCCCGCAAGGTTTCCAATTTGAGTAGCCGAACTAATACAACATGTTGCATTCGCAATTTGAGTTCCATTAACATACACTCGGATGTTATCATCTGCTTTATTAATATAAATCTTATACAAATCACAAGGGAAACCTGTTCTTCTGGCGCGAATAGCAAAGTTATCATTAGGCATTAATAGTCCAGCTCCACCGGCTCCACAGCCTACCCATCCTGCTGCATTAGATGGATTGGTAACGGCCGACCATTTGGACGCTGTTACAAAATTCAAACTGTTATCGTTATAATATCCATACCGCGCATTTGTATTTGGAATGCTTATGTCTGTAGTTGCAAATGCTTCTACATTCCATGAGTTACTTCCAGAACCCGGATCAGAAGCAGGAGCACAAGTTTTATATTGAAGAGTGGCAGATGTTTGCCCGCTTATCCAGTCCTGGCAACTTCCAAAAACAGTTTTTGTATTAACACGAACCGTACCACCTGTCGTAGAAAACCATTCAGCCGATGTTGGCTGAGTGGAGTTTGGGCAACCTTCTCCACCAGTCCAAGAATCGCGCACAGGAGTAAGTGAATTATTATACGCAAGCGGGGTTGATGTATTAGATAACGTCATATCCCATAAATAACTTGCCCCCAAATTTGATGTGCTGCTTGTATAACGAAAGGAATAGAAATTATTCGTAGCTATATTAAAGTCTACGTAGGTTCCGCTTCCAACGCTTACATTCTGCCATGAAGTGGTTGGAGTTAATGTTCCGCCTTCGTTAAAGGAACTCAACCCACACTGAGCATAAAGTTGATTAGGTAGATTTGAAATTAGAATAATTGCAAAGGCAAAAGTCAATCTTTTAGCCAAAGCAATAGTGCCAGGGAGCAGGTGCTTTTTCATAATACGTAATTTTAAAAAATATATAGTTGTGTGTCCTATTTTAAGCCAAAAACCCCTTGCTATTTAAAGCAAGGGGTGTGCGTTGTTTATTATTTCATAATCGTAACCGTACCACTTCTGTCTTTCACAAGGCCATCAAAGTAGGTTATTTTCATTTGCCAAACATACGTATCATAAGGCATCACTTTGCCATCATTTTTACCATCCCATCCGTTTTGTCCGTTAATACCGTTTGGCTGATTTGCATTTGCATAAATTTTATGTCCCCAACGGTCAAATATTTCAATATCAATATTCGTGGCACCTAGAATATCAAATTCAAACCGGTCGTTCAAATTATCTCCATTAGGAGTAAATGCCGATGGTATAAAGGCAGAAGGCTCTACTTCTACTATGATAGTTGCTGTATCAGAAGCATAACATGAATCAGCATTCATAACTGTAACTGTAAACACCGTTGTGTAATGCGGAGTTACATTTGGATTGAAACAGTTAGAGGCATCTGCACAATTATCGAAATTGAAAATAGAATCGACACCTGGCTCCCACATGTAATGTATGATTGGTGAGTTTGGTGAACTTGCATTAGCAATCAATGAAGTAGTCATTCCTTGAAGAATAACAATTTGCGGAGCTACCAAATCAACAGTTACTGGAACTGGCGCAAAAATGTCAAAATTCTGCGTTGCCTCGCAACCGTTTACATCGCGCACTGCTATGACATACGTACCAACTCCTAAATTATTAAAGGTATTAGATGCCTGAATAACTCCGTTCAGTTCATATATATAAGGCGCATTGCCTCCTGTTGCTATAGCAACAACAACTCCGGTGGAAGTATTATAACATTTTGAATCTGTTGGGTTTGTAGTAATAGTAATTGGAGTAGGATTAGCTATAGAAGAAGAGACAGTTGCCGAACAACTGTTTACATCTGTTATAGTCAATTCATATGTACCCGCATCTAAATTGGTTGCAGTGGCTCCAAGTTGCGATGGAGAAGTACTCCAGTTATATACATAAGGCGGTGTTCCTCCAGTAACCTGAACAGAAATAAAAGCGTCATTACTACCAAAACATTTAGGGTTGCTTATAGACACAGTTGTATGCATTCCTCCAGATTCTGCCACAACAAAAGTGGAAGTTTTAATACACCCTCTGCTATCTGTTACAGTTACGCTGTAGGTTCCAGCAAGAAGACTACTAATGCTTTGAGTTGTTGCACCATTCGACCATGCAAAAGTATAGCCTGGTGTTCCACCACCTACAGTAATAGCAACCACCCCGGTATTGAATCCATTGCAGAAAACATCGGTAACCTGCCCTGTAATTGTAATAACAGCCGGTTCAATAATATTGATGCTATCATACGTATGACAACCGTTTGAATCGGTTAAAAGAACGATATATTTTCCTGCATATAAACCTGTTTGAGTAGAATCAGGAATAAAATTGCTCCACAAATACTCATAAGGACTTTTACCACCCGTTGGTATTGCAGCTACGCTGCCGTTGTTTCCCCCAAAGCATGAAATATCCGTACCTACAGCCTGAACATGAAGCACTGCCGGTTCTGAAACCACATAAAGCGATGCTGCCTGACATCCATTCGCATCCGTTACAGTAACAGTATAGTTAGCACCACATAAATTCCCAACATCTTCTGTAGAAGATTGGTTCGACCAGTCGAAATCATAAGGCAAAGTACCGCCATAAGCAGTAATATCTATAAAGCCATCGCAATTGCCATTACAAGTTACATTTTTAATAAAGCCGGAAGTGTAAATCTGACTAGGCTCATTCAATATGGCTGAATCTATTTTAGAACAGCCTCTTGAATCTGTAACTGTAACTATATAAGAACCAGTTCCGATATTTGCCAAATCTTCTGTAGTTCCGCCATTGCTCCAAATAAATGTGTAAGGTGCAGTTCCACCTGAAGTTATCATATCAACTGACCCGTTCGTATCTAAATAACATAGTGGGTTCTTTACTATAAAACTCATATTAATAGGAGCCGGATTAACTATAATTACCGATGTAATAGCCGTGCAGCCATTTGCATCTGTTGCCGTAACAGCATAAGTGCCACCAGATAAAGAAGATAGGTCTTCGGTAGTTGCACCGTTACTCCATACATAAGTGTAGGTAGGTGTTCCTCCAGTTACGCTAAGATCGATAGCTCCATCATTATCGTTAAAGCAAGTAATCTGAGTAACCACTGTAGAAAGAACCAACTCAGCTGGCTCACCAATAGTTACTGACTGCGTTTGCTGGCAGCCGTTATTGTCGCTCACAATTACATTATAAACCCCACCACTCAAATTATTTATGTCTTCTGAAGTTTCAAAGGTTGACCATAAATATGAATAAGCAGGAGTTCCTCCACTTACTGTTATATCAACAGAACCATTTGATGCCCCGAAACAAGTAGCGTCTGTTCCAACAGCAGTAACAACAAGCGGTGTCGGCTCGCTGATAACCTGTGTAATAGTTACATTACAACCATTGCCATCTGTAACGGTAGCTGTGTAAGTTCCTAATTTTAGTTCATCAATATCTTCGGTAATTTCTCCGTTGCTCCACAAATAAGAATATGGTGGAACACCTCCGTTTGCTGTAATATCAATGGCTCCAGATGAATCACCTGCACACAATAAATCGTTGTAAGAAGCTATATTAAGAAATAATGGAAGTGGCTCGCTAACCGTTGCTGCTGCAGTAGAGAAACATCCTCTTGAGTCGGTCACTGTAACATTATATACTGCAGCTACTACTCCGGTTATATCTTCTGTAACTGCACCGTTGCTCCAACTATAAGTATAGCCTGGTGTTCCACCTGTTGCAGATACATATACATTACCTGTTGCAGTTCCATTACATAATACATTATCAACTGAATCTATAGCTACAACAATTGGTGTTGGTGGAGCAATAGTAACGTTCACTGTCTCCGTACATCCTTTAGCATCGCGACCTATTACAATATACGTTCCCGCGCTCAAACCGGTAAAGGTTCCCGAAGGCTGATAAGTAACGCCATTTATAGAATATGAATAAGCAGGAATACCTCCATTCACATGAACTGTAAAAGAACCATCAGCCGCACCAATACATGACACATCCGCCTGAGCATCTATACTTACGGAAATGATATATGAGTTACCAATAGTGATACTCATTGTGTCTTCACAATTATTATCGTCATAAACACCTACCACATAATTGCCAGCACCAATTCCGGTAAATACATTTCCAGGTTGAAGTGGTCCGCCATTTAAAGAGTAACTATATGGTGGAGTGCCACCGCTTGCTGTTACCGTAATAGTTCCGTCAAATACATTCGCACAGCTTGCATCAGTTGATGAAAGTGTTTGTGTAATATCTGTAGGCTGCCCTATAACTATTGGCGTGCCATAAGGCTGAATACAGCCAAAGTTGTCTTTCACAAATACATTATACGTACCTGCAACAAGACCTGTAAAAATACTTGATGGTTGATAGGTTACACCACCATCTACCGAATAAGTTAAACCGCCATTACCACCCGAGGCGTTAACAGTAATTGTCCCTGTTCCGCTACCATTACACAATGCGTCAGTAAAGTTTACCGAATTGTATGTAATAACAGGAACAATACTTACAGATGCCCCTCCTGTAAATCCGGTTGTTCTTACACAACCGTTAGCATCGGTAAGCGATGTAAATGCGTAAATAGTAGGACTTAAGGTAGGACTAACGGTAATTGGGTCGCCACTATTTAAACCGGCTGCACCAAAATTGCTTACACCATCAGAATAATTAATGCTGAATGGGCCGGTACCTGGATTCAAGTTTACATTAATGCTGGCCGATGTGCCCGGGCATATAGTCTGACTAACCGGTGACATACTTGCATTTGGGGTAGCAACACCAACAACAGTAATAGTATTCGAATAAGCAGATACACCGCATCTGTCGGTTGCTTTTCTTCTTATAACATAAGTAGCGCCAACAGGAACTGTTGTAGGACTGTTCCATGTTGTTGTTGAAACCCCTACAGCATTATAAGTTGAGCCGCCATCGGTAGATAATTCCCAATCATATGTAAAAGCTCCTCCGTTTGCAAAGCCTACAGTACCTCCGGTAGCACCTAAAATATTGGAAAAGTTTCCAATCGGCAAACCCTCACAAACATTTGAGTTATTGCCAATTCCCCCAATTACACCACCATCTGCAGCGGGTATCGTTTGGATATTCAACCCAACATTAACCAACCCTGTAGCACAAACATCTACCAAACGAACTTCCACATTATCAGTTGAGCTTAGCACATATCCACTAGGAGACCCAACCACCCCTGCCGGACCACCGCCTGCAGCATTGTAAATCAAACCACCATTTACATATATCTGAAAATTATCGTCATGTGCATTATCTGAGATAGTGTATAACCCGCAAGGAAATCCTGTCCTCCTTGCCCGAATTGCGAAATTGTCATTCGGAACTTCGCAACCCGACCAACCTGGTGCTGTAGATGGATTACTATTTGCAGCCCAAAAAGCCGTAGTTACAAAATTCAGGTTATTGTCAACATAAACTCCGTAGCGCGCATCAGGAATAGGAATTGCAATATCAGTTGTTGCAAAAGCTTCCACATTCCAAACATTAGCGCCTGATCCTGGATCAGTTGAAGGAATACACTCTTTGTAATCAAGAATTGCCGATCCTTGACCGGGAATCCACGCGTTACATGTACTGTTGCCTGTATTCCATGAGTTAGTATTTACCGCAACTATTCCGTTAAATGTTCCCGACCACCATTCAGCCGATTCGGGTCTTGGAATTGCCGGACAATCACCACCTGTCCAAGGGTCTTTAACAGGTGTAAATGAGTTATTATAGGTCAATGCACCAGAGGAAGTAGACAAAGTCATATCCCATACATAGGGAAGCACTGCGGAGTTGGTAACATAGTTAAAGGAGTAAATTCTGCCTGGCAAGGCATTGAAATTTACATACGTACCGCTACCCACGTTTACGTTTGTCCAAGAAGCAGTTGGCGTGAGTGTTCCGCCTTCATTATTTGCACTAATTCCGCATTGAGCTTGTGTTGTTTGATTACTAGTAAGGCATACAACAAACAAAAACAGGAAACGTAGAAAATTACTTGTAGAGAATAAACTTTTTCTCATGCGCTATGAGTTTTGTGGTTTAAATTATGTGTTTAGATAGTGCGTAAAAACCGCCCGCAAAAAATACAGACAGTTGAAACTTGCGGCAAAATAAGACGTTAAAGGAAAATCCCAAAAAAAATGATGAGATTTTTTGAAATTGGCTTGAAAACCGATAGAAACTGCAAAAATCAATCAGTAAGAACTTCTTCGTTTTTAAAAACTGATGCTATTTTGAACGAATTACTTACAAATAAAATTTTAGGATTGCCGTTCCGTTCAATGTGATAATAAAGCTGATTTAAAATCTTTGAAAGTGCTTCCAATTGATTCGGTTCAAGTTTTGTGGAAAGACCTGTGGCAAATTTCAGTTCTTCACCATCTAATTTTTCGCTGTTTCCATAAAGCGAAATCAAACTGCATTCGCGTAAAAAGAAGAGCGCATACTTTAAAAATATTTTTTGATTCTCTCTGCCTATTTTAGAGATTTCTTCTACCCATTCAAATAATTTCGAAGAATTATCTGCCGAATTTTTGTCCTTCAATTTAAAGCAACAAACCAGCCAGCGGTGCAATAACTTATCGTTCGCATTCTCCTCTCCTTCTGCATAATTGAGTGCTACGTTAAAATTTCCATCGCTGATGCGCGCAATTCGTTTAGCCGCATTTTCATCCATTTCAAAGCGCTTAAGCAAGGCATCCTTCACATCGGTATCTTCAATAGCATTTACTTTAATCAGTTGGGTTCGTGAAATGATGGTATTCAATATCATTTCTACGTTCTCTACTATCAGAATAAAAATGGTATTAGCTGGCGGCTCTTCAATTACTTTTAAAAGTGTGTTGCCTGCTTCCTTTAAAAATTCTGCCAGCCAGATAATCTGAATTTTATAAGCCGACTCATACGTCTTCATATTCATGCCGCGGATTATTTCGTGACACTCGCGCACGGTTATATTTCCCTGCCTGTTTTCTGCACCAATACTTTGCAGCCAATCATTTGAATTCATGTAGGCATTAGATGCCAGTGCGGTTCTCCACTGGGTAATGTAGTCGCTGCTGATAGGTGGTTCAGTTGATTTTTTTATAACTACCGGAAAAGTAAAATGCACATCGGGATGAATGAATTTTTGATTCTTAACACACGAAGAACAGACTCCGCACGAATCATCCTCTTGCTTGTTTTCGCATTGGATGTATTGGGCCAGCGATAAGGCGAGAGCAAGATTTCCGTCCCCTTCCGGCCCAAGCAACATCAAAGCATGGGGAATTTTCCCCGAACCCGCCATACCGGTGAGTTTGGTTTTAATTTCCTGTTGCCCTATTACCTCTTTAAACTGCATTTATTTTTCTATCAGGCTTATCACTTCTTCCGAAAGCGGGTCGACCGGTGCGCCAAAAATTTTTATCACATTTCCGTTTTCATCAATCAGATATTTTTGAAAATTCCATTTCACTTCGCTGTCGCGGTAGCCGTTCAATTCCTTCTTCATTAAAAATTCGTAGAGCGGATGGGGATTGTTTCCGAGTATTTTCACTTTTTCGGTTAACGGAAAGGTAACTCCAAAATTTACTTCACAGAATTGTTCAATTTCCTGTGCGCTGCCTGGTTCCTGTTCGCCAAAATCGTTGCAAGGCAAACCTATTACTTCTACTTTGGCTTTAAGGTTCTGATACAATTCTTCTAACTGTTTGTATTGCGGAGTATAACCGCAAGCCGAAGCTGTATTGACCAATAAAATTTTTTTGCCTTTGAATTTTGAAAGGTTAAGCTCGTTGCCTTTAATGTCTTTCAACGGATAATCGTAAACGGTTTTGCTCATGGCGTGAAAATATAAAAAGACGATAGACATTAGACACAAGACAATAGACGACACAATTTTTAGTTTTGTACGAAATGAAACTCGCCCACATTATTAATCCTGTAAAAGTTTCTGCTGCGTCCGAATTAGGAATAGCACAGCCGATAACTTTTGAGAGTATACGTATTGCGAAAGAATTTGCAGCCGGTAAGGTTGATGTAGAACTCTACACCGTTTGCTTTGAAGAAGATTGCGAAATTATTCCCGCGTTCTTTACTCAACTTCCAAACCTTATGCGCTCTGTTCTTGACCTTGGAAAATTTTCGAGGCCGAAAAAATATCCTGTACTAACAGATGTTCTTACCGCTTTGTATAATGCAGGCAATCCAGAGTATTTGATTTTTACTAACATGGATATTTCGCTTATGCCGCAGTTTTATGTTACCGTGAGCGAAATGCTGAAAGAGGGCTTTGATGCGCTGCTGATTAACCGGAGGTGTATTTCAACCAAATATAAAACGGTTGCTGAACTACCGCTGATGTATTCCGATTACGGCAAGCCGCATCCGGGGTTTGATTGTTTTGTTTTTAAGCGCGAACTGCTGAGCAAATTTATTCTTGAAAATATTTGCGTGGGTGTTTCGTTCAGCGAAGTGGCGTTGGTGCATAACCTGATTGCCTTTTCAGAGAAATTAAAATTAGTGGATGACCTGCACCTTACTTTTCATATAGGCACCGAAGTAATGCCTCCCCTCGACCCTGAATATTATACGCATAACCGGAACGAGTACGAGCAAAAAATTTATCCTCGGCTGAAACAACATCTCGATATCGGCAAGTTTCCGTATTCGGAATTGGAGTTTTATAAAAGAATAACCAAGTGGGCTTTAAACCCGGTGTTTAGAACACATCAGGTATTGGAATTGGAAGGAAAAAGTTTGGGAAGAAGATTGAAGTATAAATTAGATGAGCTGCGGTTTTCTTTATTATCTAAAATCAAGTAAACCCGTGCCACGGTTTGAAACCGTGGCACGGGTAATTATTTTCGAATCATCACAAAATCATTCATAAAATATCCTCCGCCAATATCAAAATCGCCAACGGTTTCTATTACAAAACCTACTTTGAAATAAAAATTGATGGATTTATAGTTGGTGCGGTTTACTTGTAGCTTAATCGGTTTGTCAGCATCTATTTGCGACAGCACAAAATCAAAAAATTGTTTGCCTATTCCGCTACGGTGTTTGGCAACATCTAAGTAAAATTTGTGTAGGTAATAGAATTCTTCTTTCCATTCTATACCGGCATAAGCTACAAGTTCATCATTTACATACGCCATAAAATATTTTTCTCCGCGCTGCATACTTTCTTTTATTGCTTTTATCGAGTACCGGTTAAGCAGCATGAACTCAATTTGCTCTGTGCTGATAATAGCCGGGTAATGTTCGCGCCATATTTTTTGCGCCAGTTGGTTGATGAGCCGAATATCTTCTTCAGTCGCTTTTCTAAATAGAAGCTGCATTTCAATTCTTTATTAGAATTGAAAATAAATAAACGGTTGAATGCTGCTGCTTTTTACCTGAATAAGAATGACAACCATGCCAACCATTACTGCAACTTTTGCGGCAAGCGGCATTTGGGTGATGATGTTTTGCGCTTTCAGTTCAATATTTTTTGGAATGAAATGTAAAGTATACCCCATTAACAGAACAAGGAGAATATTGCGGTAACCGGTGATAAAATCGAAAAACACCGAGGGTGTGAAATGAAAAGCAATTTGCGAAATCATACTACCGGCAGCGTGCATGTCATCGGCACGGAAAAATATCCAGCAGAAACAAACGAAGTGAAAGGTGAGCAGCACGCCCGCTATTTTAAAGAACCTGTTGTCGGGAATTTTGAAAAACTCTTTAATGAATTTATCGATGCCCAGTGCCGCACCATGCAATGCGCCCCATAAAATAAACCGGAAAGCAGCACCGTGCCACAAGCCACCGAGTAGCATAGTCATAAATTGATTAAAGTAGGTGCGCGCCCTGCCTTTGCGGTTTCCGCCTAGCGATATATATAGGTAATCGCGCAGCCATGTGGAGAGCGAAATGTGCCAGCGCCTCCAGAACTCTGTGATGCTGGATGACTGATATGGTGAATCGAAATTGAGCGTGAGTTTATAACCGAAGAGCAGAGCAATGCCGATGGCCATATCGCTGTAGCCGCTGAAGTCGCAATAGATTTGCATGGCATAACCATACACGCCAAACAGATTTTCGAGACCGGTGTAAAGTGTGGGGTTATCGAAAATGCGGTCGACAAAATTGGTGCTGATGTAATCGGAAATAATCACCTTTTTGAAAAGTCCTGCTACAATTAGAAACACCGCCTGCCCAAACATTTCTTTGGTGACAAGAGTGGGCTGATTGACCTGCGGCAAAAAATCTTTAGCGCGCACAATTGGACCGGCCACCAATTGCGGAAAGAACGAAACAAAAAAGGCATAGTCTATTATTCGGTCGACCGGCTTTAAATCGCCACGGTAAATTTCAATTGTATAACTGAGTGATTGAAATGTAAAGAACGAAACACCTACCGGTAAGAAAATACTGAAGGGATCGAAAGGATGATTGCTGAGGTTGCAGAAAATTTCGTATAGGAAATTGGTGTATTTGAAATAGCCGAGCAAGCCAAGATTGAGGACAAGACTGAAAATGAGCCATGCTTTTTTCTTCCACTGCGAATTGGCATTGTAAATAAAATTTGCGAGGCTGTAATCGATTACCGTAGAAGCAATGAGCAGGATAAAATAAATACCACTGCTTTTGTAATAGAAGAAGAGCGAGAAGAGAATGACATAAAGTTTCTTGGGGTCGCGTTTATGACGCAGCAAATAAAAGCCGCTGATGAAAAGCATAAACAGCCACAGGAAAAAACCGGTGCTGAAAATAAGCGGCTCTTTCGGATGGTAAATAAACTGCTCAAACAGTTTGTTCAGGTCTATGCTCAAACAAGAATTCATACCCTGACTGTTTTGATGTTTTTCATAAATTCAAAATCCTCATTAGTCATAGCATGAATATTATCTCTTATGGCTAACATATTCGTTGTATGACTTGGTAATGGCTTCGTATAATAGATTCCCCTGCAACTCGTAACCGGCACGCGAAAAATGAACTCCGTCTTTGCGCATCAGTTTATATTTTTTCCACTGATAGCAACTTTTATAACCACCGGTGGCAGAAAATAAATCCCAAACCGCGAGGTTGTTTTGTTTTGCATAATCAACCACCATTACATGGTAAGTTGAGATAGCCGTATTGTAATATTTGCGGTGGAAATATGAATCGGGCGGAGTGGTAAGAATGATGGGCTTGCCAGGATTATAAAACTGCAATTGCTTTATGAGAGAATCAAGGCGCGCTTCTGTTAACGTTTTATCGAAAGGTCTTCGTTGTGCTTCATTAGTGCCGAGCGAAATAATAATTACTTCCGGCTTAAGCACGACAGTTTGCTCTGCAAAATATTTTGCGCGCGCATATTGGTATGCCTCCGCACCGTTTACTCCGATAGAGTGATAGAGAACACCACTGCTGTCGTTCTCTAAATTCATTCCGTAAAGAATGGCATAACTCTCCGATGAATTGTTCCGGTGTGCCTTCAGAAAAACTTCATTGGTGTTAGCCAGCAGCTGAACGACCGAAACATTTTTCATTTGCGAAGAATCTTTACTTACTACACCAAGTTTATTTCCTAACGAATCTTCAAGCGAAAAGTGGTAGGAGGAATCCTGCTGATAGAACAAAGTCATTTTACTGAATGCATAATTCAGCGGTGCATAATCGAATGTGCGTATGCGGAACTGTGCGGTATCGTCACTTGTCTTTACCGCAAAACCACCAATGCCGTAATCGAGCGAATCATTTACATAAACACAACGCTTGCCGTAACATTTTACATTGCTGGTAATTTTATAATTGTATGGTTCGTTACTCCCCGCCACGCGCAACGGCACTATCAAACCACGACCGGCATTACCAAAATCTTTTTGAAAATTAGTGCGTACCTGTCCGCTCAGCATATCTGCCTGAATATGCGAATCGCCAATTTGTAAAATGCTGATGCGTTGATTTTTTTGCGTGCGCTGTAAATACAGTTTGTTAAAGAAACTGTCCAGCACTTTTGCATTGACTATTTCATTCCGCTCTTCATGCACAAACGGGTAACTCTTGACTGCAAAGTTTACTTGTGCATTTTGTGCCAGACAGACCATAGACCATAGACCGTAGACGATTGAAAATACAAATGCATTTCTCCATATCCGATGGTCAATCGTCAATCGTCTATTTACTCTTCTTCCTTCTTTCATATTTCTCGCGCTCGTATAAAATCGTTTTCAAAAAAATATCTGCTACTTTTTTGCCTCCATGAAATGTAAGGTGCGTGTAATCTTTATTCGCCAGCGGCCGCTTAGGTATGCTCGCCCAGTTCACCATAGTTGAGTCCCCTCCCATTGCTTCAAATAAATTCCAGAAACAAACTTCATTATCAGCAGCCATTTTGCGTTGCACGTCAACCAAACGTTTTACTGAAGGCATGGTTTGCAATTCGCCATCTATTTTATCAGCGCGGTCGCTGCAACCTATTACCAGAATAGAGCTATTCGGGAAGGCGCGCTTTATCATAGCTATAGTCGGCTTCATGCTGCGTACATACCAATCGTAATTTTTCGATTTCTCGTTCGCCACATTCAGCCCGTAACTCAACACAATTAAATCGTAAGGATGAATGGAATCAAAATCGCGGTATAATTTCTCTGTTACATAATTCAAACCAATTCCCGAATTGCCACGCATGGAGAAATTATCCAGACATATACCATTTTGGCTTTCGAACGTAACACCATACAAATCCCCTTTACCGGTAACCGACAGTTTAAGGGAAGAAAGATTTGTTCCCAAGTTTTTCTGATGAATTGAATTGACAGAACCGGTAGATATTTCCTGCCCATTAGCGGTAACCAGCAAACTATCCGAGTAACCGTAAAACAATTTTGCGTTTGGAAAAGCATTTAAACGGTTGCGCTTTTCAGGGATGTATGAAACTGTATTGCCCGATTCGGGAACTGCTGTATACCCCGCAGGACCGAGAGGATGTTCTTTATCCCTTTCACCTACAATCGCATAGGTTTTCCAATTATTGAATGAGTGAATAATTGTTTGCCGGAAACCCGCAACCTCTGAAGTTATGGGGACAAAACCAACTCCGCTTCCTCCGAAGATTGTCTGCAAAGTATCGCGCAATGGGTCGAGAAGAATATCACCCTCTACATAAGAATCGCCAAACCAGGCAATGCGCACAATTTTGTTTTTTGATGAATCGAGCGCAGAGAGAAATACATTCATGCCCGATGTATCTCTGCTATAATCTTCAATACAGGTAATACCGGTTTTGCAGCTGTCAACATATACCGGCTTCATCGCTTTCACGGTATCGGTAACCGGTACAATATCTTTCTTCAAAATATCTGACAAAATATTGATTCGCTTAAAATGAAAATCGCCAATATCAAACGCAGGAATAACCGACAACGCCAATAGTGAAGCAATAACAAGTGCAGTACCGGTAAGGGTTTGTTTAAGATAATTTTGAGCGGGCATTATCAGGGCGAAAGTGGAGATATTAAAATGAGCGATACAACTTAACGCAAACGAGTTTTGAGTTATTGTATGTTGATGGAAGAAAATTTTTGGACGGCACACTTTACCATCAATTATTATCTTCAATTCAAATACTTAGACTATGAAAAATATTCTACTCCTTTTATTTGTCTACACTGCCTGCTTGTGCTGCGCCAAACGAATTTAAATGCCGTTCATACTTGGGCATATCAACTGCAAAACATAAATCCCTCAGCCATTGCAGCCGACACAAGTTTTAAGTTAGTGATAATTGATTATTCAACAGACGGCACTGATGATATGAAGTTTTCTTCAACACAAATTTCTGATATAAAAAATTTCGGAAAGAAGGCCATCAGCTATATTTCTATTGGTGAGGCGGAAGATTACCGCACTTATTGGCAAAGTGCATGGAGTAGCAATCCTCCGGCCTGGTTGGGGGTAGAAAATCCTGATTGGCCGGGCAATTACAAAGTAAAATATTGGGATGCACAATGGCAGGGAACAATTTTCGGCTATATAGATACCATCGTTGCCCAAGGATTTGATGGCATTTACTTAGATATTATTGACGCTTACTATTACTGGCAAACAACTACTCCTTTTCAACCTGATGCTGATTCATTGATGATTGATTTTGTTTTGAAAATCCGAAACCACGTAAACCAGCAAACCGGGAATAATAACTTCATAATAATACCTCAAAACGGAGAGGATATCATTAGCGGGGCTCATGTAAATACAAATTTGAGAAATCAATTTTTTGCTGCTATAAATGCCGTGGGCATTGAAGACATTTTTTTTCCCGGCAGTAATGCCATGGATAACAGCTATGCACCGGACACATATAGGTTAAATACACTTGCCACTTTTTTGCAAAATCAAATCCCTATTTTCAGCATTGAATATCTTTCTGATAACAATAAAATCGATCAATATAAGTCTGCCGCATCGGCTTATCATTTCGTGGCTTATGCCTGCACGCGTAATCTTGACCAGCTATGCAGCGGAATAAGCTTAGGAATAAACAAAGAAGAAACTATTGACTTGCAGGTTTCCCCCAACCCCTTCTCCTCAAATTTTTTTATAAAAGCTGCTGTTCCTAATCAACCGCTGTTAGTACAAATAGTAAATTCTGCCGGGGAAAATATTTTTAGCGAATTAACTTCCACCACAGCTATTACGGTTAACCTGGAGTCTTTTTCTGCGGGTTTGTATTTAGTACGAATCAGCAATGGAGAAAAATCTGTATTAAAGAAATTGATAAAACAGTAAACTGACAACTCGAAGCCGTCAACTAATTTTTATTTTAGCCTCATGCTACACCGCCTTTCTATCCGCAACTACGCCATCATCGAAAAGCTCGAAATTGAGTTTTGCGATCGCATGAATATTATTACGGGCGAGACGGGAGCGGGGAAATCTATTCTATTAGGCGCGCTGTCGCTTATTTTAGGAGAACGCGCTGATACTAAAGCCCTTTATAATACCGAAGAGAAATGTGTAGTGGAAGCCGACTTTGAAATTGAAAACAAAGACCTGAAATCTTTCTTTTCAAAAAATGAACTTGACTTTGATACGCATACTATTGTAAGAAGAGAAATAAACCAAAGCGGAAAATCTCGCGCGTTTATAAACGATACGCCTATTACTTTAACTGTGCTTAAAGAATTAGGAGAACGACTCGTCAATCTTCACAGCCAACACGAAACACTGGAATTGACTAAAGGGGGATTTCAATTAGATGTGATAGATACTTTAGCAAAGAACAAAGAGCAAAGAATAAAGCACAAAGAACTATTTGCCGACTATAGAAAGCAGGTTCGCTTACTCGAGCAACTAGTAGAAAAGAATAAAAGCAATAGTGCAGAGTTAGACTATATACAATTTCAATTCAACGAATTCGCAGAAGCAAAGCTTGAAGCGGATGAACAAATCTCATTGGAAACCGAGCAGAATACTTTGAGTAATGTAGAAGAGATTAAGCGCGCACTTCAAACCTCTATTCAGATTTTAAGCGAAGGCGAAATCTCGACACTTGACCAATTGACTGAAGTGCAAAGTCAATTGAAGAATGTAAAGACTTATAATAAAGATATTCTTTCCCTTACAGAACGTTTACATAGTGCATTTGAAGAATTAAAAGACATCAACAAAGAATTTGAACACCTGCAAGAAACCGCTTCGCTTGACCCTAAACGCCTAGAAGAAGTAGGCGCACGGTTAAATACAATTTACAAGTTGCAGAAAAAGCATAATGCTTCTACCATTGAAGAGTTGCTGAAAATTCAAAATGATTTGCAGGAGAAGATTGCATCGGTTGACAATAACTCTTCAGAAATTGAACAACTGAAAACACAACTCGAAAAACAATTCCGTGAATTACTTTCGGTTGCAGACCAACTTCACCAATCGCGCGAAAAAGTGTTGCGCGAGTTTCAAAATAATGTAGTTGCGTTGCTTGAAAAAATTGGAATGCCTAATTCTGTTTTCAAAGTCGAAATCAAAAAACTGGAGCATAATCAACTTAACGAAAACGGTTTGAGCGAAATCAAATTTCTCTTTTCTGCCAACAAAGGTTTTGCTCCGCACGAAATAAAAGATGTTGCCAGCGGTGGTGAGTTATCGCGATTGATGCTTTGTATTAAATCGCTCATTGCAGATGCAGGTGCATTACCTACCCTTATCTTCGATGAAATTGATGCAGGCATTTCCGGTGAGGTAGCCTTGAAGGTTGGAGAAATAATGAAAAAGCTTTCGCGCAATCATCAACTTATTTCTATTACGCACCTTCCGCAAATTGCACGAACCGGTGATGCTCATATTTACATTTATAAAGAAACAAAAGATAACCGCACGCATACGCTCATTAAAGAACTGAAAGGCGAAGAGCGCGTAATTGAAATTGCAAAAATGCTGAGCGGTGACAAGGTTAGTGATGCTTCTCTCGCTAACGCCAGAGAATTGATTGCATCGTAAAACAGAATTTCTATTTTGCATTTGCAAACAACTAATCAATGAACAATTTATTAGCAGGAAAACGCGGTATTATTTTCGGTGCGCTTGACGAACATTCCATTGCCTGGAAAGTAGCGTTAAAAGCACGCGACCAAAGCGCAAAATTTGTTTTGTCCAACGCACCGGTGGCACTTCGATTGGGAGAAATAAATAAACTGGCTGAAAAATGTGAAGCACTTGTTATCCCTGCCGATGCCACATCAATTGAAGATTTAGAAAAACTAATTGCACAATCAGTAGAGCATCTTGGAGGAAAATTGGATTTTATTCTTCACTCTATCGGTATGAGTCCAAATGTTAGAAAAGGAAAAACTTACACCGATATTAATTACGAATGGTTTCAGAAAACACTTGATATTTCAGCTCTCTCTCTGCATAAAATTCTTCAAACCTGCATGAAACAGGATGCGATTTCTGAATGGGGAAGTGTAGTGTCACTTACTTATATCGCTGCCCAGCGTGCTTTCCCCGGTTATGGAGATATGGCAGATGCGAAAGCAACATTAGAGTCTATCGTTCGTTCGTTCGGCTATTATTACGGCAATGCGAAAAAAGTTCGCGTTAATTCTGTTTCACAATCGCCAACTGTAACTACTGCGGGTTCAGGAATAAAAGGTTTTGATTCTTTCTTCGGCTTTGCCGATAAAACAAGTCCGCTTGGCAATGCACCGGCAGAAGATTGCGCCAATTATTGCGTTACTCTTTTCAGCGATTTAACCAAATACGTGACCATGCAAAATCTCTATCATGATGGAGGGTTTTCGAAAATGGGAATAAACGAATTGGTGATTGAAGAGTTTAGCAAAAAATAATTGCCTGAGCATAAAACAAAAAGCCTGACCAATTGGTCAGGCTTTTTGTTTTATAGCTTTCACATTTTAACCCACCTACGTTTTACACTTGCTTCTTTTATTTTTATCTCGGCTATGTAAGCACCAGTGGGATAGTTTGCGGTTTCCAGTTTAAAGTTTAGGGTTTGTGGTTTTGTGCTTTGCACTAGGTTACCTGTAGCGTTGTAAATATTCATTTCCTCTACCAGTATGCCTTTGGTTTCTACAAACAGTTGGCTGGTGGCGGGGTTAGGGTAAACATTTATTTCAGCAGTTAGTGCAGGTTCGGTTATGCTGTTAGGGTCGGAGACAATCAGTACTCCTTTGAAATTGTGGAAACTGCAGTGGTAATTGTAGGTGCCTGCCACGGTAACTGTATAGCTATAGGAACTGCCTGTACTACTGCTGAAGGTAGTAGCACCGTTTGGAACGCTGGTAGATTCGAGCGGATGGCTTGAGAAAGAGCCCGACCATGTAATGACATCTCCTACGTGTACCCAAAGCGAGTCGGGACTATAAAAATTAGAGGCAAAAACAATGGTGTAGTTAGTCGCCCATGCTCTTGAAAAAGAAAACACAAGCAGGGCTGTAAAAAAAGTGAGTTTTGCTTTCATGTTCTATTTTGTGTGTGTAATTTTTTTACAAAGTGACTGGGTTAGCGATAAAAAATCCCCTCATCTGTACTAAGGGGATTTTTGGTTTTAAGCATTATCACTTAAGCTTCTTCTTTTTTCAAAGCAGGCTGATGAGTTATCTTGAGTTCATCAGCTTCTTTATCTAATTCAATCAAGAAACTGTCACCGGCTTTTGCGTTGGCGCGAAGAATCTCTTCTGCCAACGGGTCTTCCACATACTTCTGAATAGCTCTGTGTAATGGACGAGCACCAAACTGAGGGTCGTAACCCTTATCCGCTAAGAAATCTTTGCCTTCTTCAGTCAGCTTAATTTCGAAACCAAGCTCAACAATTCTCTTAGTCACATCGCGCAGGGCAATATCAATAATGCTGTGAATGTTGCTCTTGTCAAGCGAGTTGAAGATGATAACATCATCAATACGATTTAAAAATTCAGGAGAGAAAGTGCGCTTCAATGCTTTAGTAATTACATTGCTTGCAAACTCATCGCTTTGGTCAGTCTTTGATTTTGTAGCAAAACCAACACCGGCTCCGAAATCTTTCAAATCACGCGCACCGATATTTGACGTCATGATAATTAGTGCATTTTTAAAATCCACCCTTCTTCCTAAACTGTCGGTCAAAATTCCATCATCAAAAACCTGCAACAGAATATTGAACACATCCGGATGTGCTTTTTCAATTTCATCGAGCAACACAACACTGTATGGTTTTCTGCGAACTTTCTCTGTTAATTGTCCGCCTTCTTCATAACCCACATATCCCGGAGGAGCACCTACTAAACGAGATACAGAAAACTTCTCCATGTATTCGCTCATGTCAATACGAATCAACGCATCTTCGCTGTCAAATAAATAACGGGCAATTGATTTTGCTAATTCTGTTTTACCTACCCCGGTTGGACCAAGGAAAATAAAAGTTCCGATTGGTTTTTTGGGGTCTTTCAATCCAACTCTGTTTCGCTGAATTGCTTTCGTAACTTTCTTCACCGCTTCGTTCTGACCAATTACCGCACCGCTAATTTCCGCACTCATGTTAATGAGTTTATTGCTTTCGGTTTGTGCAATTTTATTTACCGGTATGCCAGTCATCATAGCAACAACTTCAGCAATATCTACTTCGCTAACCGGAAAATGTTTTACACGGGATTCCTCATCCCATTGAGCTTTTGCCTTGTCTAAATCTTCAAGCAAACGTTTTTCGGAATCACGCAAACGAGCCGCTTCCTCATACTTCTGGCTCTTCACTACTTGATTTTTTTGCGTTTTTATTTCTTCAACTTGCTTTTCAAGTTCGATAATATTTTTCGGAACGTGAATGTTTTTCAAGTGAACACGCGCACCGACTTCATCCATTACATCAATGGCTTTATCGGGTAAAAATCTATCAGTAATGTAGCGTGTTGAAAGTTTCACACAAGCAGCAATTGCTTCCGATGAATAATCAACGCTGTGATATTCTTCATATTTCGATTTGATATTGGTCAGAATCTGAACAGTTTCCTCCGGAGAAGGGGGGTCAACGATTACCTGTTGGAATCTGCGAGCGAGCGCACCATCTTTCTCAATGTATTGACGATACTCATCTAAAGTAGATGCACCGATACATTGCAGTTCTCCTCGAGCTAAAGCCGGTTTAAAAATATTTGAAGCATCAAGCGAACCGGTTGCACCACCAGCACCAACTATGGTATGAATTTCGTCAATGAATAAAATCACATCGCGATTTTTTTCAAGCTCATTCATAATGGCTTTCATGCGCTCTTCAAACTGACCGCGATATTTTGTTCCGGCAACGAGGGCAGCCAAATCCAACATAACAATTCGTTTATTGAAAAGAACACGCGAAACTTTTTTCTGAACAATTCGAAGAGCAAGCCCTTCTACAATCGCTGTTTTACCAACACCAGGCTCACCAATCAAAATCGGATTGTTCTTTTTTCTGCGCGAAAGAATCTGCGAAACTCTCT
The DNA here is from genome assembly GCA_947475165.1 of Bacteroidota bacterium. GTDB lineage: Bacteria > Bacteroidota > Bacteroidia > Chitinophagales > LD1 > Bog-950. The sequence continues at coordinate 26,009 of CANJLD010000008.1, forward strand.
CAATTTCGTTTTCGCGACCAACAATCGGGTCAAGTGCTCCTTCTTCTGCCAAGTGAGTTACATCACGACCGAAATTATCGAGTACCGGAGTTTTTGATTTTGTGGCTCCCGGCTTTTTTGGTTGTTGTGTTTGACCAAAACTTCCGCTTCTTCCTTTATCATCTTCAAATGGTTCGTCTTCGGGTGGGTCATTCGGCAATTCAGCACGTATTGTTTTAATATCTTTTAAATCGTTCTGCACGGCTTCTAATTCTTTTTTGAAAACATCGTAATCAATATCAAATTGCGCAAGAAGTTGAGTGGCGAGATTGTCCTTGTTCTTCAAAATAGAAAGCAACAAATGCTCTGTTCCAATCACATCGCTCTTCAAAACCTTTGCTTCAAGCACAGTAATCTTCAAAACTTTTTCGGCTTGTTTAGTAAGCGGCAAATTGTTCGGATTAAAATTTCCTTTTGCCACTTTGTCTTTTATCGAATCTTCGATGGTCTTGCGCAACATCACCGCGTCAATTTCTAAACTCTTCAAGGTTTTAATGGCAAGACCTTCGCCTTCGCGAATTAAACCGAGCAACAAATGCTCGATACCAATGTAATCATGATTCAAACGAAGGGCTTCTTCGCGGCTGTAGGAAATTACTTCCTTAACTTTGGGTGAGAATTTTGCTTCCATAGCTTGCTTATTTCAAATTTCACTCCAACAATTTTTTGCGGTCATCTTGTCGGAATGATGGTGGTTATACAATGATGATGTTACAACAAATTTATTTTTTTGCTTGCATTCAAACGTAAAGCAATTCTTCGGAACCAACAAAGAACTGGCTGGCAAAATGGTTGCACGATGCTAACAATGTTTCGACAATAGAATCGTTTTGCATACATTGTCACAAAATTTGCGGTTTGCAATAAAAAATCTAAATTAGAATCGTATTATCGCATCATATAAATCACGCGCGTATGAAATTCCAAGTTGACAAAAGAGACCGGCTTGTTATCGTTAAGCTGAATGAAGACAAATTGTTAAGCAATCTTGCTCCGCAATTAAAATCGGAAATGGTGATTTTGAACAACGAGGGTTTCAAGAATATTGTTCTTGATTTAGCAGACGTTCAATACGTAGATTCTTCAGGTTTAAGTGCGCTGTTAGTTGGCAATCGTCTTTGCAAAGAAGCCAGCGGAACTTTCGTACTCACCGGTCTGAACGCGCATATACAAAAGCTCATTAAAATTTCGCAGCTCGAACCAATTCTGAATATCGTTCCGTCAATCAACGAATCGGTTGATTACGTAATGATGGAAGAACTTGACCGCGATTTAAAGAGCTAACAGCAGCCAATGCAATTTGATGTTACTATTTTGGGAAGCAATGCTGCTATTCCTGCATATAACCGTCACCCATCCTCGCAGGCTTTAAATTACAATGGCAATATTTTTTTGATTGATTGTGGCGAAGGCACGCAGTTCCGCATGAATGAGTTTGGCATCAAGCGCGGCAACCTCAACAACATTTTTATTTCTCACTTGCATGGCGACCACTACTTTGGTCTGGTGGCGTTGCTTACTTCTTTCAATTTGAATTGGCGCGAACACCCACTTCATATTTATGGGCCACCGGCACTGGAAGAAATTATAAATGTTCATTTCAAACATTCATCAACTCAGTTACGATATGAACTTCATTTTCATTCTGTATTAGCAGATGAGCCGAAAATAATTTATGAAGATTCTACGCTTACCGTTGAAACAATTATTCTGACGCACCGATTGCCTACTACAGGTTTTTTATTTAAGGAGAAAAAGCACCTGCGAAAAATAATTGCAGAGAAAATTACCGAATACAATATTCCGCATCATAAAATAACTGATATAAAAAGAGGTGAAGATTTTATTGATGAAAGTGGAAAGAAAATTTCAAACGCTGAATTAACGCTTGACCCTTTGCCTCAGCGCAGCTATGCGTATTGCAGCGATACTGTTTATACCGAAAGTTTTATTGAACAAATAAAAGGAGTGAATACGCTCTATCATGAAGCAACTTTTATTCATGAACATGAAGAAAGAGCCACAGAAACTTTTCACACTACTACTAAACAGGCGGCAAAAATTGCCAAACTTTCAAATGCAGGAAAATTATTGATAGGGCATTTCTCTGCACGTTATGACGATTTGAATTTTCTTTTGAATGAAAGCAAAGAAGTTTTTCCTGAAACGTTTTTAGCCGAAGAAGGAAAAACATTCAGCATCTGATAATCTTTTAATACTCTACCATGACCAGAGAAGAATATTTAAAACTCACCGCCATATTCGGAGCGGGAAGTTTAATTCCACAAAATTTGTTGGCTATGTTTTCAGAAGACGAATTAAAGCGAAGCGATTTCGGAAAAGATTTTGTTTGGGGAACCGCCACTGCTGCTTACCAAATTGAAGGCGGCTGGAATGAAGACGGCAAAGGAGAAAGTGTGTGGGATTATTTTACACACAACAAGAAGAGAAAAATAAAAACCGGAGAAAACGGAGATGTTGCCTGCGATTTCTATCACCGCTACGAAAGTGATATCGAGTTGATGCACAAGATGAATATTCCGGCTTCGCGGTTTTCTATTTCGTGGTCACGTATTCTTCCACAAGGAACCGGTGCTGTAAATCAGAAAGGAATTGATTATTACCATCGCGTTATTGATAAATGTTTGAAAGAAGGCGTAGAACCTTGGGTGACTTGTTACCACTGGGATTTGCCGCAGGCGTTAGAAGATAAGGGCGGCTGGGCAAATCGTGATTCTATTAAATGGTTTGAAGAATTCGTGAACATAATTTCGAAAGAGTATGGCGACAAAGTGAAAAACTGGATGGTGTTTAACGAGCCAATGGCGTTTGTTCCGCTTGGTTATTTGATTGGAATGCACGCACCTGGCTATGTCAATTTTGGAAAGTTTTACAAAGCAGTTCATCATGTGACTATGTGTCATGGTGCCGGGGGAAGAATAATCCGCGCGAATGTGGCGGGCGCAAATATCGGCACAACTTTTTCGTGCAGCCATATTGATGCGAAGAATGATAAACCTGCAAATGTAAAAGCAGCTAAAAGAGCAGATGCGTTCATCAATCGTTTATTCATTGACCCTGTATTAGGCTTGGGTTATCCGAAAAAAGATTTGCCCGCTTGCAAACATATTGAGAAACACATGCAGGAAGGCGATGCGGAGAAAATGAAATTCGATTTTGATTTCATTGGCTTGCAGAATTATTCAAGAATGGTGATTTATAATCTTGGGCTGATTCCGATTATTCATTTTGCAAACGTGTCGGCAAAAAAACTTGGACACGATGTAACCGATATGGGCTGGGAAGTTTATCCGGAAGGCATTTATCACCTAATCAAAAAATTTGGTGCGTATAAAAACATTCCTAAAATTTACATTACCGAAAACGGTGCAGCTTTCCCCGATGAAAATATTAACGGAGAAATAAACGACCCGAAACGTACACAGTTTATAAAAGATTATTTGAAACAGGTTTTAAAAGCGAAGAATGAAGGAGTAGATGTGGGCGGCTACTTTGTTTGGAGCTTTATGGACAACTTTGAATGGGCAGAAGGTTTCCGGCCGCGCTTTGGTTTGGTGGGTGTTGATTTCAAAACGCAACAGCGAACCGTTAAAGCCAGCGGCAAGTGGTTCAGCGAATTTTTATCGAAATAATTTCTTGCACAGAAATAAAAAAGCCACCCAAAATGAGGTGGCTTTTTATTTTTTCCCAAACGAAATTTTAGTTGGTTACTTCCCAGCTTCCACCGTTTGCTTTGCAATCAGATTGCGCTTGTTTGTATTCGCTGGTTACGCCAGGAATTAATGTACCGCTCTGGCAAACAGAAGAACTGTTCGAACCGCTGCTGTATTTACAATATCCTCATTTGTTACAAGAAGCTGCAGATACCATAAGACCAGCAGCCATAAAGGCAAAAAATAATTTTTTCATAATTGTAGTATTTGGTTTTAGTATGCTTCAAAAATAAAATTCAAAGGCAATAAAAGCAAGTATTCGGTAAGAATAGTTCCGTTTTGGTGCTGTCGATTAAAATATTTTCCCGGGATTAAGAATGTTGTTCGGGTCAAATACCTTTTTAATGTCGCGCATCAATTGCAATTGCACTTCGCGGAATTTAATATCCATGTAAGGAATCTGAATCCAGCCAATGCCGTGTTCACCCGAAATTGTCCCACCAAGTTCTACTACTTTTTCAAAAATTTCGCGAATGCCTTTCGGCACTTCGTTCTTCCAATACTCTTCCGTCAGTTCATCTTTTAGAATACGAACATGCACATTCCCATCACCGGCATGACCATAACATACGCTGCGAAAATTCCATTTCTTGCCTACCGCTTTTATGTGCTTGAGAAGTTCCGGTAAATCTGCGCGTGGCACAACGGTGTCTTCTTCCACCGTCATGTTCGTTTTCTTTACGGCATAAGCAATGTTTCTGCGCATGCGCCACAAATCAATTTTCTGCGCTTCGCTGTCGGCAAAGAGAATTTCGCCTACTTCAAACTGCGAAAGCACTTCGTAAATTTTTTCGCAGTCTTTCTGAATTACTTCCAAATCGTTTCCATCTACTTCAATTAAAAGAGTAGCCTGCGTATCGTCTGCCAGCGGAATAGTTACATCGCCTAAAAACTTCATTACGTATTCCACCGCATCGCGCTCCATAAATTCAATACAACTTGGAATTATTCCTGCGCGGAAAACCGCACTGACTGCCGCACCCGCATCGTCCATGCTCTTAAAAGGAGCAAGCATTACATTGTTGAATTTTGGATACGGCAAAAGCTTGAGGACAATTTTTGTAACCACGGCCAGTGTTCCTTCGCTGCCTACAATCAATTGTGTTAAGTTGTAGCCGGTAGAGTTCTTCAAGGTGTTTGCACCGGTCCACATTATTTCTCCGTTTGGCAATACCACTTCAAGATTCAATACAAAATCTTTTACCACGCCATACTTTACCGCTCTTGGTCCGCCACTGTTGCAGGCAACATTCCCTCCAATAAAACTGGTGCCTCGACTTGATGGGTCAACGGGATAGAACAGACCTTTTTCCTGCAAAGTATTTTGCAATGCTTCGGTAATAACTGCCGGTTCTGTGGTTACCTGCAAATTGCGCTCGTCAATTTTCAGAATCTTATTCATCCGCTCGATGGAGAGCATTACACCACCGTGAACGCACAAGCTATTAGCACTTAAACCGGTACCTGCTGCACGGGGCGAAACCGGTATCAAATTCTGATTACAGTATTTTAAGATGACAGAAATTTCCTGCGGAGTAATTGGCTTGATAACCACTTCAGGCGGAAAGCTTACACCATCGGTTTCATCGCGACTGAATTTTTCGATGCTGGCTTCATCGGTAAAAACATACTCCTCTCCCACTATGGTTTTGAAGTGCGTTAAATCTTCGGCTGTAATTTTTTTGTAACTCATGTAGTCCCGACAGGAATCGAACCTGCATCAAAAGTTTAGGAAACTTCTATTCTATCCATTGAACTACGAGACCAAATATTCTTTCTAAAGATGCGAAAATAGAAATTCCTGTTTCCCACAGAAGCTGGAATCGTATTGCACTCTACAAAATTTTATTATCCGATTCAAACCCGTGGTGACCCTGACTGGTAAGCGAGCTTGATTCATCTACATTAACACCTTGTGCGCGCAGTTCTTCGCGTTTCTTTTCGCGGGCTTCGTTTTGCTTTTTCCAGTTGGGGTTATAGCTCACCATAATGTTGATCCATGCCGAGCGCGACAGGCGCGTGTTGAAGGTAAAACCGATAACGGCAGTAATACCAATGGCAGTAAGTATATAAGGCAGCTCCCATTTTAAAACCATCAGGGTTATGAGCATGACTATCAGCAGCGCACCGGAACTAAAAGTGTAGCCCATATACATAGCCCCGTACCAGAAACCCGGTTCCTGTTCGTATTTTAAACCGCACACCGGGCAGTTTTCGTACATATCGTAAAACTTCAATTTATAGAGGGGGCTGCGCCATAGTTCTCCTTCATGACAGCGCGGACATTTCATACCCACAATGCTATATAGTTTATCGCCTTTGTTGAACATGGCGCGAAGTTACGAATGCAAATGAACTACGGGCTGATATTGGTCAATGGAGGTGTAGCTAATACACTACCACTTTTGCATTAGAGGTTTTATTGCCGTTTTTTGATTGCAATAAATAAGTTCCCGCAGTAAGGGCGGAAATATTAATGGTGGAAAGAGAAGATGTGTTGTGCAGCACAAGAACCTGTCTTCCTAAAACATCTGTCAAAATAATTTCACTAAGCGGTTCATCGTTTCCGGTTTGAACAAAAATTAAATCGTGAGCAGGGTTAGGATACACATTCAACATTTCGTTCTCCACTTCATCTACACCTGTTACCGGTGCGGTATATAAAGTAGCATTACCGGGCACCGTATTATGCCCCGATTGCGGACCGGTGTTTCCCTGAGCTACTACTCCATTATACGAAGCACCAATAGTATATGGATAAACCGGTACCTGATTATTATTGATAGTTACAAAATAAGCATACGTGCCTTGCGGATACTCCGGTGTAACGCAAACCCTGCCGTTGTATTGGTCAAGGTGGCCTAAACCCGGCACATACTCGTAATCTTCAATATACTTTCCAAGCGGATATTGCCCGCCAATGGCTGGACCGTATTGACTTGCCTGTAAAACTGTTCCATCGGCAAGTGTAGTGCGGTCGGTAATACTCCGCAACCGGTAACCGGTTTCCATAAGTGTAATGCCACCGGTGCCGTTAGTGTCATCGTAAGCATAGGCCCCGTAAATAGGAAAGCCGTCAAACGCGTAACCAATAATTGGCGAGTGAACGGTTGTTACCTGGTCATCGTACAGACAGGTTGGGTTTACATGGTGGTGATACTCTCCGTTAGGGGCAGGGTGACCGAGACAGGCATCAAAGCTTGCGCCTTCATTCGGCAGCGCATCTTGATTCCATATTCCTCCATTGTTATAAGAGGTAGCATCTTTAGCATTAAAAATACTTACACCGTTTGTCCAAACACCGATATGCCCTAAACCGGTAGCAGTTTTAGTTCCGCTTTTAGGCTGAGGACTGCGCGTAATTTTAAAACAGAAATTTTGGTTAGCCGGAGTGTTCGGGTTGCCCGCCCATGGGCCAATATCGTAACCGGGAATACAGGTGCAGGTTACATATACATCGGTAGTGGTATAATTCACTTGCTGCACGTTGGCAGTTAACCCGCTGTAACCGGTAAGGTTGGTGGTATTAATAAGCCACGAAGTAACTGCCGGGTCGGTAACCTGCGCAAAACTTTGAGTGCAAGAAAGAAGAAGAGCGAAAATGAAACACGAATAATATTTTTTCATACTGTTTTTTAAAACGTTAATTGATTTAGCTGAGAACGTTCATTAGACGACACCTAACTCTAAAACCTTCGGTGATTTTAGAAAAATTTGAATATGATTTTTGCGATGGAAGAAGGAACGCAATCAGAACCGAATCTTATAACTTTTTTGCGCTTTCCTGTAACGCTTTTCTTTCAGTAGAGGTGTAGGTTTGTTTTCGAAAAACAACCACCCTCTTGACCGAACCGCTTCTTATATTACAATTGCAGCAAGGAAACGAAAAAGCTTTCGGCTATCTGGTAGAAAATTTTCAGGACCGGGTTTACAATACCTGCCTGGGTATTTTGCGCAATGCGGAAGATGCGGAAGATATTGCGCAGGAAGTTTTTGTAGAAGTGCATAGGTCAGTTCAAAATTTCAAAGCAGAGTCGAAGCTCTCTACCTGGATTTACCGCATCTGCGTAACCAAATCGCTCGACCATTTGCGGGGCAAGAAGAGGAAGAAACGTTTTGCCTTTGTAAAGAGCATTTTCGGAGAACATGATAATGAGCTGCGCTTTGAAATTCCTGATTTTGTTCATCCGGGAGTTCAGTTAGAAAACAAAGAGCGTGCTGCTTATCTGTTTAAGGCAATAGAAGACTTACCGGAGAATCAGAAAATTGCTTTTACCCTTAATAAAATCGAGTGCCTGAGTTATCAGGAAATAAGTGAGGTAACCGAGATGTCGGTTTCGGCTGTGGAGTCGCTGTTGTTCCGCGCCAAGCAGAATTTGAAGAAAATACTGACGGATTATTACGAACAGAACGAAAAAGCATAAACACATAGGCACATAGAACACATAGCTAAAATTAATTTGCATTTCTATGTGCTCTATGTGCCTATGTGTTTATTGTATTCAAGAAGCCGCAAGTTTTTAAACGCAATAGCATCTAAATACCCATGAACCCTGAAAAGGAAAAGTGGGCAGAAGAAGTTTTAGCAAGTGCTGAGAATATTCAGCGCGCTAAGGTTAGTGCCGTATTTTATCAGAAAACAATGGATAGAATTAAAGCGGAAGCGATTATTTCTACCGATTATGTTTTGCGAATTGCTGCCGGACTTTTCCTGTTGATTACATTGAATGTGTTTGCCTGCGTGTCATTTTCAAAAGAGAATAACCAATCTTTACAAGCTTTCGCCAAAGAGTATTGCATTTCTTCAACTACCGATACCTTTTAAATGAACAGCAAAATCAAATTTCTATATTTCATCATCATCGCACTTTTGCTGACGAATGCGGCAACGCTTGCATTTATGTTTATGCATAAACCCAAGCATGAAGGAAACCCGCGCGAAGTTTCTCGCTGGTTAACGGAGCAATTAAAATTAAATGCAGTACAGCAAGAACAATACAAAGTTTTGCAGGAAGAGCATCGCAAGAACATGGAGAACATTCATCAACAAGACCGCAATTTGCACGACCGGTATTTTCAATTGCTGAATGGCGAAGCGGTTGATTCTGTTCTCGTCAATCAATTAGCAGACTCCATAGCCATCAACCGCAAACAAACCGAGTTGACTACTTTCTACGATTTCAAAAAGATACGTGCCATCTGCAATGCCGAACAGCAGCAAAAGTTCGATGAAATTATTGGTGAAGCATTGCGCATGATGGGGCCAGGACCGCACCGGAAATAAAAATTCTGAAATCTTCGTTTAGATTTATCGCGCTTTAAAAAAAAATAATCGCGCTTGCTATTTAACTCACTACCCTTTCTCATCTTCTTTCCGGTAGTAACCATCCTGTATTTTCTGTTGCCCTATCAGCGCAGAATTCTGATGATGCTGGCAGCCAGTTGTTTTTTCTACATGTTCTTTAAGCCTGTTTACATTCTCATTCTCTTCTTCACCATCATCATTGATTATTATGCGGGTATTCTGATTGAAAACGCATCGGGGCCAAGGCGGAAATTTTATTTGAGTTGGAGTATTGTAGCCAACCTTGCCGTGCTCGCCATTTTCAAATACTACAATTTCATCAACGGAAACATAGAAGGACTGCTGAATAATTTCGGTGTAGACAATCCTATTCCATACCTGCAAATTTTGCTTCCTATTGGCTTGAGCTTCCACACTTTTCAGGCAATGAGTTACACTATTGAAGTGTATCGTGGCAATCAGAAAGCAGAGCGAAAGTTTATTACGTATGCACTGTATGTTATGTATTACCCGCAGTTGGTGGCAGGCCCTATCGAGCGTCCGCAAAACATGTTGCCTCAGTTTTATGAAAAGCACAACTTCGATTACGACCGCACCATTTCCGGATTGAAACAAATGCTTTGGGGCTTCTTCAAAAAAATGGTAGTAGCCGACCGGTTAGCCATGTTTGCCGATGTAGTATTTAACGACCCGAATCATTATCACGGTATGCCGGTTATCTGGGCGGTGCTGTTTTTCACTTTCCAGATTTACTGCGATTTCTCCGGTTACTCTGATATTGCATTAGGCGCATCGCGCATCATGGGAATTGAGTTGATGATGAATTTTAATTTGCCTTACATTTCTACAACCATTAAAGAATTCTGGACGCGCTGGCACATTTCACTCTCCACCTGGTTCCGCGATTATTTCTATATCAGCATTGGTGGTAACCGCGTTTCGAAACCGCGCTGGTATTTCAACCTGCTTGCGGTATTTTTGGTCAGCGGCTTGTGGCATGGTGCCAACTGGACCTTCGTAATCTGGGGCGGCTTGCACGGCACCTATCAGGTATTCGGTCATTTAACCGCTAATGTTCAGCAAAAAATTAAAGACCGGTTAAAATTCATCAGTTTTTTAATAACCGGTGCCGAATGGACCTTTACTATGGCATTAGTCATGCTTGCCTGGATATTTTTCCGTGCCAATAATGTGCACGATGCTTTTACTATTATTAAAGAGATCCCTCATATAGAACGTGGAGTATTATTCGGCATACCCATGTTCAGCACGTTTTTTAACTTAAGTTGTTTGGTTGCTATTGCTGTAATGTTTGGTGTAGAATATATCTTCTACAAACAATGGCAACTGAAGTTACTTCCGCTTGGGAAAAGGAGTATGGCTACCGATGTTTTTTATTGTGCCTTATTGATTTTGTGCATTTACGTTTTCGGAATTTTTGAGGAACAATCATTCATATATTTTCAGTTTTAACCAATGCGGTTTTTAAAATTCATTCTTTCTGTTTTACTCATTAGCGCAATTACAATCGCATTGCTTGAGTATGGCTACCGCAATTATTCCACACAGGCAGACCGGTTGTTTAAACCCTACTATGCCAAGGCAAATACGGTTGAAACTATTTATATCGGCAATTCGCACATCGGGGTTTTTAATGAGCTTTTTCCTCAGGAAACAAAAGAAGTGGGAAACATGTCGCTGGGTGGGCAGGATATTTTCAGAATGTATCTGGCGTTAAAAACTATTATCCCGCAAAGCCCGAACCTGAAGAAAATCTATCTCGGACTTGACTACGATTTAATCGGCTATAACCAATGTAAAAGCGGACAGGAATATATTGACCGGGAGTATTATCCATACACCGGTGAATTGTATAACAACACCATGACCAACCGCGCCATGAGTATGTCTAATTTCTTTCGCTCCAACCGCGATATTGGCTACCTGTTTAAAAAGCAGGAAGAAAAAAAGCCGTTGAATTTTATTCCTGTAGCAAGCACACCGGTGGCAGAAAGCAAGGATACTGTAGCTAAAGAAGTATCCGCACCGGTCGTTGTTCCGCACAAAACACATGACCCGTTTATGTGCCGTAAGCGTGCCGAAGAACATTCACTGCTGAAGTTTAAGCAAAAAAATATCCCTGAGAATCTTGACTACCTGAACAGGATAGTGCAGCTCTGCAACAAACACCACATTCAACTTGTTCTGTTCGACCCGCCAAAGACGGATTGCTACAGAGCTAATTGCAGTAAAGAGAATATTGCATTAGCGAAACAGATTATTGATTCTTTCTCAATTGCCAACAAAGCACCTTACCTTGATTTTTATACTGACACTACCTTTAACGATGATATGTTTGTGGACTATGACCATTTAAACATCACCGGTGTGAAAATATTATCCAATAAGCTAACTGCTCACCCTTAAATGCGCTTTATGAAAATTCTGAAAATAGTTCTGGTTGTTCTAATAATTCTTGCTGTTGGTGCAGGAAGTTTTTTTTATGGTGTAAACAAAGTCCGGGACGGGCTTGTGGCCAATTACCCAACCATAAAAAATCTGGTAAACGGTGCCACTACTGAATTTGACAGTACAGTTTCCATTACACTTACAAAAGCTGATGATGAAGTTTTGTTCAATTACCTGAAAGGAGATTCAAAAAGCGACACGGTTCAGTTTTCAATTCCTTACTATGCGCGGTATGCCGTTGATTTATCGTTCCGGAATTTCAGAGTATTTAAGAACGATGAAGGCGCAGTTGAAGTTTGGCTACCTGCGTGTATGCTGCGCTACTGCGAGTTAAAATTTGATGGCTTTGTTGTAAACGAAAAATCTGGTGCATCTCTTTTAAAAAACGATAATGCTTCGGAGGTGCGTAAGAAATTGTATGAATACCTGATACCGGTTATTGAAAAAGATAAAGCAAGCCAGAAGGCCGCAAAGCAAACGATTACAAAAGCGTTGATGTTTTACTTCATGCCATACAAACTTGATTTGAAAGTTTATATTGATTTGGTGGAGCAAGCATTGCCTAAAGTTCCGGGAGTAAATCAAAGTGTTGATGATGCTATTAAAGAGGCAATAAACCCCTAAATGCCCTGAAAAGGACATGAATGCAGAAAGTCAAAATTCAAAGTCCCCTTTAGGGGATTTAGGGGTTTTCTTCCTTTTATCAGAACTCTCTCTATTTTTAGCCGTATCTCTTATTAAGTTTTAGTGACCATTTAACGCTAAACACATGAAACACGCCTTTACCATTCTATTCGTTTTTCTTTGTTCTGTTTTTGTCATAGCACAGACACCTCATAAATTTAATTATCAGGCAATAGCTCGTGATGTTTCAGGGAATGGACTTTCCAATCAAAATATTTCAGTTCGGTTTACCATTCGCGATATTTCGGAAACCGGTCCTATTCTTTATCAGGAAAAGCAAAGTCCTACTACCAATCAATTTGGCTTGTTTAATACACTTGTTGGTGATGGAGTGATTTCTATGGGAAGTTTTTCTGCTATCAACTGGGGAGTGAATCTGAAATACATGCAGGTGGAGTACGACCCTTCCGGAGGAACTAATTATCTACTGGTTGGTTCGGCACAATTAGTTAGTGTGGCTTACGCGCTTTATGCAGAAACTGCCGGTAATGGAGGTGGAGGAAGTACGGGGGCAACAGGTGCTACCGGAGCGGCAGGAAATACAGGAGGCACTGGAGCTACAGGGGCAACCGGTGCTACTGGTCCTGCTGGAAACGGAAATGTGCATGGAACGCTTAATTACATTTCGAAGTTTACTCCTGACTCATCTTCGCTGGGCAATTCAAGAATATTTGATGATGGACATTATACCGGTATTAACACCAATACTCCCGAAGCGCATTTGCATTTAAAAGGTGATACAGGAACCACTTTGCTGCTTACAAATTCAAGTACTGCAAATGGTTTTTCCATAAATCAGCTTTCCGATTCGGGAACGGTGGGTTTAATAAATAGCGAGCACAAAGATTTATTTATAAGCACCAATGCCAATGAGCGGATGCGCTTTACTAAAGATGGTTTAGTGGGAATAGGGACTTCCTCCCCCACACACGATTTAGTTTTGGTTACTCAAACCGGTTCTCCTACTTCTTTACAAATAGTTTCCGCGCTTACAGGGCAAGGTTCCGCTGACGGTTTGTTACTCGGACAAAGCGAAGCGTTTGGAACAAGTATGTTGATGAACCAGGAAAATAAAGGATTGCTTTTCGGAACAAATAATCTGGAAAGAATGAGAGTTACCGAAGCCGGTAAGGTAGGAATCGGGCTTACCAATCCATCGCGCGAGTTGGTAGTATCAAATGCTTTTGATACTTCAAGCATCCAATTGATTTCCTCAGTAACCGGTGCAGCTAAAACAGATGGCTTTGTTATAGGGCAGATGAATAACACCGGAGATATTAAATTGATGAACTACGAAAACGAAGGAGTGTTGATTGGAACAAACGCCACTCCCCGCGTTATTGTTTTGCAGGATGGAAAGGTCGGTGTGAATGTTCTTTCACCGGTAAATGATGTAGTGGTAAAAAGCGCATCGTCTTCGCCTTCTAAGTTTCAAATCGTTTCCGACTCCACCGGTGTCGGCCCTACAAACGGATTATTGATTGGCCACACATCTTCTTCCGGTGCTGCTGTAATAATGAATTACGAAAATCAACCACTAAGTTTCGGAACAGCTTCACAGGAAAGAATGAGAATTACAAATAACGGCAAGATTGGAATCGGTTTGATTTCTGCTTCGCCTGTTTATAATATAGATGCCGCTTTTAATACGGATGCCGTTCTTCGTCTACGCGGTCAGGATGGAAGTTTCAACCGCTCGCTTTTAATATTAGATAAGACAAGTGCTGCGAACGACCAGGCTGCGGTGCAATACAGTTTGAATGATTCGGCACAATGGTTAGTGGGCACACTCAACAACAGCACGTATCGCATTTTTAATTTCAACACCGGCAACGATGCCTTCTCCATCAATTACGCCAACGATAATGTAGGCATAGGCACACCTTCCGCTTCTGCTAAATTGGAAGTAAACGGTCAACTAAAAATTACCGGTGGTGGACCGGCTGTTGGCAAGGTGCTTATTTCAGATGCTAACGGGCTTGCATCATGGGGAGAAGATAATCCTAAAAAGGGTTTCAGCGCTTACAGCACTTATGGATTGCTAAGTATAGACAATGCAACAGAAACTCCTCTGCTTTTTGATAATGTAGATTTTAACGATGGCAATTATTACAATTCAACAACCGGTAGTTTCGATGTATTAAGCGAAGGCATGTATCATTTTGAGGTGCGTGTAATCTGGAATCCGCTTTCGGTGAGCGGTGATGCTGTTCTTGCTTTTCGTGTTAACGGAGTAATTGCACAGCAAGTTCGCGTAACTGTTTCTACTGGTGCACTACCACAGCACCTTTCAGCTAACTTTAAATTGTATGCCGGTGACCGTGTAGATGTAATAGTTAGTCAAACCAGCGGTGCTCCGCAAGACCTTAATCTTACTCAACCGGAGAATACTTTTACCGGCTATAAAGTTTATTAATCCCCAACCCAACCCCTAAATCCCCTAAAAGGGACTTAAATACAAACAGCCGAAATTTTCTTCGGCTGTTTGTATTTTGTATTTGGCTGTCAAGTCCCCTTTAGGGGATTTAGGGGTTTGATTTTTTTACCTCACTATCGTAATTGTTCCGCTTCTGTCTTCGGTAGTATTATTGAAGAACAAAACCTTTAATTGGTAAACGTAAGTATCGTAAGGCATTGCTTTTCCGTTTTTCTTTCCGTCCCAGGCATCGCCATTATTTAAAAGTCCGTTGTGTTGTGCGGCATTGAAATAAAGACGCTCGCCCCAACGGTCAAATATGGAGACCTCTATAGTGTTTGCGCCAAGTATGTTTACTTCAAAATAATCGTTCAGTCCATCGGCATTTGGTGTAAAGGCAGATGGAATAAAGTATTCAATCTTATTCTTCACAATAACCGTAACCGAATCGTAATTGCTGCAATTGTCTCCATCTATAGCCGTGAGGTAATACATGAATGTAGAATCAGGAGTAGCATTCGTGCTTTGACAAGCTGTGCAACTTAAGTTATAATCAGTGCTCCACAGGTAACCGGTAATGCCGTGTGCCGAAGAAGCTGTTCCGTTGAGCGTTACGGTTTGTCCGCGCACCGAAACAAGGTCGGGACCTGCATCTACAAAGATGGAAGTCGGTTCGCTGATTGTAAAGTTTTCTGAACCAAAACATCCGTTGTTATCCTGCGCAATAGCCGTGTACTCTCCTGCGGTTAAACCGGTGAGGATACTATCGGGCTGATAAACATTATTTAAAGAGTAAATGTAGATACCACTTCCGCCTGAAGCATGAATCAACACCGTTCCGTCATTTCCGTTAAAGCAGGTTACACTGTCCGGAATTGCGGTAACCACTACCGGTGTAGGGTCGGCAAGTAAAACAGAATTGGTAGATGAACAACCGTTGCCATCGGTAATGGTAACGGTATAAGTAACATCACCTAAAAGATGCACACCCATTACACCGCTTTGCACAGGAGTGGTGCTCCAGGTATAAGTATAAGGTGCGGTTCCGCCACCTACACTTACCACGGCAAAGCCGGTAGCGTTTCCATGGCAGTCAGGATTATTTCCTGCTACAGATGAAACCAAATCAATAGGGCTAGTAACTGTAAACGATTTTGTATCGGTGCATCCTTTAGAATCGGTTACTACTACGCTGTAATTTCCTTTAGCAACTCCTGTTAGATTTTGATTTGAAGTTGAATTAGACCAGAGGTAATTATAACCCGGTGTTGCACCGGTTACAGAAATATATACTGCACCGTCAGCCGAGCTGAAACATTTTGCAGGAACAATACTATCGGTAATTACAAACGGCTGTGGCTCTACTAAAAGAATACTCTTTGCTGTTTCGCAGTTGTTACTGTCTTTAACGGTTACTACAAATAGTCCGGCAGATAATCCGGTGATGGTTGCTCCTTGTTGCGCGTTATTCCACAAATAAGAATAAGGAGTAGTTCCACCGGTGCCTTGGGCAGTTACCGTTCCATCATTTCCACCTGGGCAAGTTACATCGGTAGAAGAAACTGTAGCACCTAATTGTGTTCCCGGTTCAGTAATAGTATAAACGGCAGAAGCAACGCAACCACCAAAATCTG
This sequence comes from Bacteroidota bacterium, assembly GCA_947475165.1. GTDB lineage: Bacteria > Bacteroidota > Bacteroidia > Chitinophagales > LD1 > Bog-950. The sequence continues at coordinate 42,290 of CANJLD010000008.1, forward strand.
TAACGGTTAACGCATAAATAGCGGCATTCACTCCGTAAAGATCTTCACCGGTTGAGTTGTTGCTCCAGTGATAAGTGTAAGTAGGCACACCACCATTTACAGTAATATCCAACCCACCGGTATTATCTCCGTGGCATAAAACATTTATCTGATGTTCAACCGAAAGAACCAACTGATTGTTTTGTGTAACTGTTCCGTTAGTTGCTGCGGTGCATCCTGCCCCGTCAGTAACTACTACGGAGTAATTTCCTGCTACTACGTTGGTGAGATTTTGGTTTACAGAACTGTTCGACCATAAATAAGAATACGTTCCATCGCCACCGGCTGCGGCAATATTTATGGTACCGGTGCTATCACCAAAGCAGTTTACATTAACTATCGAAGTAACTGATGCTGTAAGCGGTGGTCTTTCAACAATAGTTACGCTTACATTATCGGTGCAGCCGTTTGCATCTTTTGCTATAACGGTATAAACACCGCCTGATAATCCGTTGAAGGTTGCGCTTGGCTGGAAAGTATTTCCACCGTCAATAGAATATTGGTAAGGAGCTAAGCCACCGGTTTGGTCGATAGTTACAGAGCCGTCTGCGCCACCTGAGCAGCTAACATCGGTTTGGCTAAGCACAGTTGCTACCAACGAATAAGTATTGCCAACAGTAGCAGTGGTAGAAGCAGTGCAACCATTTACATCTGAAACAAGAATGGTGTAATTGCCTGATGCTACGTTTGTAAAAATTGAGTTAGGGAAGAACGGTCCGTTGTTTAATGAATAATTATACGGTGAAGTTCCACCGGTTGCGTTTACCGTTATGCTGCCGTTGGTAGTTGTTGCACAGCTTGCATTGGTAACCGTAGTAGTAGCCGCCACCGGAACCGGTTGCGAAATAATTACCGGGTTACCGAGGAAAGGATAGGAACAGTTGTTCGCGTCTTTTACTACAATGTTGTAGTTGCCTGCCGGAAGGTTGGCGAAGATGGAACTTGGCTGATAAGTACTTCCGTTATTAACAGAGTAAGTAAGGTTGCCTGAACCGCCACCGGCAAAAATATCTATACGACCGGTGCTGCTACCGCTGCAGCTTGCATCTACTTTGTTTACAAAAATGCTGATTTGATTTGGCTGTGTAAGAATTACTGAATTGCCTGAATAAATAACGGTACAGTTGCTGGCATCTTTGACCCATATATTATAGAAGCCTGCCGCTAAGTTATTGAACACATTGGATGCCTGCCATGTTGCTCCTGCATTGTTGGAATATTGCAACGCTCCGTTACCTCCTGTTGCATTTACTGTTATGCTGCCGTTGATAGAACCAAAGCAAGCCGGACTCACTGAATTGACGCTTGTAATATTTGGCTGACCAACCGTGACTGTGTAAGTGCGATAACTCAAACTTTCGCAGCCACCGTTGGAAGTGTGAACCCTGAAAGTGGTTGTGGTACCGACAAATGGCGTAATCTGCGAGCCGGTTCCTACTAAAACGTTGGTGGAGTTATTATACCAGTGATAATCTCCTCCGAAAACTGCACCTCCTGTTTGCATGGTTACCAAGCCCGCCTGACATAAAACATTGGCGGTAGAAACAATTACATCGGGAATTGGAGGTGTCCATGTAGCAAGCACCTCTGCTCCTAAATCATCGGAACCACAAGCATTGCCGAAGAAATCGCCTACCCAAGCGTTGCCGGCTGTTGGCGGAGAGGTTAAACTTAAGCAAGGCGCAAGCACCCGGTAGTTAATAGTGTTACTTAAAGTATAAGGCCCGCAATGCTGGTCTTCTGCAGAACAACCGCAAAAAATGTTTGTGCTGCAACCGCACCCGCCATCGTAATTAAAACTGCTGCATTGGTCGCAAGCCCAGGTGAAAGTTCCTGTTGAGCGATAACAATCAAAACAATCGTCTTCCCAGCCTTCGCCTTGCAGGGCTAAATATTGAGGGACTGCTTGTGGGGTTGTTCCGATAGTGCCGTAGGTATAATTTAAAAGAGCAACATCCTGCCCGGTTACCCAGCCGTATCCTCCTGAGCTTACACCAATCGTAGTTCCGCCCACAAAACCTAATCCGTCTAAGTTGGCATTGTCTGCTCCCCACCAGCGGAAACGAAATTCATTATCGTTCAACTCCCCAAACAACGGGTCATCCACACTTTCCACCCACGAATAGCCGACAGACATTTTAATGTTCATGGCACCATCGTTATAGGTTTGTGCCTTGGTTTGAACGAAAGAAAAAAGCAGACATACAGTGAGTGCTGCTAAAAATTTATTTATGGTAGAATTCAATTTCATAATGCTTAATGTTTTTGTTCAGCGAATAGCAGGGGTCTGAATTTTTTAGTGAGGGTTGTTCATATTAGGGTAAGTGCCCGTTTTCTTTTCTTTCGAAATTTTAATGATGTGCTCGCGGTATTCTTGCTGGTTAAATGAATCGGGGAATTTGTAATCCTTGCCATACAGGCGGTCGAATTCGTTGGGCTTGAATACAAAATACCAGTTGCGGAGTTTCATTTGGTAGTGATAATCGTCTGCAATAGCGTTGCCGGTGTTTGGTTTGGTTGGTTTTTCTAAATCAATTTCCTGACCTATAAACTTTGGCAGGTAGGGGAATTTGAAATAGCCGGTGTAGTAAGGATTAAGCGAGGTGAGTTCAGGAGCGTTTAAGAAATGCTCATATTCTTCGGTGTAAAGGCGTTGCCATGCACCAATCTTTGCTTCGTAGTCGGCAAGTTCTTTGTCGGCATCGTTCTTTAAGTTTGGAAGCGGGAAGTGCGGGAACAACTGGTTTCTTTTTGCATCGGAAATGCCGGATGCTTTATACCATTGATAAAGCGAATGAGGGAATTCCTTTTTGGTTTCGGGAAGAACAAGACCTAAGGTGCCCCAGGCAATGTTGAGTTTTTTTACTGCCAGAAGGTTAGTGAAGTTGTTCCATTCTGTGCCGTTGCTTTTAATAAAGGAGTTAACATCTTCGGTTTTGTAATCCTTATTCTTTACCACTTGATAAAGGCGCGGGAAGTCTTTTTTCAAAGATTCTTTATCCAGATTGGCGGTAACAAATACCTGTTCGAAAGGCGTTGAATTAATTTGAGCCGAAAGGTTGAAGGCAAGGGCGAAAAAAAGGAGGCAGAGAAGCCCTCTTCTTTTGGGAAAGTAAAATTGAACCATGAGAGTTAATTTATTTAGTGCTTAAATACCTAACAAAGAAATTCAAAATTTTGAAAGTTTAAAGGATTCCTTTTGTATGAGTATTGAGATGTAAAATAAGTTGCACGCATGCACATGAGCGCTGCTCAGATGCCGGAGCTGCATTTTTGCGCCAATGGCATGCTTGTACCATACAGCGCAGGCTGCAGCCGAGGGTGAGCGGAATAAGAAGGAGCATTTTAAGAGCCGGAATTACACGCTTAAGAGCGGGTATTACATTCTTAAGAGTTTAGCTGACACTCTTAAGAGTGTGAGTGACACGCTTAAGAGCCGAGCTGACATGGACAAGAGTAAGTTTAACATTCTTAAGAGCGCGTATGACACGCTTAAGAGTTAATCTGACACTCTTAAGAGCGTGAGTGACAGGCTTAAGTGTGAGCGCGACCTTCTAAAAAACAGGATTGACGTACTTACTAACTTTATTGCTGTTTTTAAGAAGGGGAATGACAAAGACCGGAACTACGATTTATGTGATTGAAGGATTGGAGGCATGATTAAAGGCAGGAGCATCTTGCCTTGAAGTATATTTGCCATTAAGAATTTACGCTTTTTGCCTCACCCCCCGGCCCCCTCTCCATGAGCCTCATCCGGTCTTCGACCACCTTCTCCTGCCAGAGAAGGGAAAAGGAATTAAATGCAGTTTGTTTGGAGAGGGGGTGGATACAAAACCACCCCGCCCTTCGGGCACCCCTCCTGTTAGGAGGGGAAAATGTAAAATTTTGCAAAAATGGTTTTGTTGACGCAATGCGGAAATGTTGATGGCGTTTTTAGGTTGTAATTATTTTTTAAAACCTAAACCAAATTAAGATGGAAGCCATTGTAAAAAATGAGTACCCATGCGCTCAGAAAGACGCTTACAGCGTGCTTGAAACAGCATGGGGCAATTATGCAACGCATATTGCTCCTTTTACTAACTACAAACCAAGCAAGTATATTCTTGCGCTAGCTGCCACTGCCAAGCTACGAATAAAGGCAGCGCGTGAGTTGCCGGATTTTCAGGCGCGAAGCGGGCTGGCAGAGGAATTGAAAATAATGGTGGGGCAGAAAGCCACCTTATGCTTGAATGATTTTCAGTTATTGAAGGGATATATTGATGAGGCCTTTAAGGGAGACAATATTGCTTTACGCAAACCGAATTATGAAGAGGCAGGACAGTTGTATTACCGAGAGGCTGCGCAAAATGATTGGGAGAGTGTGCAGAGTTTGGGTGACTCGATGAAGGGATATATTGACAGTAAGCTGGCGGTGCTTACTACCGATGGTGCGATGCCGGGAACTTTTGAAGGAGAGGTGGAAGGCAGGAGATTGCTTTTTGAAGAAAAGTATGCTGCTTTTAAGGCGGCAGAGCAAACGCAAGTAGCCACCGCAGAAAAGGTGACTGCTACGAATGCCTGTTACCGCGAGGGAATGGATATGATGAAGGACGGGCAACGGGTGTTTGTGAATGACCCTGACATAAAATCGTTGTTTGTGTTTGCGAGTTTGCTGGATATGATTAACCCGAAGGTGGCAGGCATAAAGGGACGGCTACAGGATAGTGTAACGAATGTGAATTTGACCGGAGCAACGGGAACGTTTACACCGGAGGGCGAACCGGCAATTATTACAGAAACGGATGAGAATGGCGAGTATGCTGTGTTGCGATTACGCGCGGGAACTTACCAGGTGAAGTGGGTGCTGGCAGGTTATATTATTTTGGAGGATACCGTGGTGATTGAGTTGCAAACGGTGAAGACGAAGAATTATAAGCTGGTGGCGAACCCGTAGTGCAGATATGAGGATTTGACGATTTGATGATGAAAGCCTCTCGGTTAAACCGAGAGGCTTTTTTTGCCTCACCCCCCTGCCCCCTCTCCATGAAAAATGGAGAGGGGGTGGTTTTGCGCTACGTATGACCTGATTGCGTGGCGGGATTATTTGGGTTTACGGATTATTTGGTTAACCTTTACTGCACACAACTAACACACACTTTAAAATTTTATTGGCATGAAAAAACTACTACTCGTTATCTCTTGTGCGTTTTTGTTTAGTGCAAATGTTAGAGCGCAGATTACTCTTGAGCATACGTTTGATTCCACTAATTCTAATCGTGTCTACTGCACTGATATTGGCAATAACGATTTTAAATATGTAGTTTTCAATTGGTATAGCAATAGCTTCAGTTTATATAATATGGATATGACACCATATCTAACGAACATTGTATTACCTGCCGGTGACTCAATATCTCAAGGCTTTGTTGTTATTTATGTTACAAAATCACTGTTTGATTGTGACTCCACAAATATTGAGTATGCCTATGAATACAAAAATGATTCAAGGCATCCTTTTAGGATATTAAGAACAGATGGAACACTGATATTTAAGGAAGATAGTGCAACAGGTCCTTATTGTTATGGATGTTTGGGAGGAGCTAATGATGAAAGGCCGATACTCAACACTTCATCCGGCACAAAACTTTTCCTTCAAAAAACAGATGCAACTTTTAGTTGGTCTCAATTGCGAGTTTATTCTTTATGTGGTAATTTGCCGACTAATGTGTATGATTTTTCAGATGAAAAATCTTTTGTGAAAGTTTTTCCTAACCCAGCGGACATGACGCTAAATTTTGAGATTACATTCCCTAATAATACAGAGCAATTTCAGCTTATGATTATTGATAATAATGGAAACGAACAAAAGCGAGAGAATATTGATTTTATGCACAATAGATATTTTTTAGATGTTGGGAATTTTAGCAGTGGAACCTACTTATACTCTCTTGTTTCAAAGAGTAAATCGTATCAGTCAGGAAAATTTGTAATCACCAAATAATAGAATGCTTGATAATTAAAATTAATACTCATGAAAAAAGAAATCAAATTATTGATGCTTATCATAGTGGTAGGTGTTAATGCCAATTTCAATTTTGTTTTAGGACAATCTACAATTACTGGAAATGGTTTAAGTGGTGGTGGAATCCCAACACCCGCTGAATATTTGGGAAGCAGTAATGGTTATGATGTACTATTTAGAGCAAACGGCACAGAGCGTATGCGGATTTTGCAAAGCAACGGGAATGTTGGTATAGGCATTACAACACCCCAAAATTTACTACACCAACACTTAGCAGACAATGTTAATGTGTTTCATCAATTTACCAATGGAAATACTGGCAGTGGCAGTGCCACCACAGGTTTTAGAATTGGGTTAGCGTATAACTCCACTTCCGGCTTGTCGGATGTTACAATAAGACATTTTCAGGAGAATGCCAGAATGATATTTGCCACCACTGATGCTCAAGGGCATTGGACAAGGATGCGGATTGAAAATTATATTATGCCTGCTAATCCTTATTCTGCTACTGCTTTTACTTCAAAACCATTAAACAGGGTGGGAATTTTTGAAGAAGAAAGTATAAATGGTGCTTATGTTGACCAACCGCCTTTGGCGCTGTTGTATTTAGGACACCATTGGTCGCCTAGCAATGGCGGGCATAGGTCGTGGATGGATATAGGTAGCTACATAAGTGCGAAAACCGATTATATGTATGTAGGAACCAAAAATGCTTATACAGGAGGTACTTGGTATGAGCCATGGAGCAACTGGGAAAATGCGGTGATATCGTGGGGGGATAATTTAAACGGACCGGAGGGTGCCGATGATTTGGAGTTTATTTTTACCGGACCTACAGGAAGTTACGGACATGCGGGAACATGGGATGGGTTGGAAGTAGGAAAGTTTAGCCCCTATGGGCGTTTAGGCATTGGTAATTTTGCAGCCACGACAGCGAATGGTTCGGGCATTGCACCACGCAGACGGCTTGAAATATATGATGAGCATTTGATGGATTTAGGAGGCGGAGCTTTTGCTGATGCGCCTCAATTGCGACTTACTTATACCCCCAATGCCAATATTAACTTAGGTATTCATACGGATTTTCAAACGACTGCTGATGGACATCTTTTAATTAAAACAGAAAGTAGTGGAACAGGAAAGAATGTGGGCATAAATTTTACCACCGCTACCTCGCCTGCTCCAGCCCAAACACTTGATGTAAACGGGACGGCTGCTATACGCGCTGTAAATGGCCCGACAAATACGCTTGATAAAATTCTCGTTTGGAATGATGCAAACAATGGCGAGATAAAGTATCGAGATGCTTCTTCATTAGGAAATGTTTCTGCTTGTACTACTCCAGCCCCTGCCGATAATCTCCTTACAAAGTGGAGTCCAGCATCTTCAAAAATTATTTGTAATAGTATTGTTTATGATGATGGAGATAGAGTTGGTGTAAATACTGGTAATACTCTGACCGCTAGCAAGTTTGAGGTAAAAAACAACAATAGAATAATTGGCACTGCCAGTTATTCTACTTCAAATACTAATCTTGTTAATATTGGTGTATTCGGCTATGGACAAAATGCTACCAATGCCAATGTTGGGATAGTGGGTAATTCGCCCGCGCAGATAACTTTTGCCGGTGTGCCTCCAGCTATTGTTACATCCACGGGAATAACATTAACTACGTTGCCAATGAATGTAGGTGTTATTGGCAGGGCACAGGGAAACACATACAATTTTGGAGGTATATTTGAAGCCAACTTAGCAGTAGGTTGCCCTAAAATGAATATTGGTGTATATGCCAGTGCACGTAAAAGTTGCTATACCAACTTTCCGCAAGGTGGATTAGCCGGATATTTTAATGGCGGTACTTGGTCAACAAGTTCATGGCAAACAGTTTCTGATGTTCGATTTAAAGACAGTATCCAAGGTGTTAATAATGCTTTAGAAGTAATAGCCCGTTTACGACCGCATAGCTATGTATACAAAGCAGATAGTTTCCCTTACATGAATTTGTCTTTGAGAAAAAGTTTTGGCTTCATTGCTCAAGAAGTGGATACAGTGCTACCTATGTTGGTTCATTCAACATTAAGACCACCTGTAATAGATACAGCTGGAAATATACTTCAAGATACCATGACAATCTTTGGATTGAATTATACAGAACTCATCCCCTTTGCCATCCGCGCCATACAAGAACTCGACTCACTGAAAGTAGGAACCACCACCACCAAAGCCGATAGCAACCATGTAGTAAAATGGAACACTACCGATAAGACACTTGTTAACAGCCAGATTTACGATAATGGCAACCGGATAGGTATACCGACAGTAAGTGCGAGTTCTTTTTTGAATGTGTTTGGGCATAATGATACTATAACGGGGAACTTTACTTCGGATTTTGGTTATGCTACTGAGGTGGTAAATGCAAGTTACAGCACAGATGGCAACCCTAATATGGTGGTGGCTGTGAGGGGTTATAGTAAATATATAGATTTTGGCAGTGATGCTGATGGTATAGGCGGAATGTTTGAGGGCGGGATGTATGGAAGTTACAACAAGGCGAGCGGAACTAATTTTACAGAGGTGGGTGTAGTAGGTGAAGCTGAAAATGCGAGCGGAAGAAATATGGGAGTGGTTGGTGTGGCACACCAGGAGGGTGTTGCAGATAATGCAGGAGTGATGGGCAAAGCGGATAGTTCGGAAACCTTTAATGTAGGCGTGCTGGGTGTGGCGGAGTATGTTAGTACGACTTCGGATAATGTGGGTGTAACCGGTTTTGCATCGGGTTCGGACAATTATAACATAGGCGGTGATTTTGAAGCGACAGATGCACCGGGAACTAATTACGGAGTATTTGCCTATGCCGGTGGCTCGTCACCGAGTTACTATGCGGGCTATTTTGATGGGGATGTGCACTCTACAGGTACAGTGACATGGGCAAGTGACGGTATGCTGAAAAAGAATGTGGCAGATATGAACCCGAATACTGCGTTGGCTAAGTTGTTGCTTTTGCAACCTAAAACCTACGAGTTTAAAAGAGCCGACTACCCTTATCTGAGTTTGCCGCAAGGTACGCAGAACGGATTGATTGCGCAGGAGGTTCAGCAGGTGTTTCCGGAGTTGGTGAAAGATATTAAGCAACCGGAGAGAAAGGATAAGGATGGTAAGACGGTGAGCCCGGAATTAGAATATAAAGGATTGAATTATGCGGGTTTGATACCGGTGCTGGTGAGTGCGGTGAAGGAGCAGCAGACGAAGATAGATTCGCTGGAGGATGTGATTAATACGCGGTTGGCGGAGATTGAGGCGCGGTTGAATATGTGTTGCGGTAGTGGAAAGAGAGATGAAGGAGAAGGCGAAGGAGTTGTTGGTGATAACACCAACAACGGCACTGTTAACCGGTTGACGGTGGAGTTGAGCAGTATGCAGGTGGTGGTGCTTGAGCAGAATGTGCCTAACCCTTTTGCGGAGCAGACTTCTATTTCGTATTTTATACCTGAGAACGTGAGCGGAGCGCAGTTGATTTTTAGTGATATGATGGGGAATGCGATTAAGACTGTTGAGGTGAAGAGCGGTTATGGTGTGGTTACTGTTTTTGCTTCGAATCTTAGCACGGGGCAGTATAGTTATTCGTTGCTAATTGATGGTAAGGTGGCGGAGAGTAAGAAGATGGTGAAGCAGCGGTAAAACCCCTAAATCCCCTAAAGGGGACTTAAATACAGAAGCCCTGCGATGCGGGGCTTTTGCATTTTATATTGGCTTTTTGGGTTAGGGATAGTAGTGGAAAGCCCGAAGCCCGCTTTGGGGCGAGGACTTGTAACGGATAGCCCGCCCGCTGCTTTGAGCGGGAACCCCCTGCTGTATCTCAATTTTTCTTTTAGCTTCGTCCGCTTAGAAAATAAAGTGAGTCAACATAAATATAAAGAAGATGGGATGTTCAACATGCACTACCGCTAAAGACGGTGTAGTGGCGGGCTGCCAGACTACTGGAGGATGCAGCACAGGCGGATGTAACCGCATGAATGTGATGGATTGGTTTGCCGATATGCCTATTTCATTCAACGAGAATTTCAACATTATAGAGGTAAGTTTTAAAAAGGGCTCGCGCAAAGGTTTTTACCGTAATCCTTCTAATCTGGATTTTAATAAAGGACAATTGGTGGTGGTGGAAGCCGCACAGGGCTATGATGTGGGCGAGGTGAGTTTGCAGGGAGAATTAGTGAAACTGCAGATGAAAAAACGCAAGGTGACGGAGCGCGATGATACTATCCGCAATGTGATGCGTGTGGCGAATGAAGCTGATATTAATGCGCTGCTGGATGCGCGCAACAAAGAAAAAGATACGCTGATACGCGCCCGCGCTATGGCACGCCAACTAAAACTGGAAATGAAAATTGGCGATATCGAATATCAGGGCGACAATAAGAAAGCAACCATATTTTATACAGCAGATGGTCGCGTAGATTTCCGCGAACTGGTGAAAGTTTATGCGCGCGATTTTAAAGTAAAGATTGAAATGCGTCAGATAGGTGCGCGTCAGGAAGCCGCGCGTGTGGGTGGTATTGGCACTTGCGGAAGAGAGTTGTGCTGTTCAACATGGCTTAACGATTTTAAATCGGTAACTACTCAGGCGGTGCGTTATCAGAACCTTGCCATTAACACTGATAAGTTGAGCGGACAATGCGGACGTTTGAAATGCTGTTTGAATTACGAGCTGGATACTTACAACGATTCGCTGAAGAGTTTTCCGAAACATGCCGACAAGATTGAAACCGAAACCGGTATAGCATGGCTGCGCAAAACCGAAATTTTGAAAAGACAGATGGTGTATGAATATGCCGAGCAAAAAGGCAATTACATTAAGCTAGATATTGAAGATGTAAAGGAATTGCTTGCTATGAATAAAGGCGGCAATAAACCAAAGAGCCTCGAAGACTTCGCCATTATAGAAACTATTAAGGTGGACGAAAGCAAGCACGAGGATTTAGTTGGTCAGGTTACGCTGCAAACTTTAGAAGAGAAAGAACGCAAGAAACGCAGAGCAGGTGGTAACAACCGGAATCAGAACAGTAACCGCAATCAATCGAACAGCGGAAACCGCAACCAAGGCAACAAGCCGAAGAACCCGAACCAAAACCGGGATAAGAAAAAATAGTAGGCAGTAGGCAAAAAATTAAATAGGCAATGGACAATAGGCAAGGAAAATTCCAAATTCCAAATTCCAAATTCCAAATTGGGAGATTCTTCATTTACTCATTTACTTGTTTAGTCATTTGCGGGTTACTGTTTTCGTCTTGCGATAAGAATGTGGTGATGGAAAGCCAGCAGAACGTGGTGAACAACAAATGGGATTATGCCGATGCCAAAACTTTTACGGCAGAAATTACCGATACTGTTCAACATTATAACATAGCCGTAAGTCTTCGCCACGGTTTTAATTTTGAGTGGCGCAACGTTTGGGTGAAAATTGAAACTACTTTCCCTGATGGTAAAACATATGAAAGAAGAGTAAACCTCGTCCTCTCCGGACCGGATGGTGTTTGGAATGCCGACATACTTGGCGATAACTGCGATATTCTAATTCCTATTCAGGATAATGCTTTCTTTCCTCAGGTGGGCAAATACAGTTTCAAAATTTCGCAGGATATGCGCGTGAACCCGCTGGGGTATGTAAAAACTGTAGGAATGCGGATTGAAAAATATTCTACTCCGAAATAATTACTTCACCGTTCGTAAAACAGTCGGGTCTTCCCATTCCGGTTTGCCGTAAACGCGAACAGTAATTACGTGCATCAGCAAATCAGCAAACATTTTAAGCACAAGAAAAAGAGGAAGCATGGTAAGAAACCCAACGAACTTTGGAAGAATAATAGTAAGGTGCATGGGAACTATGCGCGCATAAGGCAAAAAGAAAAGCACTCCTCCGTTTACTTTATGCGTTTTCTCCCATTCTTTCATGCGAATGAAATTCCAAAGTTGGTCAAGTGCAAAGGCGCCAACCGAAAATTGGAATAGACGCCAGTCAAAAGCTTCTTTTAAATCAGTAATGGTGAATATGAAAATAAAATACCCTAAGTGAAAGAATCCGTAATGCACAGCGAAGAATCCTGAAAGACAACCTTTCGCTTGCTTATCATTATTCACCGGTTCATTATTTAATTTAATACTTCCCGATTCAATATTTTTAATGGTAGCTAGTTCAAGAAAAGTAAAAAAGCCAATGAGTACACTCTGCGCCCAGTAAATCCAAACCAGTGTTTTAAAACCTGTATTGTAATGCAGGTAGTAAACAATAATGGCAATATTGATAATAAGTAGCGACCAAAAAGATTGGTCTTTGAATATTTCTTTGAACTTCATTTATTGAAAGTAAAAAATCCTTTGAGCAAAATCATTAAATGAGTTTGTTCAATTCACTACATTCACACGTCAATTTTTTAAAACATGAGCTTAATCATTTTCGCTATTCCCGTTTTCTTTTTGCTGATAGGCATTGAATTGCTGATTGCAAAAATGAAGAACCTGAGTTATTACCGGATGAACGATGCTATCGCCAATTTGAGTTGCGGAATCGGTTCACAGGTGAGTGGTATTTTTTTGAAGACGTTTACTTTCATTGGCTACACCTATTTATACGATCACTCTATCTGGAAAATTGAGAACAACATTCTCACTTTTATACTTCTGTTTATCGGGGTTGACTTTTTCTACTACTGGTTTCACCGGTTGGCGCATGAAATTTCTTTTTTATGGGGCAGCCATGTGGTGCACCATCAGAGCGAAGAATATAATTTAACCGTTGCGCTTCGTCAAGCGTGGCTGCAAGGTGCGTTTAGCTGGGTGTTTTATTTGCCTTTGGCAGTTGTCGGGTTTTCGCCAGGTGTGTTTATCACCATCGCTTCTTTGCAAACACTTTATCAGTTCTGGATTCACACCAAACTCATTGGCAAAATGAATCCTGCTTTTGAATATGTTTTTAATACACCATCGCATCACCGGGTTCATCACGGGGTAAACCCAAAATATATTGATAGAAATCACGGAGGCACATTGATTATCTTCGACCGGTGGTTCGGAACATTTCAATTAGAGGAAGAAGAAGTGGTTTACGGTATTACCAAACAAACAAACAGTTGGAACCCGCTTTGGGTAAACTTTGAATACTGGATTGATTTATTTAAAGAAGCTTTTCGGGTTCGCAAAATCAAGAATTTCTTTTTAATGATGTATAAAATGCCCGGCTGGAAACCGGAAGAACTCGGTGGTGTTCAGCCACTAAAAGAAGTAACTCCGCAAACATTTCACAAATACGATACGGAAATTTCGGGCGGATTAACCAACTATGCTTTTTTTCAGTTTGTGCTTGTATTGCTTAGCACTACTGCCTTTTTAGTTTTTCAATCTAAAACTCCTTTTCAGGAAAACTGGGCTCTTAAAATTTCGATAGCTACTTTGATTGTTTTTTCGCTGGTAAACATTGGGGGAATATTCGAACGTAAAAGCTGGGTGTTGGTACTGGAATATTTACGCGTAGTTGCGGTAAGCGTTTTAATGGTTTTGCTTTTGAAAAATTCTTCCCTGTTTTTGGCAGCCACAATTGCAATGACAATTCTTGCTGTAGTATCTTTGCTATGGTTTACAAAATACCGAAACGAGTTTACCGGTAAAACATCTGAATATGCTTCTACTGCAAATATTTAAAAATATGGACCCGCTCACCGACCCGGTGACTTATGCCATCCCGTTTTTCCTGCTTGCTATAGGCACTGAACTTTACATTAACTGGAAAGAGAAATTGAATTTGTATGAGAAGAAAGAAGCGCTCTCTTCTATTGGCATGGGACTTGGTTCATTGGTGATAGATATTTTAATGAAGGGTTTGGCTTTCGGCACATATACCATCATCTTTAATCATTTTCATTTCCTCAATATAGGCTGGCACTGGTGGGCTTGGGTGCTCATTTTGTTTGCCGATGATTTTACTTTCTACTGGCATCACCGGTTGAGCCATGAGATAAGAATTTTGTGGGCGGCTCATGTCAATCATCATTCATCTACAACATTAAATTTAGCTACGGCACTCCGCCAAAGTTGGGGTGAGCAGTTTTATAAATACATCTGGTGGTGTTGGATGCCACTGCTTGGTTTCGAGCCGCTGATGATGTTAATGATGATGAGTATTTCGCTCATCTACCAATATTGGGTGCATACAGAGTTGATTAGGAAAATGCCGAAATGGTTTGAGTTCTTCTTCAATACACCTTCGCACCACCGCGTTCACCACGCATCGAACATTCGCTATCTTGACCAAAACCACGCTGGTATTCTTATTATCTGGGATAGAATGTTCGGCACATTTGCCGAAGAGCGTGACGATGAAAAACCGGTTTACGGAATTACTAATAACATCAACACGTATAATCTTTTCAAAATTGCTTCGCACGAGTTTGTAGATATTTTGAAAGATGTAAAACGCGCCCCTAAGTTCAGCGATAAGCTGAAATACATTTTCTACCCACCGGGCTGGAGCCACGATGGGCCCGACCACCGTGCACGAACACTTCGCAAACAACTACACGCGCAGAATAAACAGTAACGATTACATTCGCGTCCGAAAAATTTCTGCCATGAAAATGAAATCTGTATTCGCATTGTCTATTGTTTTGTGTCTATCGTCCATCCTCTCTTCCTGTAAATACAGCAACGAGTATCAGGCGATAAATGCGAATAATAAGTTCTCCATTTCTGTTCCAAGCTGGATGAAAGAAGATAAAAGCCTGAAAGAAGGAGCCGACTTTCAATACGACAACCGCTTTAGAAATATGTATGCCATAGGCGAAGCCATCAGCAAAACTGATTTAAAGCGCACCAATGCCGAAATAATGCAGGATAATTTGAACCGACTACGAAAGTCAATGGCGAATCCCGTTGTTTCAGATTCTCTTGATGTAACTGTTGGGAATTTGAAAGGCACACGCGTAGAAATGTATGGCAAAATGACTGGCGAAAACATTTATTTCAGCGAAGTAATTTTTGAAGGAAGCAAGAATATCTACCACCTCAGCATCTGGACACGCAGCGAAAACCGCAAGCTTCGCTTTAAAGAAGACATCAATAAGATTATCGCTTCTTTTAAAGAAATATAAGCTCCCTCGTTCGGTCTGACGCCTCCAATTGTCACAGAATTGTCATATTTTTCAAAAAACCCTCCCATAGCTGGCGTACAAGCATCTCCATTCAGTTGAAATTATAGATTTGCCCGCACAAAATTTTATAACAAAAAACAATCTTAAAGCATGAAAGCAAAATTTACTCTTCTCGCCATTTTAGCTGTGGCATTTTTTTCTACACAGGCACAAACAATTCCAAATGCAAGTTTCGAAACATGGACAAGTCCTTTAAATCCTGATGGATGGGCTACCTTTTCTTCTGCCTTTGGATTTAATCTTGGGTTATGTTCAAAAGACACTATGGATTATGTAGTTGGCACTAAGTCTGTAAAAGTTTATTCAGATTCAATTCAAGGACAACCGGCTTATGGTGTAGTTGCAGGCGTAGTTGCTACCGGTACAGCAACTACTGGCGGACAAGGTCCTCAATTTACAGGTATTCCTTTTGCCTTCCGTCCGGACACTTTGTTTTTTGCCTATAAATATGTTTCTCCGGGAGTTGATACTGCCAGACTGTATCTTAGTATGACCAAGAACGAAATTGGTGTTTTTACAGGTAATGCTACCACTGTTGGTCTTTACTTAGATACTATGAGTCAGTGGGCATTGGTATATGTGCCTATTACCTCTTTTTATTTAAACGGAACAATTACTCCTGATACGCTTCTTTTAGAATTTGCTTCAAGCAACAAGAAAAAAACTAAAGGTTCAACCTTACATCTGGATGGCGTTTTCTTTAGTGCTTCTTTAGGTACAGGCATTAATGACCTCACCAACAACATTCAAGTATTAGTTTTCCCTAACCCGACAACCGACCAGTTGAACATTACTGCTGACCTTAACTTAGAAGGACATCAAGTAGTAATTACCGATATGAACGGAAAATTAGTTCGTATCCGTCCACTTACTAATGGCGTTAACTCTATCGAATTGTCAGATGTTGCTTCTGGGACTTATATCTACAGAATTGCTGATAAAAACGGATTCTTTATCAAGCAAGACCGTTTCACTGTAGCGAAATAATTCGCTGCTTAGAACTAATAAAAAAGCCTCCCGCAGTTTGCGGGAGGCTTTTTTATTGCTCTTATTTTTTAGTCTATTTATAAACCTGCTTACGAAGAATAGCATACAGCCACATTACAAACAAGCCACCTGCAATACAGTAGCCGATAAAACTCCATTTATTGATACCGTAAACAAACTTCATTTCCTCGGGATAGTTTCCGAGTAAAGCGATGGAAGAACCAATCATTAGGGCACAAATAATATTTACTAATGATTGACGGGTGCTGATACTATCCCACTTTTTAAGTGCATAGCCATAACCCTGTAATTCAACTTCGCTGTGCAGTTTGCCTTTGGATATTTGCTGAAGGATGCCGCGTAGCTCTACCGGGAAACTGTTTAAGAAACCGGTGAGGTTAGAGAAACGTTGCGATGCTTCGGCTGCAAGATTTTCGGGCTTTAACTGGTCGGTCAATAATTTCTGTCCGTATGGACGAATGAATTCGTAGGTCTTGAAATTCGGATGAAGTTTCTTACCAATTCCTTCAAGAATGGCAAAGGCGCGGAAGATTAAGAATACACCACCGGGAACGGTGATGTGATAATCATACATGATTTTTTGCAGGCGTTGTATAACATCTTGTATTGAACTTTCGCTTACATCTAAGTGCGCGTAGTCTTCAATCAAATCGTTCAGGTCGTAAACAAACTGGCGCATGTCGGTAATGTTATCTTCTACCGAAAGTTTTTTCAGTTGCTGCGCCATTTCGCGCGCATCGAAGCGGCTCATGGCAATAAATATTCCCGCAAAGGCATATTTATCTTTCTTCATCAACTGCCCTACCATTCCAAAGTCGAGGAGGATGATAGTTCCTTCTTCATTTACCAATACATTGCCCGGATGCGGGTCGCCATGAAAATAGCCGTATTCAAAAATTTGCGAGAGGTAAATATCCATTCCCTTCTCCACCACTCTTGCAGGACTTAAATTCCATGCCTTCAGTTGCTCTACATCGGTAATCTTGCAGCCCTTCGCAAATTCCATGATAAGCACTTTACCGGTACTGAATTCGCGATAGGCTTTAGGTACGTAAAAATCGGTACGGTGGCGGTAGGTTGTGCGGAACCGGTCAATATTTCGTGCTTCGTTCTGATAATCTAATTCTTTGGTAATGGCTCTTTCAAATACACGAACCACTTCTTCGCCATTCAGCACGCCTTGTTTTTTCATGTAGCGATCCATTCTGCGGACTGCTTCTTTTATAATGCTCAAATCTTGCTCAATAATTTCAGCAACGTTTGGTCGCTGCACTTTTACTACTACTTCTTCACCGGTGCGCATTTTTGCTTTATACACTTGCCCGATAGATGCAGAGGCTATAGGAGTTTGATTAAACTCTTCAAAAATTTCTTCTATTGGTTTGCCAATTTCTCTTTCAATAATAATTTTTGCCTGAGCAAATGGCACCGGTGGCACACGGTCTTGTAATTTTTCAAATTCTTTTACCAAACCTTCGGGAATAATATCCGGCCGGTTGCTTAGAATTTGTGCCAACTTGATAAACGTTGGTCCCAGTTCTTCGGCCGCCATACGCACTCTTTCAAAGCGCGTGTACGACATTACCGGTTTTTCATCGCGCAGCCATTTAATACGCATGCTTTCGGTAACTAAATTGCGCAAGGTTGAGTTGGCAATAAAATCTTCGAAGCCGTATTTGATAAGTATGCCGAGAATTTCGCGGGTGCGATTGAGGTTCCGGAACGTTTGGTCGAATATCATTTCGGTTTAAAAATAAAAAATGTATTGACTCTCATGCCACGCCCTGAATGCGCAATAAAAAATGCCACCCCGTTTGGAGTGGCATTATATATAGGGGACTATCAAAAAAGCTATTAAGCTTCAGTAGTTGCCGAAGTAGCAGAAGCAGCAGGTTTAGCTTTTGTTCTTACTCTTTTCTTAGCTACTTTTTTTTTAGCAACCGGCTTTGCAGCAGCTTTAGGAGCTGGTGTGCCTTTTACTTTTAACTGACTTTCGAGTTTCTCGATTCTTTTTTGAAGTTTAGATACTTCAGAAGCTGATAACTTCACAAATTTGTGAACTGCTTCGTTGTATTTAGCTTCAATTTCTGGTCTGCGAGACTCTACTTTCTTGATAGCTTCGCCTACCAGTTTCTTGCCGTCAGCTTCGCTAACTTTGCCTTTCTTTACTAATTCGTTTACTCCCTTTTGAACTACTTCAGCAGTGTGTGCTGCAAGTCCAACACCTGAGTAGAAATATTTCTTCAGGTTTTCTTGTAAGTTGTTTGTTGCCATTGTAATGGTTTTTATTTGGTTAATAATGGTTACGCTGTTGTCAGATTTTGTGCCAACGCAAAAAAATATTTTGCAAAAATGATGCTTTGGTATAAACTAAACTTTAACGCAGTGCAAATAAAACTCAATACCAGCAAGGGTTTCGGTGACTATCGTCATACACAAAAGAAATTTTTATCAGTAATTTAATGAGTTTAGTCCTGTGGCAAGTATGTCAGAACGAAATGGCAGAGCCGACCTGATTTGGCAGAAAACATTTGAAATTTAGAATTTGGAATTTGGAATTTTTGCCTTTGAAATTGTATTTTCATTCAAAATTATCCCATGCTAAAACCACTAGAGTATCTCTACTTTATAATAGCCGCTGTTGAAATATTTGCCGAAGTAACCGACAATACTATGCTTCGATTTTTTTCGAAACCGTTGCTGATGATTGTGCTGATTGCCTTTTATATGCAGGCAGTAGGTAGCAATTGGAACAAGATTCATAAACTGATGAGAATGGCCTTTGTGTTTTCGTGGGTGGGCGATGTGGCTTTAATGTTTGTGCCTAAAGATGCTGCTGATACCTCTATAATGGGCTTTCCTAAAAATGAAAACTTCTTCTTAGTTGGTTTAGTTGGTTTCCTTATCACTCATATTCTGTATGCTGTTGCTTTTGCCGATGTAACCAACAAAAAGGCAGCAGCCCTTCTTCCTAAAAAATTCTGGATTGCCATTCCGCTACTCATATACATGGTTGCGCTGCTCTCGCTTTTAGTTCACGGTATTACAGCCAACCCTAAAACAAAAGATTTCCTGATTCCGGTGCTGGTTTACTCTACTGCTATTGCCAGTATGACGGTATTTGCCATTAACCGCTACGGCAGGGTAAACGAAAAAAGCTTTGCGCTGGTGTTTGGCGGTGCGTTGCTGTTTATGTTTTCCGATTCTATTATAGCCATCAACAAATTCATGTACCCTTTTGCTACGGCAAGCATCTTTATTATGGTGCTGTATATAGCTGGGCAATACTTAATTGCTAAGGGTGCGCTGGCACAGTTTTCCGATACAAAAAGCTAAATTCGTTTCCCCTTTTTGAAACCATGTAAACGGTGAACTTATGTACATAAGCAAAGACAAAACCTTCAACACCCTGCACGAATACTTCGATTACATTGTAGAAGCCATTGGCTTTCCGGCAGTGCATAAGCATTTTAAATCTGATACAGTTTTAAGTGACGGCATTAAACTGCATGTAGATGTATATGAATACGATGCCTCCGCTCCTACTATTGTTTTTATTCCCGGCACGGCTATTTACGGTTTGTGTTATGGCGATTTGCTTTACAAACTGGGGCAAACCGGTTACAACATTGTAGCCTTTGACCCTCGCGGGCACGGACAAAGCGAAGGACTGCGTGGCGATTACACCATCAGCGAGATAATGAAGGATGCGGAGAATGTAATTACCTACGCCATCAACCGGTTCAACAATAAAGTGAATTTAATGGGCAGCAGCCAGGGAGGAATTGTTGCTTTTTACATGGCGGCAAAAGACGAACGGCTGAACTCGGTTATCTGCCAGAACTTTGCCGACCTTGGCGCACCCGAAACTTTGCAGCTTGCGCGGCACCCGCGCTTATTCAAGTATATAAAGCTGATGATTACCCGCCACGGCCACCGGTTGCCGAATGTGCAGGTACCGGTTACCAGTTACATTGATTTAGATAAAATACCGGTGCAGTATTTTGGCAGTGCCCGCGCGTTTATGGAAAGCGACCCTATTGCTTTAAAAACAATTTCGCTCCGCGCTTTGCAAAGTTTAGCGCATACCAATATGGTTAAACCCGTAGAAGAAATTAAAGTGCCGGTAATGGTGTTGCAGGGAACTGCCGATTCTATTTTTCCGGTGGCGTATACCCAGGCAATTTTTGATAAAATAACTTCGAAGAAAAAATTCTCTCTCTTCCCTAACCGAAGCCATGCCGTATTGCATGAAGATGCCGATGCGGTAATTCCGGAAATTAATAAGTGGCTGCAAGAAATCTATGAGCCACAGTTAGAAGCTGAGCAGGCATAATCCGTTACCTCGTTTCCACCTTCCGTAATAGTAAAACGAAGCTTAGTTGCGTCATTTCTGTATGGAAATGCGTCAACCCAATGCGGAAATGCGTTAGCCCAATGAGGAAATACGTCTTACCAATGTTGAAATTCGTTAACCAAATTCCGGTTCGCGTTAACTGAATTACACTTTACGTCATCTGATTAACAAAATGCGTCAACCCAATTACACTTTACGTCAAAAAAGTTTAGATTTGAGCCTTCTAACCAATAATTTACCTCTTTTCAGCTAAAAAACACTCAAAATCAATCTATATATGGCATTTCTAACACCCAAAGAAGAACCTAAGAAACAAGTTTGGCAAAAGCCTGTTCCAAGTCATGCATCTAAACCCGCAATGATTGGTCCGGTGATTAAAAGAATGGCAGAAGAAAAAAACATTCTTCCTTCAGAACTGGAAAGGCGATTGGGCATGAGCGACCGCAACATCTATCGCCTTTTCAGAGCCAAAACCCTTAGCATGAAACAGTTTTTTGCGGTAAGCGAAGCACTGGAAGAAAACCTCCTGCTGCATTTTGACCCCAATGTAAAGCCACTGCCAAACCCACTGCAAGCCGAGCTGGATGAACTAAAAGCAGAAAACGAAACACTTAAAGCGCAACTGAAAGAGCTTTCACCACTTGCCAGCGAAAACATAGTGCTGAAAGGGCAATTGGATGTTTTAAAGGAAGTGATGAAGGGGAAATAAAACTTATAAAAACTGCCACCACCCCTACCTTTTGCAGATAAGAATATGTTTTTACTTTTAGCGTTATCAATTAAAGCCCCCCGGTGATGCGCAAATTACTGTTTCTGTTTATCAGCCTTTCTTCTATAGCAGCGTGCAATAAAACCGAGGACATTAAAATCAACAACAACGTTCCCCCGCCCGACCATACCATTGACTCTTCGGTTATCAATATTTATGTAAACAAAGTTTATATAAACCTACTGGGGCGCGAACCGGTGGGCAGTGAAAAAAGCGCAGGGCTTGCCATTTTACGGCAGAATAATTTTTCGGAGGCAGACCGCAAACAGTTTGTGAACTCGTTGTTTTCTAAAACAGAATACGTGCGCAATTTGTATAACGTAGCTAACAATGAATATCTGCGCAATCTCGATTCGATGGAGTTGGAACAACAGATTTATCTTTTCAATTTATTTCTTACCCAGCCTCAGTACGCTCCCTTTTACAGTCTCATTCAAATTGAACTTTACCGGCTTGATACGCTGAAAACAGTTTTGCCTAAGATGTACGCAGGAACAATGGATTACCGCGAAATGCTTTCGCGTATGACCGACAATTATTTTTACGACCAAATAAATATGGGCTCTGAAAACTTTGTGGTAAGCACTTATCAAAATTTTCTTTTCCGCTACCCAAGCGATGCAGAACTACTTGCCGGCAAAACAATGGTGGATGGAAACACCGCAACTGTTTTTCTGAAACTGGGGAAGAGCAAATACGATTACATTGACATCTTCTTTAATACCGATGATTATTTTGAAGGTCAGGTTCGGTTTATTTTTAAGAAGTATTTATTCCGCGAACCGAGTTCGGCAGAAATTTATTTCTACTCAAACGTTTACAAAACAACAAACGACTATAAGCAGTTAGAATCCGAATTCTTTTCGATGGATGAATATGCAGGAATTCAGTAGATAATAAGTTCCCAAAAAATCAGAATCATGAAAATTAAACACACCGCAATTTTAGCTTTAGCTTTTCTGCTTCTGCAAACATCCTGCAACAAAGAGAAACGCTACATCTACCAGGTGCAGGAACAGGAGTTGTATCAGAGCTCGGCTCAAAAGCAGAACCTTAAAACCACCGACCAGTTTATTTCCATTGCCTACTCGCATTTGTTCGGCATTTCTATTACTAATAATGAGTTAACTCAATACAATGTTTCTCTTCAGGCATTGGGCGATAAAGCCACCATGCAGGACATGATTGTGAAAAGTATGATTAACCGCAGCTCGGCTCAACTGGTAACCAATACAGCTATGCGCGCAGATATTCCAATTTTTGTTGAGCAAACTTATTTGCGTTTTTACAACCGTAAGCCAAACGAATTTGAACGTTGGAAAATGAAAGACCTGATTGAAAAAAACACAGATGTTACTCCGCGAATGATTTGCTATTCGATGATGACAAGCGATGAATACCGCTATTACTAAAACAAAAATTTTCAGCAGATGAAACGGAAACAGTTTATAAAGAACGCAGCCCTTACTGCCGCAGGCGGCATAGTAATGCCGTATATTTTGCCAAGCGGAAGATTGTTTGCGGCAACCGGTTCGCGCAGAGCCAACCATGTGGTATTTTGTTTGTTTGCCGGTGGCGTGCGCAATTTAGAATCGATACACAAGGCAGAAGGCAACATGATGCGGAACACGCTGAACGGAACAGAAGCCATTAGCGCAGATATTGCACCGGGTATTGTTCAATTACCGACCATTGCATCTACACCACTTCAAAACAACGGAACACTTTTTAAAGAATTCAGATATGCCAGCGGACCAACCGGTCACTACAATGGTCACACTACGGCCATTACCGGAAAGTATTCTGACGAAGCCATTCAATTGAAACAACCGCCTAAATATCCAACCATTTTTGAATACTACCGTAAGCATACTTCGCCATCTACAAGTGCACTGAATGCATGGTGGGTAAGCAATGCGCTCGGCCCGTATCCGTATCTCAACTTCAGTATGTTCGATGGCTACGGTCCGGCTTATGGAGCCAACATGATTCAGCCCGATTCTATTTTTAATCCTTCATCAGCATCAGTGTTGGGCAGTCCGCTTACGCTTAGTCAAACAGAAAAAAGCAAGTGCGATATGATGCGCGATTTTATGAACGGGCAGTTCAAAATTCCGCAAGCGGCTGTTTCATCGGGCATTGTAAATTCAGCAGTTGATGCCGAACATTTGCAAACCTGGCTGAACAGTATGATTTACCAGGTAACCAATGGAAACATACAAGACCCGTGGGGAACCGGTATCATGACCGGTGATATGAAGAATATTTATTTCGGCATTGAAGTAATGAAAGAATTTAAGCCTGAGTTGATGGTGATAAACATGACCGATATTGATATTGCGCATTTTGATTTTACCAAGTATGTAAGCGCCATTGGAATGGCTGATTATGCGCTTTACAAATTGTGGCAGGCTATTCAGTCAACACCGGGCATGGCGAATGATACGGTACTTGTTGTGGTGCCTGAGCACGGAAGAAATCAGGCGGCTAACAGCGTGGTAGATGCTTACGGTCGCTACGCGCTTGACCATAACAACGATCAAATGAGCCGCGAAATATTTTGCCTGATGGCCGGCAAGGGAGTAAAACAAGGACAGGTTATTTCGCAAACGCAAGGAGAAAGTGTGGATGTGGTTCCTACTATAGCTAATATTTTAGGGTTCGATAATGAAATTCCGTTTGGAATTTTAGATGGACGAGTGCTGACAGAAGCGTTTACATAATTTGAAAATGCAACAGATGAAGATTAAAAAATCAATTCTTGTAATTTTTCCGGCAATAGCAATTTCGTTATTGCTAACGGTTCATTCGTGTAAGCCGAATAATGATACTGTGCCGCATAACCCTTACGATGATATTCATCGCGATGACACAACCTCTTATGGCATCCCGGTTGACTCGCTTACTATTACTTACGTACATAAAAAAGTTTTAGCTCCAAGTTGTGCCTTGCCCGGTTGTCATGATGGACATTTTGAACCGGATTACAGAACACCGCAATCATCTTTTTCTACGTTGGTATATGCGCCAATTATTAAGAACAATACCGCAGGAACTTTTAATTACCGGGTTATTCCGTTTGATACTAATTATTCTGTTTTGTATGAGCGGGTGATCAATTGCTGTTTTGTAACAGCAAACGACCGTATGCCGCAGGATAATATCGGAGTGGCGTTGCCCGATTCGAGTTTAAATTTAATTGCTTCGTGGATTATGCACGGTGCACGCGATATGTTTGGCAAGGTGGCTAAACTGCCGAACAAAGAACCGACCATTCAATATTTTACAGCTTTCGATACTATCTCGCTTACTTTCCCGTATGCGTTTCCTACTAAATTGTATGACACCACACGACTGGATGCTATTTATTACAATCCGTTTGTAGTGCCACAGGACAAAGGAGTGTTTTACATGGCAGTAAAAGTTACGGACGATAGCACGGCTGAAGGCTCGCTGCAGTTGAACAAGTTGAAAATTTCTACTGACCAGGATAATTTCAGTTCGGCATTGCAATACACCGGCACGTATGTAAACCTGAGTGGGTTTTCTGTTTGGCTGATGACAATTCCTACAAACAATCTTCCGGCTAACGACACTTTATATATGCGGTATTATGTAAACGATGGAGACCATACAAGTAATACAGAGTTTCCGCGAACCGAAATGCTGTTTCCCTACAAAACTTTTTGGTCGTTTATCCGGCAATAAAATTTGAACATGATAATGAAGAACTCAAGCATACTTTTTTTATTTCTATCCTGCATTTTGGTTTCCTTTTCAGGATGCAAAAAGGAAGAGCCTATTTCGAATGTGCCTTCTATCAAGTTTATTTCCATGACTCCGAATCCGGCAGTTAAGTATCAGGATGAAATAAAAGTTACTATTGAGTATAGAGATGGCGATGGTGATTTGGGAGAGAATACACCCGATGTAAAAAACCTTTACTGCACCGATAGCCGAAATAATGTGACGTATGAGTTTCGCATTCAGCAACTGGCTCCTGATAATGCCAATATTATAATTAACGGCAGATTGGTTTTTGATTTAGCACCACAAGGTTTTATTGATGACAACAACACAACAGAAACTGCTATCTACTCCATTTACTTAAAAGACCGTGCGGGCAATCAAAGTAACACCGTGCAAACTTCTGCGCTTACTATTAATAAATGAACCTCGCATCTAAAATTGACCACACGCTGTTAAAGGCAGATGCATCTGAAAAAGAGGTGAAGAAAATTTGTGCCGAAGCCAAAGAGTTTGGATTTGCTGCGGTGTGCATTCCGCCATATTTTGTTCGCAAATGCAAGTTGTGGCTTACAGATACCAATGTGAAAGTGGCAACTGTTGTTGGCTTTCCGTTGGGTTATGCGCACACTCCTGCCAAAGTTGAAGAAGCACGAAGAGCTATTGATGAAGGTGCTGATGAAATTGATATGGTCATTAATATTATTGCCCTGAAAGCCGGTGACTGGAATTATTTAAAAAATGAATTGACCAGTGCGGCAACAATTGTTCAGTTGCGCGGTGGCAAACTGAAAGTAATTCTGGAAACAGGATTGCTTACCGATGCAGAAATTATTAAGGCGTGCGAATTGTGCAAAGAAATGACTGTTGATTTTGTAAAAACCTCTACCGGTACTATTCAGCCTGGTGCAACGGTGGAAGTTGTAAAATTGCTGAGAGCAAATCTCCCTAAAACAATTAAGATAAAAGCAAGTGGCGGAATACGCGATAAAGAATTTGCTTTGCAACTGATAGAAGCAGGTGCCGACCGGTTAGGTTGCTCTGCGAGTGTAAGTATAGTTTTAGAATGAAAGTTCAAAGTTCAAAATTCAAAATTCAAAGTTTGCAGAGATTAGTTTTTCTGTCTTGTGTCTTATGTCTTATGTCTTATGCCTGTTTCTCCCAGGATAGTACAGCGGTTGGTGGCAACAAAAATTTTACAGTTAAGCAGGAACCTCAAATAGCTTCGCTGCTTTATAAATACAAAGAATACAACCGCAAGCGCGAGTTTGCCGAAGGTTTCCGCATTCAGATAATGTACACTGATATTCGCGATGACGTTTACAAAAGCAAAGGGGCGATGTATAAAGAGTTTTCTGATTTGAGTTCTTATGTGGAGTATGAGCAGCCGTATTACAAGTTGCGGTTGGGTGATTTTAAAACAAGACTGGAAGCCACCTATTACTTGCAGCAAGTGATAACTTTATACCCCGGTGCTTTTATTGTCCGCGACAAAATCAAGATTAAATAAGGCGCGAGATGAAAGAAAAAATCAAACAGCTTTCCGAAAAATATTTTCCGCGTGTTGTTGAACTACGAAGAAAAATTCATGCTAACCCTGAACTGAGTTGGGAAGAAACCGAAACATCAAAATTAGTTGCAGAAGAATTAATGCGCTACGGAATTGAAGTGCAAACTAAAGTGGCGAAGAACGGAGTTGTTGGAATTTTGAAAGGGAAAAATCCTGAATCGAAATGTATTGCCTTACGTGCAGATATGGATGCGCTTCCTATTCAGGAAGAAAATAAAATTGATTACTGTTCGAGGAATGCAGGAGTAATGCACGCCTGCGGACACGATGTGCATACGAGCAATTTGCTGGGGGCAGCCATGATTCTTTCAGAAATGAAAAGTGAAATTAAAGGAACTATCAAGTTTATTTTTCAGCCCAGCGAAGAAAAAATTCCGAGCGGTGCAGAGGCAATGATTAAAGCAGGCGTTCTGGAAAATCCAAAACCCGATAAAATTTTTGGCTTACATGTTTCACCTGAATTAGAAGCAGGAACTTTTGGTTTTTGCTCGGGTAGATTTATGGCAAGCAGCGATGAAGTTTATTTGAAAGTAATTGGCAAAGGCGGTCATGCAGCACGAATTGAAGAACTAAAGAATCCATTATTGATTGCTGCGGAAATTTTATTGGAGCTAAAAACACTGACTGACCCGCAAATTCCTGTGGTTCTTTCATTCGGGAAAATTGAAGGCAAGGGAGCGACCAATGTAGTTCCCGATATAGTTGAAATTGCAGGAACACTTCGTTGCTTCGATGAAAATCTTCGCATGCAACTCCATCAACAAATTGCTTTTATCTGCGAGCGTGTTACTGAAAAATATCTCAGCCATTGCGAGGTGAATACTCTGAAAGGGTATCCGGTTTTAATAAATAACGAAACAGTAACGACAAAAGCGAAATCTCTTTCGCAAGAATTTATCGGAACAAAAAATACATTGGATTTACCTACCCGAATGGGCAGTGAAGATTTTGCTTATTACACCCATCACGTTCCAGCTTGTTTTTACCGTTTAGGAGTTGGCAATAAAAAATTGGGAATAACATCCGGCATTCACACACCCACTTTCAACATAGATGAAAATGCTTTGAAAGAAAGCATCGGCTTGATGAGTTACATTGTGCTTAACTCGTAAATTATTCCACCACCAATTTCCCGCTCTTCAGTATTTCGTTCGCAGAATTTTTTAGTTGATAGAAATAAACACCCCCCGGTAATCCATTCACCTCAATTTTAGATTTTAGATTTTGGATTTTAGATTGAAAAATAATCTTCCCGCTTACATCTGTCATTACGAGATTACTTCCCACCAATTCATTGCCAACTGTAAACTGCCAAGTGCCAGCCGAATTCGGATTCGGAAATACAGAAACTGAAATTTCATTCTTCAAATCTTCAACTCCTGTAGAGGCACTTGGAGTAATTTCTAAAATTCTTATTGGCATTCCGTCACTCCAATTTCCCATGCCATGTTGTTCAGGTGTATCACCAAAAGCGTATTCGCAATTTTGATTAAGAAGCGCACAATCCATCAGTGCATCCTGCAATTTCCAGGTGCCGAAATAATCAAATGCATCTACCGGTCCGTTGCCCGATGCAAGAATGAAAAGATTTGACTCGCCATTATCAAAAGCCGCATCACCTGCAAGCGGGTCAAAATGCGAAGCGGTTATTGCAGGAGAACCATGACTATCTCCATATGTATGCACTAAATTTTTATGCGAAGTGGGCGCATTAACCGACTGATTATAAATGGTAGTGCCCGGTGCGGTGCCTACAATAATATCATCCTGACTTACCAAAGCCAGATACGGAATATCGGCAGGAAAATCAGCGTAAGAGTTCATTAAAAAAGAGGCGGCACCAGGCTGCATGGAAAACGCACTCAAAGGTTTCGGCAGGCCATACTGCCGATACAACATACTCATGTTAGCCGTAAGCACACCACCCACCGAATGACCGAGAACGAAAAAATTTTCTCTTCTGCCTTTCACATGCCCTGCTTGCTGAATGGTATCTAATGCGCGTTGAATTCCTTTTGCGCAACTATCATTAAAAGTTGTGTTATCTGCATTCAAATCTTTTTGGTAGCGCGGATAAATTACAATGTTGCCCTTGCGAACTAAATGCTTGATAAATGCTCCGTAAAGTTTCGGGTTGGTTTCGCCTAAACCGTGAATGAAAACAACAACGTTTGCAGAATCGGGGGTTGGCGTGTTTGGTTCATACAACCAAAAATCGCCACCACTCCCGTTGGTGCCATAATCGTATTGAGTTACACCGCCAAAAGTATAATCACTTCCACCGGGACCGGATGTAGGTTGAGTTGGCTGAGTAATTTGTGCGGATAGAGAAAGCGAGAGAAGAACTGCGAACGAAAGTAGAAGTTGCCTCATGAAGATTACATTTTGTGGTTTGAAGATAGAATTTCTTTCAAAGCACATAGCTTTTTCATTCTCTACATAATACATAGATTAAAAGCGGAACGTTTATATTCGCGCTCCCTTTTTATGAGTTTTAAACAAGAAAATATTCATCCGTTCAATCACCTCCTGCCTCGCGAGAGCAAAGAGCAATTATTGAATCAGCACGCGAAGGTTTTTTGGTTCACCGGTTTGAGTGGTTCGGGCAAAAGTACGATTGCAAAAGGTTTGGAAGAAGAACTTCATGCGAAAGGTTTTTTTTCTGTCGTGTTAGATGGTGACAATGTTCGCGCGGGCATTAATAACAATCTTGGTTTTAGCAATGAAGATAGACTTGAGAACATTCGCAGAACAGCGGAAGTGGCAAAATTGTTTTTACAAAATGGAGTGATAGTGATTTGTTGCTTCGTTTCACCAACAGAAGAAATCAGAAACCTTGCTCGAACAA
This sequence comes from Bacteroidota bacterium, assembly GCA_947475165.1. GTDB lineage: Bacteria > Bacteroidota > Bacteroidia > Chitinophagales > LD1 > Bog-950. The sequence continues at coordinate 71,826 of CANJLD010000008.1, forward strand.
TTATTGGCGAAAATGATTTTAAAGAAATTTTTGTGAATACACCTATTGAAGAATGTGAAAAGCGCGATGTAAAAGGCTTGTATGCAAAAGCAAGAAAAGGAGAAATAAAGGATTTTACCGGTGTGAATGCGCCATTCGAAATTCCTGCAAATCCTGATTTGGAAATTCAAACACAGAAAAAATCTGTTGAGGAAAATGTGAATGAAGTGATGAGTTTTGTTATTCCACATATCTCACTACTAAAATCTAAAATCAAAAATGAGTTATACTCTTAATCATTTAAAAACTCTTGAGGCCGAAAGCATTTTTATTCTGCGCGAAGTAGCTGCACAGTTTCAAAATCCTGCCATACTTTTCAGCGGAGGAAAGGATTCGATTCTCGTTACTTACCTTGCTAAAAAAGCGTTCTATCCCGCTGCAATTCCGTTTCCTTTAGTTCATATTGATACCGGTCACAATTTTCCTGAAACGCTTGAATACCGCGATAGTTTAGTACAGAAGTTAAATGCAAAATTGATTGTCGGCTCTGTTCAGGAATCTATTGACAACAACCGTGTCGCAGAAGAAAAAGGATACAGCGCTTCGCGTATTCGTTTGCAAACAACAACGCTGCTCGACACTATTGAGAAATATAAATTTGATGCGTGCATTGGTGGAGCAAGGCGTGATGAAGAAAAAGCGCGCGCCAAAGAACGTTTCTTCTCGCACCGCGATGAGTTTGGGCAATGGGACCCAAAAAATCAGCGACCGGAGCTTTGGAATTTGTTCAATGGCAAAATGCAGGTGGGTGAGAATTTTCGTGTATTTCCTATTTCGAATTGGACGGAGTTAGATGTATGGCAATATCTAGCAATGGAAGGAATTGAAATGCCTTCGCTTTACTTTTCTCATAAGCGCAAAGTGTTTGACCGCGATGGAACTTTGTTGGCAGAGTCGCCATATATTCCGATGAAACCAAATGAAAAGGCGGAAGAGTTGGTGGTGCGTTTCAGAACCATTGGAGATATAACTTCAACCGGTGCAACACTTTCTACGGCTGCAACGCTTAACGATATTATTCAGGAAGTAGCAAGTTCAAGAACAACAGAGCGCGGTGGAAGAGCAGATGATAAAAGAGGAGAAAGTTCAATGGAAGACAGGAAGAAAGAAGGATATTTCTAAAGAATTTGAGAATGTGAGGATATGATAATTTGATAATGGAAATGCAAAAGACAAACACAACGAGCGTAGAAAAATTCGACAGTTCATCTTACATGAACATGGAGTTGCTTCGCTTTACAACTGCAGGAAGTGTTGATGACGGCAAATCGACTTTGATTGGAAGATTGCTTTACGATTCAAAATCAATTTTCGAAGACCAGTACGAAAACATCAGAGCAACTTCTGAGCGCAGAGGAGAGGCAACCGTAAATCTTGCTTTGTTCACCGATGGCTTAAAAGCAGAACGTGAGCAAGGAATTACGATTGATGTAGCTTACCGGTATTTTTCTACACCCAAAAGAAAATTCATAATTGCGGATACGCCTGGACACATTCAGTACACAAGAAACATGGTTACTGGTGCGTCTACTGCTAACCTCGCTATTATTTTGGTTGATGCTCGTCAGGGAATTGTGGAACAAACAAAGCGACATAGCATTATTGCTTCGTTGCTAGGCATTCCGCACATTGCGCTTTGCGTAAACAAAATGGATTTGGTGAATTACGATGAAGCCGTTTATAACAAAATTGTTTCCGAGTATCGAGAGTTTGCAACACGCTTAAAAACTAAAGACATTCACTTTATTCCAATCTCAGCTTTGAATGGCGACAATGTGGTAAACCGGTCAAAAAACATGAACTGGTATGAAGGCGTTACACTAATGTATCTGCTTGAGAACATACACATCGCTTCCGACATCAATCATATTGACTTACGTTTTCCGATTCAGTTTGTTATCCGTCCTTATAGCGATGAGTTTCATGATTACCGAGGTTATGCCGGTAGAATTGTCAGCGGAGTTATTCGCAAAGGAGACAAAGTAACGGTGCTGCCTTCAGGTTTTTCTTCTAAAATAAAATCGGTTGAGTTGGATGGAAAGGAATTGGACGAAGCATTTGCTCCGCTTTCTGTTACCATTCAGTTAGAAGATGATATTGATATTTCTCGTGGAGATATGCTGGTGCGAGAAGGAAATGTTCCGAAACAAAGTCAGGATATTGAAGCCATGATTTGTTGGATGAGCGATAAGCCACTTCAATTAAATGGTAAGTATTTTTTGAAACACACTACTAAAGATGTGCGCGCAATAGTGAAGGAAGTGAAATACAAACTCGATATCAATACACTTCACCGCATAACAGAAAATGTTTCTATAGGTATGAATGATGTAGGAAGAATTACCATTCGTACTACAGCTCCTTTGTATTTTGATGCGTATACTAAGAACCGCGATACCGGCAGTTTTATTTTGATTGATGAAGGAACAAACGTGACAGTGGGGGCTTGCATGATTATTGATTAACCCCTAAATCCCCTAAAAGGGACTTAATTCAAAATTTCATTTTTGGCCTTCACTAAAAATATTTCTTCATTACTATATTCACTTTCAATTATTATAAACTAAATCAAAGTCCCCTTTAGGGGATTTAGGGGTATGAATAGCAAAACAGTAACAGAGCTAAAGCAAATGCTCGACAACAAAGAAGATTTTCAATTGATTGATGTTCGTGAAGAGCACGAATTTGAAATCTGTAATTTGAAAGGGGAATTAATTCCGATGGGAGAAATTCCTGATAACGTGCAGAAGATTTCGAAAGACAAGCCGGTGATTATTCATTGCCGCAGCGGAGCAAGAAGCGGCAACGTGATTCAATATTTGGAAAGCAATTTTGGCTACACCAACCTTTACAATCTTCAAGGCGGCATTCTTGCCTGGGCTGATGAGATTGATAACTCTATGCCGAAATACTAAACGTCTTGGACGAAACAAGTCAGGGCTTTTATCGTTCACTCAATTGATTAAATTCGGTTTTAATCAATATGCTCAAACGTTTTAGCCAGACCTTTTCTAAACTTGTAGATCACGAATTGCGAACAGCACAAATGCTATTCTTATTTCTTGCAACAGGTTTTACTTCGTTTGTTTTTTGGGGAGACAACCTACCTGTTAAAGGTCCTATCAGCCACCAAATGCTGAATGGAATAGATGCGCTTATCGCTGCCACTATTCTTGTCGGACTTTTATTTTTTAAGCCGGTTCAAAAGCGATATCAGATTTGTGCTTACGTATTCATGTATACCATGAATACGGTGAATATTTTTTTATTGTACGGAACTTCGTTTCATGTTCAATACGCATATCAGTTTATAGTTGCGTATACAATTTCCGGTTGGTTTTTTCGGGATAAAAAAAGCTGGCTGATTCACACAATTGTTATGAACGTGTTGCTCCTATTGGTTGCTTTTGTCAGCGAAAACAGCGGAAAAACTTCTTTCGATTTTTACGCAACGTATATTGTTGCATCGCTTGCTCAGGCAGTTTTAATTCATTTTCGTTTTACCATCGAAGAGCGATTAAAAGAGAGTGAAAAAAAATATCGTCTGCTCGCAGAAAATTCGTTTGACCTCATTTGTATTCATAACGAAGATGGAACGCTGGAATTTGTGAGTCCATCTGTTCAGCGGTTATTGGGATATGCTCCCGATGAATTAGTTGGACATAAGCCGTATGAAATTGTGCATGAAGATGACAAGCACATTATGCGCAATCTGAATTTGAGTGAACGCAATCATCCGTCTATCTACACGCCATCGCAGTACCGGTTGCGGCATAAGGAAGGTCATTACATTTGGATTGAAACTATTTTTGTTCCGCTTGACAGTGAAAATGGAGAAGAACATATGGTGTTGAGTCAAAGCCGCGATATAAGACGCAGCAAAAAATATCAGCAGCAATTGGAAGAGCGAACAAAAGAATTGGAGCGCAGTAATGCAGATTTGGAAACGTTTGCATTTGTTTCTTCCCACGATATGCAGGAGCCGCTGCGGATGATTTCGAATTACATGCAGCTTTTGAAAAAACGTTACGAAGGGAAATTAGATACGCAGGCAGATGAATACATTGAGTTTGCGAACAAAGGTGCCATCACTCTCCAACAACTTCTGCGCGACTTGCTTGCCTTTTCCCGCATAACGCGCGCTGAGTTTAAGAGCGATGTGGTGAATACAAAAAATCTATTGCAGGAAGTTTTGAAAACTATTGACTTAGAGATAAAGGAAAAGAATGCAGTTGTTTCAAGCGAGAATATGCTGACTGCTATTGGTGATAAAAATCTTTTGCAACTGGTATTTCAGAATTTGATTTTGAACGGAATTAAATACAACAAGAGCGCACAACCCGAAATAAAAGTTTCCGGCAAGCAAATTGAAAGAGCTATCGTTTTTTGCGTTGAAGACAACGGTGTTGGAATTAAACACGATCATCAGGCGCGAATATTTGAACCATTCCATCGCTTACACACTAAGCACGAATATCCGGGAACCGGCTTAGGACTTTCTATCTGCAAAAAAATTATTGAACGTTTAGGCGGAAAAATTTGGGTAGAAAGTGAATTAGGCGCAGGCTCTAAATTTTATTTCTCGCTACCGTTGCCCTAGATAGCAGCAAGTCTTTCTTCGAGCGTTTTAGTTTGTATTCCTTGTTTTGCAGGAACATTTGCCATAGCATATTCACTTAATGCAGTAATCGTAAGCGAAGGATTTACTCCCAAATTGCAAGGCATAATGGAACCATCAAGAACCAGAAAATTTTTGTAACCGTGAACGCGGAAAAATTCATCAACCACACCTTCCTCTTTTGTTTTTCCCATCGGGCAGCCTCCGAGAATGTGTGCGGTTGATGCAAGCCCAAGTGTAACTTCCGTAAGCGCATTCATCGGAATTCCGTTTACTTTTTTGGCGTAACGATAAAGTGCTTCCTGACCAACAGGAATAAAAGTCGGCACTTTCTGATTGCTGTCGTTTGCCATGGTCATGGTGGTGCCGAAAATGCCGCGCTTTAATTTTAAGCGCATGCTGTTTTCAAGCGTTTGCATGATGAGAAAAATAATTCCTCTATCGGCCGGAGCAAGGGTGAAAAATAATTTGAAGAATGAAATTGGTTTGGATAGAAGTTGTCCAATCAACTTTGCGGTACGCACAGCGGGTGTTCCGTCACCAACAGCCAAAGTTCCCAAGTGCATCATGGAGCCACTGCCGTTCGGAAATTTGCAGACTTCAATGTTCGTGTTTTCATCAGGCGAAAAAATTCTGGAGATGGCAAGACCGTTATTCAGTTTTCTATCAGCACCACCAACTCCGCTCAGCATTTCGCTGTTGGTCAAAATATTTTCTCCCAGTTTATCGGAAAGATTGCTGAGTGTTTTTGTAATATGTTTTTGTTTCAACAATAAATCGAGCGTTCCTAAAACTCCACCGCTTACTACTAAGCCTTTTGAGCGGAATACTTTTTTATTCTTTGAAAAAAATGAAGTTGAACATTCGGTATGAATTAAATATTCATCGTTGATGCTTTCAATTTTTGTAACGATAGCTTCCGGTAACACCTTTGCTCCAAATTCATTTTCTGCCAGCCACAAATAATTTTTATCGAGTGTGTTCTTTGCTCCGTGTCTGCAACCCACCATGCAAGCGGCACATTCCGTGCAGCCTTTCCGCAACGGACCAAGCCCTTTAAAATACGGGTCAACTTCTTTTTCTGTATCACCGAGATACACGCCCACACCATCAACTGATGTAAACGAATTTCCATAGCCCATATCCTCGGCAACTTCTTTCAGAATTAAATCTTCTGGATTGTCTTTCAAATATTTTGCAGAGCCAAGCATGAATTGTGCTTGCTTGAAATAAGGAGACAAAACATTTTTCCAGTCTTTAATTCCGCCCCAAATTTTATTGGTGTAAAAATTTTCTTTTGGCAACATGTGCGTGTTAGCATACACCAGCGAACCGCCACCAACACCAACACCGCTTATCACAAAAACTTCTTTAAAAAAGGTGAGTTTTTGAAAGCCGAACCATTTCAACATCGGCATCCATAAATATTTCGGAAGGTTCCAATCGCTTTCGGGAAAGTCAGTGAGTTTCCAGCGTTTGCCTTTTTCTATAACAAGGACGGAATAACCTTTTTCTGCCAAACGCATGGCACTTACGCTTCCTCCAAAACCCGAGCCGATGACGATGTAGTCGTATGTTTGTTCGTTCATTCAACTAAAATACAATTGTTGAGTAAACATTTACTTTCGCACCCGTGGCAAATAAATTTGAAATAACTCCGCTTGCCGATTGGGCAAAAATAACTACTCATCCCTTCGTAATTTCCGGACCATGCAGTGCTGAAGGCGAAGAGCAGGTGATGAACACCGTAAAGGAAATTGTGCAACATGCCAATGGCAAAGTGCAAATGATTCGCGCGGGAATATGGAAACCGCGAACGCGCCCCAACAGTTTTGAAGGCGTTGGTGAAATTGGTTTGCCTTGGGTGAAAAACGCAGGGCGAGCAGTTGGCTTACCGGTTGCAGTTGAAGTAGCTAATACTGAACACGTGGAAGCTGCTTTGAAAAATGAAATTGATGTGTTGTGGATTGGCGCGCGCACTACCGTTTCCCCTTTCGCCATTCAGGAAATTGCTGATAGTTTAAAAGGAGTTGATATACCGGTGCTGATAAAAAATCCCATCAATCCCGATTTGGAATTATGGATTGGTGCGGTGGAACGTTTTTACCAAAGCGGAATAAAAAAACTCGGAGTAATTCATCGCGGATTTTCTTCTTACGAAAAAACTATTTATCGCAATCCACCCATGTGGGAAATTCCGATTGAGTTGCGCAGACGCTATCCTGAAATTCCGATTATAGTTGACCCCAGCCACATGGGCGGCACGCGCGATTTAATTTATACTCTCACGCAGCAGGCAATGGACATGGGTTTTGACGGTTTGATGATAGAAAGCCACATCAACCCCGATAAAGCATGGAGCGATGCCAATCAGCAAGTAACACCGGAACGGATGGGAGAAATTTTGAATTCTCTGATTGTTCGTCAACCGAATACATCAGTAGATAATCTTCATTCGTTGCAAGATTTTCGCTCGCGTATTGATAGGATTGATGATTACATCATTGAACTTCTTGCTGAGCGCATGGGCATTTCGGAAGAGATTGGTGAGTTGAAAAAACAAAACGGACTTGCCATTCACCAGGCTGAGCGTTGGGCGCAAATTGTAAAGCGCGCTTTAGAAAAAGGAAAGACCGGTGGACTTACCGAAGAATTTATTCTGAAATTATTTCAGCAGGTGCATAATGAAAGTATTGTGCACCAGAGTAAGGTGATGGAGAAGTAAAAAGAGCCGACAAAAATTGTCGGCTCTTTTTACTTCTGTAATTCGTTTACGCTATTACTTTACAATGCTGCTGTTTCAGACAGTTTCTTCAAATTCGCCAAACCGTTTTCATAATCCTTTCCAACGGCTTTATCCATTCCGCCCATCAGCGTCATCATAATACGCACTATAAAACCGCTTTCGCCTTTCATACCCCAGGTAACTTTTGTTCCGCCATCCGCAGGTTCTAAATTCATATAAGTTGTAGTGCTGCTTTTAAATGGCTTCAAAAACTCCAGTGCCTGTTCAATAGATTTGTTCTCTTCAATTTTTAAAACAGTCATGGAACCTTCTCCAACCTTATCATTTCCTTTCCAACTGTATTTTGAGCCAACAGTTCCATCGGTTCCTTCTATAGTAGTGGTTATGTTTGAATCCAGATTCTGCCAGGGACTCCACTTCTTAAAGTTTTCGTAAGTCGTTACATTTTTGAAAACAGTTTCGGCAGGAGCATTGATAACCGTTTCGCGATGAATGTTGTAGTCCTTCGGGGCTACTAATCCGATAATAGTTAATGCGGCAAGTATCACCGCGAGAACAATTCCTACAATTTTTAAAATTTTCATGGTGCTTGGTTTTGTTTGGTGAATTGTAAATGTAGAGTTTATACTAAAGCAGAGAATTTTTTTTCCATACGTTTGCCGACACATTATGACACCAGAAACCAAACGAATTTTAAAATCTCCGCGCGGCTCCGAACTCACTTGCAAAGGCTGGGTACAAGAGGCGGTATTAAGAATGTTACATAACAACCTCGACCCCGAAGTAGCCGAGCGGCCGGAAGATTTAATTGTGTATGGCGGAATAGGAAAAGCTGCGCGTAACTGGGAAGCTTTCGATAAAATTGTGGAGTCACTTCGGGATTTAGAAGAAGATGAAACTTTGATTGTGCAAAGCGGCAAACCGGTAGGCGTTCTTCGCTCACATAAAGATGCTCCTCGTGTGCTTATTGCAAATTCAAACTTAGTCGGCAAATGGGCAACATGGGAACATTTCCGCGAATTAGAAAAGAAAGGCTTAATCATGTACGGGCAAATGACAGCCGGTTCATGGATTTATATCGGAACGCAGGGAATTGTTCAAGGCACTTACGAAACTTATCTCTCGCTGGCGAATCAACATTATAACGGCACATTGAAAGGAACATTAAATGTTACAGCCGGTCTTGGCGGAATGGGTGGCGCACAACCGCTTTCAATTACTATGAACGAAGGTGTTTGCCTTGCTGCTGAAATGGAAGAGTGGAGAATGAAGAAACGCATTGAAACACGTTACTTAGACAAATACACACATAGCATTGACGAAGCCATTGACTGGAGTATAGATGCGAAACAAAAAGCCGAAGCCGTTTCTATTGGCGTTTGCTGCAATGCCGTTGAGCTTTTGCAAAAACTAATTGACAGAAATATTACACCAGATACGCTTACCGACCAAACTTCTGCACACGATGAATTGATTGGATACTTTCCGGAAGGGCTTTCGGTAGAAGAAGCAAAAGTATTGCGCGAATCAAATCCCGATGAATATTGCAACCGGTCGTTGGATACGATTGCAAAACACGTGCAGCAAATGTTGGAGTTGCAGAAGCGCGGTGCTATCACATTTGATTATGGTAATAACATTCGCGGGCAAGCAAAAGATAAACGCGGTGTGTCAAACGCATTTGATTTTCCGGGTTTTGTTCCCGCTTATATACGTCCGCTTTTTTGTGAAGGCAAAGGACCTTTCCGTTTTGTGGCGTTGAGTGGCGACCCTAACGATATTTTTGTTTGCGATGAAAAACTGAAAGAACTTTTTCCTGAAAATAAGGGCTTGTTGCGTTGGCTTGAAATGGCAAAAGATAAAATTGCTTTTCAGGGATTACCCGCAAGAATTTGCTGGCTTGGAATGGGCGACCGTGAAATTGCCGGAGTTGCTTTTAATCGGTTAGTAAAAGAAGGAAAAGTAAAAGCACCGATTGTAATCGGTCGCGACCATTTAGATACCGGTAGCGTTGCCTCGCCCAACCGCGAAACCGAAGCGATGATGGATGGCAGCGATGCTATTGCCGATTGGCCGATTCTTAACGCCCTCATTAATACGGCCGGTGGTGCAAGCTGGGTTTCGTTTCATCATGGTGGGGGAGTAGGCATGGGTTATTCGTTACATGCCGGTATGGTAATAGTTGCCGATGGAACCGATGATGCCAAGCGCAGATTAAAACGTGTGTTGCATAACGACCCTGCCATGGGCGTTATCCGCCATGCCGATGCCGGTTATGAAATTGCAAAAGAAACTTCGCGTAAGTTTGGGTTGGATTTGTAGAACGGAAAATTACTGGAACTTAAAAATAATAGGCAGGTTAAAATACACCGATACATTTTTCCCTTCCTGTCTGCCCGGTTTCCAGTGGGGCATCATTTTTAATACGCGAATTGCTTCAGTATCCAGACCAGCGCTTAAGCTTCTCATTGTTTTTGCAGAGCAGAGGTAACCATCATCGCAAACGGTGAATTGTAGAATCACTCGGCCTTGTATATCGTTGTCTCTTTCCATTTCCGGATACATAATATGCTTCTGTAAGAACCTAATAAGCTCGCCATCGCCTCCGGGAAATTCCGGAAGCTCTTCTGTATAATTGAATATGGTGTTGGCTTTTTGTGTAGTATCTGAACCCTGCGTTTGTGTTTGTTCAAATTGTCCGGCATTCCAGCCCGATTGCATGTATGGGTCTTGTTTATAGCCGGCAATAATTTCTGCCAATTCTCTCAGCTCGGTATAGTTCAATACATACGTTCTCTTATTGTTTTTGTCTTCTTCATACAGCTTAAGCAAATCTGAGTAATAGCCCACCTTTTCAGAAAGGTAATAATTGAACCTTTTGTAAAATGCAATTCGCGCGGTGCTGTCTGTAATTAGTGTTTCGTAACGTTTGCTTAATTCTTCGTTGCTAAACTCTTTAGTTTCGCCTAAGCATAAGCTCCAAAAAAGATTAGTGGCGCGGTGACTGATTCTTGTTCCCGAATCGCAACTGGCGGAAAAAGCTCTCAGGTAATCCTGCTCTATGGTTTTTGTTTGTGCAATGGCATCGGTGAATAAGCAAGTGCTTAATAATAATAGAAGGATAGTTTTATACATGAGATTAATTGATGCTTAAATGTAAACCTTGATTCCGGAAAGAAAGAATCTTTTCTAAAAAGTCAAAAACATTCCATCTTTACACAGCATGGTTCAGCAATTTATCTTCTGGCTTCAATCGCGCAGGCTCATTAACCTGGTTTTGGTTTTTGCCTATTTCTTTTTCATTCTCTTTATGCACGACCCACTGGTGCATGTTTCTATGTGGGTAGAAAGAAATCTTTCGCTGGATACTTACAACCTGGTGGTGGCACTTGTTTTTCTTTCGGTGTTGCTGTTGCTTTCGTTTTTTGTTTTGCGCAAACTGGCAAGCGACCGGAGAAACCAAAAGCTGAAAATCTTCTACCTCATTTCAACCGTCACCTTTCTCATTATTCACTCGCGCTTTATGTTCGATTCGAATATTGAAGTGATTCACTCCTTCGAGTTTACATTTCTTGCCTTTCTCATTTTTCCGCTTACCAAACGTTTTGGTGCTGCTATTCTCTTTACACTTCCATTCATGTTGTTCGATGAATGGTATCAATACATCGTTCTTTATCCCGATTGGAACGACTACTTCGACCTGAATGATATTATGACCGACACTTATGGTTGCGCCTTGACCATGATAACGCTGATGATTTTCGGAATAAAGGGAAGCGAAAACATACAACCGGTGTGGAAACGACCGGAGTTTATTTCTTTGGTATGTTTAGTGGTTGCCATTTTAGTAGCCGCAAAAATTTGTTTAATAACTTCTTACGCAAATGAATCGTGTAGCAATACCTGGTTAATAATGAATGAGCGTATGATTCCCGAACCGTTTTTTCGTGAGCATCCTACTCACCATATTTCATTTCACGTAATGAAACCGGTGGAAGCTTTAATTGCCATCACCACACTTCATCTGTTTTATTTCGGGTTAGATTCTTACCGGAAGGCATAAAATAAAAACGTCCCGCATAACAATGCAGGACGTTTCCTATCAATACTCGAAAATTTTTATTGACCCAAGTAAGCTTTCAATGCCTTGCTGCGCGATTGCGAGCGAAGTTTAGTAATTGCTTTATCCTTGATCTGACGGATTCTCTCTCTGGTAATTCCCAGTTGCTCACCAATATCTTCTAAAGTCATCGGGTGTTCAACACCTATACCAAAGAATAATTTGATGACTTCTTTTTCTCTTTCAGTTAAAGAGGCAAGAGTTCTTTCGGTTTCGATGCGCAAAGAATCTTTATAGTCTAAGTGATTATCGGTTTTATCAGCATTGAAGTTTTCCAATACATCAATCAAGGCATTCGATTCACCATCGGTAAAAGGAGCATCCATTGATACGTGACGGGCAGAAATTCCTAAGGTAGCTTCTACTTCTTCAACCGTAATTTCAAGCACCATTGCAACTTCTTCAGGCGTTGGTTCGCGCTGATACTTTTGCTCCAATTCTGAAAATACTTTGTTGATTTTAGTTAACGAACCTACTTTGTTCAATGGCAAACGAACCATTCTTGAATGCTCGGCTAATGCCTGGATAATAGATTGACGAATCCACCAAACAGCATACGAAATAAATTTGAATCCACGAGTTTCATCAAACTTCTGAGCGGCTTTCACCAGTCCTAAGTTTCCTTCGTTAATTAAATCGTTAAGCGAAAGCGAATTGTTTTGATACTGCTTAGCTACCGATACCACAAAACGCAAGTTAGCGCGGGTCAATTTCTCTAAGGCAGTCTGGTCTCCGGCACGAATCCTCCGCGCCAAATGCACCTCTTCTTCGGGTGTCAACAGGTCTTCTTTGCCAATTTCCTGAAGGTATTTTTCAATCGATTGACTTTCGCGGTTGGTGATTGACTTGGAAATCTTTAGTTGTCTCATTCTTTGCTTTTTGTTTTAATCAGGGAGAGGTTCGTTTTGAAGCGAACGCGAAAATAAACTTTCTTACCAATTTCTATGTAATGTAATACGTAAAACGCGCAAAAGCAATAGGTTCTTTGCAATTCTTTTGTGAAAAGCAAACTGCTTTAGCATATCTATAGACGGTTTTACAGAGTGAAAATTGTGCAGCTATGTAAAAAATGCCCATTCATAAACTATGTATGATTTTAACTTAAAGCCCATAGCAGGCATTCCATTTGGAAATTATACTTATCGGAATATCTTTGCCGTCCAAATTTTTTAAACCTCTCGAAATATTTCGGGAGATAACCCAAAAAAGCAGAGAAACATGCTGACACAGTACGAAACAGTATTAATTCTCACTCCCGTGTTATCGGAAGATGACGCCAAGAAAAGCATCAGCAATTATGTTGAGCTTCTCAAGTCCAACGGAGCTGAGATCGTTCATGAAGAACATTGGGGGCTTAAAAACCTTCGTTACCAAATTGGTAAAAAAACAACAGGTATCTACCATTTGGTAGAATTTAAAGGCAACGGCCAAGCTGTTGATACGTTAGAAGTTGCGTTCAGACGCGATGAAAATGTGTTACGCTACATGACCGTAAAGCTGGACAAATACGCTATCAAATACAATGATGACAAGCGTGCAGGTTTGGTAGGAAGAAACAAAAAAGTTAAAACCGAAAAAGCAGCAACCGTATGAGCACACAGAAACCAAACGACAGCATCAAGTATTTGACCGCTACCAAAATTGGTCTGGTTAAGAAGAAATACTGCCGCTTCAAGAAGAACGGTATCAAATACATCGACTATAAAGACCCTGAGTATTTATTGACTTTCATCAACGAGCAAGGAAAAATTCTTCCACGCAGATTGAGCGGTAACTCACTTAAATATCAGCGCAAAATTTCGCAAGCTATCAAACGCGCGCGTCATATTGCTATTCTGCCATACGTAGCAGATTTGTTGAAATAGAAATAGTTAAACCAATTAAAGATTAAACAATGGAACTTATACTTATAAAAGATGTAGAAAAACTTGGCTACGCGGATGACGTGGTTAAAGTTCGTCCGGGCTTCGGCTTAAACTACCTCATACCTCAGGGTTTTGCGGTAACTAAAAACGATGGCTCTATGGCACAACTTGCCGGCAGAACAAAAGCGCGCGAAAAACGCGAAGCAAAACTGCTTGAGCAATTCAACGAAATTTCAGCACGTTTAACTTCGGCACCGGTTAAGATTGCCGCTAAGGTTGGAACAACCGGAAAGATTTTCGGAAGTGTTTCGGCTTATCACGTAGCAGAAGCAATCAAGAACCAATTGCAGGTAGAAGTTGACCGCAGAAAAATCACTATAGTAGAAGGCGAAGTAAAAAACCTTGGCACTTATACTGCCGAAGTAGGTTTAGGACAAAGCCACAAAGTGACGGTTACTTTCGAAGTTACTGCGGAAGCAGCACCAGCTGAATAAAAAGCAAAAGATTCACAACAAGATTTAATCCCTGTCGTTTATTACGGCAGGGATTTTATTTTTACCACAATCCGTATGACGCAGAGTAAGATTTACAAGATGACAATAAACAAGACGCTGTTGTCTAGCGTCTGTTGTCTATTGTCTATCGTCTGTTTCTCCCAACTCAATTACGATTACACGGCCGGAAAATTTATGATTAAAGGAAAGGTGGTAGATGTGCAAAGCAAGGCTGTCATTCCTATGGCAAATATCGTTTTTGTAAAAAATGGCAAAGGGGTCAGTTGCGATAACGAAGGCAATTTTACGATGTATGTTTATAAAACCGATACCATTAAATTTTCATCTACCGGTTACATCTCCAAAATAATTCACATGAACGATATTGACTCAAGCAGATATTATACGCTTGAGATTCAACTGATACACGATTTTGTTAAGATGAAAGATGTTATTATTTATCCTTTCCGAACCAAAGAGGAATTTATTGATGCGTTTATGGAAGCCAAAGACATAAACAAAATAAGTATTGCAGGAATTGCTCCGCCTAAGTATTCTCATATTACACCTAAGGCTAAGTTCAGCAATCCTATTTCGTTCCTCTACGACCGGGTAAAAAAACGCAGAGCAGCTAATCCTGAGTTTAAGCCATAAGTCTTTCGTATATCATACTATTTTTAGCCAATGGATGCGAACCATCACATAGCGCAATTAGATGCTTTGGTAAAAGTAATTGCACCCGGAATTTTCATTTTTACCGTCAGCGTAATTTTGCTTGAAGTAGCATTACTCCGGTTTCGCAAAGTTTCAGTAAGCCATAAGGGTGGAGTGGTAAGTTTGATTTCCGGAAGTTTTGTTTTCGGGTTAGAAGCGGTAGCTGATTTTCTTTTTTATCTCGCGCTTTCCTACTGGCTTTATCAGCATCGTATTTTCGAACTTGGTTTCAAATGGTACGTATGGGTGGCTTGCTTTCTGCTGTTCGATTTTATTTTTTATTGGAGTCACCGCATTCAGCATGAGGTGAGATTACTTTGGTGTTTCCATAGCGTACACCACACCACTCATGAAATGCGTTTGTCTTCCGCAGTACGCGGACCCATGTTTGAATTTGTAATGACTCCGTGGTATTTTATCTGGATGTGCGCATTGGGTTTTCATCCGCTCATGTTCATTACTGTTCGCACCTTTTCGCGCGTGAGGGGAGTGTTGGAACACGTGAACGAAGAGTTTGTCGGTTACCATCCGTGGCTCAATAAAATTTTTATTACGCCCGATGTTCACCGTGTTCATCATGGCAGAAATGTACGCTACTTAGATATGAACTACAGCGAGATACATTCTATCTGGGACAGAATGTTTGGCACCTACACCGAGTATGACGAGAAACCCGAATACGGAATTCTCAAGCCGATTAACCCTGATAATTTTTACGAAGTGCAGTTACGCGCATGGAGAGATTTATACCACGACCTGAAAGAAACAAGTGGATTGAAAAATAAAATCAAGCTACTCATTATGCCACCGGGCTGGTATCCTGATGGGAGAGATTTTAGGGCGAAGACTTTGAAAAGACAACTACAGGAAATTTCTTAAGCAGATGCCAACGCCTTCATGCGGTCGATGTCATCTATCATTTCGTTTATTTGTTTCAAAAATGGCTTGTTGCCGATTTGCTCGAGTATAACTTTGCTCTTCGCTAAAAATTCACCAGACTTTTCTAAATCGTTTTTGTCTTTATGGACAATTGCCAGATTGAAATAAGAAATACTTATATCATCCGGTGAACCGAATTTCATTCGCAACTCAAGCGACTTTTCAAGGTATCTTTCTGCTTCATCAAATTTTTTCAGCAGCGTATAGCAGTTGCCGATGTTACTATATACACTCGCCATATTCCGCAAAAGATAATGATGTTCAAATGTTTCGGCTGCTACCAGATAATGTTTCAGTGCTTCTTCCGCCTTATTCGCGCTGTTATAAATATTGCCCAAGCCCATCAGGCAATTTGCTTTCATTACTTCATGCGCTTTATCACTCAGCAAATCAATAGCTTCGGTCAAATGCGCAATTGCTTTTTCAGAGCCTTCATCTTTAATATCCTCGTTCATCGCCAGCGTATGAAGAATCTCTGCCCTAACAGAATTATAATTCGGCTCATCCGGTGTAATAATGCATAGGGCTTCTTTTAGATTTTGTTCAGCCAAATTGAATTCACCAATGTGAGCAAAACAATGCCCGATAGTTTTTAAGTGACGCGCAAGCAAACTATTGAAACCGGAATCTCTGAACTTGTCAACTACTGCCAACGAATTTTCGATAGCTCCGGAATAGTTTGATTTAAAATGCAGTTCTGCTAAAGTTTTATTCAACTCGATACTTAAAGTCACTTCCTCATTTACCAGATGCGCATAATCATTCTTAAGCATTTGCAAATGCTCGTACGCGTGTTCGTTGTTGCGAACTATTAAATCGCGATTGGTCTTTATTTGCTTAAGGAGTTGCTCGGCATTCATATTTCAAAAAAAGTCTCGTATTCTAAAGTTGGCGAATCTAATTTTTGTAATTTTGTGAAAAGATTTCATGAATTCTTCTGTCAATTTGTTTTCCACAACACACGCATTACCACTTCACTTAAGTAGTCTCCGTTCTTATCGCCAAACCAGCCCATAGTGCGCGTTTCGTAAGTGTTCAGTTTATATCGCTTACTATCAGTAATGTAACCGATATAGCCGCCATTAAAACTGGTGACAATCAATTTTAAATTCTTCTTATCGGCAACAAAATCAATTTCGTTGACCAGTTCTCCGCTAAAATCGCAGGGCATTCCTGCAAAGAAAATATTGCCGATTTGAAAAATGTTGATGTAAGTTTTTTCATTACCAAACATTTTTTTGAAAAGCCACGGGCGAACAACAATTGTTTCCGTAACGCGCAAATTCGGCTCGCGCAAATACAAAGGCAAATGAATCATGTTCATGTTTGTCACCGGTTCTGTTTTTATCGTGTCGAAGTTTTGCAAAACAATTTTCGAAACTCCTTTTGCCATATAGCTTGCTTCTGCTTCCTGCTCTTTTGTAAACTCATACGGACCGTGACTTCCAACGGCACCTGCGCTAAAAGACGCAAAATTTATTTTGCCTGATTCATTCAATTGCTTCATCAGCAAACCACACCAATCGGCAGAAAGCATCATAAGGTTTTCATGAAACACTGTATTGTGTGCAGCAAACGTGATGATGGCAGCCTTCTCTCCCGTTTCTTTTTCAATCTTCACTATTCGCAATAACGAATCTACTTCTCCCAGAGAATCGGGCAGATGAGCCATTTGAGTAATTAAGCGATTGAACACGAGTTTATGTGTTGGAAATTCTGCATAACCAATCTTTGCCGGTGCGCAATTTTTTTCTGCTTCACCAATGGCTTTCGAAATTGTTGTGGCAATAAACTTCGGAACTCGTTCATCATATTTTCCTGCAAATAGTTGCCCTACATAACTATCGTACCATCCACCAATGCTTGTGTGCGTATGCGTAGCGGTGAAAAAAATATTACTTTCGTCAAAACCTTCCTTCTTTAAAATAGTATCAAACATTCTTGTAACCGAAGGCGGAATAATCAGCAGGTCGGCAGAGATGTAAGCGACTTTCCTTCCCCCTTGCTTAAACACAAATGCGCGCACATATATAGAATCGTGAACTCCTTCAAAGTGTTTTCCTCCACGGTGTGCATCAATAGCAATAGGCGTTGTGAATGGAGGAAGAAGATTGATGCGACTCCAACCAACTTCTACATTTCCGATTTCTGATTTCTGATTTCCGATATCTGCTATTGCAGCAAGTTCATTCTTGTAAAATTTTGTTTGCTGATGCGGTGTTGTATCAAGTGGTTTAAAACAAATTACTGCAAGAACGAAAAGCAACAGAACAATCGCAACGATAAATTTCAGAATTCGCTTCATCATGTAAATTTCTATTTTTAATTCAAATACAAATCATGTCAGCAATCCTCGACCGGTTTAAAAATTTCCCAAAAGCAGCACCATATATTGTAGTAACCGAAACAGCAGAGCGTTTCAGCTTTTACGGAATGAAGGCGATTCTCTCTACCTTTTTGATTTCGCAATTTTTTAATCCAACCAATAATCCTGCATTGGTGGCCGGTGCCGAAGCACATTCTAATGAAGTAACACACTTGTTTGTTGCCCTGGTTTATCTTCTTTCAATTGTTGGCGGAATTTTAGCTGATTATTTTCTCGGCAGATACCGAACCATTTTATATCTCTCTATTGTGTATTGCATCGGTCACGCGTTTCTCGCTATGTTCGATACTAACTATCAATTATTTTATGCGGGCTTGTTGCTGATTGCCATTGGAGCGGGCGGAGTTAAGCCAAACGTTTCGGTAATGGTTGGCGACCAGTTCGAAAATGAAAACGATGCGAACATTGCGAAGTTGTACGACATTTTCTATTTCGGTATTAATGTGGGCGCGTTTTTCTCTATGCTTATTACACCGGTACTTAAACATACGCGTTATGGTGCTCCGCTTGCTTTTGGTGTGCCAGGTGTTTTAATGTTTATAGCGCTTGTTATTTTCTATTTAGGCAAGAGTAAATACAAAATCACTTTGCCGAAAGATACGCTCCATGAAGAAAAAATTTCCTTCAAAGAGCAAATCATGTCGGTGTGGAAAGTACTGGTAGTGTTTTCTTTCATTCCTCTTTTTTGGGCTTTGTACGACCAGAACGGAAGCGAATGGGTAATACAAGCCGGTAAAATGGATTTACATTTTATGGGCATTGAATGGTATCAGGAACAAATTCAGGTTATCAATGCCTTGCTGATTTTGATTTTAATTCCAGTGTTCAGTTTCGGAGTTTATCCTTTGCTGGAGAAATTGGGAATACGGATAACTGCCCTTAGAAAAATGGGTTGGGGGTTTATTATGGTGGTTATCACCTTCGCTCTTATTGCGTGGATTCAAACTCAAATTGATAACGGAATTAAACTCAGCATCGGCTGGCAATTATTCGCTTATGTTCTATTAACGGTTTCCGAAATTTTTGTTTCCATCACCGGTTTGGAATATGCCTTCTCACAAGCACCGAAAGCAATCAAGAGTACCATCATGGGTCTATTTTGGTTCACCGTTTTTCTTGGAAACATTCTTGTTACTTACATCAATAACAACATTCAGTCGGGAGGCTTCTTCAGTCATTACCAAGGGGCAGATTACTTCTGGCTCTTCACCGGTATTATGGCCGTTAACGCTGTGCTTTACTATATCGCTATTTATGTTTTCAAAATACGAGATACAGTTACTGTTGAGCAGATGAAGGATGAGTTGCATGCGTAATAGTTTTAGTTAAGCGCAAGTGCTCCTTTAGTTTTTACAGCCGTGCTGAAATTCTCTATCATCCGGTTCAAGTCTTTGTTTAAGAAAGCATAGAACTTACCGAACTCAGCATGGCTTTGTTCGTTCTCTACTACGTATTCTAATGTAGCAACAGGGTCAAGCGAAGTAGAGTTGCCCCAGTTTAAAATTCTCTTGAACTGAAAACTGCGCTCGTTAAAGTGATTGTAACGGAAGTCAGTCAACTCACAAGTGATTTGGTGATTCTCCACCGTAACTATCATATAGTATTGCAGGTAAAGCGCATGGATAGTTCCACCGTTTTCGCCAAAGTATTTGGTAACAACACGAACAGTCATGCGGTTTGAAGAAGGGTCAAACGACTGAACCGGTGCGGTGTTTTTAAACTCATGTTCAACCTCTGCCAGGCGGCTGGGGTTTACGCCACTCATGTTTTGCGGAGCAACCGAAACATTAGAACGCGTAAACTCTTTAGTATGAGTACTGAACCAGTTGGTTGCCATTTCATACGCTTCTTTGTTGCTTACATTGCCATTAACCGGAATAGTAAAACGGTAATCAACTTTTCCGGTTACTTTATTTACCGGCAAGGTGGTTTGTGCCGATAAGCCGCTTACTAATACGGCAAGCATAAAGAAGGCGAAAACTGTTTTCATTTTGCAGTTGAAGTTTGTCAGAGTTTGCATTTGTTTCGTTTTCTTTATTGAACGCTAATATGCACCTCGGGTTATGCAGTTTTCATCCCCCGATGGGGTGAAATACCCTTCGACTTCGCTCAGGGTGACATACCCCTTACAATTGCAATGTCAGTCCGAGCGGAGTCGAGAACTCCTGCAATCAAAGGGAAATCCCATTCTTAAATTATCATATCGCCATATTATCATATTGAGTCTCTGCTGTTATATTCGCACTCTCAATAAATCAAAATGATTCAGCAAAAAAACGGAGTGTATGAAATTGGCGGAGTACCGGTTTCGCAATTATGCGATAAGTATGACACACCTTTGTATGTGTATGATACTGCCATTATGGAGCGGCAATACACACAATTGAAAACAGCTTTCAGCGGGGCTAATACCAAGATAAAGTTTGCGTGCAAGGCATTGAACAACATTAACGTGCTGAAATTTTTCAAGAACATTGGTGCTGGTCTCGATACGGTTTCTATTCAAGAAGTATGGATTGGTTTGCAAGCCGGCTTTAACCCTAAGGATATTATTTACACGCCTAATTGTGTTTCGCTGGAAGAAATTGAACTGGCGGTTAAGGAAGGAGTGCAGATAAACATCGACAATATTTCTATCCTCGAACAATTCGGTCATAAGTATGGTTCAAGTGTTCCGGTTTGTGTGCGCATTAATCCGCATGTAATGGCTGGCGGCAACATTAATATCAGCACCGGTCATATCGATTCTAAGTTCGGAATTTCTATTTACCAGATACGCCATTTGGAGCGCGTAATTAAAAGCGAAAAAATTCGCGTGAACGGTTTGCACATGCACACCGGTAGCGATATTTTGGATGTAGATGTGTTCCTCCGCGCGGCAGATATTTTGTTTGAAGTAACCGAGCATTTTCCCGATTTGGAGTTTGTTGATTTCGGCAGCGGCTTTAAAGTTCCTTACAAGCCCGATGACTATTACACCGATATTCAGGAAGTGGGAACAAAGCTCACCGTTAAGTTCAACGAGTTTTGCAAAAGCTATGGCAGAGATTTAGAACTCTACTTCGAGCCCGGTAAATTTTTAGTGAGCCAAAGCGGAACTTTTCTTGCCAAGGTGAATGTGATTAAGCAAACCACCGCCACTGTTTTTGTAGGTGTTGATTCGGGTATGAACCATTTGATTCGCCCGATGTTTTACAATTCTTATCACCACATGGTAAATGTTTCGAACCCCGAAGGCACACAGCGTATTTACACGGTGGTGGGTTACATCTGCGAGACCGATACTTTTGGATGGGACAGAAAGCTCAGCGAAGTGCGCGAGGGCGATGTAATTGCTTTTCAAAATGCCGGTGCTTACGGTTTTAGTATGAGTTCGAATTATAATTCGCGTTTCCGTCCGGCTGAAGTTTTAGTTCATAAAGGAAAAGATTACCTGATTCGCAAGCGGGAAACGCTGGATGATATTCTGCGCAATCAAGTGGAAGCGGATATTTTTCAATTAGAGAATGTGACTGTTTGATAATGAAATACCATTACAACATGAAATACTTCTTTGTTTTTTGCTCTTTATTCTTTGTTCTTAGTTCTTCGGCACAGACTAAAAAAATAATTTGCATTGCCGACCGCACAGTAGCTTGCGCGCAGGGCGATTGTATGCAGGTGAAGGAAAAGAAAAAAGATGCCTGGAAAACTTTGACCGACACTATCATCGGGCTGACCTACGAGGAAGGCTATGAATACAAAGTGAAGGTGATTATCAGCAGCAGTAATAATTATAGTCTCGAAAAAATTATCTCGAAAAAGAAAACCAAATACAACCCTGCGGTAAAATTGGAAGGAAGAAAGTGGGTGCTCAAATCTATGTTTGACAACGACAATACCATGAGGCTTGGGGACACCATCGTTTATCTAAATATAGATGTGACCAAGAGCCGTGTAACAGGACACGGAGTTTGCAATAATCTAAAAGGCGAACTAAAAGCCGAAGGCAAAAACATTTCGTTTAGCGGCATCGGCTTTACTAAAATGAAATGCGTTGACCAAGGCAATATTATGGAGAAGATTGTAACCAACCTTTTAGAAGCCACCAACACATACCAATTAAAAGGCAATCAACTTATCCTATACTCTGCCAAGGGTTCTTATATGGTTTTTGTCGGGCAATAGAAATTAAACCACCTTTCTGTAATCATATTATGAAAGAGGTTCAATATTTTTATTTTAGTTTCAAGAAGAAAATTTATGCTTGTAAAATTATTCGGCAGTGCGGTTTATGGGGTTGATGCGGCCACAGTTACTGTAGAGGTAAGTGTAGAAACAGGACAGAATTTTTTTATGGTTGGTTTGCCCGATAACGCCATTAAAGAATCGTGGCACCGAATGGAAACCGCTATTAAGCACAATGGTTTTGAAATGCCGCGCAGAAAAATTGTTATCAATCTCTCCCCGGCTGATGTGCGCAAAGAAGGAACCGCTTACGACCTTCCTGGTGCTATAGGAATTTTGGCAGCCTCCCATCAAATTGAAACTACCCTGCTTGATAAGTATGTTATCATGGGAGAGCTTTCTTTGGATGGAACTATTCTTCCCATTAAAGGTGCATTGCCAATTGCAATACAAGCGCGCAAAGAAAAATTCCAAGGATTTATTCTACCCAAACAAAATGCTCGTGAAGCAGCTATTGTAAACAACATAGAAGTGATAGGTGTTGAAACATTACGCGATGTAATTGAGTTTTTAGAAGGCAGAGAAAAAATTGAACCAACAGTAGTTGACACCCGCGCTGAATTTGACAACAATATTTTAAAGAGCGAATTGGATTTTTCGGATGTGAAGGGGCAAGAAAATATTAAGCGCGCTTTAGAAATTGCTGCTGCTGGCGGACATAATGTAATTCTGATTGGTCCACCGGGTGCTGGTAAAACTATGCTAGCAAAACGTTTCCCAACTATTCTTCCTCCCCTTAGTTTGAACGAAGCTTTGGAGACAACCAAGATTCATTCAGTAGCAGGAAAACTTGGAAAAGATTGTGCGCTCATTTATCAAAGACCTTTTCGTTCGCCACACCATACCGTGTCAGATGATAATGTAAAGTTGTTTCAGTATTGATAATCAGATAGTTATAAACTAACCAAAGTAAAAAGTAGTTTCAGTTCAACGGTAAAACTTAGTTTAATGAAGTAGTCATACCATATCTTTTAATTTTGGATATGGTATTAATATGAAGACCAGTTATTTTTGAAATCTCAACTCCTTTATAACCCTTCTTTAGGTAATCTAACGCTTTTTTATTTTTCTCTTTACTCAAGAACATCAATAAATCTTCCTTACTCCCTACTTGTCTTCCTTTGTAAATACCCTTCATTTTTGCAATCTTAATACCCTCCTGTTGTCTTTCTTTAATTTGACTACGTTCCATTTCACCAACTATTCCAAGAATAGAAATTATCATCTTAGAGATAGGGTTTTCCTTTCCATCCTCTCCAAGAGTAATTAATCCCTGAGAAACAAAATTTATTGAAATCTTCTCTTGATTAAAGAAGTGAATAGTATTCATAATATCCTTTAAATCCCTTCCTAATCTATCAACCTGCCATACACTTAATGACATTGGTATACATTCCTTTACAAGTCTCATTATTTCTTTACCACCCTGTCTATCGAAGAAAGGAATAATTCCACTACACTTATCTTCTATGACTAAGTCATAGTCAGCTTCATTTACTCTCTGTCTATCTGTTTTTTGGTCTAAGGTTGATACTCTACAATAAAGTACTTTCATAACTCACAATTTTAGGTTCGTATTATTTACACGCTAAAAATGTGGAGGATATACCGAATTACGGAGGAAATTAAAGGAAAAATGAATCCTCATCTTTCACATTTTCACCTTTACCCTATCTTTGTGAAACTGACTTCCACTAAAAGTTGCAATTACTCAACTCGATTGCTATTTTTCCGTCCAATAATTATGGCAATAGAAGATTCGGTACGGAAAATCATCGTTCACAGTCTTTCGAAGATTTCGGAATTCGATGGTTACAAGAAATTTGATGGAGTTGTGAACCCCGAACATTTTAAAGAAATGATGAAAAAGGACCCTGCCTTTTCTCCATTCAGTCTTGACAGAGATAAATATGTAATCGCAAGAATCGGAGGTAATCTAATTACAAGTATTCACAGAAAATTGGGTGATTTATATGAAGAAATCATTATTGAATTACTTCACGAAAAATATAAGTTCGAAAAGTCCTATCTGAAATACTCATTGGATATTGTTATTGATGGTAAGGAACAAGAAAGAACAACTGACGGTAGAATAATCTTAAGTGATGTTCAAGACATTCAATCAAGAGAAAAAGTAGAGCAATTGATTATAGGAGATTATGAAGGATTAGCTCTGGAGGTTAGGTCTTGTTATCAAATAGGAGATAGTAAGAGAATTCAAGCAGATGAACACATGGCGACTGCATTGAAACAATTGAATGTAGAGCCTAAACTTGTAATTATGTGTAATACCTCTTTGGTGTCACCAGTTAAGAGATTGAAAAAACACTGGACTGTTTATCAAGGAAAG
This sequence comes from Bacteroidota bacterium, assembly GCA_947475165.1. Lineage (GTDB taxonomy): Bacteria > Bacteroidota > Bacteroidia > Chitinophagales > LD1 > Bog-950. Next base: position 96,324 of record CANJLD010000008.1, read on the forward strand.
GAGTCGTTTGATTTTATTCATCAATTGACAGATTTTAATTTATATGACTTTTTAATGGATAACCAAAACTTGATTGTCCCGTTAATGGATGATGTGTTTGAAATGTTATAAGCTAATACACACACCGGTTTCATATAATTTCTTCTTTCCGCCTCTTTTCCTGAATACAACTACTTTGTCAAAATTGAATCCTTCTTTTTCAAATATCTTACCCAAGATAATTTCAGTATATATTTCCACTCCGCTTAACCTTGAATTTCCTACTACATAAACTCCTTTGAATCCTTCATTGACTTGTTTTCTCAATTCTTTAATGTGTTCGTGCATCATATTGAAGTACTTAGTTGCATAGTTACACATTAACAAACTTTTGGGCAGCAACTCTGGAATATAGGTAAGAAATTCCTCTATGCCCGTATTAGGTGGAAGATACTCCTTTTGTAAAATTGAAGTAGCTCTACCCCAAGTTCCTCCAATAGCTTTAACATCAAGTTCTGTAGCCTCTGTCGCATCCTCCACCAACTCCATAAAAAAAAGTTGTGGTCGTGTAGTATGTATATAGCTAAATCTGTTTGGGTATGGAGGTGATGTAATTAATTTGTCTACTTTTTTATGTAAGTATTTTGATAATTCAGTTGAATCTCCATTAATAATTGTAGCTCTTTTAGTATCCTTTAGTAATTGAACGGATTGAAGGTCTTTTACCATTTTGTTGAAATTTAATTCATACTCTTCCCAAACAAGGATATTTCTTGTGTGGTTATCGTCAAAGGAAATTGTTGGATGGTTTCTATGAATATTTGCGCAGTCCAAACTTATTACTGAAAGAATGATATTGAAAAAGTCCTGTGTATTTGGTTCCGCAATTTCAGAGATAGCTTTCTTAAGTAACAACAAATCTTTTATCACATCAGCCTTCCACCATCTAAGTGCATTGTGAATCTTAGGAATATTAACCTTAAATTTCTTTTCAAATGTTTCTATATCCAACTCTTTGGCTTTGATAGAATATTTAGAATATTTTTTACGTATCTCTTCATTTATTTTTTTCAGTTCGTCTATATCGTAATTCCAATTAAGTGTCCATTTCGTAACATTAAACAATAAAGGATTCAATTCAATTGCTATACTTTCATAACCCAGCTTTTGACATTCAACAATGGTTGTACCTTTTCCATTAAATGGGTCAAATACTATTTCGTCCTTTTTACAATTTAAATAAGAAAGAAAAAATCTTACTAATTCTGGCGAATAACTTGGGGTTAATCTAAACCAGGAATGAACAGCCTCCTTTGTTCCGGCCTTGAAAGTTACATCGTTTACATTTACTATTTCATAATTGACATTATTGGCCACATACTGTTCAATATATTCTTCAGCATTTACACAAATTGAATTCAGTGTCTTTTCTTCTACAAATAACTCTTGTTGCATTTTTTCTTTTTTGCGGTTTACTTCCTGCCAAATTTATGGATAACTTCCGTTAATCGGAGGGAAGTTATCCATATTAAGTTTGACTAAAATCAATCTTAAAGGAATACTACGCAACATATTTGCCTCATTATAAACTACGGAGTAATTAAAATAATCTTTCAATATCGCATCCTTCAAATGTCGTTGCCTTTTCAATTGTAAGTTTTCCGAATTTGTATTTTTCGATAGCCTCATTATATCCATCAAATAAGTCATTAAGAATTTCAATTCCTTCTTCCATGTTTGGTACATAGTCTATGAACTCGTACTTACTAAACATTAAATCTATAAGGTCTTTCTTTTGTTTTGAGATAAAGACCTTATCTATTGGGAAAACATCAACTCTGAGAAAATACATAGTGAATCAAGGTGGATATTAAGTTGCGAAAATAACCATCAACCGATTCCGAAAAATAAAAACTCCTCCGTATTATAGCCTATAAACAATTTTATATGCCAAGAAAACTAACAAAAGAGGAAGCCCAAAAGTTAGGGGAATCCAAAAGACAAGGTTCAAAGAAACCTATCCAATTCGGAGAAGAAATTACTAACCTGAAAAAAGGAGAAAGTCTCCTAATCACAGAAAAGGAATGGAAAATGAATACCACTCCAACCGCTTACTACTATGGTAAATTTACCAAGGGTATTGATAAGAAGGTTAGAGTAATTTCCTATCAAAAAGTAGAAGGTGGTTTAATGATTACCAAATTATAAAACCAATTTGTCCTCCGTTTTTAAATCCTGTCAGAAGACAGGATTTTTTTTGCCTCGATAAGATTGAATTAACTCCAATCAATCTCCATCACTTTGCATTAAATTGAATCAATCTCAATCACATTGCATTGATTTGAATCAAATTCTTATACCTTTGATTACGATATATTAATTAACATCATTAAAACCAATTACGATGGCAAAAAGTTCTATTAAACTCGATGGTAAAAACATTCCTCTGACAAAAAGCGGAACTCCCAATTTACGGTATTTAACCAAAGACCAAAAGGCAGTTGTTCAGAAGTATGTAGGAGATAAAAAGAAAGCGAAAAAGGACGTTGTTCTAAGAGAATTAGAATCCTTTCTGGCAGAATTAGGGTAAGTAGTTTTTTAAAATCATTTCAGGTTCATACCTAAACATCATTTGTTTAGTGTGGTAATAAATGAAATCAGGTTCAAGTTTGATTCTCTTAATGTAATCAAACTTTGAAAATGATTTCATTTTGTGTTTTATAGAAGATAGTTCTTGCACCATTTTAAAACCGAACGTGTCGGGGAGGTAGATGCTAGGGTTAAATGAAACAAATAAATGAAAATGAAGTCCGAAGTTTCTTATCTCTTCATTTACGATTGTATTAGTGTTCTGAGACCAAAAGAAGTCCTCAGAGGTTTCAAAGAAACAATAGTATTTAACTAGTTTATTTTCATCTCTTTTCTTGTAGGTATATTGTGGGTGGTTCCCGTATTCATAACAAAACTTATTGACCGTGCTACGGATAACCTTCTTTAATTCGTTTAAGGTGAGGTTTGGGTGAGTTAAAGACTGTTGGAAGACATAGTATGTCAAAACCGTCGGGAGTGTCTTAATCTCGTTGTAAATCTTTATTTGGTGAGGTTTTAAAGTATAGGTTCTCATAACTGGTTGGATTTATAGGACAATCATTACAGGAGAGAAAACTCTTTGTAAGACTGAATAAAAGGGGTCACTTTTTACAGAAGTGTAACTGTAACCTAAAAGGTTATTTTTTCATTCTCTCTAACTTTATCTTAAATTCATTTATCTTAATTTTCAATCCCAATTCCTCCCTTTTTTTATAGTCTTTCTCCATTCTCAATTTTTCTTTAAGCCCTTGATTTGATTTCTCCATCTTTTTAATTTTCTCGTAATTCATTCTTTCTTATGTAATCTTGTATTGACTGTCTAATCTGCCTCAGACGGTCATCGGTAAATTTTCTTTTGTTGAGTAAGTATCTTTTCAAAACAACGCTCTCAATAAACTTTACAACGGAACTTTCTTTGAATAAAAATTGGTTCTTATAAATCACATAATCTTCGTTCGTAAACTGGTATTTACTCAGTTCCTTTTGAAGTTTTGATTTGGTCATTTTCAATCGCTCTCTCAACATATAACTATCATAAAGTCGTTCATTACTTTTTTCGTCTATGAAACTTATACAATTCATGTTTCTTCTTTATTTTTTTGTACTCGGTTAAGAGTTCATCTATTACATCATCATCTATTTCTTCTCCATCGCCATCCAATTCAATTTCCTCATCCGGGTCTTCACTTTCAACTTCTGCTTCTAAATCATCTTCTAATTCAGGTTTGTTTTTTTTCTTTTCAGTTTTCAATCGTTCTACTATAAACTTTCTAAAATCGGTGTCCAAATACTTTTTCATTTTTCAATACATAATTTTTTAGTCCGTATCGGTTCTCGGAGGAACTACACGAATTATATACTATCTATTAAAAAAGTTGTGTCCCCTTTAAAATTAAAGTTCTCTTTATGGAGATATTAGGCGGTTATGTTCAATACAAATTGAGGGTCACTACCATCATCATTCTTTTCTGTGATACCACCCCACTTAATAGGACTAGATTCGTTTATCAGTCGAATCCAGTTGCTCTTGTAGCGAACGGCTATGTCTCCTTTAAGTCGGAGGAATGAAAACTTATCCATTTTATAATTGACTATAATGTTCTGACATTTATGTTCGTTGTCAGTAGTAATAGTGATGCTATCAATAAACGCTCTTACTATCAGTTGTTTTTCTTGAAATGTTTTTGCTCTATTAATGGTCTTTCCAAACTCATTTACCACTTTCAAATATGTATCTCTGTTCTCTATGATATAGTTTGAATCCTTTATAGCTTTTATTTTTTCCTCAGCTAATTTAATCTCACTCTCATATTCATTTAGCAAACTTGAATACCTATCCTTCTTAATTTCTCCTTCGTTATATCTTCTTTCCAGATTTAGAATATGCTTTGTATTCTTCTCTATTAAATTTTGAGAGATACCAATAAGTTCCTTGTCCATATAGCTATGCGAGGACTGTGTGTCTATCATATGAATCAACTCTTTCTCTAGTCCAGATAAACTTTCCCAAATTACTTTTTCAGTATAGTCAATGTCTATTCCTCTATTTCCGCACCATTCACTCTTATACCTGTGGCTTAAACATTTATACGCCTTATCTTTTAAGTCTTTCCTTTTGTGTCCAAAAAAACTTCTACCACACTTTCCGCAGCGAATCAATCCTTTTAGTAAAAACTGATTCACTTGTTTTCCTACATTGGTATAAGGTTCTCTCTTAAATCTCATTTTCTCTTTTAAGAACACTTGTACAGCATCGTACTTTTCAACTTCAATAATTTGGGGTGATGGGATAGTATGTTCTTTAAATTTCTTCTTGCCAATGTAAATAGGGTTTTTAAGGATATTATAAACTACTGTATCTCTCCAAACAAATTCATCTCCCTTTTTAGTTATTTTCTCTATTTCATATTCACCATTCGCTTTTTTAATCGTTCTTTTAATCGCCATATCATTTCCCACATTATTTCTTTTGGTAGGTATTTTCTTTTCATTCAATATACCTGCTATTGTTTGAGTTCCTTTACCCTCTAAGTACAAGTCGTAAATCATTTTTACCACCTTAGATTCTTTAGTATTTACAATCAATTTTTTATTCTCTCTATCGTATCCATAAGCCAATAGTCCACCACCAGCATTATTACCGTTTAGCATACTTTTTTCAACATTCATCTTTACCCTAAGTTTCGTTTGTATTCTTTCATAAGAAGCAAACACACCTTTAATTCTACTTGACAACTCAACTGATGGGTCGGAAAAATCATATTCTCCAGTTTGAGTAAATATTTTGATTCCAGATTCTTTAAACTTCGTAATAATTACTTGTGGTTCGATGTAATCGGAATCTCTGCTCCACCTATCAATATCTATACTGAATAATCCTCCTACTCTACCTTCTTCAATGTCAATCATTAACTTTCTAATACCCGGTCTATCAAACCAACTAATAGACCCCGACAAACCACTATCATCATAAACGGAATAAGTCCAACCTAGATTATTCGCTTTTGTTATACCTTTGTCTAATTGATTTTTGGAGGATAGACCTTCTGTTTTTTGTTTCTCTGTTGAGACCCTGATGTAAATACCTAAGTGGTTTGGTAATACTTTTAGTTCTTTCTTTTTCATAATTGTATTTGATTTACAACTGTAAGTAAAAGTATATTTTTAACTGAAACAACTTTACAATGACTGATGCAGGGCTTGTAGGCGGAGGAAGTAATCCGCAACCCGGTGAAATTTCGTTGGCTCACAATGGGGTTTTGTTTTTAGATGAGCTGCCAGAATTTAAACGCACAGTGTTAGAGGTAATGCGTCAGCCAATGGAAGAAAGATGTGTGACCATTTCACGCTCTAAAGTTTCTATTACTTATCCCGCATCGTTCATGCTTGTTGCTTCCATGAATCCGTGCCCTTGCGGATACTATAATCATCCGGAGAAGGAATGTGTATGCGGTCCGGGTGTGGTTCAAAAATATTTGAACAAAATTTCGGGACCGTTGATGGATAGAATTGATTTGCATGTAGAAGTCACACCGGTGGCTTTTAAAGAGCTTTCGAGTTCAAGAAAATTTGAAACCAGTGAAAGTATTCGCGCACGAGTGATTCAAGCGCGGGCAATTCAGGAGAAGCGTTTTGAAGGGAAAGCCAATTTGTATAGCAACGCTCAAATGGAACCGCAGATGGTGGAAGAAATTTGCACCATTACCGATGCCGGTAAAAATTTGTTGAGCCGCGCTATGCAAAAATTAAATCTATCTGCCCGCGCATACAACCGCATTATAAAAGTTGCCCGCACCATTGCCGACCTTGCCGGTACTGAAGAAATAAAAACCGAACATCTTGCCGAAGCTATTCAGTTCAGAAGTTTGGATAGGGAAGATTGGGCGATGTAATTACACTGCGTCCTTCCCGTGACAGTTTTTAAATTTCTTCCCGCTTCCACAAGGACAAGGGTCGTTACGACCGGTTTTATCACCCACACGAATCGGCTCGGGTTTCTTTTCTTCCTGTTGCTGCTGTTGGTGTTGTCCATTATCTGGATTTGCACCGGTCATCATTTCGCCTCTGCCCACCTGAATCTTTTTTGCAAACGCTTTTTGTTTTTCCTGTTCTGCATTGCGAACCTGATCACCATCTGTCTGAGGCACTTGCCCTTTGAAAAGGAACGAAGCAATATCGCGGTTCACCTCTCCTATCATTTCGCTAAAAAGATTGAACGCTTCCTTTTTATAAATCACAATCGGGTCTTTCTGTTCGTATGATGCTAGTTGAACTTCTTGTTTCAAATCATCCACTGCACGTAAGTGATGTTTCCATGCTTCGTCAATCAATGAAAGTGTTACCGTTTTCTCGAAATACGAAATCAAATTCTTGCCTTCGGTTGACAAAGCATCCTGCAAGTCAATTAAAATATTCAATCCTTTTTTGCCATCGGTATAAGGCACTGCAACGCGATGAACGGAATCTCCTCTGGTTTGATGAATGCTTTTCAGCACCGGCATAATGGAGCGAACCGTATTTTCAATTTTACGTCTGTATAGTTCCTTTATTTCAGAGAATAATTTTTCTGTTACGGTTTGAATATTTCCGCTTCCTAATTCTTCTTGAGTAATTGTAGTGTCCAGAGAGAAATAACGAATCACATCCAATTTGAAATTATCGTAACCACCACCATTTTGCGCTGTTGCCACCAATTCCTCACACAAATCATAGAAGCTATTGTTGATGTCAAGCGAAAGTTGTTCTCCAAACAAAGCGTGCTTGCGTTTAGAATAAATTACTTCACGCTGACGGTTCATTACATCATCGTATTCGAGCAAACGTTTACGAATACCGAAGTTATTCTCTTCTACTTTTTTCTGTGCGCGCTCAATAGATTTTGAAATCATGGAATGCTGAATCACTTCGCCTTCTTCATAACCCATTCTATCCATCACTTTCACAATTCTATCGCTGCCGAACAAACGCATCAACTCATCTTCCATCGAAACAAAAAACTGCGAACTACCCGGATCGCCTTGACGACCGGCACGTCCGCGCAACTGTCTATCCACTCTTCGTGAATCGTGACGCTCTGAACCGATGATAGCAAGACCACCGACATTCTTTACATCGTCTTTAATCTTGATATCCGTTCCACGACCTGCCATGTTTGTAGCAATCGTAACTGTTCCAGCATTTCCAGCTTCAGCAACAATTTCCGCTTCGCGCTGGTGTTGCTTTGCGTTCAACACGTTGTGTTTGATTTTACGCATCGTGAGCATTCGTGCGAGCAATTCTGAAATTTCCACCGAAGTTGTTCCTACAAGAACAGGTCTTCCTTCTCCAGTAAGCTTCACAATCTCTTCAATGATGGCATTGAATTTTTCCTTCCGCGTTTTGTAAATCAAATCTTCTCGGTCATCGCGCACTACCGGACGATTAGTTGGAATCGATGAAACTTCAAGTTTATAAATGTCCCACAACTCCTGTGCTTCTGTTTCCGCAGTTCCGGTCATACCGCACAACTTGTGAAACATACGGAAATAATTTTGCAACGTAATTGTTGCCAAAGTTTGCGAAGCTGATTCTACCTTCACATTTTCTTTGGCTTCAATAGCTTGGTGCAAACCATCGCTGTAACGTCTTCCATCTAAAATACGACCGGTGTTCTCATCTACAATTTTCACTTTGCCATCCATCACCACATAGTCCACATCTTTTTCGAAGAGCGTGTACGCTTTCAATAATTGCTGCACAGAGTGAATGCGTTCGCTTTTCTCGCTGTAATCGCGCATCAAAACATCTTTGCGCTGAATTTTTTCTTCGGCAGAAAGATTTTGCGTTTCAATTTCGGCAATCACACTTCCCATATCAGGAATTACAAAGAAGTGCGGGTCTTCGCCTGAACCGGTGATGAGTTCAATTCCTTTATCAGTTAATTCAACACTGTTATTTTTTTCGTCAATGTGGAAGTAAAGTTCCTTATCAACGATTGGCATGTTCTTCTGCTGCTCACCCAAATAATAATTTTCGGATGCCTGCATAATTTGCTTCATGCCGCCTTCGCTCAAAAATTTTATAAGCGCAGAGCTATTTGGCAAACCTCTTTGCGCGCGGAATAATTCCAAGCCACCTTCACCTTCTTTCTCACCGGTCTTTCCTTCTTTAATCAAACGCTTAGCATCAGTCAAAAACTGATTCGTGACGCGCTTTTGTGCGTCATATAATTTTTGAATGCGCGGTTTCAATTCCTGAAACTGCGCTTCATCATCTGAATCTACCTGACCTGAAATGATAAGCGGAGTTCTTGCATCATCAATCAAAACCGAATCCACCTCATCCACCATTCCGAAGTGATGTTTGCGCTGTACCATTTCGGTTGGATTGTTTACCATGTTATCGCGCAGGTAATCGAAACCAAATTCGTTATTCGTTCCGTAAGTGATGTCAGCTAAGTAAGCGTTTCGTCTTTGTTCAGAGTGCGGCTGATATTTATCGATACAATCTACACGCAAACCGAGGAACTGAAACAATGGTCCGTTCCATTCGCTATCTCGTCTCGCCAAATAATCGTTGACCGTAACAATGTGAACGCCTTCACCGGCAAGTGCATTGGTGTAAGCCGGTAAAGTTGCTACTAAAGTTTTCCCTTCACCGGTTCCCATTTCCGCAATCTTTCCCTGGTGGAGAACAATTCCTCCAATCAACTGCACATCGTAGTGAACCATCTCCCATTTCACTTCGCTGCCCGCAGCAAGCCATGTATTTGCATAACGAACTTTGTCTCCATCAATCTGAATGTTTTGAAATTTAACCGCAAGTTCTCTATCTAAATCGGTAGCGATTGCTTCAAGTATCGGGTTATTAGTAAAGCGAAAAGCGGTTTCCTTTACCACAGCAAATGCTTCAGGCAACAGTTCTTTGAGCACTTCTTCAATTTGTTTATCGCGGTCTTTCCGCAACACTTCTATGCGCTTATAGTGGTCGTCTTTCGCTTGTAAATCTTCTTCTGCTTCTGCTTGTGCTTTCAGGTCAGAAATTTCTTTGTCGATAGCCGAAAGATGCTCTGTAATACGCGCACGAAATTCTACGGTTTTATTTCGCAACTCATCGTTGCTCAAACTTTTCAGTTTCTCGTATTCGCCATTTATTTCTGCAACTATCGGCTGCATTTCCTTGTAATCGCGGTCGCTCTTGCTGCCGAAAAGTGATTTAACTATGTTGTCGAAAAAGCCCATTTTCTGAATATTTTGATTGGTAATTTTAAAGGGACGCTAAACTAAAAGTTTTATTGTCTTTTGGTTCCTGCTTGCACTTCAAGAACCGCGCAAAGGATTTTTTAAAGAATTATTGGCAGAGTGTGGAGAATAAGTGGGCGAATGTGTCCGCTCCGATTTTAGATTCGCGCCATAAATTCTGATTTAAAATGAAGATACTTTTGTTGGGTTCAGGGGGTCGTGAACATGCTTTTGCTTGGAAACTTTCGCAAAGTCCGCTTTGCGAAAAGATTTTTGTTGCGCCCGGAAATGCCGGAACTTCTCAGCACGGACAAAATGTAGCTATTGGTGTAAATGATTTTGATGCTATCGAAAAATTTGTTCTTGCAAACAGTATTAAACTGGTTGTAGTTGGACCGGAAGACCCATTGGTGAATGGCATCTACGATTATTTTCAATCTAAAGATGAATTGAAAAACATTCCTGTTATAGGACCTTCAAAAGTCGGAGCACAATTAGAAGGCAGCAAAGCGTTCGCCAAACAGTTTATGATTCGGCATAATATTCCAACTGCTGCTTATGGAGAATTCACCATTGAAAATTTGGAAGACGGTTTTGATTTTATTGACGAACAAATTCCTCCTATTGTTTTAAAAGCCGATGGACTTGCTGCAGGAAAAGGTGTTTTGATTCTTCCTGAACATGGTGAAGCGAAAGAAAATCTTCGCGAGATGATTGAGCAGAATAAATTTGGTAAGGCAAGTGCAAAGGTGGTGATTGAAGAATTCCTAAAAGGAATTGAATTCTCTGTTTTTGTGTTGACTGATGGAGTGAATTACAAGATTCTTCCTAACGCAAAAGATTACAAACGCATTGGCGAAGGCGATACGGGATTAAACACTGGTGGCATGGGTTGTATTTCACCGGTTCCCTTTGTAGATGCTGCGCTAATCAAAAAAGTGGAAGAGCGAGTTATCATTCCCACCATTGAAGGGTTGAAAAAAGACAATATTGTTTACAAAGGTTTTATCTACATCGGTTTTATGAATGTAGATGGCGAACCTTATGTGATTGAATACAATTGTCGTATGGGCGACCCGGAAACAGAGATTGTTCTTCCAAGAATTAAAAATGACTTGGTTGAATTGTTAGTTGCAGTTGGAAATGGAAGTTTAGAAAAAGAAGTAATTGAAATTGACGAACGCGCAGCCGCAACAGTAATTGTAGCATCAGGCGGCTATCCTGAAGAGTATGAAAAAGGGAAAGAGATTTCAGGATTGAATGATGCGAGAGATTCAATCATTTTTCATGCAGGAACAAAACAAGACGGAGATAAAGTTCTTACAAACGGTGGAAGAGTTCTCGCTGTTACTTCATACGGAAAAGACATTCATGACTCAGTTGCCAAATCAAATGCCGCAATTGAAAAAATAAATTTTGAAGGAAAGTATTACCGAAGGGATATTGGTTACGAGTTCAGATAAACAAAAAAGCCTTCCAATAAATCGAAAGGCTTTTTTGTTTTTAGCTATCAGTAAACTACTCTACAGAAATACTCTTTGAAGCAAAACCGTTTGCAGTTTTTAATTGAATAGTATAAAGTCCTTTCGCAAACTGACTGAGATTGATGGTTGAATTATATAAACCCATTACATCTACCTTTGTAGTATGAACAATTCTTCCTGTTACATCTATTACGTTCAAATCACCAGCTACTCTTCCTCCGGCATTTAACCTGAATTCGAAAATTCCATTGCTTGGGTTTGGATACACTGATATTGCAGTATTCAATTCGTTATTAAAATCATTAATACCAGTTCCACCATGACAAACTGCACCTTGAGCAATTACATCAATAGAAAAAGTTTTGCCATACTCTTGTTGAATAAGCTGGTCAATAATAAACGAGGTATCTACCGTAAAGCCGAATGCAGAGCCATGCATGTAAATACGTCCATCAAATGAAATAGGATAATTACCTACTGCAGCAGTGGTAGTTCCGAAAGTTTTTCCGCAACCGTGCGCATCAGGCAAATAAAGAGGTCCTACCGGATTAGCACTCCAGTTTAAGCCTGCTGGCAAACCTGTAACCGTGTTAAGAATAACTGAGTCAATGAAAACAGTTACAGCTTGACCAACTATAGTAATATCTCTCGATACAGGAACATGAAATTGCAATGTTTGGTCATAAGCAACTCCTACCTCTGCACAAGGAACATTATCTGGATTCGGATTGAATAAGTCAGTACTATTTTGGTCAATAGTGCATTGAGCACTTGCGATACCAACTGCGAGAAGGATGAATGCCACAAACGAGTAAATTTTTTTCATTTTGATTAAAGGGTTTTGGTTTTGAAATAGTGTTCGAAAATAAATAAGATTATTCAATTGAAATATTTTTTGATGCAAAGCCTTCGGAAGTCTTAATTTGAAGTGTGTAAAGACCTTTGCCGAACTGCGACAGATTAATGCTGGTTGTGTATAAACCAATCACATCAATTACTTGCGAAAAAACTCTTCTTCCGGCAATATCAGTTATCACAATTTCTCCGTTTATTCTTCTTCCTGCATCTAAACGCAAATCAAAAACACCATTGTTCGGGTTTGGATAAACCTGAATGAGTGAATTTAATTCAGCACTAAAATCGCGAATTCCGGTGCTTGGTCTGCACTCATCGCCTGTGTTAATTACATCTACTGACAACTGAAACATACCTGACATGCTTTGTGCCTGCTCCAATTGAAAAGTAGTATCAGGTGGAAATCCGAAGCCGCCTGGAATTCCGCTAACAGAAATAGTTCCATGAACTCCCAATGGATAATTGCCTAATGGGTCGTTGGTAGTTCCGTAAGCGTATACGCAACCGTTATCGCCACCTAAAAAATGCCCGTCAGCCGGATTCAAGTTATATGTCATTCCTGTTGGAAATCCTGTGAGAGAGTCAAGATTTAATGAATCAACTGTAAGAATAATAATACCAGCCGGGAAACCGATAAATGGACCGATATCAAGAGTTTGGGGAACATGAATTTGAATTATTTGTGAATACGCTACTCCTCTTTCTATGCAGGGAATGCTATCGGGTCCCGGTGAAAAAAATGCTGTGTTAGCGGAATCAATAGTGCAACCCATACCGGCAAAAATGGTTTGAACACTAAACAAAAAAACGATAGGGAGAAAGTAGATTTTTTTCATAATTTATTTTTTCGGTCGTGAAGATATACAAGTAAGTAGCAAAACAAAGTGCTGTCCTTAATTCAAATTGCCAACCATTGTTTTCGGGTCAACCCATTCGTCAAATTCCTCTGCTGTCAGATAACCTAAATCAATAGCGGTTTGCTTTAGAGTCTTTCCATCCTTGTGAGCTGTTTGTGCAATTTCGGCAGCTTTGTAATAGCCAATTTTTGTATTGAGTGCTGTAACCAACATCAATGAATTATTCAGATTGTTCTTGATGTTTTCTTCAATCGGTTTTATTCCTAGCGCACATTTATCGTTAAACGAAATGCAAACATCGCCAATCAAACGTGCGCTGTGTAAAAAGTTGTAAATCATCATCGGCTTAAAAACATTCAACTCGAAATGACCGGTTGCTCCGCCAATGTTAATAGCAACGTCATTGCCAAGAACTTGTGCCGCAACCATCGTCATAGCTTCGCATTGAGTAGGGTTTACTTTGCCCGGCATAATAGATGAACCGGGTTCGTTATCTGGAATAAAAAGTTCGCCAATGCCACAACGGGGACCGGAAGACAGCAAACGAATATCGTTCGCAATTTTCATTAGCGAACAGGCAACGGTTTTTAATGCCCCATGTGTTTCTACAATTGCATCATGTGCCGCAAGTGCTTCAAATTTATTAGCTGCTGTAACAAACGGAAGACCGGTGAGCGTTGCAATATGCTGCGCAACATTCACATCGTAATTTGGTGGTGTGTTGATGCCGGTTCCAACGGCAGTTCCACCAAGTGCAAGTTCTGATAAATGTGAAAGTGTGTTTTCAATGGCTTTTATTCCGTGGTTGAGTTGTGAAACGTAACCCGAAATTTCTTGCCCAAGGGTAAGTGGAGTAGCATCCATTAAATGTGTTCTTCCAATTTTTACCACACCCATAAATTCCTTTGATTTTGCCGCAAGTGTGTCACGCAGTTTTTTTATTCCCGGCAAGGTTACTTCTACCAAAGTTTTAAAAGCGGCAATATGCATGGCTGTAGGAAAAGTATCGTTGCTGGATTGCGATTTGTTTACATCATCATTCGGGTTCAATTGTTTTTTTTCATCCAACAAACTTCCGCCAAGCAAAACGTGCGCGCGATAGGCTACCACTTCGTTTACGTTCATATTGCTTTGCGTGCCTGAACCGGTTTGCCAAACTACCAGAGGAAACTGGTCATCCAATTTTCCTGCAAGAATTTCATCGCATACTTTGCCAATAATTTCTGCCTTCGATTTTTCTAAAACACCGGCATCGAGATTAGTGAGTGCCGCAGCCTTTTTCAGATATGCAAACGCACGAATAATTTCTTTCGGCATTTTGTTGATGTCCTGTGCTATTTGAAAATTCTCGATTGAGCGTTGTGTTTGCGCACCCCAATAAACATTTGCAGGAACTTCTACAATTCCCATCGTATCTTTTTCTTTTCTGAATTCCATCCTATAAATTTAATGGTTTGAATTTATTTTCCTTCGAACTTCGCCTTTCTCTTTTCCAAAAACGCTGCAGTGCCTTCGGCAAAATCTTCAGTCGCCACACATTTACCAAATAAATCAATTTCTGTATCGAAACCATCAATACCCGATTTAAAGTGGGCGTAAACACTTTGAATTACCTGTGCAATGGCATAAGGCGCCATGCCCGTAATTTTTTGCATCATGGCTTTACAAGTATCAATTAACTCTACAGTTTGTACCACATCGTTTACCAGTCCGAGTTTTTCGGCACAAGTGGCATCAATTATCTCGGCTGTCATTAAAAGTTCAAGGGCTTTGCCTTTTCCAATTAGTTGAGTCATACGTTGCGTTCCGCCATAACCCGGAATAATGCCGAGCTTAACTTCCGGCTGACCAAACTTGGCATTTTCGCTGGCAATACGAATATGGCAAGCCATGGCTAACTCGCAACCGCCACCCAATGCAAAACCGTTTACCGCAGCAATAATTGGCTTGCCGCTCATTTCAATTTTATCAAACACATCATGTCCTCTGCGTGCTAAAGCCTTTCCTTCTTCTTCGTTCATTCCCTTAAACTCCGAAATATCGGCACCGGCAACAAACGCTTTTGGTCCTTTACCGGTTATGATGGCTCCTTTAATTTCGGGATTGTTGTAGATTTCATCAACCACCTCGTTCAACTCGGTAACTACTGTTCTGTTGAGCGAGTTCAGTTTGTCTTCGCGGTTGATGGTTACAGTTAAAATTCCTTCAGAGAGTTCGGTGAGAATTGTAGAGAATTCTTTCATACGTTTTTTAATTGCGCGTGCAAATCTAACGGAGTGTATGAGATGGCAAAATGAAGATTGTCACCTAAAAATTTCTATGCTCTTTCACCCACCCTTTAATATAGTCGGCAATTTGTGTAGTAGGAGTTCCCGGAGGGAAAAGTTCTCCGCAGCCGCTGGCGTGGAGTGTTTGCATATCATCATCAGGAATAATTCCTCCGCCTGTAAGCAGCACATCGTTCATACCTTTTTGTTTCATTAGTGCAAGCACTTTCGGAAAAACCGTGTTGTGCGCACCGCTTAAAATGCTGATGCCTATTGCATCCACATCTTCTTGCAAAGCAGAAGCTACAACCATTTCAGGTGTCTGGCGAAGACCTGTGTAAATTACTTCCATGCCTGCATCGCGCAATGCCGAGGCAATTACTTTTGCTCCACGGTCGTGACCATCTAATCCAACTTTTGCAACAAGAATTCTGATTGGTCTTTTCATAATAGTTGGGTAAAAATAAAAATGCGGGATGAACTTTTGTTTCATTCCGCATTCCGAATTTTAATTTGTGTTTTTAGTAGTCGTCATCAAATCCTCCACCACCTTTTTTGCCTCCGCCAAAATCGTCATCGTCATCATCTTCGCCAAAATCGTCAAACTCTTCAAAATCCTCATCATCGTATTCATCGGCTTTAGATGCTTTACGACCTTTGCCGGCAGATTTCTTTTCGATAATATCATCAAACTCTTCGAGGTCTTTCATCGATTTTAAATCATCAACCGAAGGTTCATCTTCTGTTTCCTCATCTGCACCACCAGTTTCATAATCATCTTTCACCTCCACATCTTCCTCGTCTTCGTCATCATCATCTTCTGCCTTTTTCTTGGAAGGTTTCTTGTCGCTACCCGCAGCTTTTTTTGCTACAGGTTTTTTCGCTTTCGCTTCATCATCTTTCTTTTTCTTAGTCGCCATAGGAGTCGGTTTTTAAGGGTTATGTTTTTTGTATAGTAAATTTAATGGTAACAAATGTTGTAAGAAATTTTCTTTTCGAAAAATATTTTTTTCGTGTCTCAAATTTAGAATCAATTCTACAAAGAATCAAAATAGTCGAAAGATTTTTTTAAGCGGGATGCAGATTTTTCTTTCCCCAGCAAACTCATCATATCAAACACAGGCGGACCCTGCATGGTTCCTGCCAATGCCAAACGCAGCACCGGCATTATTTCTCCTATTTTAATTGAGTTCATTGTCGCAAAATCTTTCACAGCTTTTTCAATTTCAGCCGAGTTAAAATCTGGAACTGAATTAACAACATCAGTTACAGAATCAAAACGCGCACGGTTCTCTTTACTGTATTTCTTTTTAATTGTTTCAGTATCGTAAACTTTTATGTCTTCAAAAAAGTAATAACCCATTTCGAGCAAGTCATTCGTAAATGTGGCACGTTCTTTCATCAAGCGGCAAAATTCTTTCGCGTAATCGAGATTGAATTCGTAGCCCTTAGCAATAATTTGTTCTTTTATAATGTTCACCAATTCCTCATCATCTTTAGCTTTCAAATAGTGATGATTGAACCATTTTGCCTTTTCATAATCATAACGCGCTCCAGCCTTGTGAACTTTAGTTAAACTAAAAAGCGAAATCATTTCCTCCAGACTCAACACTTCTCTGTTATCACCGGGATTCCAACCCAACAACACTAAGAAGTTCATAAAAGCTTCAGGAAAAAATCCCTTCTCGCGATAACCCTCATTTATTTCTCCTGTTACAGGACTCTTCCAATTGATAGCGTAAAACGGAAACCCTAGCCGGTCACCATCACGTTTGCTTAACTTTCCATTTCCATCGGGTTTCAATAACAAAGGTAAGTGCGCAAACTTCGGCATCACCTCTTCAATACCGAGTGCGCGATACAACAACACGTGTAGCGGAGCAGAACTCAACCATTCTTCGCCACGAATAACGTGCGTAATCTCCATCATGTAATCATCGCTCACATTTGCCAAGTGATACGTAGGCATTCCATCGCTCTTCAACAAAACAGCATCGGCTAATTGCGAAGTGTTGAACGAAACCCACTCGCGTATTTCATCATAGAATTTTACTTCTTCATTACGCGGCATTTTAAAACGTATCACGTAAGGCGCATCGCTCGCTAATCGCTTTTCCACCTCATCTTGCGGAAGCGAAAGAGAATTCTTCATATACTGGCGGGTAATGGAATTATAAGAAGGACTCGGATTTCCCTGTGCCTGCAAATCAGTCCGCATTTTTTCAATTTCCTCTTCGGTATCAAACGCGTAATAAGCATTTTCACTTGCTAAAAGTTTATCGGCATACTCACGATACAAATGTTTGCGTTCACTCTGACGGTAAGGCGCGTGTGGACCGTCACCAAAACCAACACCTTCGTTTGGTTTAATGCCACACCACTTCAAAGCACTGATAATAAACTCTTCAGCACCCGGAACAAAACGATTTTGGTCGGTGTCTTCTACGCGTAAAATAAAATCTCCACCAAGCTGTTTTGCCAATAAATAATTATACAAAGCTGTACGGATTCCACCCGGATGTAACGGACCGGTGGGTGATGGCGCAAATCGAACTCTTACTCTTCTGCTCATAAATTTCTACTGTATGTGGCGAAAATAACTTTTGTCAGTAAATGACTGAATCAGTTTTATTTCTTTGCAACGTGTTAGACGCATTGCTTTTTACTAAAACTCCTTCGCTACTCACCGCAGTTTATCCCGAGTGTTTGTGGAAAGGAAATACAAAAGCGAAAGCCATCTACTTAACTTTTGATGATGGCCCTATTCCCGAAATAACTCCGTTTGTTTTAGATGAATTAAAAAAGTGGAATGCAAAAGCAACTTTTTTTTGTATTGGAAAAAACGTTGAAGCCAATCCTGAAATTTTTCAACGAATAATAAATGAAGGTCACAGCATAGGCAACCATACCTACGACCATCTAAATGGATGGAATGTTTCTGACAAAAAATATTTTGAAAATATTGAGAAGTGCGAATCTGTATTAAACTCGAAACTCGAAACCCAAAACCTGAAACTTTTCCGTCCGCCATATGGAAAGTTGAAACCATCTCAATACTCAATACTAAAATCTCAATACAAATTGATAATGTGGGATGTATTAAGTTTCGATTTTGATTTAAAAATGGAAGCAGAAAAAGTTTTGAAGAATGTTTTGGATAATGCGGAAGCAGGAAGCATTGTTGTAATGCATGATAGTTTAAAAGCAAAACCAAAAGTTGAATTCGCATTACCAAAGCTGTTGGAATTTTTTATCGATAAAGGATTTAAGTTTGAGAAATTATGAATTTGATTGATACGCATTGCCATCTTTATCTCGAAGAATTTGAAACTGAGTTGAATGATTTGATTCAGCGCGCTAAGCATTATGGAGTAGATAAAATTTTCCTTCCTGCAATTGATTCAGAAACGCACGAACGATTGATTGCTCTTTCTCAAAAAACATTCAGCACTCAAAATTCATCACTCAGCATTCTTCCAATGATGGGCATACACCCTTGCAGCGTGAAAGAAAATTTTGAAGAAGAATTAAAAATTGTTGAGCAATATTTAAACAGCGGAACAAAATTCTATGCTGTTGGCGAAATTGGATTGGATTATCACTGGGATTTAAGTTTCAAAGAGCAACAAATCATTGCATTCGAAAAACAAATTGAAATAGCAATTGAAAGAGGTCTTCCAATTGTAATTCACAGCCGCAAATCCACTCAAGACTGTATTGATGTAGTGAAAAAATTTAACGGACGGGTAAAGGGAATTTTTCACTGCTTTGGTGGAACAGTTGAAGAAGCCAAACAAATTATTGATTTGGGTTTTTATTTAGGCATTGGCGGAGTAGTTACTTACAAAAACTCTTGCTTAAAAGAAGTTCTGCAACAATTGAGTTTAGAAAATTTGGTTCTCGAAACCGATGCCCCTTACCTAACTCCGGTTCCTCACCGCGGAAAAAGAAATGAGCCTTCTTATTTGAAACTAATCTGCGAATCTGTGGCAAATGCTTTCGGAAAAAATACAGAAGAAGTTTCAGAAATCACTTCACGCAACGCACTCAGGGTATTTCAAATGAATTGATAGATTCGCGTCCCCAATTTTAGAGAGGTGTCCGAGTGGTTGAAGGAGCACGCCTGGAAAGCGTGTAAACGTGAAAGCGTTTCGAGGGTTCGAATCCCTTCCTCTCTGCAACAGTTTTTTGGAAAGATGCCAGAGTGGTTGAATGGAACAGTCTCGAAAACTGTCTTAGTCGCAAGGCTAACGAGGGTTCGAATCCCTCTCTTTCCGCATTCTGCAATTTAAAGAGTTCTCTTTTTATATTCATTCTCAAATTGCATGCACATGCACCATCACGAGGAAAAACATTTTGAGAGTCCGGATTTTGTAAGGGATATAGTAATAGGAATGGCAGATGGGCTTACTGTTCCTTTCGCGCTCGCTGCAGGCTTAAGCGGAGCAGTTGACACCAGCGGAATCATTCTTACAGCAGGTATTGCGGAAATTGCAGCCGGCAGTATTGCCATGGGGCTGGGCGGTTATTTAGCTGGTAAAACTGAGGTTGATCACTACGAAGCGGAATTGAAACGGGAATACACCGAAACAGAAACTTTTCCGGAAAAAGAAAAAGAAGAAGTGCGTGAAGTATTGGAAGAATATGGAGTGAGCGAAACCTCTAGCAAATTGATTGCCGAAGAAATGAGCAAGGATAAAGAGAAGTGGGTAAAATTTATGATGCGCTTTGAGCTTGGTCTTGAGAAGCCGGATGCTAAACGCGCTTCGCGCAGCGCATTCAATATAGGCATAGCATACATTGTTGGCGGCCTGGTTCCGCTATCTCCCTATATTTTCATTCACGATTCGCGTGAAGCACTTTTAATTTCGGTAGCAGTTACGCTTATTGCTCTTTTTGTTTTCGGATTTTTAAAAGCAAAAGCAATTGGTCAAAACACATGGCAAGGTGCGGTGAAAACTACTTTAATTGGAGCCCTCGCAGCCGGTGCAGCTTTCTTACTTGCATCGCTGATTGGAGCGCATTAAAATTTTATTTTCGCCTTTCAATTTTTTCAAATGAGTAAAGTAAAAATTGGTTTAGTTCAAATGAGTTGTGTGAAAGAAGCGCAACCTAATCTTGATAAAGCCATTAAAGGAATTCGCGATGCTGCAAAAGGTGGGGCGCAGATTATTTGTTTACAGGAACTTTTTACCTCACTATATTTCTGTGATGTGGAAGATTACGAAAACTTCAAACTCGCAGAATCTATTCCCGGTGCCAGTACCGATGCGCTTTCAAAAATTGCTAAAGAATTAAATGTAGTCATCATCGCTTCGCTGTTCGAAAAGAGAACAAGCGGAATTTATCATAACACTACTGCGGTTTTAGATGCTGACGGAACATATTTAGGTAAGTATCGCAAAATGCATATTCCTGATGACCCTGCTTATTTCGAAAAATTCTATTTCACTCCCGGTGATTTGGGTTACAAAACTTTCGAAACCAAGTTTGCAAAAATCGGTGTGCTTATCTGTTGGGATCAATGGTATCCTGAAGCAGCTCGAATTACCGCGCTCATGGGTGCAGAAATTCTTTTTTATCCAACTGCTATTGGTTGGGCAACTGCGCAGGATGAAAAAACAAATCAGGAACAATACAATGCTTGGCAAACTATTCAACGTTCACATGCTGTGGCAAATGGTGTGCATGTGGTCAGCGTAAATCGGGTTGGTCTAGAGCAAAATGGCTTGATGAAATTTTGGGGAGGAAGTTTTGTTTCTAATCCATTCGGCAATCTACTTTATCTGGCATCACATGATAAAGAAGAAAATGCAGTGGTTGAAATTGATTTAAAACAAACAGATTTTTATCGCACACACTGGCCATTTATGCGCGATAGAAGAATTGATTCTTATCAACCGATTACGAAGCGTTTCATTGACGAAGAAAAATGAAAACACCAAAAGAGTTAGGTTTTTCTTTCCCCGCTGAGTTTGCACCACAACGCGCCATGTGGCTTTCATGGCTTCACAAAGAAGCAAGCTGGCCCGGAAAGATTCATACGATTTATAAACCGTACTGCGATTTTATTTGGCTTGTGGCTCAAGACCAAAAGGTTTGCATTAACGTGAAAGACGAAACGATGAAGCAGTTTGCATTAGGTCAATTGCGGCATTCAGAATTAAAAAGTGTGGAAGCTGCTGTAAACATCGAGTTCTATTTTCATCCAACTAACGATGCCTGGTGTAGAGACCATGGTCCTGCATTTTTGATTAATGAAAAAACTAATGAGAAATCTATTGTTGATTGGGATTATAACGCATGGGGAGATAAATATCCTCCGTACGATTTAGATGATGTAATTCCAACTTTGATTGGAAAAAAATTAGACCTACCGGTGTTCTATCCTAAAATAATTATGGAAGGAGGAAGCGTTGAGTTTAACGGCAAAGGAACTGTGCTTACTACCACTTCGTGTTTGCTGAACAAAAACAGGAATCCGAACCTATCGCAGAAAGAAATTGAAAAATATCTCATAGACTATTATGGAGTTGAAAACGTTTTATGGTTAGGCGATGGAATTGTTGGTGATGATACAGATGGACACATTGACGACCTCACCCGTTTTGTAAATGAAGATACCGTTGTAACTGCTGTAGAAGAAAATAAGAGCGATGAAAATTATGAACCGCTTCAAGAGAATTTGAAAATGCTTTCAACCATGCGGTTAGAAAGCGGTAAGCAGATGAACGTTATTGAGTTGCCAATGCCGAATAAAATTATTTATGAAGACCAGCGGCTTCCGGCTTCTTATGCCAATTTCTATATCAGTAATAAATACGTTATCACTCCAACTTTCCGCGATTCAAAAAATGATGTTCGCGCCCTCGACATTCTTCAACAATGTTTTGCTGATAGAAAAGTTATTGGAATTGATTCCACCGATCTAATCTGGGGGCTTGGCAGCTTCCACTGCCTTAGCCAACAGGAACCAGAAATTTAATGAAACGGATTCGCGAGACTTGTATCAGTCAAAAACCGATAGTCTGTAAGCGTTTTTAAAAACGCAATTAAATCTGCTTTATCCTGCGGTGACAGCGAGTGAAGTCCGCCTTGCGATTCGAATTTCATCAAAGGGTCATGTGTAGCCGAAACTTTTAACCCTTCATTATAAAAGTCAACTACCTGCTCAAGCGTAGTAAATCTTCCATCGCGCATATAGGGGCCGGTTACTTCAATATTGCGGATATGCGGAGTTTTAAAAATGCCGTTCTGCAATTGGTTACCTGTAATAGCCCCTTGTCCATTATCCGGAAATTGAAATCCGTTAGAAGTATCTAAACTGTTATTGTGAAAACTGTTATCAATCATTGTCAGATAATCGCCACTGGAAGAGGCATGGCAGTGAAAACAATCTGCTCCTACTCCCGGTTGTTGCTGATTTAACGCAGGATCTTGCTTAAACAAATCGTAAAACCCATGAGACTCTTCAGCAGTAAAACTTGCCTGATTACGCATTACACTATCAAACTTCGACTCAGAAGAAATAAGTGTAAGCATAAATTGAGTAAGCGCATTCGACACTTTCTCTTTCGTAATATCTCCGGGTCTGCCAAATGCTTTTTTGAAGAGATAAACGTATTGTGGTTTTATCTGAAGTTTTGCTACCACATTAGGGTCAATAAAATTTAATTCATGCTGCATGGCATCTTCAGCCTGCAATTGAAGCGTGGCTGCTCTTCCATCCCAAAAAAACTTCTTCATCCACACCATATTGAAAAGTGCGGGAGAATTGCGTTTAGTTAAACCAAAAATATTTGTGCTGAAAGCATTTCCGCCATCAGAAAAAGCAAACTGTTGTTTGTGACAAGATGAGCACGAAAACATGCTATCCGAAGAAAGCACTGGATCGTAAAACAACATTCTGCCTAATTGAACTCCTTCTTTAGTTAAGTTAATACCAGTCGGTATCTCAATTGCCGGAAACTTAAACGGCTTTGTAAGCGTTACAGGAGTGCCTGCATATAAACTATCAGGGTCGGTGTTAACTGGTGGTTCAGTTTTATCGGGTCTGCAATTTTGAAGCAACACTAACATGAACGCTGCTGCAAAAACAAAAAGCAAAAACGACTTTGTTCTCATTATTCAGAGTAAGTAAATGCCGTAGCAAACAGGTTGGCAAATTTTTCTGCAATGTCTATATCACCAACTTCCGATTGCGTAGCCGGTTGCTGAAACATGTCAATAACATCGGGCGAACCTTTAAAAATTTTGAGCAAATCAAGATTCAGGTTGATTTGCTTGCTCGCATCATTCTCTACGGTAAAATTGTTTTGTCCCATTAGGGTTATAGTACGGTAGCAAACATCAGTCCCAACATGGTAGCCTAACCCTTTCGTGCCTCCGTTAAAACCATTTCCGAGTGTATCGGCCGTTCCCTCTAAAACAATAAACCTGTGCTTCAGCCAGTCCCAATACATATCATCTTTCGGGCCTAAAGGTTCATTACCAGAATAATTATCAGGGTCGGTTTGGTTTTGCGAGGCATCTAAACCGACTGAAAATTTTATTCCTTTATAAGTTCCGGCATCTGCTTTTGCTGTAAAAGATTTCCAGTTGCTGTCGCTATAATCTAAAAAAGCAGCATCTTTTATTTCTACTTCGCTGTTATCGGCTTTTATCAGTTTTACGTGCGACACATAAAACTTCAACTTGCTGAAGAAAAATTCTTTGGCTACACTATCTGTATAAATTGTATTGGTAAAGCTAAGCGGTTGCGCACCAACAAAAGCATTTAGTTGAACTGTAAAATTGCCTTGCTCCTCAGGCTTGCAGCACGATGAAATAAAAACCACGGCAGCAACAAGGAAAAAAGAAAAATATTTCATCATGTATTTATAGAGCCGAAGTTAGGACAAATAGTTGCCTTTACTATGACCATCATCGGCATTTAACAAGCGATTAAGCTCTGGCTTTTACAAATTGCTTTTCGTGCTTCACTTCGTCCATCTCAATTTTGCTGATGATTTCGTACATAATTTCGGTGGTGCCTGCGCCCATGGTCATTAACCGGATATCGCGGAACGAACGGGCAATGCCGTAGTCTTCCATATAACCCCAGCCACCGTGAATTTGCAGACACTCGTTAATCACATTAAACGATTCTTCGCAGCAGAATGCTTTTGCCATTGAAACAATTTTGTAAGCTGCGGGGCCAAGTTCAATATACTCTGCTACTGCGCGATAGGCAATAGACTTACATGCTTCTGAAGTAACCGCCATCTTCGCAATTTTGTGGCGCAACACTTGGAACTTTCCAATAGGTCTGCCAAAAGCTTCGCGTTCCTGCATATATCGTTTTGCTTTAAGCGTAGCGTTTGCCGAGGAAGCTGCACCGGTTACGGCTGCAATCAAACGCTCTTCCTGAAAATTGCTCATGATGTAATAGAAGCCAAAATCTTTTTCGCCTAACAAAGCATTTTTAGGAACTATACAGTTTTCGAAAAACAACTGACCGGTATCGGAAGAATGCATTCCCAATTTATTGTGAACTGCATTTGCTGTAAAGCCCGGAGTATTTGTATCGAACAAAAGAAGTGAAAGTGTATGTCCTTCACCGGTGCGCACTGCCAGCACTATAAAGTCGGCCATGGTTCCGTTGGTGATAAACATTTTTGAACCGTTCACTAAATAATGGTCGCCCTTGTCTTCGGCAGTTGTTTTAATTCCACCAACATCAGAGCCAGCTCCCGGTTCAGTAATTCCGAGTGCCGCCACTTTTTCACCACGCAAAGCCGGTACTAAATATTTTTGTTTTTGCTCTTCGGTTCCCAAAGCAAGCACCACCGGCAATGGCAAATAAGTATGCGCGTAAAGCGACATAGATAAACCTCCAATATTTGCCTTAGTTAATTCCTCGCTGATGACAACGGCACTCCACATATCCATTCCGCTGCCTCCGTATTCTTCGGGAAAAGAAACTCCGAAAAATCCCTGCTCCCCCATTTTGCGGAATACTTCGCGCTCACAAATTTTATTCTCTTCCCAATGTTTTACGTTGGGAATAATTTCAGCTTCAACAAATTGGCGGAAAGATTGGCGAAGCAATTCATGCTCAGGAGTAAATGGATTGGTTGTCATTTTAATTTTTGTTTTAAAAGTGAGATTGCGAATGTAGAAAAAATTGATTGTGCCATTAGTTGGTTGCCGAAGATTAGAAAATGATTAAAACAAGTTTTTGATTCATTCACTTTAACATTTTTGCCAATTTGCTTTCATAGGCAAAAAATTATTTTGTTTAACTATATTGTTAAAATAGCAAACAAAATAATTGCCCGATTGTTTAATACTCATTACTTAACCAAAACAATCTTCAAAAAAATGAAAACGAAATTAGTAGCCCTGATTCCCGCTGTATTGCTAACCGCAGTAGTATTTATTTCTTCCTGCACTAAAGAAGAAGAAAAAACCTACGCCAAAGTATTGGTAACGCACAGTTCGCCAAACGCACCCGGAGTTGATTTATTGGTAGACAACAGCAAGCAGAATTCTGCCGCACTTAACTATCCTAACAACACCGGTTACTTGCAAGTAGAATCCGGTGCAAGAAATATTAAAGTGAATGTTACCGGTACCTCTACTACCGTAATAAACGCTGACCTTACTTTAGAAAAAGACAAAAACTATTCGGTATTCGCCATTGATTCGGTTTCTAAAATTACGGCTTTAGTAGTTACCGATGATTTAACTGCTCCGGCTTCGGGCAAAGCGCATGTTCGTTTTATTCACCTTTCGCCAAATGCTCCGGCTGTGGATGTAGCGGTAACCGGTGGGGCAGTGGTGTTCGGCAACAAATCGTTTAAAGATTATACAGCCTTTACTCCGCTTGATGCCGGAACTTACAATTTAGAAGTACGCGTAGCAGGAACAAGCACTGTTGCTTTGCCTTTGCCAGGTATAGTACTACAGGCAGGTAAAATTTATACCGTATTTGCAAAAGGATTTTTGGGCGGCAGTGGCTCAGAAGCATTAGGCGCAGAAATTATTGTAAACAACTAATTGAATTTGGTTTAATGTGTGAGCCCGCGAATGTATCGCGGGCTTTTTTATTTTAGCCTTGTCAACAACTACTAACTATTATGGGTCGCGCGTTCGAATTCCGGAAAGAAAGAAAATTTAAAAGATGGGGTGCTATGGCAAAAGCTTTCACCCGCATTGGAAAAGATATTGCTATTGCTGTAAAAGCCAATGGCGGTGACCCTGATACCAATTCCAGGTTGCGGGCATTAATGAATAATGCCAAGGCAGCGAATATGCCTAAGGCAACAGTAGAGGCGGCTATTAAAAAAGCAACTTCGAAAGATACTGCCGGTTATGAAGAACAAACCTATGAAGGCTATGGAGCGCATGGTGTGGCGATAGTAGTGGATACGGCTACGGATAATCCAACAAGAACAATTGCGAACCTGCGAACTATTTTTAATAAGAACCACGGGGTGATAGGAACGAACGGTTCGGTGGAATATATGTTTAAGAAAAAAGCAATGTTCAAATTCAATAAAGGAAATTGGAATATTGAAGAACTGGAATTGGAGTTGATTGATGGCGGACTGATTGAAATAAATGAAGAAGAGGGATTAGTTACTGCGTATGCCGAGTTTAATGATTTTGGAAATTTGGCAAAAGCATTGGAAGCAAAAGGAATTGAAGTTACCGAATCGGGCTACGATAAAACGCCTGACTTTTACAAAGAACTGGATGATGCCGGTGCCGAAGAAGTTATCAAGCTGATTGAAAAATTAGAAGAAGATGACGATGTGCAGGTGGTATTTCATAATATGAAATAGCAGACGTTAGAAATCAGACACAAGACATCAGACAAATACTATTGTATCATTCAACCAGATTGCAGCCGAGATATTTCGCCAATCCTTCCGCGCCCCACTTCATTACTACATCGTGGTTCCACTCAAAAATGGGTTTCATAACTGGAGCGAGAAAATTCATGATTACTGAATTCGTTTTTACCACCCAGTAATATTTTACCACCGCCATTTCATTTTCCGTTTCAAAAACCCAAGTGCCTCTGCCTTCCAGTTCTCCGGTAGTAGTACCCACCACTTTTTTCAGCGGCTCTACTTCCAATACAGTTCCCGTATAAGTAAGCGTATATGGAAGCACACTTCGGGTTCTGAATTTTTTTACTGCTCCTACTCCCAGTTCATTTCCACGCTTAATAGTTTCTACTTTGCTCTGTCCTTTCCACCACTGGTGATAATCATCGGCATTATGAATAGCGTTGTAAACTTTCTCTAAAGGAGCATCGAATTTCCAAACGGTAAGAAAATTGTAATCGGCCATAAGCTACAATAATGGTATTTTTTATTTGGGCAATTTCTCCCATGCCTGCCGCAGTATGTTCAAAGCGGTTTCGGTTAAGGCAAACTTCTGAAAGGCGGTTCGCTCTATCAATCCTTTCTTGCGCAGGCGCATCAGCATCTTCGCCAAGCCGCCTTGCGATTGTCCGGTAGCTTCGCACAGGGCAGGATAGTCGCCATCTCCTTCATTATATATATGAAGCATGAGAAACGCTGCAGCCTCCATGGCACTTTCGCGCCCTTTGTATTGCAAGGCCTGCCTCAACAATGACGCGAACAGGTAAACCACCTTGCTTTTCTGCTCAAATTTCTTGGGGAGAGGCTCCGGCACTTGGTTTATTCCACTTCCTTTGATCGTGTCGTGCTGAATGACGTGATTTAGTGCAGTTCCTGCTTCAGGAGTGGAATAAACCGACTGGTTTGATGCCACACCCAAGTCCGGAGTGGAATGTTTCAGGTCATTTGGTGTCGTTCCTAAGTCAGTAGTGGAATAAAGCAGTTGATTTAGTGTCACACCTTTATCCTGAGTGGAATAAACCAGAAGGTTTGCTATCGTTTCTTTGTCGGAAGTGGAATAAAGCTCCATTTTTGATTGAATAAAGGAAGAAAGGTGCATACATTTTTCCCTTAGTTCTTCATTTGAGGCAAGTAAAGCCTCTATCATTCGCCCGCGAAAGGCAATTTCGAGCCGTAATTGGGCAGCATCTGAAGTTTCCATGGCAGTTTTTCTTTCGAAACTAATAAAACCTTTTCAAAAAAACCACTGTCAATTTACGTTTTCGTCAATTCATTTACATTCGTCCTTATGAGATTTAAAAATAAAGTAGTGGTGATTACCGGAGGTGCTTCGGGCATTGGTAAAGCGGCCGCAGAAAAATTTGCAGGCGAAGGAGCAAGTGTTGCTGTATGGGATGTTGTCAATCCGCAATCGCCAATCGCCAATGCGCAATTTTTTAAAGTGAATGTGGCGAAGTTGGAAGAAGTAGAAGCAGCAACCAAAGAAGTAATTGCGCAATTCGGCAAAATTGATGTGCTGATAAATAACGCAGGCATTACCCGCGATGCTTCGCTGCAAAAAATGACCCCCGAACAATGGCAACAGGTAATGGATGTAAACCTGACCGGTGTGTTTAATTGCACCAAGTCTGTTTCGCCCAATATGATTCAAAATAATTTCGGAAGAATCATCAATACCTCATCTATAGTTGGTTTATATGGAAATTACGGACAGGCAAATTATGCCGCTACCAAAGCCGGTGTAATTGCGTTTACAAAAACGCTGGCACGCGAACTTGGCAAATACAGCATAACTGTAAATGCAGTGGCACCGGGTTTTATAGCTACCGATATGATTAAAACTATTCCCGAAAAAGTAATTGCTATGATGACCGAGAAAGTTCCGTTAAAGAAATTAGGAACAGCAGAAGATGTGGCGAATGTTTACGCTTTTCTTGCAAGCAACGAAGCACAGTTTATTTCAGGAGCTGTAATAAGTGTTGACGGAGGACTTACCATATGACAACAGAAATATACTACTACTTACTTTACACCTGGATAGCCGTTGGCATTATCGCGTTCCCTTTTCTACTAAAAAAAACCGCGCCTTACGGCAGGCATACTTCGGAAAGTTGGGGTCCTATGATTTCAAACCAATTGGGCTGGATGTTGCAGGAAGGAGTTGCTCCGTTCTTCATCAGTTTTTGGTTCTGGACAGGAAGTTTAGAAAAGACACACGCCAGTTATTTTTTCTACGGTTTGTATATGACACATTATATCTACCGGTCGTATATTTTCCCTTTTCGAACAAACACGAAGGGCAAGAAAATTCCGTTGGTGATTTGCGGCTCTGCTGTGTTCTTTAATTTCTGCAACACATTTATTCTCGGTTATTTTCTTGGCAACATTGGTGGAAATTATTCTGATGACTACTTTTTCAGTTTCCGTTTTATTCTCGGCATCATCATTTTCCTCAGCGGTGTGTTCATCAATGTAAAAAGCGATAACATGCTGATTAACCTCCGCAAACCGGGAGAAACCGGCTATAAAATTCCTACAGGTTTTCTATTCAAATACATTTCGTGCCCAAATTTATTTGGCGAAATGATTGAGTGGTTCGGCTTTGCATTAATGATTGGCTCGCTCTCCGCTTATAGTTTTCCGCTCTGGACAATTGTGAACTTACTTCCCCGCGCCCTCGACCATCACAAATGGTATCTTCAAAAATTAGCTGATTATCCGAAAGAAAGAAAGGCGGTGATACCGTTTATTCTTTGAGTCAAACAAAAAGAGCGTCTCGGCTAACCGGGACGCTCTTTTTGTTTTCAATACTTATCAATTTTAAAATCTCCCACCACCCCGTTGTCCGCCCGGTGGCGGACCTTGACCGTTTCCCTTTTGTTGCTGGCGTTGGTCACGTAACTCTTTCAACTTTTCGTGAAACTGCTTTTCAATATTATAAAGCTGATTCACTTTATCTTTTCCGAGCGCACCTTCAAACTGAGTTTTGTATTTTTTCTTCAGGTCAAGTTTCTTTTGCTCAAAATCAAGTTGCTGTTCCGCAGTTAACTGTCCGTTGCCATCGAACTTGAAATTAAGTTGCAGCGTTTTCATATCACCTCGAAACTGATTGTAAACCGGCCAGAATTTCTGCGCCTCCTGTGGTGTAAGATTGAGCTGTTGTGAAATGAACGCAATTCGTAAGGCTTCAATCTTATTTTCTTTTTCTTTATTGCCTTGTGGCGGTTGTTGCGCACTGATAAACCCATACACGGTTATCATCATCACAAGCATCATTAGCTTTTTCATTTTCATAATTTTTTTAGTCGAGCAAAGCTTTATTTAATTCTTCATCGCTCAGGTTATTAAATGTGTTACTCACGGTATTGTTATCGGTAGACGGCAAACTTACATCAGCGTTTAATTCAAAAATTTCTTCCGAAGACTCGTCTATGTTACTATCCAAATAAGTATTCAGTTCTTCATTGCTGAGTGCCGCCATTTTGCAATCTAAATCAGCGCATTGTTCTTCTACTTTCATAAAGAACATTACTCCCACAATTATCATTGTTGTCATTCCCGCAAAAGCAAACGAATATTTTGGTTTAAAAATAACGGCTGTAATATTTTCAAGAACATTATTCAAGGCTTCGAACCATTGAGGTGATGAAACTTCTTTTGCTTTCTGTTCAGAAGCAATCCGCTTCATCATTTGCTGAGGAAATGCATTG
Source organism: Bacteroidota bacterium (assembly GCA_947475165.1). Taxonomy (GTDB): domain Bacteria; phylum Bacteroidota; class Bacteroidia; order Chitinophagales; family LD1; genus Bog-950. The sequence continues at coordinate 127,161 of CANJLD010000008.1, forward strand.
AAGTAATTAGCGGGAACTTCTAACAGATTTATTTTTTCTGCTTCAGAAAGTGCCGGAGCAATTTCTCTCAATTCTGCGGCAACTTCTTCCGCGCGAATTTTCTTCATTAAATCCGTAGAAAAAGAATTGAAATAACCGGTTGGAACTTCCACAGTACTTCTCCTTTCAACTTTTAATAATTCAGGAGCAACTGTTTTCAATTCCTGTTTTACTCCGCTCAACTTCACTTGTTCTAAAATTCCGTTCTTAAAATTCAGAAAATAATTTTCAGGAACAGAGTAGAAATTCTTCTTCTCCATCTTCGACAGCATAGGTGCTATCTCTTGCAATTCCTTCAATATATTTTCTCTTGTTTCCATTTCGGTCGTTATGACTATTCTCTTCTCAAAAGGTTTAATCTTCTCCCAACAAATGTTTTTCAATCTTTTGAGCTGCATGATGATAACTGGCCTTCAACGCACCTTCACTGGTTCCCAACACTTCGCTCATTTGCTCGTAAGGCATTTCATCGTAATAGCGCAGATTGAAAACCAGTTTCTGTTTTTCAGGTAAACGGTCAATTGCTCTTTGCAAACGCGCTTCAATGTTATCGCCATCTACCGGATGCGAATCGCCTTTCAAATAGTTGGATGGCGAATAATTATTGTCGTCATCATCACTATCTGCACCATCAAAACTGATAGTCGCTTTTTTATTCCGTGAATTAATAAAGGTGATTGTTTCGTTAGTAGCAATGCGATATAACCAGGTAAACAATTGTGAATCGGCACGGAAATTTTCGAGACCGTTCCAAACTTTGATGAACACATTTTGCATTACGTCATTCGCATCATCATGGTCTTGCACCATTCTGCGGATGTGCCAATAAATTTTCTGCTGGTATTGCTCAATCAAAAGAGTAAACCCGCGCTCCTTACCGGAGCCGGAATGAAAAAGGTCAAGTATTTCTCTGTCAGTCATAGGATGCAAGGGTTGCTCTTACGACTGACAAATTAACAAAAGGTTTAAATCAGATTTATTTTTTTCGGGCAACAATCTTCTTCACAGCGGCAACCACATCCGGTGTATCCAATCCATACTTAGCAAGAAGTTGGTCGGGTGTTCCGCTTTCTCCAAACGAATCGTTTACGGCTACATACTCTAAAGGTGTAGGAAGTTCTTGGGCAAGAAGAGAAGCGATAGATGAACCAAGCCCGCCAATACGGTTGTGCTCTTCGCAAACCACTGCGCATTTTGTTTTTGATACAGATTTCAAAACAGCTTCTGCATCCAAAGGTTTTATGGTATGAATATTTATCAGCTCAACAGAAAGTCCCTCTGCTTCTAATTGCTTAGCAGCTTCCACAGCTTTCCAAACCAGGTGACCGGTGGCAAAAATGGTTACATCTTTTCCTTCGTTCATCAAAATCGCCTTACCAAGTTTGAAACTTCCTTCGGGCATAAAAATAGGCCAGGCCGGTCTGCCAAATCGCAAATAAACCGGACCAACATATTCAGCAGCAGCAATGGTTGCTTCTTTGGTTTGGTTATAATCGCACGGATTGATAACCACCATACCCGGCAGCATTTGCATCAAACCAATGTCTTCCAAAATTTGGTGAGTAGCTCCGTCTTCTCCTAAAGTAAGTCCGGCATGTGATGCGCCAATCTTCACATTCTTTCCGCTATATGCCACGCTCTGACGAATTTGATCATAAACTCTGCCGGTGGCGAAGTTGGCGAAGGTGGTGGCAAAAGGAATTTTTCCGCCAATGGTCATACCGGCTGCAATGCCAATCATGTTGGCTTCAGCCACACCGGTCTGCACAAATCGCTCAGGAAATTCTTTAATAAAATCATCTAGCTTAAGCGAGCCAACAAGGTCAGCACAAAGCGCAACTACATTTGCATTTCTTCTTCCTGCTTCTAAAATGCCTGCGCCAAAACCGGAGCGTGTATCTTTTTTTCCTGTCGAAACGAAATCTGCTAAGGTCATTGCTTTTTGTGTTTGTGTTGAAGCCATCTTCGAAAAATTTAGGCTGGTGATTTAAAGCTTCAAACTTAAACTTCCGCCACTCACTATCTCAAACTCTTTATCTACACTGGTGTGGATTGTGCGGGCATTCTTGGAACGATAAACCAAACGATACTTGCCGGGCTGAAGTGCCAGTGTTTCCTGTTTATCTTTCAAATGAAGTTCATAGATTTTCTTCATCGCCCCTTTTTCTACAATAAAAATTCCTCCGTAGGCTTCGAAAGTTTTATTGATGGTCAGAATTCCGGGAGTGGGAATCTGCACATCGGTGGTTTTGCTTTGGTCAATCTTTACATTTTTGACTATTAACCGCGGAAGCGTAAGCACTTCTAATTCGTACGTGCCACACAAATATTTTTCCTTTGAATTAATACGCTGCACATTCAACGTTTCGCTTTTGCCTGATAAATGCACCAAACATTTGATACGGTCGGTGGCATGAACCTGCGAAGTGGTTCCCTGCAAAACAAAATTCAAAAATCCCTGCGGTGTATTCAGATTGATAATGTTGTGCGTGTTTCTTCGAAATACAATACTGTCCTCAATTATTGGTGGAATAGTGTGAACCTGCAAGCGATACTTAAACGTGTGAGAAACAGAAATTGTGTCGGGCAAACCGCGCGCGTTGAGCGTGTGGTAGAAATTATATTTCGGCTGATTGGAAGCGATATCATACAACGTCATGTTTACCGCGGTTTCAGTTGGCTTGCCATTAGCATCATTCAGATTTACCTGCAAAGTTGTTTTGGCAATAGATTCCAACACTGCAGTATTCAGCGCATCAGAAAATTCAGCGCGGTCGTTGGTATTAAACACTTGCCCCATGCAATTCACTTTCTCAAAAATGTTTTGCTGTAAACTCATGCCAATAATAAATGGTCGAAGAATAACATTGTGTTGCTGAAGAACTAAAGAAACCGAACAAGGGTCGCGGTCACAGGCATCTTCGCCATCGGTAATAATGATAAGCACATTCTTTGTTCCCTTATCGCCAAAATCAAGCGCGGCTTTTTCAATAGCATATACCAAAGGAGTAATTCCCTTCGGGCGCAACTCTTCCAGCTTCCTTCTGAATTTAGAAACGTTACCGGTATCAAATTGAATTGCCAAACGCGAATCATGACAATTTTTATCCGGCTCTGGATATAAATCGCCAAACACGCGCAAGCCCATTTCTACATTCGGAATTTTAGAAACACTGTCGGCAATCTCAAGCAAAGAGGAAGTAGCCACATTCCATTTGCTGCCACCCTTCCATTCGTTTTTCATACTCAACGATGCATCAAGAAGAAAGAGAATGCGAGTCCGCTCCTGGCTGAAAGAAATGAAAGACCAAAGACCAAAAATCAAAGTAATACAAAGCCGTGCGCTTGCATTCACTTTGATTTTTGATTTTTGATTTTTGAACTTCATTTTCTACTTATATAAATTGAGCACCACCACATTTCCTTCCTCTACTACAAATTTTTGCGTGCGCGTGGCTTCGCTTTCGTAACTGCTCATAGGCTTATAAACCAGCCAGTATTCGCCCGGTTGAAGTTTTCTGTTTTCTGTTCTTATTTTCATTTCCCAGCGGTCTACCATCTCCAGTTTCCGGTTTCGCCACTGGTAGATACTTGTCAGTAAATTTTCTTCTGCCATCAACGAAACTGTTCCGTAATTCTTCAACGTCACTTTAGTTTCATTCATCGCCATTACTACTGTATCTCGGTTCGTTTCAGGATTGGTAAGAATTTCCAGTTCATAATTTCCCTGCAAATAATTTTCAGGGGCATTCAAATCCTGCACGTTCAAAATTTTGCGCTCCGCAGTTTTTTCGCGCACTACTATTTGTGCATCGTTGTTGGCATAGTTTGCCTGCAGGCATTCTACATTCAGTTTTCCGGCAGGAACATCCAGAGCAATAATATTGTGCTTGCCCGCAGTCAGTTCAATACTGTCTTTGCGGATAGTTGGAATGGTGTGCAGTTCCAAATCGTAAATGCCCACCGGGTCGAGGTAAAGTGTGTCAGGGTTGCCTTTTTCATTTAACGTATGAACGAAGTTGTAAAGAATTTTTCTGCTGGCGTGGTCATAAAGCGTAAACAAAATATTTGTGACAGTCGGATTGCCATTAGCGTCTAACAGATTTACCTGCGCGGTGGTGGTGTTCAGTGTTTGCTTAATAATTACGCCCACGGTATTATAAAACGATGATTCATCTTTAGTGTCGAGCACCGTGCCTATGCATTTCAGCTTCTCCATTAAACTTTCGCCTCCGTTTAATCCGATAATAAACGGACGAAGTGAAATTCTTTTGTCCATCAGTTTCTGCGAAGCCGCGCACGGGTTCTCATCACAGTTTTCGTTGCCATCGGTTATAATAATTATAGAGTTCAGGCTTTTTATATCGGCTGGAAAATCGTTGGCAGCTTGCGCAAGTGAGTACGCAATTGGTGTCATTCCCTGCGGAGAGATTTTTTCAAGTGCCGCTTTTATTTTCTCTGCATTGTTTTTTGCAAAGGGAACAAGCAGTTTGCTGTCCTTGCAATTTCTATCGGTGCGTGGGTTTTGATAACCGAAAGCGCGAACCGCAAATTCAACGTTCGCATTTTTCTTTTCTACCGAATCAATCAGCTTGTATAAAAGTTCTTTAGCGGTTTCAAACTTTGTTCTGCCGCCCCATTTTTCTTTCATGCTGCCCGAAACATCCAGCACAAATAACACGCGGTTGATGTTGGGTTTATAGACTTGTGTTTGCTGTGAGGAAAGACGTGAGACACAAGACACAAGACATAAGACAAGAGTCAGTTTTAAGATTGAAGATTGAAGATTGAAGATTGAATTCATCACTTATTTCTGAAACGGAATGTAAGTAGGATTATTTCAAGTATGGCAAGTGATTTACACAACTTATAGTATTATCGTAAGATGGTTGTCTACAAAAAAATAGGGGTAACAGTTTCGGTTATTGCAATAGCAATTGCCTGTTCGGCATTTCTGTTCAAAACAACCAGCAGCGACAAATTCAAAATTTATTTTGATGAAAAACTGATTGAAGGGAAGAAGATTTACCTGGAAGAAAAAATTGCGGATTTTTCAAAATATAATCGCCCAAACATCATCATCATTCTTGCCGATGATTTGGGGCAAACCGATATTTCGCTTTACGGAAACAAAACTATTTCCACCCCACACATAGATGCCATAGGAAAAGAAGGTGCTGTTTTTACAGAGGGCTATATTTCATCTCCCGTTTGTTCTCCATCACGTGCGGGATTACTTACCGGTCGCTACCAACAGCGTTTCGGTCACGAATTTCAGCCCAATCACCGCTATCTTAAAAACATGATGGAGTATTATGGTTTTAAAATACTCCCGCGTTTCAAACCGCTTAGTCCGCTCAAATCAAAAGAAGTTCCCCCCACCGAAGAACGATTACGCCAGGGTTTGCCGCCCTCTGAAATTACCCTGGCTGAGCTGTTGAAAAAATACGGCTACACCTCCGGCATCACCGGCAAGTGGCATCTGGGCGCTGCCGATTTCGCCAAACCCTGCGAGCGCGGGTTCGATTATCAGTATGGTTTTTACGAAGCCTTTACCATGTATGCGCCTGTTGCCGATACAGGTATTGTTAACCGGCCTGTGCACAGCGATTACATGGATGTTCATCAATGGCATGCAGCAGCGGGACGAACCGGCAACTGCGCCATTCTTCGCAATTGCCATGAAAGAGTGGAAGAAAACAAATACCTCACCGATGTGCTGACGGATGAAGCGATTTCATTCATGGAAAGAAGCAAGAGCAATCCCTTCTTCCTGTATCTGCCTTACAACGCCCCGCACTCTCCCCTGCAGGCACAAAAAAAATATTACCGCCAGTTCAGCCACATCAAAGACCCTGTTAAGCGCGCTTATGCCGCCATGATAAAAAACATGGATGATGAAGTGGGCAGGCTGATGCACTACCTGGACAGCACCGGCTTGTCCGAAAACACCATTGTATTTTTTCTGAGCGACAACGGTGGCGCGGTTTACAACGGCACTACTGATAATGCACCCTACCGTGGCGGCAAACTCACCAATTTTGAAGGCGGAATAAAAATTCCGTTTATGATGCGCTGGAAGGGAAAGATAAATCCGGGAACAGTATTCACCCAACCGGTTATTTCGCTCGATATTTTTGCCACCGTTACTTCTATCATTGGAATTGATTTGCCCACCGACAGAAAATTTGACGGAGTAAATTTGTTTCCTTATGCCAGTGGCAAAAAAAACGAAGCCCCGCACCAGGCACTTTTCTGGCGGAGCGATTTCAATAAAGCCGTGCGCAAAGGCGATTGGAAATTAATTGTGAACGAGTTTGATAACGTGAACCAATTATACAACCTCAAAACCGACAGCATAGAAAGCCATAACCTGTATGCCGAAAAGCCTGAAAAAGCAAACGAGTTATTGAACGATTTAGATACCTGGGAAAACGAACTCATAAAACCCCTCTGGCCCCGCGTGGTTAATTACGTTTACAAAGACGATGATGGGAAATTTGTTTTTGCGTTTTAGCCCTATTTATGGCATTTTTTACAAAAATTGCTCCAAAACTTAAAGGTTTTCCTAAAAACCATTTAAAGATTCTTCGTGTACTCGAAAGGATTCGAAGTAAACTTGAAAGGATCGTTCGTGTACTCGAATAGTTTGAATCAAACCATTAAAGGATTCTTCGTGTACTCAAAAGAATTCGAAGTAAACTTGAAAGGATCGTTCGCGTACTCGAATAGTTTGGATGAAACCATTAATGGATTTTTGCGGGAAAAAAGGTTGTAGTTAATGTTCTGCTAAACCCCGGACAGGTTTAAACCCTTCCGCCCTTGTTGGTGATAACACTAACAAGGGCGGAAGGCAAAAATCTATGGAACTCGGAGGAAAAACTAGGAGGTTTTGGAAAAGGAAAAGGAAGATTAGATTTGGGTTGTTGGGGCAATACCGACAACGGCAAAAATTAGCAGCATTGGAAAGGAGAAAACCAGATGCGTGGACACGAAACCGTCAAAACGCAATATTAATATTGGGAATAATGCTCACGGGCCTTGGCATTTCTCAACTTCCAACGATATGGACGTTTAAATCCGATTTGACGCAGTTAAAAGGAACAATTCAAGCATTAGAAACTTATGTAACGACTGTAACTGAAAGTAGGCGTGGACATAAAAGCCAAAAAGCCGAACTTATTTTCTATTTGAATGAATACAAACAGAAATACTATTTAGCAGAAAATATTGGAGATGATTACCATGACGACAAATACCAAAACATTTTACAAGGACTAAAGCGGGCTGACAGCGTTTCTGTTTGGATTAAGAAAAGTGAACTTGACGAATTTGAGCCCCAAGTTTTTCAAATTGATAACGACAAAAGGACTTTACTTGACTTTGAAGCTGTGCGTATGAGTGAAAGTCTATTGACATTTTTTCTCTTACTGCTTGGACCAATTACTATTGCTTTCTTTTTTTACTTACGGTATCCAGACAGATTTGATAAAGTATTTGGCATAAATGAAAACACAACTTAATCCGTAGTCGGTGTTTCACCTGCTAATTATCAAATTCTCACATCTGCTAATTGGCTTTAATAATCTCCCAACGTCTCTTCCAACTGCCCCAAAGCAACTGCAAGCTGTGCATCGTTAGGTGCTACTCCATGCCATTTATGCCCGCCCTGCATAAAGTCAACACCGTAACCCATCAGTGTATGCATCAAAATAAAAACAGGTTTGCCTTTACCGGTGCGCGATTTGGCTTCCTTTAAAGTATCAAGCACGGCTTGCATGTTGTTTCCTTCTTTCAATTCAATCACATCCCAACCAAAGGCTTCAATTTTTGCCTTCAAATCGCGGTGGCTTAAAACGGTTTCACAAGTGCCGTCAATCTGCGCGTTATTAAAATCAATGGTCGAAATCAGGTTATCTACTTTGTTGTGCGGGGCAAACATTAATGCTTCCCAAATCTGTCCTTCCTGAAATTCGCCATCGCCATGCAGCGAGTAAACCAGCGAGTTATCCTTATTTAATTTTTTGGTGAGCGCAGTGCCTATAGCCATACTCATTCCCTGTCCCAAAGAACCGGAAGCCGCGCGGATACCCGGTAAATGCTCATGCGTAGTAGGATGACCTTGTAAGCGCGAATTCAGTTTGCGGAAAGTGGCAAGTTCTTTTTTATCGAAATAACCCGCATGTGCCAGCACACTATACCAAACCGGACTGATGTGACCGTTGCTGAGAAAGAAAACATCTTCATCTTTCGCATCCATCGAAAAGTTTTTGTTGTGCTTCAGCACATCAAAATACAACGCCACAAAAAATTCGGTGCAACCCATCGAGCCGCCCGGATGACCGGAGTTAACCGCATGAACCATTCTTACAATATCTCTGCGAACCTGCGATGCAATGCGTTTCAATTCTTCGGTAGAAGCCATGCGTTTTAATTTTCGGCTAAAATATCTTTGCGAAGTATGGAAGGAGAAAAAAGTTTCTAACCATTGGTGGGAAATGAATTTCTAATTTTAGGCGATGATAAAATTCACCACCATCATTTTAAAGTTTGATACAAAGGGCGAAAAAACCGGCTGGACATACATTGTTATTCCTGCAGAATTTGCACAACAGCTAAAACCCAATTTTAAAAAATCGTTTCGGGTAAAAGGTAAACTGGATAATTACGCTATCAAACAAATAGCCCTTATTCCTATGGGCGAAGGCGATTTTATTATGCCCATGAATGACGACATCCGCAAAGCTACCGGCAAACGCAAAGGCGCGCAACTGTTGGTTCAATTAGCTTTAGATGAATCTGCCTTTCTGTTTTCGAAAGAAATGATGGAGTGCCTGGAAGATGAACCGAAGGCTTTAGAGAATTTCAAAAAGCTTTCGGGCTCCGAACAAAAATATTTCAGCAAATGGATTGACAGCGCAAAAACACCCGAAACAAAAACCAAGCGCATAGTTCAAACACTCGATGCCATGCTCAAAGGTTTTCACTATGGACAAATGATTCGCTCGTTGAAAGGAAGCATAGAAAAATAAAAGGCTCCATCAAAGTCCCCTTTAGGGGATTTAGGAGTTTTAGTAATTCCACAAATCATGCTCCTTTTCAAAAATTTCCTGTTTAATCCGTTCGCTTTCTAACTGCGCATCTACACCGCTGGCATACTCCTGAATATTGCGGTCATGCACATTGCTCTCTTTGTAGATGTAACTTTCAAACCTCCGCATCTCAAATAAATCTTCCCAGCTGTAATGCTGCGAATCGTTCTGTGCATTAAATACTTCTTCCTTCGCCAGCAAGTCGCGCAGCGATGCATATGGAATCCAATACATGGTCATATCACCCCGATAGTTATTGTCGGCATCATAATCTTCCATCACCGGTGCAATGCCTATAATGCGCACCTGCATGGTAGAAGTTTTAGTGTCGAAGAACCAAACTTCCCTAACCCTGAACTTTTTGATTTTATCCCAGGTCAATGGATTATGCACCGCAACACTTATTTCCCGTTCAGGATTCATCGGGTCAAGCTGAATAACGGTATCATCCTTCACACCCGTTTTAATTACATCGTTTACATCCATCACTTTTTTAAACTGGTCGGCATTTAATACCGAAGGGTCGTACACTTTTATCTCCCCGCGCTTAGCCGCTTCATGAATAATCTCAATCAAAGGTTTCTGCGGATAACCGAAAGGCTGATTAAGTTTTTGCCGCGTGTCAATAATGCGCCAAATGTTTTTACTCCACATCACATCAGCTTCGCGCACATACTCGTACTCCATCGGTTTCATTTCTTTCCTGTCAAGCTTTTGCCAAGGCAGTTGTTCTACATCCTGCGCCAACAGGTTGTTGATGAAAACACCAACAACGGCAACTGCGCAAAAAATTATTTTAATAGTTCTCATCATTTCTTTTTTATAGTTGAATGGAGAGTTTAAAAAAGGAGCGGGTGCGCGTTCATCGCAACACCCGCCTTTCACCACCTTGTTATTTTGTAATTACAAATGCTACCGGATTCAGCTTCCGTTTATCACCTGCCGGTCCGCGCGCAATTATTTCATCAATAAAAACAGCATCGCCTACCTGCACTCTGCTGCCAATCAGTTCCTTTATTTTTGCATCATACAATGGCCCCATTACGGTTACCGGAACCGATACATTATCTTCTTTCTTCGAGCGGTAACTAATCTGGTAACTCTCTATCGTAAATCTGGTGATGTGGTCGAAGTTTATCATTTTAGGAACTATGCCTCGTGTGCTTTTAATTTTTGCCAGAGTAATTTTCCCACCCTCATACACACCATCTAAAGTGGTAATGGGCGAAGGCACACTCTTTACTCTGAATATTTGTTCACCCATTACCATTTCTCTGCCGTTTACTTTTGCTTTCACTAGCACCTTTGCCTCGCCCGGTGACGTTGGTTTTGCGGTATAGCTCCCGTCATTATTCTTAATCAGGGCACCGGCACCTACTAAGGAAGCTGTAACATCACTCTGCGCTACGCCCGGCACCGAAACATCAAGGGCATTTTCTAAACCTATATACATTACGTTCATCATCTTAGGTGCCACCACCGCTACTTTAGGTGCTACCTGATATTCTCCATCAAACGGATAGAACTCAAATTGCTCATCTTTCTTTACACGCACTACACCGGTGTATTTTTTTATACCGGTGGCATTCCCCGACATCATAATTTTTCCGAAGCCACCTTCTACATCAACCTTAGTGGCATTTAGCAATGGCGGTGCATCGCTTGACGAAGTGAGCATAGCGTATTCTCCATTCGGCATTTTTTTGACAGTTGAATTGAATGAACCGAGAAATACTTCAGGGTGCTGAGTAGAACTATAAGCAGCTACCATTACATCAGCTTTATAAGCCTCGCCTTGCAGAATAAAACTGCTGGGCGATATAATCTTTGCCTCCATACGGTCAACTTTATTAAAGCCTTTGTCAATAGAGCTGTAAAGTGTTTCTATAATGTGGCTCTCTGCTCCCAGCAAATCGTTTTGATACTTGGTAAGTAAAGTAACAGCCGCCACCACAGGTACGTGATTGAACTTGGCAAACTCCCATTCCGCACCCGCCACCGGTGCATCTATTTTTAGCGAGAGCGATTTATCTACCTCTGCGCGTTCATCTTTAGGTAGCAAGCCAAGCAACTCTGCCCGAGTAGTTTCAATTTGCTTTTTCAGCTCCTTGCCTTTTTTACCACCATCTTCTACAAACATTCGCGTGGGCACATTAATGTCATCATCGCGTTTTATTTTACCGGTCTCCTCGTCTATTCCTCCGGCTTCGGCAATCATTTCTTTTTTGTACTCCTCCAACAGCGCATACAGTTTTGCCGAAACCGCGCGCACCTGCCGCGATTGTTCAAAAGCCATTTTTGCTTTCACCGAATCGTTTACAAACTGCCGGTTCAACTCAGAATAGATATCGAAGTTCTTCGACTTAAGGGAATTGTTTGAAGTACTAATGCCGTCATTCACAGTTTTAAACGCATCGAGTACTTCGCTGGAAACATTCAGAGCAAGAATGGCAGTGAGCACGAGGTAAAGCATGTTTATCATCTTCTGCCTCGGGGTTAATTGGGAGTTTTGCATGTGATAAGTTTTTAGGGTAAAAAATTTATATCACTATCAAAACGAAAACACGTTTTAGAAAATTGTGCTGAAAAAGCACTTGTATAGTTTTTGCAAAATAAAGTTGCGGGTGCGAAATATTAAGGAAGGGAAAAACGTTTTATTGAGTTTGGGTTTCCTTTTCAGTCATAGAACTAATTCAAGGAGAAGGACAAAAACCGAAAGGATTTGAGTGACAGACTTACAGATAAAACTGCGACACTCATTTTTTATTGGTATAGGCACAAAAAGAAAAGAGCCGGGCCCTGACCCCCGACTCTTTAAACTTAAGCACTATGGTAATTAAGTAAACGGCAAGGGTTATAAAAGGTTACACCAACAGCAAAAAATATTTTCAGCAAACCCCGAAAGGGTTTAAAACTCTTTCGGGGTTACTTTCCGACACAAAAAAACCGCGGCATTTTATTGCCGCGGCTCTCAGTTCCGCATGGCGGAATTTAAGGGTAGACTCTTAAGCTTAGCGTTGCTTAGCTGTTTTGTTCAATTGTTTTTTAGCGCGCTCCTGCACCGGTGTTTTAACCGCCATGCGCTTAGCCGCTGCTGTTTGTTGTAAAGAAGCATTCTCGTCAATAGGGAAAGGTGCTACATAGCTGTTGTTACCTCTCGTATCACCTGACCCGCCCGCTGCATCGTAACCGAAGCGGTGATCCTGATAGTTAACGCGTTTAGCGCTAACACGGTAACTGAACGTTACGTTCGAATTGCCACCGCCCAGTTCTCTTACTTCAAAACCTGTTTTGCCCGGCACTACATATAAGCCTTTGCAATCGCCCTGCGGGGTAACTGTTACCACCATAGGGTGTGCTGCATCAATCACCACGGTTTCTAAAAACAAAGCATCTAACTGTATAGCTGTAGAGCCGTTAGTCAAAGTAGCATTGCCAAAATCTTCAAACCAAATACCCGGGCTTTCTACTGCATAAAGCAATTGGTTTCCTTTAGAAGTTGGAACCGAAGCCGATTTAGTTCCGGTAGTAGCTGTATTACCTCTGGCATACACCGCGTAAGTATTAGCACTGGTACCTGCCGAGCCGTAAACACCATAATCTGCCTGGCCTAAACCTGAGTTTCCGTTATAACCTATACCTACAACACCTGCACCCAAAAGATTAGCTGCATCATAATCGCCATATACACCAATATAAGCGGTATCGAGTGGAGCACCTCCACCAAGATTGGTTCCATACAAACCAATAGATTGCGTCTGCGCGCCTTGATAAACACCTGCTGCACCAAATGCACCAGTCCCAGAGCTATCCACTGTTTGAAAAATACCTCCACTTCCGCTGGTACCTAAACCGTTTACCGCACCCCCTGTAGAAGTAGAATAGCCAACACCTATTACCGGAGAAATACCTGCTCTGCCCGCTGTTCCAAAAACACCGCTGGTATTAACTAACCATCCGCCATATTGCACTGCCAACGCATTGTATCCTAAATAAGCATTTGCCGAATCATTTTGTGCCTGTACTCTTAAACCATAAGTACCCGAAACCGAAGTGCCTTTATTAATACGCGCACCAGATAATGTTCCCGAAGAAATCAATAATCGGTCAGCAGCATTAGGCGCAGTATTTACACCCACAGCTACAGCATTATCCTGAATTTGCGAAATCCCAATAGCAGTGGCACTTGTCCATTTAGCTACATAATTAGCAGTACCACCACTTAATGAAGCTGTTCCTGTAGCTCCTGTTGCGCCAGTTGCTCCTGTAGTTCCTGTTCCAGTTGCACCTGCAACACCAGTTGCGCCCGTAGCTCCTGTATTACCAGTCGCCCCTGTTGCACCTGTAGTGCCAGAACCCGTAGCTCCGGTTGCGCCTGTTGCACCGGTAGCACCAGTTGCTCCACCACCTGAACCAGTAGCACCGGTCGGTCCTGTTGGGCCAGTAGCACCTGTTGAACCTGCACCTGTAGCTCCTGTTGCACCCGTATTACCGGTAGCTCCCGTTGCTCCGGTAGCCCCTGTTGGACCTGCTCCAGAACCTGTAGCACCTGTTGGGCCTGTAGGACCAGTTACTCCCGCACCTGTATTGCCGGTGGCACCCGTAGCTCCTGTATTACCCACACCGCCAGCAGGACCTGTTGCACCGGTAGCTCCTGTAGCACCAGCTCCATTACCAGAATACAACGCGTAAGGAACACTAATTAATTGTGTTGTTCCCATATCTACATAAGAACCAGTATTATTTACATCAACTTCTACTTGCAAAAACTTAAAACCAGTTCCCCAGTTTACTACACCTAAGTTACCGTTGCTGCCTATTTGCACATTCACTAAACCAAACTGGTTGCTGAACGTGTTTAAAATTTCGGTATAAACAGGAGTTCCACTCGATGAACCATCGTGAATAGTAAAGCGAAGTTTTACTGGTGTGTTATTAGCTACAGGTGTTCCTGCATTATTGCGGACTACCGCTTGGTAGTTCATTTGCTGCGGAGTTTGTGCCCTACTTGTAAGTGCTACAAGCATCAGCACATTCAGAAAAAGGATAATTCTCTTCATGTGATTGATTGATTTTTAAAAATGAAAAATTAAAATACGGATTAATTAATTACCTGAAATTTCTTTGAAATAGTATGAGTCTTTCCATCTTTATCTGAAACGAAATTCATCGTTAACAGATAAACTCCGGCAGCATACTTAGATACATTCACTTGCTCAACAATTTTTCCGTTGTTGTAGTTAGTGCTGTATACATCCGAAATCTTCTGACCGATAGCGTCATACAAAACAATCTGAACTTTTCCTTCTTCAGGTAATTGGAAACCAAACCACATATTATCTACTGCCGGATTCGGATAAACTACAAACGAACCGAATTCGCCTTGCGTAAGGTCTATCAATCCGGTAACGTTATCATTAGGTTGCTGGAATCCTTGAGTAAGAATATTTCCGTTCGCACTAAAGGTTTGCACCATTGTCATTTCACCAACTGTGTAAGATAAGCTACCATTAGCATTCGATGAAAAACCACCGGTGCTGGCAATTACTGTAGGTGTAAGCATTTGTGCATTCAGGCTTGCCGATGCAAACACCATCAGAAATAAGAAATATAACTTGTTCATAGTGTGTAAATTTCGAGCGAAGTAAATCTTTTGGTTTAATCCGGCAAAAAAAGATTCTTGTAAATCTTTTCCAAAATTGAGGAGTCCGTTTGGGGTAGGTACAAAATAAAAGCATCCCGAAAATTCGGGATGCTTTTATTTTTTGATTAAGGTATTGGCTTAGTTAATCACTTGAAATTTCTTTGAAATGGTATGAACCTTTCCGTCTTTATCCGAAACGAAATTCATCGTCAGCAAATAAACACCGGCAGCATACTTAGATACATTCACCTGCTCCACAATTTTTCCATTGCTGTAGTTAGTGCTGTATACATCCGAAATTTTCTGACCGATAGCGTCATACAGAACAATCTGAACTTTTCCTTCTTCCGGAAGTTGGAAACCAAACCACATATTGTCTACTGCAGGGTTCGGATAAACCACAAACGAACCGAACTCGCCTTGCGTAAGGTCAATCAATCCGGTAACGTTATCGTTGGGTTGCTGAAAACCCTGCGTAAGAATATTTCCGTTAGCGCTAAAGGTTTGCACCATCGTCATTTCGCCAACTGTGTAAGATAAACTACCGTTAGCATTAGAAGAAAAACCTCCTGTGCTGGAGATTACCGTAGGGGTTAACATTTGAGCATTTAATCCAGTTGCAATAAACGCCATTAACAGTAAGTAGTAGATTTTTTTCATGTGTGTGAATTTTAAACGAATTAAACCTTTTGCTTTAAATCCGCAAAGAAGATGGCAATAAATATTTTTTTTGCAAATTGAGGATTCCAATTTAAGGCTTGCCTAAACTAAAAGCGTCCCGATTTCTTGGGACGCCTTTAGAATAAATTACAGGATAAAACCTAGTAAACCTGAAACCCTGAAAAATAATTATATGCTGCTCCGGAAGAAATTTGTAGGGTAGCATCATCACCACTACCGTTATACACCCACACCGTAATTACATCACCGGCATCTAAATACATAGTTGCATTTACACTTGCACTGGCATAATCGGTGCTGGCAAATGTGTAGTTTCCAGCATAGGTTACTCCATTCAAACGAATAAACGCGCCTATTCTTGTTGATGAATTAAACGGGGTAAAAAGTGCGGCCGCTTCAAAATGATAAACACCATCTGCTGGCGCGGTATAGGCGTTAGCCGCATAACCACCCCCATCATCAAAATTAGTAGTTACAAACGCAAGTTGAGTAACACTTCCAGCCGGAATAAGTGTTGTACCCGGGTAGCTTGCTCTAAACCCAACACCAGAACCTGAACCGCTGCCAGCTGGACCTGTTGCTCCTGTAGGACCTGTAGGCCCGGTTACTCCTCCACCAGCACCTGTTGCTCCGGTTGCTCCAACATTACCGGTTGGCCCTGTGGGTCCCGCAACTCCTGCACCTGTTGGTCCTGTATTACCGGTTGCTCCTGTAACGCCATTTAACCCTGCTGCTCCTGTAGCCCCTACAGGTCCGTTAGCTGCAAATAGTGCGTAAGGAACACTTACTAATTGTGAACTTCCCATACTTACATAGCTAGTGCCTCCGGCAACATCTACTTCTACTTCTAAATATTTTGCACCGGTTCCCCAGCTAACACCGCCTAGCGTTCCCGTAACCACTGTTCCGCCTCCAACTTGGTGCGTTACCAACCCAAACTGGTTGGTGGTTTTTGTTGTAGTTTCTTGATACACCGTTGTTCCTGTTGAATTACCATCGTGTACAGTAAAACGCGCGGATACAGTTGTATTAGCCACCGCGTTTCCAGAAGCGTTGCGAACAACTGCCTGGTAGTTCATAAGAGCAGGAGCCTGCGCCATTACCGCCAGTATAAATGAACTGCATATAGTAAGGGTTAGTAATAATTTTTTTTTGTGTTTAAGTTTAATGTTTATTTAAGTGATTGACTTTTTAGTTGATGACCTGGAATTTCTTGCTGCTAATGTGAGTCTTACCATCCTTAGCCGATACAAAATTCATAGTAAGCATATATACACCTGCGGCATACATCGAAACGTTAACTTGTTCTACAAACTTTCCGTTATCGTAATTAGCATTGTATAAATCTGAAACTTTCTGACCTAATACATCATACAAAGCAATTTGAACTCTACCTTCTTCCGGTAATTGGAAACCAAACCACATGTTGTCTACTGCAGGGTTTGGATATACTACTAATGAACCAAATTCATCTTTTGTAAGGTCTATTAAACCAGTTACGTTATAGTTGGGTTGTTGAAAGCCTTGGGTAAGAATGTTTCCGTTTGCACTAAAGGTTTGAACCATCGTCATTTCACCTACAGTATAAGATAAACTACCGTTAGCATTAGAAGAAAAACCTCCTGTGCTGGAGATTACCGTAGGGGTTAACATTTGTGCTGCTGCTACAAATGGGGCTGCTATAACAAGTAAAAAGAGTAGCGTATTCTTCATGTGTATTTAGGTTGAGTATTTACAATTACGAAATAAATGTAAGCCTAGTTTTTTGCGCGAGCAGTTTGGGTTCATATAATTCATCAACAATACTGTGTTTATATGGTTGAAATTTTCATAAAACAAAGAAGCGGAGACCTGTCATTTGACTGGCACATCTCCGCTTCTTTATAATAAAAAAGCAATGTAGGCTTAATTAAGCACTTGAAACTTTTGAGAAAAGGAATGGTGGTTGCCTTCTTTATCTGAAACAAAGCTTAGTGACAGTAGATAAACACCAGCCGCATAAGTGGTCACATCTATCTGCTTTACAAATTTTCCGCTTTCGTAATTGCCGCTGTAAACATCGGCAACTCTTTGACCTTTGGTGTTATACAAACAAACCTGCACCTTGCCTGCTTCCGGCAACTGGAAACCAAACGACAGATTATCTACCGCAGGGTTAGGATAAACCACCAACGAACCAAACTCTTCTTGCTTAATATTTATCATGCCGGTAATGTTCTATGCACTTGGTTGTTGAAAACCTTGCGTAAGAATACTGCCATTGCCTGTAAAGGTTTTAACCATGGTCAATTCGCCAACACTGTAAGACAAACTGCCATTGGCATTTGAAGAAAAGCCTCCAGTGCTGACAATTGCAGTAGGAGAAAGCGTTTGTGCTTTTGCAAATAACACAACTAAGAATAGCACGGGGAGTAAACATAGTTTTTTCATGGTCTGCATTTTATAGCAAAATAAGTTGCGTTGCAACCCACATAAAGTAGCGGTTTTCTGCTTTTGCATAAAAACAAATTACGCATGTAATCATATAAGCCTTTACAAGAATATAGTTTTATAAAAACAGAATAAACAAATTGTGATGAGTAATATTTACATCGTAAGGTAGTCGCCTGCAGCTAAGACCCTATTAATTCAATCTAGTAATTAAAGATAAGCCGGTGGAAAGGAACTGTTCTATTTTTTTTTGAATTTGATAAATACCACGGTAATTTATTTCGCTTTCTTTATCAGAAATCTTATGATAGTCGGTATGTATACCAGTGGTAAATGACAGGCAGGGTATTCCCTTTTCTTTAAATGCTTTCGTATCTAATTGAAAAAGCCGTGTGGAATCTTCCATTCTACCGCGTACCAACTCGCCATCTTCCGGAAATATGGTTTGCACTTTTTTGTACTCTTTACCGCCATATACCACCAGCCAACGCTCACTTTCAACCATCCTGCCAACCATATCAAAATTTAAGACCAAATTAATTTCCCTAAACTTCTTAGCCGTTAATTTTGCAAAAGCAGTAGAGCCGAAAAGACCTACCTCATGTGCCGAGTAGGTAACAAATAAATAATTGCAATCACTGTTCATCCAACTCTCGGAACTCTTCATTAAGCTTAACAACAAAGCAACACCAGAGGCATTATCATCGGCACCGGGATGGATGCCACTTTTGCCTATACTTTTAGATAATACTCCCCCCATGCCTATATGGTCGTAGTGTGCTCCTATTATTACCGTTTTTTTACTTCCATTATTTACAAAGCAACAAACGTTTCTCGACTTACAGGCTTTACCACTACCGCTTGGTATTAAGTTAAACAATTGAAATTTAACTATGCCCAAATTGGTTTTACGCATTTCTGTAGCTATAAATTCAGAAGCTTCCTTTTCATATTGCGAACAGCATGGTCTACCACGCAAACTATCGCTTGCAAGAAAACTAACCACATCTTTAAGGTATGCTTTTGTTTCTTCCGCTCTTTCTTGCGAATGCACCAACTGCTGACCAAGAAGTAGTAGAAAAAAAGATAAAAGATAGTTGTTCATGTTATCAAAATAAAAAAGCCTTTGGGAAATACCAAAGGCTTTTTATTGATTGAATTAATCGGCTATCAATAATTTCAAGAAAACCGGTTAACGTAATAACAACTTATTTTCTCGCTCCTGCTGATTTAGGTTTATTTCTCAACACCGCAGGCACTTGTCCAAAACTAATAGACTTACCATTCCACCACATACCTTGCCCCGCTCCTTCTTTGTTACCATCATCATACATTGACTTTAATAAATTGGAGTCAAAGGATTTGTCTGTAACTTGAGAAGGGATTTCCTTAGCAGCATCAATACGAGTACCGGCAGCTATCCAAGATAGAGCAACATTGCTATTGCCACCTTTAGATTCTTTGATAGTAAATCCATTTTTATTAACCGATGCAATGTAAACTCCATTGCAATCGCCTTTAGGCGTAACCGTAACTTCCGGTGTACTTCCTAACAAAGAAGTAAAGTTTTCATCAAAGCTGATGTAAGCAGAACCATTTACTAATTGAGCACTTCCTTTTTTGTAGATAACAGCCTCGGTAGAAGTATTAGAATAAGCAGCTACTTTATTATCGTTAGCTGTGTTTACTATTTCAATTTGACGACCGCTGGTATACACATCGCCAATATTGTATGCAGCAAATAAATCACCGGTATTTAATTGACCAACTACCGTACCTCTGGAAATCGAACCAACCATATTACCATAGAAACCACCACCAATTCCACTAGTGCTTGTTGTTGGTAAAAATCCTGCTCCGCTTGCATAACCAGCACTACCATAAACTCCATAACCTACAGCACCGCTTGAGTAGTATCCTAAAATACCCCAAACGCCATCTATAAGGTCTGACCCAATTACAGCACCGCTTCTTACATAATCAGCATCTGTTG
This sequence comes from Bacteroidota bacterium, assembly GCA_947475165.1. Classification (GTDB taxonomy): domain Bacteria; phylum Bacteroidota; class Bacteroidia; order Chitinophagales; family LD1; genus Bog-950. The sequence goes on from CANJLD010000008.1 coordinate 147,040, forward strand.
CTCCCTGAACTCCAAAAGTATAAGAATCACCCCAATAAGAATACCCTGAAACTCCGCTATTGGTCTGTCCCAAGTAGTATCCGATTCCGTCATTTCGAGTATTACGATCTCTGTAACCAAATATAGTTGCTTGACCATCGCCATTTGCTGTAAGTTGCTGACGATAAACATAGTCTTGGTACAAAATGTTTGGAGCAACATTTACACCTATGCCGGTTCCGTTATCTTGTATTAGCGAGTTGCCTCCGCTAGTTCCGTTAGGCGTAAATTTGACTACGTAATTTAAAGTTCCGCTCAAACTACCTGGACCTGTAGGACCTGTAACTCCTGTAGCACCCGTGTTGCCTGTTTGTCCTGTAGCACCAGTTTGTCCGGTTGCGCCAGTAGAGCCTTGCGCGCCTGTTGCTCCATCAGCACCCGTAGCACCTGTTGCTCCGTCTACTCCAGTAGCACCATTTACCCCTGTTGCTCCATCAGCACCTGTAGCACCATCGTTTCCAGTTGCTCCCGTTGCCCCGTTAGCACCTGTTGCTCCGTCTGCTCCCGTAGCACCATTTGATCCAGTAGCACCAGTTGCACCAGCATCACCAGTTGCTCCTTGTGCGCCTGTTGCACCCGTAGCTCCGGTAGCACCTGTTGCTCCAACTCCACCAGTAACTGCTTGCCAAGTTGCATTACCTGCTCCATCGTTTGTTAATACATAGCCTGGTAGTTCTGTGCCATCAGATAAAAATAAAGGACCAAAGAATACACCCGCATAACCTGCTCCACCTGCTTCGCCCCATACACCAACACCGTCTGTTGTATAACCTATAGTAGCAATATCATCCGAGCTACCATACACACCAAAATCACGACCTGTGAAAGGCTGAGTGCCCAAGAAACCAATACCTGCTACACCGGCACCAAAAGCTGCACCGTTATAACCACCTAATACACCAATGTTTTGGCTACCAGTTGCTCGGCTGTTAAAACCTTCAACCCCTGCTCTTAAAGCTGTAGTGCCAGCATAGTTACCGCGTATAGCATTTAGAGTAGAAGTTGCTCTAACATCTAATTTAGCAGTAGTAGGTGTGGTTGTTCCAATACCTACGTTACCACCGTTATTGAAAATGTTAGCATTGTTTAAAACCCATTGTGCTCCATCCCAATAAGTAGTGTTACCTGCGGTTGTGCCGGCAGATAATAAACCGGTTGCTCCTGTAGCTCCTGTTGCGCCAGCATTACCTGTAACACCCTGTGCGCCAGTTGCTCCATCAGCACCTTGTGCCCCAGTTGCTCCATCAGCACCTGTTGCTCCAGTTGCACCGTCAGCTCCAGTTGCTCCATCAGCACCCTGTGCGCCAGTTGCTCCATCAGCACCTTGTGCCCCAGTTGCTCCATCAGCACCTGTTGCTCCATCAGCACCTTGTGCCCCAGTTGCTCCATCAGCACCTGTTGCTCCAGTTGCACCGTCAGCTCCAGTTGCTCCAGTTGCCCCATCAGCACCCTGTGCGCCAGTTGCTCCAGTAGCCCCACCAACGGTAGGAACCGCTTGCCAAGTAGCATTACCTGTTCCATCGTTAGTTAATACATATCCTGCCTGTTCTGTGCCATCAGATAAAAACAAAGGGCCAAAGAATACACCCGCATAACCGGCACCGCCAGCTTCTCCCCATACTCCATAACCATCTACTGTATATCCTATTGTTCCAATACCTTCTGAACTACCGAAAACTCCAAAATCGCGACCTGCAAAAGGTTGTGTTCCTAAGTAACCGATACCTACTACACCTGCTCCAAAGCCAATTGTAGAAGCATATTCTCCATATACACCGATATTTTGGCTACCTGAGTTGCGGCTATTGTAACCAACTACCCCAGAACGCAAAGCTGTCGTGCCAGTATAATCGCCACGAATAGCGTTAGTTGCACTTGATTTTACTTCCAATTTTGTAATTGGTGTAGTAGTACCTATACCAACATTGCCTCCATTGTTATAAATATTGCTGCTGTTTAGCACCCATTGTGTACCATCCCAGTAAGTAGTATTTCCAGCGGCTGTGCCTGGTGATAAAAATCCAGTTGCACCTGTAGCTCCAGTTGCACCAGTTGCTCCGTCAGCTCCTGTAGCACCATCGGCTCCAGTTGCACCAGTTGCTCCGTCAGCTCCTGTAGCACCATCGGCTCCAGTTGCACCAGTTGCTCCGTCAGCTCCTGTAGCACCATCTGCGCCAGTTGCACCAGTTGCTCCGTCAGCTCCTGTAGCACCATCGGCTCCCGTTGCACCAGTTACTCCGTCAGCTCCTGTAGCACCATCTGCGCCAGTTGCACCAGTTGCTCCGTCAGCTCCTGTAGCACCATCGGCTCCAGTTGCACCAGTTGCTCCGTCAGCTCCTGTAGCACCATCTGCTCCTGTAGCACCATCTGCTCCAGTTGCTCCGTCAGCTCCTGTAGCACCATCTGCTCCAGTTGCTCCGTCAGCTCCTGTAGCACCATCGGCTCCCGTTGCGCCAGCCGCTCCCGTAGCACCTGCTGCTCCCTGTGGACCAGCAGAACCAGCCGGACCTTGCGGACCAGTTGCACCAGGTAAGCCTTGCGGACCTTGCGGGCCAACGGCACCAGTAGCTCCTGTTGAACCACCTGCACTATTCGCAGCATACAAAGCGTAAGGAACGCTTATTAATTGAGATGTTCCCATATCGGTAAAATTGCTTCCACCATTAACATCTATTTCTACTTGTAAATATTTAGAACCGCTTCCCCAGCTAACAGCTGCAAGGTTGCCGGTACCACCAATAATTTGAGTAATCAACCCGAACTGGTTAGTTACTGCTGTATTGGTTTCTTGAAATACCACCGCACCAGCCGGTGTTAAATCGTGAATTTGAAAACGAACAGTAACATTCGTACCGCCCGGTAGGGGATTTCCCAGCGCATCACGAACTATCGCTTGATAATTCATTTTTTGCGGGGCTTGTGCCATTGTTATGTATCCAAACATAACTAATATGGCAAAAAGAGAGAGTAACCTTCTTTTCATGTGCTTAGTTTTAATAGTGATAAAAATAATTTGTCAGTGTTTACAAGTGTTGAGCGCACTTATATTGAGGTTAAAATTAGGTTTCTATAAATATGAACCAAATTTTTCTTGTATTTTTTTATTCTTTTCTTGTAAAAACATTTTGTAGGCTTAATAAAGCATCCTCACTTTGATAGTGCTTTTTACTTCTTTCAATAGAGCTAATGCCTCTTTAGAAAGCGAGGTATCCACATCTAATACAACGTAGCCAATCTCATCGTTCGTCTTTAAATACTGTGCGAGAATATTGATGCCGTGAGAATAAAGTTTGGAGTTAATTTCTCCTAAGACACCGGGAACATTTCTATGTATATGTAGTATACGATGCGTTTTTGCCTGCAACGAAAGATTGAGTTGCGGAACCGAATGTGAGCCAGTGCTGCTTCCTCTTTCGAGATAGTTCAGGAGTTTTGAAGTAACATCCAAGCCAATATTTAATTGTGCTTCCTCCGTAGAACCACCAATATGTGGGGTGAGAATTACGTTTGGAAGATTTTGAAGCACACTCGTGAACTTCGCTCCGTTCTTTTCAGGTTCTTCCGGAAAAACATCAATGGCTACTCCTGCTAATTGTCCGCTTTGTAAAGATTTTTTGAGCGCCCCTAAATCAACCACATCCCCACGCGAGTAATTTATTAGAATACTTCCTCTCTTCATATATATAAGAGTATCCTCATTGATAAGATTTCGAGTAGATGCTTCGCTTGGAATATGTAGAGAGACAATGTTCGAGCGTTTCAACAAATCTTTCAGTGAGCGAACCTGTTTTGCATTTCCATGCGGAAGTTTTGATTCTACATCATAATAAATCACATCCATTCCAAGTGCTTCTGCCATTACACTTACTTGTGAGCCGATGTTTCCGTAACCAACGATGCCCAGAGTTTTTCCTCGCAACTCGTAGCTTCCCTTTGCATCTTTCTGCCAAATGCCGTTGTGAGCAGCTTTATTTTTATCTGTAATTTTTCGGATGAGCATAATAGAAAGACCAATCACTAACTCTGCTACACTTCTTGTATTGGCATGTGGCGCATTGAAAACTGCAATTCCATTTTCAGTAGCAGAATTCATATTTACCTGATTCACTCCAATACAATAGCAACCAATGCCAAGTAACTTATTACCGCGTGACAAAACTTTTTCTGTGATTTGAGTTTTGCTGCGAATACCTAGGAGATGCACATCTTTAATCTCCTGAATCAATTCTTTTTCTTCAAGAGCAGCAGTCAGCTTCTTTATGTTGGTATAGCCCGCTTCTTTAAATTCTTCTACCGAAACATCGCTGATGTTCTCGAGCAGAAGGATTTTAATTTTGTCTTTAGGATATGAGGTAGGTTTCGATTTATTCATTATAACTTAGCTGTTTCTGTTTTTGATTGCTGAAATTCTTCCCAAATCTCTTTCACTATTTCACCAGCAGGTTTTACTTCTTTTACGAAGGATGCAATCTGCCCGATTTCTAATTCACCTTCATTCATATCGCCTTCATACATTCCTTTTTTTGCGCGAGCGCGCCCGAGGATTTGCTCGAGTTCTTCTTTGGTGGCTCCTTTATCTTCTGCTTCCTGAATTTGTTTCTGAAAATCGTTCTTTACCAGACGTACTGGTACTACTTTTTTCATAGAAAGATGTGTGTCTCCTTCCTGTAAATTAACCACGGCATTTTTAAAATTCTGATGACCTGATGATTCAATACTGGCAACAAAGCGGGTTCCTACCTGCACACCTTCTGCGCCAAGTACCATTGCCGCCAACATTCCACGCCCAGTGGCAATTCCTCCGGCTGCTATGAGTGGGAGATTTGTTGCTGCTCTTACTTGTGGAATCAAAACAAAGGTCGTTGTTTCTTCTCTCCCATTGTGTCCACCTGCTTCAAAACCTTCGCATACAACAGCATCACACCCGGCATCCTCTACTTTCTTTGCAAACTTACTTGACGATACTACATGCACTACTTTAATTCCGTGTTGCTGTAAATGTTTTGTCCATGTTTTTGGATTACCGGCACTGGTAAAAACAATCCTCACTCCTTCTTCAATAATGATAGCAATGTGTTTATCTAAATCAGGATACAACAGCGGAACGTTTACTCCAAATGGTTTTGTTGTGGCAGCTTTACATTTTTGAATTTGCTCGCGCAAAATATCGGGATACATGCTCCCTGCTCCGATTATTCCCAAGCCACCGGCATTGCTCACTGCACTTGCCAGCTCCCAACCGCTGCACCAAATCATGCCGGCTTGAATAATTGGAAATTCAATTTGAAATAAATCGCAGATTCTGTTTCTCATCCTCTAATTAGATTTCTCTCCTCTCAAATCTATCTCTGTATTATCTCCTATGTTCAAACTCTGGCTGAGTCCACGAATAATCGAATCGCTGCCGATGAGCGATGAATGAAGCACAACATTTTCCAGTTTACTGAACGAACCGACAATAGAATTTTTGATGATTGAATAATTTATCTCGGTATTTTCTCCTATAGAAACATTGGGGCCGATGATGGAGTTTTTGATTTTAGCACCGACTGCAATCTGCACAGGTGCAACAATGATGGAATTTTCGCTCAAGCCTTTGTTGCCTGCCTTATCGCCCAGTCGTTTTAGCAGAATAGAATTTGTTTCGAGCAGAATATCTTTTTTGCCTACATCATACCACTTTTCAATTTTGTGGCTCTTGAATTTTACTCCGTCTTTAATCATCTTCTGCAACGCATCGGTCAAATAAAATTCGTTGTTGTTACGGTGGTTGCCGTTGATGTTATAATCAAGGGCATCAAAAAGTTTTCGTGTTTCTTTTATAAAATAAAAACCAACCAACGCCATATTGCTCTTTGGTATCATTGGCTTCTCTTCTACTTTTTTAATGAAACCTTCAGCATCAATTTCAGCAACACCAAAACTGCGCGGGTCATCTACTTTTTTTACAACAAGTGTTGAGTATTGCTCGGCAATAATTTGTTTGATGTCGATATCTACAATCGTATCGCCAAGGTGAATTACTAATTCCTTTTCTAAATCTAATTCGCTTTTCGCCATCCATAGCGCATGACCAAGCCCTTCGCGTTTATCCTGCTGCACAAATTTTGCATTCAGGTTCGGATAATTTTTTTCTACGAACTCTTTAATCTTTTCGCCCAAGTAACCAATTACAAAAACAAAATCGGTGATTCCGTTCTCAATCAATTCGTCAACAATAAAACTAAGAATGGGTTTGCCTGCAACAGAAATTAAAACTTTGGGTTGAGTGTAAGTAAGCGGACGTAACCGTGTTCCTGCTCCCGCTACGGGAATAATTGCTTGCATAGTTTTAGGAAATTGAAGTGCAAATATAAGCGATGCAAACTTGTTGCTGTTATTGCAGAAAAGAAATTGTTAGCCGAAACAGAATTACATATTTACATTTAGCGACCCTATTATGAAAACCACCCCCTTTCAATATTTTTCGCGCAAGCCCAAACTTACCGGTGTCCTAATGTTTTTTGTGCTGATGTTGCTCACACAGTTTATTGCCTACGAAAGATATTTACTGGTGCGGGAAACCGAAGAACAAGAGCTGATTAACGAAGCTAACACCGCGCAAGACCGGCTGCAAAACGCGCTAAGTTATAGCCGCTCAACTGCCCAAACATTGGGCTTTATAGTAGAGCAATACGGTGTACCTGATAATTTTGACAGCGTAGGTAATGCGTTGTTGCAATCCAATAAATTTATTGATGCCGTGCAGTTGGTGCAAGGTGGTATAATTACACATGTGGTTCCCCTTACCGGAAATGAAGTGGTTATTGGTTTTAATATTCTAAAAGATTCTGCCAGAAACAGCGGAGCCTTACATGCCATTGCAACCAAGAAATTCTTTTGGGCAGGGCCCTTCGAACTAAAGCAAGGCGGAGTAGGAATTGTGGGCCGACAACCGCTTTACAAAGCCAATAATTTTTGGGGGTTTTCGGCAGTTATTATCAAACTGCCTAATTTTTTAAAAACTGTTGGTATAGATTCAACTGCTAATCATGGCTTCAGTTATCAGCTATCGAAAATAAATTCGGATAAAAACTTTCTACCAGAGCAGCGCCTATCTAAAACCGCACAAACAATTTCGGTAAAAGTGCCAGATGTAGAATGGAAATTGATGGTTAGTAAAAAAAATAAGACTCCAATTTTCTTTGCTTTTACCTTCTCGCTAATCGGCTTTATACTTTCACTTACCGGTGGTTTGTTTGCTTGGTTTATGGCGCAGCAGCCGCAGCGGTTAAATAAGTTGGTGGAAGAAAAGACAGTTGCGTTGTTAGCTTCTGAAAATAATTTGTTCAATACTTTAGAAAGAGTGAGCGATGCCTTTGTGGCTATAGACACTAACTTCTGCTATACCTACATGAATAAAAAAGCAGGAGAAATATTTCATCGCGACCAGCAAGCTATTGTAGGCAAAAATATGTGGGAGGAATTTCCTGATTGGGTGGATAAGCCTTTCCATAAAGTATTTATAGATGCTATAAAAAATCAGCAATACGTTTTGCTGGAAGAATATTATCCGAAACAAAGTTTATGGTTTGAAAGTAGAATTTATCCTTCTTCAAATGGCTTATCTGTTTTTATACAAGATATAACAGATCGCAAAAAAGCAGAACAGGAAATTTTGCGCGAAAAAAATCTATCCGATTCTATCATCAATAGTTTGCCGGGTATTTTTTATCTCATAAACCTTGATGGTCAGATGCTTCGATGGAACAAAAGCATCGAAATTGTTTCAGGATATTCGGCAGAAGAAATAGACCATATGCGTGCCAGAGATTTCATTGCCTTAGACGATCAGGAAACAGTTCTTTTAAATAAGTCTTTAGCCATTCAGTCAGGAGAGTCGGGGTTTGAAGCTAATTTTTACACAAAGCAAAAACAGTATATCCCGTATCAATTTACAAGCGTGTTGTCAGAATATAATGGGCAGCCATGTTTGTTAGGACTAGGCATTGATATTAAAGAACGTAAAAAAGCAGAAGAAGAAATTGTTTTAGCAAATACTTCGCTTAGAAATTTGTCTTCGCACTTGCAAACTATTCGCGAGGAGGAACGCACAGCCATATCGCGCGAGTTGCATGACGAACTTGGTCAACAATTGACTGCCTTAAAAATGGATATAATCTGGATTGGCAAAAAATTAAATGCCAACGATGTTTTGCTTAAAGAAAAAATTGCGGAGTCGTCATCCTTAGTAGATGATACAGTAAAAACTATCCGAAGAATAAATACGGAACTTCGCCCTGGCATTTTAGACGACCTTGGTTTATGTGCCGCATTGGACTGGCAGGCAAAAGAATTTACTAAGCGAACTGGCATTACCTGCAACATTCAAATATGCGAAAACGAACCGGTACTTGATAAAAATACCAGCATCAATATTTTCAGAATTTTCCAAGAAACGCTCACCAATATTACTCGACATTCTAGTGCCACCGAGGTAAATGCTGCACTGGAAATTGAAAACAAAACTTTCCTGCTAACTATTCACGATAACGGAATTGGTTTTGATGCCGAAGAAGTGAAACAGAAAAAATCGTTTGGCATGTTGGGAATAAAAGAGCGCGCTTTGGCTATAAATGCAGCTATAGAAATTGTTACACAAAAAGGAGAAGGCACGACTATTAAATTAATACTGCCAATTATTAATTAAGTTTAGACGGCAATGAAACTCCAGATTATTATAGCCGATGACCACGCGATTGTTCGAAAAGGATTAAAGCAAATTCTTTTAGATGAGATGCTTGATGCGCAGGTAAGCGAAGCCACATCGACTGAAAATTTATTGGAAATAATGCGGCAGCAGAAATTCGATTTAGTAATCAGCGATATCTCTATGCCCGGTCGTTCAGGCATTGATTTGCTTAAGCAACTTCATATAGATTATCCAAGTTTACCGGTGCTGATTTTGAGTATGCACCCCGAAACGCAATATGCTATGCGTGCACTTAAAGCCGGTGCTGCCGGTTACTTAACTAAAGATACTGCATCGGAAGAATTGGTTAAAGCCGTTCATCAAATTTTAAATGGCAGAAAATACATTTCGCCTTCGCTGGCTGAGCTGCTTGCCGAAAATGTGGGAGGAAATACCACCGAAACTTCGCACGAAATACTTTCTGACCGCGAATTTGAAGTAATGAAAATGATTGCTGCCGGTAAATCAATTTCTGAAATTGCCGAAGCACTCTCTATAAGCATAAACACAGTAAGCACTTACCGCAGCCGTGTGTTAGAAAAAATGAAACTGCAAACCAATGCTAACCTAACGCTGTATGCCGTAGAGCATAAGCTTATTTAATTTTTCATTTCGTGTAGTAGTACTACTACAAACCCCATCTGCTTTCAACTACATTTTTTTCATAGGTTCTGCTATTTCAGCAGACTGTGCTCTGTGGCTTCTTTGCACCACCACAAACCAACCACTTATGAAATTAAAACCAGCCCGCTTACTAATAGTTGACGACTCTATACTTATTGTAAAACGCCTAACCACCACACTTTACGAAGTGCTGCCCAACACCGAAATTATTTGTGTTTTAAAAGGTGCCGATGCGCTTGTGGTAATGGAAAACAGCCAGCCCGAAATTGTATTGCTCGATTTACAATTGCCTGATATGAACGGCATTGAAGTGCTGAAAAAAATCAAGAAAAAATATCCCGGTACAGCAGTGGTAATTCTCTCCAACAACTCTGTACCATACAACAGAACTACTTGTATAAAAGAAGGTGCCGAAGGATTTTACGACAAGTCAACCGAATTTGAAAAGGCGATAGACCATTTGCAAAATATTGAATATGAAAACAGCAATGTTTAATAAAACTCATTTCCTGCTTACTGTATTACTCATTTCGTTTGCCATGCTATTGGCAACACATTACTTTGCTACTGAGGCCAATAAATTGTATGCCGATATTACGCTTGCCTTTAATGGCTTTGTAACTGCCTTGGTGGCTTTTCTGCTTATACAGGAAACCAATAAAAGTTCGCGCTTGCATGAAGCCTTGTTGCAGCGCGAAAAGAAATTAAGCGATACCTTAAATAGTTTAGGCGAACATCAATCGGCTGAAAAAGCTGCGCGCGAATTGAACGAAAATTTAGAGGTGCGCGTAAAAGAGCGCACCGAAGATTTAGAGTTTTTCGCCTACTCCGTTTCGCACGATTTGCGTGCGCCCCTTCGTGCCATTAACGGCTTTGCAAAAATTCTGAAAGAAGATTGCAAAGAAACGCTGGACGAAAACGGAAAGCATCTTCTATCTACCATTGCCAGCAACGCACAACGCATGGACCGGTTGATTGAAGACCTATTGAACTTGTCGCGATTGGGCAGAGCAGAGTTACGTAAAAGCTCTATCAACATGCAAACGCTGGTAGCCGGGGTGGTTGATGATTTGAAATTATCGAATCAGAATTTTGCGGCTGAAGTAATCATGAATACTTTACCTAATGCCCATTGCGATATCGGGCTGATGCGACAGGTTTGGATAAACCTGCTTTCGAATGCAGCAAAGTATTCGGCTAACAATCCGGCTGCTAAAATAGAAGTGGGGTTTACTCAAAAAGGAGGAGCCGATGTTTACTATGTAAAAGATAACGGAGTGGGTTTTGATATGCAACATGCCGATAAACTGTTTGGCATTTTTCAACGCTTGCATACTGCCGATGAATTTAAAGGAACCGGTGTAGGCTTAGTAATTGTCCAACGTGTAATTAAAAAACACGGAGGAAGAGTTTTTGCAGAATCAGAATCGGGCAAGGGAGCCTCTTTCTATTTCGCATTACCCGAAATGAATTAAAGCCACCGTTGCACAGAGCAGAGCAGCAAATGTAACGGTGGTGAAAAATGAAACTCTGTGCAACTGTGGCAAAAAATAAAACGTAATAAAAAGCAAACCATCATGAATATGAGCATGGCAGCAAGAATTAAAAAGGTGCGCGAGCTGAGCGGACGCAGACAAGCCGAAGTGGCGGCTTTATTGAATATTACCCAACAGGCGTATTGCGGTTTGGAGCAGTCTGCCGATAATGCCAAGTTAGAAACACTGCGCAGGTTTTGCCGCGTTATGGAGATAGACATAGCCTATCTGGTATCCAATACCTTACCGGTATCGGAAGAAACGCTGAAGAACTATGCAAGAAAAGATTACTCGGAAATTGTTTCGGGCTGCGAAGAGGCCAGAAAGCAGTTAGAGGTGTTTCGGGGAATGCTCTCTTAGTTACTGCATGGGGCTTTTGCTATAAGTTAAGGCTTATCGGGGTCAATTCACTTTTTGCGTTTCGGTCTTTTAGCAATGCCTACCACCTATTACAGGTCTAACTCCTTTATAGCACTTACATAGTCAAACCTTTCGAGCAGACCGGTATCGAATTTTCCGGAGCGGAATTCTTCGTTATCCATTAAAACTATGTGAAAAGGAATGGTGGTTTTTACGCCTTCTATAATAAACTCTTCGAGCGCCCGCTTCATTTTTACAATACACTCTTCGCGGCTTTTAGCGCGGCAGATAATTTTTGCAAGTAGAGAATCGTAATAAGGCGGAACGGTGTAGCCTGCGTAGATATGGGTATCAACGCGCACGCCATAACCTTTAGGGGTATGCAGCGCGGTTATCTTTCCCGGGCTTGGAGCGAAATTATTCATTGGGTCTTCGGCATTTACACGGCACTCGATGGCGTGCATTTTTTCGGGAAAATACAGAACGCCCGAAATAGGAGTGCCGGTAGCTATCAGAATCTGTTCTTTTATTAAATCGAAATCCATTACTTCTTCCGTTACCGGGTGTTCTACCTGAATACGCGTATTCATTTCCATAAAGTAGAAATTCTTGTGCTTGTCTACTAAGAATTCTACCGTGCCTACTCCTTCATAGCTAATAGCCTTAACTGCTTTAACCGCAGCATCGCCCATTTTTTTACGAAGAGCTTCATCTACAAAAGGCGAAGGAGCTTCCTCCACCAGTTTCTGATGTCTGCGCTGCACCGAGCAATCGCGCTCGCTTAAGTGAGTGGCTTCGCCATACTGGTCACCGGCTACTTGTATTTCAATGTGATGTGGCTCTTCAATAAATTTTTCAAGATACACGGCATCGTTGCTGAAACTTGCACCCGCTTCGTTACGCGCCATGTTGTAGTTTTTTTCAAACTCAGCTTCGTTATGCACTATGCGCATTCCTTTTCCGCCACCACCGGCAGTTGCTTTTATAATAACCGGATAGCCAATTTTTTCGGAAATTGTTTTTGCTTCTTCTACCGTATCAAGCAAACCTTCGCTGCCGGGTATGCAAGGCACACCCGCTTTTATCATAGTTTCTTTAGCAGTAATTTTATCGCCCATAGCGCGCATTTGCGAAGGGGTAGGTCCTATAAATTTGATGCTGTATCTATCGCAAAGCTCAGCAAAGTCTGCGTTCTCTGCCAGAAAGCCGTAGCCCGGATGAATAGCATCGGCATTCGTTAGTTCTGCTACCGCCATTATCGCCTGCATGTTTAGGTAAGAATCTTTACTGCGCGGTCCTCCAATACAAATAGCTTCATCGGCAAAGCGCACGTGCAGACTATCGCGGTCAGCCGTAGAATAAACCGCTACGGTTTGAATGCCCATCTCTTTACAAGTGCGGATAATGCGAAGGGCAATTTCGCCACGGTTTGCTATGAGAATCTTCTTGAACATGAAAACGATTTGCTGATTAGTTTATTAGCAAATTAGCAGATGAAAAGGCAATCGAGATTCATCATCTCATTTGCTAATCTGCTAATCATCTCATTAATTTTTTTCGATTAGGAATAATGGCTGGTCGTATTCCACCGGACTATTGTCTTCGGCAAGAATCTTTACAATTTTTCCTTCGCCACCGTCAAACTCAATTTCGTTAAACAGTTTCATGGCTTCGATAATACAAAGAGTAGTTCCTGCACCAACGGTATCGCCTACTTTTACAAAAGGGTCTTTATCCGCACCCGGCTTGCGGTAGAAAGTTCCTACCATAGGCGAGCGGAAAGTGATAAGGTTAGCGTTTTGAACTTCGGCTTTTGGTGCTGAAGAAATTTCGGACTGCGAATTTTGGATTGTGGATTGAACAGCCGGAGCCTGTGTAACCTGCGGAGCGACAGAGGTAGTATAAACCGTTTCGCATCCTTTATTTTTAATGGTAATGGCAAAGTCGCCTTCTTTAACTTTCAGTTCGCCTATATCGGTCTTCTTTACCAGTTTAATCAGTTCCTGTATTTTCTTTAAATCCATGGTTGAGGTTTAGTTCTATAAAAAATCCCGAAGGGTTTAGTTCGGGATGTCGAAAGTAGAATTTTTAGTGAATAGTTAGTGGCGAGTAATGAGTAGTAAAAATTACCACTCGCTACTCGCCATTCACCACTAGCCTTTAACCGCCTTCACGCGCTCAACATAAGAACGACTGCGAGTATCAATTTTTATTTTTTCTCCTTGATTAACAAACAACGGGACGTTTACCGTTGCACCGGTTTCAAGTGTAGCCGGTTTTTGCGCGTTAGTGGCAGTATTACCGTTCACAGCAGGTTCGCTGTAAGTAATTTGAAGCACTACGTGTTGCGGCAATTCGCAACCAAGTATCTCGTTGTTTTCTTCATGCAGAATCACCTCGCACACATCGCCTTCTTTTAAAAAGTCGTTGTTTTCAATGCTCTTGCCGTCAATAGTAATCTGGTCGAAAGTTTCGTTATCCATAAAGTTGTAGCCCATATCATCTTTGTAAAGAAACTGGTAAGGTCTGCGAACCACGCGCGCAGTGATAATTTCGTGCCCTGCCGGAAAAGTATGCTCTAACATTCTTCCCGATTTAAGGCCTTTCATACGGCAGCGAACAAAGGCGTTGCCCTTACCCGGCTTTACGTGTTGAAACTCCACGAATTGAAAAATGTCGTTGTTGAACTCAATACAAAGTCCGTTTTTAATTTCTGCTGTAGTAGCCATTTGTTTGTTTTTAGAGGGTGCGAATATAAGTTAGAAGTCGGAAATCAGAAATCAGAGGTCAGAAGCTACCTTGCACCAAGCATTCTATCTGTACGCGACTGGTCGTGGCATTTCATGCAACTTGCAATCAACCCCTTTTGAAGAATTTTTTTTCCATCCGCACTTACGATTGCGTAAACCCACCCGCTGTCGGTGGGGTATTCTGTGGAGTTCGATTTATACATCAGGTAAAAATTGGAACGGATGGTAGCATTCAGGTAAAGCGATTCTCCTATCCGCAGAGATTTGCCATCACCAAGTGCGGCATGCGCTTCTTCGTAATAGAAAGAAGCTACTTGCAGTATTTGTCCTTCGGGTTGAACTAAGTCGTAGGCATACTTGCTATCGTCTTTTACGCGGAGGCGGAAAACTTTCCCTCCGTGAGTCGTGGTATCGGTGCTTCTGCTTTTAAATAAAGTGGTAGGCGGATAAGTTTTTTTCTCATTCGGGTTAAAGGGGCGAGTATCAACTGCCGCCATCTTTACGGTATAATTGAAAAGCGGAAGTTTGTCGTGAGTAGCTACTATGTCGAGGAATACATTGTCATCTATTTCTTTCTGCTTTGATTTGAAAGAAAAGAGCATCATAAAAGAAACACCGATAAAAAAGAGTAGAAGAATTCTTGATTTCATTCTAAAGCAATGTTAGTAAATACTATTCGTCACTCACCACTCCTCACTCATCAAAATTTATTTTCACGCCACAAAATAAAAACATGACACGCGACACACAAATATTTGATTTAATCAATAAAGAACTTCACCGTCAGCGCGAAGGCATTGAGTTAATCGCTTCTGAAAACTTTACCTCAGCACAGGTAATGGAAGCCATGGGAAGCTGCTTCACCAATAAATATGCTGAAGGGCTACCGGGCAAAAGATATTACGGAGGCTGCCAGTTTGTTGACGAAGCAGAAACTTTAGCCATTGAAAGATTAAAACAACTTTTTGGTGCAGCGTGGGCAAACGTTCAGCCGCACAGTGGCGCGCAGGCAAACGCAGCCGTAATGTTGGCAGTGCTTAAGCCCGGTGATAAAATTCTCGGCTTTAACCTTTCGCATGGCGGACACCTTACGCATGGGTCGGCTGTAAATTTCTCGGGCAAATTATATGTGCCAAGCTTTTACGGAGTAGAAAAAGAAACCGGCACCATCGACATGAACAAAGTGCGCGAAACCGCACTGGCCGAAAAACCAAAGCTGATTATCTGCGGAGCAAGTGCTTACAGCCGCGAATGGGAATACGAAAAATTCCGCGCCATTGCCGATGAGGTAGATGCTTTGCTGATGGCAGACATGGCTCATCCGGCAGGATTGATTGCTGCGGGCTTGCTGAAAAATCCTCTGCCGCATTGTCATATTGTTACAAGCACAACCCACAAAACTTTGCGCGGACCAAGAGGCGGAGTAATCCTTCTCGGAAAAGATTTTGAAAATCCGTTTGGCGAAAAAACCCCGAAGGGAGAAATAAAAATGATGAGCGCACTTTTAGATGCAGCCGTTTTCCCGGGCACACAAGGCGGACCGCTGGAACATGTAATTGCAGCAAAAGCAATTGCCTTTGGCGAAGCACTCACTCCTGAATTTAAAACTTACCAGCAACAGGTAGTGAAGAATGCACAGGCATTGGCAAGTGCATTGGTAGGAAAAGGCTACGGAATAATTTCAGGCGGCACCGACAATCACTTAATGCTGATTGACCTCCGAAGCAAAAATGTTTCGGGTAAGCAAGCGGAAAACGCTTTAGTAAAAGCCGACATTACCTGCAACAAAAACATGGTTCCCTTCGATAATAAAAGTCCGTTTGTTACTTCGGGTATACGTTTGGGAACACCGGCAGCCACCACCCGTGGCATGAAAGAAAAAGACATGCAGCAAATTGCTGAATGGATTGAAAGAATTGTTTTGGATATAGAAAACGAAACAACAATTTTAAAAGTGAAGGGCGAGGTGAATGAATACATGAAGCAGTTCCCACTTTACTAATAGAAGCATACAAACCGCACGCTGTTATTTGTCTGAATCAAATTCCGATTTGTAAACGTATCGGTAAGTATAAATGGTCTTATATGTTAGCCATCATGCTTGTCGTGCTAATCTTTATGGCAGTAGTAGCAAAATCAGTCTCTTACAAGAAATGGTAAGCGCTGTTTAAACTGCAAAACTTTCTCCGCAAGCGCAGGTGCGCGTAGCATTCGGATTCTTGAATTCAAATCCTTTACCGTTTAAGCCGTCAGAAAAATCGAGGGTAGTGTTGCATACATATAAGAATGAACGTAAGTCAGTAACCAACTTCACTCCTTTATCTTCAAATACCTGGTCATCGGCTTTCAACACGTTATCAAAATCCATTTTATAAGATAAGCCGGAACATCCGCCTCCATCTACTGTAACGCGAACAAAGTGCTCGGGCTTATGGTCTTTTAATTTGATTTCTTCAATCTTGGCTTTCGCAGTTTCTGATACAAATAACATGATTTCTCAATTTGGTCCTGCAAATTTAATCAATAATCATTCCTTTGTGGCGAATCAGAAATTTTGACCGATGCTGAAGATAGAACACATAGGAATTGCCGTTAAAAATTTAGAAAAATCGAATGAGTTGTATGCGAAGCTTTTGGGCAAACCGCACTATAAAAGCGAATTAGTAGAGTCGGAAAACGTAAACACTTCTTTCTTTCAAATAGGCGAAAGCAAAATTGAATTGCTCGGTGCTACCAGCCAAGAAAGTGCAATTGCAAAATATTTAGACAAACGCGGAGAAGGAATTCACCATTTAGCGTTTGCCGTAGAAAACATAGAAGCAGAAGTAGAAAGATTAAAAGCAGAAGGCTTTCAGCCCATTTCAGAAAAACCAAAACGCGGAGCTGATAACAAACTCGTTTTTTTCTTCCATCCTAAAACTGCCAACGGAGTTTTAATTGAACTGTGCCAGGAAATAAAATGAGCAAATACAAACACATCTTCTTCGACCTCGACCATACTCTCTGGGATTTTGAAACCAATTCGAAACAGGCACTCCGGCAGATTTTTGAAGAGCAGAAGCTGAGTGAAAGAGGAATTCCTTCGTACGAAAAATTTCATTCCGTCTATCTTCCAATCAACGACCGGTACTGGGCGCGTTATCATAACCAGATTGTGTCGAAAGAAAAACTTCGCCTCGGAAGATTTTATGACACACTGAAAGAATTCAAAATAGATGATGCGGCATTAGCGGAAAAAATGGCGCAAAGTTATATCGACATCAGCCCGAAGATGACCGCTTTGTTTGCCGATGCTGTCGATGTGCTGAAATATTTACAAAGCAGGTACACGCTACACTTAATCACCAATGGGTTTGCCGAAGTGCAATGGATTAAAATTGAGAACAGCGGATTGAAGCCCTTTTTCGAACATATTATTGTAAGCGAAGAAGTAGGCACACAAAAACCCGACAAAGCCATTTTTGAAATTGCGATGGAACGGGCGAAAACAAACGCAGCAGAATCGATAATGATTGGCGATAACTATAACACCGATATTGTCGGGGCACGTAATGCGGGAATGGATCAAATTTTCTTCAACCCGAAAAAGAACCGCAAACGCGAACCGGTTACTTTTGAAATTACTACGCTGATTGAGTTGAAGGAAATCCTCTAAGAGAATTTTACCATCACCGGTATACTCTTATAAATGGCTACAAAGTGTGTAACAGTTCCCGCAAGTACAAACACATGCCAAACGGCATGATGGTAATTCAGTTTCTTCCATAAATAAAAGGCTACTCCGGCACCATAAAAAATTCCTCCTGCAACTATGTAGGTAAAAATCTCAGTTGGAATATTTGCTACCAGCGGCTTAATAATAAACACCAGCATACATCCCATCAATATGTAAATTATCACTTCCAGTATAAGATACTTACCGGTGAAAAATATTTTGAGAATACTTCCTAATACAACAATGCTCCACATAATGCTCAGAAAAAGCGTAGCGGTAGATGTTTCAATATATTTTATGACCAACGGAGTATAGCTCCCTGCTATCATCACAAAAATGCCGATATGATCCCAGATTCGAAGCACCCGCTTTCTATTAGTGTTTGGTTGGGTAGCATGGTATATGGTAGATGCCATGTAAACCATAAGCATAGCAAAACCGAAAACAGAAACGCCCCAAACGGTGGAGTAATTGCTATAGTTAATAGCATAAGCCACCATAAACGGAATGGTAATTACTGCAAATAATATTCCGAAAGCGTGGGTTATCCAATTGGCAGTTTCTTCGTTAAGCGTTTGGTCGCGTCTGTGTTTACTCATTGTAATGGTTGATGTAAAAGTAAAACTCTAAATCATTTAACCGTTCCTGTTTCGTGTCTCACTTCCCTTGTCATTTTTTTCTTTCTTTGTCGTCCCATGACATTTCTTGAATTCGAAAAACCGATTGAAGAGCTGACCCTGCAACTTGAACAGTTGAAGGAGTCAGGGCAAGCCACGCATGTTTCGGTGGAAGACCAGATTTCGGAATTGGAGTGTAAAATCCGCGATAAGCAAAAAGAGATTTATTCCAACCTCACGGTTTGGCAGCGTATTCAGGTAAGCCGCCATCCTGAAAGACCATACACACTCTTTTATATAGAATATATCACCGATAAATTTGTGGAGCTTTTTGGCGACCGCAATTTTAAAGATGACAAAGCAATCATTGGCGGCTTCGGAGAAATTGACGGCAAGACCTATATGATAATCGGTCACCAGAAAGGGGTGAATACCAAAATGCGCCAGTACCGCAATTTCGGAATGCCAAACCCTGAAGGTTACCGCAAAGCTTTGCGCTTGATGAAGCTTGCTGAGAAATTCAATAAACCAATTGTTACGCTTATTGATACTCCCGGTGCTTATCCTGGTGAAGAAGCCGAAGCGCGCGGGCAGGGTGAAGCCATTGCCCGCAACCTGATGCAAATGGCAGGGTTGAAAGTTCCGGTGTTGTGCATTGTAATCGGTGAAGGTGCATCCGGTGGTGCACTTGGAATTGGTGTGGGCGATAAATTGTTGATGCTAGAGAACACCTGGTATTCGGTCATCTCTCCCGAATCTTGTTCTTCTATTTTATGGCGCAGCTGGGAACACAAAGAAAAAGCGGCAGAAGCATTAAAACCGACCCCTCAGGATTTATTGCAGTTCGGAATTATTGATGGCATTATAAAAGAACCGGTGGGCGGTGCTCATTCCAACCCAGAAGAAATTGCAAAGACTTTGAAAAGAACTATCATCAAGAATATAGAAGAGTTGGAAGCCTTCACCGCAGATGAAAGAATTACAAACCGTATTGATAAATATTCGCACATTGGAGTGTATGATGTGCTGCAAGAGAAAGAGGTATAGTCATCCGGCATAACAATCGTAATTTAACTGCTACACAAAACAAAGCCCAGATACTGAACCAGTATCTGGGCTTTTATATTTCTGAGCAAAAAATTTACTTGTTCACTTTCTTCGCCAATTCAGCACCGGCTTTAAACTTCGCCACTTTCTTTGCTTTAATGTTAATCTCTTTACCGGTTTGCGGGTTCCGGCCTTTACGGGCTGCACGCTTAGAAACCGAAAATGTTCCGAAACCTACCAACGTAACTTTTCCGCCTTTTGAAAGTGTTGCACCAACTGCGTTGATGAATGAATCGAGCGAATCGCCCGCCTGACTTTTTGTAACTTTTGCATCTTTCGCAATCTTGTCGATGAGTTCACCTTTGTTCATAATTGAAATTTTAAATGGGTTATAAATTTTTGTTGAACAAAGATAATTGCGTGTTTCTCTTTTCCAAATCATGAAATTTTTGTGCTTGTAGAAAATATCTTTTCTGCGTAGCAGTTCCGTTCCGTGAATCAAAAACACATACATTTACGTTATACTGAAAAAGAAATGATGCTGATGTTTAGAAAATTTTTGATGCTGTTTTTTGTTGTGGCAATTGTAGCCATTGCTCCTTCGTGCAACTCAAACAAAATTGCCTGCCCTACTTATGCTGATAGTTTTCCTGAAAAGAAAGCGAAGAAAGGAAAGCAGGAGCCTCAAATTCCAAAGGCAACGAAACCGAAGAGTGGTATTCTTCCACCAAATGCGGTTAAAAGAAAAAAACCGGCTAACTAATTTTACTCCAAATTTTTTCTTTCGAAATCTCATTCATGTAACTAAGCAAGTGCTGATGTTCCGGCATTGAAAGTGTCGGGTCGCTTTCAATTAAATTCTGCGCAGTAGTTCGTGCGGCTTCCAGAATTTTCACATCGTTCACCAGATCGGCAATGTGCAAATTTATCACACCGCTTTGTTGCGTTCCTTCCAAATCACCGGGTCCTCTCAGCTTCAAATCTTCCTCTGCAATTACAAAGCCATCATTCGTTTTACACATCACCGAAACGCGTTGCTTACTTTCATTCGAAAGTTTTTTGCCGGTTATTAAAATACAGAATGATTGCTCTGCACCGCGCCCTACTCTGCCTCGTAACTGATGCAATTGCGACAAGCCAAAGCGTTCGGCATTTTCAATAATCATTACGCTTGCGTTCGGCACATTCACTCCTACTTCTATCACGGTGGTGGCAATCATTATTTGTGTTTCGCCTCTTACAAAACGCTGCATCTCGTAATCCTTATCGGCTCCGCGCATTCGCCCGTGCACAATGCTGATTTGAAATTCAGGTTTCGGAAACGCACGTGAAATACTTTCATAACCATCCATCAAATGTTTCAGGTCAAGCGTTTCGCTTTCTTCAATCAGCGGATACACGATATAGATTTGCCGCCCTTTATGAATTTCCTCTTTCATAAATCCAAACACACGCAACCGGTCAGCATCGGTGCGGTGAACGGTGCGGATTGGTTTTCTTCCCGGGGGCAATTCATCAATTACACTCACATCCAAATCGCCATAAATAGTCATAGCTAAAGTTCGCGGAATTGGTGTGGCGGTCATTACTAAAATATGTGGCGGCTTTTCATTCTTAGTCCATAGCGCAGCGCGTTGGGCTACACCAAAGCGATGCTGCTCATCAATCACCACCATGCCTATGTTTTTAAAAACAACCGAGTCTTCAATCAGCGCATGTGTGCCTATGAGAATATCAATTTTTCCTTCGGCTAAATTCTCCAGAATAAACTTCCGCGCCTTGCCTTTTACGTTACCGGTCAGCAGGGCTACTTCCAGATTCATTCCGCGCAAGGCTTCTACAATACTTTCGTAATGCTGATTGGCGAGAATTTCTGTTGGTGCCATTAAGCACGCTTGGAAACCGTTGTCAATTGCCATCAACATGGTTAATAAAGCAACCACTGTTTTCCCGCTTCCTACATCGCCTTGCAAAAGACGATTCATCTGCCTGCCGGTAAGTGTGTCTTTCCGTATTTCTTTCAGCACACGTTTTTGTGCACCGGTCAGCTCAAACTTTAATTGATGGTGATAAAATTTATCGAACTGATTATCTATTTTTTCAAAAACAAATCCTTTCGAAATTTCAGACCGGTTCGATTTTACTTTCAGCATCTGTAGCTGAATCAGAAACAGTTCTTCAAATTTTAATCTCCGTGTTGCTTCGTGCAGCACTGATTCATTTTTCGGGAAATGAATATTCAATATGGCCTGGTAGCGCGAAATTAATTTGAAATGCTGCAGAATTTCTTTCGGTAAAAATTCAGGCACATCTTTCTCTTTGGTTTGGCCAATCAGCGTATGCATCAACCTGGCAAGTCCGCGCGACTCCAGATTTTTCTTCTTCATCCTGTCGGTGGAAGAATACACCGGCTGCAATCCTTTGCCGCTTGCTTTTATTTCATCGGTAAAAATTTCTACTTCCGGATGCGCAATATTGAACAAGCCGTTAAACACCGTGGGCTTGCCAAACACCAGCACCTCAACATTCGGTTTTAGTGTTTTCAGAATAAAGTCAATACTCTTAAACCAAATCAATTCTATTTCACCGGTATCATCGCGAAAGCTCGCGAGCAAACGCTTTTGCTTGCCTTCGCCTAAAATTTTGAACCCGTTAATCTTTCCCTTGAGCTGAATAAACTGCGTAAGCGGATTCACCTCCTTTACTTTATGAATCACACTCCGGTCGATATACCGGAACGGATAATGCGCCAGCAAATCGCCAAACGTATGCGCGTGCAATTCCTTGCGCAGAATTTCTCCGCGCAGCGGGCCTACGCCTTTTAAAAATTCGATGGGTGATTGAAGCAGCGTTGACATTTCGGATTTAAAAATCCAAATTTATAATTGATTACAAGACGAAACAGAATAAGTATACACCACTCAATTTGTTTTTATCTTCACTTCCGGTTTACGAAGTATGGCAGAAAAAAAAATATCGAACGACCTCACCACCGACTACCAATTAGTAGGCATTGCCACTTCGCTTAAAGAATACAAGCTCTGCTATCACCTTAACCAGCTTTTGCTTTGCGATTTCAAAAAACTGAAAGATTTAATTTTTGAACCCACCGACCGCACCCGCAAAATTCAGTTCAGTGTTTTTACCGGTTGCGATGAAGGCGACAAAAACCGGTTCGTTGTTTTCTCCAACAAAAATTTAAACGAAGTGCTGCTGCCCGAAATCAGCAACTTCGATTATGTGTTGCAGATACACGGCAAATACGAAGAAGAAGAATTGAAGAATATACTTGCCGGCATCAAACAGTTTCCCGAAGTAATTATGACCGCAGAAATTCCCTTAAAGAAAATTAAAAGCAAAGAGCGCCTCGTATACGAAGAAGAAAAACCAGTGCAAAAGCTAATTTCACCAAAACGGTTTAAATGAAAGTACGCATCAATAAGACAAAAATAATAGCCACCTATGGCCCTGCCTGCAGTAAGATTGAAGTGATGGAAGATATGGTGCGCAACGGGGTAGATGTTTTCCGTTTTAATATGAGCCACGGTGACCATAAACAACATATTGAAGGCTACCAGAAAGTCCGCCAGATAAATAAAGAGCACAATCTCAACATCGCCATACTTGCCGATTTGCAGGGGCCTAAAATCCGCATTGGCGAGGTGCGCGATAACATGGAAGTACTGGAACAGGGGCGCGAAGTGGAAATAACCAACAAAGAATGTGTAAGCACCTTCAAAAAACTTTATATCAGCTATCCCAATCTGCCTAAAGAGGTAGAGCAGGGCGATGCTATTTTAATTGATGACGGGCGCATTGAACTAAAAGTGCTTTCCACCAACCGGAAGGACAAGATAATTGCAAAGGTTATCACCGGTGGCAAAATCAGCAATAACAAAGGCGTTAACCTGCCCGACACCAAAACCACCGTTCCCGCGCTTACCGAAAAAGACAAGAAAGATTTAAAGTTCGCCATTGCCAACGGGGCTAACTGGATTGCGCTTTCGTTTGTTCGTTCTCCCCAAGATGTAATTGAATTGAAAAACATCATCGGCAAAAAGAATTCGTACATGAAGGTGATGGCTAAGATTGAAAAGCCCGAAGCCCTCAAAGAATTAGACGAGATAATAAAAGTGAGTGACGGCATTATGATTGCCCGTGGCGATTTAGCCGTGGAAGTTCCGCAGGAAAGAATGCCGCTTATTCAAAAAGATATTATTGCCAAGTGCATTAAATACGCCAAGCCGGTTGTCGTTGCCACGCAAATGATGGACAGCATGATTGAACACCCCAACCCCACGCGTGCCGAAATTACCGATGTGGCAAACGCGGTTATTGACGGTGCCGATGCCGTTATGCTGAGCGGAGAAACTTCCACCGGTAAGCACCCGGTAAAGGTTATTCAGGTGATGGAGAAAATTCTCACCAACATCGAGCACGCCAATATTATATATGACAAGCAGCAGAAGGCCGATAAAAATTCTGCCACCTATTTAAGCGATGCCATTTGCTACAACGCAGCCCGCATCAGCAGCGACCTCGAAGCCCGCGCCATCATCGGCATGACCTTCAGCGGCTACACCGGTTTCATGCTCAGCAGCTACCGCCCCAAGGCCGACATCTTCATCTTCACCGAAAACCGCGACCTGCTCAACACCCTAAGCATGTGCTGGGGCGTGCGCGCTTTTTACTACGACAAATTTGTAGGCACCGACACTTCCATCCGCGATGTTATTCGTATACTCAAAGAAAACAACCTGCTAAAAGCCGGTGACCTTGCCGTAAACATAGGCAGCATGCCCCTGACTAATAAAGGAAGGGCGAACATGGTGAAGGTGACGCTGGTAGAGTAAAAAGTTATGATGCTTGCCTGCCGAAGCATTAGCGTAGGCAGGGGGTTACCGGTGCAAAGCCACCGGTCGCGCTTTCCGCTGCAATCTTTTTTGCTCCCCGTCAAACGTCATTGCGAGGCTCCGCGAAGCAATCCCCTTAATAGCAAGTGTACCTGTCGCGCGAAAAGCAAAAAAGGATTTCCGCTCCAATCGCTAACCCAAACAGCCTAATGCAGAAAGACAAACTGCAAACACTTTTTAGTTTTACAAAAAACATACCCGCCATGAAAAAAATTCTCCTAATGCTGTTTGGTATTATTTCTATTAGTAGTTGTAAGCAGGAATATAATTGCGACAATGGTCAAGTGTTCAAAAAAGGAACACCTCAATACAATGAAATAAAGCAAACTGGAACATACACCGATTATAACGGGCAAGAAATTCATTGCTATTAAATGCTTGTTCGACTTTTGATACAAGCCTAATAAATTTTTAGCTTCACTTAAAATATCACTACGATGAAAAAATTTATTCTGTTTTTTTTAGTGGTTTTTGCCCTTCCTTCTTGTAAGAAGGATAATGTAAATACTGCCGTGGGTACAATAATTGGCGGAGGCATTGTTTTTCATATCTGGCAAGATGCATCTGGTAGAGAACATGGCTTAATAGCATCTTTAGACGATTTGAGTCCTGAGGCGTGGAGTAATGTAACTGAATTAATTGGGGGTGCGGCTCAGGACCCCATTAACGGTCAGGCAAATACAACTGGAATTATTAGTCAAACTACACACACTAAAAGCGCAGCATTGCTTTGTGATAATTACAATAACGATGGATTTAGTGACTGGTACTTACCTTCAACTTGGGAATTGAAATTGCTTTATGATAACGCATATACTATCAATACGGTATTAAGCAATGATGCAAACCCAGCCACTAATGGATTCGGTTATGTCGCTTATTACTGGAGTTCTAATGAATGGGGTGCTGATGATTCTTGGGCACTTAATTGTTTCAATAACACTTGGGAATATAGAGTTAAAACTTCAGTAGCACGGGTTCGTGCCATAAGGAAATTTTAGCATCTTGTTTTATAATATTTAGCTCATGAAATCAATTTCTCTTTTTCTTATAGCTTTCTTATACGCTGGTATACTTTGTGCTCAAAACAATTATGAAGATGTTGTTTATCTAAAAAATGGCAGCATAATTCATGGGATGATAATTGAGCAGGTTCCAGGTGTTTCCATCAAAATAAAAACCGCGGACAGAAACGTTTTTGTTTTCAAAATTGAAGAGGTTGAGAAAATGACCAAAGAGGAGATTGTAAAACAAGATGACAAGCAGTCAAATGCACCCGCGGAAAAATTTGATTTCGATAAAGTAAAAACTAAGGGGCACATAAATACTTTAGAAATAGGTGGGGTTTTTGGTATCGGACAATTCAGAGGGTTTTATACAAAAGATGAAAGGTACAAAGCAGACAACAACCTTAAGTTATTTAGTTTGCAGGAAATCAATTCCTTCAAGCTAAACAAAAAAATAGCCATTGGTTTTGGAATTGGCATGGAGGTTGGTAAGGTTGATGGCAGTAAGTACATAAACCTCAATCTTCCGTTCTTTGCAGATTTCAGAATTAGACCAATCACAAAAAGATTCAGTCCGCTATTCGTAGAACAAATAGGATTCTCAATGCTTCCGTTGTATGCAGGAGGGACAAGCGAACCCCTAAAAATAGGGGCACTACTAAATACTAAGTTGGGGCTTAATGCTTGTATTGATAGCAAAACAAGCGTGAGTTTGGGTTTAGGTTACAGGTTTCAGCATTATTCTTACCAAGCGAATATTTATTATTACTACTATACTCAAGGTAAAAAAACCACAGTCCACGAACTTTATCATTTTCTTTCTTTCTTCTTTACAGTTCAATTCTAATTCACCACTTTTTTCAGCCCTTGTTGGTGTTTTGCCGTTGTTGGTGTTATAGCATCGGCTATGCGATGCGTCACCAACAACTAATCTAATTCGTGCAATTCGTGGCTTCTCTATTTCTTCTCTTCCCCGCAGCGTCTCCGCCTCAGGGCCCTGCGGTTTTGCCTTTCCGTCTTTCACTCCGGCCTTGAGGATTTAGGCGTTAAAAAATTTATGTAGTGGAGCGTTAAAAACTAAAAGCTGTTTGAGCGCAAGGCACACAATCCGGTTAAGACAAAACTTCAAGCGCGAGTTCTTTTAGTTTAGCGTAACGGAATAAATTTTAGCCTAAATCCTCACAGCCTTGAACTTTTGGTTCTTTTGGTTCAAGCCAAAAGAACAATATCATATTTGGCAATTCTCTAAATTCGTGCAACCTGCCTGCCGGCTAGGCAGGTTCGTGGCCTCTCTATTTCTGCGCTGTTGTTGGTCGCCTGACCA
>CANJLD010000009.1 GCA_947475165.1 Bacteroidota bacterium
TTCGCGTAACTGGTTAATGAAAATACAGCAACAACCGGTTTTAGAAATTGTTCCAGTCAATTTACGAAGAGCCTGACTCATCAAACGAGCATGTAAACCCATTTTGCTTTCGCCCATTTCGCCTTCTAACTCACTGCGCGGAACAAGTGCCGCAACAGAATCAATAACGATTATATCAATTGCACCTGAGCGAATTAAATGCTCTGTAATATCCAACGCCTGCTCGCCATCGTCAGGTTGAGAAATGAGAAGATTGTTTACATCCACACCAAGTTTCACGGCATAATCTTTATCGAAGGCATGTTCTGCATCAATAAACGCTGCAATTCCACCCGCTTTCTGACAATTTGCAATTGCCTGAATAGCTAAAGTTGTTTTACCTGATGATTCTGGTCCGTAAATTTCAACCACTCTTCCTTTTGGCAGGCCACCAATTCCGAGCGCAATATCCAAACCGAGTGAGCCTGTTGGAATTGCTTCCACGCCCATCACCTTTGAATCGCCCAGTTTCATAATGGTTCCCTTGCCGTAAGATTTGTCCAGCTTATCAAGTGTAAGTTGGAGCGCCTTCATTTTTTCTTTTCTTTCGTCAGCCATCTTGTTCATGTTTTTGGTTTTTTAAAATGTTATCGAATGCAAACCTAAACTTCTTTTTCAATAAAACTAAAATATTTAGTTTATTATTTAGTATATCAATCAAACACAGCTACAATTACTCCGTCCGATTGCGACTTTAGATTTGGTACATGCAATGTTCGTCCGTTGAAACGCAATGGAACTGCGTAGGCGGTAGAAGTTTGGAAGTACATATCGCGGGCGGTTAAAAAAGTAGGAAGAATGCCAAACAACCCTGGGACAGTGTAATCACTTTGCTGATTGTTATTGCCGTCAAATAAAAACATAGCAATAATGGTATTGGAAGCTGGTGTAATAGTAGAAGTGGAGAGAACCACATTATCTACTTCGAGCGAATCGCGCCCTGCAACTGTTGCCTGATTGGCAGTAAACACCGCCAGCACACTCTGATTATCGTTTTCAGAAAGACTTGACAATAAAGTACCGGCAAGACCAGAAGTTGGGATGGTGCGCAGGTAAACCAGCGGAGTGGTATGCGTAAAGACTTCGCGGTAGTAATGAATTACTCTGTCACCACTCACGTTGCTGATAACTTCAAACTCATACTTTGTGTTGGTTTTAATTTTTTGCGGACCCCACATTCCTTGCGCATCGGCAGTTAAAGTAAAATTTGGAGAGGAAGACAAGCGAGACCCATTATCGGGGTTAACTTCATAAATATGAACTGTTGCTCCGTTATGCGGAGTGTTTTCGCCCAAGGTAACTGCCTTGCCTGAAACGGTTATATCCGTTTGTGCTGTTATAGAAGAAGTAGTTGGAACTGTTCCGCTATTGAAAAATTTATAAAGCTCCGTAAATGTTTCTTCGCTGGTGGCTACCTGATAGTGGTCTTTGCCAACAAGCGTAATATTGGTTGCCCCTGTTATAGTAGTTACACCGGCAACCTCGTCGCCGGCAGAGGAAATATTCATAGTTGGCACTTCATCATTTACTCCAGCTGGTGAGGTTTGCGCACTGCTTCCTATATGAACATAATGGGCAACCTTTTTAGCCCGTGTAGTATCTTCGCAATAGGCGTAACCATAACCACCACCAGCGGAATGACCAACTAAATCAACCTGTGTGGCACCGGTTCGCGCTAAAACAGTATCAATAAAAGCATCTAATAAGGCTTGATTGGTGCTGCCACCAACGCTGTTCCAATCATAAGCATAAAGAAGATTATCGCAATAACCGTTTGAGGTAAATCGCATCACCTGATTTGCCCAAGTGTCGCCAGAGGCCAAATAGCCGTGAATAAAAACAACCGGATGAAGCGTTTTGCAGTGATTGTCGATAGGCTCAGTAGTTTCCTTTTTACAACACGAACCAATGGAGAGAACCGAAATTATCAGCAACACATGCAACAAACGTAAGCGGGTGAAAATTTTCATGGTGTGGTTTTATTTAGTGTGAAACTAAAAGTAGGAATTTAAATTTCACTATAAAATAAAACACCGATGCAGCTTCTAAAGTTTTAGAAGCCACATCGGTTGTAAAGATTTTCGCTGAGGACTTGTGTCTTTAAATTTCCTGTAAGTGCTCGGTCTTGTAGCTATGCTCCATAATGATGCGCACCGAAGTTTGGCTTGGGCTTTTCATTTGGGCGGTAAGTTCGCGCTTGGTGCTGATTATTTCCATCAGTTCTTCCTGAAGGCTTTCATCGGTGGCGAGTTGTGTGGCTAAAAACTCTCTTTGTTCAAGAGTAGTTTCTCCGTAAGCGTGAAGGATTAAAAGGTCTTGTGTAGAAGTTTGTTCCATCGTTTTTGTATTTTATTTGATACTAAAACGCGCCATTAAAATATTATTGTGTGTGGCGGGAAATAAATTTTATTTCCTTAACAGAGCGGCTCTATTCAAAGGAAACTGCCGCATTAAACTCTTCTTTTACTTCTGCAAGATTCTTTTGAGAAGAACTGCTTTCTGTTTCGAGTTGTTCGGAAAGAACCTGGTTTAAATAGTCTAACTGCTTCTCAGCGTTTAGTCTGTCGAAGAATATTTTTCCTGTTCTGCGGATAAGGAAATCGGCAGGATGGGCAATCATTTCGTGTTCTATTGAATATTCCAGTTCAGCCGTGTTAAACAATTGACTGCTGTCAGCAATTTTTGTTCGAAGTTGGTTTATGCTATTGATTAGAAAAGAAACATTCTTCCCGTATCTGAAAAACCATTCTCTAATTTTTTCGGAGGGAATATTTTCTGTTTTGCCGTTTTCGAGATACAGTTCCAGTGACTTCAGAAAATCTACTTCGCTTGCAAACTCTCCCCCACTTAATCTGAAGTTTTTGGTTTTACAACTGCCAAAATCTTTGTTCAACTTCTTTGCCACTAAGTCAACAATCTTTGAGGCCATTAAACGGTAGCCGGTAAGTTTTCCTCCGGCAATAGAAATTAAACCCGAGCCTGAAATCATCACCTCATCTTTGCGCGAAACTTCCGAAGCTGATTTTCCCTCTTCATAAATTAATGGACGCAAACCCGCCCAACTTGAAACAATATCTTCCTGTTTCAAACTTACTGTCGGGAAAATTTTGTTTACCGCTTTCAATAAATATTCCGCATCCTCTTTACTGCATTGCGGCTTATCTATGCTTTGATTGTAAACGGTATCGGTAGTGCCCACATACGTAATGTTGTTGCGGGGAATGGCGAAAATCATTCTGCCATCACCTACATCAAAATAAGCGGCTTGTTGTAATGGCAGTTTATCGTACGGGAAAACAAGGTGAACTCCTTTGGTAAGCAGCAGGCGTTTCCCTTTCAGCGAGTTATCTTCTTTACGCAATAAATCAACCCAGGGGCCGCAGGCATTTACAACAGTGGTGGCGCGAATTTCAAATTCTGTATTCGAAATTTTGTCGAATGCCTTTACACCGGTTATCTTTTTTTCTGCATTATAGATGAAATGCTTGCTCTCGGCATAGTTCAAAAGTGTGGCTCCGTTTGCAAATGCACTTTTAGCTATTTCTATTGTAAGACGCGAATCATCGGTGCGGTATTCGAAATACAAACCACCACCAACTAATTTATCGGTAGCGAGCAGTGGCTCTGCTTTAAGCGTATCATGCTTGTTCAGCATTTTTCTGCGCTCATCTTTTTTTACCCCCGCCAGTAAATCGTAAACCAGCAAGCCCAGCGAAGAAGAATTTTTGCCAAGCGAACCATCTTCTACAATCGGCAGCAGCATTTTTTCGGGAATAACCACATGGCGGGCATTGCGGTGCACTATCGCCCGCTCGCTGCCTACATCGTGCACTAATTTTACTTCGAGCTGCTTTAGGTAGCGAAGCCCTCCGTGAATCAATTTGGTAGAGCGCGAACTGGTGCCGGAGGCAAAATCATTTTTCTCAATCAGTGCCACTTTCATTCCGCGCAAAGCGGCATCGAGCGCAATACCGCAACCGGTAATGCCACCGCCAATTACGAGCAAATCGAATTGTTGGGAGCTTAGTTTTTCAACAAAATGTTTTCGATGGAGATTCGAGAAATTCATGAGCGCGCAAAAGTATTTAAACCACTCAAACGGTTCATCTATTTCACCGGTTTAAAGTAGAAATCTTTGTACTCGCGCAGCAGTTTGCCAAGCACATAATACTGCGCAATAGCCCAATCTTTTCCTTCGTGAATGCTGGCGTGAAAGTGGTCAATATCATAAGTCATTTCATTTCCTTTGACATCATACTGCATTTTGCTGCGCTTGCTTACCGGCATGCGGTAGAGGTTTACTTTGTTCACCGAGTTATCGTTTTCGGTAATTGCTATAATGGCAAACGGAACGGTTTGCTGCATGGAATCTTTCAGCGAATAGTTGTTGTCGAACGCTTCTATAAAAATGGAAGAATAAAAATCGAGATACTGCTGAATGTATTTTTGCGGAGGGGTTTCGCTGATGCGGAATTTTTCGTCAACCGGTGTAAGCTCAAATGAATCGGCTGCCACGCGGTTGATGATGAAAGATTTTTTTTCATCACCGGGGTATTCTACGCGCAGGGCGTTTATTTCATCCGGCTTGTAATTGAAAAGCACTTTAGTTCTCCAGTTTTCTTCATCGGTATTGTAGCGGAAGGTGAGGTAACCTCTGTTGCTTGGCACATAGGTCATGTGCGGACGGCTGGCGGGTTTGCCTTCCATTTCTAACAGCATGTAAGTGTTTTCTCCATCTACACTCGGGCCGCCTACCCAATAGCTTTTAAGCAGATTATTTTTTGCGTCAAATATTTTTGCCTGTATGTGGTGCGCCATCATTTCGCGGATAACATTGTCGTGCGCGGCTGTGGGCACCGGGCAAAGTGAGGTAACGCGGGCAATGGCATCGAAGAGTTGTTTCACTAATTCTTCGCGGGCGGGGTATTTTCCGTTTACCATCCATACCCCGTTGGGGTTGGTCAGTTCTACCTTGTTGTTCTCGGTATCGGTGAGGGTGATTTTTGAAATCTGTTTTGCGTCTTTCACCGCAAAATCGCCTTCCTGTTCGCTTACGGTTCCTTTAGATTGGTTTTTTACAAACCAAACTG
This sequence comes from Bacteroidota bacterium, assembly GCA_947475165.1. GTDB lineage: Bacteria > Bacteroidota > Bacteroidia > Chitinophagales > LD1 > Bog-950. Next base: position 5,130 of record CANJLD010000009.1, read on the forward strand.
CCGCACCGGCAAGGGCAATAATGATTATCAGGTAAGGGAGGTATTTTTTCATGCAGGCAGGCTTGTTTATTAAATGGCGAAGAAGAAGAATTTTTAATTGAGAAGTGTCACAGAATTGTAAAATTTGGGATGTGGCTTAAACAAATGCTATAAAGAGGAATTTAGTTGGGATTTAAGTGAGAAGTACAGTTATATTTACAATAAGTACAGGGAAGTTTACGAAGACCCCAGACTTTTTTGAGAAGAGTACAGGGATGTTTACGAAGTCCCCAGGCTTTTTTGAGCAGTCCCCAGAGGGTTATGAGCAGTCCCCAGAGGGTTATGAGGAGACGACAGAGGTTTATGAGAAGAAGACAGACCTTTTTGAGCAGTCCCCAGATGATTTTGAGCTGACGACAGGGGTTTATGAGAAGGAGACAGACCTTTTTGAGAAGACCCCAAGGGTTTTGGAGAGGAAGACCGATGATTATGAATAAAATTTTAAGTTTTTAGATGGGAAGACAGGTTGCCAAGCGAATAAGTAAGCGGTATAACTGCACGATGGCGGAGCTTTATACCGGGCTGGAGATAATCTGGAACAGCCAAAAGGAGCATGAGATAGCTTTTGAAAACGAAAGCACTCTTTATGTGCCGGGGATGTGGAGTTTGCGATTGGCGGAAATAGAAAATGCTCGTCAGCTGCCGGACGGACAGGCGCGCGGTGTGCAGAGTGAGGTGCTGCGAATTGAAATGATTGAGAAGATGTATGATGCGGCTGCGAAGTGGAACTGGCTGAAGAGTTATATACGAGGTGCGTTTAGGGGAGAGTATTATAAGCCGCGAATAGAGGAGGCCGGAAAGGGTTACTATTTTAATGCGACACGGAAGAACTGGGAGGATTTGCGAATGTTGTTGCAGAGCGGAAGGAATTTTATTGTGAAGCATGAGTTGGTGCTGAAGAATGAGGGAGGAATGCCTGCGGGTTTTCCTGCGAAGTTTGAAGCGGTGGCTAATGAGTTTGAAAGTTTATGCAGCCGGTTTATGAAGGCGCGACAGGATGCGGAGGAGCAGACGGATGCGAAGCTGATTGCGAATAATTTGATTTTTGAGGAGGGGAAGGCGATGATGCGGGATGGGAAACGGATTTTCAGGAAGCAGGCGGCTTTGCGGAACCGGTTTGTTTGGAGTAGGGTGTTGGGGTTGATTAGGAGTGGGGGGTGAGGTAGGGGTGTTGGTTGGGCGACCAACAACGGTCAAAGTTTTTGGTTTGGCGCGTAGTTGTTGGTTATTGTTCTTTTGGCTTGAACCAAAAGAACCAAAAGTTCAAGGCTGTGTGACTTTTATTCGTAGCTCTAATTGATTTTCAAAGGAACTCATGAATGCTTGAGGCATTTGGCTAAAAATTTATTCCGTTACGCTAAACTAAAAGAACTCGCGCGTGAAGTTTTGCCGTGGATAGTCAAGTGTGTGTTGCGCTCAAACAGCTTTTAGTTTTTAACGCTCCGTTACATGATTTTTTTAACGCCAAAATTCACAAGGCCGTGGGGGAAAGGCGGAAAGGCAAAACAGCAGCACCCCAAGGCGGAGACCCTGCGGGGAAGGAAGGTTATCGTGGTGGGGGAGGTATGTGCGGTTTTGGAATAGGGAAAGGAAGTTTGGATTTGAGATACATAGCTGTTGGTGACGCATTGCAAAGCCAATGCTAAAACACCAACAACGGCAAGTAGGGGTGTTGGTTAGCCCGGTATTATTTTATTGTTCTTTTGGCTTGAACCAAAAGAACCAAAAGTTCAAGGCTGTGTGACTTTTGGCTAAAAATTTATTCCGTTACGCTAAACTAAAAGAACTCGCGCTTGAAGTTTTGTCATTGATAGCTAAATGTGTGTTGCGCTCAAACAGCTTTTAGTTTTTAACGCTCCACTGCATAAATTTTTTAACGCCAAAATTCACAAGGCCGGAGGAAAGGCAAAGCTGCCAGCTTAGAACGACACAAATTATGCTTCGATAAACTTGCGCCAGCGGGGATTGCAAGTTGAGCGTTTACATTCGGTAATGTCTTTTTGTTTTAAGACCAACCGGTGGGTGAAAGGCGGCTGTTGGGTTAGCGATAGTAGTGGAAAGCCCGCAGCCCGCTTTGGGGCGAGGACTTGGAACGGATAGCGCGCCCCGCTGCTTTGAGCGGGGAACCCCCAAACTTACTTAGTGTATTTCTTCCTCCGGTAAAACCCGAAGGCTATGCCCAGTAAAACTATAAGCGAAATGGGGAGGGCGATGTTGATGAGCTGCCATTGCAGTTTTTCGTCTTCTACTTTTACGCTGTTCAGCATGCGCAGTTTTACTTCTTTGTTGCGGGTTTCGAGGATGCCGCTGTCGTCAATTAAATATTCGATGCAGTTTAGGATAAAGCTGTTGTTGGCGAATTGCTGCTTGGTATACATGTAATAACCGAGCGGGTATGCCGAGCTGTCATCGCGCACTTCGTTGCGGATGATATCGCCATCGGCAATTACAATCATTTTGCTGCGCTTGCTTTTTTCGGTGAATTTTAAATTCTGAACGGTGTCGCTGGCAGATAAAAATTCGGGCGACAACCGGTTTTTGTAAACCGATTCAAACTCGCCTTCGAGCAAAACCGCCACCGGTAACTTAGGCTGGTTGTAATAAGCAGGGTTTGGTTTTGTTTGAAGAATGCCGAAGTGAACGCGGGTAGGCGCGAGTTGTGCTTTTGCGTTTTCGGTAGTGTGCAGCAAAATAGTTTTGTTGACTCCCGGATTTTTTACCGTGTCGACCGTGCTGGCGAAAAAACTTGCCACCGGGTCGAGGTTGCGGTTGATGGCGTGGTTGTTATCGGCCACCAGCAACGGAAAATAATACCACGGAAACATTTCGGTTTGCGGGGCATTGCCCATTTGCCCAACAATAAGCGGAATAGGATTGCAGAGGTTGATATCCTGCACTACATCGGTGTTTATGCGCGCGCCATATTTAAACAGCATGTCGTCCAGGTTAAAATCGTTGTCCTGCACAAACTGACCGGTGGGGCTTATCTTCAGACTGTCGAGCGAAGCGGTGGTGCCGTCTACCAGCCACAGCACTTTCCCTCCGTGCATGATGTACTGGTCTATTTTGTATTTGTCTTTTTCATCAAAAGCCATGCGGGGTTTTGCAATGACTATCACGTCAATTCTTTCGGGGATGTGATAGCTATTTTGCAGGTCGAAATCTTTTACCTCATATTCTAAAGTAGTAAGCGTTTGGCGGATGCCTGCAGTTTCGAGATTGGTGAGTTCTTTGTTGCCTTGTATAAATGCCACCTGCGGTGAACGGTACTGACTGAGCTTTTGAATGGCGTTCGCGAATTTGTATTCGAGCAGAATTTCGGAGTTGTTGAGAATTTGCGTTGGCGAAAAACCAATTTGATTTTCGAGCAACTGCACCGGCATGCTTCTTCCGCCAAAACTTACAATGGCTCCGGGGAATATAAGTTGCTGTTTGCTTTCGGTTTTGCTTTTGGTGGTAAGGTTGGTTGGCGATAGTCCGCGCTGAATTAAATCGCTCATCAAGGCTTTGCGTTCATCGAGATTCTGAATCGCCATCGGGTCGATGAATTCAAACTCGATGTTCTTGCCACCGTAGGCGCGGAGCTCGTTAAGTAAATTGCGGGTTGATTCTTTTAAGCGGGTAAAGCCGGCATTCAAATCTCCATCCAGATAAACTTTTATCGTCACTACATCTTTCAGGTTTTTCGTCAGCGTTTTTGACGGCTGCGAAATGGAGTAGCGTTTTTCGGAAGTCAGGTCTAACCGGTAATAAAAATAACGAGAGATAACGCTAACCAACAAAATAATTATAACAGTTAGCGTAAGTTTTATGATTGAATCTTTTTCGGGAGCTCCTCTTGGTCCTAAATACTTTATATCAGTGAAAGCGAGGATTGGAAAAAATATAAACCCGAGAAAAACCAAGCCAAAAGAAAAGCTGCTATCCTTCCCAAAAGATTTAGAGAGGTCGTGAATTATAATGACAAACACAGCGATATTTAAAATTGGAATACATAGTAGAGCTAAATACCACCAGGGTTTACCAACAATTTTAAGAAGGACAAGAATGTTATAAACCGGAACAATTGCCGCCCATCCTGGCTTGTTAGCTTTTAAGTATATTTTCCAATAAGAAGTTATTAAAACCAGTATAACTATGAAGTTTACAACCAGTAGAGTTGTTCCTAAATTTGTTACAATGCTTTTTAATTGTTCAATCATGCTTATAAAATATTGCTCTTACCATTTTCTGCTTGATAACGCTGTTCGTGTCAATAAAATGAATAGAGAAATCATACTGAGAAAATAAACTACATCGCGGGTATCAATTACGCCTTTGCCCATGGCATCATAGTGCGCGCTTAAGCCGAGTGAATCAACGAGGTAATCGTTTTTGCCTACAAAAATTCCGAATTGAGAAATGTAGCTGAATGCTAGGTAAAGGAAGAAACACAGAAACACTCCGAGGATGAACGCCACAATTTGATTGGAGGTAATAGAGGAACAGAAAATGCCGATAGCCACAAACACAGCACCGAGAAAAAACAACCCGAAATAAGAGCCGAGGATTCCGCCTACATCAATATTGCCTACCGGTGATGCCAATGCGTAAACGGTGTAGAAATAAATGAAGGTGGGGATGATGGCGATGAGCACGAGCAATAAAGCAGCGAAGTATTTTCCGAGAATGATTTGCAATTCGGTAACCGGACGGGTAGAAAGCAATTCGATAGTGCCGGTATTTATTTCCTCGGCAAACGACCGCATGGTGATTGCAGGAATGAGGAAGATGAAAATGTAAGGGGCAATGCTGAAAAATGAATCGAGTGTAGCATAACCGAAATCGAGAATGCTGGTGTCGGGGAAAATCCACATGAAGAGGCCAAGCACCAACAGGAACACGATGATGGCGATGTAGCCAATCAGCGAGCTGAAAAATTGTTGGAGTTCTTTAAGGAATATTGCTTTCATCTATGCGGGCGCGATAATAATAAAACGGTTAACGTGTTAACTGCTTAAACACTTCTTCGAGAGAATACTCTTCTTTATTCAAATGCAGCAACGTTAAATTCTTCTCTTTCGCGAAATTGAAAATGTCTTCGCGGATGTCTTTCTTTCCTTCCGCTACAAAATTCCATTTGCCGTCTTTTAATTGCTCGTAGCTCTTTACACCTTTAATGGTGCCGAGCAATCCGCGGTCGATATTTTGTTTGAATTCTGCCGTCACAATTATTTCGTTGCCTATTCTGTTCTGCAGGTTTTCGGTAGAGTCGTTGGCTACAATCTTTCCTTTATTAATAATGATAACCCTGTCCGCAACCGCCTGCACTTCCTGCATAATGTGAGAAGAGAAAATAACCGTTTTGTCTTTGCCGAGTTGTTTAATGAGTGAACGGATTTCTACCAACTGGTTCGGGTCGAGGCCGGAAGTTGGTTCGTCAAGAATTAAAACTTCCGGATTGTGCAGCATGGCTTGTGCTAAACCCACGCGCTGCTTGTAACCTTTCGAAAGCTGACCTACTTTCTTTTTTCGTTCAGCCGTTAAACCGGTCACTTCAATCATCTCGTCAATTCGCTGTTGGGTTATTTTTCCGAGTTTGTGTAAACCTGCTACGAACTCTAAGTATTCACGCACATACATGTCTACATACAGCGGATTGTTCTCGGGTAGGTAACCTATTTTCTTTGTTACCTCTAACGGTTCGTTGGTGGTATCGTGTCCGCATACCGTGGCAGTACCCGAAGATTGCGGAATAAAGCAGGTGAGAATTTTCATGGTGGTAGACTTGCCCGCACCGTTAGGCCCGAGGAAGCCCAGCACTTCGCCCTTGTTTACTTCAAACGAAATTTCATCTACCGCTTTTTGCGTGCCGTAGATTTTTGAAAGGCCATTTACTTTAATTGACATGGGCGTTTGTTAGAAGCGCGAATTACGAAGTATGTTCTAACACTTCCAAATCCGATTGTCACAGTTTTGTAAAATTTTGAATTACTTGAAAGAATATTTGCTCTTCTTCAGCTTAAACTTCTTCTTTTCGGTTTTACTCACGCAAATAGTTTTCAGTTTCAGCGGCTTGCCCATCAGGCGAACATTAGGCGGTATCTTTCCTTCCCAACCGGTGAAAGTAATTTTCAGCCCGTCCTTTTTATATTCTTCGGGAAGCTGCTGCGATACGTAGCGCATATTCTCATTGCTTTCGGGAACGAGCACATAAAGCTCTCCGTTGCTCATTACTTTAACGGTGGCTTTTACGTTTTTAATTTCTTTCTCCCACTCAAAATCTAAACCCTGAGCAGAGGTGGCAAATGCAATAAGGAGGGTAAGACTGGCGAAAAGGATGTGCTTCTTCATACGATTGTTTTCTGTTCTGTTTTCAAATGGCTTGCCAAAATACAATTTGATGCCGAACAATAAATTATTTCCCGCTTCGTCAACTTATGACAGTTCACGTATCTTATATTCGTTTTCACATGACACAGGCAAAATTTCCACCGGGACCGAGTACCAATCTTTTATGGGCAAAAGAACCAAGCATCCGTAAAGATGTATTGGGACATTTTCATAACACCGTACGGGCATATAACGGTATTTCGCGGGCAGCTGTTGGGCCATATCATTATGTAAATATTTCTGAGCCTGCTTATATCGAACGCATTTTTACGCATCCCGAGATTTACGAAAAGGGCCGCGATGCAAGAACACTTCGTTTTATACTCGGCAATGGTTTGGTAACCAGCGAAGGCGAATTTTGGTTAAAACAGCGCAGGTTGATTCAGCCGCTGTTTCATAAAAGCCGACTGCAAAGTTTTGTACAGAAGATAGAAGAAAGCACCGCTGCCATGCTGAAAAACTGGGAAGGGCATACCGGTGAGGTAATTGACATGCACACCGAAATGACTCAGGTTACTTTGGATATTGTAAGCCAGACTTTAATGAGCACTGAAGTAAAAGGCGATTTCAAAAGGATAAGTGATGCCTTGGTGGTGGTAATGGAAGGCATGATGAAAATTATCAAACTGCCGGTATGGGTGCCTACACCAGGTAATTTAAAGATGCAGAAAAACCGCGCGCTCCTTTTTGATACCATTGCAAAAATTATTGAGGAGCGAAGAGCCAGCAAAACAGTTTACAACGATTTGCTGACCATGCTGATGGAGGTGGAGGATGCCGACACCCGCGAGCGCATGACCGACACGCAACTGCGCGATGAAGTGATTACTATTTTTCTTGCCGGCCATGAAACCACGGCCAATGCTATGTCCTTTACTTTTTACCTGTTGGCGCAACATCCCGAAATAAAGCAAAGGGTAGTGGAGGAATTCAACAGCGTAATAGGTGATGGCGAAATGACTTTCGATAATCTGAATAAACTGGCGTTTACCACCATGGTAATTAAAGAGGCCATGCGCCTATACCCACCGGTTTGGGGCATAACTAGGGATGCTTCGCAGGAAGATGTGATTGGCGGCTACCGGATTAAGAAAGGTGACAGTATTGCTATGTCGCCTTATGCGGTGCACCGGTTAGAAAAATATTGGGAGAACCCTTTGAAGTTTGACCCGGAAAGATTCTCACCGGAGCGGATGAAAAACATTCACCGATATGCGTATTTCCCGTTTGGCGGAGGTCAACGCATGTGCATTGGTAATAATTTTGCCATGATGGAAATGCAGATTATCCTGGTGATGGCCTGCACGCAATTCAACTTTACATTGGCCGATAACTTTAAATTAGAATTAGAGCCACTCATTACACTTCGTCCGAGGCATGGAGTGAAGATGGTGTTGACGAAGATTTAATTGTGAAATAGAAGTATCTTATTAAACAAAAAATCTTTCAAATTCTTTATTCAATAATTCAACCGGCACCTGCTCAATGGCATGAGCTACATCCTCATAAATTATAAATTCAGAATTTTTGAGAAGATGATGAGCATAGTCTGTTTCGTCAAACGTTACCATAGTGTCTTTACCCCCTCTGCCTAATAAAATCTGATTTTCAATTTTTATAAAATCCTGCTCAGTAAGGTGAGTATGTGCCAAATCGCGCATCAGTAAAGTGGTTTTACTCATTACACTTTTCCATTCATGTGCTCCATGGCGCTCAGCTAATGATTTAGCAAATGCAGGAACTTTTTCCATTATTTTTTCTGCGTTCAGCATTTTAATTTCTCTTTCCGCCTCTTCTTCATTCCATTTTAATTTTGTTCCGAGCGTAAAAATTTTCCCAATGCGTTCAGGATAAAAACGCGCGAGCCATAGTGCCACATAGCCTCCCATGCTGTAACCGAAAATGTCAATCGTTTTAATGTAGTTTTCATTCATCCAGTCCAAAACTTCGTGCGCAAAGTTTTGAATGGTGAAAGAATGATGATGAGACGATATTCTTCCATGCCCCGAAAAACTCAATGAATGTGTTTTGAATTTGGATTCAAGATTTTTTTCCAATTCACCGAATTGTTCCTTTGAACCGAGTGCTCCGTGTAACAATAATATTTCCTTCATAATCAATCTTAGTCAAAAGTTGATGCCAAACATAAAATAACTTGCGCTTTGCACCCTCGCGGGTTATATTCATACATCGGAACGTCCGCAAATCTGCATGAATAAAAATTTGTTTCTCAAAATAAGTATTGTTTTTCTACTGGTCGCTTCTGCCCATTTTTCATTTTCGCAGAACAACGATTATTTCTTAAAATCTTCTGACAACGAGGTGGCTATTGAGGTTTCACGCGGTGCTGAAGGCATTGAAATTGCTCTTCTTTTTACAAGAGCATCGCAGTTTGAATTTGTAACGATTGAGAAAAGTGCTGACGCACAAAACAATTTCAGCCAATGTAAATACATTAAGTTTAATGAATCGGCAAACGACAGTGTGGTGATTGTAAAGCGTGATGTGTATCCGCTTAATGCCTCGGAGGATGTTTATTACCGTGTAAAAACAATTACTAAAGAGGGAGTTTCTCGAGTTTATCCGGCTGTGCGTCTTCCCGGTTTGCACGATACTAAAAAACTGAAATAGCTTTTCTAATTTTTCTTCAGCTCATTTTTCTTAGTCAATCGTTGAATGGCATCATTAGCATTGCTGGCAATTAAATCGTAGTCACTTATTTTTTCCTGCAAGTCAAGTTTAGCTGTTTGACTTTGCTCTGCTACAAGTTCGCTTTGCGCTTTTTTCTTTTTCTCTTCAAATGATTTTGCAATTCGTTTCAATGAACCCTTAGCTCCTCCAACATAAAAATGATTGTCTGTAGCCATTCCCTGCTCTTCAATGGTCTGAATTCCTTGCAACACTACTTTCTTATCCATTCGGGTTAAAAAATTAGCGTAGTAGTAAAACAACGAATACTTGCTGATGCTGTTAACCGAGCGCAACCGGTTCTCGAAATAATCCTGGTAACCCGCATCGCCTTCTTTTGCATAAACATCCGCCACGCTTCCTGCCATGTCGTGGTTTTCTGCATTTTCAAATTGCTTGGCAACTTCCAATGCCTTTTTCGAATCCACTCCGTTCAATGCTTTTAGTGCAGTTGCAGCAACTTCATAAGAACTATCTCCAATAGCAGTTTCGAAAAGCGAAATGAACTGTGATGCAGAAGAAGATTTCATCAACCGGAGAATTGCCGACCTGCGGACAGTAGACATTTTATCGCGCTGAGCCAAATCAGCAATTATTGTAAGCGCACTGTCTTTACTTTCTTTCGGCAAATCCAATTCATCAACAACAAACTGACGGAGATAATATGCAGGGTCGTGCATCGCGCCAATTAAAATTTGTCTTGCTTCCGGATTTTCCTTTTGAACTTCTGTTAACTTTTTCAAGGCATCAAATCGCTGAACAAATAGTGGCGTGTTCTGATATTGAAAAATATAGTTCTCTGTTGTCTTGTTTTCTTTCTTTTCACAAAGCACCGCACGCTCTGCATCAAAGTCAATTAAGTCAGGTGCGCCATATGCTTTGAAAGCAAATACCTGCGATTTCTTTTTCAAAATCACATTGTATGAATTCACCACTTTGCCATACCAAACATCAATTCGGAAAGGCAATTCGTAAATAAGTGCTTTGTCTGTATTGTGTTTTTGCTCTATGGTTACATACACACTGTCTGCATCGAAACTATAATTTACATCAAGCATCGGATGGCCTGAATTGAGAAACCATTCATTGAAAAACCAGTTCATGTCTTTACCGGTTACTTCTTCAAACGCCAAACGCAGTTGATGAACTTCCACCGGTTTAAACTGATTTGTTTTTAAATACAATTCAAGCGATTTGAAGAACGCATCATCACCAACAATTTTCCGCAGATAATGCAGGAGCAATCCGCCTTTCTCATAGCTATGGCGGTCGAACATATCTTCCCGGTCGTCATAACGAAAACGAATGAGGTCAACATTTAAGTCTTTTGCTTCCACCATATATTTATCGAAATTCTCTTGCAGTTTGTAGTCAGCATACTCGCGTCCGTATTTGTATTCGCTCCATAAATACTCTCCGTAAGTAGCAAACGATTCGTTAAGCGGAAGGTTGCTCCAACTTTCAGTAGTCACCAAATCGCCAAACCATTGGTGAAATAATTCGTGGCTGATAACGTCCTCAAAAGTTTCATCCAGCAACTCGCGCGAATCGCGCTGAATAAATTCTCCGTGTAATGTGGCTGAAGTATTTTCCATCGCCCCGCTCACATAATCGCGCACCACTATCTGCGAATATTTTTGCCACGGATAATCGAAGCCGAGTTTTTGTGAGAAGAATTCTATCATCTGCGGTGTGTTGCCGAAAATCTGTTCGGCATAAGGCGCATACTTTTTCTCCATATAATAGTTCACCGGAATATCTCGCCACCGGTCCTGTACAATAGAAAAATCTCCAACTGCCATCATTACCAAGTAAGGCGCGTGAGGCAAATCCATCTTCCAATAATCAGTTACGATACTATCGTTCACATCGGTTGAAGAAACCAAAGTTCCGTTGCTGAGCGAAACGTATTTCTTTAAATGCGAGATGTAAATCTCATCTGTCATTTTTTGGTTCGGCTTATCTATAGTTGGAAACCAACAGGAGTTTGATTCGGTTTCACCTTGAGTCCATATCTGGATAGGTTTTGTTGAATCTTTTCCGAGCGGGTTGATGAAATACAGCCCTTTGTCTTCGCTGATAGCGGCACTGCCACCGGCTTTTCGCTCTTCAGGTTTAGCGGTGTAATCAATATAAATTTTCAGTTGCTCGCCCGCCTCGTATTTTCTATTGAGTTGAATTTTTAATTCAAGCGAATCATAAGTGAATTGCAAACTCTCGCGGGAATTAGGACCGGTTACTAAACACACTTCGCGAATATCAAATTGCTTGGCATCAAGCGTAACTGAATATTGCGGATAGAAATGCGGTTTGAGTGTAATAGTTGCCTTACCGTTTAAATATTGCCTCGCATAGTCAAATCCTACTTCAAGTTTGGTATGGATTAAATCAAAATCTTTTGTCGCAGAAGCCCGATAAGGGTTTTCACGAGAAGCAGTTATTTCCAGTGTATCTAATTCAATAGAAACAACATCTTTATCGGCAGTTGTTTTTTTAGTAGTAGAGCACGAAGCGGCAAAGCACAAGGCAATTGCCGCAATAAAGAAATGTTGAGACATGATTGATTTTTGAGAACGCAAATGTAGAAAAAACACACCCCTAAGTCCCCTTTAGGGGATTTAGGAGTGTTGTATTACGGATTCACAAACACTCTACCCAATCCTACCCAAGCCTTATGCTCGCTGGTGTAATACAAATAGGCTGACGAAGCCGGTGCATCATACTCGCCCGGAATTTCAGCTTTCAAATCAAGATTGATTTGTTTCTGTTCATTCGGGGCAAGGTCGCGGTAATAGCAGGCAATGTTGTTGCCGATTATTTCATAAAAATCAATTGTTCCCTTTTCCTGCATTTCTTTCAATTGCCAAGGCTGGGCAGAGAAGCCTGCCGGTATTCCGATAATGGCCATCGTCATCGGCTGACCTTGATTGGTTTTGTTTTTAAGCGTTGCTGATAAGCGGAGCGTTTCACCCACCTTCACCTGTTTTGCTGAAAGTTTTGTTTCCAGGTTCACCACACATTCCTTCGAACTTTCGGGTAGCGAAGTGCTATAGGAAATATTCATAGCGTAAGGCAATGCCTGTTTGCATCCTTTAAAGCGCACTTCGATTTTTTGTTTGCCCTGTTGCACAAATTTTTCCAGACCATCCATCATTACATTATTGCGTTCTCCTTTTGCAAAATCTTTTTGCGAAACAACAGTTCCGTTCACCAGCAATTCAATTGTCCCTGCTTCATCTGTTTTCTTGCTGAACTCAGCATACTTTGTCAACGACTTCAATGCAAGAATTGTTGCCTGTGTAGAACCGAAGCCTCCGTAACCGCTGCGCGCTCCAACTAAAAATTTCACCGCACTGGTTACACTTTTCATATCGGGAGATTTTGATTTCATCAACGCGAGCAAAATCAGCGAAGTAGTTTCTGTCTTTAAACTCTCACCGGTGCTGCGGGTAATAGAATGTTTCTTGCCTGTCCAGAAGCCTGCTTCGTTGCGGATATTGATAAGACGCGTAACCATTTCTTCACCGCGTTGCTCCTCACCGGCATTGAAGAGTGTATTAGCTACCAACGCCATCAAATAAGGGTCACTGCTTTTCTTCGCCTCTTTTTCTACTGCAGTTAACTCCTTGCCAAGGTCTTTGTAACCAGCTTCACTCAACGCATATACAATGTAGGCATTAGTCACATCCTCATCTGCTCCGCCAAACGAATCGAGTGCGCGCGGATTCTTTTTAAAGCCACCGTTACCATCGCGCTTTTCTAAAAGCAATTTGGTCGTGCGCTCAATCATTTTATCATCTACTCCTTTGTAAACGTTTTTCATGTCTACAAATTCCATTAAGCCATAAGCAGTAAGTGCCTCGTGTGCCGGTGCGGCACCAAACCATTCGTAGCCGTTCTCTTTTGTTTCAAACGCAGTCAGCTTTTTGTAGCCATCATCCAAAAGCTTGGTAGCGCGTGCTTCTAATTTCGGGTCATCAATCTTCATGCTCTTTAAATATTGCAGCACCATGATGTTCGGATAGTTAGAAGAAGACGTTTGCTCGAAACAACCATAAGGTTCGCGCAAAATAGATTCAACTCCACTCATCAACTCGGTCATGATGTTCGGATAGGCGTTGAACGAAACTTTCATAGAACCCGGAACAACATTCACCGGATTGATGACAAAATCTTTTTCCATGTCCTGACCGCTTAAAGAAATATTAGCCGGAAATCCTTTTGCCACTACTTCAATATTTCTCGTCAGCGCATCGTTGAATTTCGGAGAGCTGAATTTAATTTCAAGATTACCTGAACCAATTTCATTGCTGGCTGTTGCTTCCAGATAAATCACTTTTGATTGATTGGCAGCAATAACCACTTCACTCACTTTCGAGTTAATCAACAACTGCTTTGGCGAAACAATCACCAGTCGCCCGCGTGCCTCTTCGGCTGAATTGTTTTTAATAAACACCGGCAGCATCATTTTATCACCGGCAACCATTTCGGTTGGAATTTTTGCATCCATCGCAAACGGAAGATTAGTGTAGAAGTTCGCTTCGCTCCTTCCAATCGAGCCGTCATCACCAAAACCTTCTACCGTTGTTTTGAAAGAAGAAATCAAATCGTTGGTGGTGAACTCTACTTTTGCTCTTCCGCTTTTATCGGTCACTACATTGCCATTCCAGTAAATGGTTGAAGCAAAATCATTTCTGGTTGTGTCGGTCACTGCATATTTCGTTTTCGGAAATTCTTTGGCGCGGTAGAAAGCAATCTGATTTTGTTGCTGCTCTACATTCTTGTCGAAGTTCTGCATCTCGGCAAAGCGCAGGTCGCCAACCTTGGCGGCAACAGTTGCTTCATCCAAACCCTCCTTTCCGTCATTCTCATTTCTGTTTTCTAAATCAGCTTCATCTGCCTTTGGTTCTTCCTCTACATCTTTTGCTTTCAGTTCCATCACATCAAATTCAGCCAGTTCTATTTTCTTGTTTCCTTTCGCAGCCTTGCCTTCGGCCTTCATAGCTGCTACAACTACTCTTTCTTCCATCGCCAATCCGTTGCCGCCCATAGCCGGTGCCATTGGTGCATTATCATCTCTTGCTCCGCGGTACATATACCTGCGGTTGTCGTACAGATAATACGCCACATCTTTTCCGTAAGCGTAAATGGTTTGCGTTTGTGTCTGGAAGTTTGGTGCAGCAATTTCAATCTGGTTCTGTTTCGAAATATCAAACTTGCTGAGCGTGAACTTCCCATCTCTATCGGTTACGGTGCTTTTTCCGCTTTCTTTAAACTTCACCACCGCACCGGTTACCGGTTTGCCGGTGTAGCCCTCGTAAATTATTCCGCTCAGCTGGGCTTTCTCTCCGTTAAATTTTACTTCCGGATAGTCTTCATCAGTAATTTGTTTCCATTCATATTTTCTCCAACCGCTGGTAAGCATTAGCAGGTCGAGTGCCTTGTCGGCTTTCTCCTCTTTCTTATCGAAATAAAAATTCGGCTCTTCTACTTTTTCTTTCAGCTCGGGCTCGAGCAAAATCTTTGAAAGAATATTTCCCTGCTTGTCATCGGCAAACGAGAGGAGGTTATCATCTACCACACTCAGCGCAAAGTTTCCCGGCACCGGTAAGCCCTGTGCATCGGTTACGCGGATGCTCATCGAAACTTTTTCGCGCGGCTGGTATTGTTGCTTATCGGTGGTGATGGAGATATTGAGCTGCTCATCTTTTTTTATAAAAGCCAAACGCTCGCATCTTGCAATGCCTTTACTATCGAACAAAGTGATTTGCGAAATACCCACTGGAAAGTTTTCGGTGTTGATGTTGATTTGATTCGCACCTTTCACTGCATTAAAAGCTCCCGCATAATAAATCTTGCCACGCGTTTGCGCTACAATCGAAAGCTGCTCGTTCTGCCAGCTGTTGATGGCAAGTTGTAAATTCTGTTTGTTCGCATTTGCCTTCAGCACATAACCCACCTTCAGCACTTCGGGTAAATTAAATTCATCCAAAATTCCTTCGGGCTTGGTGATGCGTGCCTTGTAGGCTTCGTTTTGTTTGGGAACAAAATCAACCGCACCCATGCCGAAGTGATAGCTCGTAAACTTGGCAACAAACGCACCTTTTGCGTCTACAATTATTCCTTCCACATCTGCCGGCTTGCTGAATTCGTTCACCGCACGAAAGGCAACTTTCGAATTTACATTCGCTACCATATCGCCACCTTCGGGAAAAAACTCCATCGAAATTTTGTTGAGCACAATCGGCACACTGCGCGAAATACTTTCGGTGCTTCCTTCAAAATCAATCATCGCGTTTACTATGCCGTCAATCGAATTCAAATCTTTAGGCAACGTAAATTTCAAATTCACTTTACCGGTCGCATCGGTGGTGGCTGAATTATCCGAAAGCGATTTGCCATCCAGCTGCGCGCTGAATTTCACTTTTGTGTTGGCCAGCGGTTTGTTCGCATTCGTATTCAGTTCCAGCTTCGCCACTACCTCATCGCCTTTGCCGTAAGCTTTCTTTTCAAAATCAAGTTTCATTTTAAGGCGGGGCATTACTACATTCTGCACGGTTATGTCTTTCTCGAACCGGTAGCCGTTCTCCTCATTTTTCTGCCACTCGGTGTAGGCGCGTATTTTATAAATACCACCGGGGTGCGCGCTCAAATTAAAATCGCCCTGCGCGGCACCGTTCTTCGCCACAATCTTGTAATGCTTTTCGGTAGAACCTTTGGGCGTTATAAACTCCACATGAATAATGTCGCTGTTGTTCGATGGCTTCAGCGTTTTTTCATCGCGCACGTAGGCGGTAAACCAAACGGTTTCACCGGGCTTGTAAAAGGACTTGTCGGTTTGCAGGTAAACGCGGTCCTGCGCGGCATGGCTGTAAAAGGTTTTGAATTTTTCTTTGAGCACTTTAATAAAATCGCTTTCGAAAGTTTCGGAATCCAGGTTGGTAATGGCTGCTACTACGGCTGTTACTGAAAGTAAAATGAGCGCAGCGGCACTGATTGGTTTGAACATTTTCTGCATGGCTTTAAGTTTTGTTTTGTGCTATAGAGATGCACGATGCAGAGAAATTCCATAAAAACCGGATGTGAAGATTTGCTAATTTGATGATTTAATATTGTTACATATAGCGTTCATTTTTCTTCTCAGAGGGAGCGTTTAGGAACTCAGAGATTGGATTTTGGTTCTCAGAGGGCTCATTTTGCTTCTCAGAGATTTTCGTTTTGCTTCTCAGAGGGTTCATTTTTCTTCTCAGAGCGTTCATTTTGCTTCTCAGAGACACGATTTTTCTTCTCAGAGCGGTCGTTTTTCTTGTCAGAGGGAGCGTTTGGGTTCTCAGAGATGCGATTTTTCTTCTCAGAGACAGGATTTGGCTTCTCAGAGATGTCATTTTTCTTCTCTGAGATGCCATTTGGCTTGTCAGAGATTTTTGTTTTTGGGGTTGAATGGGGTGTTTTAGTGAAATTTGTAAAATTTTAGAGGGTTTGATGGATATTATTCTTTTGACTTGAACCAAAAGTTCAAGACGTTGCCACAGCTATCGAGCTTAAGCTAAAATTCTCAAGGCTGGAGGGAAATACAAAATGCAATAGGGTCTTTCTGTATTTCGCGGCAGGGATTGTAGTGGAAATCTCCCGCACCGGTTGGCATCTGCGCGGGTGGGTGCGGGAATTGGAACGGAAAGCCCGGTGTTGCGCTTGCGTGGATTTTTGGGGTAGGCGCAACAGCCGCCCTTGTAATTTTCATCTTGCCCTATTTAAGCTACTGTCTTTAAACTACCTGTTAAAAGCAACAACACTATCGAAATGTTATTCGTATCTTCAAAAAGTTAAAACCCAGCGGCTGAAAACAGAAAACAATAAAAACCTCACTGACGAAGAGTTGGTGCACCGTTACCGCAATTCGCACGAGACCGCGTACGTGGGTGAGTTGTATCAGCGATATACCCACCTGGTTTATGGTGTTTGCATGAAGTATCTGCAGAATGAAGCAGAGGCAGAGGATATGACGATGCAGATTTTTGAAAAGCTGATTCAGGATTTAAAGAAGCATCATATTACCTTGTTTAAGAGTTGGCTGCATGTGGTGGTTAAAAATGAGTGCATGATGCGGTTCCGCAAAAACACAAAGGATGCTAAAAAGGAGACGAAGCTGAAGTTTGAGCTGAATAAAAATGTGGAAATTGACCCAATTGATCATCTATTAGAGGAAGAAAAGAAACAACAGGAGGCAGAGGACAAAAAATTTGTGCTCCAGTACCTGAAAGAAGGCATAGATGAATTGAAAGACGAACAGAGAACGTGTATTGAGTTATTTTATTTGAAGGAAGCCACTTATTCGGAAATTGCAGGGGTAACGGGGTTTACGGTTAACGAGGTGAAGAGCCATCTGCAAAACGGAAAAAGGAATTTGAAGAAATTTATAACGGCCAAAAACGATGAGGCACAAGACGGAAAAAATGAAGTTATCTGAGCAGGGAGTAATTCCTGAAGAAGCGTTGCTGGCATACATCAACAACGAACTTACTGCGGAAGAAAAGCAGGAGCTGGAAAAGCTGTTGAAGGACGACCCGTTTGCACAGGAGGCATTGGAAGGTTTGCAGCAGTCGAACAAAACAAATGTGTCGGCTGTGGTGGTGAACATTAACAAGCGGGTGCGCGAGCGTGTGGGTATGAAAGAAGCGCGGATGATAAAAATGCACTGGAGCAATTACGCGTGGGCGGCTGTGGTGTTCGGTATACTGATAGGCGTTGGGTTTTTGATGGTGAATTATATGGGCAATGAAAGCAGCCCGATTGCGATGAATAAAGAAGCAGATAAAAGTGTGAACCTGCTGGAGAAGAAAGCAGAAGAGCCAACGATGGCACCGGTAATGACAAATACGGCAACCGATACCGTGTCGGTGAATGAACAACAGGGAGTTGCAGATGCTGAAAGCAATAACCTTGAATCTCCTGCCGGAGATTTGAGACAGACCACTACAAAAGCAGAAGCAGACAGAAATGATGCAGAAAATAAAAATGCGAAGACAGTTGTAGCAAAACAACAACCCGTAACCGCTACCGGTGGTGTGGCTGCACCACCGCAAGCAATACAGGCTGATGATAAAGCAACGATGAACGGCAGCAAGGTTGCGGGCAACACCAATGCTGGAGCTGCGCAGAAGGGCAAAGCTGATAACAATGCCTACCGGAATGCGAATGGCGATGCAGAAAGATTGGAGACAAAACCGGCAGCTAAAGAAGAAGTAAAGAAAAAGAATGTAGAGCAGCGAAGAGAAGCAGAAGCACCGGCAACAGAAACCATTGCGCGCGGTTCTATTGTAGAAAAGGTACCGGCAAATAAAGTTACCGTAATTACCATGGACGATGCGATGAAGAGTTTTAACGGTGGCGATTACAAAGCATCATCGGAGCAGTTCAGCCAAATTTTGAGTCAGCAACCCAACAATGTAGATGCCCTTTACTTTGGCGGCATCAGCGATTACATTAACGGCAATACGAAGAAGAGCGAAAAGAATTTCGACAAGCTGCTGAAAGAGGGAGCTAAATATTCGGAAGGCTCGAAATGGTACAAGGCGAATATTTTACTGAAGAAGGGAAAGAAAGACGAAGCAAAAAAAATATTGGATGAGCTTGCTAACTCGGGTGGCTCGTATAAGGAAAGAGCCGTTAAGAAGAAGGCGGAGATGGAGTTTTAGAAACACACCTAAATCCCCTAAAGGGGACTTTAAATACAAACAGCCGAAAATTTTTTCCGGCTGTTTGTATTTTGTATTGGCTATTCAAGTCCCCTTTAGGGGATTTAGGGGTTGAATTGTAGTTTGGTCCAATAGATATATGTCTTGCCCAATTGTCCGGAAATCCAGTTTTTCTTTCTTCCGGTTATGTTGTTCGAATAATTCATAATTACATACGTATTCTCATCAACTTTTGAAATACCGGCATAAGAACAATCACCGGTGCTTGGGAAATCGGTGACAAGCGATAAAGTCAAATCATTTTTATTGAGTTTGAAAAGTGCCGTCACTTTTCTGGTGATAGAGTTTCTGATTCTGCCTTGCTTTTCATTCTTGCGGTTTTTCGTCTTATCAATTTCACCATCTAAATTTCTTCTTGAAACCAGATAGATGTCTTCGTTGTGGTCGAACAAAAGTGCGCTGTCGTATTTTGTTTTGCTGCGTAGTTTTTTCCAATTGCCGATAGAAGTTTTATCGGCACTACAAACCAAAGAGCCGGTGCCTTCGAGGCGAACAGTAGAAAATAAATTTCCCTGTTTGTCGAAAATGAACTCTCCTTCTTCTGCCGATAAAATATCTACCTGCGGCTTTACGGAAATATTTTTCCAGTTCACGGCATCGGTACTCCACAACAACCGAAGGTCGCTTTTGTGTTTGTTCTGGTAAAGGTTCTTTCCGTAATAAGCCGATAAATAGAGCGTGTCGTTTCGTTCGCGAAGACGCCAAGGGACAAAACCATCGAGATGAATGGATTGCTTTTCGCTCCAGATTCCGGTTGCTGATTTTCTAAGCACAAAAATTTCTTTAGGCTCAAAGCGGAATGTTTTTGTTCCACCTTTGAAAAAATAAAGATTGAGTGTATCGTGATAAATGGCGAAGCGCGGTTCGCGCACATCGCAGGCTAAGGCTATTTCGGTTTCGTAATTCCATGTTTCTAAATCGGCAGAGCTAACCACATACATCATTGCTTTTTTAGAAGCAAAGTGCGTGGGTGCGGTACGGAAAGCGAGATAAAACTTGTCGTGATACTTCACGAGGTCGAGATTGATATTGCTGTGCTGAATTTTGCATTGTGCAGGAAGCTTGCCCGAAGTGGTGAGGTTTTTCCATTCGTCAAACTTTACGGTTTGCGAAAAACCGGTGATTGTTTGAAAACAAAACAGGATTGTGATTAGTTTGCGAAGCATCGCGCAAAAATATTCAGTCGCGCTAATCGTAATAGAAGAATGGCAGAAATAAAGCACATCAACAACCCTGAACTCAAAACCATTCTCCCCGATTGGAAAGGCAACCCGGTTGGCAGCGGAAGATTCATTGACCCGCACAAACGATTTGGCGGCACCTTCAAAAAATTCCTGCAATGGAAATCGAACAAGAACGAAAAGGCCGAAGCAAAGAAGAATGACAAATGGCGGCTGACGGTTAGAAAGGGAAATGAATTTCTAAAGCAGGAAAGCGATTGCATTGTCTGGCTCGGCCACGCGAGTTTCTTTTTGCAATTGAAAGGAAAGCGAATTCTGATTGACCCGGTGTTTGGCAGAATTTCGGGAATTGTTCCGCGCTATTCTGAATTGCCCTGTGCGGTGGAAGATTTCACTAACATAGATTATGTGTTGCTATCTCATGCGCATCGCGACCATTGCGATAAAACTTCTTTGCGGAAAATATTTGCGCAAAATAAATCTGCCACACTTCTTACTTCACTTAACACCGGTAAACTCGTTTCGGGATGGGTAGACGAATTGCGTTTTCAGGAGGCAGGATGGTACCAGCAGTTTGATTTGAAAGAAGAAAATCTGCGCATTACATTTTTGCCTACACAGCATTGGAGCAACCGCTACATGCACGACATCAACCGAACGCTTTATGGAAGTTTTATGATTGAAGCGGATGGTCTGAATATTTTCTTTAACGGTGATTCGGGCTATTGCAGTTATCCGAAACAGATAGGTGAGCTGTTCCCGAATATTGATATTGCCATGATTGGAGTGGGGGCATACCATCCACCGGTGATGATGAAAGATGTTCATACCAATCCATACGAAGCGGTTCAGATTTTTCATGATTTAAAGGCAAAGACTTTCGTTCCGATGCACTATGGCACATTTGACTTAGCCGATGAGCCGTTAGGTGAACCTTACAGAGTTTTGAAGCAATTAGAAGAAGAGAAAAAAATAAACGGAGAGTTGAAACTGTTAGAGGTAGGTGAAATTTTTCTTCTTTGATTTTGAAAACACTTCATTAAATAGCATCATCCGAAAACATTTGTTCGTATTGACCGGTCACTAAATTCGGATTGCTATGAGTTTTGAAAAGTTTATAAATAAAATTGCTGGAGAATATCCGAGGTTCAGTATTCATGAACGGGCGGCAAGAATTGTAAGTTTCTATACCGGTCTTAACTTTCTAATTGGAATGGTATTCGCGATACTCATGAAGTTAGGCTTTCGCTTTGTTGAATTTCAAATTTTATCTGCCCTCAGTTTTTATTTGCTGTATTACTTGCTGACACAGAAAAAGTATGTTCAGCAGGTTGTTGTGTTATGCGTATGCATGTTGTCAGTCGTTTTTTTTATCTATTGGTTTTATGCCGGTGGTTTGTTCGGCCCGGCTTTAGTAAGCGGTCTGGTTATTTTTTATCTGGCTCTTAATGTCGCACCGCCTCAGCACAAATTTTTATTCGGCATTTATATTTTATGTGTGATAGGAGTTACTTTTCTATTGAGCTATCAGCATCCGAACTGGATAACTGAGTATCCTAAAAGCAACCAAGATTATTTTCACTACGCCACTTTAGTATTGCAGTTTTCGGGCTACTATATTTTTCTGGAGGCTTCTACTCGTTATTGTTATCAGTACGAACAACATTTAGTTAATCGCCAAAACCGCGAACTTGGTCAAGCCAATGATGCCAAACTTCGGTTGTTCGCTATTATCAGTCATGATTTACGAGGACCTATGGCTACGCTCAAAGGAATTTTAAACTCTGTTGACGAAGGTTTCAGCACGCCCGAAAAAGCACAGCGACAATTGTTGCATTTGAAAACCATGACTAATCCACTCAACAACACACTGAACAATCTTTTGTTGTGGAGTCGTCAACAACTTGAAGGCTTACATTCTGCACAGGAACTGTTCGCAGTGGGGGAGATTTTATTGGAAGAAATCTCCTTAGCAATTGAAGATGCAAAATCAAATCAGATACAAATCGATAATCGTATACCTACTGAAACCTATGTATTTGCTGACATCAATCAATTGCGTATTGTTGTCCGCAATTTAATTTCGAATGCTGTACGCTATGCAAACAAAAACACCACAGTTGTATTAAACCATAGAGCCACAAATGGCGAAAACATTTTCATTATCAGCAATACCGGCTCATCTATTCCAATCCATGTAGTAGAAGAGTTTAACCGTACCGGTAAGCTGGAAATAAATGACTCGCATAACAAGCAGAAAAATCGCGGACTTGGTCTTCAAATCTGTCGCGATTTTGTAAAAATACATGGAGGAAATATCTGGATAGACAATTCGGTAACGGACAAAACTGTTTTCTGTTTTTCTTTGCCTAAAAACACAAACGTATAAATGACTTATAAAGCCATTATAGCTGAAGACAATCCTGTAGATGCAGAAGTACTGCAGGACTACCTGAACAAATATTTTCCGGAAATAACTATCGCAGCACGTGTAGTTTCAGTAGCAGAAATAAAAAAAGCGGTTCTGCAGCATGTGCCACAAATTGTGTTTATGGATGTAGAATTGTGTGATGGCAAAAGCGTGGAAGTGCTGGACAGTTTGAATACAGAAAATATGCAACTCATTTTTATAACCAGCCACGATGTATTTGCTATTGATGCTATCCGCGCCAACGCGGTTGATTATATCGTGAAACCGGTAGATGCCATTTTGTTGAAGAAAGCGGTGTTCAAAGCATTGCAACGCATAGAGAAAAATAATTTACTTCCATCAGGCACGAGTGAGACCGGTCAAAAAATATCTGTTCCAACTTCCGAAGGTTTTGTTTTTATGGATGCCGAAAAAATTATGCGTGTAGAAGCAAAAGGAAGCTATTCCACCATTATAACCACCGATGCAAAACCGTTACTGGTATCGCGCACTCTCTTGCATTTTGAAAATGAATTACCCACCGGTTTATTTATGCGCATACACGATAGCTGTGTGGTAAACCGCCATTTTATTGCCGAATACATAAAAGGCAAACACGGAAAAATAAAAATGAACGATGGTTTTGTATGCAACGTAAGCGATAACAAAAGAGAAAGTTTTTTGCACTGGATGAACGGCAAATAAATTTCTGCACTTTAAATTTCCCGTATAATCGTTCAAATTCCCCGTTTGCCAACTGAAAAGCCCCATTTACTAATTGGCACGTTTTACAAGTATTCTTATGTACACTTTTGGGCGTAAGAATAGAAACTGTTTAACCTACCCACTCTGCTATTGATGAAAGTGAAAAATATTACTGCCTTGCCACACTACGGTTGTGGCTGTGGCACTTGGTTAAAACACTGGGAAAAATTCAGCGCAAAAAAATCAGCGCAATGTGCAGTGCCTGATTGCAACACGGTAGCGGCTGTAGGTGCCCATATCCAAAAAGCAAATACGGATGATGAAGCATGGTATGTCGTACCACTTTGCCAAACGCACAGCGAGTCCGTTGATGAAATGGAAATTTCTGCTGAATACAAATTGGTTCCGGCTGATACCAATTTAACTTGTGAGCGTTGGTAAAAATTATTTAACCAACTCTCCCTGCAATCTCAATAGTTCTGTTTCCGCAACCTTTGCAGCATAACGCGCATTAACCAAACGGGTCTGTGCGTTTACAAAACTTATCTGCGCTTCGCGAAGTTCGATAGCGGTAGATTGTGTCAGGCGAAATCTTTCTAAAGCAATTTTCTGATTCTCATCTGCGAGCTGAATATTTTCTTGCTCTAACTTTAATTGCTCTTTAGCATTAGCAAAATCTTTAAGTGCCTTATAGTAATTCAATTTGGTTTGAAAACGCTCCTTCTCTAAATTGAATTGTGAAGAAAGAATTTGAATGGAAGCAATTTTATTCTGACGTATAGTGTTCAAGCCATTGAAGAGCGGAATATTCAAACTGAATCCGGCATTCAATCCATACGATTGATTGAAGAGAGAAAAACCTGCTGTGTTGTTTGCTCGGCTGTAACTGTAACCTACATTACCATTTAGGTTGGGAAGGAATTGAGAGAAGGCTTCTTTCTTTTCAAACTTTGCCACCTCTAGATTTTTCATAGCAGTTTGCAGTTGAAAATTTTTGTCTAAGTCTGTAGATAGTTTTGGTTCTGTAAAAGGAATAGAATCTGTAACCGAAAAATCGGTTTCAATGTTTCTTGCCAGCAGATTATTCAAATCGCCTTTGCGCTGTTCAATAATTTTTTTCTGAGAAAGAAGATTGCTCTTCTGTTCATTCAAATCAACTTTAGCTTGCAGTAAATCAACCTTGCTTGAGGTGCCCACCTGAAATTTCATATCGGCAAGCTTTACTCTCTCTTCTGAAATTTTTATCGCTTCTTCAATTGCCTTTACTTGCTGCTGCGCACGCACAACATCGTAATAGGCATTCATCACGTTAGCAATAACAGTTTGCATTTCATCTTTAAATTGCAGTTCACCTATTTGCTCCAGTCGTTTCAACTTGCCTTTTGTGGCAAACATTTTCAACCCATCAAACAATGTCCAGTTAAGCGCAACACCTGCATTCAGGTTATTACCGGTTACATTATTTTTATTGATTTCGGTTCCGTTGGTAAATTTTTGATTGAGATTATTCAGTGTGTAATTATCTGCAACTGTGGCATTCACTTTCGGCAGCATACCTGCATTGCCTACAGAATTATTTTTTGAATCAATATCTGCATCGTTCTTAGCAAT
Source organism: Bacteroidota bacterium (assembly GCA_947475165.1). GTDB lineage: Bacteria > Bacteroidota > Bacteroidia > Chitinophagales > LD1 > Bog-950. The sequence continues at coordinate 29,891 of CANJLD010000009.1, forward strand.
CTGTATATCATAGTTATTCTTCAAGGCTAATTCAATCGCTTGTTCAACCGTGAGGGTTTCCTGCGCGCAAAGATTTGTGGATGATAGCACCCACAACGAGAAAAAAACAAAAAGCGTTCTCAAGAGCCTATTCAACATGTTTCTTTGTTCTTGATAGATATGAATACATACTCGGAATTACATACAGCGTAAGTATAAGCGAAAACATAATTCCTCCGATTACCACAATACCCAATGAAACGCGGCTTGATGCACCTGCACCAAGGGCGAGTGCAATTGGCAACGCACCCAACGCTGTTGCTAAGCTCGTCATTAAGATTGGGCGAAGGCGAAGTGCCGCTGCGTCTATTACTGCTTCTAATTTTTCTTCACCTGCTTCGCGCTTTTTGTTTGCGAACTCTACGATCAAAATTCCGTTTTTCGTTACCAATCCAATCAACATGATGATGCCGATTTGCGAAAAGATATTGAGTGTTTGATTAAACATCCACAAGCTTAGTAACGCACCTGCAATGGCAAGAGGAACTGTAAACATAATGATGAGCGGGTCAACAAAACTTTCAAACTGCGCGGCAAGAATTAAGAAGATGAGAATGAGCGCGAGGAAAAATGCAAAACCGATGTTCGATGAACTCTCTTTGAAATCGCGCGAGGCACCGGTGAGCGTGGTGTTGAACGATTCATCCAAAACTTTTTTCGAAATTTCTTCCATAGCCGCTACGCCATCACCAACAGTTTTTCCTGGAGCCAATCCTGCTGACACAGTCGCACTTTTATATCTGTCGAAGTGATAGAGTTGCGGAGGATTACTTTGCTCGGTTATCGTAACCAAGTTATCTAATTGAATCAGCGCGCCTTTGTTGTTGCGCACAAAAAATGTTTTCAAATCGAGCGGCTCATCGCGGTTGTCTCTATCCACTTGTCCAATGACTTGATATTGTTTTCCGTTCATGATAAAATAACCCAAACGTCTTCCACTCAAAGCAAGGTGAAGCGTGGTAGAAATATCTAACACACTTACACCAAGGTCGTTTGCTTTTAAGCGATTGATTTCAATTTGCAGTTCAGGTTTATTGAATTTCAAATTCACATCCACGCCTTGAAACGTTGAATTTTTGTTTGCCTCTTCTAAAAACTTCGGCAACACTTCGCGTATTTTTTCGAAGTTCAAATTCTGAATAACGAACTGAACCGGTAAACCAAAACGCGCACCGCCTCCAGTAGAAATAGTTTGGTCTTGAATCGGGAAAACTTTGCCTTCATTAAATCGCGCGGCATTCTTAGCTACGTATTGCGCCACATCATTTTGTGAACGTTTGCGCTCATCCGGTTCGCTTAAACGCAAACGCACAAAGCCGGTGTTCACGGCCCCACTGCCTGCAAAGCCCGGTGCTGTTACACTCAAAACAATTTTTGCTTCGGGCACAGAGTCCTTCGCAAAGTTGACGAGTTTATCCATGTAACGATTCATGTAATCGTAGGATGTGCCTTCGGGTGTGCTTACGCTTAAACGAAATGCGCCTCTATCTTCCATTGGTGCCAACTCGCTTTGCAAATTTTTGCCGATAAGAAAAATGAAAAATCCACAGCCAATCAAAATTGGAAACGCGAGCCATCTGCGTTTCATAAATGTTTGCAACGATTGACGATAGCCGTTGTCGAGTGCTACATAAAACGGTTCTGTTTTTTCGTAAAACCAAGTGCGTTTGTTTTCCTTGCGCGTCAACAAAACATTCAGCACCGGAGTAAGTGTGAGTGAAACAAATGCAGAAATTAAAACCGCTCCGGCTACTACAATTCCAAACTCGCGGAATAAACTTCCTACAAAGCCCTGTAAAAAAATGATGGGAAGAAAAACAACAGCAAGTGTTATAGAGGTGGCAATGACTGCAAAGAAAATTTCTTCGCTTCCTTCTTTAGCCGCACGGTGTTTGTCTAAACCACCTTCGAGTTTTTTGAAAATATTTTCGGTTACCACAATACCATCATCTACCACTAAACCTGTGGCAAGAACAATAGCTAACAGTGTTAACACATTTATGGTGAATCCGGAAATGTACATGATGAAGAACGCGCCAATCAGCGAAACCGGAATATCAATGAGCGGACGAATGGCTATGAGCCAATCGCGGAAGAAGAGGAAGATGATGAGCACTACCAATGCGAAAGCAATGGCGAGTGTTTCACCTACTTCGGTAATGGAGCGTTTTACAAAAACAGTTTGGTCGAGTGCGATGTCGAGTTTGATATCATCGGGCACTTCTTTTTTGATCTGCTCGTAGCGTTTGTAAAACTCATCGGCTATTTCTACATAGTTGCTACCCGGTTGTGGTGTGATAGCGAGTGCTACCATCGGCACTCCGCTTTCTTTCAAAATGGTTTCTTCGTTTTCGGGACCCAACACCACATCAGCTACATCGCGCAGACGAATGATTTGGTTATCGCCACTTTTAATGATTAAGTTTTCGAAATCGACTTCTGTGCTTAAACGACCAAAAGTTTTCACTGTAAGTTCAGTGTTGTTGCCATACACTTTTCCAGCGGGCAATTCCACATTCTCTTTCGTGAGTGCATTTTGAATATCGGTAAATGAAAGGGAATAAGCAGAAAGTTTCATTGGGTCAACCCACAGACGCATAGCGTATTTTTTCTCGCCCCAAATCTGCACGGTGCTTACGCCCGGAATGGTTTGTAATTTTTCCAACAACACATTCGATGCATAATCTGAAACCTGCAACTGATTGCGCGTGTTGCTCTGCACGGTCATGGAAATTATCGCATCGCTATTCGCATCGGATTTGGTAACCACCGGTGGCGCATCAATATCCTGCGGCAACGACCGAATGCCTTGCGAAACCTTATCGCGCACATCATTGGCTGCGGCTTCCAGGTTTGCTCCCAAATTAAATTCAACAGTAATTATCGAAGAGCCTTGGTTGCTCGATGAAGAAATAGTCCGGATTCCTTCTACACCGTTGATGGCTTTTTCAAGGGGCTCAGTAATCTGCGATTCTATTACATCGGCATTTGCACCAGTATAATTAGTGCGAACGGTAATTACCGGTGGGTCAATACTCGGATACTCACGCACACCCAAAAACTTGTAGCCAATAATACCGAAGAGCACAATAATGATGCTCATTACTATGGCAAGTACAGGACGCTTTAAACTTAAACCGGGTAAACTCATTTCTTATTCAATCACTTTTACAACTTTCACTCCAGCATCGGGTTTTACATACATCAGTGCAGTGGCTACTATGGTATCGCCAGATTCTACCCCGCTAGTAATTTGTATGTAACTCTCATTGCGCACTCCGGTTTCTACAATGACAAATTTTGCTTTGCCATCTTTTACGACAATCAGTTTTTTGTTGCGTGCTTCGGGGATTATGCATTGAGTAGGTACCATCATTGCACCTTCTACACTTTTTAACCCCAAATCAATTTTTGCAAAAGCACCGGGAAATAATTTTGTTTTTGAATTGGCTACCAACGCCCGAACTTTTATGCTGCGGGTGGCTTCATCAATCTTTGGTTCTATGGCAAATACTTTTCCGGTGAAAGTTTCTGCTGAGCCATCTACTTTAAACTTCACCGCATCGCCTTTTCCGACTGAGGATGAATATTTTTCAGGTACGGTGAAGTCAACTTTCAGCGGGTCGATTTGTTGAAGCGTGGCGATAGATGTTGTTGGAGAAACATATGCACCTATGCTTACGTTTTTCAAACCCACCACACCATTAAACGGTGCGCGCACCTCTGTTTTAGAAATTTGCGCTTGCGTTAAATCTATATCGGCATTTATATTATTGAGCTGGGTAACTGCATTATCGTATTCCTGCTGACCGATACCGTTGATGGCAAGCAATTGCTTTAATCGCGTTTCGGTTTTTTCTGCACTTTCTTTTTGCAGTTGAAGTTTTTTAAGTGTGGCCTGTAAATCGGCATCGAATAATTTTACAAGCAAAGTCCCTTTGCTCACAGTACTTCCTTCGCTCAAATTCAATTGTGTAATTTTTCCCGATGCTTCGGGGTGAAGTTCCACTTCTTCATTGGCCAGCAAAGTTCCCGATGCTACAATTCCATTGTCTAAATTTTTTGGCTGCACCACAAACCCGCTTACAGAAATTTCTTTTGGAGGTCCGCCCTTTGATGCAGGAGCGGTACTTTCTTTAGGATGAATAACTTTATTGTAAACAATTATGCCTGCTACTAAAACCACTATTGCAACAATAAACCATGTGAATTTTGACATCGGCAGAATTTTGAGAATGCAAAGGTGAAAATTTGGAGTTAAGCTAATAGTTGTAGATACAACTATTTTTGATAAAAGTTGCTAATTACTTCTGAAACGGGACTTTGAAACTGCTAATGGTCTTGTTGTCTTCATCAACGATACTCAACTCCACATAGTCGCTTCCTACAATTCGCACTTTGCCAAAACCGTTTTTACATTCTTTGGTAGTTATGCCTATTCCTCCTTGGTTCCAGATTCTTTTAAATCGGTAAAGTCCGAAGCCGTTGCCAATTAGTTTGATGTATTTAGCTAGTTCAGTAGTAGATACACTCAGACCGCTGGCGTTCATTTCAGGAAAGCCGGCATTCGTTCCATCATCCATAACACAGTGGTGTGTGTCGCCACTAATTACCACAATGTTTTTGATGTTGTTCTGCTTTACAAAATTCAGAAAGTCGTTGCGCTCGTACGGGAAACCCGCCCAGTAATGCCCGAAGCCGCTGGCGAGGTGAAAGCCATACCATTCTTTATAATGCAGTTTCTGAATTTTTACACCTGCCTGAATTAATTTTTCGCAGGCACCATTAAGCGGCACACCGCTTACAATAAATTTCCAATCAGCATCCGAATTTTTAATCGCGGTTTTCAGCCAGTCCATTTGTTTTTTACCAAAGAGTGCGATAGAAGAATCAGGTGCAAAATACCACCGGTGTCTTTTGGCGTTGTATTTAAACACATCGCCATCAGGGTGGTCTTTGCAACTGTTGCGGTCGATGACAAAAAACTCCGAATTGCCGAATTTGAAGGAATGAAAAATTCCTTCGCTTGTATCCGGCAAATCGTAGTGCGGAAAATAATCGGCATAGCCCTTAATTACATTGCTGCGCCACAAAGGCGGAAAAGTATCAGCCGGCATGGTGTAAGTTATTTTGCCGTGTTCGCGTTTCGAAACTAAATCGTTGGTGCAATATCTTCCGGCACTTGCGCCTACATAATCATCATCGTCATATATGTAATCTATTGGCACGTTGTAGAGCATCTGTTTCATTACTTTTTCGTTATAGCGTCTGCGATAACTTGAGTCTATTCCTTCTTGCGTGGCGGCATAATTACGCGCAATCATATAATCGGGGTAAGTAAAATCGCCTGTATGCATTAAAAAGTAAGGGTCGTTTTTAGGCATTGCCTCAAACACTTTCATGTTTTCGGTTTCCTGACAGCTACCGGTTACAAAACTGAAATCGCCTTTGACACCTTCTGCGGGAAAAGTTTTGAACGACCCCTTAGTAGTATCGTATTTGCCATTAACTTCTACTTTAAGTATGTATTTGGTATCGGGGTTTAAATCCGTTAGCTGTATTACCACCGAATTATCGCTCTGGGTGGTTGTTTCCCCAAATCTTATATGAAAATTATTAGAAACAGCATAAGGATGACAAGTAACAGAAACTTGTGCGGGCGATACGGTTCGCAAATAAACCTTGCACGAAGAAGAAGTAACCGCGCCCATCACCGGGCCGTGCGTAATGTTCTGTGCAACTACAGGCAAAGAGTAAACTGCGAGTAACAAGCACAAAAAGGCGTAATGCATTTTCTGCCGTCTGCGGTCTGCGGTCTGTGGTCTGTTCATTAAAAATTATATCTGAACTGCAATGTATAGTTCCGCAACGGTTCAGGCTTGCCCGGCCGCAGTGAGTAAAAATGATTGGTTACATTCTTTACAATAAAGCCCATGCCGAAGTGTTCGTTTATTTTTATTCCCGCCCGTAAGTCCATAAAAAAATCGCCCTTAATGTGCGTATTAATGTATTTGTCAACGGCATTGATATCACCGAAAATTGTATTGGCAATTACTCTATAAAAACCGGGAACCACTTCAGGTATACTTCCATAATTGAAAGTTGCACCTACATAACATTTCCAATAAGTAATTTCCAAATCGGTACGGAACAAATGCCGGATGCGGTAAGCAAGAATGCGCGAAGTATCATTAGTAGAAACACGTTGCCCATTGAATTTAAATACATCGCGAATAAAATCGGTTGTTTTGTAATGGGTAGAATCGGTGTTTTTATCTTTGCGGCTTGGATAGTTATACGAATAGCCTCCGGAAATCTGTAAGCCCACCGGTCCTATTTTCCCTACGGTCATTAAACCTATTTCATAACCTGCAATACGGGCATTTTCAATATTGATAGGTTTTGCACCAATAATAGTTCCGTTGCCCGGGAATGGAAATTCGAGTGAATCAGGAAAAATTTTGTTTCCGTTTGGATAATAATTGGGCCAAACGCTTACTACATACTCTATATAGTTTTTATACTCTTGCCAGAAAAACGAAGCATCAATAAACGCTTTCCAGTCGCGTATCTGAAAACCCTGCTTAATTCCCACTTCAAAGCTCCAGCTGGTTTCGGCTTTTAAAGTATCGTTTGGAATAATAAGTACGGTGCCTACAAAAGGTTGAGCAATATATTTTTCGGCAATGGTGGGCACCCGGTAGCCTTGCCCCCACGAAGCGCGAATAAAAGTTGCTTTGGCTGCCTGAATATTTATACCTGAACGAAACACCGGTTTGGTAGTTATAATCTGCGAATCAACTCCCGAAACTTCATAACGCACACCTGCTTGTAATGAAAGAATTTTATAGTTGAACTCTGCCTGCGTATAAATTGCTGCACTGAAATTAATGTGGTTGTTCTTATACAAATTACTTTTTGACACGCCTACACTAAAAGGCAAACCGGCAGTAACAATGAACATATCTTTTCTGAACCGGTATTGATATTGCTCATCTACATTTATAGAATGACTGGTCGCATCAATGTCCACACCATCACCTCTACGCCAAATAGCCATGTAGCGCATGTTCAGTTTAAAGTTGTGTCCCTTATCGTTGCCGTAAGCCAAGTGCGGGTCAATCAAAAATTTCTGGTGCTTATCGTCCGAAGCATTTGCCGGAACCATTGCCAGCGAATCAAGGTCTTTTGAAATAAAGAACAGTTCGTTGCGCTCTACAAAAGCCTGCGCGTTTATCCCGTAACTAAGCCCGGGAGTTTTCTGAGAAATGTATCGGGTTTTCACAAACGGGCTAAAGCGGAAACCACTATTGCGTTGGAGATAATTTCTATCGTAATAAATATTTCCACCGCAAACAAATTGCAAATTTCCGATTCTCCGCTGGTGATTTACGTTTACCGAACCAAAAAACGGAGGAACAGTTCCCCACCATTTTCTGCGCAGGTCGCTCGGATTATCGTACACGCCCACATTCGTTTCAATTTCTGTTTTGGGTTCGCTTTCGCTTGGCCACTCGGTAATTACGTTCACTACACCATTAAGTGCAGATGAACCATACACCACCGATGATGCGCCTTTTACAATCTCTACCTGTTTAACATTAGCTAGGGGAACCATTTTGCTTTGCACTTCTCCACGGTCAGCACTGGTAAGCGAAAGTCCATCACTTAGCACAGCCGTACGTGTTCCTACCCCGTACGAAAATGAACTTCCGCCTCTTATGGAAATAGAGCCGTCTTGCACCAACACACCGTTTGCTTTACTTATTACATCACCTAAATCGTTAGCGTTTGTGTTCTTAATTTGACTCTTTGATACTACCTCGGTTGACACCGTTTCTTTAGCTGCATTTTTTCTGTACTGGCTTACCGTTACCACCTGTGCAATTTGGAAAACCGATGGTTTCATTAAAACTTCTATTTCAAGTTTCTCTCCTTCTTTAAGCGACACCGGTCGTTTATCGCTTTTGTAACCGATATAGGAAATGGTTATATCATGTTCGCCTGCCGGAATACTCAATGTGAATTTTCCGGCAGCATCGCTAAACCCGCCTCTTGATTTATCGAATTTGATGGTGGCACCGCCCAGCGGATCTTTGGTTTCCGCATCCAGAATTTTGCCGGTAATAGTGGCGTTTTGCGCAGTTGAAAAATGAAAGAGAAGAATACTGAAAACCGAAATGTAAAATTTATTCATGCTTAAATGTTAGATTGTGAGTGGATGGTCTATTCAAAAATAATTTTGTTTCGCACTGTTAAGGCAAATCTTCTTCTTCTACTTTTAGCCAGGTTGCCGGGAATTTTAAATCTTTAAACCAAATTAATTTCCATTCACCGTTATTGTATTCCAGCGCGGTCATGTTCTCCACCCAGTCGCCACTGTTTAAATACATCACGTTGCCGCGTTCGGTTTTAATTTCTTTAATGCAGGGAATATGTGTGTGACCGTTAATTACAAAATCGTAGCCTTCATCTAATGCAATTTCAGCGGCAGTCAATTCATAGTTGCTTAATTTTTTTATGCCTTGCTTGGTAGCCACTTTAACCTGTTGCGAGAAAGAAGATTTTTCTCTGCCAAAAAGTTCAAGCAGAAGATTCACCAGTTTGTTGATGAGAATTAAAATTTCGTAACCGGTGGTGCCAAGTTTTGCCAACCAACGTGAGCCTTGCATGGTTACGTCAAAAATATCTCCGTGAAAAAACCAATGCTGTTTGCCATCCATACTTAAAACCACTTTATCTTCCAGTTCAAGATTGCCGAGTTTTAAGCCGGAATACCTGCGCAGCATTTCATCGTGGTTACCGGTAAGGCAATACACCTTTACTCCCTCCGAAACAAATTTAAAAATGCGTTCAATTACTTTTGTGTGCGATTTGGGAAAGTAGTACGAGCGGAACTGCCAGATGTCAATTAAATCGCCATTGATGATGAGCGTTTCAGGGTCAATACTCGCCAAATATTTATTCAACTCTTTGGCTTTGCATCCAATAAAACCAAGGTGCACATCGCTGATGACAGCCACTTTTACTTTTCGTTTTACATCAGCCATAAGCGGTTCAAATTTCGCAATGCCATGTTAACGGAAAGTTATTCTTTGATGAGACCCAAGTTCATTTTATCTGGCGCTGAAAAACTATCAATTCGTGCTAATTCTCCATTCGGAAACTGCACATGGTAATCTGTCCAACCGGTGGTGCCTGCACGGGCATCGGCTTTATAATAATCGGTAGAAATAATTTGCGCTCCGCTCATAAATGCATTATTCATATCAGAGTAATCGCCCACTCGCGCTTGCGTGGTTCCGTCATCGGCACGGGTTCTTACAATGTAGCCTTGCTGAACGCGGTTTTGAATTTGAGTTACCTGCGCGGAGTTATTCATAATTACAAAAGCAGCCTCCGGTGTGCCGGGATTTGAATAAACAAACATAGCGCGACCTTGAAGCGAAGGGTGTCCTACTGTATACAAATCTTCTGCCGCACCCTGCATAATAAAAACAACTTTGTTTCTTGCCTGAGCCAGTGTAGGCCAGTTGCCTGCAAGTGCTGCGGCTTCAAGCGTAGAATAAGTGCCGCGAACATTATCCGGTGTAATTACTTTGTTCAACGCATCGCCAAAAATCGATTTTATTTCTTCATCCATTTTATTGCACGCATCCGCATCAAAAGGAACTGCTACAGTTAAACCCGGCACGGTTGGCAATGTGCCTCCAACTGTTTCTTCTTTAGTTTCTATATTGATAAAAACGGGAAGGTGATTGGGATGCGAAACACTCCAGTTATAAACAGCAGTAAGTGCCTGCTTAAAGGTGTAGTAATTGGTGTTAAAATCGAAATCGGGTATGTGCACTACCTTAAATCCGGGCTGCTTTAGTTCTTCGATATGCGATTCGATTTTACTGCCTTGCGCAATTAAAGAAAAGCCCTGCCGGTTATAAAATTGTCCGCCAAGCGGGTCGTTATAAAAATCAATTTCTAATCCGCGAACATTATAGTCGCTCATCTGCTGTTCAATAGGCAGATGCGTGTAATCAATTCCTGTAGGGCTATAGCTAGATGGAAGAATACCAAGCGAATCTGCTTTGCTCATCCAGGCAAAAATACTGGAGTCGGTTTTTAAATGGTAGCTGTTGTGGCTGGCAATAATCTGAATCTGGTTCAACTTCAAACTATCGGTTGGTCCGTTGTCGTAAACAATGGGAAGGTTTTTGTCTTTGGTTTCTTTTTTACATGAAGCAACGAGCAAACAACAAAGGGCAAAAGGCAAAGCATAACGTTTCATTAACTTTTATTTTACATGAAAGTAATGAAAGATGTGAAACGGAAAAGAAATTAGAAAAGAGAAATTATTTCTTCTTAACGGTAACCGGCTTGCGCATGCCGGTGAGTGTTCCAATCTCTTCTCCAATACCGATAAAAGTGCGGTAGTTGAGCGGAAATTCTAACAGCACATGCAACATACTTAAGAAGTAAAGCACCATCAAGCCGGTTTTGTAATTATAGACGTATAACACCACCGAAGTTATCCAGATGGCGATTACACCTGCCAATTGTTTCTTGGGCACTTCATGCCATTTAATGACTTGTGTTTTTGAAAACCAGTTAAGGTAGTGGTAAGTATATGCAAAGGCGATAAAGCGCATTATACCTAAACCTACAGCGGAACTGAAAACCGTTTCGCGGGTAAATTCTCCGAGCTTGAACAAATCCATTACTGCTTTGTTGAGTTGAATAAAGCCGCTGTCCATCAATGCCTTTTCGGCATAGGCGGTAATTTTATAAAACGAAATATTGGGATGAAAAACAAAGAAGCTGACAGCGCAAGCGGTAAACACAAAGAGTGATGCAATTCCTGTTTTGCTTTTGTTTTTTAATGCGCCATATAAAATGAACAAGCCGGTGAAAATGAAAACGTGAATAAGTGTGGGAAGAAAAATACCGAATAGAAAAATAAATGGATCGCTCTTACTTAATGCCGCTCCTACAAAAACAGCCGCAGCAAAAAATATGATTTTATAAAACATATCCTTAAACAGCACCATTGCCAATGCCATTACAAACGCAAGAAATATCATTACCGTAATAGTATCGAATATGCCCTCTCCAAAAGTGTCGATAAGGAAATTATGGAACGGAGCAACTAATGCCGTATGACTATAAGTAGAAGCTATGGATAAAACAGTAAGTGGAATACAGAATATCACCAGCCAGTAGTAATCTTTTTTACCGGTGGCAAAATAATCGCGCTTGTGTAGCCAGCCTATTTCGGTTAGATAATGCAGCGGACCCAGCACCGCATACGAAAACAAAAATAACTCGAAAGGAACTACGAAAGCTGCCACGCATGAAAAAAGCATGAGTGCAATGTTGGCGAGGTCGATGGTTTTTGTGTTCATGTTAGCCGGTTAGTCCTGGAATTTTAGGCATGGCTCCCATCATTTCGCTTTGCATTAATTTATCTGCCTGCTCCATTGCTTCGTTTACGGCAGTTTGTATTTTTCCTTCCAACGCAAGCTTATCATCCTGCTTTAAAATTTCGATGTTCTTGATTTTGCGGTTGCCCGAAACAGAAACCTTCACGTAATCATTTTCAGAAACTACTTCGATAGTATCGAGACGTTTTTTTGTCTCTTCCATTTTTTCCTGAAGTTCTTTCAGTTGTTTCATTTGGTCTAAGAAGCCCATGGTGGAATGTTGAGTTTAGAATTTTGAATGCTGAATGAAAATACAATTTAGCTTTTCATGTTATCAAATTGGAGAGGAAAACCGTAATCGCCTTTGCGAAGGAATGCCATCACCTCTTGCAGGTCGTCAATTTTTTTACCGGTTACGCGGATGATGTTATCCATTTGCGCTGCCTGTACTTTCAAGCCGGTGTCTTTAATGGCTTTTGCAATCTTCTTCATCACGTCTTTATCTAATCCGTTTTTCAGTTTAATATCTTTCTTAATCATAGGCCCTGACGGATAGTGCTCTTTACTTACATCAAAACTGCGGGCATCTAAGCCCTGCTTTAAACCGCGACTGATAATAATATCAATGGCAGCACCCAGGCGCATTTCATTTTCTGTAGTAATAAGAAGAGTCAAATCTTTCTTATTCAAATCTATTTCGGTTTTAGAGCCGTGAAAATCATACCGGTTCACAATTTCTTTCCGTGCCACATTAATAGCATTCTCTACTACTTGCGCATCTACTTTGCTTACAACATCAAAACTTGGCATTGGTTATTGTTTTATCTGCCCTTTAAAAAACGAATTGCCCTGCGCATTTATCAGGTTCACATACTCTTTTCCGTTTAGCTGAAAAACAACATAGCCGGTTGAGTCGCCCAGAAAGTAATTGCCCGAAACAAATTCGCGTCCGTTTACTAACCACATCATATTTCCGGCAAGCGGTGCTTTTGTTTTTGCTGCTGTTTTATTTTCAAAAAGATTGTTGAACAGTTTTACGTTTCTGCCATCTAAACTCATACTTCCGCCTTTGCCCTGATACATAACTATATCCATACTGGTAGTAGAGTCGTGCATGGTGAGGTAAGTTTTTGCGGGAAGCGGCTGCTGGGCTTTGCAGACAACGGACAACAGACAACAGACAACGGAAAAGACAAAGTGTTTCTTCATACAGCTTCAAAAATAGTTTTTGTATTTAATCTGTTTAACCTGCCTGCCGGTAGGCAGGTCTGTGGCGGGCATATTTGTTTATTTTGGCTTACATGTTTCGCATAGCCTCACTCACTTTTTTCTTTACTGTATTCTTTTCTGTTTCATCTTCAACTGCACAAATTATGACAGAAGCCGAAGCCGACTCTACCGCACACGCCCTTATTTCGCAAATGAGTTTAAAAGAAAAGGTTTACGAAATGCACGGGCATGGCATGATTCGCTTTGGCATGTCTATTCTGTTTTCAAAAAAAATTAAACCGGTGCATGCCGGTGGCAATAAGCGGCTCGGAATTCCGTCCACCATTTTTTTAGATGGACCGCGCGGAGTGAGTTTGCATAAAGGCGCTACTGCCTTTCCGGTTACTATGGCGCGGGGAGCAAGCTGGGATATTGATTTAGAAGAACGAGTAGGCGAAGCTATTGCCGAAGAAATTCGCGCATTGCGTGCTAACTACAGCGGTGCGGTGTGTATGAATTTACTGCGGCACCCCGCATGGGGTCGCGCGCAAGAAACTTATGGCGAAGACCCGCACCATGTGGGAGAAATGGCTTCGGCTTTAACTATCGGAATTCAAAAGCATAACGTGCAGGCTTGCGCCAAGCACTTTGCGGCAAACAGTATGGAGAACAACCGGTTTGGCGGAAGCATGAATATGAGCGAGCGCACTTTGCGCGAGGTGTATCTTCCGCATTTTAAGAAAGTAATTAGCACCGGTTGCGCTTCGGTAATGAGTGCTTACAATAAACTGAATGGCGAGTTCTGCGGGCACAACAAATTTTTGCTCACCGATATTCTGCGCAGCGAATGGGGCTTTAAAGGTTACGTAACCAGCGACTGGATGAACGGTTTGTATGATGCGCAAAAAGGAATTGAAGCCGGAATGAATATTGAAATGCCATCGAACAATGTTTACTCGCTTAAGCACATCAAAAAATTATTGGCTGACGGAAAAATTAAAGAGCAACAGATTGACGATTTAGTTTTTCCCATTATCCGCACCAAACTTTTGTTTGCTGCAAAGAAAGATGTGCAGGAGTATCCGAAAAGTTTAGTGGGCTGCCGGGCGCATATTGATTTAGCGCGCGAAGTGGCAGAGAAGAGTGCCGTGCTGCTGAAGAACGAAAGCAATTTTCTTCCGCTCGATAAAAATAAAGTTAGGCGCATTGCTGTCATAGGCTCACTTGCCGATGTAAAGCAGACCGGTGACCACGGCAGCAGCCGTGTGTTTCCGGCTTATATTATTTCTCCACTTGATGGCATTAAAAATTATTTCAGCGGATTTGTCATGCCGAGGAACGAGGCATCTGGTATTGGAACAAGCAACCAAATACAAGATTCCTCACTTCGCAAAGCCTCCGTTCGGAATGACAACAACATTGAAATACTAACCGCACCGGTTAACGATTTAGATGCCATAAAAAAAATATGCACCGGTGCCGATGTCGTAATTATTGTTGCCGGTACCACTTACAAAGACGAAGGCGAGTTTATAGGCAACGGAAAAATTCGCGATAAGAACAACCCCGACAAAAAAGATTTCATAACCCGCACCGGTATACTTGCCGTGGGTGGCGATAGAAAATATCTGCATTTGCACCAACCGGATATTGAGGTGATTCATGCTGCATCTTCTGTAAACAAAAATATTGTGGTGAGTCTGGTTGCCGGTAGTGCCATTACGGTGGAAGAATGGCATGAAGAAATTCCTGCCATTATAGAAACATTTTACAACGGCATGGAAGGCGGCACAGCACTGGCGCGAATTTTATTTGGCGATGTAAACCCAAGCGGCAAACTTCCGTTCACCGTTCCTAAACTGGAAAGCGATTTGCCTCAGTTTAATAGTTACGATACTGCGGTTGATTATGGCTACTATCATGGCTACACTCTTTTTGATAAAGAGAAAAAAGAGCCGCGCTATCCTTTTGGTTTTGGTTTGAGTTATACGCAGTTTCAGATTTCCGATTTGCAGACGCAGCAGGATGCTGACACCCTGCATGTTTCTGTTAAAGTAAAAAACAGCGGTGCCCGTGCCGGTGCCGAAGTGGCGCAGTTATACATCGGCTTTCCCTATTCTGAAATTGACCGGCCGGTAAAACTGTTGCAGGCTTTTAGCAAAGTATTTTTGCAACCGGGCGAAGAGCGTGTGGTTAATTTTAAAGTTCCCGTTAGCAGTTTGGCTTACTTCAATCCCCAAACCCAAACCTGGCTTGTGGCTAAAGGCGCGTATAAGGCTATAGTCGGTAATTCTTCGGGCACGGAGCAACAGTTGAACCATTTTTTTGATGTAAAATGACGAAATAAGCCTGCCTTGTGGTTACGCTGGTTTATCGCGCAGGTTTATTATACATCGGGTAATTAATTTGGAATGATGCGGACGGCACAGGATAAGCCCAGTTGGTAACGCTGAATGATGACAACGCTCTATAATCATTCAGTATTACCACCCAGATTGATACCAACGCGCTATCATCATCCAAAGATGTTACGCTGGCTTATCTTGTTTACACGGTATAAACCCGGTAAACATAAAGGCAGGCAAAAAACTAAAATTTTATGGGCAGATAAGGCAAAACGCAGTGCCGCTGGTAATAGAAATTTGTCCGAATACTATGCAAGATACCTCCGCTTTCTGCGAACTTTAGGCGATATGGTAAAGGAGTTCATTCGTTTTTGTTCGGTATCGGCTATTTGTTCTACAGCATATTCATGCACAAAAAAATGACCGGCAATCCAGTATACATTCAGGCGGTTGAGCACCGCCCAACCCAAAATTATGCTTTCGCCCAGCTTTACTTTTTTGCTCACTTTGCTCACCGGGCTTAAGCCTGCGGGCACCTGTCCGTTTTCGGTAAGCAGTAAACCATCCCACGAGCTAATGCCATAAAGTGCCGCCACATTTTCGGGCATAACCCCTACAAAATGCATTTTGCCAATAGCCACCACATGCTGCGTGCGCTTTTTTTTTTGCCTTGTTTAAACTTTGGGGCGATGAATACCTGCGCGTGGTGCGAATAAAATCGGCCGATTTAATTAACCGGTTGTTCATGTATATAGCCATAGCGTTTTGTTTAATGCCAAAATAAAACAAAAAAAAGCCTTCACATTTCTGCGAAGGCTTTTCATTTATAATTACCTGTATTGCTTAAGCAAAGAAACTCTTCACCCACATTACAAACGTAGTAGTCTCGTGACTGTTAACCGCAATTAGCGGAGCAATAGTTAAACCAACCAGAGAAGATAATTTGATAAGGATGTTCATAGAAGGACCCGAAGTATCTTTGAAAGGGTCACCCACTGTATCACCAACCACAGCAGCTTTGTGCGGTTCGCTTTTCTTGTAGAAGGTTTCTTTCTTTCCGTTCACTTCAATCTCAACACCTTTCTCGAAAGATTTTTTTGCATTGTCCCAAGCACCACCGGCATTGTTCTGGAAGATAGCCCAAAGAACACCGCTAACCGTAACACCGGCCATGTATGCACCCAATGCTTCTGCACCCATACCAAGACCAATAATAATTGGAGTGATGATAGTGATAGCGCCCGGTGCTAACATTTCGCGCAAAGCTGCTTTAGTAGAAATCTCAACGCACTTGTCGTATTCAGGTGTACCGGTGCCTTCCAAAATTCCCGGAATTTCGCGGAACTGTCTGCGCACTTCGTTCACCATATCCATAGCTGCTTTACCAACGCTGTTCATTGCAAGAGCACTGAACACCACCGGAATCATACCGCCAATAAATAATGCGGCAAGAACTTTCGCATCGAAAATATTGATACCGTGAATACCGGTAAGCGTTACATAAGCCGCGAACAATGCAAGAGCAGTTAAAGCCGCAGATGCAATTGCAAATCCTTTTCCTACTGCCGCTGTAGTATTACCTACAGAATCTAACACGTCAGTTTTTTCACGAACTTCTTTAGGCAACTCGCTCATCTCAGCAATACCACCTGCGTTATCAGCAATTGGTCCGAAGGCATCAACCGCTAACTGCATAGCCGTTGTAGCCATCATAGCCGAAGCTGCAATACCTACACCGTAGAAACCTGCAAGCGCATAAGCACCCCAAATAGCCGCTGCAAAAATGATAACCGGAAAAGCTGTCGAAAGCATACCGGTTCCAAGCCCTGCAATAATATTAGTTGCCGCACCGGTAGCCGATTTTTGAACAATATCGTTAACCGGTTTGCCGCCTAAGCCCGTATAGTATTCGGTAATCATCGAAATTAAATAGCCAACCACCATACCTATACAAACCGCCCAGAAAACATTCAACGATGAAGTATTAAGCGTAGTAAACTCACCTGCGTTAAACGCACTCATTTTTATTTCTGCAGGCAACATCAATTTGATAAGGAAGTAAGAAGCAGCAAGGGCCAACAACATCGAAATGTTGTTTCCTCTGTTCAAGGCACTTTGCACGGTATCTACATTTGCTTTTGCGGTGTCAGATATTTTTACAAAAAAGCTACCAATAATAGAAGCGATAATACCAACGCCCGCAATTGTCATTGGTAACAAGATAGGACCAATGCCACCAAAGCTATCAGGAATACTTCCGCCATTATCGCGAATGATATAATTTCCAAGAACCATTGAAGCCAAAACCGTAGCTACATAAGAACCGAACAAATCGGCACCCATACCGGCTACGTCACCTACGTTATCGCCCACGTTATCGGCAATAGTTGCCGGGTTGCGCGGGTCATCTTCAGGTATACCTGCTTCTACTTTACCTACTAAGTCAGCACCAACATCTGCGGCTTTGGTATAGATACCACCACCAACACGGGCGAAAAGTGCAATTGATTCTGCACCGAGAGAAAATCCGGCTAATACCTCAAGAACCTTAGTCATACCTTCATAACCGGCAGAACCAGCGGTACCATTTCCAACTGCAAAATTTCCACCCATAAACTGGAAGAAGAAAATAATGAAGAGTGAACTCAATCCAAGAACTGCAAGACCTGCAACACCTAGACCCATTACTGTTCCGCCACGGAAAGAAACTTTTAATGCCTTTGCTAATGAAGTTTTAGCCGCTTGAGTGGTGCGAACGTTTGCTTTTGTAGCAATTCTCATTCCTAAGAAACCTGCAAGGGCAGAAAAGAAACAGCCAATAACAAACGCACCTACTATAAGAATGCTGGAGTGAGCCGCTACTTTAGGAACCTGCGAAAGAATGCCAAGCGCAGTACCGGCAAGCACAACGTATATTGCCAGAATTCTGTATTCAGCTTTTAAGAAAGCCATTGCACCATCGGCAATGTTTTTTGCAATGCCTGTCATTTTAGCATCGCCTGCATCTTGTTTAGAAACCCAACTTGAAAGTATAGCCATGTAAACCAGTGCTATAACACCGAATAAGGGAAGAATGTAAATCAGATTTTCCATGAGAATTTTAATCGTTTTTGTTAAAAGGTCGGCAAATATAGAAATAGAGGGGAATTATGAAAGTTAACCCACTACTCCTTAATAGTATGGTAATACCTATTACTTAAATGGCACTTCTAACTTTTTATTTTTACCTGACAAATTTTTTTGTATGGGCAAAACACGGGTTTGGTTTAAATCGGGTTTCGGAAGAGTGGTCTCTTACTTTTTGCAGGGCTTGCTTTTATTAGCTCCCATCTTTGTAACCGTCTACGCCATTTTCAAAATTTTCGATTTCCTCGACTCCGGAATTGAGAATGTGTTTCGGTATCTCTTCCATTTCTATTATCCGGGCATTGGCATTATTGCTATGTTTTTTGTTATCGCATTTATCGGTTTTGTCGGCTCGCTGGTAATTTTTCAACCTATGCTGCATGTGTTCGATGCACTTGTAGAAAGAGTGCCGGTGGTAAAAGATATTTATTCTGCCATGCAGGATTTTTTCGGAGCCTTTATAAGCAAGAAAAAGAAGTTTGATAAACCGGTCATGTTTGAAGTAGGAAAAGATTCCGGTGTTTTTCGTCTTGGCTTTATTACGCAGGAAGATTTAAGCGACATGAATATTCTTGATAAAGTAGCGGTGTATACTCCGTGGTCGTATAACCTTTCCGGAATTTTGTATTTGGTAAACCGCGACCAAGTACAAATGCTTATAGATGTTGGTGCCGGAGATGTAATGAAATTTGTAATGAGTGGCGGAGTTACAGAAATTGAAGATGACGAGCATCATCAGCAACACCTTTCAAACCAGAAATAAATGAAAAAGCGGTTGGCGGTTTTCTTATTGCTGTCAGTTTTTTATTTCTCAGCAAACGCATGGGGTTTTTGGGCGCATCAAAGAATTAATCGCATAGCCGTTTTTCTTCTTCCTCCTGAAATGATTGCCTTCTACAAAGAGAACATTGACTTCATCACCGAACATGCCGTTGACCCCGACAAAAGAAGATATGCCATTGCCGATGAAGCACCGCGCCACTACATTGACTTAGACCATTATTGCATACTGCCGTGCGATTCGATGCCTCACCGGTGGAACGATGCTGTTGCAAAATATTCGGAAGACACATTGAAAAGCTATGGCATTGTGCCTTGGCATATTCAGTTGATGATGTTCAGATTGACAGATGCATTTAAAGCAAAAGACAAAAACAGAATTCTTAAACTTTCGGCAGAAATTGGTCATTACATTGCGGATTCTAATGTGCCTTTGCACACTACCGAAAACTATAATGGACAACTTACCGACCAAAAAGGAATTCACGGGTTTTGGGAATCGCGCATACCGGAATTGTTTGCAGAAGACTACGATTACTTTATTGGCAAGGCAGAATTCGTAGCTAAGCCAACCGACCGAATTTGGAAGATAATTTTAGAAAGTCATTCTGCGCTTGACACCGTTTTAGGCTTTGAAAAAAAGCTAAGCCAGACTTTTCCTTCTGATAGAATGTATGCGTTCGACACGCGCGGAGTTATTACTTCAAAAATGTATTCGCAGGAATATACCGCGGCTTACAGCAAAATGATGGATGGCATGGTAGAGCGGAGAATGCGCAGCTCTATTAAAATGGTAGCCGATATTTGGTTTACCTGTTGGGTAAATGCCGGTTCGCCTGATTTGACGAATACAGAAACAAAAGATTTATCGGCTCAGGAAAAAGAAGAAGCCGAAGCCGAAGAAAAAGCCTGGAAAGAAAAAAAGAAACAATACGGACATTACCATCCTGAAAACGGAACAGAAGGAGCTAAATAATTACTTCAATTTCTGCTTAGCTAACTCCACATACTTCGTTGCCTGTTTCGACAAAGCAACTTCGCTCAATAATTTTTTTGATTCTTCACTTTTCTTTTGCTCCATTAAAATTACAGCAGTAAAATATTTTGCTGCTTGCTGAGTAAACGGCTTATCCGATTTCATTAAAGGTTTATAGTACACTACTGCTTTTTCTTTTTCTCCGAACATATAAAGTGTATACGCATAATGCAGCATCCATTCTTCAGCCTGCTCGGCTTTCATCTTGCAATTTTCTCCTTCTCGCAAAAACTGAACAGCAGCAGGATAATTTTTAATGGACGATTGCATCACTCCATAAATCAAAAACGGCTCGCAATTATTTTTGAACTGACGGAATGCCCGCTGATGCAGCAAGCCTTTATAGTAATCGGGAATTTTATCGTCATCGACTAATGCTTTATAGTCGTTAAACGAAAAAGTATCGCGATAAGCCAGTAGTTTCTTTGCTAAGTAAAATTCATCTGTATAAGCGTTGCTATCCGCAGTTTGACAAAAGTCGTTTAGAATGTCGTAATACCGTTTAGATGAATCAGAGAACAGCATCAAACTGTAATAAAAGCCTGCCATGTTCTTTATATAAATGCGCGAGTAATTACTCAGCACAGTCTGTGCATCATCAAAAAATCCGAGCAGGCTGTAAGTAAAGGCTCCGTTTAAAAAAGAAGTTTCATCTACAGCCTTTGACCGGTAGCACGAGTCGAGCCAGAGCAGTGCATTGTTTGTTTGCCCGGCATAAAAATATTCTGATGCTATATCGCAGCGCACTCCCGCATCGTCTGGAAACTGTTGCGCAATAAACTGATACAATTCCATCGCATCATCAAACTGGTTGCGTTCTTTAAACTTGCGCGCATACTCGCATATTCTAAATGCCTGTCCGCCATCATCCGTTTCGCTTTTTGTCAAACGGGCAATTTCATTTTTCAAAGAATCTTTCATCAAAGCCATTGAGTAAATGGTGCAGAGTCCTTTACGAATATCCGCTCGTGACGAATCAATCGTCAAACATTTTTTCCAAATCTTTTCTACCTGATAAACTGTTTTTTTCGAAAGCAATTTTGGCTTTTCGCTTACTGCAGTATTAAAAACCGAAGCATCATCTGCCGTTATAAACTGCATGGGTTTAGTGGTATCCAACGCATAATTCAAAACTACATTTCCCTTCATCATCAAAGCGTCCACACTATTCGCATTCTTCTTCAATACAGAATCGAGATAATGATTAGCGGCAACGTATTTTTTCGCAGCAATCAAATCTGTTGCGTTAGAAATGATTTCTTTCTGGGCAAAAAGTGATTGATGAACAGTGATTAGTAAAATAGCAAAGGCAAAACTCTTTTTCATAGTTGCAAAATAAAAAACCGCTCGTGAAGAGCGGTTTGAAAAATTGTAAAATGTATTTGTATTATCTAATTACTAAATACTAACTATTCAATACTTTTAAGAATTTATCATCACCGGCATTACCAGCATCAATAAATCTTCGTTTTCATTCTTTTCTGTAGGGCGAAGAACACCCGCTCTTGTAGGAGTTGAAAGTTCAATCTCAATATCGCTTGAATCTAACACACCTAACATTTCGATTAAGAAACGCGCGTTGAATGCAATTTCCATATCGTTACCTTCGTAGTTACAAGTCAAACGCTCATTTGCCTCGTTGCTGAAATCTAAATCCTGTGCAGAAATCTTCAACTCGCTTCCGGCAATTGTCAATACCACCTGGTAAGTAGTTTTGTTCGAGTAAATCGAAATTCTGCGCATGGCGTTTTGCAATTCCAAACGGCTGATAGATAATTTGTTCGGATTATTTTGGGGAATTACCGCATTGTAATCAGGATAGTTCGCATCAATCAAACGGCAAATCAATTTTGTGTTTTCAAAAGTGAAAAACGCATTCGATTTGTTGTAAGAAACATTCACGCCTGAATCAGTCAAAGGCAAAGAAGTCTTCAACAAGCCCAATGCTTTTTTAGGAACAATAAACTGTGCCGCCTTCGAAGCCTTCACATCGCTGCGGTTCAGCTTCACTAATTTGTGCGCATCAGTTGAAACAAAAGTCATTCCTTCAGGAGAAACCTGGAACAAAACGCCAGTCATAGCCGGACGTAAATCATCACTGCTCACCGCAAACAAAGTTTTTGCAATCGCATTGCTTAATGCCGATGCCGGAATATTTATTTCTGTTACTGACTCCGGCTGCGGAATTTTTGGAAAATCTTCCGCGTTTTCCCCACTCAGTTTATAGCGACCTGTTTCAGAAGTTATTTCAACACCAAAAGTTTTTTCATCTACTTTAAAAGTAAGTGGTTGTTCTGGTAATGTCTTTAAAGTATCAAGCAAGATACGTGCTGGTATGGCAATGCGTCCGCTGTCTTTTGCTTCCACTTTCAACTCTGTGCTCATCGAAGTTTCAAGGTCGGTGGCAAACACGGTCATCTTGCCACCTTTAATTTCGAACAAAAAATCTTCGAGTATCGGCAACACCGAACTAGAATTGATAACACCGCTAATAGTTTGCAAACTCTTTAAGAGCGAGGTAGTAGAAACAATAAATTTCATTGTATATATCTTTTAAGTGCTGACAAATATAATTATCGGGCGAAAATAAAATTTCGGAGATGCCAACAGCATAAATTTTACTTTCGTATCGTTTTAGGATAAAAACCTAACCATGCCCATTAGTGTAGAATTAAAACTTACTCCAGAGCAGGTGGCTAATGCCGATGAAGTAAAAAAGCAAGCCGCTTTAGTTGCTCATGTTTCCATTGCTGAAATAACACATGTTCACCCGGTTCGCAAATCGCTTGATGCGCGTAAGTCGCAAATAATTGTGTTGCTGAAAGTTGATGTTTATTTAAAGGATGAAACTTTTAAGCCTGAACTAAGAACGTTTTCGTTTCAGAAAGTAAGCGAACAAAAGACCTGTCACATCATCGGTATGGGTCCCGCTGGTATGTATGCGGCACTGCAACTTTTAGAACGCGGAATAAAACCAATAATTTTAGAGCGCGGAAAACCTTCACGCGAGCGTATTAAAGATTTATCGCTGCTCAACAAAAAGCTGCAAGTAAACCCCGAAAGCAATTATTGTTTTGGCGAAGGAGGTGCAGGCACTTACAGCGATGGAAAACTTTACACGCGCAGCACTAAACGTGGCGACATTAAAAAAGTGCTCGATGTATTTATTCAGCACGGTGCCGATGAACGTATTGGCTACGAAGCGCACCCGCATATTGGCACCAACAAACTTCCCCGCATTATCGAAAATATGCGGAAGACGATTATTGATGCCGGTGGCGAAGTTCATTTCAACAAAAAAGCTGTTGATTTTAAAATAGAGAACGACTGTATCCGCAAAATTATTTGTGCGAATGGGGATGAGTTGGCTTGTCAGAATATAATTCTTGCCACCGGACACTCAGCACGCGATATTTTTGAACTGCTGCACCGCAAAAATATTTTGATAGAAGCTAAGCCTTTTGCGTTAGGCGTTCGTGTAGAGCATCCTCAATCACTGATAGATTCGATACAATACAAACGCCCGGAACGAGGAAATTTTCTTCCGCCATCAAGTTACAGCTTAGTTACGCAAGCCTGTAACCGAGGAGTATTTTCGTTTTGCATGTGTCCCGGTGGTGTAATAGCACCGGCTATGACGGACGCGAATGAAACCGTAGTGAATGGATGGAGTTCAAGCGCACGCAACGGCCATTTTGCCAATAGCGGAATGGTAGTGAGTGTAGATGCCGAGAACTGGAAACATCTTTCAGCACACGAAGCATTAGCCGCACTCGAATTTCAAAAACAGATAGAACAAAAAGCATTTGTAGCCACCGGTAACATTCAGGCACCGGCACAGCGTATGGAAGATTTTATTCAGAATAAAACATCGACTACACTGCCGCGCACTTCGTATGTGCCGGGAATAATTTCTGCGGATTTAAAAAATGTATTGCCTTCTTTTATTACACAAAGTTTGCGAGAAGCTTTAGTTGATTTTGGAAAGAAGATGAAAGGCTACAGAACCAACGAAGCGGTGTTAGTGGGGGTAGAGAGCAGAACTTCAAGTCCGGTTCGTATACCGCGCAGCAAGGAAACATTCAGGCATCCGCAAATCAGTAATTTGTTTCCGTGTGGCGAAGGTGCCGGCTATGCCGGTGGAATTGTAAGTGCTGCTATGGATGGTATGGCTTGTGCGAATGCATTGTAACGGCACTATTCCGAGCAAGAGCGTTCAATAATTAGAGAAATTCAATTTTATTCGCTGCATGAATTTGAAACGGGTTGTTGTTACCGGTATTGGCGCGCTTACTCCTATTGGAAACACAGCCGGAGATTACTGGAAAAACTTGTTGAATGGAGTAAGCGGTGCGGCTCCTATTACCCGTTTCGATGTTTCCAAATTCCGAACCAAGTTTGCCTGTGAGGTAAAAAACTTCGACCCGCTTAATTTTATTGACCGCAAAGAAGTAAAGCGCATTGACCGGTTTACGCAGTATGCTTTGGTTTGCAGCGATGAAGCTATTCGCGATGCAGGTTTAGATACGGCTGTTTTAAACAAAGACCGCGTAGGTGTTATCTGGGGTTCAGGTGTTGGTGGGCTCGATGTTTTTCATGAAGAAATTATTGCGTACGCGAAGGGAGATGGTACACCGCGCTTTAATCCGTTTTATGTGCCGAAGATGATTATTGATATTGCCGCAGGGCTTATCAGTATGCGTTGGGGTTATCGCGGACCGAACTTTGCCACTGTGGCAGCTTGCGCTACTTCTAATATTGCTTTGATTGAAGCCTTCGATTTGATTCGTTTGAATAAGGCTTCGGTTTTTGTAACCGGTGGTTCAGAAGCACCAATTAGTCCTGGTGGCGTTGGTGGCTTTAATGCTATGCGTGCATTAAGTGAAAGAAATGATTCGCCCGAAACAGCATCGCGTCCGTTTGATAAAGACCGCGATGGCTTTGTAATTGGTGAAGGTGCGGGAGCAATTATTTTGGAAGAGCTGGAACATGCGTTGGCGCGGGGCGCAAAAATGTATTGCGAGCTGGTTGGCGGAGGAATGAGTGCAGATGCGCATCACTTAACGGCTCCGCATCCCGAAGGATTAGGCGCAGTGCTGGTAATGAATAACACATTAGAAGATGCCGGCTTGAAAGCTACCGATGTCGATTACATCAACGTTCACGGAACATCCACTCCGCTTGGCGATATGGCAGAACTTACAGCTATCAAAAAAGTTTTTGGTGAGCATGCGTACAACCTGAACATTTCTTCTACTAAATCAATGACCGGTCACTTGCTAGGCGCAGCCGGTGCGGTAGAAGCCATTGCAAGCATAATGACGATAAAAGAGAATATAGTTCCGCCTACTATCAATCACTTTACCGATGACCCGAATATTGACTCAAAACTTAATCTCACTTTCAACAAACCGCAAGAGAGAATTGTAAATGTTGCTATGAGCAATGGCTTTGGCTTTGGGGGTCATAATGCTACGGTGATTTTCAAGAAATTCGAAAAATAGACTCGGTTGATAATTCAATTCTCCCTATCTCAATCCAATATTTAATTTGCCTCTTGAAACAGTTACTATAAGTTTTGATTCGCAAATTTTACAACACCTTTCTATCTACCGATAAGCAGTTGGCTTCTTACATCAGAAGCATTACGGGAATTACTCCGACTAAACTTCATCTTTACAAACAAGTGTTTCAGCATCGCTCAAAATTTATAGAGCCGAAAGAAAACAATGAGCGTTTAGAATTGCTTGGCGATTCGATACTTGATGCGATTGTCTGCGAATTTATTTTCAAGAAGTATCCTTACAAAGAAGAAGGATTTATGACGGAGCTGCGTTCAAAAATTGTGAACCGTAAATCGCTGAATGAAGTTGGAACAAAATTGGGCTTGGTTGATAAGCTAAGCTATAATCGAAGAAGTATGAATGATGTTTCGAAAGATTTAGCAGGGAATACTTTTGAAGCATTGGTAGGTGCAGTATATCTTGATGCAGGCTTTGAATCGACCAAAAAATTTGTTCTGAAAAGAGTTTTGAAAAATTTGATTGATGTAGAAACGCTGGAGCAAACCAATACTGATTACAAGAGCCAGATTTTCCATTACATACAGCGCGAAGGAAAGAGCATTGACTTTAAAGTCGCAGAAGAAAAAAGTAAAAACCGCAGAGCATACTTTGTAATTGAACTGGAAATTGCCGGCCAGGTAATTTCGCGTGGCGAAGGCTTCAACAAAAAAGTGGCGGAGCAAAATGCCGCTATGAACGCGCTGAAAATTTTAGGAGTAGAGACATCTGTTGAGCAGTAAAACGATTACTTCCCTTCTGCTTTATCTTCTTTAAACAAATCTTTTTCGTCCACTACTTTCACAGCATCTCCGTCTTTCAATGTTTTTGAAATTAATTTGAACGGAGCTTTTACGATAGATTCTCCTTCGTTTATTCCGGAAATAATTTCAATATAACTCGCGTCTTGTATTCCGGTGGTTACCGCTTTGGCTTTCACTTTTCCATTCACTACTACAAACACAATTTCCTTTACTTCCTTTTTATCGTCAGCTTCTGTCTTTTTTGCCTTAGCTGTTTTGGCATAGTCTTCATCCTTTTCTTTCAGGTCTTTCTCTTCACGAGTGGTTACCGATTGAATAGGCACGGTCAGCACATTTTCTTTTGCTGCTGTTTTAATATCAACCGTAGCACTCATACCCGGGCGGAAAGGGAATAATTTTCCGAGCTCGGGTTTAATTAAATCGGCATACGATTCTTTAAGCAACTTAATTTTCACCGTAAAATTTGTCGCCTGCGAAGTGCTGATAACCGCTTGTGTTGAACTGGTAGACGAATACGAAACCTGCGTAACTACTCCTCTAAACTTTTTCTTTACGTAAGCATCTACTTCAATATCGGCTGTGTCGCCTAACGAAATTCGAAGCACATCGTTTTCGTTTACATCTACTTCTGCCTGCATATTATTCAAATCGGCAATGCGGATAATTTCTGTTCCTGCCATTTGTGCTGTTCCTACAACGCGCTCACCTAATTTTACATTTACGAGAGAAACAATGCCATCAATAGGAGCGTAGATAGTTGTCTTCTTCAAGTTATCATTCGCTTGCTTTAATTGTGCTTCTGCACTACTCACACTAAAATTAGCAGCGTTAACTTGTTCTTGTGCTGTTTGATAATTTGCATCAGCCTGATCAAATTGCAATTTGGCTGCTTCAAACTCTGCATCAGAAATTACTTTGTCGTTATGCAATTGATTATTGCGGTCAAAATTTCTTTTCGCCTGTTCAAACGAAGCCTTTGCCTGAATAGAACTTGCCCGTGCGCTTGATAAATTTGCTTTCAACTGATTTACACTTGCAGTAGCTTGCGTAACTATAGCTTCATAAATAGCAGGATTGATAACCGCCATCAACTTTCCTTTTTTCACCGAATCGCCCTCCTGCACATTCAACTGAATTACCTCACCGGATACTTCTGAACTTAATTTTATTTCCGTTTGCGGATTTATTTTTCCGCTTGCAGTAACCGTTTCAGTCAAAGAACGTTTGGCAGATTTTTCAACCGCCAGTTCAAGCACATCGCCTTTGCCAATCCACCCTTGCTTCTTTCCAATAATCGCAACTACTAACAACACAGCAAGTGCAATTCCAAGTCCGATTAAAATTCTATTGTTCTTCATAATTTGTATTTAAGTCCTCTTTTGTTTCATCCCGATTTCTCGGGAAGGGGGGATTTAGGAGTTTATTCCAACTTGAGTGGTTTTCCCTGATAAAAATTTAAAACCTTTAAGCGAAACACGTAAGTATATTTTGCTTTTATCATTTCCGATTCAGCCGTTGCTAAACTGTTTTTTGCTTGCTGAAATTCATAGTTCCCGAGCATACCGGCATTATATCTTTTCTCAAATGCTGTGAACGATTTATCTGCCGCCTCCATGCTCTTTTTATTTGCAACATAACTTTGCACAGCTGCTTTTGCATTGGTATAGGCCTGCTCAACATCCGATCGCAACTGATTTTTTGAACCATCCAATTGCAACTCACGAATCTGCATTTGCAATTTTGCATTTTGAATATTGGTAACGCGTTGCCATTTGCTGAAGAGCGGAACATTTAAGCTAACGCCAACAACTTTTCTGAAATTGTCTTTCAAACCTTCGCTGAACGGTTTCGCACCATTATCCTGTTGTGAAGGAATTATGAAACCACTAATAGTGTCGTATTTTATGGTGTATTTTCTATCGCCACTAAAATAGCTTGAACTTAATCCGCCAAAAACAGAAATGGTAGGACTCAACGCACCTATAGACATTTTGTGCGAAGCATTCGCACTTTTCACTCTTGCTTCTGCACTCATAATACTTGGCTGAGTGCCTATAGCAGTTTCGTAAACCGATTGCGAAGAAAGCGCAGCCACATTTTCTACGTTCTCAAACTTTACTTCCGGAATTTCAATTTCAAATTTCTCATCATTTATCTGCAATAACTGACGAAGCGAAAGCATAGCCAAGTCAACAGCATTTTGCGCGGCTACAACATTTGCCTCATCGCGGGCCAATTGCGACTCAACTTCATAACCGGAAGTTTCAGGTAAAGAACCGGCTTTAATTTTTGACGTGATAGTAGAAAGCTGAGTACCGGTTAAAGCCTGTTGCTTTTCGGCAATTTTTAAAATCTCTTTGTTCAAGAGAATTTGCAGATAAGAAGATGCTATAGACAAACCAATGCTGCGTTTGGCATTTTCGTAATCAAATTTTGAAGCAAGTAAATCATACTTGGTTCGCTCAATGTTGAACATCTGTTGCAAACCGGTGAATACCGGGAGTGTGCCCTGCAAAGAAGTTTGTATTGACTGCGAATTTCCTAACGCGTAACTATAAGTTTGCGGATTAAATCCGTTCCCGAAGTTGTTGCTGAAATTCAAATTTCCATCAATAGTAGGAAGCAGATTCAGTTTACTTTGAAGATTTTCGTTGCCGGAAACTTTAGCAGTAATTTCTGCCTGACGAACCTGAAGGTTATTTTTAAAAGCGTAGTCAATACACTTTTCTAAAGTCCACTTTTCATTGGTTTGTGAAAAAGAAAAAAGCGAGAAGAAAAGAAAAGCAAATACAGCAGTGGGACGCAAAACTTTCACGTTTCAAAATTTGAGTGCGCTAAAGTAAACGATTTGATGAAATGAAAATTTTACTTCCAGCTGAAATGCTTCTCAATGCGCTCCTTTTGTCGAATATGATGCCGACAATGAATATTACAAAGGGTAATCCATTCAGCTGTGTTCAGCCAACCGAGGAAAGGATGTTTGATTTTTAACTCCGGGTCGCTTTGCGGAATGCGGTGAATATACTCAGTCGCTATTTTTTTAATCTCTTCTAATTTGGCAATCATTTGTTCTTTCGATTCCGGTTGTTTGGGAACTACAGCAACCTGCTTTGGCATTTCGTACCTAACCGGGGGCATCATTTTGAATGTGAAGATGATGTGCGCCCCTAACTTTTTCCCTTTCCCTTTTTCTGTTCCTTCCTGGCTCAAACACTTTTCTGCGTTCTTAAAAAAGAAACCCTTCGTGCTCATCCATAAGTGAATGCCTACCTGACCAAGACTCCATTCATTTTCTGAAGGTTTCATCAGAATTTTATCAAAGTCATACCTCTTGTATTCATCAATCCAATAATCAATTACCTGATGAGTTTGCTTTTCTAATTTTTCGAGATTCATAGTTTCTTTTTAGAGAACAACAACTCCTTACTTCCATTTGTTTACCATGCCAATAGTTTTGTGAGCCTCGTCAACCTTTTTGTTTACTTGCCCTGTGATGGTGTGAAAGAACATGACAAAGTCAGAACCCAAACTGTAAAACGGATATTTGAAAGTAGCCGGTCTGTTTTTTTCTAAAATAAAATGACCGAACCAGGCGAAGCCATATCCGCAAAGTGGTATGGCGACAAACAGTTGCCATTTTTGTAAAACTATACCTGCAATGAAACACGCTATTACTAATACTGTTCCTACAAAGTGCGTTGCGCGGTTTAAAGGTCGCGCGTGCTCGGTTAGATAGTATGGATAGAAATCCCAAAAGGTGGTGTAAACTTTTTCGTTGCTCATAGCTTTTGTTTTGTGCTAATATAGAAGAAGGCGCGAAAGATTTTTTCGGCAATTGTTGTTTTTTCCAAAAAATGCATTTTACTTTGCACTACAAAGCACTTTTGAAAGATGGAAAATTTAACAGAACAACTCGAACAGATTAAGGAGATACGAAGCATTATGGAGCGTTCTTCGCGTTTCATTTCACTCAGCGGTTTATCGGGAGTGTTTGCCGGCTTCTTCGCTCTTGCAGGGGCAGGAGCGTTCTACGTTTTCATCAATACAAAACTCAATTACGGTTATAGCGATATGGCGCGTGCTGTTCCGGTTGACATCAGTTTAGATTTTATCCGGTTCTGTTTTTTAGATGCGGCAGCTATTTTGATTCTCTCAATTCTGTTCGCTATTTTCTTTACAACACGAAATGCAAAAAGTAAAGGACAAACTATCTGGGATAGTTCAGCAAGACGTTTAATTATCAATCTTGCAATTCCTTTGGTTGCCGGTGGCGTTTATTGTCTGGTGCTTTTAAAATACGGATGGTTTGGTTTAATTGCTCCAACCACTTTAATTTTTTACGGCATTGCTTTGGTGAGTGCCTCTAAATATACGCTTGATGAAATTCGCTGGCTCGGTATTTCAGAAATTATTTTAGGCTTGATTGGGCTTTACTTTATTGGCTACGGAATTACTTTGTGGGCAATTGGTTTTGGTGTGCTGCACATTATTTATGGCTTGCTGATGTATGTGCGCTATGAAGCAAAGCCACAGGAGAAAAAATATTGGTAAGCTAACGTGTGAAGAATTAATACAAAGTGAAAGACCTGATTGACAAACTGAATAAATCTTTTGAGAACCGGATTCGCCTCGGCATTATGAGCGCGTTGATGGTGAACGATGCGGTTGATTTTCTTTCGTTGAAAGAATTGTTGAATGTGACAGATGGAAATCTGGCAAGCCACATCACTGCATTGGAGAAGATAGATTACATCGCTATCAAAAAGGAATTTGTAGGAAAGAAAACCAAGACGAGTTATGTGGTAACAAGTCTGGGAAGAAAGGAATTCAACATGCACTTAAACGCGCTCGAAAAATTGGTGAAACATAACAAGAAATAATTTTTTTATCATTTAACTTTGAAATTCAAAGCACTTTCTATGAATCAAGAAATTCCAAAACTCAAAAAGCAAATTCAGGCTATCCTATTGTTTTTTATGGTGGCATTAATTATCAGCGGAGCAACGGCTATTCCGGTTTATTGGGAACTGGCTGTATTACTTGATTTTCTTCCGGAAAATTCACCTCTTGCTTTATGGTTTCATAAAATTTTTGAAGGGGTATCTAATACAGGACAAGATTATCCATTTTTATTTTACGGCTACGATTGGCTCGCCTTCGCGCACTTTGTAATCGCTATCGTTTTCATCGGGCCTTTGCGCAATCCTGTAAAAAATATTTGGGTTTTAGAATTCGGCATGATTGCCTGTGTGCTCATTCTTCCTTATGCGTTCGCATTTTGCGCATTGCGCGGTATTCCATACTGGTGGACATTGATTGATTGTTCATTCGGTGTATTCGGATTTATTCCGCTATGGATTTGCAGGAAGAAAATTATGGAACTGGAGAAACTATTAGAGAATGAAAAACTGAATCTGGTTTTTTAAAATGAAACGAACTAAAACATCGATTCGAAGAATAGTTGGCGATGTAGCATTGCTTGGAACTCTTGTGGTTAGCAAGAAATGTTTGGATAAAATAGAAGAGCATATGAACGATAGAAACAAGAGAGAGAAAGCATTGAACCGAAAATTAGCGATTACCGGTTTGATATATCACGCCATCGGAATTTTTTACAACGAATAATTTAAAGTAGCAATGAATATGTAGCATATCTACAAAACCAAATTAACTCGAATGTCGTCTCTCGTTATCAAAAAGCTTTTGCAGCTCTCCGGTTTTTGTATTGTACTTGAAGTGTTTCGCTTGCTAACTACCGAAACCTTAGTTTACATTTTTCTTCCGTTCAATTTAATTCTTGCCTGGATTCCGCTTGGGTTTGCAACACTCGCCAGCAAGCAAGAAAAAAACTGGAAGTTCTTTATCTGTTTTATTGCTTGGCTTGTCTTCTTCCCAAACGCGCCATACATTATAACCGACCTAATTCACTTAAAAGCGCGAAGCAACTTTCCGCTTTGATTTGACCTTACCCTCATTTACTCGTTTGCTTTCACAGGTTTAATTGTCGGAATGTTTTCGGCTATTCTCATTTATAACAAGCTGAAAGAAATTTTTCCGCGCATAGCCGCCAAAGCAATTATGCTATCGGTCATGCTCATTTCCGGTTACGGAATTTACATTGGAAGATTTCTTCGATGGAACTCATGGAATTTACTGACTGACCCATTCGCGATTTTTTACGATACGCTCACACGCATAATTCATCCTTTCTCGTACCCACGCACTTATGGAATGACTTTAATGATTGGCGTGTTGTTGTGTCTTGTCTTCTCTGTTTTCGAATCGTTCACTCAAAAGGTAGAAGCATAGCAAACTTCTACTTCACTAAAACAATTCATTATGAAAAAGAACGACTGGTTCATTCTCATTGCTACTTCTGCCTATACATTTTTGTTTTATGAACAAAGTCCAGGCATTAATTTCTTCTTGTTTTCTATTCTTCTCACTACACTTTGCCTGATTCGAAACGCGCAACTCATCAAGGATTTTTCATGGCTGACAATTGCTACAGGAACTCTTGTTTCAGGTTTTTCTGTTTTTTATTTTGGCACTCCGCTTACAGTTTATGCCAACATTCTTTCATTATTTCTTTTAGCAGCGTTCAGTTTTAATTCGCAAACATCGTTGTTCATTTCGCTCTTTAATTCTTTTTACTCACTTCTGTGGAGCATTCCTTTGTTCATCACTAACCTGACAAATATAGATAGAACAAATGAAACTGCGACACCTTCTAAAGCAAAAAGGTTTCTCCTATTTCTTCTTCCGTTGTTTGTAGCAGTTATTTTCTTTATGCTTTACCGTGCCTCAAATCCACTTTTCGAAAAAATAACCGACCAAATCAATTTCGATTTTATTTCAGTTGAATGGATAATTTTCACAGCGTTCGGTTTTGTATTGATGTATGGTTTCTTCTACCATAAGTTTGTGAAGAAATTTACAGATGCAGACCATGGGAATTCAGACACATTGAGTTTTATTTCCGAAGAGAAGCACCAATCGAGTTGGGTGGCTTCTATCATTTCAAAGTCAAATGAATTATTTACGGGAGTAACTCTTTTTGTTTTGCTGAATTTGCTGTTGTTCTCGGTTAACGGAATTGATATTTATTACCTCTACATTATTCAACACTTGCCCGATGATCTCACCCTGTCGCAGTATTTGCATGACGGAGCAAATGCTCTTATTTTCTCTATCGTTCTCGCAATTGCTATCATTCTTTTCTATTTCCGGGGTAGATTGAATTTTTTGGAGAACAATAAAATTTTGAAAGGACTCACGTATCTTTGGATAGCACAGAATGTTTTTCTGATTGTAACCACTGCAAAGCGCAATTTCTTTTACGTTTCCGATTTTGGATTAACCCATAAGCGAATTGGCGTTTACATTTTTCTTGCGCTTTGTATTATTGGACTACTCACGGCATTCATTAAAGTTCTAAAAGTAAAATCAAGTTGGTTTCTGTTTAGAAAAAATACCTGGATTTGGTATTTGACCTTGGTGTTAGCAACAATCATAAACTGGGATGCGCTAATTGCCCGTCACAATTTGAATCTTGCGGAAAAGAAAAATATTGCTGCTGATTATTTCTACTTGGGAGATTTGAGTTACACTTCTCTTTCAACCTTATTTGAATTTTATGTAGCCGAGAAAAAGAATTCAGTTGATTCGAAAACATTTGATTCCTACTTTCTTTCGCTAATGAAATCTAAATACAGAGTGCTTTCGAATAATGTTGAAGGTGCGGACTGGCAATCGAGTTGCCTGTTAGAGTTTAAATCGAAAAAAGAAATTGAAGAGTTGATGAAGGACGACCCATTCTTCTTTCCGAAGACGAATTGATTACGGTTTCTTCTCCAACGATTTCTTTATCGCCTCTTTTAAAGCAGTAGCTGAAGACGGATTTGCATTTTCTTCTTTAGCGCGAATAATAGCATAGTCGCAAGCGCGTTCTGCTTCTTTGTAAATGTTTTGCTTGTAAAGAAGATAAGCGTAAGTAAGGTTGTAAGTGTATTTGTTGTCGGTGTTCACACAAGTGTAAGCCCACTTCGTTGCTTTTTGAAGTTGCGCTTCATCGTTTACGTTCAAAAAATATGTCCACGCAATATCATTAAGCGCGGCTGCATTTTTTGACACATATTTCTTTACATACACCGAAGCATTTTTATCGTAATTCACCCAGTCGTTCATGTGTGTGTAATAATCCATGGAGAGTTTCAATGTTTGCTCAGCGTGGTCAGGGGCTTTATTTGTTTTGAGCAATTCTATTGCGCCTTCAAATAAATTTTTGTCATCGGCACGAGGAGCTTCGCTCACAGCCTTTGCAGCAATTTGATTTATTTTTTTATTGAAGGCTTCTGCGCCCACTAGATTCATGTAGTAATCTTTGTTCTTTACTAAATAGGTAAGACCGGGAGATTTTAAATCTTTCGTCAAATTGAAAATACTGCGTGTGTGTTTAGGGTCAGTGAGTTCATTGTTAGAAAGTTTGCCGAGATATTCTTTGAATACATCTTCATATTTTTCACCTGAGGAATTGAGTGTTCCTAAATAATCGCAAAGAAAATCCGCATCGCGGTTTCCTTCTGCATACAATTTTTTCATGCTGGTTAAAATTCCGGGAGTTGGGTCAACTGCTTTCTTTCCGTTTTGAATAAGCCCCAGCACATCTAAGCCACCAACAATTTTATGTTTCACATTTCCCTCGCCATCTAACCAAAGCAAAGTAGGATATGCGCGAATTTGATACTTGCCCGCGAGTTCTACACCTTCTCCTTTTTCCATATCAAATTTTGTATTCACAAAAGTTGAATTGTAGAATTCTCCAACAGCCGAATCAGGAAAAACCTGTGCGGCTAGACGTTTGCACGGACCGCACCATGAAGTATAGCAATCTATAAACACCAATTTATTCTGGGCTTTAGCCATATCCAGAATTTCCTGAAATTTTTTGTCGTGAATAAAATCAATGCCTTGCGAGAAAGTAGCAGTAGGCAGTAAGCAGTAGGCAATAAAAAACGTGAACAGAAATTTTTTCATAGTTCAAATGTATTTCAAAATATAGACAACAAAATTATGCCAATAGTTTTATGTATTCTTCCAAATATTGCAAAGTTCTAAATGAATTTCCTTGCCGTAGAAAATATTTGTTGTCCGCGCAAACGATTCTGTAAAATCAGAAACGTAAAAAATATCCTTCTCGGCTTTTTTCTCAGCAGCCAATCCTTCTTTCTCTAAAATCCATTTCAATTTTTGCGCCACTACTTCTGCCGAATCAAAAATTTTCACCTGCTGTTTATACAAATTCGAAATCTCTTTTTTTATAAGCGGGTAATGTGTGCAGGCAAGAACCAACGCATCAATTCCTTTTAATACCTCATCCGACAAATAATTTTCAATTACTGCATGGCTGATATCGTTGTTGTAAAACTTCTCTTCAATCATTGAAGCGAGAAGCGGAGTGGCGAGTTCTGTATATTGAAGTGAGGGTTTTCTTCTCGAAAACTTTTCGCGATAAACGCCTGATGCAATTGTAGTTTTTGTAGCAATCACTCCCACTTTTTTTATTTCATCATCGGCAATCACCGCTTCAATCATCGGGTCAATTACGTTTATTACCGGAACAATTCCTTTGTATGTATCGCGCAACACTTCATAGGCAGCAGCCGATGCGGTGTTGCAGGCAATAACTACGGCTTTGCATTTCTTTTTATTTAGTAAAAAGTCGGTAATAGTTGTGGCGTACGAACGAATAAGTTCTTTCGATTTATCGCCATACGGTACGTGAGCGGTATCGCCAAAATAAATGATTTGCTCTTGCGGCAACAGCTTAGAAACAGCATTGGCGACCGTTAAGCCGCCAATGCCTGAATCAAAAATTCCAATCGGTTGTTGCGAACCGGAGTTCATGTTTTTTAAGTTCTATTTAGGAGTAGTTCCCGGTGCTGTTTGTGGAGCAGCAGTAATACCCAATTTCTTCATCACTAAATCGGTTACATCGTTTTGTCCTTCGGTAAAATAAGCTACACCACCTTGAACAATATCCAAAATGTATGAATAACCGTTTACAACTGCTACATCTTTTACCGCTTTCAGATATTTATCGTTAATCGGTTTCAATTTGTCTTGTTGCAATTTCTGTAAATCTTCATTCACCTTGCTTTCAAAATCCTGAATACGTTTTTGCAAATCTTGCAATTCCTGAATTTTTGATTCAAGGATTGGATCCGGTGTTCCTTTATCCTGACTCATAGCCTGCAATTCTTTTTGCTTTCTTTCATAATCACCATACATGCCTTCAAGCATTTTGGTGTAAGAGTCTTTTTGTTTTTGAATATCTGCAGACATTTGTTTGAACTCCGGCATTGCCTGTAACACTTCAATTGAATTGATGTGACCAAGCTTTTGTTGCGCATTCACTGTTCCTGCAAACGCAAACACTGCTACGATAATTGCTAATACTGTTTTCTTCATTTTTATTTGGTTTTATAATGTTGACTAATTGATTCCCATTTTCTTCTTTACCAGTTCGGTAACATCACCTGAGTTTTCGGGATAATATGCTACCACACCTGTTGCAAGGTCGAAAATGAATGTGTATCCGTTTTCTTTCGCTACCGCCTGAACCACTTTCAAATATTTATCGTTCAGTGGTTTCAATAATTTCATCTGCAATTTTTCTACTTCTCCTTGTGCCGAGCCTTCGAAATCTGAAATAGCCTGCTGCAAACTGTCAATTTCTTTCAATCGTTCTTCGAGTACCGCCTGCATTAAACTGGCGCGGTAATCATTCACCTCTTTTGCTTTGCGCTGATAGTCCTCATACATGCGCTGCAATTGATAAGCATATTGCTTTTTCTTATTCTCAATGGTAGCATTCATCTGCTTGTATTCGGGCATGGCATCCAAAATATCGCCCGAGTTAAGATGACCATATTTTTGCTGGGCAAATCCTATTCCGGTAAAAACAAAGAACAATACAATAAACAGTAGCCAGCTTTTTTTCACGAGGCGCAAATATAGTTTTTCGGTGAATAGTTGATTGGTGATTAGTGGTTGGTGAATCAGTAGGTAGAAAGTGGTGTTACCAGTCACCGATTAACAAATCTACTAATCACTATTTATTGACCAGGTTTTACAGTAATTCCCAAAGCAGCTAAAATATCATCGCTCTTATTATATCGGTCACCGGCATATAACATGGTTGGTCCGCTGCTGCGGTCGAAAATAAAATCGAGACCCTTAGCAATAGCGTATTTCTGAATTTCATTATAGATTTTATCCTGAATTGGCTTTACCAGCTCCTGACGTTTTTTGAAAAGTTCTCCGTTAGGTCCAAACTTCGCCTTCTGAAATTCTTTTACTTCTTTTTCTTTTGTTTCTATCTCTTTAATTTTTTGTTGCTTCATTGGCTCAGTCATTAAAACCTGTTCTGCCTGAAACTGCTTGTACATATCATCTACACCTTTCATTTTAGCTTCTACTTCTTTTTGCCAGCCGTCAGCAATTTTATCGAGTTGCTTTTGAGCTTCGGTGTAAGAAGGCATTTTGCCGAGGATGTATTCCATATCGAGAAAGGCAAATTTTTGTGCGTAGGTAGCAGTTGAAGTTAAAAACAGAACTGCAACTGCGGTAAGTAGCTTCTTCATAATTGTTTAATTTTTGGAGTGTAAGACCAATTATATTGCCAAAGCAAATTTATGTTTCTGAATTTTCACAAATCTTGTCAACTCATATTTCTTTCGGAGATTGTTTCGGTCGCAGAGCCTTCCTCGCAATGACGCGAATTCTCAATCCGGTTCTCTTCCCAAAATAATTCTGAATGCTCCGTATTTGGCAAAGAAATTAGTGCCGCCCTGCGGAGCCAATCCGAATTTATTTCTGTCGATACCAAAGCCGTAATCGAATCCAAGCAAACCAAACATTGGCAAGAATACGCGCACACCGGCACCGAAAGATTTTGCTAAATCGTAAGGCCGGTATTCGCGAATGTTGTTCCAGTAATTACCGGCATCGGCAAATAGTAAAGCGTAGATAGTAGCTGATTGATTCAACGAAATCGGGTAGCGCAACTCCATCGAGAATTTATTCATGATAGGCGCACCACCGGATGGAGAAACAACTTCTTTATATCCACGGAAAGAAACGATATCGCGACCTAACTGCGTTCCTGCATTCAGATTGCTAAGACCATCGCCACCAAACTCAACACGCTCAAACGGTGAATAGCCAACGCGTTTGTTATACATACCCAAATACGCAAGGTTAGCAGATGCTTTGAAAACTAAATTCTTAACGATTGGCGTATACCACTCGAACAAAATTTTCCACTTATGAAACTCAACAAATTTATAACGCTCGGCAGATGACAATTCAGGGTCATCGTAATCTATATTCTTACGCGAGTTGAACATGAGCGAGTAAGGCAGCGTGAACTTGCCCTGTATCATAAAATAAATTCCACGGTTGTAGAAAGTAGGTGCCACTAAATCACGCGAATCGCGCGAAACCGTTAACTGCAAGTTTATGTTGGTTGCCTTACCGGTACCATTTTTAAAGTTGAAATAGGTATTGTAGTTTTTAAGAATGTAGTGCTGAAACTCCAAACCAATTTCGGCAGTAAAGAAATCGTCAGGCCATTTTAAACGGGTACCTAAGCCGAGGTAAACACTGGTTGAATAATAGCTGCCGATAATTTTAGTGTAGTCTGCCGGATTAAACGTGTTAGCGCGTAACCGGTTAAACGCAAAGTTAAGCGACTGTGGTTTCTTGCCACCCAACCAAGGCTCGGTAAACGAAACACTGTAAGACTGAAATGCTCTTCCGTTTGAGTTTACACGAATACCGAGACGCTGACCATCACCAGATGGAAGCGGAGTCCATGCTTTTTTATCGCTAATATTTCGCAACGAGAAGTTGGTGAAGTTTACACCAAGCGTTCCGAATAAACCACCGGCTGTGCTGGTAGATGAACGTCCGCCATAACCGGCAGAAAGTTCTAACTGGTCAGACGGTTTTTCTACTACGCGGTATTCAATATCTACCGTTCCGTTTTCAGGATTTGGAATTGGCACCACATCTAATTGCTGAGGGTCGAAGTAACCGAGGTTTACAATTTCGCGCTGCGAACGAATTAAATCTGTCCGGCTGAATTTGTTTCCCGGAAGCGTGCGCAATTCTCTGCGAATTACTTTTTCGTTGGTCTTGGTGTTTCCTAAAATTCTAACCTCGCGAATAGTTGCCTGTGCGCCTTCGTTAATGCGGAGTTCAAGGTCAATAGAATCGCCATCTATTTTAATTTCCATTGGTGTTACGCTGAAGAACAGGTAACCATCATCCATGTATAGCGAACTTAAATCGCCACCATTCGGGTTCATGAAAATTCTTTCGTCAAGAATTTTCTGGTTGTAAACTTCGCCTTTCTTAATGCTTATAATTTTTGTAAGCACCGAATCGGGATATTTTGTGTTGCCGTTGAAATAGATGTTGCGGAAGTAATATTTTCTGCCTTCATCTACACGAATATCAATTTTCAAATTCTTTGAATCGGTCATGTAAACACTGTCCGAAACAATTTTTGCATCGCGGAAACCTTGTGAGTTATAGTAGTCAACTATTTTGTGCTTGTCTTCTTCGTATTCGTCTTTTTTAAATTTCGAAGCTTTAAAGAAATTGAGGTTGATGTGACGCTCAGCATAATCTTTAGCACGCATTACCGAAAGGTTGCCGATAATCTGATACCATTTGATGGTGATAGAATCGCGGGCAAAGTTTTGTTTAAAGCGAAACAAACCATCCAGATCGAATTTTATTTTCTCGTGGGTTTCTTTCATCTGGCGTTTGAGCTTCGCCTCCGGTATATCATGACTGCCGTAAATATTTATTTGCTCAATTTTTACTTTGTTGCCTTTGTCAATAATCACACGTACCAAAACGCTATTTGCCAATAGCGTATCTCTCTCTTCCAGCACATTTACGTTTACCGATAAAAATCCTTTGTCGATGTAATAATTCTTGATGGTGTTGATAGTCATGCTGCGCATGTTCTCGGTAAAAATGCTGCCAGAATGCAGTTCAATTTTTTTACGGAGTTCATCGGCATCGCTGGTTTTAATGCCTTTGATAGTGTAACGCGAAATACGCGGACGTTCTTCTACATGAATAACCAAGTAAATTTTTCCGCCAATAATATCTGAGGCTTCAATAGAAACATTGGTAAACAATTTTTGTCTCCACAAGGCTTTGATTGCTTTTGGAATCTGCTCGCCGGGTATTTTTACTTTATCGCCTTTTGCCAAACCGGAGAGCGTAACAAGAATTTGAGCATCGAGAAACTTAGCACCTTC
Organism: Bacteroidota bacterium; assembly: GCA_947475165.1. GTDB lineage: Bacteria > Bacteroidota > Bacteroidia > Chitinophagales > LD1 > Bog-950. Next base: position 70,507 of record CANJLD010000009.1, read on the forward strand.
TACTTTAATGTCGGCAATTTCGTATTCGGCACTTTTCGAATAATCGAATAAAGCGGGTTCCTGCGCCCATGCAAAAGTTGAAATGAGAAGGGAGAAAAGAAGAAATAAATTTTTCAAACGTTTTGCTTTTGGGTGTTTCGGTCTGACTTTAGTCTGACCGTGTTTCTATTCTATATTATTTCGGTCAGACCAAGGTCTGACTGGTGTTATTGTTTTATCTGCTCACTTGTTTTGCCGAATCTGCGTTCGCGGTTTTGATAATCTATTATCGCTTTATACAATTCTTCTTTATTGAATTCGGGCCAAAACTTATCGGTAAAATAAAATTCGGCATACGCCAATTGCCACAACAAAAAATTACTCACGCGCATTTCGCCACTTGTTCTTATCAGCAATTCCGGGTCAGGTCGCCCTGCCGTGTATAAATTATCGCTGATGAGGTCTTCGGTAATTTCATGCAAGCCTATTTCATTTTTCTGCACTTGCAAAGCTATTTGTTTTACCGCTCTCAGTATTTCGTTCTTACCTCCGTAACTCAAAGCCAAAATCAATTCCATTCTTTTTCCACCCGATGTTTTTTCAATCGCCTCTCTTAGCTCCTTCGCTACACCTTTCGGCAGGGCATCAATATCGCCAATGGCCCCAAGGCGAATATCATTTTTCATCAATGTCTTCAACTCTCCGTTAATCGTTTTTAACAGCAGGGTCATTAAGGCACTTACTTCTATTTGCGGGCGGTTCCAGTTTTCGGCACTAAAGGCATACATGGTTAAATGCTGAACGCCCAACTCTGCACAAGCCTCGCTTGTCTCGCGCACTGCATTTACGCCATTGGTATGACCAAAAATGCGGTTCTTGCCTTGTTGCTTTGCCCAACGCCCGTTGCCATCCATTATTACGGCAATGTGTTTGGGTAAACGGGTTAAATCAATTTGCTCTTTTAAACTCACTCGCGAACGATTAAACGTTGTTTTTGATTTTTATTTTAAAGTGGGGGCGAAGATATTAAAAGACATGAGACGGCAGACAGAAGACGGGAGGCAGAAAAACAAGCCTATCTATATGTTCCGTTAGGGCTTGGACACTGGATTTTCATAATGGTATATGAAAGGGTAATGCCGCCAAAAAAGTAATCGTCAAACTTGGGTGATTGACCGCGCTGGTAGCCGGGCTTGCCAATTTTTTCGCCACCATTTTCGTTCGACCGGTCAGATAATGCAGCTGCTAAACCTGTAGAGCCACCGGGCAGCGATGCATAACTTGGATATTTTCCGCTTACATCATCTAAGTAATCGGTAAATGTTTTGCGCACGCCTGCTTCTATACCAATGTTCCAGTTTCGTTTAAACGAAAATTTGAATCCGCCAACAATGGGAACTGCCAAACTGAATAGTCTGTATTTTTTAACACCCGAATAGCTGGGATCGTTTTGTCCTTCGGTGCCCAGGGGTTGCAGGTAATACCACTGCCCGTTGTATTGCGTTTTGGGGTTGAAGAAGAAAACGGTAAGCCCTGTGCCAAGGTAGGGAGTCCACCAATGTTTTCCTTTAGGGTCGGCTTTATCGAACTTAAAGAAGTTGAATTCTATTACAGAGGTAATATCGAAGATGTCGGTTTTGAAAGAAAGATTGCGCTGCTTGTTCCAGGCGGTGTTGGTGGCAGCATCATTAAACTCGGCAACGCCCCAGTTGATAGAAGTTTTCCAGCCGCCACGGTATTTGATATTGTAACGATAAAAAGCACCTGCTCCTTGGCGCGCAAATTTGAAAGATGTTTTGGTATTCAGGTCGCCAAAGTAATTGGTCATGCCGCCCCATACGCCAAACTCATGAATTTGAGAAAAACAGACAACAGACAGCAGACAACAGACAACAGACAATACAATACGCTGCTTTAGTTGTTGAAACTGTATAAAAATATTCTGCTTAACTGTTTTCATTTTATGAGGGCGCGAAGAAAGTATTAACGGGGGAGAAAGCAAAATGTTGTTTTGGATGGCCTGTATGTTACCCAAAACAAGGAAACCGGAGCCTGAATACAGGACTACAAACACCTGTTTTAGAGTAAAAAGGAGAAAACTTAACAATTCGCCAAAACCCTTTACAGCAAAGGGTTTTGGCAGATTACAGACATGGATAATTTTCGAAAAACAGGATAAAACAGAGTAAAAACCGGCAAAATCTGTCCTGTGAATATTAGTGCCGCTGCGCCACCTTCCGTTCCGATACAATTTATACTCATTCAAAACTTAAAAGCATGCGCTTCTACTTCAACAAAAAATCTTCGGAATTGGCTACGGTTACTGATAATGGCATAATGCGCAGGGTAATTCCTGGTAACCAAAAGGTGTTCATCTACTTTCATGGAGAGATACTTACCCTGCGCAATGGCACGCTCTGTTTTGAACACGCGGTAGCTGCGGTTTTCAAAGTTCAAACGGCTCATACTCGTACCAGTAAAATCAGTTTTATCAAATTGCTATGAAAACATTCTTCAACCAAAAGTTGTTGCTGTTTTTGCCGGTGTGGCTTACCGGTATTGGCTTTGCCGCATTTGCGGTTTACAATAATTTTTCGGCTATTGCCCAACGGCTGGCGTATGTTTATGCGTCCTTCCCCGCAGGGTCTTCCGGCTCTGCGGAGACCTTGCGGCAATGGCTAAATGGGATAAATTTATGCGGTGTATGAAAAAGAAAAAATGCCGTGCAATCGCGCAGGGTCGCGAGGCGCAGACCCTGCGGGGAAGAATATTACTGACCGCTTAGTTTATGGTAAAAACAGCGTTTGAAGTAACAACCAAGGCGGTAAATCTGGTTTTCAAGGCGGTAAAAGGGAAAAACAAGCCATGGGAAGGCACGAACAAGCCGTGGGAAGACATTTTCAAGCCATGGGAAGTAGTTTTCAAGCCGTTCGAAGTAGTTTTCAAGGCGTTTGAAGAGTCTATCAAGGCGGTTGAAGACTCAATCAAGGCGGTTGAAGGCATTTTCAAGGGGTGTAAAATGGTGCTTTTGCCATGTTTTGCCTGTTTTTGACGGTTTTTACTGATTTTGGAGGAGTTTATCAGTTTTGAGTCGCCATACTTAATATGTCAGGCTGAGCGGGGTGGAAGCCTTTACTTTTGAGGCACAAAATCGCATGACTTAAATGCCCGGCTGCATTCCTGCGCTAGTGGTTAGTGAGGTTATTACTCTTTAATAATTAAAACCGCAGTAGGATACTGCGTGCGGCAAACCTTTCGGGTTCCTGCCTGAATAGATGCGGGAATTTTATCGTTCTTATAACCGCCCTCCGTTCCGCCAACCTTCGACATGGGGCATTCGTTCAGGGCAATAAAACTGCCGTCAACCGCCTGCACCGAAACGAGTTTTATGGTCAGCACACCTACCATCCAGTAATTATCGCCAATGTATCTTTCCTCAAAGGTATCGGCTTTGCCGCGCACCATGTTATGCTTATCTACCTTGTGCGGAACCATACTCAACACCACTACTGCAGCCACCGGTGCATCTTTTTTTATAGCCAGCATAGATTGACCCGAAGGCGTCTTAATCATTACATCATCTGTAACGTGAAATACAAAAATGGTATCACCGGTTTTTAATTCGGTTGCGCTTAGCTCTTTATCTAAAACCACACTCACCGCTTCGTCTACTTTTATAGTATCGGTTTGGGCTTTGGTGAAGGAGAAGAGAAGAAGAAAGAGGAGAAACAGGATGCTGTTTTTCATGGGCTTTTTATTATGCCAAATGTAAGAAAGGATTTTGCGGGAGAAGGTTGGCGAAGGGTTTGGGTTTATTATGGCACAATGGGAATTATTATTATTGCGCTGAAACTAATGCTTATGAAAACCTCCAACAAATTCCTGACGCCTCTATTTGTTGCGGGTATATTTTTACTTTTCCCCACCGGTTGTAAAAAAGAGGATAATACTCCTGTGCTGCCTGCCACTACTGTTACGGATATTGACGGGAATGTCTATCATACAGTTACTATCGGCACCCAAGTATGGATGGTGGAAAATCTGAAGGTAACCCACTACCGGAATGGAAATCCTATACCTCATGTTAGTGAGGATACCGCATGGGGTCCGCTTACCCCCGGACCCGCGTATTGCAATTATGATAACAGTGGCATTGCTGCCAACACCTACGGAAGATTATATAACTGGTATGCCGTAGCAGACGGTCCTTTTATAGCTCCGGCTGGCTGGCATATACCATCTGAGGCGGAATTTACTACACTTTCGAATTATTTGGGTGGCGACTGGACTGGCGCGGCACCAAAACTGACAGAAACCGGAAGTGCTCACTGGCAAAGTGCAGATACAGCAACTGCCACTAATTCATCGGGCTTTACAGCTTTACCCGGTGGCTACCGTTCAGAATATGGGACTTTTGGTGGATTACATGAAAGTGGTGGCTGGTGGTCCTCTACCGAAAAGGACAATGCTAGTTCGTGGCTAAGGGTTATAAATGGTTATTTCGGGTATGCTAATGCTCACAAAAATACCGGACGTTCTGTTCGTTGTATTAAAGATTAGTTGGTTTATAAAATCTGTGATTAAGCACAAGAAGTCTGCCGAAGGGGTTTGCCGATGTTGGTGTTATCACCAACATCATTGGGCGCAGTCCGCTTGTTGGCTATAACACCAACAAGGGCGAAAAGTGAATGAATTGTGTTTTGTATTTACAAAAACAAAGGTGCTTGCTTAGCGGTAGCAAGCGTTACACTATTCCTAAAGATGATTACATGATTCACACTATTCTGAAAACAGCAAAGCCATCTCTTTAAGAGATGGCTTTGCTGTAAAATACTGCCGCATTACTGGCAATAACACCAATAATGCAAAAAAATAAATCAGTCCGGTATTACCGTTTTCAATCGGGTAATAAATATATCGGCCGCCATCCAGGCAATCATTAGTGGCAGCGTAATTACTAAAACATGCAGTGCCGTATAAACCAATCCATAATTGATATGCAGCCCCATTGGCTGAAACACCGCCATTAAACTGTTTTCAATGGAAAGTAATATAATGAATACCAAAACCACCTTGGCGGTGAGGTTGTGTTTGAAAGTAAAATCTACCAAAACAACCAGAGCTACAAGTACTATCAAAGGCGGTGAAAGAGCTGTGCCAATGCCATAAATAAAATCGTTAACCACCGTAAGGTTGGTATGCCCATGCCTAAACTCCGCTTTCAAATTTCCATTAACAGCCACGGCAGCAGTTATTAAACAGATTAAAACATATAACCAGTTTAAATAGACAAACCTTCTGAAAAACGGAGTATGCTGCGCCAGATGGTGGTGGTAACGGATAAAATGAAACATATCAGGCTTTTCCATCGGCTATAATTTGTTGCTGTTGCTATTACCTACTATTTACTTCTGCATTCTAAAATCGTTGTTCTTCAATCACTAATTTGTATTTTGATTTAAGAACAAGGATTAACGAATATTGATTTTAGAAGTGTTTATTAGCGAAGCCCCTTCCTCCAATCCACCTTCTCAGCCACCACTGCTTTTAATTGGTCTAACGAAACGCGCTCCTGTTGCATGGTGTCGCGGTCGCGGAGGGTAACGGTGTTGTCTTCCATAGTTTGGTGGTCAACGGTAATACAGAACGGGGTGCCTATGGCATCCATTCTGCGGTAGCGTTTGCCAATGGCATCTTTCTCTTCGTAAAAACATTTGTAATCCCATTTAAGGTCGTCAAAAATTTCGCGCGCCTTTTCGGGCAGCCCGTCTTTTTTCATAAGCGGGAACACAGCAATTTTTATGGGAGCAAGAAAAGCAGGCAGGGCAAGAACGGTGCGTTCGCTGCCGTCTTCCAGTTTTTCGTTTTTAAACCCGTTGCAGATAAGCGCGAGGAAAGTGCGGTTGAGACCAACAGAAGTTTCCACTACATAAGGCACATAGCTTTCATTGGTTTCGGGGTCGAAGTATTGCAGCTTTTTGCCGCTGTGCTCCATATGGTTTTTCAAATCAAAATCGGTGCGGCTGTGTATGCCTTCAATTTCTTTAAAGCCAAAAGGAAAGTTGAACTGAATATCTACCGCTGCGTTGGCATAGTGCGCCAGCTTTAAGTGGTCGAAAAATTTAAGACTGGTTTCGGCAAAGCCCAAAGTGCGGTGCCATTTCATGCGCGCTTCTTTCCACTGCGCATACCATTCCATTTCGGTGCCGGGGCGAACAAAAAACTGCAATTCCATTTGCTCAAACTCGCGCGTACGGAAAATAAACTGGCGGGCAACAATCTCGTTGCGGAACGCTTTACCAATCTGCGCAATACCGAAAGGAATTTTTTTGCGCGAAGTTTTCTGCACGTTCAGGAAGTTCACGAAAATACCTTGAGCGGTTTCGGGGCGCAGATAAATGGTAGAAGAATCATCAGCCAGTGAACCCACCTCGGTGCTGAACATTAAGTTGAACTGACGAACCTCCGTCCAGTTTTTACTGCCTGAAACTTCGCAGGCTATTTCTAAATCAACTATAATTTGCTTCAGTTCTTCGAGGTTATTGTCCTCTAATGCTTTTTTGAAACGCGTTTCAATAGCATTCAGTTTTTCTTTGTTGCGCAGCACGTTCGGATTTGTCTTCACAAACATTTCCTTATCAAAACTCTCTCCGAATTTCTTTGCCGCCTTATCTACTTCCTTGGTAATCTTGTCTTCAATCTTCGCCATCGCATCTTCAATCAGCACATCGGCACGGTAGCGTTTCTTCGAATCTTTATTATCAATCAGCGGGTCCATAAAAGCATCTACGTGTCCACTTGCTTTCCAAGTTTTAGGATGCATGAAGATGGCGGCATCCAAGCCCACAATGTTTTCGTGCAGTTGAGTCATGGCTTTCCACCAGTATTGCTGCAAATTATTTTTCAGCTCAATGCCGTAAGGCGCGTAATCATAAACGGCACTTAGTCCGTCATAAATTTCGGAAGAAGGAAAAATGAATCCGTATTCTTTACAGTGCGAAATAATTTGCTGAAAGTCTGTCTGTGTATTCTCGTTGCTCATGCCGCGAATATAAAAATGAGAATATGATTTTTCTCCGCGCCTCTGTGCCTCTGCGAGCAAAAGCAGAATTGAAAAAACTAAAGCGTCATAAGATGCAACTATTTCCCGCTCTCCACAAACTGCACTTCTAATTTCTTGGCGTGCTCTAAGTCTGTTTTCATTTCTTCCTTTAAAGGATACTCATCCAGTGCATCATAGTCGTTCCAGAATTTTTCATTGTATTTATATTTCGATAAATACAATTCAGAGAACTCCGAATATTTTCCTTTCTGCACTAATGCACCAACTCCGTCTGTTTCGTAATCATCAAAAAACAAATCGAAAGTTTCTTCCACAATAAAATCAACGTTACCGGTTACGGCATTCACCACATGGTGATTGTAAGTGCGGCTTAATGCACTCACAAAAAGTTTTCCATTCACTCTTTCTAATTCAACTATATCGGTTTCGTTTACCAATTTCCAAATACTGTTATTGGCATAGCGCGATTTTACATAATACGGGTTTGGATATTTCTGCACCTCAATACGCAACACAGCAAATGTTTCTTTCTCTACCCAAATTTTTGCCTGCTCTAATTTGGCACTGCTGCTTTCTTTGTATTGTGTCTTTATTATGTATTGCACTGAATCTTCGCTCACAAATTTCGGAGCAAAAAAGTCAATCATCTTCGGATTCATAAATGTGCCCTTGTTATAACTGAACGGATTTTCCTTCAGCAAATCTGCCAGGTGGTCTCCGTGATTCATGGCATCTACATTGCGCTCATAGTTTTCGCTTCTGCGTTGTTTGTTCACCTGCATCAACTCATGAAACGAGTACCGGTAAGGGCTTTTAATATTAAATGCAACACTTACATCTGCTTCAATTAAGCGAACGTATTTTCCATTCTCTTTGTGGTACTGCCGGTAGAAACCGGTTTGGATAACAGAATCGATGTAAAGATTTTTGCGCAGATTATCAATAGCCTTCAACAAAACTCCGCGAGCATTGTAAGAAGTAATTACCGCTTCCGCTTTAGTTTCAATAGATGACGAAACATAAATGCGCAGCGTATCGCCCTCTTTGTAATTAGTTACTGAAAGCATTTGTGTTTGATAGCCCACGTAAGAAACCCTCATCGAATCTTTCAAATTCAATTTCGGAATCGGAACTTCGAAATATCCATTGTCATCGGTCAGTCCACCGAGCTGTGTGTTTTTAAGTTGAACAGCCGCCATACCAAGCGGAGCATTGCTCGCATCTTTATCGTAAACAAAGCCACGCAGATAAATATTTTCTTGAGCGCGTGCGCTTGCAAAAAACGCAAGCATAGCAATAAGGCCAATTGATTTTTTCATACAAACGAATTTATAAACTAAACGCACGAACTATAAAAATTGGGGTACTGCATTCGCAATCTACAGCAGCACTTTTTGCTCATCGGTAATAATTATGCCGCTCAGTGCCGGTACAGAAAAAAGTTCGCCAGCTATATGAATGCGTTTTTCGTGCAAAGAAAAATTGATGATGATGTTGAATGTTTGTCCGTTAAGTTTCCGTTTGTAACCCAGAACGTTTCGCGGTAATTCCTTTTCAGAAATCAACTCCAAACTTCCTTCGCTAAATGCCGGATTCTCGTTTCGAATTTTTAGAACACGGTGAATAAAATTCAACAGAGAATTTTCGTTGGTTAATTCAACTTGCACATTTATGTTGCTAAAATTTTCATTCACCGGCAGCCATGTTTTTGCAGCTTTAGAAAAGCCTGCATTAAAAGAAGAATCCCATTGCATGGGTGTGCGCAGTTCATCGCGGTTAGGTGTTTCGCCTGCTAAATCGAAAAGGAAGCGCGGCACTTTTTTCATTTTCTGCGCAATGGGGTCTAAGCCCTTTTTGAAAGGAATGCGAGCATCGGTCATTCCTATTTCTTCTCCGTAATACATACACGGCACACCGCGAACAGTCAATTGAAATAAATGAAGAAGCTTTGCCTTGCGCACATCATCATTCATTCTTTTTATACTTCTTCTTCTGTCGTGATTGCTGAAAACATACACCGGCATAAAGGGTTCAGGAAAATCCTGCTCAATGCCCGCCACCAATTCATGAAAATATTTTGCCTTGAACTTAAAGCGCAACATTTCGAAATTGAATACCAAACCAAGTCCGTCATTTTTTTCTTTGCCGGAGAACTTTCGAATCGTTTTTCTGTTACCGCTTACTTCACCTAACAACATTCTATCACCAAACTCATCACATACACTTCGCAGTTCTTTTGCAAACTCCATACTCTCCGGTTGATTGATAGTGTATTTAAACTGCTGGAAGAAACCATTTGGATTTTTTTCATTAGGCACTGCTTTCCACGAAAATGGATTATTGCGCAGTTGAGCATCTTTATAAATCACATTAAATATATCGAGGCGAAAACCATCAACACCGCGCTTCAACCAAAAGCGAACGTTATCGAGCATCGCTTTTTTTACTTCCGGGTTCCGGTAATTTAAATCGGGCTGAAAAGGCAGAAAACTTGCCCAGTAATACTGTTTGCGTTCCGGTGAAAAGTGCCAACCGGTACCACCGGTCATGCTTTTCCAGTTGTTTGGTTTATCTGCCCAAATGTATTTATCCGTGTCACGGTTCTGAACCGTGGCACGGATATCTTCCTTAAACCACGGATGCTCAATGGAGGTATGGTTCATCACCATATCAAAAACAATTTTCATTCCGCGCTTGTGCACCTCGTCAATCAATTGCTGCGCATCGGCAAGGGTGCCGTATTCGGGGGCAATGTCGCAGTAGTCGGCAACATCGTAACCAAAATCCTGCTGGGGCGATTTAAAAAATGGCGAGCACCAAATAGTTTGGTAGCCGATAGCTTTTATATAATCGAGCTTTTGAATAATTCCCTGAATATCGCCAATGCCATCGCCATTGCTATCGTAAAACGAGCGCGGATAAATCTGATAAATAGTAGTGTGGTGATACCAGGGCATTTGAGAAAATATGAAGTTGGAAGTTAGAAATACGAAAGAAAGACAAAGAAGAATTCGTTTCATAACACTAAGAAAACAAAAAGGCAGTAAGCTAACGCTCACTGCCTTTTTGTATCGTCTTAATACTTTCTGCTGACTGTTACTTAGATAACCTGCTTTGCATTTCAGGAATCACATCAGAATATACTCGCAACAATCTATCCCATGTTTCAAATTTCTCATCCTCTCTTGCGCTTGTTGCAGTTTCACTTCTTTCAGAAATTATTTTCACTTTGTAAGAAAGCGGGTTCTCATTTCCCATTTTTATTACAAGGCGAGTCCGAATGATTACAGGTCCAAATTTCTGTACTGCCCAGGCAGTTCTTAAATAACCAGTACTCTTATCGGTTACTTCAATAACATCGAATGAGCCTGTTATAATCGAGCTTAATTTTTTCCACGCATCTTCTTCTGTCTTAGTTGTCTTAATATCTATATCGCGATTGGCTAAATCGTTAGTGCTTGAACTTTCAAATGAAGCGTCTTTTTGAAGGGTAATGAATTCGCTTTTAGGGAGTTTCATTACGCCATCATTTTTGTAATTTCTTTCTTCAGAGATATAGCCTGCTTTTTTCACTTTTACATTTACAGTAGAATTTTTAGCCACTTTAATTTCTGCTTTTCCAGAACCAACTAAAGAACCGTTCACAAAAATTTGTGCATCAGCATCTGTTGAAATTTTAATGCTTACAGTGCCTGCAATACTGAGCGACACGGTAAAAATTGTAATAAGAAAGAATCCTAATAATTTTTTCATGATTGGGTAGTTTGGTTTGTGTGATTGTAGAATTACTGTTTGTTATCAGAAACAGCCAACAATAATAAAATAGATACGCCTTTTTAAAGCGGTATTTGTAAATAGGTAATTTATAGTGGGTAATATATCAGGGGTATTAGCAGCAGTTTTGGCGTATGGCAAAACCGACAAAAGCCCCATTAAAGAGTCCTGTTGAGCATCAAATTGAAAATTTGGGGAAGAGAATTAAAGAGCTAAGAAAAAAGAAAGGGTTCTCTAATTACGAGTTCTTTGCTTATGAAAATAAAATAGGTAGGTCTCAATATGGCGAATATGAAAAAGGGACTGATATGCAGTTTAGTTCAATAATTAAACTCATTGAAATGCACGGAATGACAGTAAAAGAATTTTTCAGTAAAGGATTCGAAGGAGAAGAATAAATAACTAAAACAAAAAAGGCAGTAAGCTAACGCTCACTGCCTTTTGTATTTACTGTCAACCGCGAACAGTTAACTCCTACCAAGCTAAATCGTCATCGTTAAACTTCTTCATAAAGTTTTCTACTTCCGATGTATCGCCTTTTTTCTTAGTTGGTTTAGAATCCGTAGCCGGTTTCTTTTCTAGGTAATCGGTCAGTTTATTTTCGCGTTTGCGCACGGGTCTGTCACCGGTAGCATCGCTCTTTATAAAATCTGTTTTTTCGTAAGGCTTGTCAAAACTTTTTTCGCCTACCGGTTTGCGCTCGCGGCTGAAAGATTTTTTACCATCGGTAGAAGTTCTTTCTCCTCCGTAGGTTTTCTTTTCAAAAGGTTTTCGCTCACCACCGAAAGGTTTTTTATCACCAAACGATTTCTTCTCAAAAGGTTTCTTGTCGGTAAAGCTTTTTTCACGGCTTTCATCGCTCAGGTTGTTGCGGTGTCCACTGCGTTCACGGTCTCCGCCAAAACGGTTTCCACCTCCACTGCTGTTGCTATCGCGGTCTTTTGCTTTAGTAATCAACGGCTTTCTGCCTTCCTTGTTCTTGCTGAACACGGCCAACAATTGTTCTGCTTCCTGAAACATTACGCTGATAAACGAAAACTTATCGAACACCTTAATGTCCTTGATAGTGCTTTGCTTAATCGAGCCTTCTTCTTCGAGGAATTTAGCCAACGTTGCCGGTGTGTAACCTTGCTCTCTTCCGAGTGCAACGAACAAACGCGCTGTTCCTTTACTATCAACACTGCTGCCACGGCTCTCGCTTAGTTCGCGGTAGGCTTCTTCTTTCAACTCATCTTTAAAAGTGTATTTCAGCAACGCTGCAACAACACGCTCAGCGGTTTGACCTTCGTCAATCAACTCGTGCGCCATAGTTACAAATTCCTGATACTCTCCGGTGTCAATCATTTCGCGGATGTCAGTTTTAATTTTGGTTCTGCGAATTTCAATCACATCTTTTACCGTAGGCACTTGTTCTTTCTTAATAGTAGCGCGTGCAATTTTTTGAATGAACAAAAGTTCGCGCAACTCATTTGAAGAAATAAAAGTGATAGCGGTTCCCTGCTTTCCAGCGCGACCGGTTCTACCAATGCGGTGAACATAAGCCTCAGGGTCTTGCGGTAAATTGTAATTGATAACGTGCGTTAAATCGTTCACGTCAATTCCACGTGCAGCTACATCGGTAGCTACAAGTATGGTTGCTTTTTTCGCTTTAAACTTTTTAATAATCAACTCGCGCTGACTTTGCGAAACATCACCGTGCATAGCTTCGGCTTCGTAACCTCTGTCATTTAATTGATGGGCAACGTTGTCGGTTTCTACTTTAGTACGGCAGAAAATAATGCCGTAAAAATCAGGCTCAATATCTACAATGCGGCAAAGCGCTTCGAAACGCTCGCTCGGACGAACTTCAAAATAAATTTGCTCGGTTAACGAAGAAGTAGTTTGCTCGCTCTTCATTTCCACCAGGTCATATTCCTTCATGAAATTTTTAGCCAAACGAAGAATTTGTGCAGGCATAGTGGCACTGAACAAAAGCATGCGTCTTTCATCAGGAACGGCCTTCAAAATTTCTCTTACTTCTTCTTCAAAACCCATGTTCAGCATTTCATCGGCTTCATCTAAAACCACGTGTGTAACGTGGTCTAGCTTCAATGTTTTCTTGTCAATCAAATCGCGAATACGACCGGGGGTTCCAACTACGATTTGCGAACCGCGCTTTAAGCCGCGCTCTTGGATTTGGTAGCTTTGTCCGCCATAAACGGGTAACACGCCAAATCTTTTTTCGCCTTTGTAAGAGTTAATTTCTTCGGCAACTTGTATAGCCAACTCGCGCGTTGGGCACAAAATAAGTGCCTGCACGTTCTTGTTGTTGTCATCTAATTTTTCGATAAGCGGTAAGCCGAAAGCACCTGTTTTACCGGTACCGGTTTGGGCTTGTCCTACAATATCTTTTAAGCCGCTAAGCAAAAGCGGAATTGTTTTTTCCTGTATAGGCGATGGTTGCTCCCATCCTTTTTTTGCTAATGCAGCAAGTACATTTTCGCTCAATCCGAGCGCGCGGAATTTTTCCATTTCCATGTTGTTTGTTTTGTCGCGAGTCCAAACGAATTAACGTCCCGCTAATCGCGATGATTTAAAAAATGATTTTCGGTTTATCACCGAACTTTTTTGGAGAGATAACCTTTGTTATGGTTATGCAGAGTTTCTTTAACCTGCTACGACTTTCTTATTGGTAAGTCACATCCCACACTTGTAGTCCGTGTGAAGTGCGTTTATCTAACGCGGTGCGAAAGTAGTATAATAAACGAGAGTTGTACTATGTTTACGCAAACCAATGCAACCGGTACCGGTTTAGTTATCTGAAAACTTCGAGGCAGCATTGTCTTTTTTCTTCTTCACAAAAAGAGGGATGCCCGATTTTTTGATGGTCTCATAATCGGCAGCCACAACTCGCACGCGATGAAATCCTATTTTTTTGAAAACAGAACCTGCAGTAACTGCTTCGGTAATGGTGTTGGCGTATACATAATAACTGTCACCAGCTTCAAACTCAATAAGAATTTGCTCTAAGTCATTCAATGCAATATTCTCTGCATCTTCTGCGTGGTCTTTTGCAAATTCTTCTTTGCTGCGCACATCAATCAGAAAAAATTCATCAAACTGATAATCTATTTTAAACTCTTCGGCATCAATCGTTATAAGCATATCAACTTTGTTGTCTGCATTTTTCCAAGCATCAAAACCGCCAGCTAAAAATCCTTCTGTGTTTTCAATGCCTGCCGCTTTAATAGCTTTTGCAATAGCAGTATTCTCTGCTTCTTCGGTCACCAATAAAATTTTTTGGTCAGGCTCAGTTAGTTCGTCATAAGCATCAATGAAATTTTCATCGAAGGGAATTGAAACAGAACCTTTGATATAGCTTTCGCCAAAAAAATCAGATTTGCGGGTGTCAACAACAAGATGTCCTTGAGCTATCAGCTCCTTAAATTGGTTGTATTCAATAACGTTCATAATAAAAATTGAGGGCGCGAAGTTATCCGAAAACTTTGCTCAATCAAGGGAGAAATACTTTTGTGTAGTGTCGGCTATTTGTTCGAGTAACTTGTAGTTGAGGGAGTAGAAAATAAATTTTCCTTCGCGAGTGGTGAGAACAAGATTAGCATCTCTCAAAATTTTCAGGTGCTGAGACGCGACAGATTGCTCCAGTTTGAGTGCCTGAAAAATACTATTTACGTTTATGCTTTTGTTTTTATCAATAAAGGAAAGCATTTGAATACGAAGCGGATGGGTACACGCCTTCAAGAGGTTTGAAGCGGTCTTCAAATCGCGATTGTAAACTAATTGTTGTGCTACACCGTTCATCTTCACTAATTAATTTAACTACAAAAAAGGCAGAAAGCGTTATTCCTTCTGCGCCAGTTCTTCCACTAAGGCGGTTATCTCTGCTATTCGTTTTTTATTTACTCCGTAAAAAATAAATTTCCCTTCGCGGGTAGTGGTTACAATATTGGCTCTGCGAAGAATAGCGAGATGTTGTGAAGCTACCGACTGTTCAATTTTAAAAAGACTGTAAATTTCTGTAACTGTTACTTTTCGCTTTTCCTCAATTGTGGTTACCAATTTTTTTCGGAGCGGGTGATTGAGTGCGCGGAGTGTAAGTACTGCTCTGCGCAGTTTTCCGTAATCAAGATGAATCTGGTCTTTACCATTGAGTTTAGTTATTACCAGAGCTTCTTTGCTGAGTTTTTCTTTGCCTGCCATAACGTGTGGTTTAAGGTTTAAATGTAAAGATTCTTAGGAAACTCGAAGATTTTTTTTCAATGTTCGAACAACAGCCTGTAGCTTGTCAGTTATTGATTTTGGCAGGAAACTCTTTAAGATAAAAAGGTTCAAAGTAGGCGGTGTTTTCAAATTCGCATTTCAGAAATTTTGTGTTTGAAACAGAAACCATCGAACGGGCATCGCAATCTACTTGTTCGGTATAAATAAAGTTGGATGACTTAATTACTGATTTGCATTTATCAGAAGCATTTCCGCCAACAAAAATTTTTTCAAATGATTTAAGAGAGTTTTCAAACTCCTCATTAAGCGTAACGCAGTTTGTCGGGTAAACCTCGTTTAACTCTGAATTGTAAACGGCAACATAAGCATCCATTCTTCTCGCATCCATAGCAGGCATATAATATGCGCCTGTGGCATTTGCTTTTTTCTGAATGCCAACTGCCAGAGCAAGTAAAGTGGGAACTGAAATCAGAGGCTTGTTCAACGCATAACACAAACCTTTTGCTACAGAAGTGCCAATACGCAAACCCGTATAAGAACCCGGACCCGCACTAACTGCCACCGCATCTAATTCTGAAAGTGAAAGGTTGTTGCTCTTAAATAACTCATCAATAAAAACGGTGAGAATTTTTGCGTGAGAGTTTCCTGTCCGGTCTTCGCGACAATCAATTACAGTTCCATCTCTCGACAAACAAACAGAACAGATAGGGGAAGATGTTTCTATATTTAGGATCAAAGGCATCAGAAATTTATATCGTGCTCTATCGTTTCGCTGCCGCGTTTTACTTTCACTTTGCTGCTATCGCCTTTTTTAAATTGCGCAAGTGCTTTCATATAGGTAGTCATGTCCGTTACTTTTACTCCACCTAATTGAATCACCACATCGCCAGTTTTTAAACCTGCTTTTGAAGCGGGTTTTCCATCTGTTACCCCATCTATTCTCATTCCTTCGCCATCATAGGTATAGTCGGGCATTACGCCAAGCGTCACCGTAAACTTTGGCGTGTCTTCATTGTTATCGTCCTTGGTTTTTACAAAAGCAATTTTCCCTTTTGCATCTAAACCTTCTATCAGCTTCATTACATAGTTGAAAATTTCTTCCATGCCTTCATAATTGATTTTGCTTTCGTCATCGCTCGGCTTATGGTAATCTTTATGCTGTCCGCTGAAAAAATGCAGCACCGGAATGTTCTTTAAATAGAAAGAAGTATGGTCGCTCGGCCCTACTCCGCTTTCGGTGGTTTTTACATGAATTGTCGATTCGATATTTTTCATCGCTTCGTTCCATGCAGGAGATGTTCCAACGCCACTTACCACCAATTTATTTGAGTCCATTCTTCCTACCATATCAAAGTTGAGCATGTAATTAATGGAGGTAGAATCATATTTCATGTGTTCAACAAACCATTTAGAGCCGTAAAGCCCTAATTCTTCACCACTAAAAAGAACAAAAATGTAACTGTTGTTCTTGAAAGATGAATGATTGATTTTTCTTGCCAGTTCCAGAACCATTGCAACTCCGCTGGCGTTATCATCGGCACCATTATGCACGGCAGGTTCGCCACGATAAGTCGAATGGGCAGAATCTCCCATACCTAAGTGGTCGTAATGCGCACCAATAATGATGGTTTGCTTGGTGTGGTTATCAATAAAGGCGGCTACATTCTGCCCGTTTATCTTCTCCTTTTCGCCACCATGAATCTTTATGTTGTAAGTAAAAGGCTGGCGGTAATTGCCGCCTTTATACTTACCGTTCATGGCGCGCAAACCTGTATTTTTCAGGAATTCGCCTTCTATATATATAGCAGCATTTGTTTCGTCTTTGCTGCCTGTCATTCTTCCATGCAAACTATCGGAAGCTAAAAATGCGATATGTTGTTTGAAGCGACTGGGCAATTGACCATTGACCATTGACCATTGCAAAGCAATAGAGCACAGGAAGAAGAGTTTCTTAATCATGCTGCAAACCTAAAAAGCTGTTTTAATTTAATGCTACAAATTGGCAGTTCGTGTTAAAAATTACAAGGCTTTTACAAACTGAACAGTCCATATAAGGCTAAGTTTACCAAACATTCGCAGCCGCATAATTTTCTTTTCGCTTAGTTATGTTACTTTCGCGCCTCTTTAAACAAAGATATGCGTAATCAAAACATCAGAAACATTGCCATTATTGCCCACGTTGACCACGGTAAAACTACTTTGGTTGATAAAATTTTGCACCAGTGCTCGCTATTTCGCGACAACCAGCAAACCGGGGAGTTGATTTTGGATAATAACGATTTGGAGCGCGAGCGTGGTATTACCATTCTTGCCAAGAACGTTTCGGTAGAATACAAAGACATTAAGATTAACATTATTGATACTCCTGGTCACGCTGACTTTGGAGGCGAGGTGGAGCGCGTTTTAAACATGGCCGATGGCGTTCTATTATTGGTGGATGCATTCGAGGGCCCTATGCCGCAAACCCGTTACGTGCTTTCAAAAGCTATCGGGCTAGGAAAAAAGCCAATTCTGGTTATTAATAAAGTAGATAAAGAAAACTGCCGCCCAGAAGAAGTGCATGAAAACGTTTTCGATTTGATGTTCCACTTAGGAGCTAATGAAAACCAATTGAACTTTCCCACCGTTTATGGTTCGGCAAAGCGCGGCTGGATGGGCGCTGACTGGAAACATCCGGCAGAAGATGTTACTTTCTTGTTAGATGAAATTATAGGACATATTCCTGCTCCGCTAATAGAAGAGGGAACCGTTCAAATGCAAATTACCTCGCTGGATTACTCTTCGTATTTAGGTCGTGTTGCTATTGGTAGAATTACCAGAGGCAGTATTACCTCTGGTCAGCAGGTGATGTTGATGAAACGCGATGGCACAAGAGTAAAATCGAAAGTGAAAGAGCTTTATATTTTCAGCGGACTTGGGAAATTGAAAGTAGAAAAGGTGAATTGTGGCGATATCTGCGCGGTAATGGGGGTAGAAGGTTTTGATATTGGCGATACCATTGCTGATATTGAAAATCCGGAGGCTATGAAGCCAATACATATTGATGAGCCGACCATGAGTATGATTTTTACCACTAATACTTCTCCGTTTTTTGGTAAAGAAGGAAAGCACGTTACCTCACAAAAAATTCGCGAGCGTTTATACAAAGAGTTAGAAAAGAATTTGGCTTTGCGTGTAGAAGATACAGAAGCTCCGGAGAAATTTAATGTATTTGGTCGTGGTATTTTGCACTTGAGCGTATTGATAGAAACCATGCGTAGAGAAGGATACGAGTTAAGCATTGGTAACCCGCGCGTTTTGATAAAAGAAATTGACGGGCAAAAACACGAACCAATTGAGGTTTTGACAATTGATGCACCGGAAGGCGTTGCCGGAAAGTGTATTGAGTTAATTACTCAACGTAGAGGCGATATGCTGATTATGGAACCTAAGGGCGACATGATGCACATTGAATTTGAAATTCCTTCGCGCGGCTTAATTGGACTTAGAACTTTAATTTTGAACGTTTCTGCCGGTGAAGCTGTAATGGCACATCGTTTTAAAGAATACCAACCCATGAGAGGCGATATTCCGGGACGTATAAACGGAACTATTTTGGCAAATGCTGCAGGGCGCGCTACTGAATACTCTATGGATAAATTAGCTGACCGTGGTAAATTCTTTATTGCCCCGGGTGCCGAAATTTATGAGGGACAAATAATTGGAGAATACACCAAGAATGGCGACTTAGTAGTGAACGTAGTTCAGGCTAAGCAATTGACCAACTTTCGCGCAGCGGGAACCGATGATAAGTCGAATTTGCCGCCACCAATAAAAATGAGTCTGGAAGAAGCCATGGAATATATTCAGGAAGATGAGTATGTAGAGGTAACTCCTTTATCTATCCGTTTGCGCAAAATATATTTGACCGAAAACGACCGCAAGCGCTTTGCTAATAAAGCATTAAGTATGTAGGAAGTTGATTGTCTAAAAAAAGAAAGCCGGTTCAATTTATTGAACCGGCTTTCTTTTTTTAAATGATATTGGGTTTATTATTTTCTTACCGAAGCTTCAATTGCGCCATCGCTTAGCTTGTAGCATCTTGCTGTGTTACCGGTTGTAGCATTTAATACTTTAACAGTCAAAATCATATCGTTAGTTAGAACTTGTTTAAGTTCTGTACCGTTTATTTGCAAAACAACTTCAGTTGCTCCGCTGGCCAAGGTGCCTGAATAAGCAATTTGATCTCCCACTCCGGAAGCAGTTGCCACTTTTAAATAAACCTCGATATTCGAAAGTTCATTCAAATTGCCTGTTACGGCTCTGAACTTAATTCCGCTTTTTAGTTTTATAGACGTTACTCTGCTTAAATCAGCCACTTCAGCACTGGTTAAAGCAGCTTTTACATCGCTTTGGTTTAAGGGGAAAGTAAAGCTTTGATACCCCTGGTAAGGATTAATAGTTAAGCAGGCTTCTTTTTCGCCAAGCAAATATGGTACTAGTAAAGGTGCAGTACTGCAAGAATTAATAGTGAAAATGCCGGCTAAAAGTAGAGCAACAGATAAAATGGCTAAGATTTTTTTCATTGGTTAAGATTTTTTGGTTGATGTAAAAATATACTTTGCTGTTAGTAAATCAAATAATTTCTACTTGACGGGCCACTTTTTGCAGTATTTCAAAAACGGTTTCTGCCATTACATTCTCGCTATCAAGAGTGGGATTAATTTCTGTAAACTCTAAACAACAAACTCTTTCGTTCTGCACTAACTCCAAAATTATATCGGCTGCTTCGCGCTCGTTTATTCCTCCTTTTACAGGTGTTCCTGTTCCGCGCGAAATGCTTGGGTCAAGTGCATCTACATCAAACGTGATATAAATTTTATCGCAGTGCGAAAGATGCTTTAGTGCTTCGCGACAAATTTTGGTTACTCCTATCTTCCGTATTTCTGAAGTTGAAAAATTCTTTAGCCGGTTCTTTTTAATGATATAACCTTCCTGTTCTTCAAAGTCGCGCAAGGTCATAAAAAGCAAATCGCGGTATTCAACTTTTGGGGTTATGTCGCCCACGTTTTTCAGCCGCTCCCAAAGTTCTATGGTTTCAAAATCCAAATCGTTCACTTTGTTTTCAATATTGTCCTCTGCCAGAGAAACAGCCAATGCCATTCCGTGCATGTTTCCTGATGGTGTAGTATAAGGAGAATGTAAATCGGAGTGGGCATCTATCCAAATAACTCCAAGTCTCGAATCGGGATAAGCCATTCTGATTCCCGCCATGGTTCCTCCGGCATTGGAGTGATCACCCGAAAGCACAATCGGAAATTTTCCATCTTTTAAAGAATCGCGAATGGCGGCACCTATACGCTCATACATTTTCAGCACACTTCTTATCCGCTTGGCGTAGCGGCTTTCAATCATACCATATAAAGAGGCGTTATCGTCAGGTATGCTTATGCTACGGTGATTTTTGAAAAAATTGCTACGGTAATCGAGGGCAGCTATTTTAACAGCATCTACTCCCAAACTGGCACCACGGGTTCCTGCGCCTACTTCGCTCTTTACTTCTATCAGTCGTATTTGTCTTCCCTTCTTCATAAATAACTGTTTTTCAAAAGGTCGCAATTCCCAATCCGCCTATGGCGGAGCTTTTCAAACCCTCAGGTAATCTGGCTAAAGCTTTCGGAAACCGAAAAATGTTTACAAATAGCTTGGTTGAGTATTAACTCTTTCTATTTTAGTTGCTAAAATATCCAATTCCGTTAATCAAACCAATACCAATGGCAGATAACAGAAAGTACGTTTTGGCTTTAGACCAGGGTACTACCAGCTCACGTACCATCATTTTTGATGACCAGGGAAACATTGTAGCGATGGCTCAAAAAGAGTTTTCACAAATTTTTCCCAAGCCGGGTTGGGTGGAGCACGACCCGGAAGAAATCTGGAACTCACAGCTATACACCGCAAAAGAAGCAATTCGCAACGCGGGAATTTCTGCCAGCCAGATTGCGTCAATAGGAATTACAAACCAAAGAGAGACTACAGTTGTTTGGGATAAAAAAACCGGAACACCTGTTTGCAATGCCATAGTTTGGCAGGACAGAAGAACTTCTGAAATTTGCGATGCACTGAAAAAGAAAGGATTAGAAAAACACGTTCGCGAAACCACAGGTTTGGTGATAGATGCTTATTTCAGCGGCAGCAAAATAAAATGGATTTTAGATAATGTAAAAGGTGCGCGCAAAAAAGCAGAGGATGGAGAATTGCTTTTCGGAACTATTGATACTTGGCTGGTTTGGAAACTGACAGACGGAAGTCTGCACATTACCGATTACAGCAACGCATCACGCACCATGTTGTTCAATATTAAAACATTGAAGTGGGACCCGAAGATGCTCACCGCACTTAATATTCCTTCGCTGATGTTACCTTACGTAACCGACAGCAGCCGCATTTATGGCTTTACGCATCGCGGAATTTTTGATGTGGAAATTCCGATTGCAGGAATTGCGGGCGACCAACAGGCGGCTTTGTTCGGACAAACCTGTTTCAATTCGGGCATGGCGAAGAATACTTACGGCACCGGATGCTTTATGTTGATGAATACGGGAAGTAAATTGGTGAAATCGAAACACGGACTAATCACAACTATTGCATGGGGCTTTGGCGGCAAAGTGGAATACGCGTTGGAAGGAAGTATTTTTATTGGCGGTGCAGCCGTTCAATGGTTGCGCGATGGTTTGAAAGTAATCGACACCGCTGCCGATTCGGAATATCACGCAAGTTCTGTTGAAAGTTCTGATGGAGTTTATGTGGTTCCTGCTTTTGCCGGTCTTGGTGCACCTTATTGGGACATGCAGTCGCGAGGAACTATTTTTGGTTTAACACGCGGCACTACTAAATCGCATTTAACACGCGCCACACTTGAATCTATTGCTTACCAAACCCGCGATGTGCTTACTGCCATGCAGCAGGATTCAGGAATTAAATTGAAATCTCTTCGCGTTGATGGTGGCGCTTGCGCTAATAATTTCCTGATGCAGTTTCAGAGCGATATTCTCGGTGTGCCGGTGGAAAGACCGAAGGTGACAGAGACCACGGCACTTGGTGCAGCATATCTTGCCGGACTTGCAGTTGGTTTCTATAAAAAACCTAACATCATCAAGCAATGGAAAATTGATAACCAGTTTAAGCCAAAGATGAAAGCTCCTGATAAAGAAAAACTTTATAAGGGCTGGCAAAAAGCGGTTGCCGCTACTATTGCTCACGCAAAGGCGAAGTAGTGCAATGTCACGCTGAGCGGGGTCGAAGCGTTTGTCTTTTCCGTTTTAACTTTCCTATCTTCAAACCGTGAATCCGTACCTGCTTTCCGGTATTTGTATTTTCACGTTCATGTGCATCATGTTCGTGATTGCGCAAATAGTTAAGAACAACAGTATAGTTGATATTGGTTGGGGCGTTGGTTTCATTATAGTTACCTCAATTACGTTTTTTGTTTTTGGCGATGACAGGTTTCACCAAAAACTGGTGAGCTATCTGGTTATAGTTTGGGCGTTGCGGCTGTCTATATATATAGGAATAAGAAACATTGGTCAGCCCGAAGATTTTCGCTATGCCAATTGGCGCAAAGAATGGGGAAGTAATTTTCTGCTCCGTTCTTTTTTGCAAGTGTTTATGTTGCAAGGGCTAATCATGTTCATCAATACGCTGCCGATTGTGGTAATCAATAGCGACCTATCCGTTTTTAAATCATACAAAGTTCTTTATCCGGTTGGTGTTGCAGTTTGGCTAGTGGGGTTTTTCTTTGAGGCTCTTGGTGACTACCAGATGTATATGTTCAAATGCTCTCATCACCCGAAAGGAAAGGTGATGAATAAGGGGTTGTGGAAGTTTACGCGGCACCCGAATTATTTTGGCGAAGCAGTAATATGGTGGGGAATTTTTCTGCTCGCTATTCCTTCCGACAAATGGTATTTATCGGTTTTGGCGCCCATTACTATTACTTTTTTACTGCTGAAAGTTTCGGGTGTAACCATGCTTGAAAAAAAATATGAAGGCAACGATGAATATTCGCAATACAAGCGAAACACAAATTCATTTATACCTTGGTTTCCGAAAAAATAAAAATTAAAGCATGAAGAACGTTTTACTCGCACTGGCTTTTTTCTTCTCTCTGAATTTATCAGCCAATTCTTTTACAGAATACAAAGAGCATATTGCTAAAGACCGTCTGCTTATAATTTTCGATAAAACTGTTTCGGCTGAACGCAAAGCAGAAATTATTCAGTTATCCGGTTTGGTAACAAACTTCACTCACCTTCCTTCGCCATCGCTCACTATTTGCATGACGAACAATTTTGAGGAAGCGCAAAAGCACTTTTTAGCTATTTCCGGAGTAACATTCGTTTCTTTTTTTATTACCGATGGACAGAATCATTACGGAGGTGTGCTCAACGATTTTTTTGTAAAACTGAAAGACAAAAATTTTGAACCGTTCTTGAAAGAAAAACTTAAGCAACAAAACCTCGGTGAAGCAACTCCAGACAAATACATTCCGAATCTTTATAAAATCCGCAATCAACAATCCGCAACCCGAAATACAATTGATTGGTGTGCAGAATTTTTGAAAGAAGGATGGGTTGAATATGCATCGCCCAACTATTTGCTTAATCCGCTTGTTTGCTCTGACCCGCTTTTTAACCGCCAATGGAATATCAAAAACACCGGTAGTGTAATTCAAGGCAACGGAGTACCTGATGCCGATATGGACGTTGACAGCGCATGGACAATGACCACCGGTGACCCAAGTATAAAAGTATCGGTTATTGATTCCGGTGTTGACACCCTACATGCTGATTTGGTTCAAAATATTTTACCCGGTCACGATGCTGTCAGCGATTCTACTGATGGCTATCCAACGCCTGCGTATTCTAACGATGGTCATGGCACTTGTTGCTCAGGAATTATTGTTGCCGTGAAGGATAATTCAATTGGTTGTTCGGGCGTGGCTCCTTCCTGCAAAATAATTCCTGTTCGCGCGTTCTACTATGTTTTGTTGCAAGGTGCCAGCGACCCGCTTCCGTATTCTTCTTCCGATGCTTTTTCTGATGCTATTGGATGGAGTTGGAGCACAGCGAATGCAGATATTCTCAGTAACTCATGGGGATTACCACCATCGCTTATAACTTTTTTACCTGGAGGAACGCAACCGGTTACTGATGCGATTGTAATAGCGCATACAAACGGAAGAGGCGGAAAAGGAATTGCCATGTTTTTCAGCAGCGGAAATGAAAATGATAGCATTGGACCAATTTGGCCGGCATCGCTTTCAGAAACGATTGCTGTAAATGCAACAAACATGTGCGACAAAAGAAAATCTCCGGGCGATTGCAGTAGCGAAAACTGGGGCGGTGATTTTGCCGGTAATTTAGATTTCAGCGCACCGGGAGTAAAGATTACAACTACTGATATGCGCGGCAATTTCGGCTTCTCTAACAACGACTACACATATACATTTAACGGAACTTCGGCTGCTTGTCCGAATGCTGCTGCTGTGGGAGCCTTGTTGCTTTCGCTTCAACCAACATTACATGCAGAAGATATTCGCAATATTATTTCGCAGAGTTGCGATAAGGTGGGCTATTCTTATGATTCTGCTTTCTATAACGGAACATGGTGTCGCGAATTGGGTTATGGAAGAGTAAATGCTTATCAGGCGTTACTGCATTCACTTTCGTACAACGGAATTAATGAAGCAAGAGAAAATGTTGTGCTGAATATTTTTCCAAATCCCGCGCAAGGGACTTTAAATATCTATTCAAGCAGCAGGAAAGATTGTGCGATGAAAATTTATTCTGTTACCGGTGAGGAACTTTTGCAGCAGGAACTTCGGGAAGGGTTGAATACGGTGGGCGTTTCTTCTTTGCCTTCGGGAATTTATCTGGTGAGGACAAATACCAAAAGCGGAATCGTAACTAAGAAAGTTACGATTATCAGGCAGTAGATTTTCTTAGTGTGTTGCTTCCGTTCGTTTCTCCAACTCCGCCTGTTTCTTACAGAGCGACTCGCTCATGCGAGCGTTGAGGAGAACAAATCCTATCAGCACCACACAGAACACCACCAGCATTAAATTCATGGATGTATCTGTTTTCATAATTACGGTTTTTAGTTTTGATTTTAGGTTCTACAACTGTAACGTTTGTTTTCAGATATTATTACACATCAATTGTCACAGTATTGTCATATTCACAACCTATCCACAATCGGGCTATAATGATGCCACGTAGAGCGAAAAGCGTCTTGTGACTCCCAATAAACTACCAAACTGTTTGTAGATGAGAGATTTAGGGCAACTGAATTGTTTTACACAGCTATGTGGATACAAGTGGTGTGCATTGCTTTGTAGCAATTCCTTGACGAAGTAATGCACATGTGATTAGACGATTTTTGTTGTTGAGTTTTTAGATGGAATCTACTGCCGAAACCAATTGCTGAGAAATTTTTTCTGCTCCCCGCAGATTGAGGTGCTGGTTGTCTGCCCAATTTATCTTGTCTTGTAATACTTTCTCCTCAGGTGAAATTATTTTGCCTAATGAAGAATAAGTGGCTTCAATTTCCTTTCTATCCGCTTGACCAGAATAAGCAGGCAGATAAAGGAAAAACAGTTTCACTTGTTTGCTTTTAGCCAATTTTGAAATTTTCTTTACATAAAACAATGAGGGAGCGTTTAGAGCATTTTCAATTACAGAAATTTTATTCTTTTCTCTCTTTTGTGCTCTCACCATATTTTTCCTCAATTCATTTTCGTCAGCGCTAGCGTTCGTTCCGTTAAATCCGAAAGGAGAAGTAGAAATGTCGGTTTTGTGTTTTATATCTTCATGCGTAAATAACTCTCGCAGGTATTGCAACCGAAAAATGAATGCTTTGTAAATAGCCGGTAAGTAAGATCGGTTAAAATATTTTGGGGCTTTAAACAAATCTTGCGTAGAAGATATGTAAGGAAATGCCAAATGCCCCAATTGCGGTTCCTCTTCGCGTATTTCCAGCACAAGTGCTTTTACTTTTTTGTGTTCAATCAAATCTTTTATCACCACATAATCATAGTCGCGACCATAACCGCAGAATGAAAGATTACGACAGGAGATGCTTTTGCCTGTTGAATCAAAAATTAATTTCTGCATCCATTCATCATTTACCGCACACATTGTATGCGAAGTGCCGATGAAAGCAATATCAATATTCGTGGTGTCTTCAAAAATCCGCTGATAAATCCACGGAGGTCTTCCTTTGCATCCGCCTTTAGAAAGAAAATCGTAAGCATATTTCCTATCCACTGGAATCAGGAAAAGAACAATTACTCCTGCCACAAGCAAAACCAGAAACAACAAAATGCTGAGCAGAAATTTTTTCATCAGAATTTGAAATAGATAAAATTTGGTGCGTTATCATTTAGTCCTACAAATGCAATCAGCAAAATGAGCAGGTAGTAATATCCGATTCGTAACAATCGGGGACTTGCTTCAAAAAGATTTGCAAACCCGATACGTGAAATCATTAATTCGCTCAGCAGCAAAAACAACAAACATCCTTTAAGCACGTTTACAAAAACATTCGAGAAATATACTTTGTCGAATACTTCGCTCAATGCGTTCATATCAAAACCGTGCGTTAGCGATTGAATAATAGTGATGGCATCGGTTAAATTTTTAGCCCGAAAAAAAATCCAGGCAAAGCAGACGATTGAAAAGGTAATTGACCATTTTACCAATGAAGGCGACACAATTTTTGTTCGCTGTTTTATAAAATCTTCCGCTACCATACATGCCCCGTGAATAAAGCCCCAGATAATGAAAGTGAAATTCGCCCCATGCCACAAGCCGGAGATAACGAAGGTTATAAAGAGATTGAAATATTGTCGTGCTTCGCCTTTCCGGTTGCCGCCTAATGGAATGTAGAGGTAATCGCGAAACCATGTAGAAAGAGAAATATGCCAGCGTTGCCAAAACTCGCGAAGTGAAATTGCAAAATACGGAGTGCGAAAATTTTCTGTTAAGTCGAAACCAAACAATCGTGCGGTACCAATGGCAATATCAGAGTAACCGGAAAAATCGCAGTATATCTGAATAGCAAAAAACAAAACAGCGGTTATAGAAACCCAACCGGAATAAATTTCGGGATGCGAAAAAATTTCATCTACAAAAGTGTCGAGGTTATCGGCAATCACTACTTTCTTAAACAAGCCATAAAGAATTAACCGAAGGCCGGTAACAGCAATCTCGTATTTGAAAATTCGTGCGTGATGAAACTGCGGCAGCAAATGTTTGGCTCGTTGAATAGGTCCGGCAACGAGTTGGGGAAAGAAACTGACGAACGCGAGAAACGTAAGAAAGTCTTTACTCGCTTTTATTTCTTTCCGGTAAACATCGATGACATATGCCATGCTCTGAAAAGTGTAAAAGCTAATGCCAACAGGAAGAATAATTTTAAGTGTGGTAAAGCCAGCCTCCACATGAAATTTTGCCAGCAATTCAACGAACGACTCGGCAAAAAAATTGAAATACTTAAACACTCCCAGAATAATCAGATTGACGCTCATGGTAACGAGCAGCAAACGTTTTCTCTGTACCGGATTATCAGTTTTGTCTAAGTAAAAGCCAACCGTATAATCAATAGTTGAACTGAGAAAAAGAAGTGATAGAAAACGCCAGTCCCACCAGCCATAAAAAAAGTAACTCGCAGCAAGAAGAAATAAATTCTGCGCTTTGAATTTGTTCTTTAGCACAAACCAATACAGCGCAAAAACTATCGGAAGAAAAACGGCAAACTCAATGGAGTTAAAAATCATTTCTGAAATATAGAAATTCTCTTTATCGCTTTACTTGATAAGCGAGAATCCTGTATATGCCTGCAAAGCCGCAGGAATTTTTATTCCATCCGCCACCTGATGATTTTCGAGAAGAGATGCAACAATACGCGGCAGAGCCAAAGCACTTCCGTTAAGCGTGTGCGCCAATCTTGTTTTTTTGTTCTCATCGCGGAAGCGGACCTTCATCCGGTTACTCTGGAAGGTTTCGAAATTAGAAACAGAACTTACTTCGAGCCAGCGTTTTTGTGCGGCACTATAAACTTCAAAATCGTAAGTGAGGGCAGAAGCAAAACTCATATCACCACCACATAAACGGAGAACACGATAAGGCAGTTCTAATTTCTGTAGAAGAACTTCTACATGCTTCGCCATTTCTTCCAGCACTTCGTAACTTTTATCGGGATGAACGATTTGAACAATCTCTACTTTATCGAACTGGTGAACGCGGTTTAAGCCGCGAACATCTTTTCCATAACTGCCTGCCTCGCGTCTAAAACATGGAGAATAAGCGGTAAACTTTGTTGGAAGTGTTTCCAAAATTTCATCGCGCACAATATTGGTAACCGGTACCTCGGCAGTAGGGATAAGATAAAATCCTTCTTCTTTAGTTACATACATCTGTCCTTCTTTGTCGGGTAACTGACCGGTGGCAAAAGCACTTGCTTCGTTAACCATGTGTGGAGGAATAACTTCAGTGTAACCCGCTTCAACAGCAGTATCTAAAAAGAAACTGATGAGGGCGCGCTGCAATTTTGCTCCCTGCTTTTTGTAAACCGGAAAACCGGCACCGGTAATCTTTACTCCCAATTCCAAATCAAACAAATCATATTTCTTAGCTAAATCCCAGTGAGGCATAGCACCTTCATGCAGTGTTGGAATATCGCCCACTGTTTTTACTACTTCGTTTTCTTCAGGTGTTTTTCCAACCGGAACAGATTTATGTGGTGTGTTCGGAATGCGAACGAGAATATCTTTCATCTCTTCTTCCGCTTTTGCCAAACCGGTTTCGAATTGTTTCGATTCTTCTTTGAGTGCAGCCGTTTCAGATTTCTTTTTGTCGGCTTCTTCTTTTTTACCTTGTTTAAACAAGTCACCTATTTCTTTAGCAATAACATTTTGCTTTGCCAGATTCTCATCAAGTTTAGTTTGAATGCTTCTGCGGCTTTCATCAACGAGCAATACTTCGTCAATCAAATTCAGTTCTTTAAAATTCTTTACGGCAAGGCGTTGTTTAATTTCTTCAGCGTTGTTTCTAATGGCAATTATCTCGAGCATGATTCAAAAATTTGAATGGCTAATATAGAAATTCATTTATCCGTCAGCTTTAGCTGACGGATAAATGAATAGTAAGAAATAAGACCGGGAATAAATTACTGAGTACTAATGCGCAACGAAACATCCCACTCGTCAAACCTTTTGTTGTTCTCGAGCGTAATCAAAATTTCTTCGTAGCCGTATTCTGTCGTGCTGCTTCCGGCAACGGGTGTCCAGGTGTAAGAGTCGTAATCGGTTTTGCTCACCTTTTCTGCTTTAAGTTCGCAGCAGGTTATTTTCGAAGCATTCATTTTATTGTAAACGTCTTTAAACTTCGCATCTGCATCTGCTTTGTTTTTAAACTTCCCAAACTCGGCAACCACGTCATTGCCGCCCGTTAAAAAGCCTTCCTGAACATACGTTTCTTTAGCACCGGCTAACTGCACAGTGCAGTCCCACCAATCAAATACATCCTTTGCTCTTTGTGCTCCTTTCAAATTATCGAAATCGTCAGGATACTCTGCCAGCAACGCGTTTAGTTGTGCTGCAAAGCCTACGGGAGGTTTGGCAGTAGTAGTACAGGTGGTTGAAGTGCTTCTTGTAGTGGAAGAGCCACCGGCAACCGTTATATCGGTGGTATTAATAACAAAAAATATATCGCGGCTCGGGCGCATGTTGTAAGGCATAAACTTGTTTTCGTCAGCCGGAATTTTTAAGATGGCTTTGCCATCAAACTCGGCTATGCGGTAGGCTTTGTAGTTGTTCATTTGTGAGCGCACCTTGTCGCGTTCGCTGAGAGTGCTTATACCGGTGGGCCAGTTTTCTTCGCGGCAGTATTTTGTTACATCTTCAAAATCGGTATCGCCCCAGTAGCCTTTCAGATAGGCTGCTTTTGTTTCTGTTTCCAGGCTGAAAGTAGAATACATGCCACCGGTGGCGTTAATTTTTGCCGGATAGGCTTTAGTGTAATACGAAGAGGAAGGAGTGCTGGCGGTTGAGGTGGTGGAAGTGTAACCGGTGAGCGTGTTGATAGGCGAGCCGCTTAACTCCACATCGGTTTTGCGAACCACAAAATAAATATCGCGGGTGGGGCGCATGTTATAAGGCTGAAAACTGTTTTCGGCAGCCGGTACGCGCAAAATCCATTTATCGTCACTCTCGCCAATTTGATAACAAACATATTGCTTCAATTCTGCTCTTACTTTTTCGCGCATGGCGTAGCTTGAAATACCTGATGGCCATTTGGTTTCGTTGCAATTATCGGCTACATCGTTGTATAAAGCGTAACCGAGTTTTGTTTTTACCTGAGCCGCATCGTCTTTGGTGGTGAGCACAAAATCTGTCCAGATGCCGAAACTGTCTTTAACTTTTGCGCGCGGACCTTTCAAATTGCTCACCGGTGTGTAAGAAGAAGAAGTTGTTGAGGAAGTATAAGATGAACCGGAAGAAGCCGTGTTAGAAGGCGAACCGGTGAGTTCTACATCGGTTTTGCGCACCATAAAAAAAATATCGTGCTCGGGGCGCACACCGTAAGGCAGAAAACTGTTTTCAGAAACCGGCACGCGCAGAATCCATTTATCGTCTACTTCGGCAATTTGGTAGCAGATATATTTCAGCATTTGGTCGCGCACTTTGTTGCGTTCGGTGTAGCTGGCAATAGCACCGGGCCAGCCGCTGGTTTCGTTACAGTTGTTGGCAATTTCTTCAAACAGGGTGTAACCTATCTGGGTGAGGAGTTTATCGGCATCGTCTTTTGTGCGCAGGTTAAAATCTGTCCAAATGCCGTAGGTGTCTTTAATTTTTGCGGGGGTGCCTTTGGCGTTAAATGCTTTGGTGGAGGTAGTGGTGGTTTCGCCTTTTACGTCTACCGGTTTAATGGCTTCGCGCTGGGCGGTGGAGAATATGTAAGTGAGTAGAAAAAAAGTGAGCAGCGAGTAGTTGCGAAATGCCTTTTGCATAAATTTAAATTTTATGAGGGCAAGGTAGAATTTTTTGTGTTTGGATGAAAGACATGTAATGTCTGTTTCTTACTATAAGAAAATGCTGATTGTAATTATTGCGGAATGGTCGAAAACTCTTTCATTGTTTCCTGCCTTATTCCCTTATAAAAACCAGCGTTTGTAGTTTATAATATCTCTTTTACCTTCATGGCTCATATTTTACCGCTGACACACAGCATGAAAAAATTTGGCTCTCTCTTTATAACACTTGTAGTGGCTTATGCTACCACCAATGCCCAGTTGTTTTATAACAATGGAGCCGCTGTGGCGATTACAGGCGGTGGCATTTTGTATGTAGATGGGGCTGTAGAAAATGCTTCGGGCTTGTTTAGTAATGCCGGGCAAACCTGGATAAAAGGATATTTCCGCAATGGCGATTTAGCCACCGGTGGCAATGCAGCAGGCGAATACATTGTATATGGCGACTGGGAGAACAACGATATTTTTACAGCCGACCAAAGCCAGGTGCGCTTAACCGGCAACACACAACTCATCACCGGTTATTCCATAACTACTTTCCACGACCTTCGTTTAGAAACACCTAATGCCCTTAAAAAGCAAACGCTCGATGCGTATGTCAATCACCTGCTAGCTTTAAACGATTGCGAACTGGCTACTCAGGATTACCGCATGACAGTTACAAATCCGGTAAATGCATCAGTTATTCGCAGCACCGGCTTTGTAAGTAGCACCGGTCCTGGAAGATTGACTCGCTATACTAATTCAACCAACAATTATCTTTTCCCTATGGGTTGGAACGATAACGGCAATGTGTTGTATCGTCCGGCAGAGATAAAACCTTCGGTGGCTGATGCGCAGTCATTTGAAGGCAGAATGGCTTTTGGCGATGCGAGCAACGAAGGGTATGACGTAAATACAAAAGCGGCTGATGTTTCTACAGTAAACACTAAATTTTTTCACCTCCTAAAACAGGTGGGTTCCACTACACCTTCCGATTTATCTATTTACTACGACCAGGTTCGCGACAGCACCTGGAGTTCAATTGCCCGGTGGCAGAACGTTCCTGAATGGCAGGATTTAACCGGAACAGTTTTAACGCAAGGCAATCCGCTTTCGCGCAGAACAAAAGCTTTGTGGATGGATAACGGCCAGGAGCCGCATATCCTAATCAATACACGCGAGATTGAAAACCTGTGGAATTTTCCGAACGTGTTTAATCCGAACAGCACCGAGCCGGGCAATAATATTTTTCAGATTGTAAATCATGGCGAGTTGGTTACACTTGAAAACATGAGAATATACAACCGGTGGGGCGAACCTGTGTTCGACAGCGAACGCGATGGGAAAGATTATTGGGATGGTATGTATATAGGCAAGTTACAGCCAATGGGCAATTATGTTTTCGTAGCCAATGTGAAAGTAAATTCTACCGGTGAGATAAAAGCAGACGGAGGAAATTTATCGTTGTTGTGGTAATTTAAGGATATGAAGAAAATTTACGCATTGATGGTTATGATTTATTTCTACGCGGTGACGTTTGCGCAGGATATTCATTACTCTCAGTTCTACAATGCTCCGTTACTTTTGAATCCTGCTCTTACCGGCTTTACGCAAGGCAATGCGCGCATTGGAGTAAATTACCGGAACCAATGGTTTAGTGCTACGCATGATGGTTTTTTCCGCCCGCCTTTTATGACTTCGGCTTTAAATGCCGATATGCCGATTAAGATTAAGCGTGATATTCTCGGGGTTGGTTTGGTGTTAGCTAACGACCAGGCAGGAGCAAATACATTTACCACGGTAATTGCACAGGCATCGGTTTCTTATATCAAAACATTGGGAAGAGATGATAATCACCGGTTGTCTGCCGGATTTCAAATCGGGTATACTTATCAATCTATCCGTACCGATAATTTTCAATTCTATAATCAGTTCGATCAGACTAATCAGTTTCAAAGCACCACTTCCAGCAACGAAAACATTTCGAAAACCAAAACCGGTTACCTGAATTTAAATTTCGGTTTGCTTTGGTATGGAAAAATCAGCGACCACTTTGCCATGTATTTTGGCGGCTCGTTTTACAATGTTACTACACCTAAGTATACTGTTCTGTCAAATCAGAAACGAGATTTATACTGGCGCTGGAATCTGCAAAGTGGTTTGGATATTAAGATTGGCAGAAAGAGCCATATACTTCCTTCGCTTATGTTTATGATGCAGGGAGTAAATAACCAAATGAATACCGGTATCGGTTTTGGTTACGATATTAATGATGACATGGCGTTGACGGTTGGTTTATATAACCGCGTTAATCCCCACAAAAAAATAAACGATTACAGAGGAACGAATGGCGATGCGCTTATTCCGTATGGCTCGTATGAAGTAAAAGGATTTAAAGTAGGCGTGAGTTACGATGCTACCATTTCTAACCTAAAACAATCCGGTGGCGGTGTGGGAGCGCTTGAGCTAATGCTTGGCTACACCATAAGAAACAGAGATTACGACTACGGTAACTTTTTAGTTTGTCCTCGTTTCTGACACTTGATATACTGTTTTTATCTGCCGGTACCGGTTAAATAAGAAACCAATTTTATTATTTTCGAAGCCCTTAAAAAGTCAACCACTGATTATGAAGAATAAATTTATACTGTTCTCGGCATTATTCATAGCATTTCAATTTGCCACGACTAATTCATTGCAGGCGCAAAGCAAGGAAGAACTACAGGAGTTAATGAATTCAAAATCGTTAACCATAGAAAAGGAAAAGCCTAAGAAAAAGAAGAAGCCTGCAAAGGTGGTAGCTCAAACCCAGCCGGTAGCCGTTGAAATGAAAGAAGAACCTAAACCGGCAACCAAAACCGAACCGGTAAAGGTGGAGCAAAAAGAAGAAGTAAAACAAGAACCTAAAGTTGAACCCGTAAAAGAGGAAGCGAAGCCGGCAGTGGTTGAACAAAAGAAAGAAGAGCCTAAGCAGGAGCCTAAAGTTGAACCGGTAAAAACAGAAACAAAAAAGGAAGAGCCAAAGCCGGCTGTTAAAACCGAAACGGCAAAAGTTGAGAAGAAAGAAGAGCCGAAACCACAACCTAAAACTGAGCCTGCAAAAGTTGAACAGAAAAAGGAAGAGCCAAAGCCAGTCACTAAAACAGAGCCTGTAAAAACGGAAACAAAAAAAGAAGAACCTAAACCGGCAGCTAAAACCGAACCGGCCAAGCTTGAGAAGAAGGAAGAACCCCAAGCCCAACCGGTAAAAGAAGAAGCAAAACCCATAGCCCAACCGGAGCCTGTAAAAGTTGAACAGAAAGAAGAACCGGTACAAGTAATACAGAAAAGAGAAGAGCCAGTAGTGGTCGAGCCAAGAAAAACTGAAATAAAAGCACAAGACCAATTACTATCTGCCACCGGTGAAAAATTGAAAGAGCTTCCTGACCCGCAAGCTATCGGCTTCGGAAAAAACAAGAAGCTCGGCAAGAAATTATTTGAGCGCGGAAGTATTTACAATGGGCTACGCTACTATGAAGCAGCATTGAACAAGAAACCGAAAAAGACATTCATCAATCAGCCTTTAGCGGATGGAAATTTTTTAGTTCGAGATTATGCCACTGCTAATAAATATTATAAAACATTGGTTGACCTTGATTCGGTAAAACACAAAAATCTGTTTGCGCTTTATCAGTATGCGCTTACCGAAAAATATCTTGGCAATTACGAAGTGGCAAAGGAACTCTTCAATAAATTCAATAAACTGGCAAAGGATAATGATGACTTGGCAGAACAAAGAAAAAACGCCAACCGCGAAGCACAAGGTTGCGATTTGGGAATTTCGTTCCGCGACAGCAAAGATTTGCTCACATATAAAGTGGCTCATTTGAATGAAAGCATCAATCAGCAGTTTACCGATTACTCTCCGTTTCTAAAGGATGCCAACACCCTTTATTTCGGTTCGTGGGTTTCGGACAAAGTGATTCTTGAAAACAAAAAAGAGAAATACGGAACCTTCTCCAGAATTTACAAAGCCATTAAGAAAGGAAACGTATGGGCAAAAGCAGAAGAAGCAAAAGGTGAAGTGAACACCGTGCAGGCGCACACCGGTAACGCTACTTTCAGCGAAGATGGGAATACCATGTATTACACCCAATGTTTGCAAGATGACCAGCAACGCATGCGCTGCAATATTTACAAAAGCATTCGTGGTAATGACGGCTGGGCTGCTGGTGAAAAATTAACCGCACTAAATGCCGAAGGTTTTACAAGCACGCATCCTGCTCTTGGCAAAAGCGAAGCTGGTGACTATGTGCTTTATTTTTCATCTGACAGAAATCCGGGAAAAGGGATGGATATTTTCTATTCTAAAATAAATCCGGATGGCTCGGTGGAGAAGCCTAAGCAGGTTGGTGCCGCTATCAATACTCGAGGCGATGAAATGACTCCGTTTTACGATTTCAAAAATCAAGTGCTTTACTTCAGTTCGAACGGACACGTGAATATTGGTGGCACTGATATTTTCAAAACAAGCGTAAAAGGTGGTGAATGGACTACTCCTGAAAATATAGGCATGCCGATAAATTCAAGTGTAGATGATATGTATTTTATGTGGAACGATGAAGCTGAACTTGGTTTTGTGGTGAGCAACCGCACCGGTGGGCTTGGTTTAAAGAGTGCTACGTGTTGCGATGATATCTATGCGGTGGAATACAATAAAATTTATTTGGCTGTGAAGGGCGAACAAACTAATGCCGATAATAAAAATGAAGTTATCACGAACGGGCTTGTAACTCTGTATGATGAAGCTACCAATAAAGAACTGAAAGCATTTTATGCTACAGACGGAAGCTATTTATTCGATTTAGAGCATGACAAGAGCTACAAAATAATTGCCCGCAAAAATGGATTTGAAGATATGTTCCAATCTATCTCTACCATGGGCAAGCGCGCTAACGATACAACTACCATTGATTTCTCCATGAAGGAAATTCCGGGAATGAAAAGTAAAGTGGGCGAGCGCATAGGAACTGTTTACTGGGAATTCAATAAAGATAACCTGACACAAACTGCACCGGATACCTTAAATGCAGTAGTGAACTTCATGAATGAATATCCGCAATACGTAGTAGAGATTGGTTCGCACACCGACAGTAAAGGAAGTGATGAATACAATATGAAACTTTCGCAGCGCAGAAGCGATGCAGTTTTGCGTTACTTGCTGAGCAAAAAAGTTTTCAATTTCAGATTAGAAAGTAAAGCCTATGGTGAAAGTCAACCGGCAGAACTGAATGAAAATCCAACAGGCGTTGACAATCCGGATGGAAGAACCAAGAACCGCAGAACAGAATTTAAAGTAAACAGCGAATTGACGGCTGAGTTGTTACAAGAAAAACAAGCTGAAGAAGAAGCAGCTAATGCGAAAAAGAAGAAAGTAAAGAAGGCTACGGCAGTGGAGAGTAAATAGTTTTAATGGAAAGTATTTTCAAAAACCCGAACGCAGATACATTGCGTTCGGGTTTTTTATTTTGCAGTCAATTACAAACACCATGAGCAAGAGCAGGACCATTTATTTCTGTCAGAACTGCGGCAACCAGTCGCCTAAGTGGGTTGGCAAATGCCCTACCTGCAACGAGTGGAACACCTATGCCGAAGAAGTAATTGATAAAGACGTTGAGAAACTGAAAGAAAAGCGAGGCTATGCGGTTAAGAAAAACGAACAGGCTGTTCCGGTTTCAATTAAAGATGTTCATGAGTTAGAAACAAAACGCATTGACACACGAGACACAGAACTGAACCGCGTTCTCGGTGGAGGAATTGTTCTAGGCAGTTTGATTCTTATTGGCGGTGAACCGGGTATTGGTAAATCTACCTTGATGTTGCAGTTGGCTTTAAACCTGAAGGGCTTGAAGGTGATGTATGTAACCGGTGAGGAAAGCGATAGACAAATAAAACTGCGTGCCGACAGAATCGGAATTAAAAACGATTCGTGTTTCATACTTACCGAAACAAATACGCAACAAATTTTCAAACAAGCTGAAGCACTGGCACCGGATATCATAATTGTAGATTCTATTCAAACCCTGCATACGGTTTATGTAGAGAGCACACCGGGCAGCGTTAGCCAGGTGCGCGAATGCACTTCTGAATTGATGCGTTTTGCTAAAGAAAGTTCTATCCCTATTTTCTTAATAGGGCATATTACTAAGGACGGTATGATTGCCGGACCGAAAGTTCTTGAGCACATTGTAGACACCGTGCTGCAATTTGAAGGCGACCGCAATTACACTTACCGTATTCTTCGCACTACTAAAAACCGTTTCGGCTCTACTTCTGAAATTGGTATTTACGAAATGGTAGGCGAAGGCCTGCGACCGGTGCTGAATCCTTCCGAAATTTTGTTGACACAGCGCGATGAAGAACTGAGCGGGATTGCCATTGGCAGTATGATGGAAGGCATGCGTCCTTTCCTGATTGAAACACAGGCATTGGTTACTCCCGCATTTTACGGAACTCCTCAACGAAGCTCTACCGGTTTTGATGGAAGAAGAATGAGTATGCTCCTTGCAGTTTTAGAAAAGCGCGCGGGTTTCCGCTTCGGCACTAAAGATGTTTTCTTAAACATTGCCGGTGGATTGCGGGTTGAAGACCCAGCTATTGATTTGGCAGTAATTGCCGCACTATGTTCCAGCTACAACGATATTTCTATTTCGAACAAAGTGGCGTTTGCAGCAGAGGTAGGTTTAAGTGGCGAGGTGCGCGCGGTAAGCCGCATTGAGCAACGTATTGGCGAAGCCGATAAACTGGGTTTCGAAAAAATATTCATCAGCAAATTCAACCAGAAGATTGACACTAAAAAATTCAATATCGAAATTGTTTACCTGAGCAAGGTGCAGGCTTTGATGGAGGAGTTGTTTGGGTAGGTGTTTTGTTGTTCGTAAGGCGACCAACAACAGCGAGAAAAGAAGATTATTTTTAAACGAACAAACAACTATGAAACCTAGCTTTGAAGAAGTGATGTCAAAAGAATCAGACGCTGAACTCCTAAAAATTGTAAATGAACAGCGAGACGATTGTCAGCCAGCTGCAGTTGAAGCGGCTGAAAGGGAACTTGCAAAACGAAAGTCGCAGGAACAAACTAATACGGTAAGCCAAACAATGGAACAAAAAAAACAAGTGGTTGAAGCCAAAGCTCAAGAACCAGTTGTTGCATCGGTTAAAAACAATGCGAATTTTGGTAGGTGGTTTGTAATAATTGGATTGATAATTATAGGTGCCATCCTACCTTTTCATTATATCCCTTCGCGGTTAATGGTATTTCCAAAAGACAATCTAACTTTTAGTAATACCTTTATTACCCAGAAAGATATTGATAAGTTGGTTGATAGATATAATCAAGCAAGCTTTTTTCAGAAACAAGCAATAAACCAGGAACCCTTTGTAAGAAAACTAATGGAGAAGGGAATAATTGTAGAGGTCAAGTAGAATGACGAAGTTGAAAAATAATAAAGGAATTACGCAGTTGTTGGTCGCCTGACCACAACTATTTTTATTTCTCAATCACCAAACCATCGGAAGGCGCGCCAAGTTCGAGCAGCATGGCAGAAATATCTTTTACAAAACTATCGGAGCCGCAGATATAAAACCGCTGGCTGAAGTCGGCAATGTAGTTAACCAGCAAGTCGCGGTTCAGCCGCTTCTCTTTAAAGCCAATTACCCCTTCGCGCGTAAAGTGGCTCACAAAATTTTCTTGTAGCATATCGAATAATTCCTGCCCGCAAATAACATCCTGCGCTACGTAGTTGGAGTAAATCAAGCGGCAGTCCTTTAGGTTGTGCTGCCGGTTAAGGTCGCGAAAAATAGAAATGAAGGGAGTAATACCTGTGCCCCCGGCAATAAAAACACCGCAGCCTTTAAACTGAATAGCGCCAAAGGGTTCCTGAATAATAAGCTCGGCACCGGCATTGGTTTTGCCCAACTGCTCGGTTACGCTGTGGCGGCTATTGTAAATGCGCACCATAAATTCCAGATAGTCCTGCTTGTTTAAAGCGGTAAACGAAAACGGA
Organism: Bacteroidota bacterium; assembly: GCA_947475165.1. Lineage (GTDB taxonomy): Bacteria > Bacteroidota > Bacteroidia > Chitinophagales > LD1 > Bog-950. Next base: position 109,642 of record CANJLD010000009.1, read on the forward strand.
CGGAACTGTTCGCTCCACCCCTCTTTATTCAGCGCCACATCGGTTGCCTGACCGGGCACAAATTTGTAACCGGCAGGTTTTTCTACCTGAAACCGCTTTACATCGGGGGTTATAAATTCTGCGTCAATAATTTTTACCACATGGTTTGCCATAACAAGGAATTAATTCTTTTGATGGATGTAATGCTGAACCAGCCTGACCGTAGTTAGGAATAGTAGAAGCATCAAGGCAAATTAAAACGCGCCTGACCGGTGTAAACCGCGAACACAATAAGAGCCGCTATGAGTAAAAGAATAATCTTCGATACGGTGTGTGCTGCGTTTAGCGTCCAGCCAAAAATGGGAGTTTGTTTGGGCACCAAAATGCGCGGGTCGGCAGGGTCGTAGTAAAACAAGAAATACCTCCACGGGCTTTTAGGTTTTGGGTTTTGTTCCATCTGCATGTTTTTTTGCTACTGCAATTTAAAAACCCAAGTCAACTCACACAATTTCTCTCCGCAACTTTCGTTTATTCGCAACATGTTTTGCAAAAAGGGTTTTCTGCTTTCTGTTCTGGTTACTGCGCTCGGCATTTCGCTGCTGCTTAACAGCAGTTGCCGTAAAGAACAATTCGGCAATGGCAACCTTTCGTTCAGCACCGATACGCTTACCTTCGATACCGTGTTTACATCGCTCGGCTCTACCACCAAATATTTTAAGGTGTTTAATACAGATAAAAAAGCGGTGAAGATTACCGATATCCGCCTGATGCATTTGGTGGGAACGCAGTTTCGCATAAACGTTGACGGTGTTAGTGGCGACCACTTTACCGAAGTGGAAATTCCTGCCAAAGATTCTATTTATGTTTTTGTAGAAGTTACGGTTAACCCTAACAGTGCCGCCACTCCGTTTATGATTATTGACGATGTTTCGTTTGTGATAAACGGAAATGCGAAGACTGTTCACCTGCAGGCATTCGGGCAGAATGCGCATTACCATTATGGCGAAGAAATAAAAGATGGTGAAAGCAAAACATGGAGCAACGATTTGCCGCATGTAGTTATCAGTCACGATACAGTGCCGGGAGTTTATGTGCGATGCAATGCAACACTCACTATACAACCCGGCTGCAAAATTTTCTTTGCCGATGGTGCAGCTTTATTTATTGAAGGAACATTAAATGCCACTTCAACTTCATGGCAAGACTCTATCGTATTTCAAGGCGTGCGGCTTGAATCTTTTTATGAAGATAAGCCCGGTCAGTGGTTCGGCATTGTTTTTCTGCGCAATGCCGATTGTGTGCCCGAGGGCTATTTTGACCATTGCATTATCAATGAATCGAGCTACGGCATTTATGCCGGTGCAGGCCTAAGCACCAACTTTGCCGACTACACCGGAAGCACACAACGACCTTCTGTTCTTATTCAAAATTCAATTGTAAAAAACAGTTCGAGTAATGCGGTGTATGGTTTTAATGCAAAAATTATTGCTGAGAACAGCCTGTTCTATACCTGTGGCGAAAACGTAGTTAAGTTTGGTTTGGGTGGCGAGTATACGTTTACCAACTGCACCATGTACAACACCGGCTCGCGTTATGTAGAGCACAAAAATGAAACACTTCTTCTTAGCAATCTTATCTCGGTTAATAATGCGATAGCCGCTACCGAGCCACTGACAACAATCTTTAAGAATTGTGTTATTTACGGAAGCCTGCAAAACGAAATATCGTTCAACAATTATCAGGATTTCAATCTTACTGAATTCAATAATTCATTCAGCTATTGCGATATAAAAACCAAGCAGGATACTTTTGAAATGTTCACCAGCACTCACGATAATATGCTTTACAATCAAGAGCCTCTTTTCAAAAATGCAGAAGAAGGAAACTTTACTCCTATTGATAGTGGTGGAATTACATCTCCGTTAATTGATGCAGGTAACGGTGGTCCTTCTCAGGATATTTATGGAACAAACCGTCCCACCGGTGCCGGTTCTGATATCGGTGCAGTAGAAAAACCTTAGTAAGTCGTCATTGCGAGGACGGCTCTGCGGACGAAGCAATCCCCCGATTATTAAACCACTTTATTAGCACAGCAACTTGCTGCAGTAGCATCTGGCTTAGCTTTAAACGTAAAGCCCATCGAAAGTATATAGCCCATTGCTTCACTCAACGCAGCGTTAGATCCAAAGCGCGGATTGGTATTTATATCGGCATGAACTTCCAGTTCTGTTCCGTATTCATCAAACAAATTGCAAAGGTGGTAAGCAATATCAATAGACCGGTAAACCTCAATCAGCATGCGTTCCTTCAAACTCATTTTCTGTTGCGTCCGGTCGTTATTAATAAACATAAACCCTCCGCGGCCTTTGCGCAGCAGCACAATTACAGTGGCAAATTCTGTTTCTAAACCGCGCACCTGACTGTCCGTGCCAATGCAAACTTTAATCTGGTTGCCCAGTTCCTGTTCATTAATCAAAGCATTTTCTACGGCATCGCTAATCGGAATTTCAATCTTCGTTCCGTCCAGCCTCCGCCATTTTGAAGTAAGTATTGGTTCCATACAATTTTGTTTGGTTTACTGAATGTAAGTCAATCTTTTCGGCAAATTCTGTTTTGCGGCTTTTCAATTTTCAACATTACCCGCACACTTTGCTTTCTGCCGCCACATATAATGACAGCTTATGATGAAAATTGGTTGCGCTTTCCACTAAGCAGAAGCAGGTTTTACAATTTCTTAGCAGAGGCGTTAAACTTTTATAACACGGGCAGGTCACACCAGCATATTTTACAAAAACATAAAAACAATAATCATGAAAAAGCAAATCTTAAAAACAGTTACAGCAATAGCGGTAATAGCAACAGCACTTACGTTCAGTTCGTGCCAGAAAGAAAAAAACGATAACGATTTTACTACAGCCAGCAATCAGGCAATGGCCGATGAATCTTACAACGATGCAAACAACGTTGCCGATGAAGCGGCTACCACCGGTTCGGTATCTTACAAAACCGATGATGCCAACAGTTTACTTGCCGGTTGCGCCACCGTAACCCGCGATACTGTTTCTATGCCGCATGTTACCACTGTAGATTTTGGAACCGGTTGCACCGGAGCAGATGGCAAGGTTCGGAAAGGAAAAATAATTGTTACTTACGATGGAAAATATCGCGATGCTGGAACCACCATCACCATTACTTTCGATGGTTATTCTGTAAACGATAATCAGGTAAGCGGAACAAAAACCATTCATAACGATGGAGCGAATGGTGACGGTAATCTTTCTTTCTCTATCAGCGTAAACGGACAAATAGTTTTAGCAAGCGGTGCAGGAACTATTACTTGGTCATCTACCCGCACCCGTGAATGGATTGCAGGTGAAAGCACTGAGTCTCGCGATGATGACCAATATTCTATCACCGGTTCAGCTGCCGGCACAGCCGCCAATGGTGACCAGTTTACCGCAACCGTTACCGATGCACTAATCAGAAATCTTGCACCGGGCTGTAGACGCCACTTTGTAAAAGGTACTGCCTTAATTCAACGCACCGGTAAACCCGATAGAACAATAGACTTTGGCAACGGCAATTGCGATGATGAAGCGGTGGTTACTATCAATGGAGTTTCACATACAATTACACTTCACTAAAAATATCGAAACGCAGAATCAAAAAAAGTCCGACTGAATTCAGTCGGACTTTTTACGTTAAAACCATTTACTAATAAGGAAGCCTGCGGCAACAGCTAAATAGCAGAAGAGCAGATTAGCAAAAACAGTTGCCATGCCCATTTTAATATTACCCGATGAAAAGAGGGCAAAGGTTTCGTAACTAAAAGTAGAGAAAGTAGAAAAGCCTCCGCAGAAACCGGTGGCTATCAGCAACCGAATGTTGTCATTCGAAATTTGTTTATGAAACAAATAACCAAGTAGTAAGCCAAGAATAAAACTGCTTATCGTGTTCGCTAAAAAAGTGGCGAGCGGAAAACTATCCGGGGTTGTTGCAAAATATTTGGAGAGAAAAAAGCGGGTAATGCTGCCTAATCCGCCACCTATAAAAACAAGAAAATAGTTCATGCTTTAGTCTGACGCTTTGACGCGTTTTTGCTTTTGCCAATATTGTAGAGCACCTGAAACAATAAAAACATAACAGCAAAATAAGCGAACGCAAGAAAGGTAACCAGCCAGGTCCATTCAATAATACGAACCACTAAGAAAAGTGCCACCGGTAAGGAAAGAAGCGAAACAGAAATTAAAATAAGTGCTACAAACTTGTCCGACAAGCCAAGGTAAACCAAGTGGTGAGTAATGTGGTCTTTACCGCCAACAAAAGGCGATTGCTTGCGCATTAATCTTCTTATAGTAACAGTTATGGTATCAATCAAAGGAACAATAAAGAAGAGCATGGGGATTACGAACTGCTTTAGCTGAATAAATTCGTTTGACCCTGCGTCCTTAAAATCCCAGAAAAACAAAATACTGGTACTGGCAAGAAACACTCCGAGAAACTGACTACCGGTATCGCCCATAATAATGCGTGATGGGTTCCAGTTAAAATATAAGAAGCCGGTTAATGCTCCAAACACTCCTACAAGCATCACCAAATAAAATGTACTCAGCGAATGTCCGCTTATAGCCACAACAGAAATAAGTCCGAGAATAATACTCATGGAAATAATTGTTGTAATAGCATCCATGTTATCCAGCATATTAATGGAGTTCATTAAACCAATAACCCAAACAATGGTAATCATGAAATCGAAAGCCGGATTGCCTGATATTTTTATATACACATCGGAGATGATTAAGATAAAAGCACAGGATAGCTGAGCAATAAATTTTGCAAGCGGATTGGTGTTGTATGCATCATCTGCCAAGCCTAATAAAAATCCAAGACTTGAAGAGGCAATAATACCGATGAGGTGTTTATCCAATAAATAATTTGCCTGCCGAGGAAGAGTTCCGATAACTGAAATGGAAACCAGAAAAAGAATGAAAAAGGAAATGCCGCCAATGGCAGGTTTTACGTTAGCTGCCCAACGAATTTGTGGAGTTCCATCTTCATTGCGCACACCTAAATTAAACGAGAACTTTAAAAAAAGCCAGTTAATAAGAAACGAGAAAAGTGCGCTTATTAAAAAAAATAAGGCGAGGAAAGTGATAATATATTGCCCGTCTTCAATCATTACTATTTGTCTTTTCCAAAAAGCTTTTGCCAAAAGCTTTTTGGCTTTGGTTTTGAATCGGTGGTGTAATATCCTTCTCCGTACTTCTTGCCGTAATAGCCGTAACCGTAACCATATCCGTAGCCATAACCGTAACCATAGCTATAGCCGTAGTTATAGCCATAACTGTAACCGTAACCCGAAGCTCCTCTTCCATAATCATTAATTACCACCGATAGGTTTTTGATTTTACTCTCGCTCATTATCTTGTTTACATTATTCACAAAACTCCGGTTTGAATAGGCTGCTCTGAAAACATAAATAGGATAGTCGGCAATTTTTAAAATTTCTAACGCGTCTGTTACCAAGCCAATAGGTGGTGTATCAATTACAATGTAGTCGTATTTTGTTTTCAAATATTCGAGCAATTCATTCAACTTAGGCAATAAAATCAACTCCGAAGGATTTGGCGGAACCGGACCTGCTACAATAAAATCTAAATTCGGAACACCGGTCTCCATAATACATTCATCAATTCCGGATTGGCTGCTGAGAATTGTACTAACACCACGGTGAGCATCCACTGCAAAAACTTTATCCAATCTTGGTTTACGCATGTCAAAGTCAAGAATGATTACCCGCTTGTTAAGCAAACTGAGAATGGCTGCAACGTTCAGCGATACAAAGGTTTTTCCTTCACCGGGTATAGTTGAAGTAGTAGCCAGAATTTTTGTTCCCGGTGCCCCGCCAATAAATTGAAGACCGGAACGAACTGCGCGGAATGCTTCTGTGATAGTTGATTTAGGATCTTGCGTAACTACAATTTGTGAACGAACCAATTCATCTTTATATCTTGGTATCACACCCAACAATGGCGCTTTCGACTTTCTTTCTACATCGTCAATAGCAATAATTGTGTTTTGAAGTAAATATCGAATTACGATTACCACCAAGCCTAAAATCAAACCAATTAAAATACCGGCAATTTTTACAAAAGTTTCTTTTGGCGAAACGGGAACTTTAGAAGGAAATGCCCGCTGTAGAATAATATAATCGGAAACAATTCCTGCGCTGGCAATTAAATAGTTCGATTTTTCGCTATACAAGTTCAACACAAAATCGTTCTTGATAGCTGCCATTTTATCAAGCCGGTCGAACTTATGTTTCAGGTCAGGAATACGAAACAACTCCGCCATGTATTTATCGTGTTCTTGCTTCAAAAGCACCTGCATGGCTCGTATACCATTTATACCATTATCAATATTTTTCGATAACTTGATTTTGGATTCTTCAATTTGCTTGTCGAGCAAACGAACGTTAGGATGCCCTTGGGTTACTTCTAACAGCATTCCTTCACGTTGTTTCTGAAGTTTATTTATCTCCTCAATATCTCTCTCAAATTCTATCGATTTGTCATAAAAGTTAAGATTGGGGAGAGTGGAATAATCGTTCTCCTTCTGAACAACTTTTTTAAACCCTACTAATAACTGAAGGTCGTTATCCATATGTCTAAACGCCTCTTCAAAACTTAACGATTTGTCAACTAACTTGCCAAGATATCCGTCTCCCTTTTCAAGATATCCTTCCGTTATTTTTAAGGTTGAGACAGAGTCCTGAAATTTATCAAAGGCAAATCCGAAAGTGTCAATTTGGTCATCGAGAAAGCGCAAAATATTTACAAAACTCTCCTTCTTACGTTCTACATCATACAAAATAAACTCGTCTGATATTTTCTGTACCACATCGCGAGCTCGCTCCGGATTACGGTCTTTAAAAATTAGTGAAATTGTTTGTGTAGCCGGGTCAATAGGCATTACCGCCAGTTTGTTAGCAATATCCGTTTGAACATCTGCTCTCGTTAAAAATTTGAAGTAGTAGAGCCCGTTAATGTCTTCGGGAGACACAGGATGTGTAAAAGATGCAGAGAGTGCAAAAAACGGAGAAGAAATAGTTTTACCGGTATCGGCAGAGTATTCATAATCTCTTCCATTCATGGTAAAAGATATATAGTATTTTTTACCGCTTAAAATTTTCAGATAAATAGGAATAGTGTAAATGCTTTCATCTTTTACTCTGCCACTAATGCGAAAAGGGGAAGAAGTATAAAGCTCGCTGAAAATAAATTTGGTTTTCCCTTCCTTATAATAACCCACTTCAAGAGGGAGGCGGTCAATAACACGGTCTAGCAACAATTTTGAAGTAAGCAATTGCATTTCGCGGCTAACCTCCGTAGGATTATGTTCCACTACTAAATTTTGAACGCCCAACAACTCTGTTGTTTTTTCAGTTTTGAGCATTAATGTGGTCGATGATTCATAAATGCGGGGAGTGTAGCGCAAATAAACCAACGAGAGAATTACACAAGTAGCAACAATCAATATCACCCAAACTATGGATGCATTAACCACATAAATGAGCAAGCCGAGATTAAAATCTTCTACGGGGTTACTAAAGGCAGATTTTTCCTGTTCAATATTATTTTCCACTGAAAGTTTTGATTAAAGCGATGGTTGTTAGGATGGTGCTTGCCCAGGCAAATACCGGTGAAAGTTCTCTCAAGACATCTGTTGCAGGCCTTCTTCTCGGTTCAATATAAATAATGTCGTTTGCTTGAACTATCAAGTCTGCATTGCGCATGCCTTCTATACTTGACAAATCAACCACACTAATTTGCGGGTTCTTTAAATCACCTCTGATAATTTTTATCTTATACGATTTAAGGTCGCCTGCAATACCTCCTGACCGTGCAATTACTTCAAATAAATTAGTGGGGGCATCATTTAACGGAACTACATTGGCTGTTGAACCCTTAAAAACAAATGCCCTGCGATTAGATACGGTTACTATAATATAAGGATCAACAAATAGATTGGAGTATTTCTCCTCCAACTTTCGTTCTAATTCCGATTCAGTAAATCCCTTTACAAAGTATTCGCCAATAATTGGAAACTTGACAAACCCTTCGTTATCTACCGTATATATTTCTGAAGATCCGCCAGTTCCGCTTTGGTCTGTTCGTGAAGATGTTATAGAGCTATTAGTAACATCTATAAGCCGAAAGCCATCACGGGAATAAAGGCGTAAAGTGAACTGATTTCCCGCCTGAATAACATATTCATCAACTTCCTTTTTTGCCAACTCAAAGTATTGATAGTCTTTTTGCTGGAACATGATGTTCGGATAAAAGACTTTACAGGAAGAAGCGGAAAACAGCAAGAAAGAAATTATAGAATAGTAAACGAGTCTTTTCATTGATTGCTTTGAGTTACAAATTTATTAAAATAACGTAAGCCTTTTGTTTACAGAAGTGAATGATAAAGTTTAGACATATCGCTACAAAGCCGTTGATAGCTGAATTTGCTCCGCACAAAATCGCTCCCTTTCTTTGAAAAGTCAAGTCGCATTTTATCGCTTTCTACTAAGCATAAAAGATTATTAGCAAAGTTCATCTCATCGCCTACTGTCGACAGCAAAGCGGTTGCATTTTTAATCACAATGTTTTCAATCCCGCCAACATTGGTAGAAACAATTGGTTTGCCCGATGCCTGTGCTTCAATCAAGCTGACCGGTGTGCCTTCGTTGTTAGAAGTAAGCGCAATTATATCCATACCAGCATTTGACACATCAATCTCTTTTATCCAACTGGTGAACGTGAGAATATTTTTCTCCCTCTGATTTTGATTGTTGAATTTTAAACCAATTGATTGCGCCAATTGCTCAATCTTCATTCGTTCTTCGCCATCACCAATTATAAATGCACGTACTTTTTTAGTTGTTTGCTCCGAAACAATCTTCAGCGCTTTTAAGAACAGTTCGTGATTTTTTATGGGGACTAATCTCCCCACAATACCAATAGCAATTTCGTCATCATCCAAATTGTATTCATTTCTGAATTTTGCTCGCTTCTCAATTTGATTTTCTTCAAATTTTCTTAAATCAAAGCCAAGCGGAATTATTTCAAATTTTTGTGCGGGTGCTATCTTGTATGTTTCAGTTAACTCTTGCTTTTGAATTTCGCTAAGCGTAACAATTTTTGTAGTACGTTTGGCGAGGTATCGTTCAATTTCTAAAAACATTCGTGTTTTTGCAGCACCGAAATACGAATGAAAAACGTGGCCGTGGAAAGTATGGATAATCACTTTCACTCCGCTATGCGATGCCGCTAATCTTCCTACAGCTCCTGCTTTTGCAGCGTGTGTGTGAACTATATCTGGCTTAAATTCTTCAATTAATTTTCGGAGTTTGTAATACGATTTGTAATCGCGGAAAGGATTTAACTCGCGATACATTTCCGGCATGTAAACCGGGTGCAAGTCAAGGTTTTTTACAATGAACTCCGAGCTCTCTTCTGCGTCATCTTTCATACCCGAAACCAACAATGTTTCAAACTCAGGTTCCAAGTATTTACTCAGATACGCAGCATTGAAAGTTGGTCCGCCTAAGTTTAAACGGTTGATAATACGAAGTACGCGAGGCACGGTTTAATTTTGAATTTCGAATTTGGAATTTGGAGCGGAAGAAGCAGTAGAATTATACTTATAATTTTCAACCTGCTTAAAATTGTTGTGCAGGATTTAGGAATCAGGCGAAATACTTCTTATACCAATACTGAAACACCAGCAATCCCCACAAGGTTGCATGGACATCTCCCGGGTCGTTACTGAAAAGTTTTTGTTTTACTTTTTCAATTTCGGTTACATCGAAAATGTTTTGTTGTTCAATGAATTCTTTCTCAAGCAATTCATTTTCTATCAGCGAGCGCAAACCTGTCTGCATCCACTTCAACAATGGAACTTCAAAGCCGTGTTTGGAGCGATGAAATAATTCATCGGGCAATTCGTTTCTGAAAGCATCTTTCAAAATTTTCTTTCCTGCCGTTGAATCAATTTTATAACAAACCGGAAGCGAAAAAGCAAAATCAACCACTGTATAATCAAGCAGCGGCACGCGCACTTCCAAACTGTTTGCCATGCTCATAAAATCAACCTTAGTTAGCATATCGTTTGGCAAAACCATTTGTGTGTCAGCAAACAAAATATCGTTTAAATCGCCATTCTCTTTTACCGAATCCAACACAAAACGTTTCCCGCTTTCGAGTTCTACCTCATCTACAGTGCTTTTACTTTTCAATAAACCGACTGCTTCTGTTTGCGAACTAAAACTGCACCAACGCCAATATCTTTCAGAAGCAGACAACTGCAAGCCTTCGCTATAACGACTCAGTTGCCGAAACAGATTTCCAAAATTAGAGTGCCGGGATTTCGGTAACATTTTAAAAAACGGAAGACCAGTACGCATCAAAAAGTTCAGCAGATTTTTTTGCCGCGCTCGTAACTCCGCTTTGTGTTTGTTATATCCTGCAAATAGTTCATCACCTCCGTCACCTGAAAGAGCAACTGTAACTTTCTCTCTCGTTTTCTGACTCAAAATATAAACCGCAATAGCAGATGAATCGGCAAACGGTTCATCTATATAATCGAGAATGGAAAAAATATTCGCAAACATTTCATCGTTAGAGACAGAGAATACTGTGTGATTAGTTTCAAACTTTTTAGCCACTAAGTTGGCATACTTAGTTTCGTCAAAGTAAGGCTCGTCTTTAAATCCAATACTGAATGTGTTTAGCTGCGTAACACTTTTTGCAGCGCAGGATGTGATGATAGATGAATCAATTCCTCCACTCAAAAATGCACCAAGCGGAACATCGGAAACCAATCTTCGCTGCACCGATTCTTCAACCAACTTCCGCAGTCTTGCTTTGGCATCATCATAACTTATTTCACCTTCAGCAATTTTCTTTCCCGGTTCATAAGGAATGGAATAAAATTTCTCTGTCGTAAAACTTCCTTTAGAATCAATTATTGCAAAACTACCGGGCTGCAGCTTTTGAATATTCTTCAGCATCGAGTTTGTGCCCGGCACATAATTCAGTTGCAGATAAAGTGCGAGGGTGTTGTAATCAAGTTCTTTCTTAATAGGGAATTGCAGAATTGCTTTCAGTTCTGAAGCAAACAATAGCATTTTATCAACGCTGTAAACATGTAGCGGCTTTATACCGAACCGGTCGCGGGCAAGAAATATTTCCTTTTTCTCATTATCAAAAATGGCAAATGCAAAAAAACCATTCAGGTGCTGCAGACAATCTTTTCCCATCCGGATAAAAAGATTCAGCAGTACTTCTGTATCAGATGTAGAATTGAATTTTACATCCGATAGAAATTTCTCTTTCAGTTCACGGAAATTGAAAATTTCTCCATTGAAAATAATCGTGAACCTTCCACTCTCATCACACATCGGTTGATTGGCGATAGAAGAAGTGTCGATAATAGAAAGCCGTGCATGAGCAAAACCAACATGCGGAGAAAGAATTTTTGTTTGCTGTAAATCCGGTCCGCGTTTCGAGAGAGTTTTTATCGCGCTTTGCAAATAATCATCAAGTTGATGATTGGGTTCTTTCGAAAAATATCCTGCAATGCCGCACATGGGTTATAACTCCTTTCTTAAACGTGCTACCGGAATATTTAATTGCTCGCGATATTTTGCTACAGTTCTTCTAGCAATATTGTAGCCCCGTTCATTCAAAATTTTGGTGAGGTTCAAATCGCTGATTGGTTTTTTCTTGCTTTCAACAGCAATTACATCGCTCAAAATCTTTTTCACTTCGCGGCTGCTAACTTCTTCACCACTGTCGGTGCTCATCGCCTCACTAAAGAAGAATTTGAGCGGAATAGTTCCGAATTCGGTTTGCACATATTTACTGTTTGCCACGCGGCTCACGGTTGAAATATCCAGACCGGTACGTTCGGCAATATCTTTCAGAATCATCGGGCGCATCTGTGTTTCATCACCGGTTGCGAGATATTCATGCTGCAAATCCAAAATTGTATTCATCACCATCATCATAGTGTGATAACGCGATTGAATTGCATCTATAAACCATTTAGCCGAATCAATCTTCTGTTTAATAAATAAAATAGCATCCTTCTGGCTCTTCGTTTTCTCTTTCGAATTCTTGTAAGTCGAAATCATTTCTTTAAAATGATTGCTGATGCGAAGTTCCGGTGCATTAGCAGAGTTCAACGAAACAACTAATTCGCCATTGGTATTAGTGAGAATAAAATCGGGAATAATCGTGAGCCGCATACCGGCTTCGTTCGTGCTGTATAAACTTCCCGGCTTCGGATTCAACTTGGTTATTTCATCCAACACCCGTTTCAGTTTTACTGAATCCATATCAAACAAGTGTTGCAGTTTATCGTAGTGCTTCTTGGCAAACTGGTCGAAATATTTTTCTAAAATTTGAATGGCTATTTCTGTAAAAATGGTTGGATCTTCTTTACGCTTGAGTTGCAAGAGCAAACATTCTTCCAATGTGCGCGCTCCAATTCCGGGTGGGTCGAGCTTTTGAATCTGCTCTAAAACTTCCAGCAATTCTTTTTCGTTAGTAGAAATGTTCTGACGAAAAACCAAGTCGTCCACAATCGCATCTAACTCCCTACGCAAATAACCATCATCATCTAAACTTCCTATCAGATGTAGAGCAATTTGCTGTTGCCGTTCATCCAAATCCATCATACCCACTTGCGATTCGAGATACTCATGAAATGTTGAAGCTACCGTTACCGGTACTGTTTTCTTTTCATCATCCGGGTCGGCAAATTCGCTCGGGTCTTTTGTTTTGTAATCTGCAACCCCTTCATCGTCCTCATCATAATACTCGCTCATGTCCACATCATCATCCACTTTCAGTTCTTCTTCAGCCGCTTCAATTTCAGTTTCTGTTTCACTGGTTTCTGCTTCAGGGGCTGTTTCTTCGGTTAGCTGCGGAACTTCATCATCAGTATCTTCGCTTTCTTCCAAAGCAGGATTTGCTTCCAGTTCTTCCTTAATACGCTGCTCCAATTGTGCAGTAGGAACCTGCAGCAATTTCATTAACTGAATTTGTTGAGGCGAAAGTTTTAGTAAGAGTTTTTGCGATAACCGCTGATTAAGCACGATGCGAAGTTTCAAAAAACAAACGAGAATAGCACGGTGTTACAAGAAGAAATGCTTTTCTATATTCGCAATCTTTTAAAATTGTGTTATGGCTTACATTAAAGAATTAGCAAAGTTCGAAGGACAGGAAATAGAATTGAAAGGTTGGAATGCGCAGAAGCGCGACAGCAAAACCATTGTGTTTATGACCATGCGCGATGGCACCGGTTTCGTGCAGTGCATTATTGATTTGAATTCTGTAGGAGAAAATTCTTTTGAAGCAGCTAAGCGTTTGCCGCAGGAAAGTTCACTTTCTGTAAAAGGGAAAGTGGTGAAAGATGAACGTCAGATTGGCGGGTATGAAATTCATGTTACCTCGTTAGAAGTTATTGCAACAGCAGAAGCGTATCCGATTACACCTAAAGAACACGGTGTAGATTTTTTGATGGACAACCGTCACTTATGGTTGCGCTCAAAAAATCAGTGGGCAATTATGCGCGTGCGCAACGAAATTATTTTCGCCATTCATACATTTTTTCAGCAACGCGGTTTTGTGCAAATGGATGCACCTATCTTCACCGGTAACGCGTGCGAAGGAACGTCTACTCTTTTCGAAACAGATTTTTATGGCGAACCTGCTTACCTCTCACAAAGTGGACAACTTTACGGTGAGGCCATGGCAATGGCGCAAGGGTTGATTTACACTTTCGGTCCAACCTTCCGTGCAGAGAAATCGAAAACGCGCAGGCACCTTTCGGAGTTTTGGATGATAGAACCCGAAATGGCTTTCCATGATTTGAAAATGGATATGGATGTGATTGAAGATTTTATCCGCTATGTAGTAACTAGGGTGTTGGATAAATCTAAAGCTGAACTTCAGATTCTTGAACGCGACACAACTTATCTTGAAAAAGTTCGTGAGCCGTTTATCCGCATGAAATATCAAGATGCAGTGAGTGTAATTAAAGGCGAAAAAGAAATTGGCGGAAGAACTTCGCTGCAAATGCTTGAAGGAGAAGAAAAGGAATTGCAAAGTTCGAAAGCAAGTTTGCTAACTGAAATTCGGGAACGTGAATCAAAAATCGCTTCCGGTGAACTGAAGAAAGGTGAAATCAATTTCAATCAAAACAAAATTGACAAGTTGAAGAATGAAGCAAAAGCTTTGGATGAAAGACTAAGTAACATTCCTACCTGGCTTAACAGCGCAAAGAACTTTAACCGCGGTGATGATTTTGGCGGAAGCGATGAAACGGTTCTTACAAAAATGTTCGGTCAACCGGTAATGGTTTATAACTGGCCGCAAGAGGTGAAAGCGTTTTACATGAAAGAAGATGAAACCGACAAAGGCTACGCCAAAGGCGTTGACTTACTTGCACCGGAAGGTTATGGCGAAGTAGTGGGTGGTGGTGAGCGCGAAACAGATATTGAAAGATTGAAAAGCAAAATTATCGAGCATGAATTACCAATGGAGGCATTCAGTTGGTATCTCGACCTTCGCAAATTCGGCAATGTGCCTCATGCGGGTTTCGGTTTGGGTCTGGAAAGATTAGTGGCGTGGATTTGCGGATTGCAACACATTCGCGAAACCATTCCTTTCCCGAGAAGTTACGGCAGGTTGCTGCCGTAACATTACCTTCTAAAAAAGTTTTTTGTTTTTGAAATACTTTTACATTTACAATACACTAATAAGAAAATCATTTACCCCAATGAATTTTTCTTCTTCATCTTCCTCTCATTTAACCACTGATTTTTCAGCGCATCTTTCTGTATTAAAAGCAGGGGGGGGGGGGTACGTGCGCGCGTAGTATAACATCAAGCTCACAATTACCCAATACTTGCTCTTCAAACTATTTTTCTTGCTTGCCTTTTAATTATACCTGCCCGCTGAGCCATCCGGAACGCCCGAAATATGGGTTGGCTTGCTCGCCCTCTATGCCGGAACGCTCTCCGGTTCAGTTTTTTTGCTCTCCGGCTGACCAAACCTGCTCTCCGGCTCAATATTCTTGCTCGAAGAATGAGTTTTCGAGCAAAAAAAATGAAAATACGAGCAGCAATTCACTTGTTTCTATTCAAAACCATTCATTTTTTAACCAAAACCCATATTACTATGGCAAATAATCAATTCAGGGTGGTAATACCCAAAAACGCTGACGAGTTCATTACTTTATGTGATGACATTATTCAAAAAGAAGATTCGCTGGCGCCTTGGGCACTTTAAAGCCAGGCGAACTTCAAAAATTAAAAGATTTGCGAAACACTGCTTTTAAGGCAAATAAGGAAGCAAAAGACCTTGAAAAGCTGGCAGAAGAAAAAACTAAAACGCGCGATTTGAATTTAGGAAAAGCTGACGGGCAGGGAGTAGCTACTCCCGACACGGCTATGTTTTTTGTAACTAAACTGCGCGATATAGTATTGGCAGAAAATAAAACAAATCCTAAAGTTTTAGGCGAATGGGGCTTTGTGGTGGACAATAGTCCGAAAGCTAAGAAGAAACCAAAGGCATAGGTAAATTAAAGCGAAGCCATCTTTTATAAGATAGCTTCGCTGTTTTTTTAAATAACCAGCGCAAGCCGAAAAGCTGAACAAAGAGTAGGCGAAAAAATTAACCAATTATGATTTCAACCAAACAAGTAACCTTTGAACTTAAAACAAAAAAGAAAAAGGCTTTGAAAATTAAGTTATACCACACAATAGAAGAGGCATGCTTGCAGATTGGTGAATTTGAATGGCATGATCTTGCCAGCGTTATTGGTTTTAATTCACCTAACAACCGAACCGAAGGCATTATTTGCTATACCTATAAAAGGGAAGATGGTGTAGTTTCTATAAAAACTGCTAGCAAAACATATCGTTATGCTAATTGCAAAAACATAGAAGTAAAAGTTGTTTAGGAAAGGATGCTTTTCCCAATTATAGATTAAAACCAAAAATAAATTATGAAAAAAATTACACTGCTATTAAGTTTTATTGCCGCTCTTATTTCAGTTAGGGCACAAAATGATGTCATCGTTACTTATACAGAATCATATTATGCATGCAAATGCGGAGTTACAACTCCTGTAACTGATGCTTTGACGATGGCAATACATGACAATCCTGTACCTAACTACATTCCAAGTATTACTGTAGATGGGAAAAAGCTAAGTGAGAAAGAAGTAAAAGATATAATAGACGATTTATTGACGGCTATGCTGATAAGAAAAAGTTTGGTTAATACACTTTCAGATAACAGTAATAGCGCTTGCGACCATTGGCAAGATATGCAACACCATTGGCAATTAAAGGGAACCCAAAAAACGTTTAAAATAAAGGTAGCAGACATTAAAAAGCATGTAGAAGATAAGAATAAAGAAGTAAAAGATAAGGAAATCGAAAAACAAAAGGCATATGATATCGAAAAACAAAAACACAACAAAATACCGAATGTTGATGAAACAGATATCTATAATAATGGTACTAGTGTAATTGAGTGGTTCCGTTATAATGATAGTGTTCAAAACAGATATACAAATAAGATCCCTTATGCGAGCATAAGCAAGGTTTGGATGACACAAAACCTCGATGTAGATCATTATCGGAATGGCGATAAAATACCTGAGATTAAGGATGCGGATAAATTTAGAGCCGCCACTACAGGTGCTTGGTGTTATTATGATAACAATCCAGAAAATGGGACCATCTGCGGTAAGTTGTATAATTGGTATGCAGTAAATGACCCGAGAGGATTAGCACCTGAAGGCTGGCATATAGCAACTGGGTTGGAATGGACTCGTGTTATTGCTTTTTGCAATGGTGGAACTGCTCTGATAGGTACTGGTAGCGTTAGTGGTTTAGATTTAATATATTGTGGAAGCCGAGATTATTACGATAATTTTCGTAACGGCAGTAAAGGGTCTGCATGGTGGTTGCCAACTGATGCTTTATATAGTGAATATGGGGATATTTTTTCCACATATTATGACAGCAAAGATATAACTTCATTTACCGAACGTAAACGCTCAGGGCATTATGTTCGTTGTCATAAAGATTAAAAGCCCCCCTTCTATTCTTTGCCAATATTAAGTAGTAACAAAAAGCAAAAGCGCGAAGAGAAAACCCTTCGCGCTTTTTATTTTATAAAAATTGCGGTATAATAGTAAACGCCACAAACTGACCGGTGAAGCCAACAATGTAACCGGTAAAGATTTCGCGTGGACTATGTGCTTTTAAAATTAAGCGCGATGCACCAATAATTCCCGCTACCAATATCAAGGCGACAAAAACAAAGCGCAGGTCATACGTGGAGATACGTATAAGCGGCAACATGATGCCGAGTAAATTTCCTGCACCGAGAGTATGCAGACTTATCTTCATAAAAATATTAATGCACAAGGCCATGAAAATGGTAAAGCACGAGCCGAGCATCATGTAGAAAATGAGTTTATCGGTAGGTATTTTCATATTCACGTTGCTCTTAAACATCCAGGCAGTCCATAAATAAAAAGTAGCGGTGGCAATAAGCGGCACTATGCGCTCTTTGGTGGTTTCAAGATTGAGCGAATCAATCATCTCCAGCCGTTTCATCATAAGCAACCACACAGCCGGAAAAAGAAAGGTGAGCGCAAAAATAATGATGAGCCAAACGATGTGCAGCTTTTCACCAAAAGGTCCAAAACGGTTAGGATTGGCAGCTAAAAGCAGCAACAATCCATAAGTAGGAAAAAGAAGCGGATGAAATAGGTAAGAAACAATGCGTGCTAAAACCTTCATAAGGCGCGAATGTAAATTGATTTGCGAGGAATGAAATCCTATCAGGGCACCGGGTCGTAACCATGCCCGCCCCAAGGGTGGCAGCGCGAAATTCTTTTCAGTGCCAGCCAGCCTCCCTTAAACGGTCCGTGCTTTTGTATCGCCTGAATCCCATAATCGGAGCAGGTGGGCAGGTAGCGGCAGCTTGGCGGAAGAATAGGCGAAATCAAAGTTTTGTAAGCCTTGATGAGAAAAAGGAAAATGAAAGAGAAGATTTTTGAAATCATGTTTATTAATTCAAGCCACGAATTGCACGAATTACACGAAGTTTTATTGGTATTAATTCGTGCAATTCGTGGCTTAGGTTTTAAAAATCTTCTTCAAACAATGCAAAATCGCCTTTGTCACCGCCTCATGTTTCGGCAATTCCTTTCCTTTATATACAAACATAATCGCCATCTGCTCTTTGCGCTCGGCTAAGTTTTCGTAAAACGGAGTTTTATTCAAACGATATGCTTCACGCATTAGTCGCTTAACACGGTTGCGGTCTACGGCATGTTTGAAGTGTCTCTTGGGAACCGAGAAGCCTGCCTGTGCGGGATAGAAAGTGCTGCGCTGTTTTACCAAATAAACGAGGGTAAACCCGTTTGTTGAAACTGATTTACCCTCTTTAAAAAGCTGGTCTATTATTTTTTTGCTTTTAAGCTTCTCGTCTTTGCCAAAGGTGTTCTTCCCTTTCAGGAGGTTCACGTCAAATTCGGCAAACGGCTTAGCAGCAGGAGGACTACTTAAGTCTTCTCTCGTCCGAAGTGGTGAGTTTTTTTCTGCCTCTTGATCTTCTTCTTGCAATAACTTTTCTTCCATTTTTAGTACTCATTCTTTCTCTAAAGCCGTGCTTGTTCGCTCTTTTTCTGCGGCTTGGCTGAAATGTCCGTTTCATATCTTCTGTTGTTTAAAATTATCCCTTTTCGATAAAAGGACGGCAAAAATAAAAACTCTTTCAACTTATCAAAGCCTAAGAGGTAATCCGGATTGTCTGATTTCCCGATTAGCTGTTCATCGCCACCAAAAATTCCTCGTTGGTTTTGGTTCCCTTCATCTGTTGGGTAAGGAAGTTCATCGCCTCCTGCGAGCTCATATCGGCAATGTGGTTTCTCAAAATCCACATGCGCTGTAATACATCTTTGTCCAGCAATAAATCATCGCGTCTGGTAGAAGATGAGACAATATCAATGGCCGGATAGATGCGCTTGTTCGACAGCTTGCGGTCGAGTTGTAACTCCATGTTACCGGTTCCCTTGAATTCTTCAAAAATTACCTCATCCATTCTTGAGCCGGTATCAATCAAAGCGGTAGCGAGAATAGTTAATGAACCTCCGTTCTCGATTTTACGTGCAGCACCAAAAAACTGCTTCGGCTTTTGCATGGCATTTGCTTCCACACCACCCGATAAAACTTTACCTGATGAAGGAGAAACCGTGTTATACGCACGCGCCAAACGCGTAATCGAATCCAAAAGAATCACCACATCGTGTCCGCACTCTACTAAGCGCTTTGCTTTTTGCAATACAATGCTCGCAACCTTCACGTGCTTGTCTGCAGGCTCATCGAAGGTAGAAGCTATTACCTCTCCGTTTACGTTGCGCTCCATATCGGTAACTTCTTCGGGGCGTTCGTCTATCAGCAACACAAGCAAATATACTTCCGGATGGTTCTTAGCAATGGCATTCGCAATATCTTTAAGGATGGTGGTCTTACCGGTTTTCGGCTGGCTCACAATCATTCCTCTTTGTCCTTTACCTACCGGTGTAAACAAATCAATGATTCTGGTTGAAAGGTCAGTTGCTTTGGTAAACAGGTTCAGTTTTTCGCTTGGGAAAAGCGGAGTTAAGTAATCGAACGACACACGGTCGCGCACTTCTTCCGGTAACCTCCCGTTGAGGGTATCTACTTTCAAGAGCGCAAAATATTTTTCACCTGTCTTTGGTGGACGGATGTATCCGTGAACCGTATCACCGGTTTTTAAGCCGAACAGTTTTATCTGCGAAGGCGAAACATAAATATCATCGGGCGAAGAGAGGTAGGCGTAGTCTGATGAGCGCAAAAATCCGTAGCCGTCAGGCATCATTTCCAACACACCCGAACCTTCAATGGTAGCATCATTCTCTACACTAAAAATATTCGGATTGGCAGGCACAAAACGCTTCTGCTGATTATTTTCCTCTTGCGGTTTTTCTTCGCTGGTTTGGTTCACCTGGCTTACCTCTGAATTACCATCGGCTTCTTTAACCGGTTGTTCCTGCTTTACCTTGTTTTCAGATTCGGTATCCTGCACGTTGTTGAATCTGCCACCTGCTACCTGGGTTTCTTCCTGGTCTGCGGGCGTTATCAGCAGGTCATCTTTCTCTTCAATCTTGTCCTTCAGCTCCGGGTCAATGGGTTTGCGGGTTCTTGGTTTTTTCTTTTGGTCCATAGGTTTATCAGTTTTTGCGGGCTCAGGTTGTAGCGCCTGTGCATCCAGTATTTTTAGAATAAGTTCTTGTTTTTCGAGTTTGTCGGTGCTTTTAAGTTTGAGAGTATCTGCCACATCGCGGAGCTCGGGCAGCAGCATATCGTTTAGCTGAAGAATATCGTACATACGTGTGTATTGTGTTGAAGCTTGGTTTTAGGTAAGTTTATTGATAGCGTAAAAATCATTCGGACGGATAACAACACGTTACGTGTTTCGGGAAACCATTTTAACTTTTCGGAACTTTTAGAACAGTAAACTTTAGTTGGAAGAACTAAACGCTGTGCGAGTTACTATTGGATAACACTGCAATGTTAGGCAAAGTTTCTGAATTGCCAAATTTGAGGGGGGGAGCTCGGATGTTTCTTTTTCAAAGCATGCAGTTAGGCTTTCCCCCAATTTTTTTGTCATTTGGTCATTGCGAAACAACCCCGATAATGATAAGACAGATACCGGAGTAATTGCAAAGTATTATAGAAACAAGGCGAACTCTTGTTTACAAAAACATACGTCCACAAAAAGCTGGTTGAGTAGTTACCTGCGGGGCTTTCCTTGCTTGTCTACTTTCGTGGCAAATAAATATAGTATGAAGAAGAATCTTGTTTTAATGTTTACAGCGGTTGCCGTGCTTTCGCTTTCAAGTTGTTTGGTTAGTAAAAAGAAATTTGATGAGCAGGTAGCCTTGGCAGATAAATACAAAGCCGAAAAAAATGATTGCAACGATAAACTGAACGCTGCTAACGCCACCATTGACGATTTGAATAAGCAGATTGCCAACCTAGGTGCTGAAATTCAGAAGTGGAAAGATTTGAATGCTTCGCTGGAGGATAAGAACAAAAGACTAAACGAATTGAAGAACGCCAGCGATGCTATTTGCCAGAAGGTAAAAGAGCAGTTAGACCAAATTACTAATTCATCGGCTGCTGAAAAAGATAAGCTGATGCGCCAGTTGGCAGAAAAAGAAAAAGAGCTAATGGCAAAAGCGGCAGAGTTAGATAAACTGGGAAGAGAATTAAATGACCGCGATGCGAAACTGCGTGAAATGGAAGCCTTGATTGCGCGTAAAGATTCAGCAGTGCAGGCTTTGAAAAACAAAATGCTTGAAGCGCTAAAAGGGTTCAACTCAGGAGATTTAACGGTGTATGAAAAGGACGGTAAAATTTATGTAGCCCTTAGCGATAAACTTCTTTTCACCACTGGCAGCTATGCTGTAGAGCCGCGCGGAAAAGAAGCATTGAAAAAAATTGCAGAAGTACTGAATAAGCAGACTGACATTTCCATTATGGTAGAAGGTCATACCGATAACAAGCCGTATATTTCTTCTACCACCGGACCGGTAAACAGTAATTGGGATTTGAGTGTAATGCGTGCTAGCAGCGTTACTAAACTCTTGGTAGATGAAAACAAAGTTGCCGCCAAGCGAGTTACACCGGCAGGACGGGGAGAATATTTTCCAATAGAAAGCAATGACACTCCCGAAGGGCGCAGCAAAAACCGCAGAATTGATATTGTGTTGGAACCCGATATGAAAGGCATAATGAATATTCTGAACGGAACGAATTAAGTATTGATGGCATGACTTACTTAGCTCCTGCTGGGCTTAGTTATGCCATCAATGTTTTTCTACATTCGCGCCATGTTGCGCAAAAAGATTGCTGATAATCCTGAAGCCGAAATGGGTTTCTTCGACCATGTGGAAGCCCTGCGCTGGCATTTGCTTCGCTCGGTGGTTGCGGTTGTTATCTGCGCATCGCTTGTAGGCATTTACTACGATGTGGTTTTCGACAAAATTATTCTGGGCATTACCTCTAAAGATTTTCCCACCTATAAATTAATGTGTTCCGTTGGCGAAAAACTGCACATCAGCGGCATTTGTATTGATAAAGACATTCCGATTGAGTTGCAGAATATTTCCATGTTCGGGCAAATTACCTTGCTGTTCCAGTATTCGCTCATTATTGGGTTTGTTCTGGCGTTTCCATATATCATTTTTGAGTTGTGGCGGTTTGTAGCCCCTGCACTTAACGAGACCCAACAGAAAAAAACCTCGCAAATTATTCTTGCCTGTTCATTTTTCTTTTTTGTGGGAGTATTGTTTTGCTACTTCATTATTATTCCGTTCTCTGTCAACTTTGCGGTTGGTTTTTCTATCAGCAGCAAAATCAAAAACAATTTTACCATTGAAAACTACATTGACTTTTTTACCGTGATGCTGCTTGCCTTAGGTACTGTTTTCGAATTGCCAATGGTGGTTTATTTTCTTTCGCGGTTGGGTATACTTGGCGCAAAGACAATGCGTGGTGTAAGACGCTATGCAGTGGTGGTTATTTTAATCGTAGCTGGAATACTTACCCCATCGCCCGATATTTTTACACAATGTTTGGTAGCCGTGCCTATTTACTTTTTGTACGAGTTGAGTATTTTTATAGCAGCGCGAAACGATAAGCGTAGAGAAAGAGAAGAAATTATTTCTGCCCAATAATGCTTTTCTTTATCGTATCAACTTAAGAGAACCGTAAGCTATATGATTTGCTGCTAAATGCCGACCTATTAAAAACCTACGCAAGCAATAACTTTACAATAAATAAAATTGATGAAACTATGTCAGTTCTAAAACCATACGAAAAGTGGAAGCAAATTGAATCGCTAACACAATTGCAACTCAAAAAAAATTATGCGGTTACAGATTTTGGAAGAATAATTTCTTACACCGATAATATTGACGAAGGAATGGAAGTTGGAAAGTCCTTAATAAGTGGCTACCGGTCACTTACTTTAAAACCCAATGTTGGCAAAAAGAATTTGACCTTATTGGTACATAAATTAGTGACACAATATTTCCTGCCGGCAAAGGCTGAAGATCAACTTTACGTAATTCATAAAGACCAAAATAAACTGAACAACCGCGCGGCTAATTTGCAATGGGTTACCAAAGCGGAATGGTGGGAACATTGGAAAAAATCGGAGGCAGTTCAGGAAAATATCAAGAAACTTATTGCTCCAAAACAGATAGGGAAGAAGTTAGATTCTACACAGGTTATCCGTATTAAAAAAATGTTGTTTGACCCTAACCGGAAAACAAGAATGAAAGTAATTGCTAAGCAATTTGGCGTTTCTGAAATGCAGTTGTACCGAATTAAATCGGGCGAAAACTGGAGCCATATAAAAATTGATTAGAGGCGTAAAATTTCTATCTTTTAGAAATTGAATACATGGTTAACTTTCCGCTTTAATTCAAAATAAGCACCCATGAAAATTGCACTCGGAGGCGACCATGCCGGTTACGAATACAAAAAGGAAATCATAGCTTTTCTTCAAGCAAAAGATATTGAGACAAAAGATTTCGGTCCGTTTACGGCTGATAGCGTTGACTATCCCGATTTTGTTCATCCTGTAGCAACCGGTGTAGAGAAAGGCGAATTCAATTTCGGTATTCTAATTTGTGGCAGCGCGAACGGTGTAGCCATGACAGCCAATAAACATCAGGGAATACGTGCCGGAATTGCATGGGATGCTGAATTAGCCAAACTTACCCGTCAGCACAACAATGCAAATATTCTTTGTTTGCCTGCGCGCTTTATTTCTTTAGGTATAGCCAAAGAATGTGTTACTACTTTTATAGAAACTGCTTTTGAAGGTGGAAGACATCAGAACCGCGTAGATAAAATTGCCTGCTGATTTATAAATGAAAGAAGTCCTGATTAATCGGGGCTTCTTTCGTTTAATCTTTATTTCACTACCAACTTTCCGGCTTTTACATTTTTTCCATCTGCCTGTAGCAGATACTGATAAACTGCTTTCGCCAGTTTATTGTTGTGATAGGTGTATTGATACTTTCCACCGGTCAGGCTTATTTCATCTACCAACGCGCCTAATTGATTGAAGATTTTTATGCTTCCGGTTCTGAATTGCAAACCGTCAATTACAAAACTGGTTTGATTCGAGAACGGGTTGGGCAATACCTGAACAGAGATATTTTCTCCGGTGATATCTTTTATAGTGAGCGGAATGCATATTCCGCTACTCACATTTGCCAGCGAATCGTAGTTGGCGCACAGCGTATCTGTGATTCCGTAAACTTTAGCTACACATGCACCGTTGTCAATATTTGCAGCTGCGTTGTAATTAATGCAAGCGGTATCAGTTACCCCATAAATTTTTGCCACACAGTTGCCGGTGTTTACGTTTGCCGATGCGTTGTAGTTTAGACAAGCGGTATCTGTAATTCCATATACTTTTTGAACGCAGGTTCCGCCACTCACATTTGCAGAGGCATTGTAATTAACGCAACTCGTATCCATTACCCCATAAATCTTTTGCGCACAGCTTCCATCGTTTATATTGGCTAACGGATTATAGTTGATACAAGCAGTATCTGTAACTCCGTAAACTTTGGGCGAGCAAGTTCCTCCATCCACATTTGCTAACGGGTTGTAGTTAATACAAGCTGTATCCATCACCCCGTAAACTTTGGGAACACAAACCCCACCACTTACGTTTGCCAATGGATTGTAATTTGTGCAGGCCGTATCCATCACTCCGTATATTTTCGGATTGCAAACTCCGCCACTCATATTTGCTGATGGGTTATAGTTGATACAAGATGTATCCGTCACCCCATAAACTTTGGGAATACAAACCCCACCACTTACATTTGCCAACGCATTGTAATTGATACAGGCCGTATCCATTACTCCATATATTTTCGGATTGCAAACTCCGCCACTCACATTCGCCAGTGGATTGTAATTGATACAAGAAGTATCCATCACTCCGTATATTTTCGGAACGCAAACTCCTCCACTCACGTTTGCCAACGGGTTATAGTTGATGCAAACGGTATCCATTACTCCGTAAACTTTCGGAATGCAAACACCACCACTCACATTAGCTGAAGCATTATAGTTGATGCAAGCCGTATCCATTACTCCATATACTTTGGGAACACAAACTCCACCACTAACATTGGCTAACGGATTGTAATTGATGCAACCGGTGTCGGTAATGCCGTAAACTTTCGGCACGCAACCGGTATCGGTATTGGCGGCAAGAGTATAATTAGTGCAGGCTGTATCGTCAGTGCCATATACAATGCAGGAGTGAGCTATAGCAGCAAATCCATCTACTTTTCCGTTACCGTATTCGGCATTTGGAGTAGTGCCGGTAAAACCATCCGACTTAGCGGTGCATATTAATGCCTGTTTAATTTCGCTGTATGAAGCGTTTGGATGTTTCTGTAAATAAAGTGCAACAATACCTGTAACAACCGGTGATGCCATTGATGTTCCACCATTGCGAACATGCTTATGCGTAATAGAAAGTTTGTGACTGTTGGTAGGAATAGATTGTGTGATATAATTAGCATCACCGGTGCATATGGTGGTGCTACCGCTTGCCATTACATCAGGCTTAACTCGGTTATCTCTGGTAGGTCCCCAACTTGATGTGGCAAACCGTTGCCCTACAACTTCAAAGTAAGGCGACTGAAGCAGGTTCACCGTATTGCCATAGTAATCGAGATAACTGGCACGGTTGGAATAATTGCCTACTGTTATTACTTTATCGGTGTTCTGCCAGCCGCTGACCATGGTTTTCAAATAATCGCCATGACGATAATGCGGGTCGGTAATGTAAACAGAATTAAGTGTGCTTACAATGTCTGAAGTGCCGATAAGCACACTGGTTGCCCACGCATCAAGCTTACCGGTACCGGTAGTTTGCAAACGCCAAAGAAGAGAGGTGTTGGATGTATTAGGTAAAATTTCTACATGGTATACATCATCTTCTTCCACTGCAACATAAACGTCTACACTTATACCGTTTACAGTATAATTACCATAACCTGAACTAAGGTTTAACGGAATATTGAGATAAGGTGTTCTTCCTAAATCAGTACCGGTTGAACTGTTGCAGCCAATAGCAAAACTGGCGTTATTAAAGTTAACTGTGTCTGCCCAAAAATCGAAATAAACACCGCCAAAGGCATTGCTGTAATTGAAAAGCGTGTAAGCAGAATCATTACCGGGCAAAGTATAACCTAGGTGAAATGGAATTTGTCCGCCATTACCGGCAGCAGCCACCAACGCACGTCCGTTCTTTTGTGTAATTAGCGCATCAATCATTGCGCTGTATAAATCTCTGCCATCGTGTGAACCGTAGTAATCGCCAATACTGGTATTGATAACACAAGGCTTACCGAGCGAATCGGCTTTTTTGAAAATATAATCTACCGCATCTACTACTGAGGTCAGAAAATTATTTCCGCTTCGCACACGCACAGCAATAATATCTGCTTCGGGTGCTACACCGGTCAACTGGTTTTCGTACGCTGTGCCCTTAGTAGATAAACTATTACCGGCTGCTATACCGGCTACACAAGTGCCATGACCAAAATCGTTAGCAGGAGGAGTGTGCGTACAGGTATTATTATTGATATCGGTTGAAGTCCATTGCCGTCCGTAGTTATAAGGTGTAGGAGCGTTACCGCCTGATGCCACTACCTGGTCCCAAATGTATTTGATGCGCGTGGTGCTGTCAGCCGGATTTTTGAAATCGAAATGCTGCCAGTAAATACCGCCATCAATAATGCCCACCACTACATTTTTTCCTTTTAAGCTGTCGAGCAGCGGAAGAAAACCACGATGTATACTGTCGATGTTATTGCGGATTCGCGAAGTATCCATCAGAAAAACTCCTTTGCCACCGGTGCTTTCAATTTTCTGAACTGCCTTGCTTTCGGCAAACGCAAGCAGGTTTTTTTCAGGAATTTCTACCGATGAGATATTGTTGTAGCCGTATTTGTAAGTGCCGCCAAAGCGTTCGGTCAGTTCTTTTATCTGCGCCATATCGCCCCGCACTAACAGGGGCATGTTCTGTTTTTGTATATCGCCATTTTGCAGGCGTTTCCATAAACGCAAATCTAGTTTGGAAGAATTTTGTGCCTGTGTTGAGCTAAAGAGAATGGCAAGGATAAACAGGGAGTAAATTTTCAGTTTCATGCAACAGCGGTTTTGTATTTGAAAGGTAAATCTATTTCGGCAAAGAAGCATTTCCATGCTTTCGCTTTATCCACTTATTAGACGAGAAATAAAGGAAAGAAGACAGTATGAAAGGCGGTGCGCGGCTGATTATTTTTCGAAAGTATAGTGCCCTATAATTTTAAAATCGAAAAGGCAGTCGGCCAGTATCTGCCCGCCACCTATGTTATGCACTATCAGGTATCTTGTTCCGTCTGCCGATTTTTTATTGACCACTAGGCCTATGTGTGTTATGCCTCCGCCTAAATTCCAGCAAACAATATCACCGGGCAGATAATCTTTTGCGTTTTGGGTAACCGGTCTGATTTTTCCGTGGCGGGTGAAGAATACCATAAGGTTGGGCACGCGCCTGTGGTCAATATTTTTATCGGGCGCGGTTAAGCCCCAGTTTTTGGGGTAGAGTTTGAAATTAGCCGCCATATCTTCATGCACTTCGCGCTGTAAATCTATACCCAGTTTGCGGTAGGCGCGTATAACCACATCGGAGCATACGCCTTTGTTTGCAGGCACATCGCCATTGGGGTAGGGGATAATGCAATAACCGGAGGAGTAGGTTACGCTTTGCTTAGTAAGTTCTAAAGCGGCATTGCTGAGCCGTTCGGTAAAAATTGTTTGCGCAAAACTTGTAACGGGCAATAACAACACAAGCAGCAGGCGGAGCAGTTTCATGTTTTATGGTTTCTGCTTTAACGCTTTTGCCGGGGGCTATATTGTACTGCCTGTATTTACGATTGACCTACCCAAACCTGTATTAATGCACTGCGGTTATATTAACTTTCTCAATTCCTTTCAAGTGTAATTCAATATGTCTGTCGTGTGCTTTGCTGTGATACTCGCTGACGATTTCTAAAATGTCGTAGTCAATGAAATTACATTCGCTGCCGTCAATTGTTAAAACACTGTATTCTGGAATTTCGTCTAATGCTTTTCGCAATTTTACTTTGTTGAGGAAAGTAACATTGCTGTTGAGTTTGATGTAATGAGTTTCAATGTCAAGGTGTGTTGACTTGGTGATTTTATATTCTGCTTTGAAGTTGTTTTGAACAATAAAGTAAATGGAAATTAAAAGTCCGATGCTTACGCCAATCAATAAATCGGTTGAAAGAATGACAAGAATGGTAATGAGAAAAGGAATGAATTGTTTCCATCCTAAGCTCCACATATTGCGAAATAGTTTTGGTTTGGTAAGGTTGTAACCCGTAACAAGAAGAATTGCTGCAAGCGAAGCATAAGGAATTTTGTTTAGTAAAAACGGCACAAGCAACACTGCAAGCAAAAGAAAAAGCCCGTGAGTGAAAGCAGAAAGTTTTGTTTGTCCGCCTGCATCAACATTTGCGGCACCTCTTACAACAACAGCTGTCAAAGGAATTGCTCCTAAAAGTCCGCAAGTCATATTTCCAATTCCTTGTGCAATAAGTTCACGATTAACAGGAGTGATGCGATTGCGTTTGTCTAACTTGTCAACTGCCTCAATGCAAAGCAGTGTTTCTAATGTTGCAAGCAGTCCGATAATAAGTCCGTCTTTCCAAATTTCTGATGTTGAAAATAGTTTGGTGAAATCGGGGAAAGTTATGCTTGCAAAAATATTGGAAGGAATATTTACTAATTGCGTTGGCTTGAGTGAAAAGTCGGAAGCTGCATTTGTAAAAACAATGTTTGTGATGATGCCAATAACTACAACTAAAAGCGGTGCAGGAATTACTTTCAACCTTTTCGCAAAAGGCTGTTGAAGTAAAATGAGAATGATTAAGGAAACAACTGTGATTAAAATTGCTCCTCTTGTAATGTGATGATTGAAGTTGTCAAAGTTGCCAAGAAAATGTTGTGAAGAAAACAAGGTTAGAAAACCACTTGTCCAAAAGTCGGGTTGGTCGTAACCCAATGCTAACGGAATTTGTTTTGAGATGAGAATGATTCCGATTGCCGCTAACATTCCTTTGATAACAGATGAAGGAAAATAGTTTGCGATTGCACCAAGTTTTAAAAGTCCAAGTGTGAGTTGAAACAAACCTGCAACCATTACAGCAAGTAAAAAAACTTTGTAGTCGCCAAGTGAAATGATAGAAGCTGCAACCAAAGTTGTCAAACCCGCAGCAGGGCCCGAAACTGCAAGTGGTGAACCGCTAATAAGAGCAACTATAAGTCCGCCAATAATACCCGATAAAAGTCCTGCGTAAAGAGGAGCACCCGAAGCCAAAGCAATACCTAAACAAAGTGGAAGTGCCACAAGGAAAACCGAAAGACCTGCCGGTAAGTCGTGTTTAAGCCAAATTATTCGGTAATATTTAATTGTCCTTTTCAATTCGTTGTCTTACAAATGTTCGGACAAAGGTAGAAAGTTGAAGTTCGCATTGTCGTTGTTTAAGGTTGCCCATAACGTTTTGCGGGTTTAAGAAGTTGGCGATTTCGTAGCACAAAACTGTCAAGCCACCACAAATTTTGATACGAGGTAGAATGTTCAATTAACCACTGCACCGCCAATTTCTTAAACCCGCTGTTATGCGTTCGTGCTGTCTCTTAGTCAGTGCACAATTGTTTGAAGTCCCAATAGCAAGTTGTTAGCAATTGATTGTCTTGTTGGATATTGTTTGATACCATTTTGTTTTTCAGGTTGACTGAAACAAATCTGACGATATCTATATGTTTTTTAATTTATTATTAACAGACGTTAAAGGTTGAACCAAAATTTGTTGCTAAATAAAATTCTTTATTTCAAGTTATCTCAATGTCATTATTTCAATTTTCATATAAGGATAGTAAGGCAAAGTCGAGAGTTTTTTATCTGCGTCTGATTTGTCATTTGCCATTAACACCAAGTAGATTCCAGCAGTGTCACCTTTTATGTAGGTAGCCAAAAGTGTCCCATCGTCTTCCCATTCCTTTATTATTTGTTGTTCTCTTGGTAATAATTTCAATCGTGTTTCATTGTCTATTCCTTGTAAAAGGATGTCAATCATAAATTTATTCATTGCTTGCTTATTTAATTATTTGCTTACTCTATTCGGTTTTCAACTTACTCCGTTTCTTTTTATTTTTTTGCTTTCAATTCCAAACTTTCAATTTTCTCATACATGCTCTGTGACATTTTTAAGTAGTTGCTTTAGACAAGCCGATTTGCTCACAATATCTAAAAACCGAATCTTTGACAGAAGGCACATCTCCAAAATGCTTTTGCTGTAAAGTGGTGTCTGCAACATATTTACCTGTAAACATATAATCGAACATTTTTTTCAGGTCGGCCATCTCAGGTTTAAAAAGACCGATAAAAGAAAAAACAGAACCAATTATAGCCCACGGCAGCGCACTTGCTTTAATTGGTTTGCCCGAATATTCAGAAGCATATTTTGCGAGCATTTCAACATTCATAGGTTCAGTCATGCCTATATCCATTCTGCCTAAAGGAATAGTATTATCCATTGCGGCTATTGCTAAATACCGGGCTACATCGTCAGAAAGAATACATGTCCATTTAATGGTGGTGGTGCCCATAACTTTCAGGTTGCCTTTCTTAAGGCCACCTGCATAAAAATCATTTTTGGGAGTTTGGTCAAGGAACGCACCGGGCCTTAATGCTACATAAGGCACACCTTTTTTGTCCATATAATCTTCTATCATTTTCTTTTGCCAAAAGTGCGGGACAGATTCAGCCTGATGAACATTAAGCACGCTGGTAAAAACAAAACGAGGAGTATTGGCCTGCTTAACAGCATCCACCAGGTTGCGGTTGCCTAAATCATCCACATTTTTCAGGTTGTCGCCTTTCTTGCGGTTTGAATATCCAATGGCTGTAGAGATTACGGCATCCATATTTTTTAAAGCAGGCAACAGCGTTTCTGGTTTTGATAAATCTCCTCTGATAATCTGAACGCCTTTTGTTTCCAACTCTTTGGAGTCGGAGCCTTCGCGAACCAATGCACTTACCTTAGCACCACGGCTTAATAAATGATTAATAACCTTACTGCCAAGATAGCCAGTGCCGCCTACTACTAAAATATTCTTACTCATGTTCTGTTTGTTATTTGATTAATAATGGATGCAAAATTGCGTATACAAAATGGTCTTTCTTTTTACCTATGTTAAAAAATTAAGGATTAGCTCTTATTCTGCTCAGAGTAACCTGCGATATGCCCAGATAGCTGGCTATGTCTCCTAAACTAATTCGCTGCAATAGATGATGGTTTTCTATTTCAAAATTTTTATAAAGTTCAGTGGCATCACCATCAAACATTTCTTTGATGCGTTTTAAATTGATTACAGCAGCCATACCAAAAATCTTACGGATGATAGTTTCAAAGCAATGGTGTCTTTTACACAATTCCTGAATATCATTGTAGGTGAGTTGCATGGTCTCTGTGTCTTCTAATGCTATGGTAGTAAATACTGCAGGTGCTTGTTGAATAAAACTATCCAGCACAGTAAATACATTATTTTCTGAAAAAAAACGGATAATAAATATCCGCCCTTTGTATGGGTAATAGTGTTTTACCAGACCTTTATTTATAAAGAAGAAGTTCCGGCAAATTTGCCCTTCCTTGTTAATGACTTGCCCTTTCTTAAAAGTTTTAGATTTGATACGGCTCGACAATTCCTCAATTGCCTCGGCAGTAAGCGGTGAAATTTTATTGCAGTAGTTTATAAAAGCATCCATTTATCTGTCTATAAAATTGCAGAACTTAATTTCTTTCAATTCGTTGTGTTGGGTTCTTAAACTCGTGGTCCGTTTTTTAGCATGACGCATAACTCATAAATATACGAACTAAAAGTAAAAAAACCTTCGCCAATCTACCCTGCTATGGAGATTGGCGAAGGTTTATGGTTCGCAATAGTTTGTTCACCTTACTTCCTCCCCATCAACTCAATAGCCTTTTCTAAAGTTTGAATCGTGAGTGTTGAAGCCATCTTCGCAATCAGGTGTTTTTATAATAAGATTAAAAGAACCTTGTATTAGAATCGATGTTTCCTGCAGAGGAATTTATGAATCTTGTAAAGGAATCTATGCATCTTGCAAAGGAATTGTTGTGTATTAAAGGTGAATTGTTGTTCCCTTTAAAGGAATTGCCGGTTCTTAAAATGGTTTCTTTTAATCTTAAGCAGGAATCTTTGTTTCTTAAAAGGGATTCTTCTAATTCTGTAAGGGAATTGTAAAAAACTGCAAGGGAATCTTCGAATATTAAAGGGGAATCCTGAATTCTCTTTTAAGAATCAACCAATAACAACAGTTTTTTCTTGTAACACTTAGATATTTTTTTGTTTTCAACTCTGTTTTGTTGTAGAACGAAACCACTATTGGCATAAGCCGTATTATTTGATACTAAACTTAAAACAGGCAGCATGAAAACAGAACAAACAACAGCACCGGTGTTTATTTTATTTTTGGTAAAACTGGGGCTTAAAGACCAATCGGTAGCCAATCAAATAGTTAAAGGGCGCAGAGTTTTGAGTATGATGAAGGATAATGACCGGTTTCCCCATCCATCGCCATCGCTGGCGGAATTTACTGCGCTTACCGACCAACTGGAAGAAGCTGAAGCGGCTATGGACAGAAGCAGACTTAAAACCGAAAAGCGCAATGCCGCACTGAAACTGTTTACAGGTGCATTCAAGAATTTGCAGGCATATGTAGAGGCCGTTGCTAACGGCAACCAGAGTATAGTTTTAAGCAGCGGCTTTGAGCTGCGTAACCATAATACCCGCTCGCTTATTTTACCTGCACCGGTTGGGGTAAAGGCATATAGAAACGGTTTTAGCGGACAGGTAGGGTTGAAATGGAGCCCGGTAAAAGGTAAAAAAGTGTATAGTATTGAAATGGCAGATAGCCTTGTTTCGGGTAATTGGGTGCCTGCAGGTTATTCTACAAAAGCAAAATTTACGGTAACCGGTCTTACACCGGGTCAGCTTTATTATTTCAGGGTAAGAGTTATTAATCCTGCGGGTTTAAGTGACTGGAGTGAGGTAGCCAGCGGCAGGTGTGAGTAAGCTGCAAAAACAAAAACCTGAAAGGGTTTTGCAGCCAAAAAGTAAGTTACCCTTTACTTACTTCATTTTTCGTTTCCATAAAATAAACCTGAATTTAATACTGTCATACATCAGCCCCAGTGCCAGCGTTACCGCTGCAAAAATTAAAACCTCGCCATCATCACCCGCTTAGAGCCAACTTTGTTTCTATCTAAAACTATAGATAGAAGATAATTGCCCACCGGTAGTCCGTTTACATCAACCACCGTGTTCAACATGCCACCGGTAGTATAAAACGGCTGCGTGTAAACCTTGCGGCCTATAACATCGGTCAGTTCAATAACACCATTCTTGTTTTTATAGGCACTTAAATCGGCCCTTACATTTAACAGCGAAGAAGCGGGCTGCGGATAAACAGAAAAAGCAAATACCTCGGGCTGGCTTATAGCAGTAGAAACCAGTTGAGTGCTGTCGTACACTATATGCAAATCGGCCGAGAGGCAATTACCTTCGCTCACTGTTGCCGCCACATATTTTAAAGTAGAATCGCCCGTAACGGTAAGGGCGCTGCCGGTGCCGCTGTTCTGGCAGGGTATGGTGCACCACTGCACAGAAGGGTTGCCCAAATCGTTGGTTACCACGGCAGTTAAAGTTGTAGCCACCGGTGCATTGGGTAAATACAAAAGCGTATCACCGGGGGTAATATCTACATTAAGCGGACAGCAAAACTCCTTATTATCGACCACTGCTTTCATGCGCAAGGCCATCCGGTAAACCACGCTGTAAAAATATTCAATGCCCATGCTCTCTGATGGATGGTCGCGCCCTTCCATAGTATACAGGTAACTGCAAATATCTCTGGCGCGCGCTACCGAATCAACTAAATAACTTCCCTCCATATCGAAAGTGCCCAAAGTAAGTCCTGCAAAACCGCCTTTCTTGTAGGGCACTACCTGGTCGGCATCGCCATGGGCGCAAATAACCGGCACATCACCCGCTTCAATCCAGTTGGCGTTAATAAGCGCACCGGCAACGTTAAATGTTGCAGCAGCATGCCAACTATAGTTAGGGTAAAATCCCGAACTGCTGTAAAATCCACCGAGTGCATTGAGTGGTGTAAGAGAACCACCTCCCATTTCTGCCATCTCGCTATCCTTATCGCAGTAAGCAGTCATTAAAGAAGTTATGGCACCCGAAGAAGCACCACCAATTAAAATTTTGCTGGTGTCAATGCGGTAGTGGTTTCCTAACTCCGAGAAATCAGCTTTTAAATATTGCACCGCTCCGCGCATATCCTGCATGGGGCGGAAAAAAATGCGCATCTGCTGCGTAGGAAAAGCTCCGAAAATTTCGGTCACCATCTGTGTGATATCGTCATAAATCCGGTAATCAATAGAAACGGTCACGTAACCGCTTTTTGCAAGATGCTCGCATACCAGTTTTACATACCAGTCATCGCGGCTGCCGGTAATGAACGCACCGCCAAAGGCGAAAATCGCCACCGGTCTGCTGCTAAGCGTATCGCCATAGGGTTGGTAAATATCCATGTAGAGCTGTTGCGTATCGCCATTAGCTCTCACCCCTCTGCCAAACTGAACGGTTTCCATTGTTATAGAATCGAAGACAGGCGAAACGTAGCGGCAGTCCGCGCATTGCTGGCTGTAACCGGTTGAAGAAAAAGATAGAAGAGAAAAAACAACTGTAGAGAAAAGTAAAATTCGTTTCATGTTCCGGGGATTGAAATGAAAAAATGAATTCTAAAAATGCAGACTGAAAGTAAGAAGATTTTGAAATTGGCAAATTCGGAGAATAAACAGCTGTCTTAAAAGACACCAATTTCACAAATCATCCTTTTGTGTATTGATATCCTTAAAAAGAATCATTTCTCTAATTCTGGATGATGCACCATTGTAAAATCCGGTTTCGTCAGCAAAGTTTTTTGGATTTCGGAATGTACCAAGGATTAAATCAAATAAAGGAAGGTCAGAATAATTATAAGCATGTACTCCTTTTGCATGGTGGAGTGAATGAGATTCGGGCCGCTGAAAAATATATCCCATCCACTGTGGTGTTTTAATATTAGCATGTTGTATAACCGCAAGAGATGTTGCTCCATAAATGGCATAAACAGTTGCCTGTACCGTAAATCCGCCTATTAAAAACAGTGCAAGACTGGTTAAGAAAGTGAAGCCAATCATATCTAAAGGACTAAAAAAGAAAGCGCCATAAGTGTCTACTCTTTCTGCACTATGATGCATTTGATGAAAACTTCTCCATAGCAAGTTGCTATTATGCATAGCGCGGTGCCATATATAAACACCAAACTCATAAATTAACAACCCCGCTAAAGCTCCCCAATAATTGCCAAGGTAGGTCATATTAAAAATTTGATAATTCGCCAGATAGCCGTTCCAAATAAGCGGCAGGTAAGAAGACACAAAAAAGTATAGCACAAATGAAGTAATACCTTTTAATTTCCAGTAGCTGATTTTAGGAAGTGCCCTTCCGGGAAATAACTCCTCGGCAATCATCAACAATAAGAATATACTGATAACTATGATTGATACCGGATCGGTTACAATTTGCCAGGGAGTTGGAAGTTGGTATAGTTCGTTAAGCATAGCGGTAAAGGTGATGAATTTACATAAATAAAAAAGGGCAACTCTACCCCTAGAGTTGCCCACACACCCATAAAAACCCACTATTCTTTGCCTGTTAGCTCTATGCTTAGTTCTATGTCGTTTGAAATCACCATATCTTTCATTGGCATATCAAATTTAACATCATATTTTTTTCTGTCGAACTTCAATTGTCCGCTTGCTTTCAAAGTTCCATCAGTTTCGCTTATCACAATATTGTTCAAAGTTTCCTCGTTCGATTTTCCGCGAATGGTCAACGTTCCGGTAGCCGAATTTCCATTTACTGCCTTTACAACAAACGAAGCGGTAGGAAAGTTCGCTACATCAAAAAAATCTGCCGAAGACAAGTGACCAATCAATTTTTCTTTAGTTGATTTTTCGTTGTAGTTGGTATCTAAAGGTGCAATAGTGCCTAAATCAAAGGTAAAGTTACCGCTAACCAACTGTCCGCCTTTAACAGTAACACTTCCTTCCTTAAACGAGACTTTGCCTACGTGTTCTTTAACGCCAAGCATTACCCCCTTCCAAAGCACAAAACTGCTGTTGTCGGTATTTACGGCATAACTAGCTTCTGCTGCTGTAGAATCTGCCGTAACCGTGGTTGTTTCTTCTTTTGGCTTGTTATTGCACGAGGCAAAAAGGGCAAGTGCACAGATAAGCGCAGGAAAAAGAGTTTTTAAATTTTTCATCGTTTGTTTAGTTACTGGTGTAAATATATATGTTGAAACAACTATTGGCAAGCCCTTTATGTTTTTTTAAGAAGTGGTTGTTGCGGGCGAATAAGATAAATGCCTGCTTTTACTCTCCGTTTTCCTATTTCCTGATTTTCGAATTACTTCGCCACATGAACTTTGAAAGGAAGAACCTGACCAACGAAGAACTCATCCGCCTCTATCAGCTTATTCTTAAACCAAGAGTAATTGAAGAGCGGATGCTGAAACTGCTTCGCCAAGGAAGAGTAAGCAAATGGTTTAGCGGCATTGGGCAAGAAGCAATTTCGGTAGGTGTAACCGCTGCGCTGGATGAAGATGAATACGTTTGTCCGCTACACCGCAACCTGGGTGTGTTCACCACGCGCAATTGCAGTCTGCAACAACTATTCGAGCAGTTTCAGGGAAAACAAAATGGATTTTCTCAAGGCCGTGAGAGAAGTTTTCACTTCGGCACAAACGAACATCATATTGTAGGAATGATTTCGCACCTCGGTCCCCAACTTTGCGTGGGCGATGGAATTGCACTGGCAAGTAAACTGAAGAAAGAAAAAAAAATAACCGTTGCCTTCACCGGTGATGGCGGAACAAGCGAAGGCGATTTTCATGAAGCCTGCAACATTGCTGCCGTATGGGACTTGCCGATAATTATCCTGATTGAAAACAACGGTTACGGACTCTCCACACCGACCAACGAACAGTTCCGCTGCAAGTATTTAGCCGACCGCGCCATAGGTTACGGCATGAAAGGCATGACCATTGACGGTAATAATATTCTGGAAGTTTATCACACCATAAAAGAGCTTGCGGAGCAAATGCGCGAAAAGCCTTTTCCTGTTTTGTTGGAGTGCATGACCTTTAGAATGCGCGGACACGAAGAAGCTAGTGGTGTAAAATATGTGCCGAAAGAACTGATTGAAGAATGGGGCAAGAAAGACCCGGTAATGAATTACGAAAACTGGTTGATAGAAGAGGGCATCATTTCGCCCGACTATCCCGAAATACTGAAACAGGATTACGATAAAGAAGTTCGTGCAGCTTTTGACTTAGCCGATAAGCAGCCTGAAGTAGAACATACAATCGAAAAAGAAGAGAATGAGATATACGCGCCCTCGGCTGTTCAAATTCAAAATTCAAAATCTAAAATTCGAAATGTTAAGCGTTTTGTTGATGCCGTAAGCGATGGTCTTCGCCAATCCATGGAAAAATATCCTGACTTAGTAATCATGGGTCAGGATGTGGCCGAATACGGAGGCGTGTTTAAAATAACCGATGGCTTTGTAGAAAAATTCGGAAAAGACAGAGTGCGCAATACTCCGATTTGCGAGAGCGGTGTTTTAAGTGCCGCACTGGGCATGAGTATAAAAGGAATGAAGACAGTAGTTGAAATGCAGTTTGCCGATTTTGTTTCTACCGGGTTCAACCCAATAGTAAACAACCTTGCAAAGAGCTACTGGCGTTGGGGACAAAATGCCGATGTGGTGGTGCGTATGCCCACCGGTGCCGGTGTTGGTGCAGGGCCTTTTCACTCGCAAAGCAACGAAGCCTGGTTCTTTCATGTGCCGGGTTTAAAAATTGTTTACCCGAGTTCATGCTACGATGCTAAAGGTTTACTCTGTGCAGCTATAGAAGACCCAAACCCCGTAATGTATTTTGAACACAAAGCCCTTTACCGCAGCATAGAAGGCGAAGTGCCGGATGATTATTACACGCATGAAATTGGCAAAGCAAATCTGGTAAGTGATGGAGATGATGTTTCGATTATTACTTACGGAGCGGGAGTGCATTGGGCATTAGAAGAAATCAGAAATCAGAAATCAGAAATCAGAATTAATGCGGATGTGCTTGACCTTCGAACGCTATTACCTTTTGATAAAGAAGCCATAGAAAAGACGGTGAAGAAAACCGGTAAGGTTTTAATTCTGCATGAAGACACTTTAGTTGGCGGAATTGGTGCGGAGATTTCAGCCTGGATTACCGAAAACTTCTTTGCACATTTAGATGCACCGGTTATGCGTGTAGCATCGCTGGATACTCCGGTGCCTTTTGCGCTTTCTTTGGAAAATAATTTTCTGGCAAAAGATCGACTGAAGGATAAACTGAATGAGCTGCTCTCGTATTAAGGCTGTTGATAGATTAGGATTAAAGGCATAAAAAATTTACTTTCGGCTAAACCAAAACTCAAAAATTATGGAAAATTTACCCGGTATTCCACAACCGAATATGCTCTTGGCAGCGGCCACTGCGCTTATTCCTCTTTTATTAGGATTTATTTGGTATAACCCGAAAGTATTCGGCTCTGTCTGGATGAAAGAAGCCGGAGTTACCATGGAGGATGGCAAAAAAATGAATATGCCTTTGGTATTTGGACTAACTTATGTTTTTAGTTTTTTCATTGCTATGTTTCTCCACTTCTGGACCATTCATCAATTTGCCTTTTTCTCTTTGCTGGAACCGGCAAGAAATTATACCGACCCTGCCGGCTTTAAAGACGCAATTGCTTCTGCCGCTGTGCTCTCAGAGCATAAATTCCGTTCATGGTCACATGGTATGGTACATGGCATCCTTTTCAGCATATTGTTTATTCTGCCTATAACTAGTATTAATGCTTTGTTTGAGCGTAAAAGCTGGAAATATATTCTTATAAACTGGGGCTACTGGTTAGTTTGTGTAACTATAATGGGTATGATTATTTGTCAGTTTGCGTAAAAAATAATTTCATGAAATTCGAAAACGCTCTGCTTTAAACAGCAGGGCGTTTTTATTTTGCCACACCACAAGGGCCGCTAAAGGCAGAATAACAATTACCAAAAAGCAGATGGTGTTGAATTTATCAAACTCTAACAACTGCGTTGCGAAACAATGTGTATGGTAAGCTAGCGGGTAAATAGTGCCGATAAAATAAAGCAACAACCTGAACCTTACTTCACGCAAAAAGGTAAACAAGCAAAGCGAATAACTGATAAGGTGAACGATGTGTGACCAAACCGGTTCGGAAAGTGTGGGATGTAATAATTCAATTACGTGAACGGTTATGGCTATAACAAGAAATACCGAAATTAAAATGCGGATGATGAGGCGGGCAGTTTTCATACAATGAAAATAATTGAATTCTGATTTTACTCATCATAACTTGCACTGTTGAATTATTGAATCATTTTTGTTGTGAATTTAAAGATGAAAAAACGCCACCTCCAGCTTTATCCCCTAATCATATTACCCCTCATAGCGGTCATTCTTTTTCTGCTTTGGCAGGGGAAAAAATTAGAAGCGGATAATCTCATTTCGACTATAACCAATGCCGGTTCGCAAAGCCATTTTGTAGAAAGCACCAAGCACCCGCTCTCTATTATGCTATTACAGATTGTAGTAATACTCTCGGTGGCTCGACTGGTTGGCTATATTTTTCAACGCATTGGCCAGCAATCGGTAATAGGTGAAATTACCGCAGGAATTATTCTAGGCCCTTCGCTACTAGGCTGGTTAATGCCGGGCATTTTCGGATTTCTTTTCCCCATATCCTCTTTACCAAACTTGCAACTGCTTAGCCAAATAGGGCTAGTGTTGTTCATGTTCATTATAGGAATGGAACTGGATATCAATACGCTCAAGAGTCGAGCATCGGAAGCTATTTTAGTAAGCCACGTAAGCATTGTGTTTCCGTATTTTCTAGGTGTGGGGCTAGCGTATTTTCTTTACGAGAGTTACGCGCCAAGCAATATTTCGTTTGTAGCCTTTGGTCTTTTTATGGGTATTGCCATGAGCATTACAGCATTTCCTGTATTAGCGCGAATTTTAAAAGAGCGAAACATTACCAAAACTCCCGCAGGCAGCATGGCAATTATCAGCGCAGCTATTGGCGATGTAAGTGCTTGGTGTATTCTTCCTTTTGTAATTGCCATTGCTCGTGCCGGGGATATTTCGAACGCATGGTTTTCAATACTGCTTACCGGTATATATGTATTAGTAATGCTGTTTGGTGTTCGCCCTATATTGAGCAAATTGAGTCAACGGTTTTATGCCGAAGGGAACTTACATTCTACATTCACGGCAATTGTGTTTTTAATTCTTCTTGCATCGGCTTATGTGGCAGAAGTAATTGGCATACATGCTCTATTCGGTGCTTTTTTAGCTGGTGCTATTATGCCTAACAATTTTTCTCTACGAAATCTTTTTACAGAACGTATAGAAGATGTAAGCACATTTTTATTGATGCCGCTGTTTTTTGCTTTTACCGGTTTACGCACCCAAATTGGTTTGCTTAACGACTCGCAGTTATGGCTCATCTGTTCAGTTATTATTTTTTTAGCAGTAGCCGGAAAACTCATCGGCAGCGCGTTTGCATCAAGGCTTGTTGGTTATTCATTAAAAGATTC
Source organism: Bacteroidota bacterium (assembly GCA_947475165.1). GTDB lineage: Bacteria > Bacteroidota > Bacteroidia > Chitinophagales > LD1 > Bog-950. Next base: position 150,707 of record CANJLD010000009.1, read on the forward strand.
ATTAAGCATTGGCGTTTTGATGAACACGAGGGGACTAATGGAACTTATTGTGCTAAACATCGGTTACGATTTAGGAATTCTGAAACCCGAAATTTTTACCATGATGGTGTTTATGGCACTCGCCACCACCTTTATGACAGCTCCCGCATTAAACCTGATTGAAAAGATTTTTGGAGAGAAAAAGAACTTATCCAGCAGATAACTGTTTCTTTACTACAAACAGTTTTATGAAAAACTTATTACTCTACGGAATTACCACTATAATTTTTTTCGCCATTGATATGGTTTGGCTCGGTGTAGTTGCGCGTAACCTTTACAAACAAAAACTCGGTTTTATTGTATCGCCCGAAGTAAACTGGGTAGCGGCAATAATTTTCTACCTCATTTACATAGGTGGCATTTTGTTTTTTGCTGTATTGCCGGCATCAAAAGAGATGAGTTGGCAAACCGCTTTACTCAACGGAGCATTGCTTGGTGGCATGTGTTACGCTACTTACGATTTAACCAACATGGCAACTATTGCCAAATGGCCGCTCGAAATTGTAGTAATAGATATAGTTTGGGGAATGGTGCTTACCGGTAGCGTGGCTATATTGAGTTACTTTGCTTCTGCAAAATTTTTGTAGGACTCTATTTTATCAAAATCCTTTCAAATTCTCTTTCGGTGCCTGTAAAAATATTGGCATCGGTGTTTCCGTTTATTCCAAGTAAATCGGCTTTGTCGCTATGCTGCCAGAATAGAAACTGAATACTGTCAATTGGCGTAATTTCGTTGTGATAGTAATGCGCAATCCAAAACGGGTAGTCTTTAAAATCATCTGCCAGATAATCTTCAATAAAATTCAGGTTGGAATAAATGATAGGCTTCACTTTGTATTTGGCTTCCACCATGGGTAAAAAATATTTCAGTGAAGCAATTATCTCAGCTTTTGATTTGCCGCGGGTTTCTTCTACATCTACCACCGGAGGCAAATCACCGGCTTTTAGTTTTACACTCGAAATAAAATTGGCCGCCTGAACTTTAGCATTTCTGTCGGGGAGAAAATAATGATACGCTCCACGCCTAATGTGATGGTCGCGCGCATCTTCCCAGTGTTCGTCAAACATATCGTCTTCAATCAGTAAACCTTCGGTAGCTTTTATAAACGCAAAACGAAACTGAATGGTATCGCCCAACTGGTCAATGGCTTTTAGTTTATCCCAGTTTACATCGCTCTGGTAATGCGAAATATCAATACCGTGAATCTCATAACCCAAAGGAAAATCAGTAG
>CANJLD010000010.1 GCA_947475165.1 Bacteroidota bacterium
ACATTCTTCTCCCTCCTCCTCTCCTTTTGCTCAGCTCAGCAAACCGAGCAAACCTTTATTGTAAAGAAGCGAGCCGTTGAGAGCAAAAAAGAGTTTCCAAAGATTTTTGATTTGAAACTGGGTGGAGTTGGAGATACTATTTGCGGTTCCATCTCGCTTAATCTTGAACCGGCACAAGGTTACTATGACTCTATTTCGCTTGTCAACCTGAGAATAATGGATAAGGAAATGTTGAAGAAGACTCAGCGTTACTATGTAGCCACCTCTAAAAACGGCCACGCCATTATAACCTTCTACAAAAAAGAAAAAGACGGCAGTTATAAAATGGTCTACTTCCGCAATTGGGTAATACATTGTTCGGATAAATACTCCAAGTAAGCCCTTACAATACAACCCAACTCTTGTAACCTTTTCTAACCTATTTAAGTAACTTCCGTTTAAATACAGTAGAACTTGAACCATGAGCGTTTATACCAAAACACTCTTACTGCTTTTTACACTGCTGTCTGCGCAAAATATTTTTGGGCAGAAGATAAACGGAGAGATATTTATTCCCCTCACCAACCGCAGCGAAATCTGGTTGAAACCGAAAATAGATACCCTCGAGAACAAGAAAGAATACGAGTTTAAAATCCGCGTTTCGCCCGAGTATAAAATTTCGCAGTTTTTGTTTGAGAAAGGATTGGCGATACAAAACGATAGTGTATTGGTCATCATTCCCAACAGCACCAAGTATGGTGAAGTAGATACTGCCACGCTTCGTGTAATTGTAACCAGCATTGGCGGTTCGCGCATTATGCTGTTTCAAAAGCGGTTTATCATCCGCGTACCCGAAAAAATGTTCCCGCTTATAAGCAACCCTAAAAACAATTTGATAAAGGTGAACGATGAAGTGCTGATGGAGCGCAACAAGCCTTACTCCAAAGAGATATTCATGAACAAGGCCATCATGAGTATGTATGATAACGAAGTAACCATGAAGCCGCTGAAAGTAACCAACGTTACCATTTCGCTGATGGAGCGCGAAGGCAAGCAATATATTTCTGCCGGTGATACGCTGAGCATGGATGCCGTGCGCGAGTTAAAGAAGATAAGAAACCCTATACCGGTTTATATTAAGGTTGACGGCACTAACGGTAAAGTCAAGAAATCTGTCTGGAACCGCATTATTATTTATGCGGAAGGGAATGAATAAAACTACACCCCTAAATCCCCTAAAGGGGACTTGAAATACAAACAGCCACCTCTCCTAAATCCTCTCCGAAGGAGATGACTTTAAAGTCTCCTCCTTCGGAGGAGATTTAGAGGAGGTGTTACTCCTGCAACACCATCTTCACACTCTTATTCTTCAGCTTCTGTCCGCGCACTTTATCCAGAACGGCTAAAACCTTATTGCGCTTTACCGCTACGTAGGCAATATAATCCTGCACCTCAATCAAGCCGAGTTCCTCTTTCAGCAATCCGCCTTTCTGTATCAGGAAACCAACTATATCAATCTTGTTCACCTTATCCTTCTTACCGGCAGAGATATAAATAGTCGCCCAATCGCTTGGCGCGGGGAAAGTATATTTAGTTGGCAGATCCATCTCCGGTGCCGCATCTTTTATAAACGGAGGAATAAACTCCTCCTCACTCAAAATTAAATACGCAGTGCCCTTCGCGTGCATACGCGCGGTGCGACCATTGCGGTGCGTGTAAGTTTCTAAAGTGTTCGGCAGTTGATAATGGATAACGTGTCGGATGGCAGGAATATCCAAACCCCGCGAAGCAAGGTCTGTGGTAATCAGTATCTGGTTGCTGCCGTTGCGAAACTTCACCAACGCCAACTGGCGTTCGTCCTGTTCCAGCTTGCCGTGATACACATCATGAATCACCCCGCTGTTGTGCAACAGTAAACTAATGCGGTCCACCGCATCGCGGTGATTGCAAAACACCAGCGTGGTTTCGTTGCCAATTTTTGCCAGCAGCGCCATCAGTGCCTTCAGCTTATCGTTCTCCTCTGCCCGCACCGTCTTCAGCGCCAGGTGCGGAGTAACATGCCCTTTCAGAAAATTAATTTCCTCCGGTTGCACCAAACCGGCAAACGCAGGAATCTCCACGCCCCTCGTAGCCGAAGTCAGGATGCGCTTGTTCAGGTTCGGCAGATGGCGGATAATAAACTCCATCTCTTTCTGAAACCCAAACTCCAGCGATTTATCAAACTCATCCAGCACCAGCGTCTTCACCATCTTCGTGTCGAACGTCTCGCGCTCAATATGATACATAATGCGCCCCGGAGTGCCCACCAGCACCGCAGGCGGATGCTGAAAATTATTCCGCTCCACCTTCGTATCGTGACCGCCATAACAGCAATTAATTTTAAACCCCGTGCCCATCTGCTTAAACACATTCTCTATCTGCATCGCCAGCTCGCGGCTCGGCACCAGTATCAGTGCCTGCACGCCCGGCACCTCCGGTTTCAGAAACTTGAGCACCGGTAACAAAAACGCTAAGGTTTTGCCCGAACCGGTTGGGCTCAGCAGCACCATGTCCTGACCTTTGCGCGTTTCGGCAGCCTCCAAAACGGCTTGCTGCATTTGGTTAAGGGCTTCTATTTTAAGGTTGGCGAGTATTTTCTGTATCATAATTTGGGGTGCGAAGGTAATTTTTAATGGAGGAGGTGAGATTTGATTGAATGATGGTGAGGTTTTGGCAACTGACGGTGGGGTTTTATTTCCAGACGATGGGATTCGCGGTTCCACCGATGTGGTTTTCGTTTCCACCCATGGTGTTCGCGGTTCCACCGTTAGGGTTTTCGTTTCCACCGAAAGCGTTCGCGGTTCCACCGTTGGGGTTTTCGTTTCCACCTGTGGCATTCGCGGTTACACCTCTGGGGTTTTCGCTTCCACCGATGGCGTTCGCGATTCCACCGATGGAGTTTTCGGTTCCACCGCTGGGGTTTTCGGTTCCACCCGTGGCGTTCGCGGTTCCACCTGCGGGGTTTTCGGTGCTGCCGCTGGCATTTTCGCTCCTGCCGTTGTCGTTTTCGGTTCTGCCGCTGGGGTTTTCGCTTCTGCCGTTGTCGTTTTCGGTTCTGCCGTTTTTTAGTTTAGGGGTGAAAAGGGTGTGTTTTTGATGAAAAGTGAAGTTTTTGACGATTTCGGGGAATGGGCGTCATTGCGAGGACGCGGACGCAAAGCCGTCCTCTTTGCGGGTGAAGCAATCTTGCCTTTTGGATTGTATTGTTCTTTTGGCTTGAACCAAAAGAACCAAAAGTTCAAGGCTGTGAGGCTTTCGGCTAAGATTTATTCCATTACGCTAAACTAAAAGAACTCGCGCGTGAGACTTTGTTATGGATGGCTAAATGTGTGTTGCGCTCAAACAGCTTTTAGTTTTTAACGCTCCACTACTTAAATTTTTTAACGCCCAAATCCTCAAGGCCGGAGGGAAATACAACCCTAACTCGGGAAAGGGCAGACCCAACTGGAAATCGGGCAAACAGAGCCGCGCGTGAGCGGAGCTTTTTTATCTCAAGAAGAGTAGTTCAGGAGGGTTCCCTTTCATACCAACCACAATTGCATTCTGCTCAAAATAATTTCCGATCGAAATAGCTTTTTCTCTTGTGATGCCTATTATCAGAATGCTTTTCTCTGGTTTCCATGTAGGGTCTTCACCAACTCCTTCACCTTCGTAAAATGAATACTTGTTTACCATCCGAATGAGTTCCTGAAACCGCTGATTGTTTTGTTCATCGGATAATTCCTTTGAATAAGGATTATCTGCCGTGATGTAAGACCATTCATCAACATCACTTTCCGACAGTAGCGTTTCAAGCGCAGCATTTATTTCATCTATCCGAATTTCAATACGTGGTTGAAATACTTTGAATGTAGTGCCTTTGTAAGATTCTTTTAGCTCGTTGGAAACCATAGGCAGTGAAAATAGTAAGTTCAGAATAAAATTTATATTTGCATGGAATTCATCAAGATTCTGGCAAACAGAAACCAACCGAGTGGAACGCCACGGTGGTAAAATGATGAGGGTTTACAAACCAAAAAGAGTTCAATGTTTTTCATCTCTTTTTTTGTTCCCTCATCAACTTGGTGGTTAAATCATTTTTAGCCTGTAAAAACTATTTATAACCAATAAACAAAAGCAACATGAAGCATTTACCAATTCCATTTGAACAGAAGGCAACAATCAGTATTAAGCAAGGAGGAACGTTAATAGTAAAGTTTGATGCTGAACTTGCAACCTCCGCTATCGAACAATTTCAGGCTTTGCTTTACCGCAAAGAGCTAAAAGAAAATTCAGGCGTAGCGTTCATTCTTGAAAATCCTGCTATACCTGCTTATGTAAACACAAAGGTTCCATTTGAAGTAGATACGATTCAATTCGATGAGAAAGGTGAGATTACGCACATAGGAACTTTGCAACCATCAACAAGCCCTGGAATTTTTATCACTGCTTTTCAAACGAAGCATTTACTCATGGTACCGTTTGGGTTTAGTAAAAAACACAAACTGCTTTCTATAAATCAGAGCAAAAACACTAAAGGCAAACCGTTTATTATAACAATTAGTAATTTCTCGTAAATAATTTATTCCATGAAAATAATTTGCACACCACTAAATTGGTTAAGTAAAGAAAAGCCGAATGTAGATTTCCCGAACATGCTCCCAGAGGAAGCGGAATTTGTTGGAAAATTACAATATGAAGGAAATCCCGCTTCCACCAGAAGCGATGCTTACTACCTTTCGACAAACAAAGCTGGCACTCATTGGTTCTTATGGAATAAATGGTTTGATGATAGTGATGACGAGATGGTTTATAGGGAAGAAATATTATGCTTTTGCTTGCGAAAAGAAATCGATAAAAAAAACGCAGTCTTCGATTTATTAAAGACCTATTGGGAGTGGGAAAACAAAAACTACGGGACTTCTTTCAGCGGTGCAAAAATAACGGAGGCGGGATTGCTTGTATTAAATGACTTTCGTGATATTGCTAAAAGTATTGAGTGGGTATAGTAATTTAATTTTGAATTGAAATCCAATGAACAAACAACAGAGAAAATTGATACTTAATTTAATCAAGAATTGCTTTTGGGGAGTTTTAGCTCTAATCGCAGCACTTTGGTTTGTCCGTTATTTAATTCAGGTAAATCCTTATTACGAATACATGCTAATTACAAAGTCAAAAATTGCTATTGGTTTTATTACCAATGTTGACGAATATGAAGATGAAGTAGAAATTCCAGATTATCAAGGAGGAGGTTCCGAAATGGTTACTGTTGACAATTACGGATATACATTCACTACACAAGATGGAAAAGTAATTAACGATAGAAGTTCAGACCTCGGATACATGAAGGAGTTCAAAGGTAAACCCCTTTCAATCCAAGTTGAATATTTGCCCAACAAACCAGAAATCAACAGAGTTAAAGACAAGACTAATCAATGTAAAACAATAGGCGAATTTATATGGAGGAGATTAGGACTTGGATTGTTTCTACTCGTTATATTTTTATCAATCGGGTTTGAATTAATTCGCAAAGCGATAAAAGATTATTTAAAAGAAAGCAGAGCTTTAATCGCAAGTTTATGAAATGATTAAAACGCTTTGCAATTAACCTGATTCGAGAAAGGCTATTCCATAAATGACAATTTTGATGCAGAATGACAGAACCGGCTGTTGGCTGTTTGTATTCGGGTTAGGGATTGCAGCGGAAATCTTTTTTTGCTGTGAGTGAAGGGTAGCCTTTCGCGCATGGGGATTGCTTCGGTCGCAGAGCCTCCCTCGCAATGACGACACGCACAGCAAAAAAAAATTGTAGCGCAAAGCCCGACCGCGCGCTGGCGCGGGAACCCCCTACCTTCGCTAAAGCTACGGCAGACAGGCACAATAATTTAGATTAGCCCCGTGATAAAAATCGGCCTCATCAGCGACACCCACAGCTACCTCGACAAAAAAAGTCTGCCTTGACACAACAAAACTTCCTATTGTGTGTTAATGCTATTACATTTGTAGCGCAATGAAATTTCTTTCCAAATCTTTAATCCTCTTTCTGGCCTTCTGCACCCTTACTTCTTTCAAGAAGCAGAATAACGATGAGTGGGTATATGAACAGGAGAAAAAAGGAATAAAGGTTTTTACCAAGAAAGGAAAATGGGGGCACCTGCGCGATAGCAAAGCCACCATGCAGGTTTCTTCTACTCCCGAACAAATGCTGGCTACGCTTACAGATTTTGGAAACTATCAAACATGGTTTCCGCGTTGCAGTAAATCGCGTTTAGTAGCGCGCCTTAACGAAAATGAATTTATAGTTCACCTTCATTTTAATGCCCCGTGGCCGGTTAAAGACCGCGATTGTGTAATACGCGTAAAGGTTACAAAAGATAAAACCACCGGTGCAATTACCATTCTGCAAACTTCTGAACCAAAATATTTAAAAGAAGAAGACGATGCCGTACGCATTCAACAAATACAATCGGTTTGGAAATTAACTCCTAAAAACGGTGGAACCGAAGTAGTAAACGAATATTCTTCAAACCCCGGAGGAAACATTCCTGACTGGATGACCAATACGCAAAGCGTAGAAAACCCAATGGTTACTTTCGAAAACCTGAAAGTAAAAGCAACTACAAAAAAATAGTTGCGCAATAAACCTTCCCTTCATTCGTCTGTTGTTACACAAAAAAGTTATGGCAAAAAGTATTTATGATTTTACCGTGAAAGGTTTAAACGGCAAGCCCGTGAAACTTGCAGATTACAAAGGCAAAGTTCTTTTAATAGTAAACATTGCTTCTAAATGCGGACTGACACCGCAGTTAGATGCGCTACAAAAGTTGTATGAAAAATATCAAAGCAAGGGCTTCGAAATCCTCGCGTTTCCATCTAATCAGTTTGCAGGGCAGCAGCCGGAAGATGGAGAAGCCATTCAGGAGTTTTGTTCGGTAAACTATGGAGCCACCTTCAAGGTTTTTGAAAAGAATAAAGTAAAAGGAAACGATGCGCAGCCGCTTTATCAATATCTTGCAGAAGAAACCGGTAACCTGCTTAGGAATAACTATCCTGTTTGGAACTTTCAGAAATATATTATTGACAGAAATGGCAAAGTAGCAGACTGGTTTAACCCCTGGAAGCTGCCCGATAACGACAAAATAACCGAACTGATAGAAAAATGTCTGAATACACCGCCTGTTGAAAACAAAAAGTAGCACTGGCTCGCAAATTGACTTGATGCGGCTACATTTGTAATCCGTTTAAAACGAAAATATTTAAAACTTAAAATCAATAAACAATGGCAACTCAATTAACCGACAGCAATTTCAAAGAAACCGTTCTTGACAGCGGCAAAGTAACTTTAGTAGACTTTTGGGCAGAATGGTGCGGACCCTGCAAAGCAATAGGACCAATGATTGAAGAACTTTCGAAAGAATACGAAGGCAAAGCAATAGTAGGCAAAGTAGATGTAGACAGCAATCCTGAAACAGCTATGAAATACGGCATCCGTAATATTCCGACTATCCTCTTTATTAAAGGCGGACAGGTAGTAGACAAGCAAGTAGGTGCTGTTCCTAAAGCAACCTTGGCAGCTATGTTGAACAAACATCTTTCGTAAACCCCTAATGGACTTGAAATACAAAGCGTCCCGTAATAATGCGGGACGCTTTTTTATTTTTGATTGCTTTCAAATCATATTTCATCATAATAATCAGCGTCATCAGCGTTCTATTGTATTAGATGTTAGACCAAAATCATTTTCCCGAAATAGAAAACCTTGAACTGCTTGCCAAGCAAGTAGTGGAAGGCTTTATCATCGGTTTGCATAAATCTCCTTTTCATGGTTTTTCGGTAGAGTTTGCCGAGCATCGTCTTTACAATCCCGGTGAGTCAACCAAGCATTTAGACTGGAAAGTTTTAGGACGCACCGGTAAAATGTTTGTAAAGCGGTACGAAGAGGAAACAAATCTCCGCTGTCAGATTGTAATTGATGCCTCATCGTCCATGTATTTTCCGCAGGATGCGGAGATGAACAAGCTTCGGTTCTCCATTCTCTCAGCAGCGGCTTTGGTACACCTCTTGAAACGCCAGCGCGATGCAGCAGGCTTAAGCATTTTTACCGATGAGGTAATTTTCAATTCCGATGCTAAATCAAGCACCAAGCACCATCAGTTATTGTTTGCCCAATTAGAAAAGCAACTGAACGAGAAACCGCTGAATGTAAAGACCAATGCCGCTAAATGTCTGAACGAAATTGCGGAGACCGTTCATAAGCGCAGCATGGTTATTATCTTCAGCGATATGTTTTCGAATATGGATAAGGATAAAAGCGATGAGCTTTTCTCCGCACTTCAGCATTTGAAATACAACAAGCATGAAGTCATCCTGTTTCACGTAGTAGATAAAAACAAAGAACTCGACTTTAAATTCGAGAACCGTCCGTATCAGTTTATTGATATGGAAACCGGTGAGAAGATAAAGCTGCATAGCAATGAAGTAAAGAATTTTTACATTGAGCAGATGCAGAAGTTTGAAATCAGTTTAAAGTTGCGCTGCGCACAATTCAAAATAGATTTTGTAGAAGCAGATATCAATAATGATTTTCGTCAGGTTCTATTACCGTTCTTAACCAAGAGAACGAAGATGATGTAAACTCACCCCTAAATCCCCTAAAGGGGACTTGAATACAAAATGGAGTTGAACTATAAAAAATTTGGAGAAGGTTTTCCTGTAATTATCCTCCACGGTCTTCTTGGTTCATTAGATAACTGGCAAACCATTGCAAAGAAATTAGCCGAGCCACCACTCGCTCCTCGCCATTCACCATTCGCTGTTTTCATCGTTGACCAGCGCAATCATGGTAAGTCGCCACACTCTGGTGATTTCAACTACGAACTTCTATCAAAAGATTTAGCAGATTTTTTCGAGCAGCATCAAATAGGAAAAGCACATCTCATCGGCCACTCCATGGGAGGGAAGACGGTAATGAAGTTTGCACTAGATAATCCCCGCAAAGTTGAAAGGATGATTGTGGTAGATGTGGCACCGGTGGCTTATGCTGATAGGCACAGCGATGTTTTCAGCGCATTATTTGCGGCTGATATTAAGTCAGCCACCAAAAGAGAAGAAATAGAGCAAGTGCTTCGCAATAAATTAGATAACGATGAAACAACCGTTCAGTTTTTATTGAAAGGTTTGAACAGGGATAAAACCGGTGATCATTTTGAATGGAAGTTCAATCTCGATTCGCTACACAAGCATTACGCTGAAATTTCAGATGCGGTTACTTCTGCTACACCCTTTAAAGGGAAGAGCCTGTTTATTAAAGGGCAGAAATCATCTTATATCAATGCAGAAAACTATGCTACCATTCAAAACTTATTTCCAACAAACGAACTGGTGGAAATAAAAGATGCCGGGCATTGGGTACATGCCGAAAAACCGCAGGAGTTTACCGAAGAGGTAATCAGGTTTTTATCATAATTACGTTTGCCTCCTTTTTTTACATTTGGCGTTCTAAAAAAACAACACGAATGAAAAGAGACGACATTGCGAAGCTTTTAGGTGACGAGAAAGCCAACTACCTACTTAATCACGAATCGAAAACAATTTCGAAAGATTCCTTACACCTTCCCAACAAGAAATTTATTGATACCATTTGGAAAGATTCTAACCGCAATATTCAAACCCTGCGTAGTCTTTCTTTAATTGCTGATAGTGGTCGCTTGGGCGGCACCGGTTACGTTTCCATCCTTCCGGTCGATCAGGGCATTGAGCATAGTGCCGGTGCATCGTTCGCACCTAACGTGCCGATGTTTGACCCTGAAAATATTATCAAGCTGGCTATTGAAGGCGGTTGTAATGCAGTAGCAACTACTTACGGAGTTCTTGGAATTGTTGCCCGCAAATACGCGCACAAAATTCCTCTCATTGTAAAAATTAACCACAATGAATTCCTCAGCTATCCAAATTCTTACGACCAGATAATGTTCGGAACTATTAAAGATGCATGGAATATGGGAGCCGCTGCGGTGGGTGCAACCATCTATTTCGGCAGCGAAGAATCTAAACGACAAATTGTTGAAGTAGCAAAAGCGTTTGAATACGCGCATGAGCTGGGAATGGCAACTATACTTTGGTGCTATGCACGTAACTCAGCGTTTAAAACTGCTGAGAAAGATTACCATGTGTCGGCTGACTTAACCGGTCAAGCAAATCACTTGGGTGTAACTATTCAGGCAGATATCATCAAGCAGAAGCTTCCTGAAAATAACGGAGGATACAATGCGCTGAACTTTGGCAAAACACATAAAAAAGTTTATTCTGAATTAACTACCGACCATCCTATTGACCTTACGCGTTACCAGGTTGCGAACTGTTATATGGGCAGAGTTGGTTTGATTAACTCCGGTGGTGCATCAAGCGGTGCTACTGATTTGGCAGAAGCAGTGGCTACAGCAATCATCAATAAACGCGCAGGAGGTATGGGATTGATTAGCGGAAGAAAAGCATTCCAGCGCCCTTTGAAAGAAGGAGTTGCTTTGTTGAATGCTATTCAGGATGTTTATTTATCGAAGGAAGTGACAATAGCTTAGGTAATGACTGACGAGAAGGTGCCTTGGTGGAAACGTTTTCGTAAAGGTGTTCAGACTTCTACTGAAGAGAAGAAAGAAACACCGGAAGGCGTTTGGCATAAATGCCCGAACTGTAAGGCGACTATGCTCGTTACTAAACTGAAAGAAAATCTTCACGTTTGCCCTGAATGTAATTACCACGAAAAAATTGATGCCGAAGATTATTTCAAAATAATTTTTGGCGAGAATGAATTTCAGGAACTATTCGATGATTTGATTCCGAGAGACTTTCTGGAATTTATTGACCTTAAGCCATACCAGCAACGCATTGAAGATACCATTGAAACAACCGGACTGCGCGAAGCAATGCGTGTAGCAGTGGGGGATTGCGATGAACATAAAGTTTTGATAGCAGCAATGGACTTCCGTTTTATAGGGGGAAGCATGGGCTCGGTAATGGGAGAAAAAATTGCTCGCTCTATTGATTACTGCATTGCGAATAAAATTCCTTTAGTGATTATTTCTAAAAGCGGAGGAGCCAGAATGCAGGAGAGTGCTTTCTCGCTTATGCAATTGGCAAAAACTTCTTCAAAACTGAACCAGTTAGCCGATGCAAAAATTCCTTACGTTAGTTTATTGACTAACCCTACCACCGGTGGTGTAACTGCATCGTTCGCCATGTTAGGCGATTTTAATATTGCCGAGCCGGGTGCCTTAATAGGTTTTGCCGGACCAAGAGTTATTGAAGAAACCATGAAGCGCAAACTTCCCGAAGGTTTCCAAACTTCGGAATTTCAATTAGAAAACGGCTTTCTCGATTTTATTGTAGAAAGAAAAAATATCCACCAAAAGCTTAGTACGCTTTTAACTTTGATGAAGAATTAAAACAATCCCCAAACACAAAGGGATTGCTGCGCAAAGCCTCGCAATTACGGCTTAGTATTCCACCGTTTCAGTTTTAAATTCAGAGTTAAAGTGGAATTCAATTTCCGGATTGTTCTCTCGTTCCATTTTAAGGAACCAATCGCTTGGCGCGAGGTAAACGAGATGTCCGTCTTTATCATACACCACATTCGAATGCTTAAAGCGAATGAATTCATCCAATTTTTGCTGGTTCTCCGACCGCAGCCAACAAGCACGCGTCATATTAATAGGTTCAAAGCGACAACTCGCACCATACTCATGCAACAAACGATATTGAATTACTTCAAACTGTAATTCTCCTACAGCACCAACAAATCTTCTATTGCCCGGTTGCTGTGTAAACAACTGCGCCACTCCTTCATCGGTTAACTGCGTAATTCCTTTCTCCAATTGTTTCGATTTCATTGGGTCAGCATTCACCAACTCTTTGAAAATTTCTGGCGAGAAACTCGGAATACCCTTGATACGGAAATCTTCGCCTTCCGTCAACACATCGCCAATTTTGAAGTTACCGGTGTCGTATAAGCCAACTACATCACCGGGGTAAGCTTCATCTACAATGCTTTTTTCCTGCGCCATAAAAGTAACCGGTGTGCTGAAACGGAAATTCTTTTCCAACCGCACATGATGGTAGTAAGTATGCCGTTGAAATTTCCCACTGATGACCCGCATAAAGGCAATTCTATCGCGGTGCTTAGGGTCGAGATTAGCGTGAATCTTAAAAATGAACCCCGTCATCTTTTTCTCTTCCGGTTCAACAAAACGGGTATCGGTTTCTCTGCCACGAGGGGTTGGAGAAACTTCCAAAAAAGTTTCAAGCAATTCCTGCACACCGAAATTATTTACTGCACTTCCAAAGAACACCGGTGCAAGATTTCCTTTCAAATATTCCTGTACATCAAAATTGTCGTAAACAATTTCCAATGTCTCGGCATCTTCCCGGAGTTGTGCAGCATCTTTTTCTCCTACTAATTTTTCAAGTTCCGGGTCATTGATGTCAGTTATCTGCAAAACTTCATCAGCTACTTTGGTAGTGCTTGGCTTAAACAGGTTCAAATATTTCTTATGCAGATTATAAACGCCTTTGAATAAACTTCCTCTATTAATAGGCCATGATAGCGGACGCACGCGAATCTTTAATTCTTTTTCAATTTCATCGAGCAAATCAAAAGCATCTCTTCCTTCGCGGTCCATTTTGTTGATGAAAACAATCACCGGTGTTTTGCGCATGGCACAAACTTCCATCAACCTGCGCGTTTGTGCTTCTACTCCTTTTACAGAATCAACTACCATGATAACCGAATCAACCGCAGTAAGCGTGCGGTAAGTGTCTTCCGCAAAATCTTTGTGACCGGGTGTATCCAGAATATTGATGAGTTTGCCTTTATATTCAAAACTCATGACCGAAGTAGCAACAGAGATTCCCCTTTGCTTTTCAATCTCCATAAAATCGGAAGTTGCGGTCTTCTTAATCTTGTTGCTCTTTACCGCACCAGCAACTTGTATAGCTCCACCAAAGAGCAAAAGTTTTTCGGTCAATGTAGTTTTACCTGCATCGGGGTGAGAGATAATGCCGAAGGTTCTTCGTCTGTTTATTTCGTCTGTGGTTGCCATAGCGGGCGCGAATGTAAAAAGAGTAGGCAAAATGCAGTAAGCAATAGGCAAAGAGTAAAAAATACAAACCAGTAATTATCTTTGTTAGGCTGAGAAACTCTGCATGAAGAAATTTTTACTATTTACTATTTACTGTTTACTATTTACTTCTGTATTTGCGCAGCAAGATGCGGAGTATAGTATGTATCGTTTCAATGGGCTTTATCTGAATCCCGCTTACTCGGGAAGCCATGACGTAATTACTGCAACTGCTATTTACCGTAACCAATGGATGAAGATGCGCGGTGCACCGCAAAGCGCATCGGTGGCTATTCATTCTCCGTTGAAGAATGAGCGAGTTGGGTTAGGATTGATTTACAGCTATGACCAGATTGGAGTTTCAAAAACAAACTCGGTCAACGCCAGTTTTGCTTATCGTATTCCGGTAGGTAAAAAGAAGAAAGTGAAATTCTGTATCGGGCTTTCGGCTGGCTTTACAAATTATCGTGCTGATTTAAACAACGTTGCCACTACCGAAGCCAACGACCCGAACTTTGTTAGTAATAATCAGAACCGATGGCTGCCTAATGTTGGTTTTGGTATTTACGTGTATTCTGAAAAGTTTTTTGTAGGTGTTTCGCTTCCGCATATTCTTGCCAACCGGTTGAATGGGAAAACTTCGGTGTTTGAAACTTCTCCAACTATTGCTCGACAGTATTATCATTTACTTGTTACCGGTGGCTATGTCTTTGATTTAGGAAAGAAGGTAAAGTTTATGCCTTCGGTTTTGTTTAAGTATGTGCCGGTTCATGCGCCTATTACTTTCGACTTTAACGCCACCTTTGTTTTTGTTGATCGGCTTTGGCTGGGTGCGGCTTATCGGTTGAACGATTCTTACAATTTTATGGCGGCTGTAAATATTACCAAGCAACTGCGCGTGGGTTATGCTTATGACCTTACGGTTTCTTCTCTTAATAAATACACCAGCGGCTCGCACGAAGTAATGCTCGGATTCGATTTCGATTTTGAGAGAAGGAAAGTAGTAAGCCCGAGGTATGTGAAGTACTTCTAAACCCCTAAATCCCCTTCCCGCGTAAGGCGGGATGAAACAAAAAGGGACTTTAATACAAACTCACGTTTTATCTGCTCTCCAAATACTTTACACATAAATCTATAGTAGCTTGAATTCCTTTTTTGTGCGCGCGCTCAACACCATGCGAAGCTGCCACACCGGGGCCGATTAAGGCTACTTTGTAATCTTTCCCGGCACGAAGAGCCGCACTGCCATCGCTTCCGTAATACGGATATACATCAATAGCAAAAGGTATTTTGTTGGCTTCTGCCAACTGCACCAACTTCTTCCGGAATTCATAATCGTAAGGGCCCGATGAATCTTTTGCGCAGATAGAGCATTTCACTTCGTTGCCTTCGCAGGCATCGCCTAATACGCCCATATCAATCACTAATAATTCATTCACGGTATCGCTGTAGCCAACGGTGCCGCCATGCCCTACTTCTTCATAATTAGAGAAGAAAAGTTCTACTGGTGGGGTTATGTTTTTCTCTTTGCAATAGCGGGCAATTTCAAACAACACAAAGCAACCGGCTTTGTTATCCATAAAGCGCGATTTGATAAATCCGTTTTCGTAATCGCGATAGCGCGGTTCAAAGGCAATAATATCCCCTACTGCAATTTCGAGTTTGGTTACATCGTCTTTGGTATAAACTTCCTCATCTAAACGAATGTGCATGTTATCGAGAGAACGATTCGTTGTTTCTCTGTCTTTGTTGGCATGTGCCGATGGATTATCGAACAGCAATGTGCCGGTGTAAATTTTATCTTTAAGCGTAATGATGTTTACATATTCTCCCTCCGCGCTGGTAAGCAACAAGCCTCCAAGCGGACTGAAATTCAAAGTGCCATCTTTCTTAATGCCCGAAACAATTGCGCCCAACGTGTCAACATGCGCTGCAATAGCGAGAGTTGGATTTTTTCCTAAGCTGCATTTAACCGCGCCCTTGTTGGTAAATTCCGGCTTGTAGCCGATACGAGTTAATTCATCAAAAATGTATTGACAGGCTTTAGCAGTATAACCGGTAGGCGAATCTATATTTACTAATTCTTCGAGCGATTTGTATGATGACATAGTTGAGTATTATAATAACAAAGGTGGAATTTGTTTTGAAAATTCAAACCGGTGCAAATGCTGATTATGATTTAATCTTCCTTCTTTCTCATTCTCTCAATTCCGTTTTCTTCATTTTTATTCTTGTTAGCAAAAGCCCCAAGGCGAAGTTTAAAGCCCATGTTAAACAAGCGACCTTCAAGCGGTGCATATATTTCTGAAAAGCGTGGATGAGAAAATGTTGGGCTAGCAAACACGGTAGGCCCGTAACTCGTTTGCTTAATGTTTGCAATGTTTTCAAAGTTGGCGAAGAGGATAAGATACTTGAATGCGTATTGTGTATTCAATCCCACTTCCCAAATTTGCTTACCCATTCTGCCATCGCTTAACTTAACCGGACTGTAGTAATACACATCAATACCGATAAAGAAATTTTTGATTTCGTAACCGGCAAGCAGCGAAAGAATATGTTTTGATGTAAGCGGAGCAATGCTTCTTATGCCATCAATCTTACGGTTGTTGTCGGTGTAAGTGTAAACTATCGAAGCGCTCATGCCGCGATAACTGAAATTTATTCCGGTTTCCACACCACCGCTTCGTATGAAACCGTTGGCGTTGGTATAACTGATTTGTTCGCAATCAATCGAGTGACACGAAGTATCAAAACTTGTTTGCGGCAACAACGGTCGGAAAATATGTGTGAGAAAATAAAGCTGGCTGATAGTAACATTCAATCCGTTGAAGCTTGGGGGTTTTATTTTTAAATCAATCGTTCCTCCTAACGAAAACTCCGGTTTTACAGAACTTGCAATACGCTGAACGTTTAAGAATCTGGCTTCTTCACTCTCATCCTGAAAGATAGTTGGCAGTTTATAACCCATACCCACATTTAAGCGCACAGAAAAAATCTCATTGAACTTTTGCCGGATGGCAATGTGCGGAAGCGGATATACTTTGTAAACGTTGTTGTAATCAATACGAAAACCTCCTTCAAGCGTTGTCTTCTCGCTGAAATTATAGATGTATTGAAAGAAAGCACCGAAGGTCATGAACGAATAACTTCTTTTCATAGAAACAGAATCATTCGCCTCGGTAAATTTATCGGTACGAAAATCTACTCCAATCACTACATCATGTTTCTTTCTAATGAACCGGTAGTTGATTTCAGAAGCAGAAGCCATTTGATTCCCTTTAAAGAAGTAGTAAGGAATTTTTAAATCTCTATCGAAATAATTGAAAGCATTTTTCACAGTCAGCTTTCCTGCCTTTTCAAAATCGTATTCAAACTTAAAGTTGGAAGAAATATGATCCGATACGTTTTTCTCAAAGTAGTTATAGGTAGAATCGCTCTTGTTTTGAATATATTCCATCGCTCCGCCCAACCGGTCTTCGTGTGTGTAGTTGCCGCCAATATTCAGTTTAGCATGTTTGCTTAAATCGAAAAATAATTGAGGCGAAACCGTGTAGCGTTGCAACTTAGGCGTTTCAGTAAAATGGTCGCCATCCCAATCTTTAGCAAACTGATACCGGTAAGCACCCATCAACGAAAACGCAAACCATTTTACTTTCTGGCTGGCATATAAACCTGCATCATAAGCATTGGCTGTTTCACCATTAAACATAATGTCATAAACCGGTTTTTCATCAGGAGTTTTTGTAATTAGATTGATAACACCAGCTATAGCATCGCCACCATAAAGTGTAGATGAAGAGCCTTTGATAATTTCTACTTGTTTTAAATCGAGTGGTGGAATCTGTGTAATGCCGATTACATTCGAAAAGCCACCGAAGAGCGGAAACCCATCTTTTAGTAACTGAACATACCGGCTCTTTAAACCTTGTAGGCGAATGCTCATGGTACCGGCAGTTGCTGAAGTGCGCTGCACTTGTACACCGGGTTGTTCTCGTATTACATGCGAAACATCAGAAGGTTTATCGTGCGAACGTTCTTCTACTTCTTCCTCACTTACTACTTCTACACGCGTAGGCAGATATTCCGGCTTTTGGTAATTGCGGGTAGAAGTTACAATCACTTCTTCCATCTCTTCTGCTTGGGACTGCAATTTAATTTCTGTTATCGAGGAGTTCACCGGTTGAGGGAATGTGATTTTAATTCTCTTTCTAAAATATCCGATAAGAGAAACCTCAATCGTCTGTTCACCGCTCGGAATATTTTCAAACACAATCAGTCCGTTCGAATCGGCTATGGCAGCAATTGTAGTGTCAACTATGTGAGCGGTTGCACCGGCAAGCCATTCAGTTTCTTGGCCATCGTTTTTTACAACAGCGCGAAACGTGTTTTGAGCAGAAAGATTCTGAATAAAAAAAAGAGAAAATAATATGGGCAGTAAACCTTTCAAGTAATGTGAATATAACTTCTATTCGGTTTGCGCTTATGGAAATTATATAGGAAACTCTCCTGCGCCTTCGCGTGCCAACACAGCTTCTGCACCGGTATAATCAATAACGGTTGAAGCCACATTGCCTCCGGTTCCACCATCAATTACAATATCTACCATACTTTCATACGCTTCATACAATGCATCTGGGTCGGTGATGTATTCCAGCACCGTGTCTTCATTTTTGATAGAAGCAGAAAGAATAGGCGCACCAAGCGCATCAACTATAGCGCGGGCAATAGTGTTATCAGGAACACGAATTCCAACAGTCTTTTTATTGTAGCCGTAAATTTTTGAAAGGTTGTTGTTGCCGTTTAAAATGAAGGTGTAAGGACCGGGTAAGCATCTCTTCATCATCTTGTAAACCGGTGTGGGAACACTCAGCGTAAAATCGGTAATATGGCTAAGGTCGTAACACACAATAGAAAAATTTGCCTTGTTCGATTTGATGTCTTTCAACTTGCAAACCTTTTCGTAAGCATCACGGTGAGTCAGGTCGCAGCCGAGTGTGTAAACAGTATCGGTAGGGTAAATAATTACTCCACCGCGTTTCAGGCAGTTCACCACCTGAAAAATCAGCCGGTCGTCAATGTTATCAGGATTAATTCTTAAAAGCACAATTAAGGTTTTACAATTTCGTAATCTTTAATTCTACCGCGTAAGTTATCCGGTATAGCTACACTTTGGTTTGTCTTGTAATCAAACATAACCATAGTTGAATAACCGGTTGTTGTCAATTCCTCTATTCCGTTCACTACGCTGGTAATTAAATAATGAACTTCGAAACTTTTGTTACCGAGTTTACCGGTGCGCACATACACATAAGTAGGATTCGGAAACACCACAGGTTTCAAATAATCTACATGAGCATTCGCCAAAATCGCGCCAATTGCTTCCCAGTCCCACTCGCAAGCCTCATGAAAATAATAAACACGTGCCTGCTCGAAGTATGTAAGGTAAACAGCATTGTTTACATGGCGCATCTCATCCATATCGCTCCAGCGAATGTCGAGTTTCATTTTAAAGCGGAATTTTGATTTTTCTTCTTCGAGGTTGAGCATGTGCAGCAGTGGTTAATTGTAAAACGGATGCGAATGTAATCGCAAATCTGTATTGCCAAAAACCCGTTTATATTCGCATTATAAAATAAGAAAAATATGGTAGCATTTCCTCTTTCTATACTGGCTTTAGCGGCAGGCGTTTATTTGTTGGTTAAAGTTAAACGCGAATTTCTTGGTGGTATTTTCGAAATTCTTTCATGGCTGGTGATTGTTCTTTCGCTGGTGTCTATTGGATTTCTTGGTTTTAGAACTTTGCACCATTGCTATGGCGGACATTGCCAGCAAGAGCGCGAATGCAGAATAGAAAAGCGGGTAATTATAAATGATGATAAAGGGCATTGCAATATCGATAGTTCAGCTGCTTGCTCTATGGGCGGTTGCAAAATAGAAGGCGACAGCGTGGTAATGGAAAAGGAAATGTGCGAAAAGATGATGGGTAAGGAAGCGTGCGATGCAATGAGCAAAGAACGTGGTCGCTGTATTCTAAGCCAAGAAGAATGTATGAAGATGTGTCACGCGAAAGGTGCTACTTGTTGTGCAGAAAAGAAGGAAGTACAATGCACAAAGAAGTGTGAAGGAGAAAAGAAAGAATGCTGTAAAAAAAACTAATGTGTTTAGGTGTTAATGTTGAAATAATATTTGAATCTGTGGCAAATAAAGAATTTGAAATCTACCTCCGTCCAACAAAATTTATTGACAGCGATCATCCTAAAGTAATTGAATACGCTCACGCAAAAACTTCTGCCGGTAAAACATATAGCCAAAAAGCAGTTGACCTTTATTTAGCTGTGCGCGATGAAATTCTGTACAATCCTTATAACCTCATTTTGATTCCCGAAGAAATCACTGCTTCTAAAACTTTAGCACGTGGAACAGGTTATTGCATTGAGAAATCTCTACTGCTTTGTGCCGTTGGCAGAATTCACAACATTCCTTCACGTTTAGGTTTTTCTATTGTGCAGAATCACCTTTCTACCAAGAAATTTGTGGACATGTTGCGCACCGACAAATTTGTTTTTCACGGTTATAACGAGTTTTGGATTGATGGCAGATGGGTAAAATGTACACCGGCTTTCAATAAGAGTTTATGTACAAAATTCGGAACAAATGCGCTTGATTTTGATGGTGAACACGATTCTATCTTTCAGGAATTCAATGGCGGCAAAAAATATATGAACTACCTGCATGAGTACGGACAGTTTGATGATTTTCCTTTCGACCTTTTTGTAGAGGAATTAAAGGTTCATTATCCGCATTTGTTTGATGAAACAAACGCAAAGGCGTTTTCGTGGGGAGAATAATTGTTGATTATTTCCTAAAAACTTTTCTCTGTCTAATTTCTGCGCTACGTTATTTTCGCGCTGCATAAAAAAATAAAATCACCATGTCACAAGCAACTGCTACTATGAACCAACTTTCTAACCGCATCAACCACATGCAGGAATCTGCCACTATCAAAATGAGCAAAATGAGCCGCGAACTTAAAGCGCAGGGCCATGATGTAATTGATTTGAGTTTGGGCGAGCCTGATTTTGATACGCCTCAATACATTAAAGACGCTGCGAAGATTGCTATTGACAAGGGCTACACAAAATACACACCGGTGCCGGGTTATCCTGAGTTGCGTAAAGCAATCGTTCAAAAATTTAAGCGCGACAATAATCTTGATTACACGGCTGACCAGATTGTGGTTTCAACAGGTGCAAAGCAATCTATTGCGAATGTGGTGTTGAGTTTAATCAATCCCGGTGATGAAGTTTTATTACCTGCTCCATACTGGGTAAGCTATGCAGCTATTGCAGAATTAGCAGATGGAAAGTGTGTGGAAATCCCAACCACAATTGATTCAAATTTTAAAGTAACAGCAGATTTACTGGAGAAATACATTACTCCAAAAACCAAGCTGATGATTTTTTCTTCACCGTGTAATCCTACCGGTTCTGTTTTTTCTCATGATGAATTGAAAGCGATTGCTGCGGTGGTAAAGAAGCATCCAAATCTATTTGTGCTTTGCGATGAAATTTATGAATACATCAATTTTACCGGAGATAAACACACGAGCCTTGCGGAGTTTTCCGAAATTAAAGAACAGGTAATTACCGTAAACGGATTCAGCAAAGGTTTTGCCATGACCGGTTGGAGATTGGGTTATATAGGTGCACCAATTGCCATTGCAAAAGCGTGTGATAAAATGCAAGGACAATTTACTTCTGCACCTTGTTCCATTGCACAAAAAGCTGGAGAAGCTGCTTTACTTGGCGACCTTACTCCAAGTTTTGAAATGGTAAAAGAGTTTAGAAAGCGGAGAGATTTAGTTTACGGTTTACTGAAAGAAATTCCGGGATTGAAAGTGAATTTGCCTGATGGTGCTTTCTATTTCTTTTTTGATGTAAGTTCTTATTTCGGTAAAACATTTGAAGGCAAAGCGTTGAATACACCGGAAGATATTTCTCTCTTTCTTTTAGCCGAAGGGAAAATTGCAATGGTAAGCGGAGAATCGTTTGGCGATAAAAATTGCTTGCGCATGAGTTACGCTACAAGCGAAGAAAAATTGACAGAGGCCTGCAAACGTTTAAAAGAATCGTTCCTCAAGTTGAACTAATCGTCATTCTCAAATTATCAAATCCTCATATCTTCAAATTACTAAATGCCTGCACCAAAACTAAATTTCTCTGACCTCTCAGTTCTAATTGTAGGCGATGTAATGGTTGACTTTTATTTATTCGGAGAAGTGAATCGTATTTCACCGGAAGCACCTGTACCGGTGGTGGAAATTGCCAGCAAAGAATCTCGCCCTGGTGGTGCGGCAAACGTAGCTTTGAATATTGCCGAGCTTGGTGCAAAGCCAATTTTGCTTTCTATGATTGGAAGAGATTTGACCGGCAATATGCTGATGAAAATGCTTAGTGATTTTGGTGTAAAAACAAATCACATACTTCAAAACAAAAACAGGGTTACCACTTTAAAGACGAGAATATTTGATGAAGACAAACAAGTAGTACGCTTTGATGAAGAAGAAATTGAAGATGTAAACGAGGCACAGGAAACATTACTGATAAAGGAGTTTAGAAAAATTCTTGTGAACGATAAGCCTGATATAATTATCATTCAGGATTACAATAAGGGTGTGCTTACCAAATATTTTATTAAACAAATTTTATTGCTCTCTACCAAAAACGGAATTCCTGTAGCAGTTGATCCGAAGGAGAGAAACTTCTTCGATTACCAAGCCATTGATTTGTTCAAGCCGAATCTTCGTGAGTTTTCTGAGGCTATTGGTTATCGAATCAATGCCAAAAGCATTGATAGTTTGCGAAGCGGTGCTGAAGAACTGAGAAGAAAAAACCGATTTAAAAATCTGATGGTAACGCTTGGCGGCAATGGGATTTTCTGTTTCACCCGCGAAGGAAATTCATTCATAGTTCCCGCAAAAGCGATTAAAGCTGCCGATGTTTCCGGTGCCGGTGATACAGCTATAAGTATTGCTGCTCTCGCTTTCGCACAAAAATTCTCCTTAAAAGAGATTGCTCAGTTCGCCAATAAGGGTGCTGCTGCTGTTTGCAAAAAGGTGGGAGTTACTCCTGTTTCGCTGAAAGAAGTGAAGTAGAATTACGAGCTTCTAATCGCATCCACCGGTTTCATATTTGCTGCAAACCAAGCCGGAATAAAGCCTGCAAGGATTCCTACAATAATGGATATGGAAATTCCGAGAGTAACATTGTAGGCAGTTATGTGAAATAAGAAATCAGATTCGTAAACATGGGTTACCAGATATTGAAGCACTTGAAACAATCCAAGCACCGTAATTAAACCCATCAGCCCGCCAAACAAACACAATACAATTGCTTCCAATAAAAACTCAAGCAGTATGTAAATTTTCTTTGCCCCAATAGCTTTTTTAATTCCAATGATGTAAGTCCTTTCTTTTACTGCAACAAACATGATGTTGGCTATTCCAAATGCTCCCACAAAAATGGAGAAGCCACCAATGAATAAACCGGCAATATTGATGATGGAAAAAATGGAAGCAATTCCATCTGTAAATACACTCACCTGATTTACTGCAAAATTATCTTCTTCGTAAGGCGATAATCTTCTGATAGAGCGCATCGCTCCTTTAATTTCGTATTTCAGTTCTTCAATAGGAACATTCTTCTTAGGAATAATGGCAAGCAATGGGTCGTTACCCAAATCGTTCATGTTTACAAACATGCTCATAAAGGTGAAGGGGACTATTACGTTATTATCCAGCGAAAAACCAAATAGGTCGCTTCCTTCTTTTTTCAAAACACCAATCACCGTCATTTTTACACCACGAATTTTTATCTGCTGTCCTTCAATTACACTTGTGTTTGGAAATAAAGTTTCTGCCACAGTTGCGCCAATCAAAGCAACCGGTTGCGCATTGTTCGATTCTGCAGGAGTAAAGTATCTGCCCTGCGTAAAATCCATTTCCTTTATCCGGTTGTAATCGTAAGATGCCCCTAAAATTTTCGCTCCTTCGGCTATACTATTATCTGCTATTACATTCGCGTTGCCGGCAAAATATAAGATACTGCAAGCCTCGGCACCCTTCATTTTTTCCTGTAACTGCTCTAACTCTCTTCTGTTACTTGATGGTCGATTTAAGTATTTCCACCAAGGGTAATTATTGTCGCCCCAAATCCACGGCCATTTTTGCACGTAAATAATATCGTTACCAAACGAAGCCAAACTGCTTTGAATATTCATCTCCAACGAACCAACTGCAGTTCTTACCGAAATAATACAGAGAATACCAATAGAAATTCCAAGAAGCGAAAGGAATGAACGAAGCTTGGCTGCACGAATTTCTTCGAATGAAAGTGTAAGACTTTGCCAGAAAATTTGAAGAATGGTACTCACCGCGCAAACGTAGTAAAAAAGTTTGCTGTTTGATGTGGCGAAATAGAAAGCCATTTATGATACTACACCTTTTACGAAGCCTTCTTAAACACCTTGCCATTCGGCAATTTAAACTGACGCGCAATGTTCAATTCGTTTCGAACAATTTTCGAAATTTCCTTGGCGCGGTTCACCACCATAAAGTGCGTACCGCCCTTTATCCATATAGCATCCTTCACATAAAAATGCGGAAAAATCCTGTCGCGCGTACCGTGTATATGCGTAAGATTCTCAGGCACCTCCTCATTCTTCCAGTTAATTACCTTGTCTACTGCCCATTCGTTAAACTCAATATCAATATCGGCAATCATCCGGTCAATAAGCGCAAGGTCATGCGTACTCAGCTTGCCCAACAGCCACCGCATCCAAAACCTGAACTCCACCACCAGCCTCCCCGGTACCAGCCGGTGAAACTTAAGCGAATTCAAAAACAACAACTTAAGCGGTCGCTCATGGTAAGTCTTAATACTCGAAATCAAAATCGTTTTATACGGGTTAATCAGCTTGGCAAGCTCCACCGCCACCACACCACCAAACGACATACCTATCAAAATCGGCTGCGTGTCTTTCTTTATCTGCGGTAATAGTTTCTTAACGTAAGTTTCAAGCTGTTCGTGCTTCTTATGCTTCGGCCACTTCAAATGCACTACTTCATATCCGGTTAGGTCAAGGTTCTCAAATATTATATCATTAGCACCCACACCCGGTATCAAATAAATTGTTTTATCCATCACATCGCTTTTGTTCCATAAACTAAATTAGAACTTACATTTGCACAACCAAACATATATCAACACAATGGCCAAAAGAAAATCAGATAACAAGACACACCCTGAATTTGACTTCTCTCCGCCCTCCAAAACTTTCGCGAGCGGTTTCATTGCTCCCTTCAAGTTCTATTTCTCTCCCCAGTTTTACTGCTTAGACGAACTCGATGTTACCCGCCCCGCCTTGTATGTATCAAACCACACCATTTTAGGCGTCTTCGATGGCTACCCTTTCGCCATCGAACTTTACCTCCGCAAAGGCATCATCCTCCGCGCCCTTGCCGATAGCAACCATTGGTATATACCCGTATGGAAAGATATTATCGAAAAAAACCTTGGCGTAGTAGAAGCCAGCCGCGATAACTGCCACGCCCTCATGAACCGTGGCGATAGCATTGTAGTTTTCCCCGGTGGCACCCGCGAAATTTGTAAAAAGAAAGGCGAAGAATACATCCTCAAGTGGAGCGACCGCAAAGGCTTCGTCCGTCTGGCTATGGAACATGGTTACGATATTATACCCGTAGCAGCAGTAGGGGCAGAAGAAACGTATACCATTATTGAAGATTCAAATGACATCCTCAAATCTCCATTCGGTCAATTCTTAAAGTTTATCGGAGTGTCCGAAAAATATTTCAAGAATGGCGAACTGATGCCACCGGTCATTCGCGGCATAGGCAACACCATTTTCCCGCGGCCTGCAAAGCTCTACTTCAGCTTCGGCAAAAGAATCTCCACCGCCAGATACAAATCAAAATTTGACGATGCCCAAACCCAGGAGATAATGAAGAAAAAAGTAGAGAAAGCCCTGCTTGGAGAATTTCAAAAACTATTCACCATCCGCGATAACGATACCGACCGCAGTAAGTGGCGGAGGTTGTTGAATATGAGAAAACCGAACTCTTAACTACAACACGTCATTGCAAGCGAAGACTTCCGTAGCGAAGCAATATCCCTGCGGAAGGAGGAGATTGCATCGCAGAACCTCGCAATAACGATACTTACTCTTTAATAATTTTCTTCCGGTAGATGAACGTTGAGGTTCTCAATTCTACAATGTAATTACCCGCAGCCAATTCAGCGGTGCTTAACTGCGCATGGTGCAAACCGGTGGTGGAAGAAGAAATTTTGCCTTCGCTTATTAAACGACCGTTTACATCGTATACATTCATCGTTATCTCTTCCGCATCATACAGGTAGTATTGAATAATCAGTTTGTCGCTCACCGGGTTCGGATACATGCCGAATACAACAAGGTTACCCGGTTCCTCTACTGCTGTTGGCTGTGTAACATGAAAGATGATGATAATCGTATCACAATGATTTAAACCGCTGTTATCGCAGGCAACAAAGTTCATGGTATCATCGCCCAAATAATTGTAGTAAGGAAAATACTTCAGGCACGAATCACCACCCACCCATTGATAAGTGCCGTGATGCGGAGTAAGGGTAACATTAATAGCAACCGGTTCGCTCACTAAATCATCGAAGGTGAGGCAATAAGTAATGTTGGTATTTTTGTTCAGTTGCAATCCAATAATCGAAGGCGTTACCGGATGGTCAACCTTAAATACATACACTACCGTGTCGCAACCATTCATGTTACAGGCTATAAAGGTGATAGTTTCAAATCCTCCGAAAGCAGAATCGGGATTATATGTGAAACACGAATCGGTTAAAGAAATAATCCCATGTTGCGGCTGCGAATAATTAATGCTGCCGGTATAAAAAGAAATATCGTTGAAATGAACACAATCGGTATACACACTATCGCGGTCAAGGTATACGGTAACTGTATCAATATCCTGTATAGAAGTAACGGTTATGAAAATATAAATTGTATCGCAAACCGGAATTGTTTCGTTGGTGCAAACGGTTAGCAACACAGTATCGTAGCCATTATAATCGGCTGACGGAACATAAGTAACATCCTGCCCGTTCAGCGAAAGGGCACCGCCATGTTGTGCTGAAAGAATGTTCAGGTTTACCGAAGGACAAACCTGCAAACCCGGAATTACATTCACGGTAACTTGTATATTTTCAGGAATAACAACGGTATGATCTGTTACTTTACTAAACGGAGTATGCTGGTTAGGCAGCAGTGCAGGATTAGGTGCAGAAATCTGCGGAGCCGGTGCAGCAGCGTTTGCTTCGTTTAAATGCCGCTCGTTATTGTTTACGTAATAATGCACTCCGGCAACATCGTTGGCTCCAATTTGGTCGACTGTGCTAATGAAAGTATAATCTGCCTGTGTTTTATTCTTCTTTATATCTAACTCATAATACCCGTGGTCGTCTAAGTTAATATACTTCATGTGTGGGTTCAGGCTCTTGATAATATTTATGCCCACCGGCAGCGGTGAGTTTAAGGAAGTAACACTTGTGCCTACAAATTCTACACATATCGAACCTGCACCAGTGTTGGCATTGTAATTAGGACCCGGTACATCGTTACACCAACTGGTATGAATATCACCGGTAAGCATAACTACATTCTTTACCGGCTGATTCATAATGTGATTCTGTATCAGCGTTCTTTCATAGTTGTATCCATCCCACTGGTCGGCATTAACCGGTTGCCCGAAAAGCTCTAAAGGCGCAAACATTACCTGATTTCCTATAATTTTCCAGCGCGTGGTTGTATCATCCAGCTGCGAAAGAAACCAGGCGCGCTCTACCGGTCCCATCATGTGGCGGTTAGGGTCGTTGGTTGCACTAAGATTTTGTTCATCGCGGTCGTATAAACGCGTGTCGAGCATAACAAGGTCGAGCAATTTGCCATACCGTAGCTTTCTGAAAATGCGAATGGTGTCTAACGGGTCGGGCTTGCGGATAGGCATCCATTTAAAATAAGTAGAAGTAGAGTTTTTCTTTCTGTCCAAAAAATTTCCTTCTGTACCCGGAGTGTGATTTTGCCCGCCTTCTCGCCATGCATCGTTGCAGGTTTCGTGGTCATCCCAAACAGTTATAAAAGGGAACAATTGGTGAATTCTGCGCAGCTGGTCATCGAGTTTGTATTGCGAGTAGCGGAGTTCATAGCCCACTTCGGTAATAGCTTCAGTAGGCGGGTCGTAAGTTCTGCCCGCTATATTACCGCTAAAGCCACCGCTTTCGTATTCATACACATAATCGCCCAGATGCAAAACCGCATCCACATCATTTCGATTCGATATACTTTGATACACATTAAAATACCCATGCTCCCAACTGGCGCAACTAACCACTGCAAACTTTACACTGTCGTTATCAGCCGTAGAGGAAGGAGCGGTTTTAGTTCTACCCACAATTGAATTTCTACCTAAAGCATTAAACATGTAATAGTAGAAGTGCGAAGGCTGTAAACCGCACAAATCCACTTTCACACAATAGTGGTTGGCTTCTGTGGCAATTGTTTTTCCGTAATTCACCACATTGGTAAAGCCTGTGTCCATTGCTATTTGCCAGAACACTTCAATATCTCCGCTCATACCGGTATCGGGCGTTACACGCGTCCATATAATCATGTGGTCTTCGGTAGGGTCACCTGATTCAACACCGTGGTAAAACGGTTTGAAATTTGGATTAAGTGTAATACGGTGTTGTTGAGCAAATGAGCTTAACACAAACGAAATGCAGAATACAGCAAGAATCAACTTTTTAAACATGTAAGCAACGCCCTTTTATTTGGCAGCGCGAATGTAGGGGAATTTATTTCTTGGTTATTACCTGGGAGGCTTGAGAGGGCGCAGAAACTCTGCAGTTAACAAACTACCAGTTCTTCTTCCCTAACCAAAAATCTAACCGGTAATAAAACAAAGGAAGAAACCCAAGCTGATAAACCTCGCGGGCAGGCTCCTGCGGGTTGACGTATTGAATACGAAGTATGTTTTTGTATTGCGCCACGTTCACCAAATCAATTCCTACCTCATGCGTATAGCGTTTGGTGTTGCACCGGTAATTCAGTTTTACATCAAACCTGAAATAAGGCTTAAACTGTTTCTTATTGCGCTCCGCATCCTGCACCACCGGGTCCTCATGAAGTTGCGACAGTGTAGTATCATAAGGCGTATACCGCTGCCCGCCACCAAAAGTAATTTTGCCGCCAATGCCAATGGTGTTCAGGCGTTTCTTTCCCCACTTAAACTCCTTTGTGCCTAGTGCATTCAGAATGTAGTTACCGTTAAAATCGCTGTTATACCATTTCTTATTCCCTCCCTGCAAACGCGAATCGTAAAGCGAGGCACTAAACATAAAGAACCAGTTATGAGTAAAGAATTTTTCGAGCGTAAACTCCACTCCCATGTTTCGCCCTAAACCACCGTTAGTCAATTTGCCGGGAAAGAAACGGTCGAAGCCGCTTCCTTCATTCAGCATATTATACGAAGAAGCAAACGTATCAACCGGTATGCCCCACAGCATTTGAAAGTATGCTTCTGCTTTAATGCGGATATCCTTTTTAAAGAAAACATCATAACCGACTACTAAATGAAAGCTGCGGATAAAATCCAGATTCTTGTTGTAAACCTTTCCGTTATCGTCCTGCAAAAAGTATTGATAAACCGGCAACAACTGCGAATGTAAGCCCGTACCAAAAGCAAGAGATTGATTGGGCTTGAATTGATATTTAATAGAGAAACGTGGCTCAATACTAAAGGCATGATTGAGCGTAAAATATTGCGCATGCACACCCACCACAGTCGTAACTTTCTCGCTCAGCGAATACTTCCATTGCACAAATGGTTGAAAGAGGAGATGAACACCTTCGCGCGTGTCTAAACGTTTTCTCCAGGTGTAATCCGTCACGCTCTTTTCGAATATGGGTTCTAATAAATTGCTGTCGACAAAAACCGGTTGCAGCATTTCGGTAGTAAGACCATACCGCACCGAGCTACGCGCACTTATTTTATTGTTGCGAATAAACGAAGCTGTGTAACGCGTATTCACAAAAAAGTAATCATTCTTCCGATACATATTATCTAACACAAAGTTACCGGTGGTGCTGTCTACATGCCTTATTACGCGCTCAAAATGATTCCGGTTAAACTGCGTAGAAACGGCAAACGATACTTTGGAATATTCATGGTCGTTTACACAATGCGTGTAAGTAATACCCAACACACCAAGTCCAGCACGGAAGTATTCATCCTGGTCTTTCGAAGCATAGATATCGCGCTTCTCAGGCTTTAATCTTGTGCTGGTAATAAAATTAATTTGCGAGTAACCACCAATACCAAACACCGAAATGTTATCGCCATTCTTCATAGGAAAATTCAGTTTAAACTGAACATCCTCATACTTCGGAATGGCTTCTGTGCCTATATCAATTCCCAACTTCACCAAACCTTCAAGCGTAGCATAACGCGCATTGAAGATGTATGAACTTTTACTTTTCTTATTCAATGGCCCTTCTCCAAATATCTCTGCTCCCATAATACCCAGCTGACCGGTGTATTCATGCCGCTCGTTGTTGCCGTTCTTCATTCGTATATCAAACACACCTGCTACAGCATTTCCGTATTCAGCGGGAAAAGCACCGGTCAAAAAATCAGAAGTAGAGAGCATCCTGTTATTTAGAATTGCTACACTGCCACCGGTGGCACCTGCCACAGCAAAGTGACTCGGGTTTGGAATAACCACATTATCCACTCGGTACAAAATACCAAAAGGCGAGTTTCCGCGAATGACCAAATCGTTCCGCGAATCGTCCGTGCCGCTTACACCGGCAAAGTTAGAAGCCATACGCGCGGGGTCGCCACGGCTTCCGGCATAGCGTTCTGTTTCTTCCACCGAAAAAGCCCGTGCGCTTAACACCGCCATTTCATTAATGGTTTCTCCTTTTCGCGCGCCTCTTATTTCCACTTCTTTCATGGTTTCCACAGAACTTTCCACTTCAATGGTAAGCACAGTTTCCTTTCCGGAACTGAGCAGAAGATTAGGAATGAAAACTTTCTTGTAACCCACAAAAGACACCACTACATCAACACGACCAACCGGTATCTTTTCTAATCTGAAACTTCCTGATTCATCGGTAGCTGTTCCATTAAGAATGGTTGAATCTTTTCTCACAGCAACAGTAACTCCTTCAAGCGGCTTGTTCGATTCTTTATCTACAACAGTTCCGCGAATGGTTTGGGTAATGCTTTGAGAAAATAGTAGTGAGTAGTCCGTTGTGAGTAATGAGAAAAGCAGGATGTAAAAATTTTTCATCAAGAATCATTTGAATGTAAACTGATGCCGCGTGTTGTCGCTTACTACTCAATCACTTTAACCCCATCAACAAAGTATTTTGTTTCTCCGTCCCACACTAAATTCTTTATCACTTCCTTATAGTGTAACGAAACCTTTTTGCCTTCTAATTTCATCATTGCATTAGCTGTTGCATTGTCGCGCACAGAGAAAGTCCAAATGCTGTTTACTTGTGCGGTATTCGGAATATTGCCCATGCCGCCAATGTTTAACTCACCTTCAAAGGTTTTAAAAACGTACCCTTTCTTTGAGAATTTAATCAACACGCCTGCGCGGCTCCCTTCGCTGTAGGTATAATTGAAGATGAGATAGGTAATACCCAGTCCTGCAACTACAACTGCAAGCAAAATGAGTATCCATTTTCTGCCGGAAGATTTTTTTACAACTGTGTCTGCCATGTTTCTATTTTTATTTCAATCTAAAAATAGAATTTCATTTCGAAGTAACCGCTTAATTAATCTTCAATTTTCCCTTCGAACTCAAACTCAAATTCGTTGTAGCTAAATTTTTTATACGAACCGGTACCATAATAATTCAAAACTGCTTCGAGATAGTAGGCATCCATATAACCGTTCTTTGCGCTGATTATTTTCCCGTGTTCATCTATAAAAGCGTAGCCGGGATATGACAGTTTTCCATTCAGCAAATACTTGGCAAACTCGTTTACATATTGGTTTTCTTCATGAATAAAATTGTAACGTACTCCGTTAAAGGTAACCGGTGCTTTACTCTCGGCATTAAACTTTACAGGATAGAAATTTTGATTGATATAATGTGCAATTTCTTTGTTACTGAAAGCAAGTGAATCCTCAAGCTTACACCAGCGGCACCACGTAGCATAAACATTTACCAGTATTTTCTTTGGATTCGTTTTCTGTGCCGCTTCTGCTTCCTCAATAGTCATCCATATAATAAGTGTATCGCTTTTATACAATGTTGACTTCACAGGTACAGCTTTAGTTTGTGCCTGAGAGAAATAAACAACTCCAATAAGAGCAAGTGTAAAAACAGATTTCATTCAAAACCAATTTTCAATACTTAAAGGCAATTTGAGATTCTTAACATTCTATTTTGTTTGCAACAAATTAAAGCTTGTAATCGTATACGTTTGATATGTATAAGTGTTTCACTCAAGCATTCCTTACAAATTTGAAAAAACTATTTGGTTTTGTTTGCATTGCTCTTTCTGCTATCACTCTTAGCGCACAATCGCCAACTCCCAACGAA
This sequence comes from Bacteroidota bacterium, assembly GCA_947475165.1. Taxonomy (GTDB): domain Bacteria; phylum Bacteroidota; class Bacteroidia; order Chitinophagales; family LD1; genus Bog-950. Next base: position 31,799 of record CANJLD010000010.1, read on the forward strand.
GTATTTAAAACCGCTTTTGCCGCTCATCAATTAGGCAACTTTGAGTTGGCTATTAAGAATTTCACATTGGCAATTTCTATTGACCCTGCGCGCAACTATTTCTACTACAACCGAGGCATGACATACAAAGCCATGAGCAACAATGAACTCGCCTTGAAAGATTTCCAGCGTTCGAACGAATTGAAACAAACGGCTGAATCGTTTTATCAAATAGGAATTATTAAATACATAAAAGGTGATTTGGATGGAGCGCGTGCAGAATTTGAAAATGCAAAAATGATTCGTGAAGATTTGGAGAATATGAATTTTTATTTGGGCATGATTTACTACCGCAACAATCGCTTTGAAGATGCCGCTAAATGTTTTTACGATTTTACCAATCACGTAAAAACAAATGCTGATGCCTATTATTACCGTGGACTTGCGCAGGCAAAAAGCGCACACTATCCGGAAGCTATTGAAAGTTTCAAGTTTGCTATGATGTATAAGAACAACGACTGGAAGTTGTTTTACAAAATGTATGAAATCTATTTGGCAATGAACGACAAGCCGAATGCTATTTACAGTTTGTCGATGGTGATTGAAATGGGCGAAGGGAAACCTGATTACTATGAAGAGCGTGCAAGACTTTATGCCGATTCAGGAGATTTATTCCGTGCAGAATTAGATTTAAAATCGGCTAAAGAATTGAAGGCTGCGTTGGCGAGTAAGTAGCAATCTCCCTGCGCGAATGAAGGGATTGCTTCGCAGAGCCTCGCAATGACGTTACTCTGCTAATCCCAAATCAATTCTTCGTAAAACAATATCGGCTGAAAGTATTTTCACTTTCACTTTATCGCCCAGTTCAAATTTGCGCTTCGATTTTCTTCCAACTAAGCGAACCATTTTATCTTCAAATTCAAAATCTTCATCGCCCAGCCATTCGGTGCTTACCATACCTTCGCATTTGTTGTCGTTCATTTCTACAAAAATGCCGCGCGCAATAACACCGGTAATCACTCCGTCAAACTCCTCTCCTATTTTATCCTGTAAAAACTCAATCTGTTTATACTTTGTTGCCTCCCGTTCAGCATCCATTGCCTTGCGTTCCATCAGCGATGAATTTTTGCAGCGCGATTCCAGCTCTTCTTTATCAATGATTAAATCATTTTTTTCTGTTAGAATATTTTCGAGCAACCGGTGCACTAAAACATCGGGATATCTGCGGATGGGCGAAGTAAAGTGCGTGTAATACTCCATCGCCAAACCGTAGTGACCAATATTACTAGTAGTGTATTCTGCTTTTGCCATACTGCGGATAGCTAGAGTTTCCAAAGCATTCTGTTCCGGCTTTCCTTCAATGGTTTTTAAAAGTGTGTTGAAAATTGTCGCTGCTTCGCGTGGGTCAGCGAAACTTATATTGTATCCGAAGCGCGAAGCTACAGCACTGAACATTTCCAATTTTTCAGGATTCGGTTTATCGTGAATACGGTAAACAAAAGGCATAGCTCTTTTCCCTTTGTGAAGTTTAGAGCCAAACTTTGCCACTGTTTCGTTTGCAAGCAACATAAAATCTTCTACCAGCAAATTCGAATCCTTTCTGATTTTGAGAACCACACCGAGCGGCTTACCGGTTTCATCTAATTTGAAACGCACTTCTGCTTTTTCAAAAGCAATGGCTCCTTTCTTAAAGCGTTTGGCGCGAATGTGTTTCGAAATTTTATTCAGCAGCAATAACTCTTCCGCATAATCTCCTTTACCGGTTTCAATTCTTTCCTGCGCTTCTTCGTAAGTAAATCTGCGTTTGGAATGAATGATTGTTTTTGCAATGGAATAATTCACCATCTCAAATGCTTTATCCATTTCGAAAATGGCGGAGAAAGTAAGTTTGTCTTCGTTCGGGCGAAGCGAGCATAATACATTCGAAAGCTTTTCCGGTAACATCGGACAAACTCTATCCGGTAAGTAAACCGATGTAGCGCGTTTCTCTGCTTCTTTATCTAATTGCGAACCTTCTTTTATGTAATGCGAAACATCGGCAATGTGAACGCCTATTTCGTAATTGCCATTCGGTAATGTGCGAATGGAAATTGCATCATCAAAATCTTTTGCGTCTTCGGGGTCGATGGTGAATGTTAGATTATCACGGAAGTCAATACGCTTGGCAATTTCTTCTTTCGGTATTTGCTCCGAAACCTTTGCCAGTTCATTGTAAACTGCTTTCGGAAAATCTATACTAAAGCCGTTGCCAATCAGAATCATCTTCATGTCCAGGTCAGAAGAATGTTTACCGGTGAGCACTTCTACTACTTCGCCAATTGGTTTTTTGCCATCGGTATTCCAGTCGGTAATGCGGATGATAACACGGTCGTCATGTTTTGCTCCGTTAAGCGAAGGAATAGGAACAAACACATCGGTGTTCAGTTTACGTTCATCGGCAATAAAAAAGGCGAACTTCTCCAGCACATCTACACGACCGGTGAAACTATCCTGCGAGCGTTTTACTATTTCTACAATTTCTCCTTCCGGCCTTCTACCGAAAATAGTGAGACGGATTTTTACTTCATCGCCAGCCATGGCGTTATGCACGAATTTGTTAGGGATGTAAACGTCCTTATCCATTCCTTCCACGCTTACAAACGCGGCACCGCTCTTGGTTACATCGGCTGTGCCGAAAAGATATTTGCTGCTTTTGGTAGCACGCGGCTCTATTTCGCGTTGAAGAATTTTAATTTTTCCTTTCTGTTCCATCCGGATGAGACCGGTGCGTTCTAATTCGTAAAGCGCGAGGACAATTTCCTCCTGGCTCATCTTCTTTAATACTTTAGGAAATAGATTTTTGAGGCTGGCATCTCTGCCGAGTTCTTTTACAATGGTTAGAATATATTGTGCATCACCTGAGGTATGCTTATGCTTTTTGTCTTGTGTTTTTTTGTGGTTGTATTTTTTCATTTGAATTGTTCTGTGCCTTGGAGGGTATTCGTAAAAGCAGGCGGGAACTTTGGAAGTAACTACTTAGGCGGGTTAACGGTGCAAATGTAATGGAATAAATTAAACCCTTCGACTTCGCTCAGGGTGACATAACAGATTACTTATACCTTGGATGAAACTGCATGATAGTGCTTCGCAGGTAATCTCGGTCTAAGTGCGTGTAGATTTCTGTGGTGGTTATTGAGGCATGACCGAGCATTTCCTGCACGGCACGTAAATCGGCACCGCCTTCTATTAGGTGTGTGGCAAAGGAATGACGGAAGGTGTGTGGCGAAATAGTTTTCTGCAAACCAATTTTAGCAGCACATTCTTTTATTACCAAAAACACATACATCCGTTTCAATCCTTTTCCTCTGCGGTTTAAAAACAGGAAGTCCTCTTCTCCTTTCTGCACCGGTACGTGAACGCGCACTTCATTCTTATACATGTTAATGTACTTGATGGCTTGTGAGCCTATTGGCACCAGTCGCTCCTTATCGCCTTTGCCTATTACTTTTATAAAGTCTACATCTAAAAATAGGTTGGATATTTTGAGCGTTGTCATTTCGCTTACGCGCAAGCCGCAACCATAAAGCACCTCAAGCATGGCGCGGTTGCGCACGCCCTGGGGGGTGCTTAAATCAATACTGTCTACCAGTGCATTTATTTCGTCTACCGAAAGGGTATCGGGTAGTTTGCGAGATAGTTTTGGTGCGGTGAGCAGCTCGGTAGGGTTTTCGGAAACAATATCTTCCATTAAAAGATACCGGTAGAAGGCGCGGATGCCTGCAATAATGCGCGCCTGCGACTGCGCATCAAAACCCAATTCATTAATCGCTTTTACAAAACCTTCGAAGTGTTCGAGTTTGATTTCTTCGGCATTCAGTTTTATGCTTTCGGTTTCCAGGTAGTTTACAAACTTGCCAATATCGCGCAGGTAGGCTTGCACGGTATTATCCGATAACGATTTCTCTAAGCGCAAATAAGATTTGAATCCTTTAATATAACTCTGCCAGCTCATCTCTCTTTTTTACTCAACAATTATTTCATCGGCATACAACCACGACTTGGTGCCTTTTGAATAATGCCAGTCGGGCAACGGACCAATGCTTTTTGCTACTATTTTAATATAACGCGCTTTAAGCTTTGTGAAGGGAATAACATAATCGTGTGTAGAACGTGCTTCGGTGTTACCATCAATAGTATTTACTGTGGTATTAACGAGGGTATAATTTATACCGTCCGGTGAAGTGCTTACTTCAATTTGTTTAGGATACATGATGCCATAGCGCATAAGTTGCCCGAAACCCATGGTAATTTTGTTTACTGGTGTTACCGCACCTAAGTCTAGTTCTATATCTATATCACTGCCGAAGTATGCCTGCCAGCGCCCATCGTTAAAAAATTTACGACCACCTCTTCTGCCGTCTAACAAACCGAGTTCGCCTCGCGCGGCATACGTTACCCTGGCGGTGTCCCACCGGCTGTTGAGTTTATGCAACATGCCAATGGCTTTATGAAAAACAAAACTGTCGGTCTGCACATCGCAACTTCTGCCGTTATCAATAACCCTTGCGCGTATGGTGATACCGGTGTCGGCTAAAATGGGTTGGGTGTATTTTATAGAATTAATGTTAGGCGTAGATGTATCGGTAGTGTAATACACCGGTAGGTTGTTGAAAGCGGAGCGCAGAGTTATTTCGCGCTTGCCGTTTACCGGTTTACCGGAGGCTACAATAATGCAGGCACCTTTTTGGTTGAGCATGGTTTGTGGAAACGAATCGGAGTAAGAGCGAACAGTATCAAGCCACCAGTTGCGGTTTTCGAGTTGCCATAAATTTGTGTAAACGGTTTTTAGTTGGTTGATAGTATCGGTTAACACGGCAAAATCTTTTTCAAAATAGCTGATGTTTCGCGGCACGTTTGTTTGAACATAATTTTTGAGCTTAATGCCGAGCAGGTTTTTGCTGACTGCAAATTTTGCCTGACGGAGTGCGAACGGCAAGAGAGCAACCTCCGGTTCGCGGTTATGGAACTCAGACCTTAGTTGATTGGCTTCTGCATTTAAACTGTCAATAGTTTTAATCAGATTTAAGTTATCGCGCTCGTAGTTTTCGGGGGTAATATTGTAGTCGGGCAAAAGTTCGTTCCAGATGCTCCAGTTCCAGAGAGAGTTTTTTACCGCACCGTATCTTAAATCGGATATGCGGAGCATGAGCGAGGCAATATCTTTATCGGTATTAAAATATACTTTGTTGTAGCACCGGTTGAATGCGGCAAGCCTGATTATTCTTATGGTGGAGTCAATTGCTTTCACCGGTTCATCAGTTGGTGCATTCCATCCGCAATCAGCACCCCATACTAGACCGTACCAGTTATTATTAAACAGGTTTTGTCCGTCATCATCCCAGGTAGTATTTATAAAACCGATGGCTTTGTTCTTATAGCCATCGCGCAGGTAGTTGTAAATATTTACGGTGGTGCGCTGCAGGTCGGGGTAGATGCGGCTCCAGCAACTTACGCCCGGTGCTACAATAAACTCGAAACCCGATTTGGTGAACGGAAGAATGTCTTCATCAAAGCTTGGCGATTCGGAATAGCCCCATGAAACTATAATCATATCCTTAGGCAACCGGTCGATTATTTTTGGATTGTTCACCGCAATATCTCCCCACATCATAATGCGTTTGTGGTAAGGTTTAAGCAGAGTGTCTATCCGGTTGATATGGTAGGCGTAAACGCCATCAATACCAATGGAATCAATCATGGTTTTAGAAGGACCTTCGTCAAGCGTTACTTCATCGCAATTGATGTGAAAGTATTTGCTTGAATAAGCGGGCACTATTTCGCTGTAAACTTCTTTCAGAAATTTATACGACTCCTCCTTTGCCGGTGAAATAGTATGCTCATTTTCGCCAAGGCTTTTGTAAGCCGGAACATCAAGAATGTTTTTGAAATGCCCAAACGATTGAAAGTTGCCGATGATATCTACATAATAGTTGGCGGCAATGGCGGTGAGTTCTTTTATTTCTTCTTCAGTAATTCCATCTACAGGTGCTATGGTTGGGTGTTTCTTTAATTTAAATACATGCTCGGTGTAAAGTGTAAACGTGTTTAGTTTATACGATGCCATCCTCCGTATTTCTTCCTTCAAAAACTCCAACGTTGGTATTGGCCCGCGGCTTATATCATCCTGCCAGCCGCGCATTTGCATATCAGGCTTATCATAAATAAGCACACAGGGAATAGTGGTACCGGTGGCATTGGAATTAATTAGTTGAAGCAGGGTTTGCACGGCATAAAAAATGCCCGCGTTTTCCTTTGCCAGAATCAAAATATTATCGGGCGAAATGGAAAGGATATAGCCTTCTGCGCCTAAGTCGAAAGGCGGTGTAAGGCTTTCATCTTTCAGCATGGAGTAATACTCTGCACTGTCAGGTTTTATCAGTTTCATTTTGGTAACCGGTAACGATGGGTTAGTCTTAAACTTAGTTATAAGCGCATCTTCCAGCAGTTGTAAACTAAACGGAGCGATGTTAACAGCGTTTATAGAATAAGGACTGCGGAGATTAAATGCGCCGCCCTTAATTTCAACTTTCTTAGGCTGTGGTATCAGAAATAAAGAATCGGAATTTGCCGCTGTGCTGTTGAAGTAAATGGCGATTAGAATAAACGCAGTGAAATATATCCTCATGCGGTAAATGTAATTTATAGCAGAAAACCTTGGTGCGTTAATCATTCTGCGGAACTTCCTTCGCCTTAAAACTCTGTTGAATACGTTTGGCATTTGCCATCTGCGCAGAGTCAGTCACTAAAATGCGCATGAGTACCGTGCCTTGTTTTGTTTTTGCCCGCAGGGTTCGCACAACGCGGTTAACAGACGAAAGACGAATAGAGTATTTGTTTTTAAAGCCCTGCAAATTATTGCGCACGTAATATGGCTGCACTTTATCATCGTAAAATGCCAACGAGCAGTATTGCGAAGTATCAGGAAACTCACCGGTAATGACTAAATCTGTTTCGCTTAAATTGTAAAAGCAGGCACTGTAAATAAAATCGGGGTTAGGCAAAACCACTTTGCGTAAAGTGGCATCTGTTTTACCGGCATGGTAAACCGTATTAACCGGTACCGGTTTGCGATATTTGGCAATGCTGAAAATGATAGACGGCACAGCCGCAATAAATAAATACTGCACCGCAAAAACCAAAACGGCAAAAAGCAAAACGCGAAACGCAATCTTCATCATGCCTTTTCCTTTTTAATTACCGGTAAGGCTGTAGTTTCCAACTGTTGCAGAAAATTGTATTCGCCCTTATAAATTCTCATTACTACATTAAACCTTGCGTGGTCGGGTGTGGGCAACCAGTTCTCTCCTTTCTTTTGGTGAGATAGCGTAATGGTAAAGTTTCCCGCACTATCGGTTTTCAGGCTTGTATTATTAAAAGAGTACCGGTCATCTTTATTCGGAATTAAATACAAATCTTTTCCGTAAACGGTCATGCTCCAATACTTTGCTTTCAGTTGGTTCACATTACCGGTAATGGTGTAATCGTTTTCTGAATTCAGAATTTCCTTTTTCTCATCTCTGCGGGCAAACAGATAAATAGCTTCGCTCGATGGCAGTGCAAATAGTGCAAACACTGTTACCTGCGCGGTTAGCAGTTTATCTTTACCCAAAGGCAAATCTCTGCTGCCGGTCCAGCTTCCGTTGTGGAAGAAGGCTTCGCTCTTCTCTACTCCGGCAATGCGATAAACACCAATTGCTATACCGCATATAAGAACGAGAAAAATAAACAGGAAAGGTTTGAGAGATTTCACGGTTTGAAATAAAGAATAAAGCATGAGTAAGGAAATTTATTTTCGCACCATCACTATAATGTTGCACTCTATGAAAAAATTTCTTGCCGCTATAAGTCTGTTACTTTTTTGCCTCACCGGTCATTCGCAGGATAACGAACTGGATAAATTCGGTTACCCGCTTTACGATAAAGTGGCTGAGTTTGTAGCTACTAATTATTCTGTCAATGGATTTAACAGCAGAGAATATTACCGGCTGGCAAAAAAGCCTGATGGCTGGTACACCTGCGTGGCAGATTATTCTGTTTCTCCGGTTACTTACAGCAGTTATAAAATGTGCTGGTCGCGGGTTACAAAAAATTTTGTTGCAGCAAACGCACCGGGCAATGATTATGAAGATATAATGGCGCAACTAAAAGATGTTCAGTATGAGCCCATGAATTTTGAGTTGAACATTTATTACGGCTACCGGGGCTGGACGGATGATGTTATTCATTTTTTTGAAAATGCGCCTCAACTTAAAGATGAAGAACTACAGACATTAGCCCGCGCTTACGGCCACGAATCTTACTACCGCACCGGACAGTGGGATAGTTACTCCGTAATTTCGCGCACGTTTAAGCTGGAAGACAAAGCCAACAGTTTTACTCCTGCGCAACTGGATACTTTTCTGTATTACGAAAAAAAATCTGCCGATACCTACTACCGGTTGTGGAAACAAAACCCTGCCCATGAAAATTTCATCGGCAATGTTTACACTAAATATTCTGATGAAATTATGAGCGCGTTTTTAATGGTGGCTCATTATCAAAACATGGCGGAAGCCGTGAAGTTGTTAGACAAAGAAATATTCGACCCGTTTTTGATTGATGTGGCAAAGAATTATTTGAACAGTTGCCCCACCGGTGCCATTCTGTTTACGTATGGCGATAACGACACCTATCCTCTTTATTACGTGCAGGCAAAATTCAACTACCGCACTGATGTGCTGATTGTGAATCATTCTATGCTGATGAAAGACAGATACATCAATTTTGTGCGCGAAGGAGTTTTTAATGCTGCCGGTTACCCTATGCGGTTAAACAAGAAAGATTACGCAGGCGAAAACCTCGACCAACTTAATGTAAGCGACACCAAGGCGCAGGAATTTATCAGCAATACCAAACTCGATATTCATCCTACAACAACCACCTTTTACAAAAACAATATTGCCGTGCTCGATATGCTTGCGGCTAACAAAGGAAAGCGTCCGGTTTGTTTTGCTGTATCTGTGGCACCCGATGTTTTTATAGGCTTATCGCCTTATCTGCTTTCGAAGGGGCTGGTGTATGAGGTGCAAAACGCCAAACAAAACGGGAACGCAGCTGCCGGTTGGGATGCACCGGTAGATGCCAACTTCAATTATCAGTTTTTAATGAAGGACATGTTCTTTACCGATTTACGAACACTGCCCATTATAGATTTAAACGTTCGTTTGATTTCACCTAACTATCAAACTATTTTCTGCCGCACAGCAAAACAGCTTTTAAAGGAAGGAAAGAAAACCGAAGCACATGATGTATTGGAGAAATGCGTTCGCATTTTCCCTAATGAAATTATTCCTTATGGTGTGTTTATGGTAAACGCTCCCGAACTGTTGGCAGCAACCGGTGATGAAACCAAAGGAAATATGGTAGCAGAGTTATTGTTGCAAAACGCACGGAAATTGTATGACGAAAACAGAAACCCTGAAACCACCAGCGGTAAAGACTGGCACCGCAACTTGCGTGAGGCACTGTATATAATGCAGGAACTAAGAACATACGTGCAGGAACATTTTGCCGATAAAACAATAGGCAGATTTGTAAGCAAAGATTATGACGCTAAACTGGCTGAGTTTTACGAGATACAGAAGCGGATGGGTGTAGAGTAATAAATTTTACTACGCTCTTTTACCGCAACAAAGTAACCGTCCCTTTCCGCAACTCCTCGTGGTGGCCATCGATAAAGGTGAGTTTCATTTGCCAGGTAAACACCGAAGGGTTTTGCAGCACGCCCTTATATCTACCGTCCCAAACAAAGTTATGGTCAAGCGATTCGAAAACCTTTTCGCCTGACCGGTTGAAGATTTGTATCAGCATATACACAATAGAATTTTTATTGCCGAACATGGTGAACACATCGTTGTTTCCATCGTTATCGGGCGTAAAAGCAGTGGGCATAAAAACCGAGTAATCGGGAATTACCGAAACTCTTACCGTATCGCTTGCCACACAACCGGCATCGTTCTGCACTTCAATTTGATAGAGCGTGGTAACGTTTGGCGCGGCAATAGCGGTTACGCAATCGCTGCAACTTAAGGTAGAAGAAGGGTTCCAGAATGCGGTATAGTTTCCGGCATTACCTGTAAGCAGGTATTCAATCTGAGAGCTTTCGCCAAGTTTAATGGTAACCGAAGAACTTGCCTGCACCGAAAAATCGTATACATAAGACAAAGTAAAAGCTGCACCTGCTGTGCAGTTGTTGGCATCGCTTACTGTTACATCGTAATTGCCGGGAGCTACATTCAACAGGTTAGCAGTACCTGCCCCGTTCGACCAGTTGAACTGATACGGCAAAGTGCCACCGCTAAGGTTCAGGGTAATAGTACCGTCATTACCGTTGGTTAAGCAAGTAGGGTGGGTAGAAGAAGAAACCAAGACCAGGGCAGCAGGCTCTGTAATATTGGTTGAAATGGTAGCCGTGCATCCTGCATTATCGGTTACGGTTACCGCATAATTTCCGGGTGTCAAACTGTTCGGGTCTTCTGCTGTGACGCCTGTATTCCACAAAAAATTGTAGGGCGATTGTCCGCTGTTGGCGGTTAAATTTATTGCCCCGTCAGCATTGCCATTGCAGGCAATTTGGGTTTGGGTTAAAGCCAGTATCATAGTTGGAATAACGGTAACCGTTGCCGAAGAAGTAGCTGTGCAGTTGTTTGCATCGGTTACTGAAACAGCGTAGTTTGTAGTAGCAGCGGGCGAAGCAGTTATGCTTGCTGTATTTGCAGCATTGCTCCACACATAATTTCCTCCGCCAGATGCGGTAAGGGTAGTGCTTACCCCCGCACATATAGCCACAGCCGAAGGATTAATACCGGCCACCGGCAACGGATTAACCGTAACCGTGCTGCTGGCGGTTGCCGAGCAGGTATTGGCATCGGTTCCGGTAACGGTATATGTGCTTGTTCCTGCCGGAGTAGCTGTAATGGCACCTGTAACAGCACTATTGCTCCAAACATAAGCACCCGCCCCGCCCGCAGTAAGCGTTACGGAACTACCCGCACAAATACTTACGGCTGAAGGGTTGATGCTAACTAAGGGCAATTGGTTTACTGTAACCCAAACCACAGCCGAATCGGTATAGCCATTGCTGGCTGTGGCAACGGCACTGTAACGCGTGGTTACCACAGGGTTTACCGTTATGGTGGCACCTGTGGCACCTGTGTTCCAGGCGTAAGTTCCCATACCGGTTACGGTTAGGGTGGTGGTTTCACCGGCACATAGCACGGTATCTCCGGTTATTTGCACCGGTGCACAGCCATTAGCTTGTGTTCCTGCTCCGCAGGGGCACATATCGTTTATATCGGTTACTCCGTCACCATCGCCATCGGCTACTGAGCTGGCTATGCTGTTAGCTACCAGTAGTAAACCATAAGGGTTGGTGCTTCCGCCATTCGGAAAATTGTAGACCATTATATCTATGTAGTTAACGCCCGGTACCCAGGGGCCGGAGAGAGTCATGTTGAGTTGCGAGCCTGCGGAAAAGGCACCACCGCTTATGCCGGTGCTGTTGCCGTTTATAAAAACATCGGAAATAGTATTGTCTACATAACCGGTAAGATAAAGCACATAACTGCCGCTGGTGGCAACGCTGTTTCCGTTGCAATCGGCAGGTAAATTGAGGGTGAGGCGGAAATAAAGCCAGCCATCGTTGGTGTTACTGGCGCAGGGGCTTCCTCCTCCGGTTATCCAGTTGCCGTTATTAATAGGAAAAGGCAGACTGGCAGGGTCGACCCAGGAGCCGGGGGCGCAGTTATTATTGATAAGTGCCGGTGAATAAGTTAAGCCCATAGGATTGGGCGGACTGCTGCTGTACCAGTTTGATACCGTCCAGATAGGGTCGAAAGTGCCGGGTGTGCCTTGACCGGTAGAGAGCGATGCAGGATTAGGAAATACCTGCGCGTGCGCATTTGCTGACAATAACAGGAGTATGATTAGCAGGGGTAAAAGTCTTTGCATATTCAGTGGCTCAAATACAGATATAATTTTAGTGCAGTGCGTTGTTTGCAGGGCGAAAGATAGTAATTCACCTAGGTTATAGATATCCAACAATTAAAAAGCTGTATTCATTTGCAAAACTGCCTCTGCCCATATACATTCGCCCGCGATTTCAAAAAATTATTCTCTAATCAATCAATTTAAATAAAAAACCAATTAAAATGGCAGGACGTATTACACTTACAATGCTTAAGCCGGATGCAGTAGCTGACGGACACACCGGAAAAATTATTGACCAGATTATTCAATCGGGTTTCAAAATTCAGGCAATGAAACTTACCCGTCTTTCGACAGAAAAGGCTGAGGAGTTTTACGCTATACATAAAGAGCGTTCTTTCTTCCGCGAGCTGATTGATTTTATGACTGAGGGACCGATAGTAGCTGCTATTCTTGAAAAAGATAATGCGGTAGAGGATTTCCGTAAACTGATTGGTGCTACTGACCCTAAGAAGGCAGAAGAAGGAACTATCCGCAGATTATATGCACAAGGTATTGAGCGCAACGCCATGCACGGCAGCGATAGCGATGCTAATGCGGAGATAGAAGCTAAGTTCCATTTCAGCGGTTTAGAAAGATTCTAAGAGTATCCTTATATAATATAGAACATTAGAAGGGATAATTAAATGAACGATGACTTCGTTCATTTAATTATCCCTTCTGCATTTCCCTTCTCCACTAAGTGAAGAAGGTATCGAGCAAAGCGAGACGGATGAGGCAATACACTAACTGCTACTTGTAATTTCCCTTTTCACATCCCTCATTACACAACCTGAATATTGTAAGTGTGCTAAAAATATTTTGCGAAAGTGAAACCTTTTAATCCTTGCATCGGTATACACCCACAAGGAAATAAATTTTAGAACCGAAATTCTTAAAAACAAAAAACATGAAAAACTTATTACTCATAGCAATGGCATTTGTTGCTTTCAATGTAAATGCGCAAAATGTTACAGTAAAAGCAATAGTGGAAAGCCCGCTTTGCCACGGTGCAGCAACAGGAAGTATTGACCTTTTAATAGATGGCGGACAATCTCCGTTTACTTATCTATGGAGTAATGGAGAAACTACTCCGTCTATCTCCAGTTTAATTGCCGATACTTATGTGGTGACTGTAACCGACAATAACGGTTTAGTAACTACTTCTTCTATCAAAATTTCAGAACCTGACCAACTTACGGCTACAGGTTTTGTGCTTAACTGCAGCCAACCGGGTTCAAGCGATGGTGGTATCAACCTTACTATTAGAGGTGGAACACACGATTACTTTTTTGCCTGGGATAACGGTGCTACTTCACAAAATATCAGCGGTCTTGTTGCAGCAGATTACACCGTAGTTGTTACCGATGGTTTCGGTTGCCAAGTATCTTTAACTAAACGTGTTGATGAGCCAACTCCAATGCACATTAGCGGTAACTACAACAGTTTGAGTGATAATAATTCAACTAACTCGAACAACAATGGTGGTATGTTAGCACCAAACGGAACTGCCGGTGCAGGTAACATGAATATCAGCATGTATCCGAATCCTACTTCTAACTTCTTAAGCATTAAATCGCTTGGTGCTGCCGAAGTAACTGTAATCAACAGCAACGGACAAGTTGTTGCGGCACAAAAAACAAATACTGAAAACACAAAGGTAGATGTATCGAACCTTCCGAACGGAAACTATGTAGTGCAGGTTAAAACGGCTACAGAGACTGTAAATAAAAACATAGCCATAGTAAAATAATATTCCAACTCTCTCATTTTTAAAAAGCATCCCCGTAAGGATGCTTTTTTTTGTTTTATCCCTTTCAACCCGTATAAAGATTCCCTTACTCAGGTAATAATTTAGCCTATAATGGTCCGCGCCACCGGATTATCGCCAAAAGAATAGGGTAGCATGGCCAGCGATGAAACCGGTTTGGTAATAATCAGGTTTGCCTTTTTGCCAAGGGTAATAGAACCCAGTTCCTCTTCCACATTCATAGCATAAGCACCGTTCAGGGTAGAAGCGTTTATTACTTCTTCAGGTGTCATGCTCATGTTTATGCAGGCAAGCGAATTAACCAGATTCATATTTCCGGATGGTGCCGAGCCGGGATTAAAGTCTGTAGCCAATGCCAGCGGCAAACCGGCATCAATAATTTTACGGGCTGGTGTATAAGGTATTTTCAAAAACAAAGAACAACCGGGCAAGGCCACCGGCATGGTCATGTTGTTGGTCGGGAGACCAACAACGGTTTTAAGGGCAACAATATCTTCGTCAGAAATATGTTCCAGATGGTCAACGCTTAATGCATTGTGCTTTACACTTACGCCAACACCCCCAAGAATATTGAATTGGTTTACATGCACCTTGGGTTGCAAACCATGCTTCACTCCTGCTTCAAGAATTCTGTCTGTTTCCGCTGCGCTGAAATAATTTTCTTCGCAGAATACATCAATAAAATCGGCAAGTCCTTCATCGGCAATTATAGGAAGCAATTCCTCGAGAAGAATTTTTAAATAGCCTTCATGGTTTGTTTTGAATTGCGCAGGATAAGCATGTGCGCCCAAAAAGGTTGCTTTAATAGTTAATGAAGATTTCTCTTTCAGCTTTCGAATGACCCGAAGCATTTTCAATTCTCCCTCGTAACTCAATCCATAGCCGCTCTTAATTTCAACAGCACCGGTGCCATTGCTTCTCATTCCTTCTAACCGCTGCCAGGCTGATTCAAATAATTCCTCTTCACTTGTTTCGGCTAACCGCTTGGCGGAATTTAAAATGCCGCCACCACGCGCTGCAATTTCTTCATAACTCAGCCCGTTTATTTTATCTACAAATTCGCTCTCCCGCGAACCGGCATAAACAATGTGCGTGTGCGAATCGCACCAGGCAGGCAAAACAAATTTACCGGTGGCATCTATTACTTCATCTGCTCTTTCAGGAGCGTCATCATTCCTGCCGAAATTTTTTATCACCCCGTTTTCAATCAGCAGAAAAGCATTTTCGATAGAATGAAGAGTTTTCATCTCCGCTCCTCTCACCAAACAGACACCCGTTTCACGAATTCCTGCCAACGATTTTATCTTCCTGATTAAAACTGACTTCATGTAACAAGGTTAAACATTTTTGTATTTCAATTTGTAATTCGCACCTTGCATTTCAATTATGGCAGGAAACAGTTTTGGAGAAATTTTTCGTATAACCACTTTTGGCGAAAGCCACGGTAAAGCCATTGGTGTGGTGATTGACGGATGTCCTGCAGGTTTAGAATTGGATTTGAATTTTATTCAACAGGAACTTGACAAGCGTAAACCCGGTCAATCTGCCATTACCACTCAACGTAAAGAGAGCGACACTTTCGAAATTCTTTCAGGAGTATTTGAAGGCAAAACACTTGGTTCTCCAATTGCCATTACCATTAAAAACGAAGACCAGAAACCGGAAGACTATACGCACTTAAAAGAAGCCTTTCGGCCCTCTCATGCCGATTTTACTTATGAAACTAAATACGGCATCCGCGATTATCGCGGTGGAGGAAGAGCTAGTGCTAGAGAAACTGCTGCACGCGTAATTGCCGGTGCCATAGCTAAGCAATTATTGAAGAAAGAAGGGATTGAAATCACTGCCTATGTTTCTTCGGTAGGAAAAATTCAATTGCAAAAGAATTATCAGCAACTCGATTTATCTAAGACAGATTCTAACATGGTTCGCTGCCCCGATGAAGAAACAGCAAACGCAATGATTGAACTTATTCAGGAAACAAAAACCAAAGGCGATACAGTTGGTGGAATCGTTACCTGCGTTATTCAACACACACCGGTTGGCTTGGGCGAACCGGTATTCGATAAACTTCATGCAGATTTAGCAAAGGCAATGCTCTCTATTAACGCAGTCCACGGTTTTGAATACGGAAGTGGTTTTGCCGGAGCAAAGATGAATGGTTCGGAACACAACGATGTATTCGAAAAGAATTCAAAAGGAGAAATTGTAACCCAAACGAATAACTCAGGTGGGATACAAGGCGGCATTTCAAACGGAATGGATATCTATTTCAATGTGGCGTTTAAACCGGTGGCAACTATTATGCAAACGCAAACCACAGTTGACAAAGAAGGAAACGAAACCGAAATAAAAGGCAAAGGTCGCCACGACCCTTGTGTAGTGCCGCGTGCTGTTCCTATTGTAGAGGCTATGGCAGCACTCGTTTTAGCCGACCATCTTTTACGCGCGAAGGTTTCTAAGATTTAGATTTTTGAAGCAAGCCTGCAATCTTGTCCCAATTCAATAAGGTAAGATTCAATATCAGCAACTCGGCTGACACTATACTCATTACAAAATAGTTTGCTGCACAAAAAACAATAGCCAGCACAAAAAGAAGGGTGTCAAATTTCTTAGTAAAGAATCCAATTAAGAAACTCAACTGAACAAGCACATTTACTATTAATACCCAATGAGAAACTTGTGGATTAGCAATTAAGTATTGAACGATGTGCGCCTGAAAACTATCGGGCTGCTGCAATTGCAAATCAAGTTGTTGCGCTTTAAGAATGTTAGAAAGCTGGTCAGCATAAAAGACTGAGCCTCTTAAAATTTTCCAAAGCGCAGCCGAAGCAAAAATGTAAAGCCAGTAATAACGAACTGCTTCCCACAATAGATTAAAGCGCGTTTCGTTCTTAGTCCAAAATGGAATCGTGATGAGAATAACACCAACTAATCCATGATAGTGATGACCGGTTACAAGATTGTAAGTAAAAAAATAAATCAATAACAGAATGGAGAAAGCAATAGCAAACACTCTCTTTCTAGTTATCAAAAACAAAACAGGAAGCAGGAACAATAGCAAGTCAGATGCTAGTGACAGAAAATGATTGTCAGTAATAAACTGAGCAAGGTGTGAGGAAAGAAAAACACGATACCAGATTTCCTTTTCTTCAAAAGCATAAACCGGGTGCATCATTCCCGAAAACAAAGCATGACTAATGAAGCGATAAAAGAGAATAATCAACGCTGCACCAAAAACAAAAAATGCTTTTAGTCTATACCGGTTTGCAAAATTTTCAGAGTTCGTCATGCGGATAGATCAGTTCTCTTTTTCTAACAAGCGGCTGCCCTTCCTGAGTATACAGGCATGTAAGCTTGTAAATCTCCATTGGTTTGTTTCCGGATGTGTAACGTTTAAGCCAATTGGTAAACCCTGTATTTGATAAAGGATTATTTACAGCAACTGTATTGCTCAAAGAAGTTGCAATCAGTTCATGCTGCGCATCATTCATATTTCTGTAAACTATTTCTTCTCCATCCACAACTATGGAATACGCCAGATACTCTTCCTGTGTCTCTTCTTTCAACGAATACATTCCAAACAGAAGAAACGGAAATTCTTCATGGCTCTTTAAAGCAAACCAAAGTGTTCCGAAAAGAAAAACCACTGCTATCCCAAACAGCAGTTTGAATTCTCTATACAGCCGAAACAAAAAAGCATTCTCAAGTGTTTTCATTTCCGAATTTCAGAATTTACAATGCCATCAAATTACATCCGCGAATCTCTGCATTATCCATTCTGCCGAGTATCTCAAAACTTCCATTTGCATTTACTCTCCCCAAATCACCTGTGGCAACAAACGAACACGAATAAAGATTAGCTAAGTCTACCACATTTACATTACCGGCTGTATTCGCTTTTTGCAGCACAAGAGGGTCATACATATCACGCACAAATATTTTCATCCACGGTGGAGTATTAAAAACTCCGTTCCCTTTTGAATAGGACTGCGAAAGCAATTCTGTCATTCCATACTCCGAATGAATTTGCCTTACATCAAACGCAGTGCGCAATTGTATATGAACTTCTTCACGTGTAAGCTCTTCACGCTTTCCTTTCATGCCACCTGTTTCCATTACAATCAAATCGGGAAAATCAATTTTGTATTTATCGGAAAAATCAAGAAGGGCAAAAGTAACCCCAAGCAGAATCACCTTCCGTTTGCCGTTCCTCAAAACATCTAACCAATCATAAAGTTTTTCAAAATCGTTCAGAAAGAAGCCGCTAGCATTTTGATTACTTTGTTCAATCAACTTCTTCGCCATATGCACCAGCGAAGATTTATCCCGTTCCAGATACGAAGGCAACAAGGCGAGAATTACATACTCGCTAACATCTCCATAGAACTGCTCAAAGCACTTCTCAAAACTTTTTTCATACAAACTCAAATCTGCCACCGGATGTTTAGAAGAAATTTGTCCTGTAGTTCCGCTGCTTTCGAAAATTTCCTGAACGGCTTTCTCGCCAGAGATAACTGAATGACTTTTAAAAAACTCAATCGGCAAAAAAGGAATATCTGCCACAGAACTTACAGTCGAAGGATTTTGTTTCAGCGAATCGCAATACAATCTGTAAATCTCTACCTGTTCGTATTGGTATCGAAATACCTCTAAAGCAACTTCTTCAAAAGTTAAATCAGTAACGGAAAAAATTATATCAATCAACGAATTCAAGTGGAAATATTTTGTGCGGTTAAAAATGCAATAAACAAGGCAATTTTGAGTTTATTTGGTTCAATGAACTTGAAATTGTTTGTCGTCTTATTAGTTGTTGCTACGCTTTCTGCCTGTGTAAAGGCTCCCAGTTATCCTATTATTCCTGCTATTGAATTTAAATCTGTTTCTTCTTCACTAATAAAAAGTGGCTTTTCCGATACTATCACTTTTACGTTTACCGATGGCGATGGCGACATTGGTGTGACGCCATCTGCCGCAGATTCATGCGACCAGTGTAGTTTGAAACATGGCGATTCAACTTGCCTGCATCTAAATGGCTTTAATGTTTTTTTAATTGATAGTCGCGATACATGCGTTGGAATTTTTGCTTCACCGGATGTTGATTTTCCTGGGCAATACAACGCTATTTCGGGCGAAGTGATTGTAATAGCCGCTGTTGATTCTAAAAAATGTTTTGCGGTTCCCACTCCAGGTTGTCCGAAAGACACAGTTGTTTACACCATTATTCTTCGCGACAAGGCAAATCACTTCAGTAATCAAATTAAAACTACGCCAATTGTTGTAGATGGCGAATAAGAAACAATAAATGCAATGCGAAAGAATGCCGTTACTTTAAAAGAAGCTCTACAGATGATGGTGCGCGAGTTTAAACTCGGTAACGGTCTGCACGAATCACAGATTCGCGAAAGTTGGAGTAAGGTGATGGGAACAATGATTGCGCGGCACACTTCCAATATTTCTTTACGCAAAGGAAAATTGTATTTAAAAATTGATTCAGCCGCTTTGAAACATGAACTGACTTACTCAAAAGATAAAATCAAAGAAATATTCAACAAAGAGTTAGGAGGAAACGTAATAACAGATGTATTGATTTTTTAACGAGTGGCTTTAATGAGTTTCAAAAATATTTTTCTCTTTCCCATACTGGTTTTTCTTTCCTCTGCAAAAATATTTTCGCAGAACACTACAGATACTATTCGTGCCGTTCAAAATTACAACCCTGAAATTGACGAGAATAATTTGATGTTGGTAGATGCCACGCTTGAATTAAACGAAGCCATGCTTGCCGGTATTAAAGCAAGTTTAGACACACTAAGCAAACCCGACCCGGAGCTAAAAAACAAAAACGATGTAAAGGAAATTTTGCAGCGGATGAAACGCGCGCGCGACCGTAAAGAGCTAATTCCGTATCTCGAATACATGAACGACAGTTTATCGCTTGACTGCAATAAATTGCGTACACAAAAGCAGGATATTCTCTCTCGCTTAACCCCATATATTGAACATCAGCGGGTTCAGGATTCGTTGGCGATTGCAGCACTCAATCCGGTAGTAGCTTCAAAAGCTCCGGTGAATACGAAAGGGAAAAAACCGGTGAAGAAAGTAGAGAAAGTGGAGAAAAAGCCGGAAGCAGTAGCTGCTGTGATAATAAGAGACACCATACCGGTTAAGAAAAAAGAAACTGCTGTTGCTGACAATTCAAAGGAGCCGGAAGTAAAAAACACTTCCATACACGACACGGTTATTGTTTATGATTTAGGAAAGAAGCCAGAAATAAAGCCTGCTAAAGAGAAGAATCAGAGACCGACAACTCATGTTGAAGGAAAGAAAGATATTATTCGCAAAGCGATAACGGACACCATCAGACAAAAACAGGTAGTTGACAATAAAAAAGTAACTTGGGATACTGCACGGGCTGTAATTGACACTAAACAAGAACAACAGAAAAAAGCTAAAGCAACAGCCGACAGTATTGCACTTTCAAAGAAATCTTCTAAAAAAGCAAATACAACAATCCCCAAAAACGATTCTTCAACTACTGCAACAAAACAAATTGAGAAGAAAATCAGCGAACCTGTCAAAAGAATTGACACCGTAGTTGTTGCTAAAAAGGAAGAGAAAAAAACAACAGTGAAGGCTGAGCCTAAACCACCACTTTCAAAACGCGATTCTGTTGCAATAAAAATTGAACGCGATGTAATGCAGGCAAAAGCAAAAGCCGATTCCACAAAAAAAGCAGAACCAAAACAGACCTTTCAAAAGAAAGACACTGTTATTGTTACTGAAGCAAAAGCACCTGTGGTTAAACAACCGGAGAAGAAAATACAAGCAACAACTACTACCACAAATGTTGACACTATTCAAAATATAAAATCGCAGTTTTTCTTGAAGCGCGCACAAAAAGCGTTGGCTGAAAAGAAACCAAACCTTGCAGAGGAATATCTGAATAAGTCGCTTGAACTTTGGAACGACAATTACGATGCATGGATGACTCTTGCTGATTATGAGGCACAATACGGCTCACCGGCAAAGGCGTTAAAGGAATATCAGGAATGTGCTCGTATTGATTCTTCAAAACCAAAATTGTTCTACAACATTGCATCGCTTCATTTACTTAGCAAAAAGAAAACTGAAGCCTTGCAATATTTCGAAAAGACTATTACGCTTGACACAAACTATATTTTGGCATACATGGGTCGCGCTTCCATTTACAACGACTGGAAAAAATACGATGCTGCCATAAGCGATTACGACAGAGTTTTACAAATTAATAAAAGCTATCACTACGCTTATAAAGCGCGGGGTATGGTGAAACAATTGAACAAAAGATTTTCGGAAGCAGTGGATGATTTTACCCGCTATTTGATATTTGAAGAGACCGACCCATCTGCTTATTACTACCGTGGCTTAGCAAAAATCGGCAATAACGAATTGTTAGATGGTTGCCTCGACCTTTCTAAGTCTGCCGAAATGGGTTACGAGGCCGCGGAAAAAGCAATTAAGAAAAGTTGCGAATAAATCTTACCAAACATTTTTCAAATCCTGCGCCTCGTATTTATGGTTACGAGTAAAGTAGTAAGAATCACCTGCCGACTTTTTCAATTGAAGGCTATTATTTTTACTAAACAGCCGCGATAAAAGTGCAATAGGAAACAGAAAAAGAAAAAACACTGTAGAGAGAATTACCTTACTCATTACAGCACCTATCATCTCGCCAAACTTTAACCAAGCCCACGAAATTTTTGAAGTCAAATAATTAGAGAACATTCCAATTACGCCAAGCACAACACTTGCTGTGAGATAGTAAGTATATTTTTGCTTGGTGGCAAAGAAAATAACTACCAACGCCACGCAAAGCACGAGGATAGTTTCTAATTCTTTTTCGCGTGTTGCTTTAGGTGCTTTCATTTAGAATAAAGTGTAAACAAACGGAGCAACTGCCGAACCTCCACCTATAACTACCAATACACCTATAAGAAGCAATACAATAATCATTGGAAGAAGCCACCATTTTTTGCGCTCTTTTAAAAAATCCCAAAGGTCTTTTAGAAAATCCATAGCATTTATTTTTAGTCTAATTTAAATTCTTTTCTCCAATCGTCTTTTTCTTTCCACTCCGGTTGTTCGGTTTTGCTAAGCAAGTAATTTCCTACAACTAAGTAATCCATCTCTGTCCGCATGAAACATTTATATGCATCATCAGGAGTGCAAACAGGCGGCTCTCCGCGAACATTAAAACTCGTATTTACCATTACGCTATAACCGGTTTTTTGCTTGAAGGCTTCCAGCAATTTCCAGTATCGTTCGTTGGTTTCTTTGTGTATGGTTTGCACGCGGGCTGAAAAATCAATGTGCGTAATAGCCGGTAAATCTGAGCGCAATACATACAATTGCTGCATCAAAGACATACTGTTATAGCCGGTTGGCATTTTATTTCTACGGCTTTCTTTAACCGGAGAAACAATAAGCATATAAGGTGAAGCAGTATCTAAATCAAAATATTCCTTGCAATCTTCTGCTTTTACTGATGGTGCAAATGGGCGAAATCCTTCGCGATATTTTATTTTCAAGTTAAGCTTCTTCTGCATTTCAGGATTGCGCGCATCTCCTAAAATTGTTCTATTGCCCAATGCGCGTGGACCAAACTCCATTCTTCCCTGAAACCAACCTACAACACTTCCTTCGTTTATTAAATCGGCAACACGTGAACTCAGTTCATCGAAATTCTCATACTTCTTTGAGACTGCTTTGTATTTTCTCAAATCCTGCGCTATATCTAAATCAGAAAATTGTGGGCCGAGATATGCTCCCTGCATTTCATCTTGTGCATTGCAAGGTTTTCTTTCCTGATTGAAATGAATGAAGTAAGCCGCCTGTGCTGCGCCAAGTGCACCACCGGCATCACCGGCTGCCGGTTGAATGAAAATATCTTTAAACAATTTTGAGCGAAGCAGTTTTCCATTGCTTACACAATTCAAAGCAACTCCTCCTGCCATTGTCAAATAATCGGCACCGGTTAAGCGTTTTGCCTCGGCTGCCATTTTAAAAACAATTTCTTCTGTTACCTGTTGAATAGCGAATCCTAAATCGCAATGATGTTGTTGCAACTCTTCTTCCTCTTCTTTCTTTTTAAAACCAAATAGCTTTTCCCATTTAGCGTCATACACCATTCGTAACCCAGTAGCATAACTGAAGTATTCCTGATTGAGCCAGATACTTCCATCTTCCTTTATATCAACCAATTTTTCTTTAATCGTCCTAATGTATTCTGCTATTTTCCGAGAATCCGGATTGCCGTAAGGAGCGAGTCCCATCAATTTATACTCCCCGGAGTTTACTTTAAAGCCGAGGAAGTAAGTAAAGGCAGAATACAGCAACCCAACGGAATGAGGAAAGCGCAGTTCCTTCAAAATCTCAATGGAATTTCCTCTGCCAATTCCTATAGAAGCAGTTGCCCATTCTCCAACCCCATCAATGGTAAGTATTGCCGCTTCCTGATATGGCGAAGAATAAAATGCGCTTGCAGCATGTGAAAGATGATGTTCAGGAAATAGAAATTTTACTTTGCTTTTATCATATCCTTCAATCTTCTTTAACTCTTCATGTATTATTCTTTTCAGAAACATTTTCTCTTTCAACCAAACGGGCATTGATTTTATAAAAGATTGAACTCCATTAGGCGCAAAGCCATAATATGTTTCAAGAAGTCGTTCGAATTTTAAAAGAGGTTTATCATAAAAAGCAACAGCATCAACATCATTAATATTTACACCGGCATATTTTAAACAGAACCGAATTGCGTTTATTGGAAAAGACTCATCGTGCTTTACGCGCGTAAAGCGTTCTTCTTGCGCGGCAGCAATAATTTTTCCGTCCTGTATAATGGCAGCAGCAGAGTCGTGATAAAAGGCGGAGATACCGAGAATAGTCATGGTTTGTCTGCTAATTCATTTTTTCTGAAATAATCAATCAGCACTTGCCCAAGTATTTTTTGACCGTTGTTATTGAAATGATAATTGTCAAAGCTGTGAATTGTTTCTCCTTTTTTTTCATGTATTAATGTAAGCTCTTCCGCGCCAGTAATTATAGCAATATTGTTTAGCTTACAAGCAGCAACAATTGCATCCATCTTATTAATAGTGTTGTTTAAATCTCCCAATATATACACCAGCAGTTTTGCCTGGTGCGATTCTGCTAGCAGTTTCATTTTCTTCAAAACATTTTCAGAAAGAATACAGGTCATTTCAAAATCATCATAATTTTTATCCTGCCTTTCAATAGCATGGTCCGGTACGCCATCGGGCAAAATAATTTCTGCATTGATAAGTCCTTGTCGAATTCGCCTGAAAATAAAATCAAGAAATAGGGAATAATCTTTCGCCCGTTCATACCAAGGTCTTGGAAAATGATATTCGATTTTGCTTTGCAAATTCAGATAAGGTCTTGTTTGTCCTGCGGTGTACCAAGACTTTTCTTCCATCTTCCAGTAATTATCTACATAATCGTTTGAGCAAGTAAGCAATACTATCCACTTAGGGTTAAGTGAATCAATGAACTGATTCATAATTAAATATTCCTGCGTAAAACCATACCCGGCTGTGCCGTACGCAGATACTTTCACTGGGCAACTATCTTTAAAAACAGAATAAAAAGTTTTGTCGTCCGAAACTTCAATTGATTCCACATACGAATCGCCTACAACAAACACATTGCCTTGCGTACTATCGTGCGCTTTTTCGTTCCATAATCTGAAACCGTGTTTCGTAAAATTGAGGTTGACTTCATACTTGCCGTTCTTGTTATCAGAAAATTCTTTAGTGTAGTACCGGTAATACGGCTTCGTTTTCCATCCCAGTATTTTATCTTTTTCTTTTCCGTTGTAGGGCGGTCCTATAGGAACATTGTTTATGCGCATAACGATTTCGCCACCTGCGATAACTAAAAACAATGAGCTGGCTATTCCAATAAAAATAAAAAGTAGTTTTCGTTCAAAGCTGAGTTGAGAAGTTGAACTCATTGCCTGGAATTAAATGCTTCTCAAGATGCATTCAGAAATATCTTTAAAAATATCTTGTGAATTATCGCGCACAAACTTCTTACCGGTAACAATTTCATACAACTCTATATAGCGGTCGGTAATTACGTCTACAAATTCATCGGGCATCAAAGGCATTACTTGCCCATCTTTTCCCTGAAAGCCATTTGCCATTAACCATTCGCGCACAAACTCTTTGCTAAGTTGCTTTTGTGCTTCGCCTTTCGCTTGACGCTCTTGATAACCTTCTAAATAAAAATAACGCGATGAATCCGGTGTGTGAATTTCGTCTATCAGCACAACTTTGCCTTCCGAAATTCCGAATTCGTATTTCGTATCTACTAAAATCAATCCCCTCTCGTTTGCCATTTGTTGTCCGCGCTCGAAAATAGCGTGCGTATATTTTTCCATTTGCACATAAATTTCTTCGCTTACAATATTCCGCTTCAAAATATCTTCTCTCGAAATATCTTCATCGTGTCCCTCTACGGCTTTGGTAGATGGTGTAATAATATTTACAGGCAGTTTATCGTTTTCTTTCAAACCTTCAAGAAGATTTACGCCACACAATATTCTTTTCCCTGCCTTGTATTCTCTTGCAGCATGACCCGCCAAATATCCGCGAATGACCATTTCAATTCGCACTGGTTCGCACTTTTTGCCTATGGAAACATTTGGATGAGGAACAGATAGTAGCCAATTTGGAACTATGTCTTTAGTTGCATCCAGAAAATGCTTCGCAATTTGATTAAGCACTGCGCCTTTATGCGGAATAGGCTTAGGAAGAATATGGTCGAAAGCAGAAATTCTGTCAGTAGCTATAACAACTAATTTATCGCCTACCGAATAAACATCGCGAACCTTGCCGTGGTAAACATTGGTTTGGTTCGGAAAATTGAAATTGGTTTCACGAATGGGTTGTGGCTTCATCAATGGCTCTGGTTTCATTTAACTTATCGTATGCTTTTATAATTTCTTTTACCAACCGGTGACGAACCACATCGGTTTCGTTCAATATCACGGTTGATATTCCTTCAATTGGTTTTAAAATTCTCAACGCAGTATGCAATCCCGATTTTACTTTCGGTGGCAAATCTATCTGTGTAGGGTCACCGGTGATAACGCATTTTGAGTTTGCACCAATACGCGTTAAAAACATTTTCAATTGCATGTCGGTGCAGTTCTGCGCCTCATCTAACAGAATGAAAGAGTGGTCGAGTGTTCTTCCGCGCATGAATGCAAGCGGAGCTACTTCTATCACACGATTTTCCATATAGTAAGTCAGCTTATCCGGTGGTATCATATCATCAAGCGCATCGTAAAGCGGACGGAGATACGGGTCAATCTTTTCTTTCAAATCACCGGGAAGAAAACCTAAACTTTCTCCTGCTTCTACCGCAGGACGAGTGAGGATAATTTTCTTCACTGTTTTTTCTTTCAGAGCTCTTACCGCAAGCGCAACAGCAGTATAAGTTTTACCGGTGCCTGCAGGGCCAATTCCAAACACGATATCGTTCTTCTCGCTTTCTTTTACCATCAGCAATTGATTCTCTGTGCGCGCCCGAACGAGTATGCCACCGTTGCCGTGAACTATCACATTGCTCGGTTCTTTATCTTTCTTTTCCTTCAGATCACCGTTGCTGTGTACGATAGCTTCGATGTTGTCTTCGGTAAGTTTACCGAAGCGCTCGATGTGGTCAATCATACGCTCTACCTTTACCTTAAATACTTCCACGTCTTCGTTGCTGCCTTCAGCTTTTATACTGCTGCCGCGCGAAACCATTCTAAGGGTTGGGAAACTTTTCTTAATGAAGTTGAAGCGGGAATTGTTTACTCCGAAAAAATCTATCGAGTCAATTCCTTCGATGTTGATGGTTATTTCTGTCAAATCGTTGTATATTTTGTGAGGTGAAATTATGTTTTTGAAAATTGCGCGTAGTGTCTATCATAATATATCTATCCACATTTTTTCCCCCGCAATGTCAGTTGTTTTAGAAATGAATTGAATCACATTTGTTTTTGCAGAAATCTATCTATGGCACTTGTTACTCTTACTTCCGATTTAGGCACGCGCGATTTTCATCTTTCGGCTTTGAAAGGTGCCATTATTTCGCATTGTGGAAATATTCCCGTTGTTGATGTTACTCACGCCATAAAACAATTTGATATTAAAGAAGCAGCATTCACTGTTCGTAATGCTTATAAATATTTCCCTAAGGGAAGCATACACGTAGTTCATGTAAATTCTTCGGAAGTAGACAGCAAACTACTGGTAGCCGTTGCCGATGAACATTACTTCATTACGTTCGATAATGGTTTTCTTTCGCTGGCATTTGAAAAAGCTCCACATCAAACGTATCAGGTAAATGACGAATTACTTGAAAACAGTTCACTCTTATTCGAGGAAGCCATTGCTAAGGTGATTGAGTTATTAGAGAAAGAATATTTGCCAAAAGATTTCGGACATTTTACTACCGAAACTGTTAACCTGCGCTTACTTAAACCCATTTGTTCACCGG
The DNA here is from genome assembly GCA_947475165.1 of Bacteroidota bacterium. Lineage (GTDB taxonomy): Bacteria > Bacteroidota > Bacteroidia > Chitinophagales > LD1 > Bog-950. Next base: position 59,145 of record CANJLD010000010.1, read on the forward strand.
GTTCGGTGCGCGGAACCATCGTAAACATTGACCATTTTGGAAATGCTACTACAAACATCAACCGGAAAATATTTGAAGACTTTATTGGTGAAAAACGATTTACTGTTTTAGCCAACGTGGGTCAATCAAAAGTTATTAGCAAAACGTATTCGGAAATTGAAGAAGGCGAAATGGTTTGTCTGTTCAATGCTGCCGGTTATTTGGAAGTGGCAATGAATAAAGGTAAAGCTGAATCGCTGATGGGGTTGAAGATTGATATGCCGGTGATGATAATAGTGGATTGATAGTTTCTTGTTTTTGGTTGCTGGTTTGTTATTGAATACAAATACATCGAACTTTAAGGCTACGCAATTTCATTAAAACAAAATCTGCCTTTCGAACAAGAAACAATCAACAACAAACAAGAAACCTTCCCTATGCTCATACGAATTGTAAAACTCACTTTTGCTGCTGATAGAGTTAACGATTTTCTAAAAGCTTTTGATGAGCGAAAAGAAATGATTGCTTCGTTTGAAGGTTGTAGCAGCGTAGAACTGTTACGTGATATACAAAACCCAAATATTTTCTTCACTTATAGCAAATGGAATAACGAGCAGAGTTTGGAGAAGTATCGCAACTCAGAATTATTCAATACCGTATGGAACACAGTAAAAAAATGGTTTGCCGATAAACCTGAAGCCTGGAGTGTTGAGCAGGTTTAACCTTTCGGAAGTGTAATTCTAAAAGTAGTTCCCTTGCCTATTTCAGATTGCTTGACAACAATTTTCCCGTTGTGATATTCTTCAACAATACGCTTGGTGAGCGAAAGCCCTAAACCCCAGCCTCTGCGTTTGGTAGAGTAACCGGGTTCGAAGATTGTTTCGAATTTGTTCTTCGGAATGCCTTTGCCTGAATCTGTTATATCAATGAAAACATTTTTAGAATCGGCTGATACTTCTACATCAATTTTGCCTTCGCCATCCATTGCATCCAGCGCATTCTTTAATAGGTTTTCTACCACCCAATCAAAAAGTTGGTTGTTGATTTTAAACTGAAAAGAAGGCGGGCAATGCAAATTCATGATTACACTCTGACTGCTTCGTCTGCGCATGTAATTAATGTTCCGTTCTAAAATCTCTTTCACGTTTTGCGCGCTTAACTGAGGCACTGAACCAATTTTAGAGAAACGTTCGGCTACTAAGCTCAACCGGTTCACATCAGTTTCAAGTTCGGTGAGAATTTTCTCGCTGCCTTTCATTCCTTCAAGGGTGCGCAGATACTCTATCCAACCTTCGAGCGATGAAATAGGTGTACCGAGTTGATGAGCGGTTTCTTTAGCCATTCCCACCCAAACAAGATTCTGCTCAGACTTACGCGCGTTGCTGAATGCGAAATAGGCAATTAGCAGAAAAGCTGCAAAGATGCCTAACTGCACATATGGAAAAATTCGAAGTTGCTTCAGCGTGTCCGAATCATCATAATAAATATAGCGGGTAATGCCTTCGCCCAAATCTGCCACCACCGGTTCGTGTGCGCTTTGCATCTGTTTAATCCGCTTGAGTACATCATCTGTGTTACTCATTCTAGTAGAATCTATATTTCCATAATCGAGCACATTCATTTTTTCATCGGTGAGGATAACCGGTGCGGAAGCAGAGTTAACGACAACTTCGGAAATGAAAGTTTCCACCAAATCGTTAAGTGTTTGCTTTAGTTTGGTGAAAAGATTGGAGTCTTTATAATAGATATAGTTCTTGCTGATTTTATAATCAACCGTTATGGGCGGATACGTAGAAAACTCCGCACGAATAGCCGATGGCAAATCGGAAAATAATTTTGCTCCGGCAGGAAGTTCGATGTTTCTCACACCGAGTATGTTTCCCTGACCATCACAGAGAATAGCTGGAATATCATTGTTAGAAGTAATGATGTCATTAAAGAAAGTGAGTAGGTCGTTGTTCTCTTTTTTGTCCTCTACCGATAAAATAAAAGCAGTGGACTGCGCATATACATTTACCTTTCTTCTCTCCTCTTGTGCCAATTTGGTGAAGAGCTCCTTGGTGTAGCGAACAAGTTTTGCTTTGCGCCCGATAGCTTCTGCCCAAAGTTTCGCTTTATATTTTTCTTCTTCGGCAATCTGATTGGCAAGACGGTTGGTATAAGTAATAGTTGCCAAACCAATAAAGGTGCCCAGCAAAAGCAGGATTAGTTTGAGATTCGATTTGCGGGAGTAAACGTCCATGAAATACTAATTCGTGAATTTGAGAATTCGAAAATTCGGAAATGAAAATACAATTTGCTTATACAATTTCAATTTACACATTTTCGAATTTTCGAATCTACTAATTATCCGTTGTATCAAAATCCATGAACTTAGGTTCTTCGCGAAGGTCGAAATATTTGTCTTCGCGTTTTTGTTCTGCTGCATCCACTTTGCGCGGTGCATTTTTTAGTAAATCTTTCAGCACTTGTTTTTCGTTCTTAAAATCGGTTTGTATTTTATCGCGTGTAGATGCTTTATCGAATTTAATTTGAGGATTACTTAGGTTACCTGTCATAGTTAAGAAAATATTTACGCCTTCGTAAGGGTCATTTTCTATAAACTGCATATCCTGATTTCTACGGTTGAATTTTTGCGCCAGCAGTTTGTGCAGGTTTATTTTAAGATGATAATCTATATCGTTATTAAAATGATGAAAGCCGAAGAACATAAGATTTAGAGCAGAAGTTTTGATTTCAAATTCCGGCACATCTATACGCTCATTTGCAATTTTTATTGTGTTACTTAAGTCGGCAAAGCGGATGTCTTCGAGTTCCTCAACCCGAATAAATTTTGAAGCTGCACGCAGCGGTTCAAATTTTATCAGCTCACCATTTTTAATACTGAAATCGATAATAGCAGAAAGCGATTTCATGTCGAGGTCTTTGTAATTTTTCCATGTAGCGTCTAACGCAATAGCGGTGCTTACTGTTCCTTTTAAATTTTTATCGGTAAGCGTTGCTTGTCCGAAGTTTTCGCATTCCTTAAAAATTGTTGGAATGGCAAGGTCAATAGCCGTTACATCTAATTTCATCAACAGCGAATTATCGGGAGTAAATTCTATTAAGCCCGAAGCGCGCACATCACCAGCCATGGCGAGTGTATTCAGATGATTAATTTTAATTAAACCGGGCGCAAGCTGCACGTTAGTGCGCAACTCTTTAAACTCCATTTTGCGGAAAAGGAATCTGTCTACCTGCACATCAACATTTCCTTTCATGCTGAATATTTCGCGTATGTTGATTTTTTCTTTACGCTGCTGCACCGGTTTATTTTTGCGGTCGAATGTTTCGAGAATACCGGTGAGGTTGAAAGTTTGAATTTTTGCTTTCCCGTTAATGCCCAACACAATACCGTTTGCTTTGCGCTTGGTGCTAAGGTTGTAGATGCAGGCAAAAAGATTTTCGATAGTACCGGTGAAGTTGAAGTCGGTGCTGAGAAAATTAAGTGTAAAACCGGTGGCTTCAATAATCTGATTTTCATATTTCAGCAGACCGTTGATGTTACCATACGTAACTCCGTTTTGGCGGAACTCTACTTCGCCTAATTTGAATTCACCGCTACCGGTCAGCGTTGAATTTTCGGTATCGTTAAAATCATTTTTATTTCCCTTCAAGTGAAAGTTATTGAACGTAACCGTGCCGTCTAAATCCTGCAAAACAGAATCGGGAATAAAAGTTGCCACCTCGGTGAGATGCAAAACTCCGTTGGCATAAAAATCGAACGAAGGATTGGAAAGATTAGTAAGGGTAAGCTTAAAGTTAAACGGCAAATCGTTCAAAGTGCAATTGAAATTGCTGATAGTGATTTTGTTATTGCCATTTTCATCGCTCTCGTATTTTGCCGAAGCGTTTACATTCTTCAACAGTTTATTATAAGTGCCAAGTTTCAATTCACTATTCTTTAAATCGGCACTCACATTTACTTTCGGGAAAGATGTTTTACTCACCACACCTTTTACATCAGCACTAATAGAATACTCTCCGCTGCCATCGGCATTGGCAAAATTGGCTCTGTATTTTTCAGGCAGTAGTGCGAAGAGTTTCTGAATATCTTTTCCTTCGTTCAGCAACGTAAAATCGAGCTGAGTTCCACTTTTGAGCGAAGCAAAAAAACCAGTGATACTGAAATCGGTTTCGTCAACTATAATTTCCCCTCGCTTGAAATTGTATTTCTTCTTTGCCTTGTTTACATCAAGTGTTACTTCGGCAGAAATACTTTTTCCTGCTAAAAACTCTTCCCCATTAGCGGAGATACGATTGACCAGAATTTTGCTTTTTGTATAGAGAAGAAAATATTCATCTTTAAAATTACCACTTAACAGAACGTCATTTAGTTTCAGATTTACATTTACCGATTGCGATTTGTCAACGTAAGTAAACTTTACGCCTTTTACCTGTGCCTGCATTAACTGAATGGAAAGTTCGTCTTTCGACTTTTCTTTCTTCGGCTTCAGAATTTCGAAATTGGTTTTACCGGTTTCATCTTTATACAAATTCAACTCGCCATCGCGCATTACAATTTTCGAAAACTCAATTTCGTTTCCAAAGAGACTGTAAATATTACAGAGGAATGAAAACTCTTCCGCGCGTAACAACTTCTTGCTTCCGTTTTGTAAACGGTCATCAATACTTACCTCATTAAAGTTAAGCGAGGCATACGGAAAGTGTTTGATTAAGGAGAAACTGATTTCGCCTTTTACCTGCACCGGCACGGTTACCTGTTCGTTTATTTCGCTAACAATGCGTTGTTTTATTTTGTCTTCAAGCAACCAGGCTGTTAAAAAAGCAAGCAGTAAGACTGATACAATTACAACCGGTACAGCGATGAGAATTTTCTTCCATCGCGCCATTTGCTTTTTAGGTTGTTGTATTTGTTCTGCCGATTCCATTCTTAATTGAACGCAACTTGTTTTATTAAATTTTGCTCTGTCTTATTAAACACATTTAACAACCACCACGCGTAATAATAGTGCGATTTAAAAAAAACTACTTTCACGCCCCGACAAAATATACACATGCAAAAGTTACTTGCGATAACCGCTTTCTTGTTAGTCTTTACCTGTTTTTCATCTGCTCAATTTGATGAAACTATACAACCGAAAAGCTTCAAACTATCAGATTCAGAATTACCGAATATTGTTCTTCCTGAGTTTGCAATGACTGCTGCGGAACAAGCAGATATAACGGATGTGAAGAATGGAGAACTTCCCAAATTTTCGCGCTCCATAAAAACAAACATTACACTTAATAATTCAGGACAGTGGAAGCAACTTGTGAATGGCGACAGAATTTGGAGAGTAAAAATTACTTCCACCAACGCGCTTGCTTTAATTCCGCTTTTCGATAAACTGTATTTGCCCGAAGGTGCATTGCTACATATATATATGCCCAAACACGAAGAAATACTGGGCGCGTTTACCCATAGCAACACTCTTGAACTTCGCGGTTTTTGCACCGGTTTAATTCATGGAGAAACCTGCATTATTGAATACTACGAACCTGCATTGCAAAAAGGAAAGGGAATTTTAAGCATTAACGAGATTGGTCATGCTTACCGGTGGGTTACTCCGCTTAAAGATGCTACCGGTGCGAGTGCATCGGGTTCCTGCGAAGTAAATGTTGCCTGCACAGAAGCTACCAACTGGGCTGACCAGGTGAGAGGAGTTGCGCGGATTTTAGTAATTGCCAATGGCGGACAAGGTTACTGCACCGGTTCGCTGGTAAATAATGTGAGGCAGGATTGCACACCTTATTTTTTAAGCGCACAGCATTGCAGTGAAGGAACTACTACCGCACAATATGCACAGTGGGTTTTTTATTTCAATTATCAGGCATCTACCTGCACCGGCACAACCGGTCCGCAGAATAAAGTGGTGAACGGCTGCACCAAGGTTGCAGACAGCAATGACAATGGTGGCGATGGCGGTTCTGACTTTATATTGTTGTTGCTCAACAGTTCTCCACCTGTAAGCTATAATGTTTATTACAACGGCTGGGATAATACCGGTAATGTTTCAAACACGGGAGTTTGCATTCACCACCCTGATGGTGATATGAAAAAAATATCTACCTACACACAAGCTGTCACTTCCACCAGTTGGGGCGGAAATGTGCAGGGTACTCATTGGAACGTAAAATGGGCAGCCACCGCAAACGGGCATGGGGTAACGGAACCGGGATCTTCCGGTGCTCCTTTATTTAATAGTTTGGGTTTTATTTCGGGCACTCTCACCGGTGGAAATTCGTTTTGCAATACACCAAATTCGCCAGACAAATTCGGCAAAGTTTCTTACGACTGGCTTTCGAACGGCAGCGCTAACAACAGAAGATTAAAGCCGTGGCTTGACCCCGATAACACCGGCAGCATAAACCTGGCAGGCACTAATACCCCTTGCGGTAGCACCGTGCAAAATGATGCGGGCATTCAAACCATTAATGCACCGGACGGGAATATTTGTTCTTCCACCTTTTCTCCTTCGTTTGTGTTGCGCAATTTTGGTGGAAATACTTTAACCAGCGTAACTATCAATTATCAGATTGACGGCAATGTTTACCAATACGATTGGACAGGCAATTTACCTGCAGGTGGTTCTGTTACCATTACACTTGCCAGCATTACACTTGCCGCGGGCAACCATACGTTTACAGCAGAAACTATTTTCCCGAATGGAGGAACAGATAACAATACCGCAAACGATGTAAAAGCAAACAGTTTCATAATTATTCCCGCCAATGGAATTTTGAATTTGTATTTAAAAACCGATAGCTACGGAAGCGAAACAAGTTGGGATATAAAAAACGGTAGCAACAGCATTGTGGCAAGTGGCGGACCTTATGGCGATGTAACCAATGGAGAAACATTGAACATACCGGTATGCCTTGCACCGGGTTGCTATACGTTTACCATTTACGATAATTTTGGCGATGGAATGAGCGATGGCGGCAGTGCCGGCATGCAATTAACCGGTAACGGAGGGAATCCTGTTTATGCCACGCTTACCAATATTGATTTTGGAAATGAGGAAAGCCATGTGTTTTGTATTACCGGTACCGGTGTGGAAGAAATAAAAACAGTAGTCATAAAAATTGTTCCAAACCCTTCAACCGGCATCTTTAATGTTCAATTTGCTGATGCGGACGAGAGAACAGTTCGTGTAATTGATGCGCTGGGTAGAATAATCAGTGAGCAGAAAGCCAACGGTAAAAGTTTGAGCATTAATCTTTCTAATGAAGGTAAAGGTGTTTACTTGCTTGAGATGCAGAACAACAACGAAAAAGTAATTAGAAAATTAGTGGTGCAATAGTTTGCTTGCGCCAGGTTTATCTATTGTATTTCGAAAATAACTCGCAGTTCTTCCCACAAGGCTTTTTTATCGGCACCGCTTGTTAGCAGTTTAGTGAGTGGTTCGCTTTTTACCATTTTAATTCCGTCAATGCTATAAGCTATATGCTTTTTGAAGGATAGGTTTTTGCTTACCGCAATTTCGCCAAATACTATAAGTGTTTTCACCGGAAAGTTTTTCCGTAGCCAAGCAAGCGAAGTATTTTTTGCAAACGCGGTATTCACCAAAACAATGTCTTCTTCTTTCAGTTTACAGGCTGTAATAATCTTAATCAGTTGCGTGCGCTCCTCTCCTTTTAGTGTTTCGCTGGTTGGTTGCGAAAACAAAATCACTACTTCTTTTCCGGTCTTTACTTCTACACCGGTCATGGTTTTGTTTTCCACACCGTTACCGGTGCTATATATTTTTTGCTTGTTGAAAATGGTTGCCGGTTGTGTGATTTGAAGCATATTGATAACCTAATTAAATGTTCAAAAATAACTTTGTGCAACAAAGGCTAAATAGAAAGTTATTCTATTTTTGGCACAGGACTTACACTTATAATTTGAACTTATGGGCTACAAGATAACTGTAGAGAAAACTAAGAACTCGAAACTTGACGAGATTGATTTTAATCATCTGCCGTTTGGTAAATATTTCTCTGACCACATGTTTATTGCCGACTACCGCGATGGCGAGTGGCACGATTGCCGGATAGTTCCTTTTGGAAATTTTTCGGTGCATCCTGCGCTTTCATCGCTGCATTACGGGCAGGCGATTTTTGAAGGCATGAAGGCGGAGTTAGATCCCGTAGGTAATCCTATCATCTTCCGCCCTTTAAAAAATCTGAACCGGTTGAACATTTCTACTGACCGTATGGCCATGCCCGAAATACCGGAAGAGCTTTTTGTGAGCGCATTGGATAAACTCATCAGTTTAGATAAAGACTGGATTCCAAGCACTCCGCATTCTTCGTTGTATCTGCGCCCTTACATGTTTGCTACCGAAGAGTTTGTAGGTATTAAACCGGCAGAGCATTTCCGTTTCTGCATTTTCACCAGTCCTGTGGGGGCTTATTACAGCCATCCGGTTAAGGTGTTTATACATGATAAATATGTGCGGGCTTTTCCCGGTGGTGTGGGTTATGCCAAATGCGCGGGTAATTACGGGGCGGTAATGATGCCTACCCGCGAGGTGCAGAAAATGGGTTACGACCAGATTCTTTGGTTAGATGGTATTCATCATCGCTATTTACAGGAAATTGGCACCATGAACATATTTGTGGTGATAGACGGGGTGCTGATTACTCCGGCTCTTGACCAGGGAACAATTTTGGATGGCGTTACGCGTGACAGTATTTTGCGCCTTGCCGAAAACGATGGTTTTTTAGTGCAGGAGCGCGATATTTCTATTGACGAGGTTATTAACGCTTACCACGAGGGTAAGTTGGAAGATATGTTTGGCACCGGCACGGCTGCGGTGCTTTCGCATATTGGCGAGTTTCATTACAAGGGTGAGAATTACGAATTGCCGGCTCTTGAAACACGCGATATTTCGAACAAACTGAAGGTGCGGTTAGCCGGTATTAAATCGGGCAAGGCTGAAGATATTTTTGGCTGGCTACACACGGTGCCGGTTTCGGTTTATGCTAATCAGTAAAAACCCCTTCCCGCTTAGGCGGGATGAAACAAAATCCCCTTCCCGCTTAAGGAGGGATGAAACAAAAGGGGACTTTAATACACAGAGTCGGAGATTTTCTTCGGCTGTTTGTATTTTGAGGTTGTGCTTCATCCGCAGTGCCCTACGCAAAGCCGGAAGACACTGCTAGAAAAGAAAAACCTGCCAAAACCCCGTCTTTCATAACTGACTGATTATCTGGCTGAAAGACCATCCGCTGACATCAGCGGACTTACTTGTGGACTTATTGTATAGAGGAATAAATTAAAACCGCAAACGCATTTGCACCTTAATTTCGCTTTTGTGGTTGGTGTCAATCATATCCTGCCCGGTGCCGATGGTTTTTGCATCGAACATTTGGGTTTGCGAGAACCGGACCCAGAAATCGAAATTGCGCGTGGCGGTGTAACGAAGGGTTATGTAGTAGCGCATACCGTTGCCGTAATAGGAAGGAATGGAGAAGGAGTAAAGCACATCGTTTTCGTAAGCGTAAATGCGGCTGTTGTAAGAGTTGGTTTTAAAAATTGCCAACCGCGCATTAAACGAAAGCGGAAAGCTGAGGAGTTTGAAATTTACATCCTGATAAATGACAAAACCGTTTTCGGCTTTGCTGTTGCCGATTTTGTAATACGCCCATTCAATACGGTTAGCGAGGGTTATTGCCTCGGTTACTTTATACTTGGCATTAAAGCGAACGGCTTGCCGCTGCTCGTTTACCAGATAATCAAAAGCTCCATCGTTATCCGATTGGTTTTTCTTTTTCAGCTCGAACTTATAGCGCATATACATTTCCATTTTTTTGTTGGGCGTAAACGTAGCCTGCAAAAAATTATCACTGCCCCAACTTGGTGCATCGGTTAAATATTTCAGCCACCGGCTCATGTATAAATCAAAATAAGCATCAAAGCGCAGCATAGCCACCGGGCGCACACTCAGGCCCAGATACAAACCGTTTTCGTTTTGCGGCTTACTGCCCTCGCCAAAAGCACTGGAGTAAAGTGTTTGATAATTGCGTCTGTAGTACCGGTGCACCACACTAAAATCAACTTTCTTATCAAGGCTCACCATGACTCCGTTCAGCAAACCAAAACCGAGATTGTCGCTGATGGCTTCTTCGCCAAAGAAGTGAAAGTTCTTCACCACCACATGGTAATCTACACTGGCATTGATGAGCTGATTCTTATTTATGTCGAATTGATTGTATGGATAAAGTGTGCGGTTATACTTGCTTAAGAAACGCGAGTAAACAGCGTTAGCGCCCACATGCCAACTGCGCTTGGAGTAAGAAATATTTCCACCGGTGGTGAGCAGGTTAATGGAGTTGCGGTCGTCAATTTCGTTTTGTGTTCGGTGGTAACCCGATTCATTGTAGGAGGAAAAAGATTCATCAACGCTGATGCTGGTATCGGCATCCGCAAGAATATTTCCGTCAATCTGTTTGTAAGAAGCGAAGGCTGTTACCGAAACGCCTTTTGCGCCCAATGTAAATGCGCCACCGCGCATAAAGTTGTATTCGTTTACCGAAGTATACGGGCGCAGAATCATTCCCTCGCGTTTTACGTGCATTACCATCGGGCTTTTGCGCACTCCAAAGCCGCTCCACATAATTAAACCCTGACCAAGGCGCACTTCAAAATCGCCAAGTGCCAGTGCCTTCAGCACTTTTATTTCGCGCACAAAAATATGTCCGCTGTAATAATCGAAACCTTTCTTGTTGGAACGTTTGAAGAATTCCTCACCGGCATCTTTCTCGGCAGTAATACCGTAACTGAGTTTAGTGCCGTAGTTATAACGGAAGCGCGCAAACAAGCCAAAAGGTCTGCCGAGGTAACCGGTGCCATCGCTGCGCTTATAACCGGCACTCTTTTCAATTTGCTGACGGTAGCGCGTAACCAACATAAACTTGCCTTTACCAAAAAGTTGCTTGGCAGTGAAGTGTTCTTCGCGCACATCATTATCAACCTTTACATAAGGCAGCAACCGGTTAATCAAAACCAAATCAAAACCGGGAACTGCCTGCAATTCGAAAATGGAAATCAGTTTGCCGTTTTTAGCAATATACTCCAGCAGCGAAGAAATCTGTTGGGCGTTCAGCAAAGGCAAATCGTCTAACTCGCTGGCTTCGGCTTTATTAAGATTGATGGGATGCTCCTTAAAATATTCCAACTCATCAATGTAAGCATCGTAATCAAAACTTTCCGATTCTGTTTGCTGGGCATTGTTCTCTATTACATCCTGCACATCATTGCCGTCATTCAGTTGAACCGGTGGTTTAGGTTGAACCTGCGCATACAACCCGGTAACAACAAACAAGAAACAAGAAACAAGAAACAGGTATTTCATTTCTTCTTCTTAGCAGTAAACGAATAAATGATAGCCGCCTGCGGAGTAAAACCAAGCACCGGATGGTATGAAGAAGCCAAATCAATATTCAGCCCTTTTACATTTACTCCCAAACCAAACGATGCACTGAAAGGAGTTGTCTGCGCACCGGCACGTATGTGCAGATACTTAATAGGGCGATATTCAATGCCGCCTTTAAACTGCGGTTTGTAATGAATATCCTGTTCGTATTCTGCCGCCAGTAAAACTTTAGGCGATGGCTCGTAGCCCAATCCGAATTTGATAACGGTTGGCAAACGCTCGCCAAACACTTTATCTAGTTTATAAGGAACCGGATTGTAAAGGTGTGCGCCAATCGTCAACACTTTCCACGGCTTGTATTGAAAGCCTACTTCAAACGTAAAGAAATTGCGATTGCCGTTTTCTAAAATCGTCATACGCAAAAAATCAAACTGCAAGCCCATCGAAAACTTCTCTCCGAACTTTCGCGCGTATGCCAAACCAATTTTTGTTTCGTTGTAATATTTGTAGCCGTAATAATTCGCACTCAAACCAAAGGTTCCCACTTTAGCACTCACCGGTATTACCAAAGCACCGTTGAAGTTATTGATAGATGCGTTTACAAATTTTCTGTCGCCATAAACACCAAAGGAATAGTTGGTCATATATGCCAAACCCGCCTGATTGTTAGTGGTTGAGAATACATTGGAAAGGGCAATGGAAGCATTGCCCATAGCTGCTGCACGAGCACCGGCAGCAAAGTTATCACCAGAAGCGTTAGATGACAGACTATAGACAACAGATAACAGACTTGCGAGTAGAAGTTTCTTCATCAAGTCTAATGTAAACGGATTTTGGTTGAAACAAATAAATTTGCGGTTAACAAAATATGAACATGAATTCTATCAGAGGGAAATGGGCGTTGATTACCGGTGCTACTTCGGGGTTCGGAAAAGCCACCGCAGATTTATTTGCTAAAGAAGGTTGTAATGTAATTATCACCGGCAGAAGAGCCGAGAAGTTAGAAGCACTCACTAATATTCTGAAGGAGAAATACAATGTAATCGTCCTCTCCTATTGCTTCGATGTGCGCGAGTTGAACAAGTGCGTAGAAATGGCAAACGATTTAGCCGAGCGCGAAATTGTGCCTGATGTTTTGGTGAACAACGCAGGGCTCGCCTCCGGTAAAAACAAAATACACGAAGGGCTAATTGGCGATTGGGAAAAAATGATTGACACAAATGTGAAAGGCCTACTTTATATCACGCGCTCTATTTTACCAATGATGGTGACACGCAACGAGGGACACGTTATCAATATCGGTTCTACTGCCGGTCACATCGTTTACCCGGAAGGCGGAGTTTACAATGCCAGCAAGTTTGCCGTAAAGGCATTGAACGAGGCAATCAATTTAGATTTGGTTGGAACCAACATTCGTTGTTGCTCCGTTGACCCCGGTGCTGCTGAAACAGAATTCTCTAAAGTTCGTTTTCATGGTGATGAAGAAAAGGCGAAGAAAGTTTACGAAGGTTACGAGCCGCTGCAACCGGAAGACATTGCCAACATTATTTATTTCATAGTAACCTCACCGGTGCATGTAAACATTACTAACCTGGTGGTGTATCCCACAGCACAGCGAAGTTTTTATGTTTGGGATAAGAAGTAAAATGATTACACAGATAAAAACAATTGATTACACCGATTAATTCACATGCGACCTAAAAAGAAAGACCCTATAGTTGAATTATATAAACAGCTGAAACCGCTGCTGGAAAGATATTCTCCGCCACTGATAGCCAAGAAAGATTCAGTTACCGGTTATGAACTGCGGAGCAATAAACAAGTAGTAATTGCGGATAAAATGACCAGCGAAATAATTTTTGCTGCCTTCATGGTTCAAAAAGGATATGTAGGCTTTTACTACTTCCCTGTATACACGCATCCCGAAATACGCAAAAACCTGCCGCCTAATCTGCTTAAATTTTTAAAAGGTAAATCATGCTTTCACGTTACTGAAGAAAGCCCCGAACTATTTGTAGATATTGAAGCCGCCTTAAGGTTCGGTTTTAATTTTTATAAAAAGCAGGACTGGATTTAATGCTTAACCCCGAAAGAGTTTGGAACCCTTTCGGGGTTTGATAATAATTTAGTCCGCATCACCGGGCATAGGCTTTTGACAGCACATAGGAAGCTTAGCAAATGCGGTTTCGTTCTTCTTTACTCCATCGGCATCGTAACCGGTAGCAGCAATTACTTCGCGCAGTATATCGGGATTTGTTTTTGAAGGGTCGTATTTAATTTTGATTTTCTTGTTATTCAGATTCAGCAAGGCTTCTTCAACACCCTCAGTTCCTTTTACTGCCTTCTCTATTCGTGCTTTACACGAACCGCAGATAGCCGATGTTTTAATAGTTACCGTTTGGCTTTTTTGCTTTTCGGCTGCTGTAACACCGATAGAAAGAACAGCAATAAGTATAAACGAGCAGAGAAATGATTTAGCTTGATTGTTCATGTTGTTTAATTTTTGTGTAGTAAAGATAACGATTGAATTAAAGAAACAGTTTTCAATTAACTTACTTTAAAGAAAACCTTACACCGGTAAACGCCATTGCTCCGCGCAGTGGCCCCCAAATAAGTGAAGCATCAAACTGATTGCTGAATGGTTGGTCTCCTGCAATGATTGGGTTCTTCTGCGAAAAATTGACGAGGTTCTCTCCTCCCAAATAAACTTCCCACTGTTTCCATTTAAAAGTAACCTGTGCATTCAGTTGAAAGAAATCTTTTGACTTAGTATCACGCTGATTAGCTACATCATTAACCGAAGTATCTGGTATACGCGTTTTGCCGAACCAATTTAAACCGGTGTTGAAACGCCAGCGATTATTCTTAGTAGAATATTGTAAGGAAACCAAACCACGGTGCCGCGGACGAAGCGGAATAATTTTTCTCCCGCTCTTGAAATCTGTTTTTGCCTGCTCGTACTTGTAAGCCAGTTTTACTTCAAAGCGTTTAATTACTTCATAGCTCACTTCAGCCTGCATCGCGTTGGCAAACGACTTACCGGTGAGGTTATAAAACTGCAATAAGCGCGCATCTTCTAAATCTACCACGGTTTGATGAATAAAGTCGGTGCGGTAATAATCAACGCTGATGCTTCCTTCGCGGAAATTAAGGAAGAATTTATAATTCAAACTTGCCCCGTAATTCCAGGCTTCTTCCATTTTAATGTTCGGGTCTATTACTATTTGGCGGCTGTTGGCAAGCAAGCCGAAGTTCTCGGCAAACAAAGTAGGTACGCGATAACCCCTGCCTACCGAAACACGGAAACTTAAATCGTAAAGAATATTCCACTTTAAGTTAAAGCGCGGGGATACAAAAGTGCCGTAAATGTTATGCTGATCAACACGCATACCGGTTACGAGCATTACTTTTTTGTCTTTACCAAAGTTGAAACTCGCTTCGGTAAAAATGCCTGGAACAATTTCGAGCCGCTTTCTTTGAAGCGTATCAAACGTTTCGGTTACATAATCGGTTTGCACCGATGCGCCAATCTTTAAGGCATCATCTCTTTCGTTCAGATTCTTCTGATAAATAAAATTGAGATAACCGAAATACTCTAACGCGTTGTAATCTCTTCTGCCCACATAACCAAATTGATTCTGATAAATGTATTTGTATTGAATGCCGATGAAATTCTCCTTAGGAAGATTGAAAGCAGTTTTTGCAAATATTTCCGCCCGATTAGTTCTCAAACGCATTCCCCATTCGTTTTGAATAAAGCGGTCTTCGCTGGTCTTAAAATGTTTAGAACCTCCTTTCCTTTCTTCAATATTGACTATGGCACCGAACAAAACCATTCCGCCTTTAGGTATAGTATAAATAAACCGGTGGAACAAGTTTATGTTTTTCACTAGCGGATTATCCAGATAATGGTCGTGGTTCATATCCATCTTAAACAAAGAAAGCTGACCATTAACCGAAGTGAGTGTACTCCATTGCTCGTTTATCTTAGTAGCTGAAATTAAATTCAGTTCACTTCGCAAATCCTGATTGAGAAATAGGTTGACGAACAGCCGGTCGGCATTTTGTGGCTTTTTCAACTCTACATTTATCTGACCGGTCATACCTTCATACCCATTCACCACACTACCCGCGCCTTTGTTTACCTGAATAGAACTTATTAGCGGACCGGGAATATAAGTCAAACCAAAAGTCTGCCCGAGCGAGCGGATGCTGGAAATGTTCTCTACCATAATCTGCGTATACATGCCGTCTAAACCCAGCACGCGTATTTCTTTGGCACCGGATACTCCATCAGTAAAATTTACATCTACGGTAGCGGTGTTTTCAAAACTCTCACTCAGGTTGCAACAAGCGTCTTTCACTAAGTCACCGGAGTTAATTACTTCCACATTCATGGGAGTCATTTCTAAACGGGTAGCCTTCTTGGTGGTAATTTCAACGTTCTTTAAGTCTACTTGATTTTGTGTGGTGTCGGTTTGTGCGCGCAGCGCGATAACGGACAACAGACCACAGGCGACAGATAATACAGATTTCATCTCTTCATTCTTTAAAACATAAATAGTTTAGTAATTGTCGTTGCGCAAGGGGATTGCTTCGCAGAGCCTCGCAATGACGTTATGCTTGAGAGAGGAAATCTAAATCCTGAAAGTTTGCGTAAAGGTGTTTTCGCTTTTGCTGAAAACTATTGGCGGTGATGTGTTGGCTTGATTAAGCGTAACAACATTAACCGGAGAAGAAATAAAGATTTGTGAAACCGGAAGCACAGCAACTGTTGCTGTAACTTCTTTTACCTGAGTTTGCTGATTGATAAAATCCTGCTTCAGATATTTTGAACTTACCTCGCAACAGGAAGATTTTTTGATAACACATTTGCCATCCATTTTCTTTTCAGCACAGCAATGTTTTGGCTGACCAATGCTGATGTGCGTGTGCTTTGTTTTAAGACAAGTGTGCGCGTATATAGTCTGTCCGCTGTCGGCAAACAAAATGAGAAGAGTTATAATAAAAGTAATATCGCGCTTTAAAAGCATAAGTCAAATATAGGTAAACAGTTCGCAGTTCACAGTTTGCTGTTTACAGTTTTTAACGCGCGTGAAACTTTAAACTTTAAACTTGCAGTGAAATGGATATTTACCTCATACTCGGTTACACAGGCGCGGTGCTCACCGGTTTAATATTGGGCTTGTTAGGTGGTGGTGGCGCACTTCTTTCTATACCGGTGCTGGTTTACTTTTTCCATATCCCTCCAACGCTTGCTACCGGTTACTCACTTTTTTTAGTAGGCATTACGGCTTCGAGTGGTGCGGTGCAAAACATTCGTAAAAAATTAGTGAATTATGAGGCAGTGCTTTATTACGGTGCGCCTTCGTTAATCACGGTTTATTGTATGCGCAGGTTTGTAATGCCCGCTTTGCCCGATGTGTTTTTTACCACCGATAGTTTTACACTCGACAAAAATCATTTCATTCTTTTCGTTCTATCGGTGGTCATGTTTATTGCCGCGTATAAAATGATTACTACTAAACCTGCTGAAGAAAAAGCAGCTACCGGTGCCGGTATTGACCGTCTAAAGCTGTCGATGTTAGCGGTGCTGATTGGAAGCTTTCTTGGTTTAGTAGGAGCCGGTGGCGGTTTTTTAATGATACCTGCACTTATTTATTTAGCAAACTTAACCATGCGCAAAGCGGTAGGCACTTCGCTGTTGCTGGTAGCAGTTAATTCATTCATCGGCTTTTTGGGCGATGTGCATTCTAACCCGCACATGGACTGGAAGTTTCTTTTCACTTTCTCCGCCTTTTCTATAGCCGGTGTAATTACCGGTAACTATCTCCACAATTTTGTAAAGGGCGATACTATGAAAAAATACTTCGGCTGGTTTATTCTTTTAGTAGCCATACTTATGGTGGCGAAGGAATTATCGAGGTGATTGATAATGTAGTTACAGCCTGTTGACTAAAGGCAACTCACTCCATTAACCTGTTAGTATTCCCACCACAGAAAATTAAAAACCTACAGCATTCCACTTGTATATATGCCTATGTAATTTGTATCTTGTTAAGCGTAGCTATCATATTAGAACTTTAGTTCTACAAGTCGCGTAACTCTTTTTACAAAAAAACAGAGCTATGTCAATGCAAATAAACAATACGCCCGAAGATTTATCTCCAGTATCAGCCGAAATTGAGGTGAATAAGCAGATAGAAAATTTACCGGTAAGCGACCCTATGACGTTTGTGGTAGAAGACGACAAAGCCAATAATTTTTTGTGTCAAATGACTTTAGAAGAAGTGGGCATTACTAACCTTCACATGTTTATGCGTGCCGAGCCAACGCTGGATGCTTTGAAAAATTTAGTAAAAACCAATCAGGAATTTCCTTCGCTTATTTTGCTCGATATTAATATGCCGGCAATGGACGGATGGGCTTTCTTAGAACAATACCGCGCTTTTCCAGAAGCTGCAAGAAGCAAAACTACTATCTACCTTTTTTCAAGTTCCGACCATCCGAACGATTTAGCTAAAAAGGAGATGTATCCGGAAGTATTGGATTTTTTAGCAAAGCCACTTTCAGAAGAAGTTGCAAATACTTTGAAAGAAAAATACTTTCGCCCGCGTATCGCTGCTTAAGCGATTCGTATTATGCGGATAACAAATTTACTACTACTCAGTCCTCTCCTTTTAATCTTTAGTTGCAATCCCGATAAACTTCCCGTTTACGGAACTAAAACTATTTCGCCTGCAACCGGTGACAGTATAGATTATACGCTTCCCACTTTTGCCTATGTTGACCAAGACAGTAACCTAGTAAGCGAAGCAACTACACAGAACAAAATATTTGTTACCGAATTTTTTTTCACTTCCTGCCCAAGCATCTGCCCCAAGATGCAGGCTCAGATGCTGCGCGTGTATGAAAAGTATAAATCGAATTCTGATGTTATCATTCTTGCTTTCACCATTGACCCGCAGCGCGATTCGGTTGGCAAACTAAAATCTTATGAAAAGAAGTTGGGCATTGAAAGTTCGAAATGGCATTTGCTTACCGGTGATAAAGATTCGATTTATACTTTGGCCGAAAGCTTTTTAGTAAGCGCAGCCGAAGATGCAGATGCACCGGGCGGGCACGTGCACAGTGGTAATTTTATATTGGCAGATAAGCAAAGAAGGCTGCGCGGTTATTATGATGGAACGAAAGAGGAGAGCGTGCAAAAATTATTAGACGAACTTGATTTGTTACTGAAAGAAAAGTAAACCGGTGGACAAGAATAAAATCATCCGATACCTTGCACCATTCGCCATTGTTGGCATTATCATCATTTTTATTTTGAATGTAATTACACACGGAAGCATTCAGCATCCGGGCAAAAGCACTTACCAAAGCCGGTGCGCACAATGCCATGGAGATAATGGCGAAGGAATAAAAGCACTTACTCCTCCCTTGTTTCAAGCCGACCTTCCCGTTCAGCATTTCGATTCATTGCCTTGCTGGATAAAGTTTGGAATGAATCACTCGATTAAAGTAAACGGTATTGATTACGACCAGCCCATGTATCCTAACGAAGTAGATGAAATACAAACCGCGAACGTTATTAATTTTATGTGCCAGGAGTTTTTCAATTACGACACCACCGTTAATTCAATTTGGGTAAAACAAAAATGGAAAGATTGTGAATAGAATAATGGCGTTACTGCTCTTACTAATACTTGTTTCGTGTAATCAATCTAAACCCGTTAATGAAACAGTTGAGCAATCCGTTCCGTTAACTGCTTCGCTACCAGTTGCACAAACAGCATCTTTCGAAACCGGTGCAGTAATTCCATCTGTTGCTTTGAAGAGCAATTCATCCGAAACATTTGCACTTTATCTACCAAAAGACTATTCTGATTCAGCAAAGCTACCGGTCATCATTTTCTTCGACCCTCATGGCGATGGAGCATTGCCATTGAATTTGTATAAAGAATTGGCAGATGAATTTCATTTCATTCTTGTTGGCTCTAACAGTTCTAAGAATGTAATGAATATGCAACAGGCAAAACAGGTTGCCGATAATTTGGTGGCTGAAGTAAAAACAAGATTCTCCATTAATAAAAAGAGCATCACACTTTGTGGATTTAGTGGCGGAGCAAAAGTTGCCTTAATAAGCGCGGCTGAAAACAGTTCTGTTTCATCTGTTATTTATTGCGGTGCAGTTGCTCAGTTTACTCCTACTCATCCGCTTTTGTTTTTAGGCTTTGCCGGAACGCGTGATATGAATTATACCGATGTGGTTTCGTTCGGTTGGGATTTAATGAGCAACAGCGCAAAGTACATGATTGAATGGAATGGCAAGCATGAGTTTCCGGATGCCAAAACATTTAAAGACGCGTTTGTATTTCTGACCACCGGTTCTGTTCCTGATTACGAAAAGAAGAAAGCAACAATCAACGTGAAAGAACTGGTCGAAGAACAAAACTACAAGATAAGACTTCAGCAAGCCTTCCAAACACAGGATTTAAACTGGTGGAAACAGGAAATTGCATCGCTTAATTCTAAAAAGAAAACATCTCCGATGTATGAGCGGTTGCTCGGCTTTGTTTCGCTTGCCTGTTATTCTTATTCCAACCAAACGTTGCAACAAAACAATTTGCAAGCAGCAGAGAAAATTCTTTCCATCTACCAACTTGCCGACCCCGGCAATAAAGATTGCGAAACATTTATGGTTGAATTGCAGAAAAGAAAAACCGGCACTCATCAATAAGAGCTAAACTTTTCTACATTTAAACCATGACCAAAAAATGGCTGGCGATTTTCTCTGCACCTGTTCTCGCCTTGCTGGTTTATTTATTTCTATCGCATCATAACTTTTCACAACAGGCAGCTTTAATGGCAGTTGTAGTAACGTGGGTAGCCGTGTGGTGGCTGACCGAAGCGTTACATTTGGGAGTAACTTCCCTCCTTCCGTTTGTTTTAATTCCGCTATTCGGCATTATGAAAACAGAGGAAGTTGCCATGCAGTACATGGACCAAATCATCTTTCTTTTCATGGGCGGTTTCTTTCTTGCCTACGCTATGGAGAAATGGGGACTGCATAAACGCGCAGCATTCCGCATTATTATGCTCACCGGTAATACTCCTTCAAAAGTTTTGTTCGGCATTATGATTACCACTTACCTTATTTCGAATTGGGTGAGTAATACTGCCACAGTTATGATGCTGATACCGGCAGTAATGGCAATTATTTCGCAGAAAGAAATTTACAGCAAAGAGAGCCGAAAGAATATTTCTACCGCTATTCTCATTGGTCTTTCGTTCAGTGCAACAATTGGTGGAATGGGAACACTCGTTGGCACTCCTCCTAATATGATTTTTGCAGGCATGTATGCCAATCAGTTTCCAACCGGTCAACCGGTTACCTTTTTAAACTGGATGGCTTTCGGCATTCCTTTCTCGCTCACGCTTTTGTTTGTCTGTTATTTTATTTTGAAGAAGATGTTTATTCCAGTTCATCACAATATCAAATTTGATATGAGCTACATTCAACAGCAGCATACAAATTTAGGCAAGATTGGATACGAAGAAAAAATTGTGCTGAGCATTTTCATTACAACAGTTCTCCTCTGGTTCTTTCGCGAAAATCTCAACTTAGGTTTTGTAACCATTCCCGGTTGGACAAAACTCTTCGGCAATATGTCGGGCTACATTAAAGACAGCACTGTGGTCATTTTCACTTCGTTCTTTTTGTTTCTAATTCCAAGCCGTGCCATGATTCAGAACCGTGGCACGGCTATGCAAGCCAACGAAGCAGACCCTGATAACCTAAACGTAGAAAGCAATACAAGCGAAAACCTTTTAGAGTGGAAGGATGTTGCCAGACTTCCACTCAACATTATTTTGCTTTTCGGCTGCGGCTTTGCTATGGCAAAAGGTTTTGAAGCATCCGGTTTAAGTTCTGCTATTGCCGTGCGGTTGAATGTTCTTCACGGAATGCCAATAGTCCTTATTTTATTAGGAGTAGCTGTATTGGTTACCGTTTTAAGCGAGTTTGCATCGAACACTGCGAGTATTCAATTGGTGCTTCCAATAATTATTCCTTTAGCCGCAAGCCTTGGCGTTAATCCTCTTCTTTTAATGCTCACCGCTACATTTAGTGCATCGCTTGGGTATATGTTACCGGTGGCAACTGCTGCCAACACAATAGTTTATGGTACCGGTGATATCGATGCCAAAGAAATGATGCGCGCAGGAATTATTTTAGATATTGCCGGTATAATTTTACTCATGTTGTTTATGCTTACCCTCGGTAATTGGGTTTACGGCTTTAAAATTTTCGGATGAGTTCACAGTTCACAGTTTGCGGTTCGCGGTTTGCTGCTTGCAGTTTGCAGTTTACCCTTTGCCTATTGTTTCTCTCTTCCTGCATAAAGCAAAAGCCAACAGTTATTGACCCCGGCAAACCAAAACGCCCCAATCAGGAATACTTCGACAAGAAATATTTACTGCATAAAATGGCTGATGATTTTTATAAGGACGATACATTAAATCAAAGCTTTGACGGAGCGTACAATAATGTGTTTGTGGAATTTAAACCGCTTGGCTACGATTCTAAATTCAATTTTCAATATACACACATTTACAGCGACAAATGCGTTTACCACACAAGCGACAGCATTTGGAAATTTGCTGAAGTTTGTTTTCCGAACACCTGCCTTACAAAAGCTAAAGCGTATGCCAGCGCAATTATTCGCAACACTTCAAAACAGAAGAAAACATTTTACGTACGCTTGTTCTATCAGAATACTACGTATTGGTTTCCTACCGATAGCAGCATTGACTTAACCGGTGAAGATTATCTGGATAATTATTACGGGGCATCTTCAATTGTTTTGGTTGAAGTGAATGCCGAAGATTCTGCTGCGGTTAAAATTCCATACACTATCGGTATGAATCCGAAGAATGAATTTGATGTTGATTATTCAAAAGACCCTGCGCGTTCAGGCAACTACGAATTTATCTTGCTGGCTAAAGACGAAAAAGATGATTTGCTGCTGAACGAAAACCTTGATTTGAAAAAGACAAACCCGTTTGCCGAAGTAAAGCGCGATGAATTAAAAAATGCAGGAAACAAATATTTCAATTACACTTCATACGTTGGCTCACACCATTTCAAATTCATCTTTCTCGATGAATTCTTTGACGATGTAAACGATATAACTCCGAATCATATTTACATTCCCAAAGACGGCAAAGAGAAACCACTCTGCGATACCTGCACCGGTTGGTACAGAGCGATTATTAATGAAAATTGGAACGTAAAAGAATTCTTTGAAGGCTATATTCATAAAGCAGGTTTCGTAAAAGCCGACTATGGAATTAAAAAAGAAAATTGCAAAATTGATACAAACGGAGTAACGCTTACTATTCCAAAATCGCGCAGAGGCGATTACAAAAAAACATGGGGCGAGTTTCTTTTCGGGCAATCTATTAAATACGGACACCTCACTGTTCGCGCAAAGTTCTCGCACATGATGACCAAATACGGTGGCGCAAATGGCATTGTCCATAATCTTTGGCTTAATCAGCGCGACCATGATGATGTTGATACTACAAACCCTTACCACACACTCCGCAATGGCAGTGGCAAGCAGCCCTACGAAATTGATTTTGAAATATGGAGTTCCACTCCTCTTGACGAATCAACTTTTTGGAACAACAAATGCTTTATCAATTATTCTATTGTTGATTATATGCGCGATGCAAATGTTCAGTTAAAACCCGGTGAACAAAAGAAAGCGGGCAACTACGAAATTGAACGCTACAACCAGCGGCAGGCAAGTGTTATAGGGAAAGAATTTGAACGCGATTACTTCAATTATTTTCACACTTACGAATTGTATTGGTATCCCGATAAAGTTCGATTCTTAGTTGATGGCTACGAACAAGCTGTGATTACAAAAGATATGGCAAAGATTCCCGACAAGTATATGTTCTTGTGGATTGGCTCACCGATGTATCAGGATGGCACTTATTTCCTGCAATCGGATATTCCGTTTCTAAAACACGATAAGCAAACGATAGTTGATTATATCCGTATTGATTAACGACTATTTCAATCAAACTTCACCACCTTAAATTCAGTTCTTCGGTTTACTGAATGTTCTGAATCTGTGCAAGGCACATAGTCCACACATTTGTTACGAATTTTTTCTTCGCCATAACCAATGGCTATCAGGTGCGTTTTATCAACTCCATGCGTAAACAGATAATCAACACAGGCACTGGCACGCTCGGCTGAAAGCACCATGTTGTAAGTGCCATCGCCTCGTGAATCGGTATGCGCACTTAACTCTACCTGAATATCAGGGAAGGCCTTCATCGCCTTAACTACTTTATCTAAATCTGCAGCTGCGGCTGGTCTGATTTTATTGCTGCCATATTCAAAATAAACATTAGGCAGGTCGAAGATGATACTGCTGTTGTAAAATGTAAGCTGAACTTTTTCGCTTATCGGAGTAGAGGGAGTAAAGCCCATGGTAGAGATAGTTTTAATAAACTTATCGTAAACCCCATCCTGTCCGTTCAGTTTCTTTACCACCTTTAAATCATACTCCTGCTCGGGATATAAATCAAACTTTACCATTCCGTTGACATCGCTTTTTTGTTCTATTACCTCACCGGTGTTTTTATTGATAAGAAAAGCAGTAGCTCCTTCCAACTGTCCTCCGTCTTTTTGCGATACATCTACTATCAAATCAATACCGCCACGGGGTTCAAGCGCAATAACTTTACGGTCGTTGCCGGTTGGGTTTGCTGTAATGGTGCCGCTGTATTTAGTAAAGCCGTCTTTAGTGGCTTCCAGTTTATACGAAGTACCGGGTATAAGATTAAAAACAAATTCACCTTTAGCATTAGTGCGAACGCGTTTCATACCTCCGGTTTTAGAAATAAGCGACACTATTACGCTGTCTGTTGCCGTTCTTGTTTTTGCGTTCACCACCATTCCTTTAACCGGTTCCGCAATTCGCTTAAACTTATAAATATCATCGCCCCCAACTCCTCCGGTGCGGTTACTTACTAAAAAGCCATTCCTGCTGGTTTCATCGGTTACATAGCCAAAATCATCGGCTGCAGAATTAGCCGTAGCTCCAAGATTTTGCACATTTCCCCAACCGGTACCGGTTGATGTGACAGAGTAAATATCCAGTCCGCCAAGCCCAACGCGACTGTCGGAAGAAAAATAAAGTGTGCCATCATCGGCAATAAATGGAAACATTTCGCTGCCCGGTGTATTCACTTCGCTGCCCGCATTAACCGGTGCGCTCCATCCGGTTTCGCTTTTAATGCTTACATAAATATCTGTCTCGCCCAGCGAGCCCGGTCTATCGCTACTGAAATAAAGCTTGCTTCCGTCTTTTGACAGCGAAGGGTGCGTTACATTAAAACTATCGTTGTTAAGTGGCAGCGGCTTAATGTTTACCCACTTGTTTTTCTTCGCATCAAAATCGGCATGGTATAAACCAAGCTTGCGCACACCATCCGGTCCCTTCCTTTTATAATTGGTGCGGGTAAATATCATTTCCTTTCCATCGCGGCTAAAAGTGGCGGGGCCATCATTCAAACGCTTGTTTATTTTCCCTTTTATTTTTTCCGGTGTTACTGTTTCACCGGCAGCGGCACTTTGCTGCTGATACAAATCGAAATAGCCGGAAGTATTGCCTCTGTCTGACGCAAAAACAAGTCTGCCATTATTGTAAGAAGGACCAATTTCTGAACCGGCAGAATTATCGGGCAAAATGTTTAGCTCATAAATTTTTGAATCTTTTGCCAATGGCAAAACATCTTCTTCAAAATTTTTAAACTCGGTAGCGCGTTGGTCAGTAGGGGCTGCTGCTGCAAAACTTTGGTAGGCAGCATCGGCTTCGGTATACTTTCCGTTTATGCGCAGCAACTGCGCATAGTAAAATTTGCAAACAGGTTTTGCCTGCGGGTTTGCAATAAGCACTTTATATATGGCTTCAGCACTCGTAAAATCTTGCAGCATGGTAAATGCGTTTGCCAGTTTTTCCAGGGCGGCTATATCATTGGCATCTTTATCTACCGCTTTTTTATACATGGCAGCGGCTTTTTCAAACCGGGAACTACGCATTAGTTTATCGCCCTTTTGCACATAACCGGTTTGTGCAACAGCCGATAAAACAGCAAGAACAAATAAAAGCAGTAAGCAAAAACGGTTCATACAAAACATTTGATGATGAAAATAAATATTCTGCCAAATGTAAATTGAAACCGCTAAGAACAAAACAGCAACTTAGTTTGCCTTTATGCCCTCATGCCGCTCAACAACCTGCGAATGGAGATGAGGTGTAGCAACAAAGCAAATGGCACTACAAAAGCAGGAAGCCATATAAAAGGAAAACTGAACACCACAGTATTGGCAGGTTCGTTCATAAAATAACGAAACGGATAGGGCGTAGAGAGAATAGCAACTGCTACAATGTTTATCAGGAGCAGCAGCCCTGCAAAATTCCAAACCAACGCTACTTTAGGCGACCATGTTTTCTTTACAAAACAGTAGTAAGCAATAAACGGAGCGGTAATGCCTACGAGTATATCGAAGTTGCGTCCTTCAAAAGTCATTTGCACCGGTATTACATTGTAGCGGTAAAGTAGCCACAGAATGAACTCCATTAATATGCGGAAGCTTTGCAGGTAAACCAGCCAGAAATTGTTGTAATGCTCGTTAAGGTCGTGAAACTGTTTGGAATAAAAGAGAACTAAGAAAAACACAAGTGGCGGAATAACCACCAATAACAAACGCGGTGGCATAGCGGTAAAATCATGAAGCAAGCCCGATGATGCAATAAGCAGGGTAAAGGTGAGCCACACTAAAACAACTACAATGGCAGATACAAAATTATTCCTTTGCTCCTCCGCAGAAAGGCTCGCTCTTTGGCTGCTTACATAAACCGCTATTAAAATTAAGAAGGCAATGGCGAATACCAGCGAAATGAAAAGCGCGGAGATGTGTAAAGGTATTGACTGCATTTATTTCAAAATCTTACGTTCAAAAGTAGGAGCAAAAAACTCATCCATCAAGCGGAGTTGTCCACTTGATTTTTTGCAATGTTGTGTATTTGCGAAATGTCAAAGTCTTTCAAAAGCAGGTCTAAATAAATTTTGATAACAACAAAAATAACCAGCACCGGATAGCCGTTGCCGGTTACACTAAAAATAAAACCACCTACTATAACCACCAACTGTTGCACAAAAATACGCGGATAGGGTTCAAACATTTGTTCTGCCATAGTTCGCTTAGTGTATTTGCCGTTAAGAATAAAATCATTTACAAAACCCAATGCATTGTTTACTACAAAAGCTACTAATGCAATGTTGTAAGAGTCTTTCTGCATAAGAGATAAAATAACCTGCATTACTACAGCAGGTCCGAATGAAGAACCTGCACCCACACTGCCTGAAAAGAAAATGGCAAGCTGTATGAACACAAAAAAGAAATAGTGAACAACAAAAAATGGAATCATTGCCAGACCGGTTACACCGGTTTCATCGGGCTTGGGCGGCAAACCGTAGTAATACACCGCAACCATTCTGAACACATTGAACCCGCCCACCACAATAGTTTCCAGCGCATAGCAAATGAATACACTTTCGGGTTTCCAGTTTAAAAACAAAACACCCAGGAAAGGGAAAAGGTTCCAGAGAATAACCGGAATAGAGTTCTTGTCAAGTTTTGGTTTGTAAGAAATAAGAAGCTTAGGTTGCTCCATACTTTAGTGTTGTGCAGGAAACACCGAATTAGCTTCCCTGAATGCTTCATCAAATGCAGTAAGGCTGAAATTTTCTCCCAATTGTTCAACAGAAAAATAGTTGAGCAGGTTTTCGGTAGGCATATTGCCAATCAAATCATCTTTTGCCATAGGGCAACCGCCATAGCCTTTAATTACCGAATCGAACCTGCGGCAACCGTTATCGTAAGCGGTTTCAATTTTTTCTTTCCAGTTATAAGGGGCGGTGTGCAGGTGCACTCCTATTTCAAATTTAGGGAAGACGGGAATAAGCGTTGAAAACAGATACTGAATAATTTTCGGCTCTGCCACACCAACAGTATCGCTGAGCATAAACGTTTTTACATCAAGCACCGAAAGCTTTTCCACCCACTGCTCCACTATCTGCGGACTGTAGTCATCGCCATAGGTATTGCCGAATGCCATGCTGATGTAGATAATCAGTTCTTTGTTGTGGTGGTCGGTGAGTTGTTTAATTCTTTTTACGCGCTCTACCGATTCGGCAATGGTTGAATTGGCATTGCGCTTTTGAAAAGTTTCAGAAACCGAGAACGGAAAACCAAGCGAATCTATCTGCGGAAACGCACAGGCATCTTTAGCCCCGCGCTCGTTGGCAATTATGGCAATCAGTTTCGATTTGGTACTGCTTAAATCAAGCCCGTCAAGCACCCGCGCGGTGTCTGCCATTTGCGGAATAATTTCAGGCGAAACAAAACTGCCGAAATCAAGCGCATAGTAACCTACCTTAAGCAGTTTGTTGATGTAAGAGATTTTCTTTTCGGTATGTATAAACTGCCGGATGCCCTGCATAGCATCGCGCGGACATTCAATAAGCTTTACCGGTTCTTTACGCACGGTTCAAACCTAAGAAAAATTGCCAATTGGCAAGTTGCCACAAAGCCCGCTTTGTAATACAAGTCGCGCTTTGAAATTTATTTCCAGTTCTTGCAATTTTTCTTGCCTTTCGTTCGTCCATCTCCGAAACCTTTTAAACCCACACCTGTAAAAGATATGATGAAGCTTGGTATACGCATTAAATGGCAACTATTAAGAACCCGTCTTTATCTTGAGCGTTTACACCCGCGTATGTTCTTCCTACCGGTTGTTGTATTTCTGCTCTCCACACTTTCGCTTACGCTGTATTACACGCTTTTTCAATACACCGCCTTCTGGCAACACTGGAGCGAAGCCAACGGCAACGCTTTCCACTTTTGCGAAATGAACCACATGGATGAACTGGTTCGTCAACCGGCAAACACCTGGAGCAACCTCGGTTTCTTTTTAGTCGGACTGTTTACCCTTACGCTTGGCATACACGATTTAAAATATTCGGAGCGAAAGAAATCCGATAACTTTCTTGTTCGTTACCCGGTGTTCTCTATCATGTTCGGGGTTTCTTCCATCTATCTTTTTATCGGCAGCTTCTTTTTTCATGCTTCGCTTACCGAGTTTTTTCAGAAGCTGGACCAAACCGGCATGTGTTCGGTAGTAGTAATGGTGCTGGTTTTTAATTTCTACAAAATATTTCCGCTCATCCGCATTAAAGGCAAATACAAAAGCTCACACGCTATCATGATTGCCTTCGGCATGGGCTTGAACTACCTAATCTATTCTTCGCTATATAAAATCAATATCAATATCCTTTTCCCATCGCTGGTGTTGTTTGTGTTTTTAACCAGTTGCTATTACCTGCTTTTTATAAGTAAGGAACATTACTTTACAAATTACCTGTGGGCAGGCGTTTCTATTCTTGTTCTGTCCAGCACTATCTGGATTCTCGACCGCACCAGCGTGGTATGCAACCCTACAAGCATTTTTCAGGGACATGCCTTGTGGCATATTTTTAATGCGGCAAGCATCCTGTTTATTTATCTCTACTACCGCTCAGGTGTTGCCCCTCTCCAAAAAGTGATTGTGGCTAAAGAAGAAAGAAGGGCACTCCGCAGAGGAGAATGAATAGTTGTGTAAAGCAGCCCAACCCTTTAAGGTAACTGAATATTAGTTTGTACCTTTTTTGACCCTATACAAGACCTTTTATAGTTTCTACATCTTCACACACCTGCAATCCTCTAAGTATTCCTTTTGGCTGAACTGGATTAGAAGAAGGCGAACGGGAAACTGTAACATATCTAATCAAGCGAAATACTGTATCGGGAACTTTCCCGAGGCACTAAATGGAGTGAAATACTGTGTCGGGAACTTTCCCATGATACCAAATGGAGAGAAATACTGTGTCGGGAACTTTCCCGAAGCACCAAATGGAGAGAAATACTGTGTCGGGAACTTTCCCGAAGCACCAAATGGAGAGAAATACTGTGTCGGGAACTTTCCCGAAGCACTAAATGGAGAGAAATACTGTGACGCACGTTCGTGTGTTGCACTAAACCGAGAGAAATGATGCGACACACGAGCGCGGAGTGGAATAAACCGAGAGAAATAATGCGACACACGAGCACAGAGTGGAATAAACTAAGGGAAATAGTGCAGTCAACGAGCGCGGAAAGGAGTATTTCCGCCTTTGGTTGGTGTTATAGGCTCTCGTCACCAACAAACAATGCTCCGCTCGTCCTCATCTGTAGCCAACCCGAGCCTGGCTGACGAGGATGCCATTACCACAGCGTTTGTAACGCTTGTGTCACGGCACAACCTCCGCCTCGGCATTCTATGATAGTTAAGTCATACCGGGCAAAATAGAAAGGGTTTCACTTCTTCCTTTATCATTCTCATATTCGCACAGTGACCTTAGTTGACAACCGCAACACATCCAACCCTTACCTTAATCTTGCCATCGAAGAATTCCTCATTCGCCATGCCAATTGCAGTGAACTGGATTATCTCCTGCTTTACATCAACCAGCCCTGTATAGTTCTCGGAAAGAACCAAAGTATTTATAAGGAAGTAAACTTTGAATTTCTAAGAAACAAAAAACTGCAACTTTGCCGCAGAATATCCGGTGGCGGAACGGTTTACCAGGATAAGGGAAACCTGTCCTTCAGCTTTATCTCTAAGTTTTCGGAACAGAAAATAAATAACTACAAGCTATTCAATCAACCGGTGGTAGATGCATTAATGAAGATTGGTGTAAATGCCGAAATGGATGAACGCAACAACATTTTGTGTAACGCCCGCTTGAATGACGAAGTCGGACAGGGCAAAAAGATTTCAGGCAACGCACAATTCACCAACCGCACTAACATCATCAGCCACGGCACACTTTTGTTCGATGCCGATTTGGATGTATTACGAAGCTGCTTAAAGGAGAATAACTTCAAAGTAGAATCAAAAGCAGTGAGTTCCGTCCGCAGTTCGGTAATGAACATAAAAGAGGTAACCGGTCAGGTTTCATCAACAGAAGCATTGAAAGATTATTTGCACAAAGAATTGAAAGCGGAAAAACTTCTACAGTTTACAGAAGAAGAATGGAACACCATTCAGAAAAGCGCAGCAGATAAATTCAAATCGTTTGAATGGGTTTATGGAAGAAGCCCGGTGACAAAGATTGTGAAAGGAGAAATAGAGATTGAAGTGGAAGAAGGAATAATTACAGAAATCAGAAATCAGAAATCAGAAATCAGAAATTTGATTGGAACGAGGTACGAATTCAATGCAATAAAAAAAGCGTTGGAGAATGTTCCCAACGCTTCTGAATTATTAGCTGCTTTGTTTTAGTCAGCTTTATTTTGTTGGTGCTAAAGCCTCAAGCAAACTTCCCGGCTCAGGTTTGCCTGCATACTTCGGGTTCTTATTCCACTCATACACACGCACACCGTCAACATACTTAGCTACAAAGGCGTCTTTAATTCCCATTTTGCGCACATCATCTACAAAGTTCTTTGCCACTTGCTCTTCAGGGAAATAAGAAATGATATACCGGTTCATGCCATCCACTTCTTCGTAACCAATGTAACGCGGCTGGTCAAAATATTTGTTGATGTTAAACTCTTTATATAAACCAATCTGCACTTTATAAACTGTTCCCTGTTGCGGTGCATTGCTCATAGCCGTTTGCACCTTAGTTATAACTGTCGAATCTGCTCCTTCTACATGTTCCCCTTTTAAGAGAGAAGCTTCATCTTTCGCATTTTTTAAATCAGTATCAAGCGATGCAATTTTATTTTCTAACTCCGCCTGTTTAGTAGAAGCATACGCTAAATCATCTTTCAATCTTTTAATTTCTGCATCGTTGCTATCGAGTGTAGCACGTATGTCTTCCATCTTTGCTTTGTAACCGGCTAGATCCTTTTCGTAGGTTTTTAATTCATCCTTCAATCGTTTCTTTTCTGCCTTGGTAAGTTCTTGCCCGAAAGTAAACTGCGTGAACAATGATGCAAAAGCAAAGAGTGTGAAGAGTTTTTTCATGTCGTATAATTGTATGAAACAAATGTATTTGAAACCAAGCGCAGCCGCTATGACTCTTTCCACAGAATACTATCTTGCTGACTTAAAAAACATTCAATGCACCAAATAGAAAATGATTACCTGAAAGTAAGAGTCCGTGAATACGGAGCAGAGCTGACTTCTGTTTTTGATAAGAAGAATAACATAGAACATTTATGGCAGGCCGATGAGAAGTTCTGGGGATGGCATGCACCGGTCTTATTTCCTGTAGTAGGAAGATGCCTGAACGATGAGATACTGATTGACGGAAAGAAATACCCGATGGAGAAGCACGGCTTTGCTCGTAAATCAAATTTCAAATTGTTAGAGTTAAGTCAGGAAAAAATGATTTTATCGCTTACAGATTCTGATGAAACATTTAAACTCTATCCATACAAGTTTGAGTTTCTGATTGGCTACCGGCTGAAGGGAAACAAATTGCATGTTTCGTATGAAGTGAGAAATAAAGATGATAAGACTATTTACTTTCAACTGGGTGGACATCCGGCTTTTGCCGTTCCGTTTAACGCGAATGAGAAATATGAAGATTACTTTATTGAGTTTGCAGCTACCGAAAACTCAGCACGACATTACATTGATGCAAACGGATTTTTTGATGGAAGAACAGAAACAGTGCTTGATAATTCGAACCGAATTCAGTTACGCAACGATTTGTTTAAAGATGATGCGCTGATATTTAAAGATTTGAAGTCGCGCAAAGTTTCTATCAAAAGCAAAGACCATTCACATTCCCTATCTGTCGATTTTAACGGATTTAATTACTTGGGCTTATGGGCAAAAGAAAATGCTCCGTATGTGTGCATAGAACCTTGGTTAGGTTGTGCCGGTACTGCGGGAGAACCGGTGGAGTTCAAGGATAAAGAAGGAGTAGTTAAACTGGAAACCGAACAGAAATTTAACGCTGATTTTGTGGTGAGCATTTAAAACAGAAGTGCCGGGTACTAGAGACCCGGCACTTCTGTTTTGTAACCTGTGTATGACTACCTTACCAAAGTAACATTACCGGTCTGTGTATGTTTCTTTCCTTCAGTGAACGTATACTCAAGATACCAAACATACGAACTTAGCGGCTGCGTTCTGCCCTGATAAACCCCGTCCCAGCTTTCAGTAACATCGGCTGATTCAAACACCAGTTCCCCCCAACGATTATAGATTTTGATGTTATACCTTTTTAAAGCAGATGAAGTTTTAACCCTGAACAAATCGTTGGCACCATCACCATTAGGTGAAAATGCGGTAGGTATATACAAAACGTTGGTTTCCTCGGTGCAGGAATTGAACGACACATTTACCGAACCCGAAACAGTGCAGCTGTTTGCCTCAACAACGGTAACAGAATACGCTCCTGATGTTTGCGGTGTGATTGTCTGCGTGTTTTCCCCACTACTCCAAGCATAACTTGTGTATCCGGATCCGGCATCAATCACTACTAACGAATCCTGGCAAGTAGAAACTGCACTGCCAAGGTTTACAGGAGTAGTTGCAATTTGCGAAACAAGAGCTGAAGATGTTCCCGAGCAGGTAGCATCTGTTGCCGTAACTGAATAAGTACCTTGGGTTACAGTAATACTTGCGGTAGTGCTGCCATTACTCCAGGTATAACCTGTTCCACCGGTTGCTGTAAGTGTTGTGTTGGCTCCCGGACAGTAAGTCAATACCCCTGTAATAGTTACCGTTAAGCTTGATGACTCAGTTACCGTAGCCGTAGCCGTAGCCGTACAGCCACTGGCGTTGGTTACTACTACTCCATACGTACCTTGAGTAACAGTAACAGTTGCACTATTTCCAATGTTGTTTGCGCCTGCATCAGTCCAAGCATAGCCTGTTCCTCCACTGGCAGTAAGGGTAGTATTTCCACCGGTGCAGTAAGTTAATGAACCGCTGATAGTAGCAACCGGTACAGCTAATTGTGCGGCATTGCTGAAAGAGATACTAAGTGCAGAATTACAAGTCCCATCACTTGCTTCTATCGTATAGCTTGTTCCTATTACCATACCGCTTATTGCACCACCTGCACCTGCCGAAGGGCCGGTAGGGGCAAATATGTAGGTAAGTGCAGCATTGTAATTACTGATAGTACTGCTGCCGTCTGCCGAGCAAGTTGCAGGAGTAGTTGAAACAGCAGGAACAGCCGGTGGCGCACCTGCCGCATTATTGCTGAAAGCGATACTTGGTGCAGAAGTACAAGTTCCATTACTTGCATCTACTGTATAACTTGTTCCCGTTACCATACCGCTTATTGCACCGCCCGCACCGGCTGTAGGACCTGCAGGAGTAAAGGTATACGTGAATGCTGCATTGTAATTGCTGATAGTACTGCTTCCGTCTGCCACACAAGTTGGCGGAGTAGTTGTAATGCCGGGAACAGCCGGAACAGATAATTGTGCTGTATTACTGAAAGAAACACTTGGGGCTGACGTGCATGTTCCATCACTTGCTTCTACCGTATAACTTGTGGCTGTTACCATACCACTTATTAACCCTGCCGCACCTGCTGAAGGACCGGCAGGTGTGAATATGTATGTAATAGCTGCATTGTAATTACTAATCGTGCTGCTCCCATCTGCTGAACAGGTTGGTGGTGTAGTTGAAATTGTGGGAACAGAAGGCGGTGCGGTTGCATTACCATTACTGAAAGAAGTGCTTGGCGCTGAAGAACAAGTTCCATCACTCGCTTCTACCGTATAACTTGTCCCTGTTACCATACCGCTTATTGCACCGCCCGCACCTGCTGAAGGACCGGCTGGTGTAAATTGATAGGTGATAGCCGCATTGTAATTACTAATAGTACTACTACCGGCTGCCGAACAAGTTGGCGGAGTGGTTGAAACCGTAGGCACTGCCGGTGTAAGCAACTGAGAAGCAATACTAAAAGAAGCACTAGGCCCTGATGAACAAGTTCCATCGCTGGCATCTACTGTATAACTTAATCCGGCTACCATACCGTTTACTACACCACCTGCACCTGCAGTAGGATTAGAAGGTGTAAACGTATACGTAAACGCAGCATTATAATTAGTGATAGTAGCGATACCAGTTGCTGTACAACTTGGTGGTGTAATTGAAACAGTAGGCACCGCAGGTGGAGCAGTTGCTGCCGCATTGCTGAAAGAGGCACTTGGTGCAGAAGCACAACTTCCTGTACCATCAACTACCGTATAGCTAGTGCCTGTTACCATACCACTTATTGCACCACCGGCACCTACTGTTGGACCAGCCGGTGTAAATGTATACGTTGAAGCAGCATTATAATTGCTGATAGTACTGCTACCGGCTGCCACGCAGGTTGCCGGAGTGCTTGAAATGGTTGGGGTAATGGGAAGTGCAATGGTGGTGTTATAAGTAATAAGAATACCCCCTGCAGCACCAACCCCACCGTCCTCACCGTTAGTACCTCCTTCTCCTCCTCCCCCGTAGGAGGAGCCGTTAGACCCTAAAGACGCGGGTCCGCTGCCACCTGTACCACCTCCGGGAGCTGCACCTGCACCACCCGGGCCAGGGGTGCCGCCACTGCCATTAGTGCCCGGGGTACCCGTAGTATTGGTACTGCCTCCGCTGGCGCTGCCTCCTGCACCACCGCTACCGGCACTGCCATTGGTACCTGAACCACCGGTACCTCTTGCGCCTCCGTTGGCGGTAAGGGTTACCGGTGTGCCACCCTGGGCGGTACCATTAAAAGAACTGTTTCCTCCGTTAGTGCCGTTGCCACCCGATGTCCCATCATCTTCCCCGCTTCCACCACAACCGCCACCACCTATACTGTAAGAAAAGGTTGAGCCCGGTACTACGTTGATAGTTACAGTAACGTAACCACCCCCACCACCACCGCCACCACCACGGGCATTAAAGAAACCGCCATTACTACCGCCACCCCCACCTCCACCTCCACCGCCACCGCCATATACCTGCACGGTTACCGAGGTAACATCGCAAGGCACTATCCAGGTGCCGGTAACAGACGCCCCGTTACAGCCGGCAGGGCCGGGCAGGGTTACATCCTGCGCCATAGCGGCAACAAACAGGAGCAGAAGTATACATACAGTGGAAATATTTTTTTTCATTCGGTTAACAATTTCGGTATAAACAGAATTGTACAAAGGGGTTTAAAACCAAAATATAATAAGCTAAGACGCAGATAGCATGTGCGTGGTGGGATATTGTTGAACAAAAAATCAACAATGTTTGCCAACTGTCGTGCCGGACTGCAAGCGTTTTTGTATTTCAATCCGGTTATTGATTTTAAAATCTTCTATTCAGGAAATTCTTATTCTCCTTTGACCATCAGCAATTTTAATTTTCAACAACAGTTTGAATTGTGAGAACAGCAAACTACATTCGTTACCTTAATTACCTGACATGAGCACTTCGCATTCAACCTTGCTGCAGCCCGATATTGATTTGGGCGAAAGCACCACACAGCTTCACCGCCTTATTCTGCATAACGATAACCACAACACTTTTGAATGGGTAATTGAAACCCTGATGGAAGTTTGCAAACATTCAGCCGAGCAGGCTGAGCAGTGTTCTTATATCATCCATAGCAAAGGAAAATATGCTGTAAAGAACGGCCCCTTCAAGATTCTTAAACCTATGAAGGAGGCAATTACCGAGCGGGGAATAAACGCTACTATAGAGTAAGTGCAAAATCCAAAATCAGTAATCTAAAATCCAACATCTCTTCATGGGACAATACTTTAACGAAGAGCACGAAATGTTTCGCCACACGGTGCGCGATTTTGTGCAAAAAGAAGTAGCTCCCAACATCAATAAATGGGAAGAAGAAGAAAAAATTCCGCGCGAGATATTTTTGCGCATGGGTGAACTAGGTTTACTGGGCATTAACTTCCCCGAAGAATACGGTGGCACCAATAACGATTTCTGGCACACCGTAGTTTACCTCGAAGAACTTGCCAATAACACTTGTGCCGGTTACGCGGGAGCGGTCAGTGTTCACCAATACATGGCAACCAATCATATTCTTTTGGCAGGGAGCCATGCGTTGAAAGAAAAATATCTGCGTCCATCTATTGAAGGCAAATGGGTGGGCAGTATTGCCATTAGCGAACCGGGCGCGGGTAGCGATGTGGCTGCTTTGCGTTGCACAGCAAAACGCGAAGGCGATTACTACATAATAAATGGCAGCAAGACTTTTATCACCAATGGCGTTTACGGAAACTTTGTAACCGTTGCTTGTAAAACCGACCCCGAAGCAGGCTTAGCCGGTGTAAGTTTAATTGTGGTTGACCAAGGTACACCGGGTTTTACCACCAACAAGTTGAAGAAGATGGGATGGAAAAGCAGCGACACCGGTGAGCTGTTTTTCGACAATGTAAAAGTTCCCGTTTCTAATTTGGTGGGTAAAGAAGGACAAGGGTTCTTCTATATCATGGAAAGTTTTCAATTAGAAAGATTGGTTGCCGCTATTATGGGCGTAGCCGGTTGCGAGCGCGGAATAGATTACACGCTTAAGTATATGCACGAGCGTACTGTGTTCGGCAAGCCTATTGAAAAATACCAGGTGCTGCGACACAAAATGGCAGACATGATTACCGATGTGGAGATAACTAAACGCTTTGTATACTATTGTTGTGATTTATTTTCGAAGGGAATTTTTGCGGTGAAAGAATGCAGCATGGCCAAGATGAAAGCCACCGAACTTGGTAAGCGAGTAGCCGATGAATGTTTACAGATGTTTGGCGGTTATGGTTACATGAGTGAATACCCGATTGAGCGCGGTTACCGCGATGCACGAGTAGGAACCATAGTAGGCGGCACTACAGAAATTATGAAAGAAATAATTTCGAAAATTACTATTGACGGAGTGAATTACGAAAGTGCCTATAAAAACATGAAAGCACAATCAACAGAAAAAACGGTGGTGCCTAAGTCGCCAACAAAAAAAGATAAACAAGAAACTACTAACAACAAAGATATTTCTTCACCAAACACAAACAACAAAATGGGAGCAACTCCACAAACGGCAAAAGAGATTGTCTACTCTCTTCCAACGCGATTAAAACTTGACAAAGTAGAAGACAGCACTGCATCGGTTTTTCATTTCAAATTAGATGGCCCCACCGGTGGCGAGTTTACCGCAGCAATTAAAAACAAAGTAGTAACCGTTACCGATGGATTAGTTGGCGAAGCAAGCTGCGTGATTACAGCAAAAGCTACCGATTACGAAGATTTAGAATTAGGACGCGGCAACCCGCAAATGATGTTTATGATGGGTAAAATCAAAGTAACTAACCTAGGCGAGGTAATGAAGTTCATTACTTATTTCCAGCGATTGGGATAAACAACGCTTGTTATGCAAACCCAAAAAGGCATCCCGATAGGATGCCTTTTTACATTTTGACCCTATTCATTTCTTATAATTTTTAATCTGTAACAAACCTAAACTCCATATTAAACTTGTAATTAATACTGCAGAAAAAAAATTGTAGTTACGTAGACCACAGTCGCATAAGATTTATCATTTGCAAACTTTTCCAATTCGTATATGTTTGCACCGCTTTTTGAAAAAAAACTAAAACAATTACAATATGAAAATTACAGTAGTAGGTGCAGGTGCAGTAGGCGCAACAGTTGCCGATAACATTGCCCGCAGAGAACTTTGCCATGAATTAGTATTGGTAGATATTAAAGAAGGAATTGCCGAAGGGAAAGCAATGGATATGAACCAGACTGCTACTTTGCTTGGGTTTGATACCAAGGTGGTTGGCTCTACTAATGACTATACAAAAACAGCCGGCAGCGATGTGGCTGTTATTACTTCGGGTATTCCGCGCAAGCCTGGGATGACCCGCGAAGAATTGATTGGCACTAATGCTTCTATTGTAAAAACTGTAGCTGAAAATCTTTTAAAACATTCTCCGAACATCATTATTGTAGTTATCAGCAACCCAATGGATACTATGACATATCTGGCATTGAAATCGACCGGATTACCTAAGAATCGTATTATAGGAATGGGCGGAATTCTTGACAGCTCGCGCTTTAAATATTATTTGACTCAGGCTTTGGGTTGCTCGGCTTCTGATTTACACGCAGTAGTTGTTGGCGGACACGGTGATACTACTATGATTCCTTTAACACGTCTTGCTACATTGAACGGCAATCCGGTTTCGAATACTTTAGATGCCGAAGCATTAAAGAAAGTAGCGGCTGATACTATGATTGGTGGTGCTACATTGACTAAGTTGATTGGAACTTCTGCCTGGTATGCCCCGGGTGCCGCGGGAGCTGCATTAGTAGAAAGCATTGTGCGAGATGAAAAGAAAGTTTTCGCTTGTTGTGTTTCGCTGGAAGGTGAATACGGACAAAATGATATTTGCTTAGGCGTGCCGGTAGTAATTGGCAAGAACGGCTGGGAAAAAATTATTGATTACAAACTGAATGCTGAAGAGCAGGCAGAGTTTAATAAAAGTGCAGATGCTGTTCGCAGTATGAACAGCGTACTCAGCACTTTGACGTTGTAATTTTTTGATGCGGATAACACCAACAAAGGCAAAAACATAAAAAGTCTCTTACCACCGTAAGGGACTTTTTTATTTTCGGCAGATGAAGAAGAAAAAAATTCCCGTTAAAATTATTCTTGAAGCATTAGATGCTACCGGTTATCACTTATTTGTAAACGTAACTGTAAACAATAAACGCTGTCGCTTTTTAATTGACACAGGTGCATCGCATAGTGTGGTTGACAAAGCTTATTTTGAAAAACATTTTGATAAGAAGAGTTTGAAAACTGTAAAGCAAGCAACCACCGGCTTGCATAGTTCAACCACCGAATCGCATTTTGGAAAGATAAAAGAGATGAAGATTGGCAGCCTTTTGGTAAAGAACTTTACCGCAGCAGCAATTGATCTTGCTCACGTAAACCGCACTTACAAGACTTTAAAGAAACCTGCTATTCATGGCATACTCGGCTCTGATTTGATGCTGAAGTATAAAATGAAAATAAATTACGAAATGCTGAGGATTGAGTTTTAGAAACTCCACTCGGTTCGCTTTCATTTTCCGTCTTTCTTCAACAATACATAACCATTCACTGAACTTACTTCTACCGAGGTATCGGTGAGCTTTGAGTAGAATGAATCAAAGAGCAGTTTTATCTTGTTGCTACGCAAATCGGTAGCCTCGAAAGTTAAGTCTGCCGGTTTTGCATTGTTGTAATTATTGTATTTGTTGTACGGCAACTCTCTTAGCTTTTTTGCAATGCTATCTAATTGCAATTCAAATTGCTTTTCGCCTTTTACATAAAAGGTCATTTTGTTTTCATCGAGTTTAGTAAAACTTTCACTTTTCTTTTCATCTCCATCTTGATACTGCCCGCCATTAGTAAAATGGTAAATATGGTCGTAACCTGAGACATCAACGCCCTCTATATAGTTCAGTTGCTCGCAATATACATTAAAGCTCAGGTCTGCTTCGCCTTCATCACGATAGTTGGCATAACCATGGATGCCTATGCATTTCTTTATAGCATAGGTTTTTTCGTACCTGCGGCTTAATGAATCATTAAATATTTGCTTTTGGCAATCTGCGTTGAACCAATCTTTCATACCATCAAAGTTGTGTGCAGAGTTTAAGTAATCGAGAATGGAGTTTATCTGGTTAAGGTCTTTGATGGTTATCTTCTCTGCCTCTTTTTCAGATAGCATGGCAATTTTATTTCCTGCAAACGCTCCGCTCTTTTCTAACAAAAGATGTAGGCGTTTTAGCTGACTGCGTTCAGACACGCTGAACATTCCCCACGGGCCAAAGCAACTACCGAATATAAACAGACAGAGTGTAAGCGGAATGAGAATGATGTTTTTGGTTTTACTGAAAATAAAGTAAAGCGTAATGATGGCTAGCCAAGTACCTAGCATGGCAACTATGTATCGCTCAATGGTAACACCATAAGCCGAAATGCGAATACCGATGGCAATGAACAGCAAGACAATCAACGGCACTAAGCTGAAGTAATAAAAGCGCGAGAATGTTTTAATCCATTTATTTTCTTCTTCGTTGCGGATAGGATACACCAACAAGAGAGAAAGAATACCGGTAACCGAAAAACCGAGTATCAAGTTTGCCACCCAGCCTTTCGGCAAACTCATTTGAACTAGAATTTTAGCTGTGTATGCATATAAGATGAGTAGATAAATAGTAACCAGCGGAATTAAAACATACTGTGTAAATATCTTCAATCCTTTCGGGTAAGACTTTTCTTCGTTCAGCCTGTTTACCGGTTCGGCAATTCCACCCAAGAAAAAGATGGTGTTGAACATTCCTGAAATTACAATCCAGAGGTCGCCATAAATTTCACCGGCAAAATCTACGTTGAACAATTGGTCTACCGCCAATATGGCACCGGCTAAACCCAGGTACAGCACCGTACTATACAAAGCCGCAGTAAGAAAACGCAGAAACAATTGCTTATTGAATTGCCAAAAACCATTCAGTTCATCTTCCACAAAAAATGCAGAGAACGCCACCAGTAAGTGCAGCCCTGCACTCCAAAAAAAGAAACGATAGAAGATGGGACCTTCGTTAGTATTTAAACCACTGATTGAAAAATAAAATTGCACCAGCACAAACAATGCAGAGAGAAGAGCAATAAATTTAAAAGAGGATTTAGCCAATGTGCGCTCACAAAAAATATAAACGGCAAAGAACAAGGGTAAGCCCAGCGAACTCACCATCATTATTTTTGATAGTGTTTCTGTTTGATAGTCTCCACGGTATTGAAAGAGCATAATACCGGCAACCGTTCCTGTAAGAGCTGACAGTATTACAAATGGAAAACGTTTGGTAATATGTAGCAGTGAGCTAACAAGCAGTTGTACCGATGGGAGTTTCATGGAGTAGGTTTTTGCACTTGTAAAGGTATTAAAACACCATACAGATACTATATAGCAAGTTGCACTTACGCTCTACTCTTAGATCTTTGTTTTATTTAGGTGTTACCTCCAGCAGTTTTACCTCGCGCGATACATTTTCATAATCTACGGCTTTCTCTACGGTTAGCATAACCTTCCCTTCGCTGTTCGGGTAAACGTTTTCCATGCAGGTAAAAAAATCGCTGGAGGTGTTCACTACCTTTTTGGTTTCAGGTTCGCTCCCATCTGCATTTAAACGGGTACATTGCAAATTCATATTGTGCTCTTCATCGGCTTCCCAATCGGCATTGTAAAAAAGGTAAGCATCGTTGCCCTTAGCGTATCCCTTTAATGAAAAGGCATAGCAAACGGTTGAACTTATTTGCTTTTTAGGTATAAAGTGCTGTGCGGTTACATTCATGTTATCATCTATCCGGTAGGCAATCATGTAATTCCTTTCAATGGAAGGTGCTTTACTCTTATCTGCATTGGCAATAGTATCGCTGTATTCAGCGAGCAGCATAAAATTTTTACCGGATAGCGGAAGCACCTGTTGTATTTTAAGGTTAGAAAACTCCTTGCCTTTTTTA
This sequence comes from Bacteroidota bacterium, assembly GCA_947475165.1. Taxonomy (GTDB): domain Bacteria; phylum Bacteroidota; class Bacteroidia; order Chitinophagales; family LD1; genus Bog-950. The sequence continues at coordinate 101,162 of CANJLD010000010.1, forward strand.
AACGTATTAGCAGCCGCAATTTGTGGAATGAACTTGGCATTAGGAGTTATCTCCCGCTGACCGGTTACGGTTAAGTTCTCATCGAATTTAATCAGTGCGATTCCTTTCAGTGCTTTATCCTGCGCACTGCTGAAGAAATCGTATGCAACAATTACTTCGCCACTGTTTAATGCGGTTACAATAGGGTCACAAAAGTATTTGCCGGGCTGTGAAATGAGTTCGAACGGTGCGGCTTTATCATCACTGTTTTTACCCACCGAAAAGAAATAATATTTCAACTGACCTTTTACAGCCGTGCTTTGCGAAAGCGTAATAACATCTTCCCGCACTTTGGTTTCAATCAGCATCAGGCCGCTGTTGTTTACGCTCATCGTTACAAACTTCAGATACTCCTTCATCGTTTTAAAGTCGAAGGTTTTGGAGAATACCTCACCGGTGGTGTTATCGGTTATCATCACCTTATACCTTTGTTGTTTGTAATAAGGTTTAAAAAGAATAGCGGTCTTGCTCCTGTCAGGGCTTTCGGAAATTTCGATGGAAGATGGCGCGAAATAATCATCCTCTTCATTAAATACGGTTACCGGTTCACCGGCAGGCAATAATGTATTAGGGTCGTAATCCTGCCGCATGATAACCGGCAGTTGTCTACGCCCATCGCGTTTATCGAGCAATACAGTTACATCTTCGCGTTTACCGCATTTAGCATAGAAGAGCGAAACTTTATTATTCACAAAAGCAGCTTTCAGATAAAGCGTCTTCTCTCCGAAAGAAGGATACGATTCAGAAATCTTACCTGCTTTAAAACTCTGTGCGTATTTGAAAATTTTATAGCGCGGTGGCTTGTTGAGTGTGCCGGGTGTTTCAAAACCTATTACGTACCACGAACCTTTGTAGTCGCCTAATACTTCAATACCAGGCTGGTCAATAACTGAACTTGTTTTAATATCGTAACCGGTGGCGAAAAGGTGTGTGAAAAGAAAACCGGTAAAAATTGCTGTAAGTATTTTTTTGAGCATACGTTTTCTTATTCGTATTAGTGGCAGGCTTTGTTATACTTTTTAAGCTTGTAATAATTATACGGCAAAGGCACAAGAAAGCCAGCCACCGATGCTACCGCAAACGCCAACCAGTATTTGGGAGAATTGAATGCCGCCTTACCACCGGTCACCATAAAATCAGAAGCGTTCATGGCTATTTCCATTGTTACCATGCTGATGAACGACATGGAGAAAGCTGTAGTAAAAGCATTTTTCCAATCAAAACTTTCACGCACTTTAAGAATGATGGTTTCAAGCAACACCGATGTGCACAAACCCGATACAGTAGCCAAAGACATTTGCGTAAGCATAGATGTGTGCGGGTAATATGCTTGCAAAAAAATAATGGTTCCGAAATCTCCAATGCTGCAACCTATTAAGCAGTTGAGTGTGTTGAAAGAAGCGCGTTTCCATTTATCTATATCGTTCCAAAACCCGACCGTTGACGATTGACCATTGACCATTGAGCCAATGGGAGGAAGTTCAGTAGATACTGTTTCTGTTTCTTCCAGAATATCATAACCGGCTTGCTGAAGAAGTTCGGTTACATCTTCTTTACTCAACTCCTCTCCTGCTGCTGTAATTGTTTTTACCGGTTTACTCAAATCAACTTTCCATTCATTAATCTTTAACGAAGAATTGAAGAAAGGCTTTATGCTTTCGACACATCCGGCACAATGAAGCGTGGTTGGCAGAACTATTGTATTCATCTTAACTTTCCTTACTCATTTCTGCAAAGTTCTGATAAAAATACGGGAGTGTTTCTATGCCTTTGTAATAATTAAACAATCCGTATTTCTCGTTTGGCGAGTGAATAGCATCGCTGTCTAAGCCAAAGCCGAACAGCACTGACTTTATACCCAACACTTTCTCGAACATGGTAACAATAGGAATACTGCCACCGGTGCGCAGCGGTATAGGTGTTTTGCCAAAAGTTGTTTCCATAGCTTTGGAAGCTGCTTTGTAGGCTATAGAATCGGTCGGGGTAACAGCAGCCTCACCACCATGATGCGGCATTACTTTTACTTTAACCGATGCCGGTGCAATCTTTTTGAAATGCGCTTCGAACAATTGCATGATGGCTTCGCTCTTTTGGTTCGGCACTAAGCGCATCGAGATTTTTGCATAGGCTTTTGACGGAAGAACTGTCTTTGCCCCCTGACCGGTGTAGCCTCCCCATATTCCGTTTACATCGAGCGTAGGACGGATAGAAACTCTTTCGAGCGTTGAATACCCTTTCTCGCCCAACACATCATTTATATCTAAGTGCGCTTTGTAGTCGTTCAAATTAAACGGGGCGTTTGCCATGGCATCGCGCTCCTCTTTGCTTACTTCATCTACATTATCGTAAAAGCCCGGAATGGTAACACGTCTGTCTTTATCGTGCAGCGAGGCAATCATATCGCAGAGAATATTGATAGGGTTTGCCACCGCACCGCCATACACACCGCTGTGCAAATCGCGGTTGGGTCCGGTTACTTCTACTTCTACATAACTTAAACCGCGCAGACCGGTGGTAATACTCGGCACATCGTTGCTTATCATCGAAGTATCGGAAATCAAAATTACATCGGCTTTAATTTTCTCTTTGTTCGCTATGGCAAAGGTTTCAAGGTTTACCGAGCCTACTTCTTCTTCGCCCTCTATCATAAACTTTACGTTGCAGGGCAGGGCGTTATTCTTCATCATCATCTCAAAAGCCTTTACGTGCATATACATCTGCCCTTTATCATCGCAGGCACCGCGGGCGTATATGTTGCCGTCTTTCACCACCGGTTCAAAAGGAGGGGAGTTCCACAGGTCTAAAGGGTCAGCGGGCTGCACATCGTAGTGGCCGTAAACCAATACGGTGGGCAGCTTTGCATCTATTATCTTTTCGCCATACACCACCGGGTAGCCCTTGGTGGGCATTACCTCTACTTTATCTGCACCGGCATTTTTTAATTGCGCTGCCACAAACTGCGCGGCACGGTTTACATCGGGGGCATATTGCGCATCGGCACTTATAGATGGTATGCGGAGAAGGTCGAGTAACTCGTTCAGGAAACGCTCTTTGTTTTGCTCAAGGTATGGTTGTAGTTGCTGCATGTTTTTGTTTTGGTGGGGCGAAAATAGAAAAGCTTAGGAGTAGAGAACCCTATGTTTTATAGTATGGGCGTTCGGGCGGGCTTTCGCTGCAATCTTTTTAACCACGCAAAAGCTAAGCATAAAAAGGATTTACGCTCTATCCCTAACGCAAACAGCCGAATACAAATGCCCGGCTGCATTCTTGCGTCAGTTAGTGAATTGTCATTTTAAATATGAAATGATTCCCGTATTATCAGGTGTTATCACAATCTTTTTTCCATTCTTTAAAGTAATAAGAATGTGATTTTTATCTTGTGTACCGTACAAAACAAAATTACCTAAAAGAGGTGATCTAAATTTTCCCCAATAACCAAATAAACCCCCACTACCTAAAGTCCTTACGGCTCCCTTAAGTTGTTCATTTTGTAACACTTCGATTGAAGATATTTCTCCCTTTTTAAATTCCTTTTTATAAAAAGGACCCAATATTTTCAGACTGTCATTATCTACTTCATATCTTGAAACACTAAAACCGTAGGCACATATACTTGCTACCAAAAGGAAGATACTTAAAAAGAAAAGTAAAGATAAAGTCCAAAAACTATTTCCCAATTTGTAGTATACGAATATTTTTCTGCCCAAAATAGCTAAGGACAGAATTATTACTGCTAGGCAAAAAACAGTAGTAAGTTGTGTTTGTAAATCAAATGAAGCCTTAAAATTCATGGTATTCTATTATATTAAACATTACCCCTCGCAGAGTCTCCGTCTCGGGACTCTGCGTGATTGAACGGCAAACTATTCTGTTTTCTATACATTGGATAAATCTATATTATTTAACTCGCCTACATGCATTACCTCATACGCTGTGTGTTTACCATCGTAGTAAAAGCCCGCAGAGCTATGCTCATAGGCTGACGGATGTTCAGCTAAATTCCATTTACCGGTGCAGGGGTTGTTGTGTATGTATTGGAGTTTTGTGGTAAGCATACTATCGCTGATACATTCTTTACAATCGAAAGATGGTTGAAACACCTGATGCAGTTTGCCGCGCTTTTTGTCGGTGTTGTTAACTCCGGCTTTTAGTTGATTGAGAATGCCGGTATTGTTTTGTTGAGTTAGCTGTTCAATAATGCCGTAAGCTAAAAACCGTTTTCCGTTTCCTACCCTGGTGTTGATGCTTTGTCCGGTGTTTCGGAATGCGATGACTGCATGAAGATGGTTGGGCATGATAACATAACCTATGATGTGGTTTCCTTTTTCTTTAAGATAGTTGAACCATGTGTAAACGAGGTGGTAGCTGTTGGTGGTTTGGAACAGGGGCAACCAGTTATAGCAGGTGAGGGTGATGAAGTAAACGCCATTATTGAATGGTTGTTTGAAGCGGACTGTCATGTGGGTTAAATGTAAAAATTTTTGTGGTGGGTTGGTCGTTCAGTCTCGCAGAGTCCCGAGGCGGAGACTCTGCGGAGGGGGAAAATCTGTTCCTTTGTTATCTTTCGTTCATTATATCACTACATGGCTAAGTTTTATTTACTCTTTTTTTTAGTCTTACCTTCTTTTCTTTTGTTTTCACAGCAAGAAAAAACATTTCATGTTCAAAAGAGACCGAGTGTAAAAATTGCAGAGAAGGAATTTCATCGTACATTTTTTATTTCTCTGAATAACTTTCTGTTAGATACAGGTATATCCGTTGGCGATACAATCAGAATGAAAGGCCAACGATTCCCTTTAGGAAAATGCACTTTCACTATTAGTAATAAAGGAGAAATTTTTAAAGCGGAAATGTTACAAGGCGTAGTTACACCCGCGCTTTTGATAGTCCTTAAACAAAAGCTATTCAAAAGCCCCACTGCAATTTGCTTTGCAGAAATACAAGAAGTAAAAACTACAAAAGGAGTGGTAGTAAGCAAAGGTGGGCAGGCTATTGTCAAATTGCTGTTTTGACCTCAACGACAGGAGAGATATCCTTACCCCTCGCAGAGTCCCGCCTCGGGACTCTGCGGAGGGGAAAAAAAATTTACCTTCGAAATACAAACCTTTTTTATGAAAGCTGTCTGCACTTTGTTGTTTGCATTTTTCGCGCTAAGTTCTTTTGCTTCTGATAGTATTCCAAAGCCGTTTAAATGGGGGTTTAAGTTTAATTACGAGGCAGTGCGCTCGGTGCCCCGCTACTTATATATAGAGGACAAAAAGAAAGCAGCGGAATTCAATTTCACTTTTCTGAATATTGGTTGGGGGTTTCAGATATATGAGAAGAAGCAAAGAAACTATCATGAGATTTCCTTATCGCGAATCTGGTACTCGAATAACCGAGAGGGATACCGGAGTGTGCGAATTAATGCCTTAGATTCTTCACGGATGTACAGAAACAATGAAAATTTTCAGATAGGATTAAGATACAGCTATTACCTGCAAACAAGCAGCAGAAAAAAAGAGAAAAGGCACAAGTTCTTTCTCGAATTTCCTTTCGAAATTTTTTACCATAAAAATACTGCGGGCTGGTACCATGATTTTGATACGCTGAATAATTACAAACCAAGCGAGGCTTACGAGAGCGATGTGGTTGGTTTTAGTTTTGGCATAACACCTCATTACCATTATTTTATTACCAATCAGGTATACCTTGACGTTGCCATACCGGTGGCATACACCGGTATGTATTGCTTTACCCGCACTTACAGCGATGACGGAACACCCCTTGGTTTTGTAATGAATAAAAGTTCAGGCTACTTTAACGAGTTTGGAAATGTTATACCTTTCTCTCTTCGCCTTTCGCTGGGGGTAAAACTCTATACACCGCAAAAGAAGAAACCGTTAATGACTACTCAATAACCGGACTATGCTTGACAGAACACATTACCCCTCGCAGAGTCTCCGTCTCGGGACTCTGCGTGATTGAATAGAGAAGCCAAACAAAATGCCCGCGAATGCGGGGCGTGGTGCTTACCTATCTGCAAAGAAACCTTGAAAAACACCATTTGTCACGTGAATGGAGTCATGAGGTGCATTCGTATTGAAGAGCTTACACTTGAAATTAAATTTTACCAATATTACTCTTGCCTCTGAATTTCTGATAATGTTATCTATGTACAGTTTCACCCAGTCAATCTCATGAGATGTTGCATTGTTGTATTTTACTTCTGTTATCTCAAAATGATTAAATGTATCAAGATGAGCGGGCGTTGGTAAAACAAAACCAAATGAATTTTGAAAAACATATGGGTTGGTAGTTGTATTTAATATGATGTTAACCCCTTGTTTGTTTTGTAGGTGCTGTATCTCAAGTATTCCTGTTTTGAATGCGTCATAAAAATCAACCTCATTTTTGGGAACCCATCCCCCTTCTATAGAATCCATTTGCGTTTTCAAGAAGTATTTTTGAAAACTTATTGCAACTAAGGGCTTGTTACTTTTATCCTGGAGAATACTATTGTAGTGCATTAACACACTATCTGACGATGGGTCTGACAGAGTTGCAATTGTTCTTCCTGGTATTAATTGAAAGTTTGAATTCCCCACTTTGTATTCAGCATAACCAGTGTAGCTATCCGCTCCTGCATCATACTTCAATATGAATGCCGCTGCTGGAACAAAAACTGTTTTGCCGCAACCAAACTGAAGTAGAATAAAAACTACTGCCAGTAATTTGAAGAGTGCTTTCATGTGGGTTAAATGTAAAAATTTTTGTGGTGGGTTGGTCGTTCAGTCCCGCAGAGTCCCGAGGCGGTGACTCTGCGGGGGGCTTTTTTATAATTATCCCACCACCGGCCTCTGCGCCCACTTAAAAATAACCTTACCGGCAGTAAGCACTAATGCAGTGCTTAAGCCAACAGTGCCGGCAATCATTCTTCCCTTTCCGTTCCATACATCGGCATTGCCCATGTTTGGAGCCTGTGCCTGTGCAAAGCCCGAGAAAGTGCCCACAAAAGCAGCGGTATTCCAGTGTGGTATATTAGCATAGTTAATAGCCGCATTGCTGTTAATATAAGTAGCCCAGGCGCCCGGTGCGGCAACTACGGCTTTCCAGTAAGCATCGCTTGCCTTGGCTAAACCAATAGCCCCGTAAATAGATGTTTTAGAAATAGTATTGATATCGCTTTGTGTTAGTTGCTCGGTGCAGGCATCAAAAAAATCGCCCATGCTGTCAATGCTTTGTTCTTTAATACCGCAAAACACTGCATCTATCATAGCAGCTTCGCTGCCATCAAAATTAAGGTTCTGTGCATTTTTTGAATTTACATAATCGTTTACACTGTTGGCCATAGCAATGACAATAAACGGCAGTTCGTCCGGTGGCTCGGGTAAGGCAGCTAAATAAGCCTCTATAGTAGCGCTAAGGTCATCGTAAGTAGGGCTGCCGGGCAGGTTGGCTATAATATAGTCTAAGCCATCGGTAAATAAAGTATCGCCTTGTTTGTAAGGGTTTAAAACGGGAATTGCCATGTGTTGAAATTTATAGGTTTAAAAATTTACTTCCTGCCGGTATTAACCGGTTTGCCGTTCGAAAATTCACGGAATACATCGTGTAATTCCTGTTTTCATCTCAATCATTCCCGGAATACATGCTGTAATTCCTGTTTTCATCTCAGTCATTCCCGGAATACAGGCTGTAATTCCTGTTTTCATCTCAATCATTCCCGGAATACACACTGTAATTCCTGTTTTCATCTCAATCATTCCCGGAATACATGCTGTAATTCCTGTTTTCATCTCAATCATTCCCGGAATACATGCTGTAATTCCTGTTTTTAGTCAACTAATTCCCGGTTTAATTGCAGTAGAAACAGGAATACTTTCATTCAGTCAGGCTACTAATACTAATACTACCTGCGAGTAGGGCGGCACACCCGTATCTTTATTAGTAATTACCTGCTTGCGGCAGTAAATTTTAGTGCCGGGCACTGCACCGCTTACCCAGTTAACACTGCTGCGGGTAGATACCACAGCGGTGGTAAAATTGATGCCGTTGCTGCTGGTTTGAAAAATGTAAGAAGCAACTATCCCCTTATCGGCAGCCTTAGAGGTAAAGCGCAGCATACCTTGTGTATTAACTACATTAGTTACGGCAAAATCGGGCTTTACCCTAGCGTTAGTAGTTTTTACCCGCATTCCGCAGCCTTGAATAATCTGACGCGATGCTTCTTCGTTTGCTGCACTATCTGAAGCTAACTGCACTTCGGCTTTAAGCATGTTAGCATCGTTTACTACTGCTGCCAGCGAAATGTCGCGCGTAGCAGCTGTGCCTTCGGCACGGGTGCCTGCTGCGGCTTCATCGGCAACTAAGGTGGCAATGCGCCCGTTAATAGCGGTAACCACACCCGCTGCAAGGGTAATATAAGTGTTGCCCGGTGCGGTAGTCAGTTTAAGCATAAGTTCGTGCATATCGCTTATAAACTGAGGAACTTTGCGCGAAATGGCGAATACTGCAATAATTCGTTTTTTGTAAGCCATGATGTTTTGTTTTTAGGTGATGAAATAATGAGGGCAAACATACAGGCGCAGGCAGACCTCTGAAAGTTTTTACGGTTGTGCCGTGAAACCAAAACGGTTGTTTCGTGAAACCGTTTTTGGAACATTTTGGGAACCTGACTAAGAAAGGCTTAAAACAGGCGTTTTACCAATGTCACAGAATTGTCATTTTTTTAAGAAAACCCGAATATTTTCCTTTTCTATTATAAAATTTACAACCACAATCAGCGTTTTTACAACCAAACAGGTTGTAAAACCCGGAACCATTATTTATAAAACCCCCTAAATAACCGGTTATGTATGCAAACGAAAACCTTCGCAATTGGCGTTTAACCCGAGGCTATAAACAATATTATATGGGCAAGCAGGTAGGCATAACCGCACAGGCTTACGGCAAAATAGAACGGGCAGAAAGCCAGCTTACCAAAGAGGCAGCCATTAAATTTGCCCTCGCGCTTGATATACCTTTAGAGGAAATTTATATTGGCGAAGGCAGTGTTGCTAAAGAAAAAACCCTGACCCCAAAAGAGGCAGAGCTTTACGAAAAACTAATGCAGGAAAAAGACGAACGGATAAAAGATAAAGACAAAGTAATTGCCTTACAGGAAATTATAATACAGGAAAGAGAGAAGAAGAAAAAGAGGTAACTGCTTTTACTTTACCATGCTAAGCATAAACACATAATCATGACTTACGTATTTTTGGCCTTCGCGCTCAAAATTTACCTGGCTGGCAATATTATGCAGACGGGCAGAACCGGTGGCGTAGCGGCAGCCGCCTTCTTTCATGGCGCGCTGCAGGTAGCGGGCTATATTGGTAAACAAATGTTTTTGCCGGTGTTGCGGAAGTAAACCTATATAAGGAGTGTAAGAGTTTTCGCCTTTAAATTCGGTAGCCGCACAGCCTATAAATGCTCCGTTTAGTTTTATGAGCCAACCGCGTTTGGCGGGGTTGCCCTGCCCAAAATAATTAGTGGCAATGTGGTTGGCAAAATTTTCTATCTGCAATTCTATTGGAAAATATTTCTCCAGCATTTCGTTTCTGAAAAACCCCATCGGCACTTCGGTGTAACTGTCTTTTACCAGCTGTTTCATTTGCTCCTGCTGCCTGCCATTGCAGGGTATAAATTCCATTTCGGGAAGTTCTAAAGGCGGCACTTCGTATGTATGTAAATCGAGATTGTATAACCGGTGAATATCGAGCAGGTGAAAAGGAAAGCCTATGCGGTTTAGTAAAACAAAAAGGTCGTCACCGGGGTTCAGAATTTTTAAGCGGACAAAATCAAATTGCTCTTCTATAATTTGCTGGCGAAGTACTTCCGGGTTTTGCAATACCCCTTCGTACCGCCCGAACTTTATGTGGAAGAGTTTGCTTTCGTTTTCAGAATGAATAATCATCAGCCACTAATTACACGAATTAAATACAAATTGAAATTACCTTAACTCCGAAAGGCTTTTTGTCATTCCGAACGTAGGCTTTGCGAAGTGAGGAATCTTGTATTTCATTGGTAAACAAAATACAAGATACCTCGTTCCTCGGTATGACAAAGCGCTTTTTTGCTGTCTTCCGAATAACTCTGGTTCAAACCCTTTCGGGGTTTTATATCTCCACCGTTCCTTCAAAAACCTTTTCAGCCGGACCCACCAGGTAAATATTCCGGTAGCCTCTGCCTGACGGCTCAAATTTTATCAGCAATTTACCACCGGGGGTTTCAATGTTCACTTCGTTCATCAGCGTTCCGCTTTTTGAAGCCAAAGCCAGCGCACTTGCCACCACACCGGTGCCGCAGCTTAGTGTTTCGCCCTCTACTCCTCTTTCGTAGGTGCGCACAAACAATTCGTTACTGCTTTTCTTTTCTGCAAAATTTACGTTGATGCCTTCGGCAGCAAATCTCTCCGAGTAACGAATTTTCTGCGCCTCCTCTACTACTTTCAAATTACTTACTCCGTTTACAAACTGAACATAATGTGGCGAACCGGTGTTCAGCACATAATCGCTGTTATAGTTTTCTATCGCCTCCACATCTTTCATTTTAAGCGATACAACGCCATTGCTCAAAATTTCGCCTTCGTGCTCGCCATCTATTGCCGTAAATTTACAACGGGCAGAAATTAAACCCAAATCATGCGCAAATTGAATCAGACATCTTCCACCATTTCCGCACATCGAGCTTTCGTTTCCATCGCTGTTGAAATACACCATCTCAAAATCATAACCCGCTTTGTTTTGCAGGTAAATAAGTCCATCGCCCCCAATACCAAATCTGCGGTTACACAATTTTTCGATGGTGGCGCGTTCATTAGTTAAACCGGAGGTGCGATTGTCAATCATCACAAAATCGTTTCCGGTGCCCTGGTATTTATAGAATTTAACGAGCATTAAGTATAAGTGTTAAAACGTTTTAATTCAAGTAACTTTAGCTTGCAAAATTCATTGAATAGGAAATAAATTTGTGCTGCAATCGTTTTCAAGTTCAAAGCATAAAAATAAAAATCAAAAAATATGAGTATCAGAAAAATCGGATTCACCGCCTTTGTTGCCTTCGTAAGCGCCTTTGCCGCTGTAGCAACATTCAATTATTTCGGCTTTAACAAGCAACAGGTTTCTATAGTTGAAGGAACTCCTGCAAAGTTTGCCGCCTATGAAAAAAGCAACACTTCGCAGCCTATCGATTTTCGGTATGCGGCCGCTACATCTACACCGAGTGTAGTGCATATCAAATCTACCTTTAAAGCCGAAAGAGTAACTTCTAATGGTTACCAAGACCCTTTTCAGGATTTGTTTGGCAACGATTTCTATAAATATTTTCATGGACAAAATCCATATAAACCACAAGCTCAGGTAGCCACCGGTTCCGGTGTAATTGTTTCTAAAGACGGGTATATAGTAACCAACAATCACGTAGTAGAAAATGCCGATGAGGTAGAGGTGATGATGAGCAATAACAAAAGTTATAAAGCAAAAATTATAGGCCGCGATGCCGATACCGATTTGGCTCTCGTAAAAATAGAAGCCAGCGAACTACCGGCTATTGATTTTGCCAATTCAGATTCTGTGTTGATTGGCGAATGGGTAATGGCAGTGGGTAATCCTTTTAATTTGGAATCAACAGTTACAGCAGGTATTGTAAGTGCCAAAAGCAGAAACATAAATCTGTTAGGTAATCAGGAACAGAAACAAAACAACACTGCTATCGAATCGTTTATTCAAACAGATGCTGCTGTGAATCCCGGCAACAGCGGTGGAGCTTTAGTAAATGTAAATGGTGAGCTAGTGGGTATCAATACCGCTATTGCTTCGCCTACCGGTACGTATGCCGGTTATTCGTTTGCGGTTCCATCAAACATTGTAAAGAAGGTAATTTTCGATTTAAAGAAATTCGGAATAAGTCAGCGCGGATTTTTGGGTGTATCTATCCGCACTATGGATGATAAAACCGCTAAAGAAGTCGGCTTCGATAAACCTTACGGGGTGTATGTAGATGGAGTGAACAAAGGCTCTGCTGCCGAAGAATCGGGCTTAAGAAATAAAGATGTGATTACTAAAATTAACGGTGTAAAGGTAAACTCATCACCGGAGTTGCAGGAGCAGGTTGCGCGCTATAGCCCCGGTGATAAATTAGAGGTAGAAGTTATACGCGATGGAAAAACTTCCTCAATCAATGTAACGCTCAAGAACAAATACAACACCGTAGCACAAATTGATAACACCAAAGATATTCTGAACGTATTGGGCATAAAGGTTGAAAATCTTTCTGCCGGAGAATTAAGAAACTTAGGTGTGCAGGGTGGAGTAAAAGTAACTGACCTTCAAAACGGAAAGCTTTTAGAGTTTACCGATATTAAAAAGGGATTTGTAATAACCCAGATTGACGACCAACCGGTAAACAATGTAGACGACTTTGTAAATATGCTGAAAGAGAAAAATGGGAAAGTGTTGATAGAAGGAATTTATCCGAACAAGCCAATGAGTTACTTGTATGCGTTTAGGATGTAAACCCCCAACCCCCTAAAGGGGGCTTAAATGCAAACAGCCGATGAAGTCTTCATCGGCTGTTTGCATTTTGTATTGGCTGTTAAGTCCCCTTTAGGGGATTTAGGGGTTAAAAACATCAGTAAGCACCTGGTTTATCTCCCACCAACTATCAATGTATTTACTGCGCGAAAGATTAAATTCTATAACAGTATTTTCTATTCTAAATTTCTTTCCTTTTTCGGTTTGTGTTTTATAGCTCACGTTGCAAACCACATGAGCAACGCCTTCTTCTTTATCAATGTCAACTTTTACTAAATCGTATTGGTCGAGTTTAACATTGTGATGCTTGCTCCAAAAATCTTCAATCTTTTCGCGCAGTTCTTCCACTTCCATCGAAAGTCCGATGCCGTCTTTCATTTCTTCGCTGTAATGGTCATCGAAAAAAACATGTCCGCGGTTAAAAATGGACTGTAAGCAATAGAATACTGCCGTACGCACATCATACTCAGGGTTCGGATAAAACTCTTCGTAAATAAACTGGTTCACCCAGCCGCGCACTTTTACATCTTCTATCTCATGTTTGAATAATTCTTCTGTTATAAATCGGTACACTTCGCGTTTAGAAGTTTCTGCTAATACACTTAGCGATACGTAGTTTTTATCCATCAACTTCGTCAATCTCTTTAACTCTTTCTCCACTTCTTTATCGCTTAAATCGTTTACGTGGTTGTATTCGGGCTCGCCAATAAACTTGTAAACCGTAGTAACTTTCGAGTGGTCATGCAGTTTATGAAAACTCATCACTTGTTTCAGAAACTGATTCTCTACATCGGGCGGCAAACCTTCACCGCCCATAAAATCGCCACCAAACTCAGCCATCATTTTCAGCTTCAGTAATTCATTTTCGGTATTCAGTTCTTCCGGAGTTTTTTTATCGCGCTTTTTCTTAGCCATAAATTGAAAATAATAATTTCTCAAATTCCTGCCTGTCTGGCAGGCAGGCAGAATTCTAAATTCGAATATCTTTATCGCATGTTCAGAAAATTTTTCTCACCCGGTCCATTCAAAACGTTTTACCTGGTGTTTACTTACATTCTTGCTTTTTCGCTTTGGTGGGCTTACCTTTTATACGCTAAAAACGAAACGGCTTTTAATGAAAAAATAGAACTGTATAAAATCAATTTCGAGAAAATAAATCCAGGTGTTGACTATAATTCATCAAAGCAATACACTGATATTATATCCAAATATCACCGGCAAAAATTTATGATTATTACCGAAGGCGGTGTATTCATCCTCCTTCTTTTGCTAGGATTACTAAGAGTGCGGAAAGTCTTTTTGCGAGAAATGGAATTGGCAGCACAACAGCGCAATTTCCTGCTTTCTATTACGCACGAATTAAAATCTCCACTGGCTACCATTAAACTCTCCCTGCAAACTTTAACTAAACGGAAATTAGAGGCCGAGCAATCGGAAAAACTAATCGGCAATTCACTCCTTGACCTTGACCGACTTGAATCGTTGGTTGACAATATCCTGTTCGCTGCTAAAATTGAACGCGAAGAACCTGGTCTTTCAAGCGATGAAATAAATATTTCGGAAATTGTTCGCTCAGTAGCCGACAGGTTTTCTCAAAACAAAAAGGAAATTGTTATAAGTGAAGAAATTAAAAACGATGTGTATTTAAATGCAGATACACTCGCCTTTACTTCTGTAGTAATTAACCTGATAGAAAACGCTATCAAATACTCACCGGAGCAAACAGAAATAAAAGTAACCTTGATAGAGGATGAAGATAATGTTTTGCTTTCAGTTGCCGATAGTGGAATTGGAATAAGCGATGAAGACAAAAGCAAAGTGTTTGAAAAATTTTACCGCGTAGGAAACGAAGACACGCGCAAAACGAAAGGCACAGGTTTAGGCTTATACATTGTAAAACGGGTAGTAGAAATTTTCAAAGGCGAAATTTCTATTGCCGATAATTCGCCTAAAGGAACGGTTTTTAATCTTCGTTTTGCTAAGGCGAAATGAAATTCGGTCTACAAACTATTTTTCATCAACCCCGTTTTTTTACAATTCTGTGACACTTCTTATTTTTTTTCATCGTAAAATTATGCCATCAAATTATCTCACTTCTTAAACCACTGAGTTATGACCCCACGAATACTGTTAGTAGAAGATGAAGAAAATCTTTTAGAAGCGATTAAACTGAATCTAGAATTAGAAGGTTACGATGTAGAAGTTGCCGAAACCGGTAAGAAGGCGTTAAAGATAACGCAGACTCAACGCTTCAACTTAATTATTCTCGATGTTATGCTTCCTGAAATAAATGGCTTTGAGGTATGCGAAAACATTCGCATGAAAGATACCGATACACCTATTCTGTTTCTTACCGCTAAAGATTCAAGCGAAGACAAATTGAATGGTTTTAAACTGGGCGGTGATGATTATTTGACCAAACCGTTTAATTTGGAAGAGCTGCTGATGCGCGTAAAGGTTTTAGTGAAACACAGCAAGCGTGGCGGACAACAACAGAGTGCGGCAAAAATATACAAGTTCGGTGGCAACGAAATAAATTTTGTTACCTACTTAGCCAGTTCGGTAAACGGCAGTGAAATTACTTTGACAAAAAAAGAAATTGCCTTGCTTAAATTATTGGTTGACCGTAAAGAGTCAGTAGTATCCCGTACACAGATTTTGCATTTTGTATGGGGCTACGATGTGACCCCTTCTACCAGAACAGTTGACAATTTCATCAATAACTTCAGAAAGTATTTTGAGAAAGATGCTTCTGACCCAAAACATTTTCACTCGATACGAGGTGTAGGATATAAGTTTACTGAATCGTAAATTATCTTCCTGCAAATAGAAATGCTATTGACTTAGTCAATAGCATTTCTATTTGCAGAATAAATATCTATTAGAGTTTAAACACCATACCTCCGTGAACCAATTTAGGATAGCCAACTTCTAGGTTCACTCCAATTTTATCGGTAAAGTAATAACGCGCTCCTGCTTGAATACCTCCAAAGGCTATTGGCACAATACGCGTTTCGTTGCTGTAAAAAACAGCAGCAATACCCGAACCCACATTTACTCCACCATAAATATCTAATTTATCGGAGTGAATATCCTTACCGGTTTTATCGGCAATTAATTGATAGAAGTGAAAATTAGCAATTACGCCAACCGGCACATTCAATTCTCCAGCACTACCATAACTGCCATATCCTCCCCACCAGTAACCGTAGCTTCTGTAATAACCGGCACGCCCCCCAATGCCGGTTGTAAAACCAATACCTACATAGTCATGCACACCAAATTCTCCCAAAAAATTAAACTGCCCGGTAAGCGGGCTGTAGAAATTTCCGTAATAACTGCTGGCGGCATTATCAATATGGAAAAACTGAGAGGCTCCAAACCCAATGCCTAATAATTTTGTGCTTTTTTCCCACGCCTGTGCCTGTGCTTGTTGAATAGCGAGCGAAAGAACAATAGTCAATGCCGCTGTATAGAATACTTTTTTCATGATGTTTATTTTTTAAAGATTATAAAATTCGATGCAAATATATTTTACAGAAAAACACGAGTCGCAAAAAATTACTGACAATTTTCAAGAGCATTGCAATACTTGTTGCCTTTATCAAACAGGCTAATTACAATAAAACTGAATGATTCTTATCTTGCGCACCAATTAGTTAAACAAAAAATAAAACAATGGAAAACAACCAAGGCGAAGGAAACAAGAAACTATACATCGGTATTATCATACTGTTGTTGTTACTTAATTGCGGAACTCTTTACTTATATCTTACTACCAACAAAGCTAAAACCGATTTAGGCGAGCAGAAAGTAGCGTTAGAAAATGATTTCAAAACGCTGAGTGATACTTTGGATTCTAAGAAAATGGAATTAGAGCAGTTTAAAGGAAAGAATGCAGAATTAGATGCTGAAATTACAGCTAAGCAAGACGAAATTGATCAGCAGAAAAAGACTATTGCCGGTTTGTTTGCTAAAGGAAAAATGACCGGTAAGGAATTAGCCGCAGCAAAAGAAAAAATTGCGCAGTATGAGTCTTCAATTGGCGATTTGAAAAAGAGAGTAGAAGAACTTACTCAGCAAAATCAAGAGCTGAATACACAGAATCAACAACTTTCTACCGACCTCACCACAGAAAAACAAACTACTTCAAAACTTTCTGAACAGAACCAAGGCTTGAGCAAAAAAGTTGAGTTAGGTTCTTTACTTCAGTTAAAAAATATTTCTGTTGCCGGTATCAAGAAAAAAGGAAACGGTAAAGAGGTAGATGTAAAAAGAATTAAGCAAGTAGAAAGTCTTCGCATCTCGTTTGAGACAGGCGAAAACAAAGTATTGGATGCAGGTAATCTTGCTTTATATATTAGAATCATCAATCCTAAAGGCGAAACTATTTCAGTAGCTGACCAAGGTTCTGGCACATTAAAATTAGCTGACGGGCAAGATGTTCAATACAGTAAAAAAGCCGATTTTGACTACGCTCAAAGCAATAAGAAAATCAGCGTTTACTGGAGTCAGAATTTAACTGCCGCAGGAACATATAAAGTAGAAGTTTACCAAAGCGGTTACGCTATTGGCTTAGGACAAGTTGAATTGAAATAAGAATACAGCATTCATAAATAGAAAGCCTCCCGCAGAATTGCAGGAGGCTTTTTTGTTTTCGCGAAAATTCCTCTTACAAAAATATACACTCAACTTAGTATATGTAGGTAATTGAGATTTAAAAAAATTTGCAGGATTCTACATTTGCATTACATTTATTAAAACAAAACCAAAACACATGGAAGAAAATCAGGAAAGCGGCAACAAGAAAATATATGTAGCAATTATTGCTTTGTTGTTACTTATTAACGGGGTTGCGTTATACTTACTTTACTCTGAAAATAAAGCGAAAAAAGATTTAGGCGACCAAAAAATTGCGCTGGAACACGACTTCAAAAACCTTTCTGACACTCTTGATTCTAAGAAAATGGAACTGGAGCAATACAAAGGAAAGAATGCAGAACTCGACAGCCTAATTACCGCTAAGCAAGACGAAATTGACCAGCAAAAGAAAACCATCTCAGGTTTGTTTGCTAAAGGCAAAATGACCAGTAGCGAGTTAGCCGCAGCAAAAGAAAAAATTGCACAGTTTGAAGTATCTATTGCTGAATTACAGAAAAAGGTAGATGAATTGAGCAAACAAAATCAGGAACTTACTTCTCAAAATCAGCAACTTTCTACGGACCTTAGTGCAGAGAAACAAACTTCTTCAACACTTTCAGAACAAAACAAAGGATTGAGCAAGAAAGTTGAATTGGGTTCTTTACTACAACTGCGCAACATAGAAGTAGTTGGCGTAACCGGTAAGAAAAACCGTAAAGGCGAAGATATTACCATCAATAAGGGCAAGAAAACCGAGCAACTCCGCATTAGCTTTGAAACCGGTGACAATAAGGTGTTAGAAGCCGGACCGGTAAGTTTATACCTGCGCGTGTTGAATCCGAAAGGCGAAACTATTTCAGTGGCTGACCAAGGTTCGGGAAGTATTAATTTGGCGGGCGGTTCAGAAACTGTTCAATATACCAAGAAGGCAGATTTTGACTGGAGCCAGACCAACAAGAAAATTGTGGTTTACTGGAGCAGCAATGTAAAAGAAGCCGGAACTTATAAAGTTGAAGTTTACCAAAGCGGTTATTTAGTAGGGCAAGGTACCTGCACACAGAAATAATTACTGACTAACAAATAAAAAAGCCTCTCGAAAAATCGGGAGGCTTTTTTATTTTATGAAACTATGCCAACTACAAATTAATAGTCTCCAATCCCTGACCTGCAGCGAGAAGTTCAGCAATGTCAAATACTTTTACATCCTGTTGTTTGTCTTTCGATTTTACTCCATCGGTAAGCATAGTATTACAGAAAGGACAAGCGGCTGCAACAATTTGCGCATTGCTTTCCAACGCTTCTTCGGTACGTGCAATATTTATTCGTTTAGTTCCCTTTTCATCTTCTTTAAACATTTGTGCGCCACCAGCACCGCAACACAATCCTTTTGTGCGGCAACTCTTCATCTCTACTAATTCGGCATCCAATTCTTCTAAAACTTTGCGAGGTGCTTCATAGATTTCATTGGCGCGTCCGAGGTAGCAGGAGTCGTGGTAGGTGATTTTCTTTCCTTTAAAAGTAGCGGTATCTGTAATTTTTATTCTGCCCTCATCAATCAGTTTTTGAAGAAAAGTAGAGTGGTGAATTACTTCATAGTTTCCACCGAGCGAAGGATACTCATTCTTCAAAATATTAAAACAATGCGGACAGGTAGTTACAATCCTCTTTACTCCGTACGTATTCATTACTTCAATATTCTGCAAAGCCAGCATTTGGAATACAAATTCGTTTCCTGCACGCTTAGCCGGGTCACCGGTGCAGCTTTCTTCAGTTCCAAGAACTGCAAATTTAATATTGAGGTGATTCAGAATTTTTACAAACGAGCGCGTAACTTTTTGCGCGCGCTGGTCAAAACTTCCTGCACAACCTACCCAAAAAAGAACTTCAGGAGTTTCACCGCTTGATGCGTATTCTGCGTATGTCTTTACTTGCATGCTCATAACTATTATCCGTTTTTCCAGTTCAATCTGTCTTGCTGGCTAAATTGCCAAGGCGCACCGTTGTTTTCCATTGCGGTGAACATACCGTTCCATTCTGCCGGTGCATTGCTTTCTTCCATTACTAAGTTTCTTCTCAACTGAACTATGATTTCTAATGGCGAAATCATAATCGGACATTCCTCTACACAAGCATTACAAGTTGTGCAGGCGCGTAATTCTTCTACACTTATGTAATTGTTTTCAATCAAACTCTTGGCGTCATCTTTCCAAACTCCGTCGTTTGCATCGCGGTTTCTTCCCACTTCTTCTAACCGGTCGCGAGTGTTCATCATTATTTTGCGCGGGCTTAAAAGTTTGCCGGTTTGGTTGGCAGGGCAGGCTGCAGTACAGCGTCCACATTCGGTGCAGGTGTATGCGTCCAACAAATTTTTCCAGGTTAAATCAAACACATCTTTTGCTCCAAACTTCACCGGTGCTGCATTTGCATCAACCGGTGGAGGAACCGCACTCGGATCCATCATCAACTTAATTTCTTTGGTTATCTCCGGCATATTGTTGATGTAGCCTTTCGGTTGTAAGCGACCGAAATACGTATTCGGAAATGCGAGGAGAATGTGTAAGTGTTTCGAATATGGCAGATAAACAAGCAACGCTAAAACACCAAGCATATGTCCCCACCATCCACTTCGCTCAACAATGTGTAAACAGGTTTCACCGCAACCGGCAAACAGCGGCATAAAAAATCCGCTCACTAAAAATCCGTATTCGCCATTGTGCAAAGCCATATCGGCTGTGTTCATACTGAAAATACAGGCGAGCAAATAAATTTCGGAAAGTAAAATGAGCGTAGCGTCTATTACCGGAAAGCCTTTCAACTCCGGTTTGTTTAAACGCGGAACTCTCAGTATCCATCTTCTTGAAAGAAAAGCAACGGTGGCAATAAATACAAATACAGAAGCAACTTCGATAAACGAAATAGTGAATACATATATAGACCGAAGCGCACTGATGTTTTCCACCGCATGAAAAATAATCCGGTGGCTTCCGGTTAAGCCGTCAATAAAAATTTCGAGTAATTCAATTTGGGTGATTACAAAGCCTGCGTAAATAAAAAAGTGTAACACTGCAGGCGTAATGTTCTTAAACATTTTCTTCTGCCCGAAAGCAATTAGCAAAAGATTTTTAAGTCGCTCTGACGAGTTACCGGATAAATCTTCGCTCTTACCGTGCATGATATTTTTATAAACAAAGTAATAGCCTTTGAAAGCAAAATATCCTGCTACAGAACAAAGAACTATAAACAATACAATCTGAATTATGGTGAACATACGTTGATAAATGAGTCGCGGCTAAAATACATTTTTGCGAAAGAAAAACAATTAAGCTATTTTCAACTCAACTATGGTAAAACGAATACAACTGTCTACTCTTCTTCTTATATTTTGCATGGTGCTTTTACAGGCGCAAACCAATTCAAAACTCGACTTACGAACTTTCAAAAGGCTTAGTTCAGGAGAAGTAAGAAATGAAAATATTCACCTTTTGGTGAGAGGAGATATTACCCGCATCAAACAATTGGCAGAGCAATATGGAGGGAGATATAAGTATGGCTATAAGAATATAGCTTCAGTAGAAATTCCCGAAAAAAATCTGATTGCATTCTCTAATGAATATGCTGTGCGGGAAATTGAAAACCCGAACATTCGCGGCAAGGCATTGATGGATACAGCACGAATCAGAAATAATATTGACAGCGTTCATACCGGTGCATTGCCGCTAGCGCACGATTTAAAAGGGCGCGGTGTTATTGTTGGAATTATTGATGGAGGTATCTACTGGCAGCATCAGGATTTTAAAAATGCCGATGGCAGCACCCGCATACGTTATATATGGGATGAAGGTGTAACAGGAACCAACAAACCGTTGCCATACAATTACGGGAACGAATGGAACTGGACGGATATTGACAATGGAAATTGCACGCACGTTGAACCCTACAACACCGGTTGCATTGATTACAGTCATGGAACTTGTGTAGCAGGAATTGCTGCGGGTAATGGAAATTCTGTTGCCTCAGATTCTTTTCTTTCAGGCAGATATACCGGTCTGGCTCCTGAGAGCGAAATAATTGTTGTTCGTGTAAATGTATGCGATGATAATTTTGCCACTCACATGGCCGATGCAATTGATTACATATTTAAAAAAGCAGATGCCCTTGGCAGACCTTGCGTTATCAATACCAGTTTAGGCGATTACTACGGCTCGCATGATGGCAAAGATTTAACCACCGAGTTGATTGAAAATTTATTGGACGAAAGAAACGGACGCGTTTTAGTAGCAGCCGCAGGCAATGCAGGAAATATTGACCACCACCTCAGTTACAATATTACCAGCGATACTTTTTATACGTTTTTCAAATACAGCAATTTTGCAAGTGCCGTGTATTTTGATTGGTGGGCTGATACAGCTGCATTTAAAAATGCAAAATTTGCTATTGGCTGTAATGATGCAAGCGGAGTTGATTTAGGATTGACTGCTTACTTTAATGTAATCAACGATTTCAACCCTGCACCGGAAGCTACGGTTACGCTCACCCGCAATTTGTTTGACGCGAACTTTACAGTGCTGTTAGGTCAGGTTAATTTGCAGGTTACCTGGCACGATAACCGTTATCATTTCGAGGCACTTATTAATCCGGCTAACGTGAACAACCTTTGGCGTTTTCAAACTACCGGTAGCGGCACTTTCGATTTGTGGAGCAGTGAGGCTTTAATAGGCGGTTCGGATATTGTAGAGAACTTAAACAATCTTCCTATTCAGTATCCAAACTATAAACATGCCGACCATTTTAAATCATTGGTTTCTTCGTGGCAGTGCAGCGATAAAGTAATTACGGTGGGCAATTATTCTAATCGTGCCAACTATTTAGATGTGGATTCAAACGAATTTAACCTGACGGATAATTTTCATGTGGAAGGTCCGAACGTGGTGCATTATGATGAAATTGTGGGCAAGCGTTTTAATACTTCAAGCTTTGGCCCCACGCGCGATGGTCGTTTGAAGCCGGATATTATGGCAACCGGCAGCACTATTATGTGCACCGGTGATTTAAACGACATTGGTTTGAAGCTAAACAGCCCGCTTAACAGGTTTAAAGTTGGCTATGGAGGCAAACACTTACGCAATGGAGGAACATCTATGGCTTCGCCAATTGTTGCCGGTATTGTTGCTTTGTATTTAGAAAAACGCCCTACTGCTAACTATTCAGAAATTAAAACAGCGCTTATTTGCACGGCTGTAAAAGATTCTTTCACCGGACCGGTGGCTAACAACGAATACGGCAACGGAAAAGTAAATGCGTTTGCAGCTCTTACACAAACCACCTGCATTACTTTCGGGGCTATGGATACTTCGTGCTTAAATTATAATCCGCTGGCTAATGTAGATTCGGGAAGTTGTATTGCTGCGGTTTATGGATGTATGGATTCAACTGCCGATAATTATAATCCGCTGGCTAATGTGAGCGATGGCAGCTGCACTTACACCGGTATTAAAAATATTTACGGTTCAGAAATTTCGGTGCAGGTAATTCCTAATCCGTTTGCCGCTCAAACTAATTTCAGAATTGAAGGATTGAATTTTGAGAGAGGAGAAATAAAAATTTTTAACCAGGTTGGTGCCGGTGTTGATGCTATAAAACTGAGCGCGGGAAAAACAGATTACCTCTACCGTAGCCAAAAATTAGCCAAAGGAATTTATTATTACGTATTGAATGTGGACGGAAAAAATCTGAAAGCAGGAAAATTAGTGGTGGAATAAACCTCTCCTAACCTCTCCGAAGGAGAGGAAAATATATAAAGCAACATGAAGAAAGTTCAGATTTTAAACAGCGAAGAAATACAGCAGAAAACCAGAAGAATTGCCTACCAAATTGTAGAAGACAATTACGATGAAAGCGAGCTTATTCTGATAGGCATAAAGCCCAACGGCTTTGAATATGCCGAACAACTGAAAAAAGAAATTGAAGCCATTGACGATATTAAAGTGGTGTTGCTCGAACTCTCGATGAATAAATCGAAACCCTTAGATGAGGAGATTAAAGTGGATCTGGGCAAAAAATCGCTCGATAAAAAAACGGTGATAGTGGTGGACGATGTAGCCAACACCGGCAAAACACTTTACTACGCTTTAAAGCCCATCATGGAATTTTTCCCAAAGAAAGTTCAGGCGGCTGTGCTGGTTGACCGGCAACATAAACTGTTCCCCGTTTCGCCCGATTTTGTAGGGCTTTCGCTTTCCACCACTTTACAGGAACACATTCATGTAAAGTTTGACGGCAAAGGAAAAGGCTCGGCTTATCTTTCGTAATTCGTTGTAGCGTATTCTTTTGATGAATATGATAAACCTCCTCACCGGTTAACTTCTACTAACTTTCATATCATGAAACTTCTCAAAAAAATATTCATAGGCCTGGTGGCCATTTTTGCTTTGCTGTATATGGCGCTTTGCGGCTTGCTTTGGTTTAAGCAGGAGAAAATGATTTTTCATCCTCATCCGCTGCCTGCTGATTATAAATTTGCTTACACCGGTAATTACAGCGAGATAAAAGTGCCCACCTTTGATGGCAAAACTCTAAGCGGTGTTTTGTTTAAAGCCGATACATCAAAAGGTCTTGTATTTTATCTGCACGGCAATGCCGGTGCGCTTGATACGTGGGGCGATATTGCGGACATCTATACTTCGCTTGGCTACGATATTTTTATTCTGGACTATCGCGGTTTTGGCAAAAGCGAAGGCACTATTAGCAACGAAGAACAGTTCTATAAAGATGTGCAAGCTGCTTACGATGTAATGAAAAAACAGTATGCCGAAAGCAAAATTGTGGTAGAAGGTTATTCCATTGGCACCGGTCCGGCTGCTATGCTGGCTTCTGCCAATAATCCTAAGCTTTTAATTCTTCAGGCACCTTACTATAGCTTAACCGATGTGGGCGAGCATTTATATCCGAGCATTACTCCAAAATTTTTGAACCGGTATACATTCGAAACTTTCCGGTATGTGCAAAGCTGCAAGTCACCGGTAGTAATTTTTCATGGCGATGCTGATGAAACTATTTACTACGGCTCATCGCTTAAACTTAAAGAGCATTTTAAGCAGGGCGATACTTTGTTTACTCTTAACGGTGCACTTCACGGCCGTCTTAATCAGAACGAAGATTATCAGCGGGAGTTGAAAGAGTTGCTCCGGTAACCAAAAGCCTGACGGGCAACCGTGACAACTGAAACAAAAAAGCCTCCCGATAAATCGGGAGGCTTTTTTGTTTGGTTTCCTCGTCATTGCGAGGCTCTGCGAAGCAATCCCCCTATTACGAAGGGAGATTGCTTCGGTCGCAGAGCCTCCCTCGCAATGACGCATCTATGATTTATTTACTCTGCCACATTGGTAAACGTAATTTTAATATGACCGGGACCCACACCTACTAAGCGCACCATTAAAAAATCGCCAACGGTTCCCAAACCGGTAGCTGCGGCAAACTCTGCGCTCGAAAAATCTACGTTGCCTATGGCTAAATCGAGCAGCGGGTCGCCCATATTATACAGCGCGGCAGGGGTAGCACCGGCATAAGCCTGCAGGGCATTATTGGTTATTTCAATAAGCACCCGCGTGTGTGTGGTAGGAACAACATCGGCTATTGGAATATTTACCGGCATAGCCCCTGCCAGGTCTGCTTCGCGCACTATATCTATGCCGCTGCCACCGGTGGGGGTGTCGTAAATCACATAATCGTTATATTTCGATTCATCTACATTCAGCCAAATGTTTTTACCAGTGTTGCAATGGGTTACCAACAGTTTGTTCAACTCATTTCCTTTTTTAATGCGGGCATGGTCGCCTGTGTCGCGCGTTTTAATGGCTTTGCGTTGGTTTTTAAGGGCTGTGTTATAGCTTACACGCAATGCGCGAAGGTTGGTAACGGTTGCGGCATCTATTCCTTCATCTAACAGTGCGGTTAATTCATCTTCGGTGGCATCGGCAAAGTCTTCGAGAAAGCGCAGCAGCTCTGTATCTGTCAGGTTAGAGAGTGATTTATCTTCTGTAAAAAAATGATATTGCGCACTGTCAATTCCCCATACATTTACCACAGCGGTAAGCACTGCGTTTACAGCAGTTTCGCACAACACCCGGGTTTCGTTTTTTGTTTGCGTAGCTATTTCCTGCAAACCCAGCAGATAATTATCGCTGGGCATGGCATCGAAAGCTGTAATGGTGTTTAAGAACAGCGTGCGCTTGGCGGGGGTAAAGCCGCGGGCGTTAAACTCCGCAATGTCGCGGTCTATGCTGTCTAATACATCCTCGCATTTAAGGGTTAGAGCGGGGTCGGTCATTTTGTAACTTCTGTGTAAAGGTTTCATACTGTTTGGTTGGTTTTAATAGATGAGTAAAATTGTTTTTAGAATGATTAGAAAATTTTGTTGAACGCATATTTTGTGGTTAAAAACAGCGTTTGAAGTAGCTTCCGAAGCGGTAAATCAGGTTTCCGAGGCGGTAGAACAAACAAACTAGGCATGGAAAGCCATAAACTAGCCGTGTAAACCAGTGTCCGAAGCATGTAAAACTATTACCGAGCCATGGGAAGGCACTTCCGAGTCATGGAAACAAGCTACCGAGCCGTGGAAAGATATTTCCGAGGCGGTTAAAGGCACTTCCGAGGGGGTATAAACGGTGTTTTTGCCCTATATGGGCTGTTTTTACTGTATTTTCAAAGAACGTTTCTTTTGCAAAACGAAAAACAGTAAAAGGCAGGAAACAGAAAACACCAATTTTGGTGAATTTTTAAGCCGCGGCTATAGCATAAGGCTCTGTGCGAATGTATTGATGCCAGTGAGGCGGCAGCGAATCAATAGTAAGGCTGTAGTGCACATAGTTAAGTGCCAGCATTCTTATAACGGCTTCGGTTATATCATCGGTTTCAAACTTTGTGCGAAGCAGCCGGGCATGGGTGCGTATAGCGTCAACCGACAGGTTACGCAGGGCAGCAATTTCTTCTACGTTTTTACCTTTAGCCAGTAGCAGAGCGGTTTGCATTAAAGTGTCTGATGGGGGTTTCTGAATAAACAGAGGTTCGTCTGTATTCATAGTATAGTGTTTTGGTTTAACCCAAAATAAAATACAGTTGGTTATATTTCAAAGCATGAACTGTCATGGAAATGTCATTTTTTATTGGAAACTTAAAATTTTACATTTCTGTGACAAATGAGAGATTGGATGATTGGCAAAAAGGTTAACGAATGTTGTTGATGATAATACCAACAACGGCAAAAATTTTTGTGCTTCTATCGGTAGAGTTATTTCCGAATGTAATATGAAATACAAATACCCCAAGTCTTTAGCATCTACAATTATTGAGATGGCACATTTTCAAAATTTCTTTATGAATAATTTGCCTTCACTTACAGATTTCGGCACGACCAAAGAAGATAAGGATGTAGTACCTTTTTTGAATGATTTGGTATTTCGAGTTTAAAGAAGAGTTGAAATTATGCCGGTGTAATTAAATGCTAAAGGTCGCTTGGGCGATAAACCTTTTCTGCATTTCTTTTAATTGCCTCCCAGTCAAACGTCATTTTTTTGAATTGCTCTTTGCTGAACATTTCCATTTGGTCAGTATAGTGTTTGCTGTTTGGGTGCGATGATGCACCATAGGCGTTGATAGAATTTATTTCAACTCCGCTCTTGGTATATTTATTCACTTGTATGTAACCATCTCCACCGGTTATACGCCAAATGCCTTTTGATTTGTCAAAAAGTTTTGGGTCAGAAGCACGAGGAACTTCGCGCAAACCGCTTGCGGGAAAACTTACATTGCCGCGAATCATTCGTTGCACATCGCCAAGTTTTATATCCAGCGTTCCGTATTTGTTGAGCATAAATTTTTTGGTGTAGCGAAGCGCAGCTACCAAATCATTTTCCAATAACGGTTCTTTCTTTATCATCAAAAATGCAAACGGTACTTTCCATTCTTTCTGCAAACGCTCCTGCATAATCATAGCCACTGCGGCATCTTTATTTTCTGTATCGCCTGTCCAGTTCCAATGTTTTAGTTTTTGAATTGCATCGGCTATGTCAGCATACTTATTTTCGTCTAGTTCAAAAGCAGTTTTAAAATTTCGTGCATAGCTTGCCGTTCTGGAGTAGCTTTTATCAAACTTTACACGCAAGAAATCTGTCCAAGTAAATTTTCCTTTCACCTCACCCAACAACTCACCAAAGCGTTCTCCCCTATTGTAATTAAACTGCTGAATACCTACAAAACTTCCTTTCCAAGTGCAATCCTTTCCGCTTACCGAATATTGAGTTTGGTTGCAGCTAAAGAGATAACCACAGCTTGGATTAAGCAACGATGGTTTTCTTTCGTAAGGCACTAACCTGTTCCATTTGTAGTTAGAAGTGTTAGCCGTAATGGGTGTGTGCCAGTTCAAACTAGAATCGCGCAATGGCACCTGACAACCACTTTGATAAAAAATATTCCCCTCTACATCGGCATACATGGTATTGAATAGCGGAATGGCCTCCATCTTTAAAGCCGTTTCAAACTCATTAAAGTTGTTTGCCTTGTTCATGCGGAACCACTGTTCGGTAGCACGTAAATCCATTGCTCCTGGAAAGCGAATGGCATACCAACCCTGCTTAGACTGAAACACCGGGCCGTATTCGCAGGTGCGAATCTTTTTTGCAATACCAATTTTAACTCCGCCTAGTCTTATTTTAAGGTGGGCGGTTTTGGTTTCAAAAGTTTTCCATTCACCATCATACCAATATTTATTGCCCTTGTGTTTTAGTTTGTAGATGTCGCCAAAGGTATGGTAGTTGGTGGTGTGCGCCCAACCCAAATTTTTATTACTGCCTACAAATATGGTGGTACCACCGGGGAACAAGCCACCAATAATATCCCAACCTTCATCGCTTTTAATGTGCGCTTCATACCAGGCAAATCTTCCTTCAATAGGTTGATGTGAGTTGACCAGCAACCAACCTTTGCCATCTTCTGTGTGCGATGGTGCAACTGCCATAGAGTTAGAGCCCACTTCATTTGGCTGGTGCAGCAACTCAATGTGATTGTCTTTGATAGATTTTAACGCCATGCCTGCGCCTGCAAAAAGTGTGAGTGTAAGCGTAGAGCCTTTCAGCATATCCGTAGGTTTAAAAGGTAGTGCTTTTTGAAGCAACACTTCGTTTGGATTTTTGGCGGCATAATCGTTAACGCCCTGAATGTATCCCTGCAATACTTTTTTGAAGTCGTTCGAAATAACGCGCTCGTAGTTATTATCCACCAAGGTATCAATACCAAAAAATTTTAAACCAAAGTCAAACAACACCCCTTCTTTGCCGAGAACTTCGCCCAACATTCCTTTTGCGGAGAGTAAGTTTTCCTGAATGCTTTTAAAGTCGTCTTCGCAATGCGCATAAGCTAAACCATAAGCGGCTTCGGCATCGGTGTGTCCGTAAATGTGCGGCACACCAAAACTGTCGCGGGCAATAGTAATGTTGGCGGGGTTTATTTGCGAATAGCTAAGACTGAATAACAGACAAAGTAAAAATGTAAGAAATGTTTTCATGAATTAATTTTCCGTTTTTGAGCTTTGTAAAGAAACCCTTTTACCGCACTTAACACAATTCATTCAAAGATTCTTGAGCCGAGGCAGAATTACATTTAACACTGTTATTAAAATAATTTTCTTGGAGGCTTGAACTTTTCATGAAGCACTTTGTTTAATAATTTCGGAATTGAACAACCACAAAATGGAACCATTCAAATTGCCGATTTGAATGGTCGTGTGGTTACAGAATTGCTTAACGGAAATGCTGTAAGCGGCAAATAAAACTCAAATTAAGTCCTAAGCGAATTGAGCAGATTTATGTGCATTACTACCAGCCAAAAATTATCGAATATCAAATTTAATTTAGTGAAATAGTCTTTTCATGTAGTGGGTTTAATGAACCGCTTCCTCAAAATGGAAGCGGTTTTTATTTTTAGGAAACCGCAGTGTCTTCCGGCTCTGCGGAGACCTTGCAGGGGACGTAATTAGATTCAAAGTTTTCAATACCTTCAATTTCAATTCAACGCTATGATTGATTTTGAAAAACTCAAACACGTATTTCCGTTTTTTCAGGAATTGGGCACTGATGATGTGTTTAAATTCCTAGAACATACCAAGCTGTTAAAACTGAATCAGGGAGATATTTTTTTGAAGCAAGGTTCACATAAAAGCAATCTCTATTTTGTGAAAGATGGGTTGATTCGCTCTTACTTTGTAGATGAAAAAGGCGAGGAAATTACCAACCGCCTTCGATACGAAAACCAGGTAATGTCTTGCTATGAAATTGATTTACTAAACGAACCCTCCCGTTTTAATCTTCAGGCGTTAGAGCCAACCGAGCTTATTGTGATAGATGTAAAAGCCATGCGACAAATTGTTGACGACAACCCGAAATTTGAAGCAGGGCGCAGGTTTTTCTTAACTACTACTTTAGTTGAATCCTTGGAGGCATTAGATGATTTTATGCTGCTAAGTACCGAACAACGCTACCTGAAGTTTGTAAAAGAGCACCCCGAACTGCTCAACCGTGTTCCCAATAAATACATTGCGAATGTGCTGGGCATCACCCCACAGTCACTTAGTCGAATTCGAAAAAGGATTGCTACCAAAAAACAGTAATTACCTTTAGTTAATCTCGCTTGGCATCAGTCCGTTTAACTTTGTTCTGTAATTATTTTTATTGGAAAATATAACTAACCATTCGGCTATGAAAAAAATGTATTTCCTAATCATCCTTTTCTTCCTTGCTTTTAAAGGAAATACACAAGCACCACCCAACAACCCGCCTGCGGTAATTAAAGATTACTACCATTTAGAAACCAAAGCTGAACAGGCGGAGAGACTCACTTGGTTTACCGCTGCCAAATACGGTATGTTCATTCACTTTGGTTTATCGAGCCAACTGGGTGGAAGATGGAAGGGAAATCAGATAAAAGGTTATAGCGAATGGATACAAGCATTTGCCAGTATCAAGGGCAAAACATATTCAGAGTTGATTAAAACTTTCAATCCCGAAAAATTTAATGCAGAAGAAATAGTGAAAGCTGCAAAGGAATCCGGCATGACCTATTTGGTTATAACGTCAAAACATCATGAAGGTTTTTGCTTGTGGGATAGTAAATACACTGATTTTGATATTGGCAATACTCCTTACCAAAAAGATATTATCAAGCAGTTGAAAGAAGCCTGCGATAAGTATGACCTCCGTTTCGGAATTTATTACAGCGTGCTCGATTGGCACCACGGTTCGCAGGTGTCTCTAACATCACCTTGCAGAGATTGGTTCAGCATCTACAGTCATTATCGTCCGCGCATGAAAGTTTCGCAAAAGGCAGCATACATAGAATATATGAATAACCAATTAGCAGAATTGGTGGCTAACTACAATCCCGATATTTTATGGTTTGATGGCGCGTGGCAGTTTTGGTGGAAACATAAAGATGCCGTTAACCTCTACAACTACGTTCGAAATTTAAAACCATCTATTATTATCAATAACCGATACGGCAACTCTGCTGGTAAATACGATAAAGATTTCAAAACCCCTGAGCAACGAAGTAATGAAAACAGTGGGTTGCCCTGGGAGGCATGTTATACCCTTAACAGCTCATGGGGCTATAAAATAGATGATGAAAACTACAAAGAGGCAGATGTGGTTTGGCAGAAATTAAAGGACATTAATGTGCGTGGAGGGAACTTGCTTTTAAATATTGGACCCAAAGGAGATGGTTCAGTGCCTTCTAAAAGTATTGAAAGATTGAAAGAAATTAAAGTGCTGATAGACGGGCAGAAAGAGGTAATAAAACTAAAAGAATAAAGCATGGAAACTTTTGCAAGTGCACTGAAATTTGTTTTACCTCTTTTTCTTTTGCTCATTTTAATTGAAATGGTGGTGGCAAAATGGAGAAACAAAGATGTAATCAAAAGCATGGATGTTGTCTCCAGCCTCACTTCGGGTCTTACAAACACTCTTTTTAAGACATTAGGTTTAACCGTTTATGTGTTTGCCTACGATTTTTTATTACAACACTTTGCTGTATTTACGGTTCAATCAAAAGCAGTGCAATATTTTATAGGATTTATTACCCTTGATTTTTATGTGTATTGGTGGCACCGGTGGAGGCATGAATACAACATTCTTTGGAATGAACATGTAATACACCACAGCAGCGAGGAATACAATTTGCCGGTTGCCTTGCGGCAAACAATTTCTGACATTGTAAATCCGGCTACTTTCCTGTTGTTGCCTGCTGCAATTTTTGGCGTAAGCCTCGATGTTATTATCGTTTTGGGTGTTGTAATGCTATTTGGAGGATTTTGGTATCACACCCAACTTATTGGTAAGATGGGTTTCCTGGAAAAAATAATTGTAACGCCTTCTCATCATCGCATTCACCATGCCATCAACCCTATTTATATTGATAAAAACTATGGCGGAATTTTAATTATCTGGGATAAACTATTTGGCACTTTTCAAGAAGAATTGCCTGACATAAAACCTGTGTATGGCATAACAAGACCGGTAAGCACATGGAATCCTATAAAGATAAATTTCATTCACCTTACTCTACTTACAAAAGATGCGTGGCGCACGACTAACGTTTGGGACAAGTTTCGTATTTGGTTTATGCCTACCGGTTGGCGACCGGCAGATGTAGCCGAGAAATTTCCTGTGCATTATATCAATGATACTAACAAGCAAGAAAAATATATGCCCTCTGTCACTATTTATTTAAAAGTTTGGGCATGGACGCAGTTAAGCATAACATTTTTGTTGCTGCTATTTTTGATGTCTCAAATAGCAGTAATTCCCAAAACGGCAGTATTCGTTTACGCTTCATTTATTTTCTTGACGGTGTATAGCTACACTTCGTTAATGGATAGAGATAGAACTGCATGGCTTTTTGAATTGGTGCGATGTGCCATAGCTTTTGCCATTTTATATTTCTACGGTGGTTGGTTTACCTTGAATAATTTTTTGCCTTACGGCTCTTATATTTTAGCTATCTATTTTATTGCTTCTGCTTCTGTGAGTATAGCTTTTGAATATTTTGAATTCACCCCCCCCGCAGTCTCTCGAAGAGGACCCTGCGCGAGTGAAGCGCAAACCGCAGAGTCCCGAGGCGGAGACTCAGCTAAGGGGTATCGCCCTAAATAAAAACGAAAGCCCTACCGGTAACCGGTAGGGCTTTTTTTAGTGGAGGATACCGGATTCGAACCGGTGACCCCTTGCATGCCATGCAAATACTCTAGCCAACTGAGCTAATCCCCCAATCTGTTTTTAAGAACGAGGTGCAAATGTATTTTTCCAAATCAGTCTTTCAAACGCGCTATCATTAATTCTGCCGTGCGAGCAGACGCACCGGCATTGCCCAGTTTGCTTTGCAGTAAAGTATAACCGGTAAGTATTTTGTTTCTGCCTTCGGTGCATAGTAGAGTTTTTAATTCCTGCACTAGCCGGTCTTTGTTTACATCGGCCTGTATCAGTTCTTCCAACACTTTAGTTCCGCATATCAGGTTTACGATACAGATAAAGCCTATGCTTTTATCAATAAGCGCGTTGATAATGTAATACGAAATCCAGTTTCCCTTATAGCAAATTACTTCCGGCACATTATACAATGCCGTTTCAAGCGTAGCCGTTCCCGAAGTAACAATAGCCGCAGTAGATTTACTCAACACTTCGTAGGTTTTATCCATCACCAGTTCCACTTTTGTATCGCCAATTATATTCCGGTAGAACTCCTCTCCTATTGCAGTCATACCGGTTACGGTAAATTTATAATCAGGAAATTCATCTATCACTTTTAAATACTCCGGCAACAAATAAGAAATCTCCTGCTTACGGCTACCCGGTAAAAGAGCAATAGTGCTGTGCGGTTGTTTGTTTGATAATTGGTTATTGGTTATTGATAATTCATCAAGCAGCGGATGCCCTACAAAATCAACCTCCACTCCATGCTTTGCATAAAACTCTTTCTCGAAAGGAAAGATGACAAACATCCGGTCAACGTATTTCTTCACCTTCTTTACTCTTCCCTTCTTCCACGCCCACAACTGCGGAGAGATGTAGTAGAATATCTTCAACCGGTTATCTTTCAGGAACTCGAACAAGCGAAAATTAAAACCGGGGTAATCAATCAGTATCACCACATCGGGTTTATACGCCAGTATATCTTTTTTGCAGAAGGCAATATTGCCGAGAATGGTAGGCAGGTGTTTCACCACCTCAAAAAAACCCATAAAAGCAAGCTCACTGATGTGCTTTACCACCATGCCACCGGCAGCCTGCATTTTATCGCCACCCCAGCAGCGTATGTCAGCAGCGGCATCCTGCCGCTTTAATTCTTTAATAAGATTAGAGCCGTGTAAATCGCCACTTGCCTCGCCTGCTATAATGTAATAGCGCATGGGTTTATAACAGTTCTTTAATTAGGATGGCCAACACAAACAGCATGGTAGTCACCATTACTCCGCGCGATGCGTTGTTGTAATCTTTCTTCACAAAAAAGAAAAACACAAAGCCGTTGAGCATACAGCACAGCGAAGAAATACGCATAAACGCCACCTGCGATTTCATAGTAGACAAAAACATGTGTGCAGTAAATTCTTCATGGTGGTTATACTTTGCATTCAGGAAAGTAATCAGAAACACACCGCCTAAACCCAGCACCGGTACAATAAAAGCGGGAATTACACCTACCCAAAATTTATCCCATTTATAAAACGTGGGCGATGTGTTTAAATATCTGTCAAGCATTGCTATTTTGTTTATGTCGTCATTGCGAGGGAGGCTCTCCGAAGCAATCCCCTCTGCATAAAAAGGAGATTACTTCGCAGAGCCTCCCTCGCAATGACAGGCTTTACAAATTAAATTCCTCCTTACTCACACCCGGCACCGTTCCTTCATCGCTATTGGTAGTTATCAGTTTCCAGTTTTCTGTCAGAAATGGAACCACATCATGTGCTGTTAAATCGTGCAGCACCGGTACTACACTTACATAACCATTTGCCAAAGCAAACTCATCGGTGTCATGTCCCTGGTCGTAGTTTACAAACTTACCCGTTAGCCAGTAATAAGGCTTGCCGAAAGGGTCAATACGCTCAACGTATTCTTCCTCCCATTTTGCCCGTGCCTGTCGGCCAATTTTCATTCCTTTTATTTCGCTTAGCGGAAGTTTGGGAATGTTTACGTTGAGCAGACTGTATTTAGGCAATCCGTATTTTAAAAGATAAGCCGCCACCAGATGAGCGTAATGGGCGGCAGCAGTAAAATCCGCCTCTTCGCGGTAATCGCAAAGCGAAAAACCAACCGAAGGAACTCCTTCTAAACTGGCTTCCATAGCCGCACTCATCGTTCCCGAATAAATAATATTGATACTCGAATTGCTTCCATGATTAATACCGCTTACACATAAATCGGGCTTGCGGTGCAATACTTTATCTACGGCAAGTTTTACGCAATCAACCGGTGTGCCGCTGCACTTGTAGGCTTTAATATCGCCAAAAAGATGAACCGGTGTTAACCGCAAAGGCTTGCCGATAGTAATAGCATGTCCCATGCCCGATTGCGGACTGTCAGGTGCCACCACCACCACTTCTCCTAAGTTCTTTACAGCTTCTACCAGCGCTTTTATGCCTTGCGAGGTAACGCCATCATCGTTTACTACTAATATCCAAGGTTTGCTCATGGTGCTAAAATATCATTTAGGGAATAAAGTTATGTTCATTCATCCGTGTGTATTTCTTTCAATTAAACCCCACTTTTATATTTTTGGCGCAACCTGTAAGGTATGAGTGAAAAGAAAAAAAATCCCGAAGCATCGCTTAAACTAAATTTAGCCACAGTCATTGTGTTGCTGGTTGTTTTAATTCCGCTGCTGTATACTGTTGTAGTTAATTTGCAAAAGCCCAAGCCACAACCTGAGATTAAACCGTTGGAAGTTAGACGGACACATCTTGTTAATCCCGCTATCGCTATTCAAACAGCTTTACAAGTGGCAACTGCCAAACCTGATTATAGCACTTACATAGAGTTGGGACTGACGTATTATAATGCACAGCAATACACAGAAAGCATTAAGGCATGGGAAAAAGCTTTGCAGTATAACCCCAAAGGTGATTTGGCTTACAACAATATTGCAGCCGCTTACGGTGCGCTAAAAAACTGGGATGCAGAAATTGAAGTTTGCAAACGCGCACTCGCCATCAACCCTAAGTTAGAACTGGCAAAACGTAATTTGGACTGGGCAACAAAAATGAAAAACACTAAATAAATTTTCAGCAAATGACCGACCGGTTAAAACTTATTCTCCTTTCTGTATTGCTGCTTGCAGCTATCATCATCACTTACTCCAATCACTGGCAGAACGCTTTCCACTTCGATGATTCGCACGCGGTGCAGAACAACGTTTACATTCAGAACATCGATAACATCCCCTTGTTTTTTAAAGATGCTTCTACGTTCAGTTCAAAGCCATCGAACGCTTCTTACCGCCCTATAGTTTCCACCACACTGGCACTGGATTATTATTTAGGCAAGGGATTAAACCCGGTTTACTTTCACCTTTCTACTTTCATTCTCTTTTTGTTGCAGGGTGTGCTCATGTTCTTCTTCTTCGTCAAAATGCTGAATGCTGTTTCAGCCAACACCCCTAATAAATTCATTTCTCTTTTTGCGGTTGCTTTTTACATGCTGCATCCGTCATTGGCAGAAACGGTTAACTACATCATCGCGCGGTCTGATAGTATTTCTACGCTATTTGTAGTGCTGGCGTTTGTGGTGTATCAGTATTCTGCTGCTTCGCGCAGATATTACTTGTATCTCATTCCTGTATTCATAGGTGCGCTTGCCAAACCAACTACTATCATGTTCGCTCCAATGCTGATAGTGTATCATATTTTGTTTGAGCAGAAGAAAGATTTATTTGCCGTTGCAAAAATGGAATGGAAGAAGCTTTTATTTATCGCTGTTCCTTCCTTCATTATAGTGCTTGTTGCTTACTTTTTTATTAAGCGTATGGAAGTTTCGTGGACTCCCGGTGGTTATTCTTTCTTCAATTACTTTATTACGCAACCGTTTATTTTAGTTCATTACATCTCTCAGTTTTTCGTACCTACCCAATTAAGTGCCGACACTGATTGGTCGCCCTTCCAAAGCCTTGCAGAACCAAAAGCTATTATTGGTTTCCTCTTTTTAGGAGCAATGATTTTCTCCATCTTCTACCTGTCGCGCTTTCAAAAATGGAGACCGGTTGCATTTGGCTTAGCTTGGTTCTTATTGGCCTTGGTTCCTACCGCATTGGTTCCGTTGGCAGAAGTAATGAACGACCACCGCCTGTTCTATCCTTATGTAGGCTTATCCATTGCTGTAATGTGGGCCATTTATTTGTTGTTCGAAAACTATCTAAAGAAAGTTCCTTCACCGGTGCAGTTTGCAGTATTGCTCTTGCTCCTTTGCGGTTATTCATACGGTACTTATCAGCGTAACGAAGTTTGGCGCACCGAAGAAACTCTATGGAAAGATGTAAGCATAAAAAGCCCGAAGAACGGAAGAGGCTTAATGAATTACGGATTAGTGTTTATGGGAAGAGGCTCTTACGATACTGCCAGCTACTACTACACAAAAGCATTGGAGTATTGTCCGAACTATTCTTTTCTACATGTAAATATTGCAGTCCTCAAAAGTTCAGTTGGCGATAAACAGGGGGCAGAAGAATATTTAAAAAAAGGAATTGCGGCCGGAAGTGGCGAAGCAGGTAACTATTATTTCTATGCGCGTTTCTTAAAAGATAACGGACGTCAAAGCGAAGCCATTGACAACCTTTACCGGTGCATCCGGTTAGTGGATGCGCGCATGGATGCGCGTTATATGCTTATTCCTTTGCTGTATGAGCAAAATCGTTTGGAAGAATTAAAAATAGTAGCAGAGCGTACGCTCGAACTTTCGCCCGGTGATGCTACTGCGGCTGCTTATTTAAAAATGGCCAACACCGGTAAATCAAAACTACAGGTAGAAGAAGAAGCCAGCGTAAACTACAAAACACCGGAAGAGTTTTTGAACCTGAGTTTGATGTATTACAACGCTGCCGATTACCCAAAATGTATTAGTGCTGCACAAAAAGCATTAGCACTAAAACCTGATTATGCCGAAGCTTACAACAATATTTGCTCTGCCAATAACGCAATGGGTAAATTTGCAGAAGGTGCAAAAGCTTGCGAAGCCGCAT
The DNA here is from genome assembly GCA_947475165.1 of Bacteroidota bacterium. Classification (GTDB taxonomy): domain Bacteria; phylum Bacteroidota; class Bacteroidia; order Chitinophagales; family LD1; genus Bog-950. The sequence continues at coordinate 138,661 of CANJLD010000010.1, forward strand.
TGAAAATAAAACCCGGTTATTCATTAGCGCAGGGAAATTTGAAATGGGCAACGGATAACTTGAAGAAATAAACCGGAGGTTAAATCCGAACATTGAACAATCAAAAAAAAGTTGCGGTAGTTATTCTTAGCTGGAACGGAAAGAAATTTCTGGAGCAGTTTCTTCCATCAATAGTACAACACACCTCACCTGAACTTTGCGAAATAATAGTTGCAGACAACTGCTCATCTGATGATTCCATTCAGTTTGTAAAAGCGAATTATCCAAACATTCGCATTATTCAAAACACTCGCAATGCCGGTTATGCAGGCGGTTATAATGATGCACTAAAGCATGTAGATGCAAAGTATTATGTGTTATTGAATCAGGATATTGAAGTAACCGAAAACTGGGTAGAGCGCGTAGTAGAAGAAATGGAGCACGATGAAAACATTGCTGCCGCCCAACCCAAGCTTCGCGATTATTACAAGCGCGAATATTTTGAATATGCTGGTGCAAGTGGCGGCTACTTAGATAGAAACAGTTATGCTTTTTGCCGGGGAAGAATTTTCAATACACTGGAAAAAGATGAAGGACAGTATGATGATGTAAAAGAAATTTTCTGGGCAACCGGTGCCTGTTTATTTGTGCGCTCTGAGGTTTACTGGAAAGCCGGTGCGCTTGATGAAAATTTCTTTGCCCATCAGGAAGAGATTGATTTGTGCTGGCGCATGAAGAATATGGGCTATAAAATTATCGTGGCACCGTCTTCGGTAATTTATCATGTAGGCGGTGGCAGTTTACCGCAAGGCAATCCGCGAAAAACTTATCTGAATTTCCGCAACAACCTAATGATGATGTTCAAGAACCTTTCTCCATCATCTCTACTATTTAAAATGCTTTGGCGTTTTATTTTAGATGGAGTAGCAGCTTTTCATAGTGTTATGAAGAACAGAAATTTTCAAGACTTAGTCGCTATTCTTAAAGCTCATTTTTCTTTTTATGCCGCTATTCCTTCGCTTATCAAGAAGAGAAAACAAATCCCTCATCCCTCATCTGCTCACTTAACGGATGTAAATATTCTGGTTCAATATTTTTTTAAGGGAAAGAAGAAATACAGCGAATTATAAAACAACAATGCCACGGTGTAAAACCGTGGCATTGTTGTAATTCATTCTGTTAATTATTTACTTAAGTATTTCAGCAATCTTTTCGTCCAGCGCTACACCGCGAAGATTAGTAGCAACAATTTTTCCATCGCGGTCAATTAAAAATGCTGCAGGAATGCCCTGCACATTGTAAGTAGCAGCCGCTGCCGAATTCCAGAATTTCAAATCGCTTACCTGAGCTTCCCATGGCATACCCAATGCCTTAATAGAATTAACCCATGCATCTTTTGTTTTATCAAGCGATACACTGTAAACTGTAAAGCCTCTGTCTTTATATTTCTTGTAAGCAGCAACAACATTCGGCATTTCCATACGGCACGGTCCACACCACGAAGCCCAGAAATCTATAAGCACCACTTTACCCTTCAATGATGAAAGCTTAATGTTCTTTCCGTTCGGGTCGGGTAAATCAATTTCCGGTGCCTGCTTCCCAACACTTACATCCTGCGCCTGTGGACGAGGTTGATTTTGTTCTTTCACCTGTTGTTCGTACTTAGTATATATATCGCGGAACTCTTTAGTGTAAGATGACTTAGGTATTTCTTTTTCCAACCGTTGAATAATGGTCAGGTTCTCTTTTGGAAATTTATCTATTGGTCCGTTGGTTACATAAAACAAAGCCACCAGCGGGCTCTTTGCTGTTACTGAGCTATCGCGAATCATGCCTTCGTATTTCATGGCTACCATCTGCAATTGCTGCTGCACATACATCATAGTGTCCTGCGAAACACCCATCTGTCCATACATTTGATACGCCTGATTCCAGCCCTGCAAATCGCGCTGCGTATTTCCAAGCAATTTGAATGCTGCCTGAAATTCACCATCCTGTTTGCCACCGGTTATTTTAAATGTTTCCTGTGCAGTAGGGTCAATTTCTACTTTGAATTGTGCCGGTTCAAGTAAGAAAAGAAAAAATGTTTTAGCATCTAACCTCAAGCGGTAGAATCCTGCTTCAGAAACGCCTTCCATTTTGAATCCTCCCTTCTCATCTATAACTGCTGAGTCTACAGAAGTGATAGCCTGCAAGCCAAGCTTTTCAAGAATAATAGATTTAGAGGCGTGGTTTTTAACCGTTCCCTGAATAGAATATTTATCGCTGCCCCCTGCCAGATTACAAGAAGAGAAAGAAATTAGAAGCAGAAGAATGCTTAGTAGTTTGCGCATGTAGTTTTGTTTATTGTTTTATGATTCAAGTTTATCGGTTACTATTTTGTTTGTCAATTTCGGGTCTGCTTTACCTTTAGAGAGTTTCATTACTTCTCCTACAAATAAACCTAACAAACCTTTTTTGCCCGCGCGATATTCAGCAACTTTTTTGGGATATTTAGCAATTACTTCGTCTATCAATCCGGCAATCATTCCTTCATCGCTGCTTTGAAGGAGGTTTAACTCTTCCGCAATCTTCAGCGGGTCTTTACCGGTATCCACTAAAACAGGAAATATTTGTGATGAAGCAACCGAGAAATTTGTTTTGCCTTCATCAATCAAAGCAATCAACTTGGCAATGCTACTTGGCAAAACCTTGAAATCTTTGATTGCTATTCCATGCTCGTTTAAAGAATTTTTAACTGGACCTAATATCCAGTTAGAAGCGGCTTTGTAATTCTTTGTTTCAGCAAGTAAACGGTTGAAGTATTCTGCCATTTCCTTTTCATCGGTAATAATGCGCGCATCGTATTCCGGCAAACCGTATTGCTCCATGTATTCCAACTTCAATTGATTTGGAAGCTTTGGCATGTGTGCCTTTACATTGGCAATGTATTCGTCCGTAACATAAACAGGTGGCAAATCAGGTTCGGGGATATAGCGGTAATCGTGCGCGTGTTCTTTGCTGCGCTGAGAAAGCGTTACGCCTTTTACTGCATCAAATCCTCTTGTTTCCTGCACCATCTTCTCTCCTGCTTCCAATGCGTCTATCTGGCGGATAAATTCAAATTCAATAGCGCGCTTTACGTTACGCATACTGTTCATGTTCTTTACTTCGCTGCGAGGGTTCAAAACATTTGAACCTTTTAAACGGACAGAAATATTGGCATCGCAACGCATGCTTCCTTCTTCCATATTCCCATCGCAAATACCAAGATAGCGAACGAGCTTTTGAATTTCATTCAGGTAAGACATGGCTTCGTCACCGCTTCTTACATCCGGTTCAGAAACTATTTCAATTAACGGAACTCCTGCACGATTCAAATCTACGAGCGTAAAATACGGGTCAATATCGTGAATAGACTTACCTGCATCTTCCTCTAAGTGAATTCGCGTGAGATTTATTTTAGTCTTAACGCCATTCGTTTCCACTTCCACAAATCCACCGGTGCAGATAGGAGTTTTGTCTTGTGTAATTTGATAGCCCTTTGGCAAATCGGCATAGAAATAATTCTTTCGCGCAAACTGATTCTCGTAACGAATTTGGCATTGTGTTGCCAAACCAATTTTAACAGCAGACTCAATTGCCGTTTCGTTTACCATTGGCAAAGTTCCTGGATGACCAAGTGACAACACACTCACATGCGTATTAGGGGAACCGCCAAACTCGGCAGAATCGCCACAATACATTTTACTATGCGTGGAAAGCTGCGCGTGAACTTCGAGCCCAACTACTACCTCGTATTTACTGTATTTATCGTCCGACATTTAGGCAAACTTCTTTTTCAGGTTTGAAATCAAATCTTCCACCTCACTCATACTTCCTGCACTTGCCTGCACAAAATCGGCTGGACCGCCACCTTTAATAGTTGTCGCAATTTCTTTCAGTAACTGATTGCCGTTTATATTTAATGAAGGTGCAATACGGAGATGAACCACATTCTTTCCATTAATAGATGAAGCCAGCAACAACACAAAACCGTCTTTCAAATCATTGGTCAACTGAATGCCGAGTTTGCGGAGTGCTTCAACAGAACTCAGTTCAACTTTAGTAGAAGCGAAAAACTTAACCGCACCAACTGTCTCAATAGAAGAAACGATTTGCTTTTTCAAATCAGCTACTGCTTTATCTTCAAACTGCTGTAATTGCTTTTTCAATTCTTCATTCTCGTTCTTCAAAGTATCAATACTCTTCAGCACATCTTTACTGTTATTCAGAGCGGCAGTCACATCAGCCAATTTGCTGATTACATCATTCGCTAATTGAATCGCCTTCTTTCCGGTTATCGCTTCAATTCTTCTAACACCACTCGCTACCGAACCTTCAGAAGTAATTTTGAACAAGCCAATTTGCCCGGTTGATTTTACATGCACACCTCCGCATAACTCGCGGCTGAACTTTTCATCGAAAGTGATTACACGCACAAACTCTCCGTATTTCTCTCCGAACAAAGCTGTTGCGCCCAACTTCTTTGCTTCATCAATCGGAACGTTTCTTCTTTCGTCTAAAGCAATGTTCTCCATTATCTTCTCGTTCACTATCTGCTCAACCTTTGCAATTTCTTCATCAGTCATTTTGCTGAAGTGGGAGAAATCGAAACGCAAAGTATCGGCATTAACCAACGAACCTTTTTGTTGCACATGCGAACCCAAAACAATGCGCAAAGCAGATTGCAGCAAGTGAGTAGCAGAGTGGTTTTTGATGGTATCATTGCGCTTTACGGCATTTATTTTTGCATGTGCAGGAGCATCAACTTTAGCAGGAAGTTTCTTAACGAAATGAACAATCAAATCGTTTTCCTTTTTGGTATCAAGCACATCTATTTTCTCACCGGAAAAATCCAGATAACCGGTATCGCCAACCTGTCCTCCGCTTTCTGCATAGAAAGGAGTTTTGTCGAGCACTACCTGAAACAGTTCTTTATCTTTTTGCTTAATGCTTCGATACTTTACCACATGCGAATCGGCTTCGGTAAAATCGTAACCGATAAAATCTGTCTTTACATCTTCACTTACATTTATCCAATCGCTTTGCTCTTTTGTGGCATCTGCTTTTCCACGTTGCTTTTGAGCGGTCATCTCTTTTTTAAATTCCTCTTCATCAACTGTCCAGCCTTTTTCAGAAGCAATCAGTTTGGTTAAGTCAAGAGGAAAGCCGTAGGTATCGAATAATTCAAAAGCAGTTTTGCCATCAATACCGGTTAGTGTATCGATGCGTTTAATTCCGTTTGCCAGAGTTCTAAGAAAAGAAGTTTCCTCTTCTCTAATCACATTCATCACAAAGCCTTCCTGCGCTTTCAGTTCAGGGAACACATCTACAAACTGATTTGCCAGCATGGGAACTAAATCACACAAGAATGGTTGTTCAAAATTCAAATAAGAATATCCATAACGAACTGCTCTGCGCAAAATTCTTCTTATAACATAGCCGGCACCGGTGTTGCTTGGAAGTTGTCCATCTGCAATCGTAAACGAAATAGTGCGGATATGGTCAGCAATAACACGCAAAGCTATATCAGCTTTTTGTGCATCAGTTGTAGTGCCTACAATTTTACCATCTACTAATTCAGGAGCTGTGTAGTGGTAAGCAAAACCACTCTTTGCTGAAAGAAACTGAATGATGGGCTGAAAAATATCCGTATCGTAATTGCTGGTCTTCTTTTGAATAGCTACACACAAGCGTTCAAAACCCATTCCTGTATCTACATGTTGCGCGGCAAGTTTTACTAAGCTGCCATCGGCCTTGCGTTCAAACTCCATGAACACGTTGTTCCAAATTTCAATTACCTGTGGGTGCGAAGCGTTTACTAAACTCTTTCCATCAATTGCCTTGCGCTCTTCATCGCTTCTTAAGTCAATATGTATTTCACTGCACGGACCGCATGGACCGGTATCGCCCATTTCCCAAAAATTGTCTTTCTTGTTTCCGTTTATAATTCTGCTTGGGTCAATATACTTCTTCCATTCATCGTAAGCTTCCTGGTCAAAGGAAAGGTTCTCTTTCTTATCGCCTTCAAACACGGTTACATAAAGTCTGTCCTTTTCTAAGCCGTAAACTTTAGTCAGCAATTCCCAACTCCATTCAATGGCTTCTTTCTTAAAGTAATCGCCAAAGCTCCAGTTGCCGAGCATCTCGAACATGGTGTGATGGTAAGTATCTACTCCCACTTCTTCTAAATCGTTATGCTTACCACTTACGCGCAAACACTTTTGCGTATCGGCAACGCGCTTGTATTTGATTGGTTCGTTGCCCAGGAAAATATTCTTGAACGGAGCCATACCGCTGTTGATGAACATAAGGGTTGGGTCGTTCTTTACCACAATAGGTGCGCTGGGAACAATCTTGTGTCCTTTACTTTCAAAAAAATCTAAAAATGCCTTGCGTATTTCTGCCGATGTCATGCCTTAAATGCTCTAAATGAAAAATGATGATATTTTAGCTCCGATTAAGGAGTGGCGAAAATAAAAGAAAACGTCAAAGAGACGTGGCAGGTTTTGGTAA
>CANJLD010000011.1 GCA_947475165.1 Bacteroidota bacterium
GGAATGAAGATTATTGAAATGAACTTTCTGCCCGATGTAGAAGTGCAATGCGAAAAGTGTTTCGGCAAACGCTACAACCGCGAAACGCTGGAAGTTCGTTACAAAGGAAAGTCCATCAGCGATGTGCTGAACATGACGGTGGAAGATTCATTGGAGTTCTTCGAAAGCATTCCATCCATTTATCCGAAACTGAAAACGCTGAATGATGTGGGTCTTGGCTATTTACGATTAGGACAATCATCTACAACATTATCAGGTGGAGAAGCGCAACGCGTAAAACTTTCAGCAGAGCTTTCGAAAAAAGACACCGGTAAAACGTTCTACATTCTCGATGAACCAACCACCGGTCTTCACTTTGAAGATATCCGCGTGCTTCTAGATGTATTGAACCGTTTGGTTGAAAAAGGAAACACTGTTTTGGTTATCGAGCACAATCTTGATGTTATCAAAGTTGCCGACCACATTATTGATATCGGTCCCGAAGGCGGTTTCCGTGGGGGCAATGTAATTGCAACCGGTACACCTGAAGAAGTAGCGCAATCGAAAGAGAGTTTTACTGCAAAGTATTTGCGGGAAGAGTTAGCTCTCTAACATTTTTAAAAGCAATTTTCCATACACCGCATAGCTTCCCAACTGGTAGCGTTGCAGCATCTCGTTTTCTTTCGCTGAAAGTTTTTTGCCTCGCTGTTTTTTTTCATACATGGCTTTCGTCAACACATAGAAAAAGGGAAAATCGCTTTGCTTAATTCCGTAACCATGCGAGCGCAGATATTTAATGTGCTTGTTGCACATCTGCCCCGCCAGTTTTTTTTGATTGGTGAGAAAGAAATAAGCGGTTTGCATATTCCGCAGTTCCACTTCATACTGAAAATATTTTCCCTTCGGATTTTTCTCGAAGCCGAGTTGAATAAATTCAAAAGCCTGCTCATAATCTGCGCTGAACAGAAAATATTTGGCGTACGAAATAATATCGCGTGGCAGTAACACTTCGCGAAGGTGAGTTGCCGGAAGTGTTTGCTTCGAATCTAAAATCCGCTTCGCTTCATCTAAATGGTTTGTGATTAAGCAAACCTGCAAATATTTGGTGGCGTAATAACTGCCGTCCGGAAGTTTATCCGTTTGCGGCATTTTCATCCAGCGTTCAAAACTTTTGAATGATTCTTCAAACCTGCTGAGGTAATAAAGCAACTCTGCTTCCTTTAGTTCAATCCGCAAAATCTGTATTTGATTTTGCTCGCTCGTATATTTCTTAAGCACAACTAGAGCTTCGCGGGTAACCACTAAAGACTGTTCAAAATCTTCAATGGCGTTATTGAAATAAATTTTCAGCCAGTAATAAGCAAATGCCAGTTCTTCATTTGCTTCAGCCGGTAAAGGGCCTAATGCATCTATTTTCTTTTTTTGTTCCGTTTTCCTTTCTCTGATTAATGCGGCAGCAAATAGTTTGTCAATCTGCACGTACATCAACTTACATTCAATCAGTAATTTCGCATTCCGGTTTTTTTCAATTGCCAGATATTTATCTGCCAGCATGCGCAAAACATTTTCATCCTTGTGAATGATAGGCATGTTGAAATGAATAAAGTTGACGTTCGCTTTATAGAATTCTGCCAATTGTTGTTTAGTAAAATTCTTCTCGGCAAAACTCATTTGCCTTTTCATTTCCTGATAGTAGTGTTTAGCGAAAGAAGAACGTTCACTTAAAAATAAAAGCAGTTCAATATTGTTACTGCCGAACAAAAATTCGTAGCATTTAGAAAGAAGTTGTGAAGTAATTTTATCGAAGTGCGCAGATGAAATTTTTAATATAGTTTCAATTTTCTTTCTATCAAAATACAATTGCGTTGCCTGTTGGTTCAATATAGCCCATACCTGCGCACTGTGCCCTTTCACAATAAGCGATTTCAGCTTTTGCTTATCTTTTTCCTGTAAGTGTTTTAAAAAGTCGAACAGCAGGTTCATGTGTTAAACGTAATATTATTTCAGTTTCATCATTTGCATGTTTTATGCCACAATTCAGAAAATATTGTAAATCATTCGCGGTATCTTACAACAATTTCAATATCTCCGCGTTAAAAATTATGTTTACCTCACTTAGCTCTGAACCGAGATGACGAGATTGAAAAAATATTTAGTGTTAGGTGCAATTGTGACAGTTGCATTTGTTCCCATTGCGTTTACTACCAGCCCTTCGTATTTCGAAATCACGAAGAACCTCGACATCTTTACTACTTTATATAAGGAACTCAACACCTATTATGTTGATACGCTAAATCCCGAAAAATTGATGCATGCTGGTATCAGCGAAATGCTGGAGTCGCTTGACCCTTACACTGATTATATTCCCGAAGAAGATATGGACGATTACCGTCAGCAGACCACCGGTAAGTATGGTGGCATTGGCGCAGTGATTGGAACGCGTGGCGATTGGGTGGTGGTAACTGAACCGTACGAAGGTTTTCCTGCAGCGAAAATTGGTTTGCGTTCCGGTGATAAGATTATTGAAGTTGATGGCAAAAGTGCAAAGACTTATCGCACCGACCAGGTAAGTGCTATGCTGAAAGGCAAACCGGGCACCGAAGTAAACGTAAAAATTAAACGATTGCAGGCAGACGGAAGTGAAGCTGAAATGTCGGTGAAGATGGTGCGTGAAGAAATCAAGATTAAGAACGTACCTTATTTTGGGATGGTAGATGACCATGTTGGTTATATACAACTTTCAAGTTTTACGGAGCGTGCCGGTGCCGAAGTGAAGAGCGCACTGCTCACGCTAGAATCGAAAGGCAAATTGAAGGGAGTGATACTTGACTTGCGCGGCAACCCGGGCGGTTTGCTTAACGAAGCAATAAATGTAGCCAACGTTTTTGTCGACAAGAACATCGACATAGTTTTTACAAAGGGAAAAATTGACGAATGGAATAAAAATTTTCCTTCTTTAAATGACCCGGTTGATTTAAAGATACCGGTAGTAGTTCTTGCCGATGGCGGCTCCGCTTCAGCGGCAGAAATTGTTTCCGGTTCATTGCAGGATTTAGACCGTGCGGTTATTGTAGGGCAAAAAACTTTCGGAAAAGGTTTAGTGCAATCAACACGCTCGCTTCCGTTTAATGCTAAACTGAAGGTGACTACCGCCAAGTATTACATCCCATCCGGTCGTTGTATTCAGGCAATAAATTATGCCGAAAGAAATGCTGATGGCAGCGTAAAGAGAATTCCTGATTCACTGAAGGTGGCTTTCAAAACAAAGAAGAACGGAAGAACAGTTTACGATGGTGGCGGCATTGACCCCGATGTTTCTGTTGAGGCAGAGAAACTCACTCCTATTACTATCAGCCTGCTTACCAAAAACCTGATTGCAGATTATGCCAACGAGTATCGTGCTAAGCACGAAAAAATTGTTGGCGCAAAAGATTTTGTATTAACCGATGCTGACTATGCAGATTTTATGGCCTGGGTTGCAAAAAAGGATTACGAATACTCTACGCGAAGCGAAAAAATATTGACTGACTTAAAGGCCTCAGCTGAAAAAGAGAAATACTTTGAAGCCATACAGGATGATTACGAGGCGATGAAAAAAACCATGATGCATGATAAACAGCATGATCTGGAAAAGGGAAAAACACAAATCAAAAGCATGCTCGAAGAAGAAATTGTTGCTCGCTATTATCTGAACACCGGCAGAACCGAAGCCATGTTTAAGAGCGACAACAATTTGAAAGCAGCCATCGAAATCTTGAAGGACGAAAAAAGGATGAACGAAATTTTGTCGAAGAAATAAACCCCTAAATCCCCTAAGGGGGACTTGAAATGCAGAATGAAAAATAGAGTTATAAAAATTATTTCTGTTTTAGTTATCAGCATCGGCACCATGTCGTTTGCCGATAATTATTTTGAGATTTCGAAGAACCTCGATGTTTTTTCTGCGCTGTATAAAGAAGTGAATACTTATTATGTAGATGATGTAGAGCCTTCGAAGTTGATGCGCACCTGCATTGACGGCATGCTGAAAACGCTTGACCCTTTCACTAATTATTTTTCCGGCTCACAAATTGAAAATGCAAAGATGCATCAGGGAGGAAAGTTTGGCGGAATTGGAGTGGAGATAGAAGTAATGAATAACTATCCGGTGATAATTTCTGTTGAACAAAATCAACCGGCAGATAAAAGCGGCATTCATGCCGGTGATGTGATTAAGAGTATTGATGGCGAAAGCACATTGAAGAGAAAGAAAGATGAAGTAGAAAAGTTTTTAGTTGGGCAGCCGAAGTCAGCCGTTAGTGTTGAAGTTGAAAGAAAGGTATCACTCACAGAAAGCAAGTCGTTTTATTTTACAGTAACACGCGAAGAAATTCAGGAAACCTCTGTTCCGTTTTACGGAATGATTACACCGGAAGTAGGTTGTATCAAACTCAAAATATTTAATGAAGGTGCGGGCAAAGATGTGAAGGCAGCCTTCGACAGTTTAAAGAAAGCCAACCCGAACATGAAGGGAGTTATTCTCGACCTGAGAAGCAACCCCGGTGGTTTGCTGAACGAAGCTGTAAACATTGTCAATGTTTTTGAAGACAAAGACAAATTAGTAGTTACCACCAAAGGAAAAGTGGATGAATGGAATAACAGTTTCAGAACATTGAACGATCCGAGCGATACAAAAATTCCGCTTGTGCTGATTACGAACTCTATGAGTGCATCAGCTTCCGAAATTGTTTCGGGAACTATGCAGGATTATGACCGTGGTGTGGTGATTGGTCAGCGCACATATGGCAAAGGATTGGTGCAGGTTACCAAACCGCTTTCATATAACACGATGTTGAAAGTGACTACTGCTAAATATTATATCCCTACCGGTCGTTGTATTCAGGCATTGCTCTATGCAGAAAAAAATGCAGATGGAAGTGTGAAACGGATTCCCGATTCATTGAAGGTTGCTTTCAAAACGATCAATAGCGCGAGAACGGTTTACGATGGCGGTGGCGTTGACCCTGATGTGAAACTTGCTAAACCCGAGCACAGCAAAATTGCCGAAACACTTTACACCAAGAATTACATTTTTGATTTTGCTTCTGCTTACCGGTTAGCTCACGATACCATTGCTGATGCCGCAAAATTCAAACTGACCGAAAAAGATTTCAATGATTTTGTGGCGTATGTAAAAACCAAGGACTGCACTTACAAAACCGAAAGCGAAGAAAAATTAGATGCGCTGAAAGAAGCTGCGAGTGAGGAAAAATATTTTGATGCGGTAAAAGACCAATACGAAGCCATCAAGCAAAAATTGAATCACGATAAAGAGCAAGACCTGATTAAGAACAAAGATGAAATCATTACCGTGCTTGAAAACGAAATTGCCGGACGTTATTATTATGCTTATGGCAAGGTGAAGAAGAGCTATCAGAATGATGCCGAAGTGGCAAAGGCTATTGAACTGATAACTAACCCACAGCAGTATTCAGAAATTCTTTCTGCTAAAAAGTAATCCGCGAAATTTTACTTCCCTTTAAACTCCACCGGAGTCATTCCTGTTTTCTGTTTAAAGAAATTAGTGAAGTGTGCTGCATCGGTAAAGTTGAGGTCGTAGGCTATTTGCTTGATAGGCTTGTTGCTGTATTTCAGTAAACGTTTTGCTTCCACCACCAAACGTGCATGAATAAATTCCAGCGCGGTGCGGCCGGTGTAGTTGCGGCAGAGTTCGTTTAATTGTTTGGGAGAAATACCAAGGCGCAAACTATAATCGGCAACGGAATGAATAGTTTTGTAATGCCGCTCCACTTCTTTTCTCAGCCGGATATAATCAAGCGAATCATCTCCTGAATGGTTCAGTTGTGGCAATTGAAGCGCACTCATACATTTAGTGACGAACACTGAAAGCAAATCGAGTAGTAACGCGCCTTTGTTCTCATTCTCGCTCTCGTATTCGTATTGTATAAGCTTAAGCAGACTGCTGAAAAAATCTTTATCGGTCTTGGTAATATTAAAGGCAGCCGCTTCGCCAGCATCCATAAAGCTGAATAGGCGCATGAGCAGTTTGATGGTTTCTTCGCGCATTAAAAAAAACTCTTCGGTAAACATGAGTGCGTGCGCCAGAAATTTTTTGCCTCCATGCAAAGCATGAATCTGTCCAGGCAATACCATGTGAATGCTGCCGGGTTTTATTTCCACTTCTTTAAAGTCGATAACATGCCGCCCTCTGCCTTCTAAAAAAATAAAAAGTGTCCAGTAACCGTGGCGGTGCTCTACATCCGGTACTTCAAAACTGGCTTCGGTGATGGTGACAAACTTAAAGTGAACATCACCGGCAGAAGAAAAGCGATGAACAGGGGCAACAGTTTCTTGCTTCTTGCTCATCGCTTTTTATAAATAGATTGGTTGAAATTATTTTACTACTACAAACTTCTTAACCGTTGTTCCGTTTTGCAAAGATGAAAACGAAATGCAATAGTTACCTGCTGCAAGGGTTGATACATCAACCGATGAAGTTTCTCCCTCCACAGTTTTCTGCAACATCAGTTCGCCATTCACATTTGTAACTCGCACATTTGTTTCGCAGTAACCTGCATTACCTATTTTGAAATTCAACTGGCTTGATGTTGGGTTTGGAAACAACTGCACTTCCGTTTTGGTTTCTACAGTTTTAATTCCGCTGGCTAAACCTTGTGGTTCGTAAATCCAAAGTTCTCTTCCGGCATCGTTAAAATTGGCAGGTATAATTACTTTATCTCCCCATACTTTAAAATCGAACACATCTATAATACCACAACCGGCTAACACATTAAACGGATGCTCTACGTTTGTGCTTATAGGCATAATAGAAAAAGTGCCTTCGGTAGTTCCGTTGCTTTCAACAAAAACCTGTTTGCCGGTGGCGGTATCGTAAGCGGCAAAGAAAATTTTGCCACCGGTGCCTACTAAAAAATCGGTTGAGGTAAAAAACGAATTCGGTATAGAGAAGTTAGTGAGGTTAAGCACGTGATGCGTAAAATCGCTCAGGTTAACCCAGTGAATTTGCTGCGCGTTATCGCTCAAAAAATAAACTGCATTGTTGTAAAAACTTAAACTGCCCGATACATTAACAGTGGCTGACGAAGTAACAATTTGCGGAGCCGCATCGGTAGTTGACATTTTATAAAGATTGGTACCGGTCATGTTTGAAGCATAAAATATCAGTTGATTATTCGCCACCGTAACTCCTTGTGGGTAAGAATTACCGCCCGTTACAATTTCAATATGCGTAAGTGTTCCGTTTATGTTGCCGTCATAAGAAAACAAATCGCTGCCTTGTCCGCTGATGGATGCTACCATATAAAGTTTATTGTTAAACGCCAGTAGTTTGTCTACGCTTATAATAGATGCACTATCGCCTAAGTTAAATGCCAGTTCGGTGCCGGCTGTGGTGCCGTTGGTCATCCACAATTGCGGCTTGCCAAAATTGTTGGTTAAAATAAAATAGGCTTTGCCATTCACTTCGCAGTAACCTTGTGACGGATTGTAATTAGTAAGTGTAAGCAGCGATTCGGTACCGGCAACCGTTCCATCGGTACTCATTAAATCGGTAGCTGTGCAGAACAAAACCTTGTTGCCAAAGTTAGCCGCGCGTTGTGGCGAGAGTCCGTCATTCCAGTTTTGGTTAATGTCGCTTACTTTGATAGTGCCACCTGGTGTGCCATCGCTGGAGAATAAATCAAAATCCCAGTTGTTGTTATCGCTGGCTATAAAGAGCAGGCGGTTGCCGGCTTTCATAATATTGCCTATTTGTGCCGAGCCGGTTGGGTTAATATCCTTTACCAGTTGCGTGCCGCCTTCTGTTCCATTGCTCGTCCACAGTTCTTCGTTGCCAAAAGTATCTTGTGCTACAAAATACAGCTTGCCGTTCAGTTCGGTCATACAACTCAGTTCGCCTGCGCCATAAATATGTTTGCTGCTATCGCTCCACACAAACTGCTCGGTTCCGTGTGCGGGGTTAATTTCAATCAGCGAAAAATTGCCTGTGCCGGTAGCGTTGCCTAGCAGCGCGACAGCCAGAAGTGTAAAGAGGAATGTAGTTTTCATAATCTGTATTTTTTGTTGGCACAAAGAAACCGCAAGCGCAAGGTAAGGCATTGTAAATTCAGGACGAAATGTTGTAAGCGGTATTTTGCCTACAGGCAAATCTAATCTGTAAGCGCGCTTGTAAATTCCACCAACAGCTTGAACAATTCTTCGTGTTTGTTTAATGGAAGTGTTTCGGCTTTATCGTAAACATCATGATAGGCCTGTATGCCGCCCATGGTGAAAAAGAAAAACGAAGGCACTCCGGCTTCGGTAAAAAAGTAGTGGTCGCTTATGGCTGCCTTGCCTCTTTGCGCCAATGTTTTCAAATAGCCTTTGCTATCATTAATTCTTCGCATGGCATTAAACTCTTCCACAAACACGGTTGAGTTTACAATGGTAATTCCATCCTCACCGGTACCGGCAATATCGTTGTTCAGCAAAAAGCGAATCTTTTTCATATCAATAAGCGGATGCTCGGTAAAATATTTGGAGCCTATGAGCCCCGGTTCCTCTCCGGAAAAAAGAATAAACGCAATGCTGTAACGCGAAGGATTTTTAGCGTAATACTTTGCAAGATTCATACACAAGGCAACACCGCTGGCGTTATCATTAGCACCGGGGAAATAAGTTTCGGTGCCCATGCCGCCAAGGTGGTCGTAGTGACCGGTGAAGACAATAAACGAATCGGGCACGGCAGTTCCTTTTACGGTGGCGCAGATATTTACCGCATTAAATTTTTTGACGAAACTGCTTTCTACATTAATAGAATACCCCTGAGGCTTTTTGGTAACGCGTTTTTTGTCGAGCAGAATCAACGTGTATTCTTCTACTGCCGGTGCGCACTCCCAGGTAAGTTTATCTTTTAAAACAAAAAACACGCGGTTCTCGCGGTCGAAAAAAGTAACGCTGTCGCGCTGCTCCAGTTCGCCATAGCTTTTCACGCTTTTGCTTTCGGCAGAGATGATATAATCTTCACCAGGGATAAGCTTTTTTCCGTTAATGCTTACTTCCATCTTACCCGGAAATGTATTTACCGGATACGTAAACTTTTGAAAATAGCTTTCGCCTTTCATGGGCTGCAAACCGAGTTTCTGAAACTGGTCTGCCAGAAAAATTGAAGCTTTCAGCATACCGTTATTAGTATAACCGCGCCCCCAAAACGATGGCGAGGCAAGCGTATCTACCAAATGCCGCGCGTAGGGAATATCCTGCGCCATTGCACCGGTGAACAAAAACAGAATGATTACTGCTGAGAATACCTTTTTCATGAAATGAATGTATTAAAAAATGAATGTCGGTTTAACTCTTCCTGCTCCTCCAAACATTGATTTAGCCATTGCCGCATTAGTGTCCTTAATCCTTGGTTTGGAAGAAGCTTTCGGGGGCTGAAAGGTATTTTTGACCACTTAGTTTATGGTAAAAAACACCGTTCTAAGTAATTTCCGAGGTGGTTAATTAAGTTTCCGAGGCAGTAAAAGGGACAAACTACCCGAGGGAAGGCATGAACTAGCCATGGGAAGCCGCGTCCGAGCCGTTCGAAGTAACTTCCGAGCCGTGTGAAGGCATTTCCGAGCCATGGAAACCTGCGTCCTAGCCGTTCAAAGACATTTCCGAGGCGTTCGAAGCCATTTCCTAGGGGTGAAAAATGGCATTTGTGCCGTGTTTTGCCTGTTTTTAATCATTTTCATCAATTTTTGAGAATTTTAAGGCTATGTAATTTCTCATCGAAATCAAGGTTCAGTTTAACAACTTTAGTTCTTTTTTCTTCCAAAAGAAAGATAACCGAACGCCCATTTTAAAACAAAAAAGCCTTCCGAAAAAATCGGAAGGCTTTTCATTTAAGTCTTGGCTATAAAAGCCTTCTTAAGGAGATACAGCGGGTTTCTTCTTCTTATAAAGTACGTCCGAGTCAAGGTCAACCAAAATAGAAGCATAAATCATCCGCCCAATACCCGGCCCGCCATACGCCTGATAGTTGCGGTTAGATATGAGGTTGCTGCCGCCCAGTTTAAACGTGGTGTAAATGCTTTTCACGTTCCAGTTCACCTGCGCATCAAGCAGCGAGTAAGTTGGAATAGCACCGGTAAATTGCGGAGAGCCCTGGAACTCGAAACCCTGAATCCATTTATATGTAACATTAAATCCGAAGCCCTTTGCCTTGCCCAGTTTAATATCGCTGCCGCTAATGCCCACGTTGAATTTATGCTCCGGTGTGTTATAAGCCGGAATGATTGGGTCGGTAGAGCCCATCAAGTTTATTTTGTTCCAACTGTAATTTCCGTTAAGCGAATAATTGCGGATAAAGAAATAATTAAAGCCCACTGACACACCATAGGTAATAACCTGGTCGGGCGAGTTGGCTGCTACGCGGTAAATTTGCTTAGGCTGCCAGGTGGTTCCAATCTGTTGCAGGGTGGCACCAATCTGATAACCCAAAAAATATTTGTAGAAACTTACGTATGCGCTACCATCTAAATAAACCTTGTTGGCAAACACACCTTTGTATCCAATCTCTAAACTCTGCACACGCTCCGGCCGCACCTTCGGCACGTTAATGTAATGCAGAAGAGAATCGGTAGGACTGGTGCTGTTCAAATATTCGCGAAGTGATTCTATGGTTGTTAGAGAATCGAAACCGTTCAGGTTGCCAATCAATATTGCACGACCCACATTGTAATACAGATACTGGTCTTGCAAAGTAGGATTGCGGATAGCCGAAGCAAACGAAACGCGAATGGTGTGTTTGTTATCGTAAGAATAAACCAACGATGCAGCCGGTGTGGCTATTACCGGAAAATTTTGGTTCTTATCTACACGGCAGGTAGCGGTAACTATGAAAGAGTTTTTCTTAGCAGCACCAAGTTCAAATTTTTTCGACAGGCTTACATAGCCGCCCATCTCCCAATTACGGATAACCTTGCGGGTGTTGCCCAATATTTCAAAACTGTCTTTATGCACCAATGCTTTGTATTCATTCACTGTCAGGTTCTGAATATTTCCGTCATTTATTTTCTGCACTTTGTAATGCGTAATGGTATCGCTGAAAACCGTTCCGCGCGATTCGGGCAAATACATCCTGAAACTGGCACCGGTGATGATATCCATAAAAGGTTTCTCGGCTGTTTTCAGCTTAGGCGTAAAATGATACTCGCCCTGCACATGCACCAGCTTCGATTTATCGTAAAACAAAGTGCCGCCCTGTTCAAAAGCGGTGCGCGAAACAATATCGTTGAACACAGAATCATAGCGCGCAGTACCGGGCACTAGATAAGCCTCTCCGCCAAACAAACCGGTGGCTGTATCGGCATAGTTGCGCGCCATCTGGTGCCAAAGCACCAGCGAATCGTGGTATTGGTCAAGAATAGAATTAGCTACTGCGTTTACCGAATCGTATTGGTATATCCAGGCAAAAGAATTGGTGTTCGGGAAGCCCGGTAAGGCACGCACACGGGCAGCCGGTGGTGTTACACCCGGCACCGTGTTCTGGTTCCAGTAAGCCGAATAATAACTTCTCCATTGCTCATCGTTCTTGGCATACTGCTGCAGCTTTAAACTAGTAAATACAGCATCGTAAGAGTCGCCCGAATTTTCAAGAGTAGTATAAGCGCGGATAAAAAATTTATCGGGCTGCGAAATCTCCAGCTTGGCCTGCTGAAAGGTAAGTCCCTTTAAACTGTACCTGTTATCGCCCTGGTAAACCGTGGTACCCGTTCCGAAATTGTAAGCCGCTTTTATTTCAATCTTGTCGGTAATCTTATAATGCAGTGCCGCATTGGCTTTAATGTTGCGCACATTATAATTTACCACATCCTTCTCCTGATAACCGGTTCTAAAAAATTGTTTCAAACCCGGTGACACGCGATTGAAATAAGCATTGTCATAATTGTTTGCATCCTTCGAAACCAGTTCATCACCATAAGTATTCACCGCATCGTAACCACCGGGGTTGGTAGACGGCTTCCACGAATTGGTAGCAGCATCGGTGTTATTCGCTACCCAGTCGTTTGCCCGCAGGTAGCTGAAGTTTACTTTAAACGCAAACTTATCGGTACCGGCTTTGTTCTTAAAAGCTTTGGCATAGCGTATTGCCCCTTCAAACAAATTGCGCTCCCCTCCTTTTACAAACACCGTTAGCCCGTTGTAGAAAAAAGGATTCTTGGTTTGCATATTGATGACACCATTAAACGCATTCGGGCCATACATAGAAGAAGAAGCCCCCACAATCAAATCCACTTTCTGAATATCAATTTCGGTAGCACCGGCAAAATTCCCCACGCTGAAGTTCAGACCCGGGGCTTGGTTATCGGCACCATCTAATAATTGCAAAGAGCGCACCGGTGAAGTAGAATTAAACCCGCGCGTATTAATAATAACAAAGCCGAGCGATGCGGCTGTCATATCCACTCCTTTCAATCCGCCCAACCCTTCGTAAAAAGTTGAAGAAGCTGTTTGTTTAATAGCCTGCAGTCCCATGCTCTCCACCGTAAGCGGACTTTCTTTTTGCTTTTGCGTAATGCGCGAATCCACCACTTCTACATCCTTCAAAACCTTTTCTTCCGAAACAAGCTTAATAGTAAACGTGCGCTTTAAATCTGCTTCTGTTTTAATTTCAATATCCTGAATGGTGTAGCCGATGTACGAAAATGAAAGAGTGAAAGGTGGCTGCTGCGTAATCTTCAGCACAAACTTTCCATCAAAATCTGTAGCGGCACCGGTGCTGGTACCTTTTACAGCAACGGTAGCACCTATCAGTGCCTCACCGGTTTGCTTATCCAGCAGTATGCCCGAAATTTCCTGCGAAAAAATGAGAGAAGTAAAAAGTAAACTCTGAAAAAGAGTAAGTAGAATTTTTTTCATCACTGTTCAAACCTTTCGTTAAATCTAAGGTAGCGATAATAAGGAATGAAATGTAAACCGAAAAACATCAGTAGAAAACTATCCGCTCCACTTTGCTCAGCGAGTTCCGCAAATCGGAAATACGAACCAGATAAATTCCCGCACCCAGTTCCTGTTTCAAAATGCTTTGGGAAGATTTGGCAACAACAAATTTTCTCGCCAGCAATTTTCCTTCCACCGAAAAAACATCAGCGGTCAAATCATTATCGTAATGCGAAAAAATATTTATCACCTCATCACTCGGGTTCGGAAATACCGAAACAGGAATTTCATTCACCACATCATCCACTCCTGAAATCAAAGCGGAATCGCACACCACATTTTGATAAAGAAAATCGCGCACAATCCAAACGGTAGAATCCATATAAGCAGAAGCCGGTGGCAAAAACGGAATAGGTAAAATATAAGGCACATGGTCAGCCCCCTGAAAAAGATACAATGAATGAGGCAGATTCATCTGGCCTAAGCGGTTTTTAATATCGCCACCGCCAAACAATAAACTCTCCGGATGGGTAGAGGCATAAACACTATCAAAATAACACGAAACCGTAGCATCTGCTGTTCCATGCACACCAACCAAAATGGGGTCACCGGGCATAATCCAAACCGTATCAGCTATGCCACCGCATAAATCAATTACCCCTTTCACCTTGCTCGCATAACCAAGGTTACCACTATTACCTTCCGGTCCGCCTAATGAATCTAAAGCCGGGCGCGCCCAGTCCGGTTCAGAACGAGAAAGTGTATCCTCTTTGCCGTAAGCATAATTCAGGGCAATAAACGCACCGGCTGAACTTCCGCCAATAAAAATCTGATTAGTGTCAATGCGGAAAGTGTTAGTGGTTTGCGCGTCTTTATAAAAATAGCGCACAGCAGCCTTCATATCCTGCACACCGCGCATCAGGGCTTTAAACTGGTTGGTATCGCAATCGCTGCCGCCTTCAAAACCTAAGCGGTAATCAATTGAAGCACACACATAGCCTCGCTTAGAGAAATTATCACACAACTGAATAATGTCAGGACTTAAACGGGTACCCGCAGTAAAGCTTCCCGGAAAAGCAAACAGCAAAAGCGGACGGTGCGCAAAATTATCACCGGTGGGTTGGTAGATGTCCATCTTCAAATCGACATACGAGCTGTCAAACTGCATGGCATTGCCAAAGGTTACAGTGCTGGTACTTTGCGCAAAAATTTTGTCGTAGTAGCGACCGTTGTTACACTGTGCTTGTAAATCAGAAAAGAAGAAAACGAAAAACGAGAGACAGAGAACGGGGTAGATTTTTCTCATACGTTATATTTTTTGTAAAACGAAAAGTAGGGAAAAGAAATTGAAATACTGAAATGAAATAAAGCAGAAAGAAGTTTACTAAAAAGCAGAAGCCGAGTTTTGTTTCACCTGTGCTAAAATCCACTGGTAGGTTTTTTCTATCCCTTTACGCAAAGCGTAATCGGGTTGCCAGCCGAGCTTTTCATAAATAAGTTTGTTGTCAGAATTTCTTCCACGCACTCCGGTTGGGCCGGGAATATTTTTAATGGAAATTTTCTTGCCTGAAATTTCAATAATCATTCGTGCCAAATCATTTATCGAAATCATTTCTTCCGAACCAATATTCACTGGACCGGCAAAATCGCTTTCCATCAATCTTGTAACACCTTCCAAACATTCGTCAATAAACAAAAACGACCGGGTTTGATTTCCATCGCCCCAAATTTCTATTTCACCACCATCCTTCGCTTCTGCTACTTTTCTACACAAAGCTGCCGGAGCTTTTTCTTTACCATCGTTGTAATTACACTCAGGCCCAAACACATTATGCAGACGCGCTACCCGGACCGGTAAACCATGGTTGCGTATAAACGATAAATACAACCGCTCACTAAATAATTTTTCCCAACCATACTCACTATCCGGGCTTGCAGGATAAGCAGATTCTTCACTGCACAACGGATTATTGGAGTCAACTTGATTATGCAAAGGATAAATACAGGCAGAGGAGGAATAGAAAACTCGTTCCACTTTCGCCTCCTTACAACCACTTAAAATATTGAGATTGATAAGCGCGGAATTATACATCACATCCGCATCGTTTTCACCGGTAAAAATATATCCGGCACCACCCATATCAGCGGCCAATTGATAAACCTGAGAATATTTTCGATTGAATATTTTTTGGCAGAATTCCTGATTGCGCAAGTCTCCAATCACAAAATCATCAGCTACACTCTTTCCAAACTCGGGAAATTTTAAATCTACTCCGCGCACCCAAAAGCCTTCTCGTTTTAATCGCTCCACCAAATGACTCCCGATAAAGCCACCTGCACCACAAACTAAAATCTCTTTATTATCCTTCATCATAAATTTTCAATCCGTTAAAAATAAAAAAGTCGCAGTGATGAGGTTCATCACTGCGACTTAAATTCAACCAATTTCTATTTCTTACTTAGTCAATACTACTTTCTTAGTATAAACCTCATTAGCCGAAGAAACAATAGCGGTGTAAGTTCCCGAAGCAAGTTTGTTCAGGTCGAAGGTAATAGTGTTGCCTCCCTTGTTTAACAGGTGGCTGCTTTCCATTACTTTTTGCCCTACTACATTGTAGAACGTTACCGTAATATCCTGGTCTTTCGTTGCAGTTACTATCAAACTTGTCTTGTCCATCGTTGGATTCGGAACAAAGTCTTTTACGCTGAACGTAACGTCTCCATTCAGTTGCGCGCTTACAATGTCGGTGTATTCAAATGCTCCGTCATTGTCTACTTGTTTTAAGCGGTAGTAGTAAACTATACCTGCCGTAACGTTCATATCGTTGTAGCTGTAATCGTTTTGTGTAGTCGCATTGTCGTGACCATTTACAAATCCAATCTGTGCCCAGGTTTGCCCATCTACACTGCGCTCAACCTGGAAGCCATCGTTGTTTATTTCGAGTGCTGTTGCCCATGTTAATTGAATAAAGGCGTTGTTAATAGGATTCGCTTCAAGGAATATCATTTGAACCGGTAGTGGCATCGATTGTCCGCTTCCGTGTAACCAGAATTCCGAAAATTCTGTTACCGACATTTCTACATAGTGGGCAGCAGTTCCTCCATAAATGGTATTAAATCCTGTGGGAACGCGAGTCAGTGCTGTATTACCCGGCAGTGTTAACGCATCACCAAACAAACGGTAGATACCCCCATTTTGTGCCGGCAAGTTGTTCGAATAATCTCCATCCTCTGTAGCCAATTGACCGGTTGGTGCAGTATACTTAGTTACAAATAAATCTGCTATTCCTGTTACATCATCCTCGGTTGAACAGCCAACATCCCAGTTGCTTGAACCACCCACACCGTATGTTTCGGTAATCAAATCACTTAACTCTGTTTGAGTAAAGAATAAGCGAACCTTAGCTTTTGGTGCATAGCCGTTCACCGGTGGTGCATTGCTTGTAGTTACTACAAAGTGACGCTCCATAGGGCGCATTGGAACCTGATAGCAGCTACCATTGCTCCAACTGCTGTTCAATACAACCGGTTCGTTATCGTTGCGATACATTGACACCGTTACTAAGCCTAAATCGTTGGTAGCTGCATTGATTGCCAATATCGCATCGTTGTTGCCATCGCGGTAAGTAACCCATTTATTATAACCAAAGTCATAACAATTTTTAGTGGTGGATGCGGTGCCTGGTCCTGTCCAAGTGCTTAGAGCAAGGTCACTTGGAAGACCGCTAGGAACCGATACATTGAACGAGCCTCCGGCTGTGCAACCTACCAAATCCGTAACCGGATAGGTAACAGTTGAGCCATCAAGTTGCTCGTATACTTGCGAAGTTGCGCTTACTACTCCTACTAAATCTGTAACAGGGAATGAGTATGGTGGTGTTCCTCCACCCGCACCTACCAATACATAGTAGTTAACGGTTGCTGTATTAAAGTCATCGGTTGACATGTTTAAGCAATCATCTGGCACAGCTGTTTGTGTTAAAGCCGGGTCGTAAATTACCTGCACAGGGTCGCTTGCCGAAGCACATACACCAGTAGATGCTGTCCATTGCAAGATATAAGTACCGGTTGCAGTGGCAGTTGCAGTGGCAGTTGGTGTATTGCTATTTGCACTAGAGAAAGTTATCGTGCCAGGTCCGCTAGATTGAGTCCATGTTCCCACTCCAGAACTTGGAGCAGTTCCTGATAAGGCTACAGATAAACTTCCGCAGGCTAATTTATCAGCACCTCCAGCCGGAGCACCCGGTTGGTTATCTACAGTAATAACTACTGTTTTAGGAGTACAAGCACCGTTTGTAGCTGTAATAGTTACTGCTTGGTTCGCACTTGGGTTCGACACGTTAGGTGGATTAAAGCTGGTATTAATTCCTGGTGTTGTTACAGAACCAGCATTTGCAGACCATACCGTTGCCGTTACATCTCCGTTCACAGCAAAGTTGGTAGCAGTTTCGCAGATTGTTGTGGCAGCAGTAGATATGCTGTTATCATTATCCACTCTTACCGTCCTTGTTACCGGAGTACAAGTACCATTTGTAGCTGTAATAACTGTGGTAGCATTTTGTGTTGGCAAGCCAAGGTTAACCGGTGTAACTACTCCGTTTGTTGCCGGTGTTCCAACAGTAGCTGTAGCAGGTGTTCCGCTTGACCATACTGTTCCGTTTACATCACCTGTAAACATTGTTGTTGCTCCTGCTGCATCACATAGACCGTAAGTTCCTGCTGCTTCTGCAATGGTATTTTGGTTATCTACCAGAACAGTAATTGATTTAGCTACACAGGCCCCGTTAGTTGCTGTAACTGTAATGCTCGATTGTGCTGTTGGAGTTGCTACATTACCCGGAGTAAGGGTAGTATTTTGTGTAGGACCAGTAACCGCAGTTCCGGTCAATGATGAAGTAAATGTCCAAGTCACGGTGCTTACATCACCATTTACAGTAAGTGTTGAACCATCACATACGGCTGTATTATTAGCAGTAGTAATGGTGTTATCGTTATAGTTGGTAACAGTTCTTGATACTTCACACACACCGTTAGATGCTGTGATTACTGTAGGTGTGCTTTGAGTAGGGGTAGCTATGTTAGCAGGAGTATATGTAGAAGTGGCTCCTGCTGAATTTGACATAGAACCTGTTCCTGAGAAAACACTCCATTGTGTAGCAGATACTGAGCTGGTAAACGGCACGGTACTATTATCGCAAACCGAAGGGTTAGTTGCCGGTGTTAATGTAAATGCTTTGTAAACTGTAACAGTAGCTGCATCACCACAACCTGACGGACCATTAGTAAGGGTTAACGTATAGTTTTGTGAAGAACTGGCCGGTGTTGGCGCTGTCCATGAATAGCCCGGAATTGGGTAAGGGCCACCTGTAACTCCTGTTCCACTCATGGTTACCCCGTTTACATCAGAGCCAAGCGTTATAATTGAACCCGAACATTGGTTACCAATACCGTTTCCAACTCCTAATGCAACATCGTAAAGTTGTGCCTTATTATATACAGTAACGTTAAAGTCTGTAGGGCAAGTAACATTAGTTGCGCGTATTACTACTGCAGAAGTTTGAGTAGGTGTAGCTATATTTCCAGGTGTATATTGACCATTAACTGCTCCTATACTTCCTGTTCCCGAAAATACAGACCATGTTACCCCACTAACGCTGGAGTTATACTGCACATTAATATCCTGGTCACAAATACTTGATGAGCCGGTAACTACTGTTGTCTGGTTATAATTTACAACTATATCGGCAGCAGTATTACAACCGGCTGAAACATTCGTAATTGTCCAACGGAAAGTATAAGAACCGTAAGTAGTAACCGTGGCAGTTGCTCCTGGTGTATTAATAGTCGGGTTCCAGGTAACACTACCCGGACCACTAACAACTGACCATGCTCCTGTGCCTATTGCGTTAGGTGTATTACCACCCAAGGCAGAAGAAGTTAAAGTATTGCAAGGTGCCGTTTGAGGCGTAGCCCCTACAGTAGCCTGCTCTACATAATTTACAGTAATGTCTGCGCTACTTGCCGGGCAAGTTCCGTTGGCAGGGAAAGACCAACGAAGTACATATGTACCATAACCTCCTGTAGCGGTAAAGGTGGAACTACCGCTATTGGCGTTGCTGAAAGTTCCGGTACCTCCGCTCACTATAGTCCAGGTAGCTGTTCCTGTAGCTATGGCATTGCCGCCTAAAGCCAAACTTACCAAGGTACCGCATCTATATTGTGTTGCACCTACTGTAGCTGTGCCCGGGTTTTGATATGAGTTTATAATTACATCATCTGAACTTCCAGCACATGTTCCGTTAGTCGGGAAGGTCCATCTGAGGGTAATAGCACCGTAAGATGTAGGAGTAAAGGTTGAGGTAGCCAGGTTGGCATTACTGAATGTTCCTGTACCTCCGCTTACTACCGTCCACGTTGCTGCATTTGGTCCCGCAATAGCATTACCCGCTAAGGTTACTGCTGCTAATGCACAAGTGTTTTGGTCGCCTCCGGCTGCTGCTGTGCCAGGGTTTTGATATGAGTTTATAATTACATCATCTGAACTTCCTGCACAACTTCCGTTTTGCGGGAAGGTCCATCTGAGTGTAATAGCACCGTAAGATGTAGGAGTAAATGTTGAGGTAGCCAGGTTGGCATTACTGAATGTTCCCGTACCTCCGCTTACTACCGTCCACGTTGCTGCATTTGGTCCTGCAATGGCATTACCCGCTAAGGTTACTGCTGCTAATGCACAAGTGTTTTGGTCGCCTCCGGCTGCTGCTGTGCCAGGGTTTTGATAGGAGTTTATAATTACATCATCTGAACTTCCTACACAACTTCCGTTTGTCGGGAAGGTCCATCTGAGTGTAATAGCACCGTAAGATGTAGGTGTAAAGGTTGAGGTAGCTAGGTTGGCATTACTGAATGTTCCTGTACCTCCGCTTATTACTGTCCATGTTGCTGTGCCTACTGCTATGGCATTACCCGCTAAGGTTACTGCTGCTAATGCACAACTGTTTTGGTCGCCTCCGGCTGCTGCTGTACCCGGGGCCTGATATGAGTTTATTATTACATCATCCGAACTTCCAGCACATGTTCCGTTTGCAGGGAAGGTCCATCTGAGGGTAATAGCACCGTAAGATGTAGGTGTAAAGGTTGATGTAGCAAGGTTGGCATTACTGAATGTTCCTGTGCCTCCGCTTACCACCGACCAGGTGCCTGTGCCTACTGCTATGGCATTACCCGCTAAGGTTACTGCTGCCAATGCACAAGTGTTTTGGTCGCCTCCGGCTGCTGCTGTGCCCGGGCTTTGATATGAGTTTATAATTACATCATCTGAACTTCCTGCACAACTTCCGTTAGCCGGGAAGGTCCATCTGAGGGTAATTGCTCCGTAAGATGTAGGTGTAAAGTTTGTAGTAGGACTGTTAGCATTTGCAAATGTTCCTGTACCCCCACTTACTACCGACCAAGTGCCTGTGCCTGCAGCTATGGCATTGCCGGTCATGGCTACTGCAGCTAAAGCGCAGGTATTCTTGTCTGCTCCCGCTGCGGCTGTGCCCGGGTTTTGATACACTACTATAGTTGCATTATCATCACCTTTTACCGCCATATTTGTCATACTTCCGTTAACTGTGTAAATTGACATATCGGGTACATAAACCGTAGAGGTTGGAACTACCGTACTGGTATAGAACGTAGTTCCGTTTTTCATATAGTCAATTCTATTGGTTGATGGATTCCAATACACCCGAAACACATCACTTGTAGTATACGCTACGCCAGGGCAAGAAGGACTACCTCCGTTTTCATAAATACACGATGTTCCGAAATTGAGATACATGGCGTAGTCAATACTATTGTAGTTGTAATCGGGGTCGCTGGCATCAAGTCCAAACATCATATAAGCGCTGGTGGTTCCTGCTCTGGCTTCTATATAACCTCCCGGACCAATACGGGCTGTTCCGCCCGAGCCACCATCCCAACCATCTCCAACACCATTACCGGCTACCTTTTGAATAGTACCGAGTGCGGTAGAAGTAACGTTTGAGTTCATATTCACGAACCCGAGCGTAGCGGCTGTCCCAGTGTTAACTGCCGAGAAACAACCACTGCCATCTACCACGCTTCTGCGGTAATAATTAGTACCTACAGTATTAGGCGGAGTATAAGCAGCCAGGTTAGTTGTTCCCGAAGCTGTACCAAAAGTTGAGTTATCTGTTGACGACTGCCAGGTATAAGTATAAGCGCTGTTTCCGCCTTGTGCTACACCTAAACTTGTAAGGGCAGCGGGGCTCGATGTATTACAAAGGGTTTGGTCGGCCGATGTAGCTCCTGCACCAATAGGTGGTGTAACGGTAACCGTAATGGCATTGCTTGTCCAACCGGCTCCGCAACCCGCGCCTCCGGTAATATAAGCCTGATAAGTTCGTGTAGAATAGATAGCCCCCGGACTATATGAGGTTGCGGTAGTACCGCTATATACGTAACCCCCTGTACTTGGTGCACTGGTACCCGGTTTCCAATACCAATCAATGGTATTAGAGCCGTTACCACCGCTTGGAGCCGCGGTTAAAGTACCGGCTGCTGCACCGGGACAAATAGTTCCTGCCCCGCCTGTAATACTACCGGCTGACCAAGCTGGATAAACTGTTTTAGTTATATAAGCAGTGCTCCACCCTGCAAAACAACCAGAGTTACCTGTTGGGTAAAAATAGCAGTTCCATGACCTGGTTACTGAAGTAGGAGTAACAACAGCTCCGTTATTTCCTACAATAGTACCAGCATAAATATACCCGCCTGCACTAGGGTTAGCTGTACCATCCACATAATACCAATCAAAAGTAAAAGCAGATACGTTTCCGTTAAACCCGGTTGCATAGATAGCTGACTGAGTAGCACCGGAACAAACAGTTTCCGCGCCTGACATAGCGTTTGGTACCGTAAAGTTAGTTCTAACGGAGAGAACTGCAGAAGTAGCACCAGCCTGCCACCCAGGGCAGGCGCTGTTATTTTGCACCACCACAAAGTTTCCATTCGCGTTGCTCGACCGCGAGGTCCAAGCCACTGCGGTATTACCATTGGTTTGTGCAGTCCAACCCGGCTGGTCATCATAAACAGTTAAATGTTTGGCAATATTGGTAGAAGCATAATACGGCCAACCGTTCACCCCATTAAAGTGCTGATACGCTCCGTTACCCATACCACTTCTGGTAAATTCTGTGTTATTACAGGGTATAGTTTGCGGTGTTGCACCGGGGTGATAGACCCATCCACAATTCTGCGCGTTTACCTGATTTGAAAACACCATCAGCAACATAAGAACCGTTGCCGTTAAAAATGTTTTGGCAGATGTTGAGGTAAAAAATTTATTCATAAAATACTGGTTTTAATGTTTGGAACTCTAAATTATTCTTTATTTTTAAATAAACAGTGTTACTAAAATACGTAAACAAAAAAGTTTTGTCAAGCTGAACTTGACAAATACAATGCCTGTTTTGTTAAATAGTGAAAAAAACCTGTAACTAATTGACTTTTAATGGCAAGTATTTTGGGTATTGTTACCTTACGGGTGCTTTGAAAGGGCTTGTGGCTGTTTAATAATACAGGCATATTGATAAGTTTTGGACAGTATTTTTTACCTGTTTGGTGTATTTAAACGCAAAAAATAGAAAAGGGTTTACTCCGCTTGTTTTTTACATAAAATCAGGCGGCACATACAACAGCGCTTTGCCGCTTTTTTAAGAAGCGGAACTTTTATTTTCTGTTGCCTAAAAATTTAATGCAATAACTGTGTCTTGGTATCGAGTAGCTTGAAGTTGATAGCCGCGGCAATGGTTTCTAAAACAGAAGGGTCTTTTATGCCTACGCCTGTAATTCTAATTACAGAAGTACCGGCATACATGGCAAATTCCGCCTGGCCGGTTTCTTTACTATAAGCCATATAAGCGCGGTTTCCGTTCACCGTTCTTTCAAGTGCTACGTTTGCAGGAAACGTCAATATTTTGAGGTTATCTTCGCTGGGGTTGTATATCGCGCCAATGGCGTCAGCAAATTCAAGGCAGTTGGAGATAGAGATGGTTATTTTTGGTTGCTTGGCTTGCACCACACGCATATTAAACTGTTGCTTAATATTGGCGAGCTCCGGAACTCCCGGGGGTGATGGCGGGGTTGGTCTCGGGTCCCAAATAGTATCATACCTAAGGTGTTGCCCTTGGGGGAAATAAATACGTACCATATAATAGAGTGTGGGATTAGGTATGGTATAAATGAAAACTTCTTTTTCAAGTTCTTGGTTGTAAGTCATTTCCCAGCCGGCTATTTTTTGAGGAAGTGCTTTCTCAATTTCCTGCCCCCATAATTTATTCACCTCTGCTCTTACATCTAAAAGACTGTGCATGGCGGATAGGTATTGTGTATCACTAATTTCCTGCAAAGCAGTAGTTATTAATTTTTCGATACGCTTAACGGAACCTTTAGGATCAGGAATAGTTTTTTGAACGGTATCGTTTGCTGTTTTTAGCAGCACGGGCCCAGAGCCTTGAGGGGTAGGTTGCGCACCAGAAATAAAGTATGCCGTAAAAAGGAAACAGAAGGCGAGGGCTTTTGCTTTGGTCATTATTAGCGTTGTTTATGTTGAAAGCAAAAATAAAATAATTGACATGAACTTTGGTGACAGTTGGTTTTTCGGGGCTTTTAAAATGCACAGGCACCGGTGCATAAGCCGGGTATTTTCCACAAAGGCTAAAAAACAATAAACAGGGTCTTTGGTGCCGCAAAAATTATTCCAACCGGGCTAATTTTCTGATTTTCAAAAGGTTGGAAACGGGTTCGATTTTCCACCGGTTAGTTAACCCGCCCTGTGCATTGCGTGTGCATTGCATTTTACCTGTATAAAACATGGTTTTGTGTGCTATAAATTTGCGCCATTATTTAACCCGCCTTAACCCTGCTAATGCAGAAAAGGCATTAAAACAAAAGTCTATGGGTAATCTTTTAAGCAACCGTGTTTCGCAGGTAATTTCGCCTGCTGACCAAACTGCCACTATCGGGCATTTAACTGCGATAGAAACACTTTTTCCATGGCTGGTAGGTTTAAATACTACTGAGCGCAAAACCATACCGAAGATTGATTCGGTGAACCGCGATTTTGTGGCGGACGCCCAGAACATTATTGCGAATAATCCAGATTTTTTTCCTGCGTATTTCAACGCGGCTGAACTGGATAAGGATTTTGAATTGTATAACGTGCTGGATGAAATTATTCCGGTGGCAGAGAGAGTGCTTGAAAAACTGAAAGACACGCAAATGCTGGCAGGCAGCGAGGCGTATATTTCGGCACTAACGGCTTACCGGTTGCTGCAAAGCGCAGCCGGTGACGGTGTACCGGGAACTGATGTTTTGTATGACCGCTTAAAGGCGCGTTTCGAAAATCAGGGCGGTCCGGGAGCGCCTGAACCTCCGGTAACGCCTTAGCAAAAAGGCAAGCCGGTTCAGGTTTTACACGAGCCCGTTCACCAAAAAGGTGGGCGGGCTCGCTTTTTAGGTGAACCCGGTTAGGATTTTAGATGAGCGGGCTTACCTCCGGCCTAAGCCCGTTTACCTTTTTGGTTAGCCCGTTAACAATTGAGGTGAGCGCACTCACCTTTCAGGTAAACCGGGTTTGGGTTTTAGGTAAACGCGTTTGCTTTTTAGGTGAACCGGCCTACCTTTTTGGTGAGCCAGTTCACCTCAGAGGTGGGGGGCCCCCACCCTATGGGGTGGGGTAAATGCTCATTTTAACAGAAAAATGAGGGTTTTAAGGGGTTTTAAGAATTTAGCGGACTATTGTGGTTTAGTTACCGGTACCCCCATTGCCGGAATTTCTTTTTGCAGTTTGGCTTCTACCCAGTCCCAAACCTCCCAGCCTTTTTTGCCAAAGTGGTGAAAGATATGAATAAAGGCTGGGGTGTATTGTGTATCAAAGGCATCATCGGTAATAAATTCGCGGTCTTCGCTTATTATCAGTCGGGGGTTACTGAAGTCTGCAATAAAGTTAAACTGCTTGCTTATAACCGGTGCGTTTTGCAAGCCAAATTGCCAGGCGGTGGCTATCAGGGTTCCCTGGTCGCGGGTTTTCCAATGGGGGTCGTTAAAAATTTCGAGGGTTTTTAAATGCCAGGCTTGCATAAAGGGGTGGCTGCTATCGTCAAACAAAAACACCCCGCCATTCCAGTGTTGCCATTTTTCGCCTTTTACCTGAATGTTGAATTTTTGGGCAATGGCTTCTTTTAAATGGTTGCAATCGAGCTGGTGCACATCGTTACCGGTGGGGCTTATCCATCTGCGTTTTACAAAGTTCCAGCGCCAGTTGGTGTTTTGTTCAATTTGCTTAATGGTGTTTTCGGAAAGGTCGAACAGAATGGGGTTGTGCATGGTATCGTACCAAATGCGTTTCGTTTTATCGAAATAGGTGTTTTCATCGAGCCGCAAAATTTTGCCGCTGAGCAAATACTGCGAAGCAAATTTTGCATACCGTAACCGGTTGCGCTTTATCAGTTCAAATTTTTTCTTCAGTTCGCGCTGTTTCTTTAATAAATGCGGATTAGTTACCTGCTCGCTATTATCAAACCGGTTGAGCATTTCTTCGAGGGTGTTCCACTCTGCCTGGTTTTTTTCGAGGCAACCGCAGTTAACCGCGTAGGGGCTAAACTGGTGCATTTGGCAATGGTCAACGGCAAAAGTGATAATGCCGGTTTTGTGTTTAAAAATATCGTTCACCCGGTTGTTGAGTGCTACTACATCGGTATCTAAATAGCAGTACAGGTTGCCGGCTGGTAAAATATTATGCAAACCGGTTTTAAGATAAATACTGGCCTGGTGGTAGTCGAAATTTTCGGGTGTGCGCACATCAATAATATTTTCGTGCTGCACCGGTATTTCATTTCTAGTGGTATCGGTAACTACCAAAATTTGGTGGGTAGAAAAATGGCGAAGCGCGCGCAACGAATAGTGCAGTGTTTCTACATGCTCTTTGCCACCGCATACCACAAAAACAAATTTGCTCTTTTCCATTTGCCGTTACGAGTAATAGTAAATTCTTAAAAACACTAAGTGTTTCAGGTCGTTAAAAAAATAAGCGGCACCGGTAACCGGTTTAGGAAGCAATCCGAACTCAAGCATTTGCTGCCCCAGTACCGACCGGTACCGGAAATCGTTTTTATCAATATCGCGGCTGCGCCATTCTTCGTTCATCCAGTGAATAAAATAGTACTGCTCGGGAATGGGGTCGTTGCCCACTACGTAACCTACAATCCGGTTCCAGTCATCATGATTGCTGATGTAGGGGTAAACATATTGCTGCAAATTATTTTCAAAAACATATTTGTTTAAAATTTCGATAGGCTTGTGCCAGTCGGTATTGTTTTCGTTTACCTCTGCCGCTGCTTCGGTATAGCACGCCAGCATGAGTTTGGAGTGCACCGGTGCTTTCATTACATTACCTACCAGCTCTAAATGATGGTGCTTGCGAAAAAAATAGGGCACCGAAAAGTTGAGGGGCTTAAGGCAGGTTACATCCATATCGGTCCACCAGCCGCCTTTATCGTAAAGTAATTTGTAGCGAAAAATATCGGAGAACCCCGAAACGCTTCCTTTACCATGCCCGTATTTATTAATGTTGTTATAACGGAACACTGTTTCGCGCGGTAAAATTTCGTTGGCGTCTTCTATTACCACACCTTCGGGCAAATCGTTCAGCAGTTTTTCGTAGGTCCAAAGGTGAAAGATGTGCCCCTGCTTAATAAAGGAATGCAGGGTAAGTAATTCTATTTTAGAAAGTGTGTTGCCAATCCAAAGCCCGTTTACATGCAGGTTATCGGCTGTAAGTGTGCCTTCAATAAAAATATGGTCGCTTATTTTTTCGCTCAGGGCGGCAGCCGTTTCATTTTGCTTTTGGTTTTTACCGGTTAGGTAAAGTTCATACTCCGCCTCGCTCAGCCTGCGCGCCTGCCGGTCGGTTTGCAGTAAAAAAATTCTGCGGAAAAAATAAATGGTATAGTTAATTACCAGCCTGGTGTTGCTCCAGATAATAACCACCAGCCGCGAAAAAAAATGGCGGCAAACCCTTACCAACACAAGCGCATATCTGCTAACCGGAAAAAATTTCATTCGGATTTAAAAATACAATTTAGTAATACCAATAAAGATAGTGGAGGCAGAACGCTTCCGCAAAGTTTTTCTCACTTGAAGCAAATCTATCCTATCGCCTATAATTTCAAAAACCAGCGGCTTGTATCTATACCTGATAAAGAGCCCGCTACACAAAGCGCAATGCGTTTTTTTTACAAAGCGGAGTATGTGCATGGAAACCATTTATACAAAACAACCGTAATAGGAGATATGAAAAACAAATTAAACCTCGTAATCGCTATTACCGCTTTGATGGCTGTCTTCTTTCTTAACTCATGTAAAAAAGAAGAATTAGGTTCGTCATCTGCCGATTCGAAAAAACAAGCGGAAACATTTACTAAAGCTACCAATGCCACAGTAAAAGACATGCAGTACCTTATGAATGCACAAAACATGGCGTTAGGGGTAATACAGCAGATTAACGGAACATTTAAAACATCGGGCGATGGTTTTGGAAACGAGGAATTTCCATGCGCCACACTTACGCAGGATACTCTTTCATCGCCACGTTGGGCACTTATTGATTTAGGTGCAGGCTGCCAAAGTGCATCTTCTGGCGAGTTTCAAAGCGGCAGTATTTATATAGAATATACCAACCCTGACCTTGATGGGCAGCCCGGTGACTATATCCGCATAACAGTTACCAATTTTATTACCGATACAGATACCACCAACGGCATTATACTGTTTACATACAACGGTCTTAATGGCAATGGCAACCGCGTAGTTCATGCTTCTACTAACATTACTACCGGAAACAAGCTTGACGAAATACAATTCACGGGCATAAACGATTTTGATATAGAAGCTATACAGGACACTACCGGTGGAAACAGCCTTTACAATTTGTCTATTACCGGCTCAGGCAGTGGCAACACTTCAGACGGGCTATCGTTTACTCAAACTGTTACTACTCCTCTTAATTGGTCGCTTAATCAATGCGAGTTTTTTGTAAGCGGCATTCTTGATATTCAAACGCAAGGCCAACCGGATAAACAAGTCAACTTTGGAACCGGTGCCTGCGATAACCAGGCAATAGTTAGAGAAAGCGGAACCAGCTACCCTATTACACTTGTTAACTAAAGATTCTATCCTAAAATAAAAAAGCCGGTTGCCCTAATAGGTAACCGGCTTTTTTATTTCTGTGCCCGGTAGAAATTTTCAGGCTTTTCGGGTTGACGTTTTAAAAAATATACTTATTGGAAAGACGTAAGAGTTTCCGCCACTACTTTTACCTCTGCTGTTGTTATACCGGCAAACATGGGTAGCGAAAAAATTTGTGGTGCATACCTCCCCGCAACCGGAAAAGAATTTGAAGAAGGAACCACTTCATTCAGCATAAACGGATAATGAATACCGAAACCAATTTCACTCTTATTGAAAAGCTCAATGAGCGCATCTCTCCTTTCTGTTTTAATTACATACAAATGATACACATGCTTTGCGCCTTCCGTTTCAACGGGCAATTGTATTCCGTAAATATTGTTTAGCTGCTCCGTATAAATTTTTGCAGCTGCCCTTCGCTGTTCATTCCATTCGTCTAAGTATTTCAGTTTTACCGAGAGCACAGCAGCCTGCAATTCATCTAAACGGCTGTTTCTGCCTACATAGCTTATTTTATTTTTTGTTTCCTGCCCGCAATTGCCGAGTGCTTTTATTTTTTGCGCAAGTACACCGTCATTAGTAGTTACACAACCACCATCACCAAGTGCTCCCAAATTTTTACTTGGGTAAAAACTAAAACAGGCGGCATTGCCAAAACTTCCCACGCGCTTTCCTTTGTATTCTGCACCATGCGCTTGTGCACAATCTTCTATTACCAATAAATTATTTTTTTGCGCCAACTCCATTATCTCTTTCATCCGGCATGGGTGACCATACAAATGCACCGGTATAATGGCTTTTGTTTTTGAAGTTATTGCGGCTTGAATAGAGGCAGGGTTAATTGTAAACTCATCATTTAAAGTATCAACCGGTACCGGTACTGCTCCAAGCCTGGCAACAGCCGAAGCGGTAGACACCCAAGTATGCACCGGTACAATTACTTCATCACCAGTGCCAATGCCAAGGGCTTCTAAAGCTGATTCTAAAGCATCTGTTCCATTAGCACTCCCCACACAATATTTAGTGCCTATGTAGTTTGCAAATTCAGATTCAAACTGTTCAACGTATTTGCCGAGAATAAACGAACTGCTGTTCAGCACTTCATTTACCACCACATTTATTTCGTGTTTTAGTGGTTCGTGAATACGTTGCAAATCAACAAAGGGGACTTTCATTCTAAATATTTGTTGCTAATGTAGCGCGAGTAAGATATTTTTCCGCACAAATGAAACTTGGCTTAGCACAATTATTAGTAGAAGGCACCGAACCTCAGCGTAATTTTGAGCGCGCAGAAAAGCTGATTGCCCAAGCTGCCGAACAAAAATGCGATATCGTTTTACTTCCCGAAACGATAGATTTTGCGTGGACACACCCCGATGCATTGAAAGAAGCACAACCGGTGCCCGGAAAATTCAGCGATGTGTTTTGTGCATTAGCAAGAAAATATAATCTCTGGATTTGCGTAGGGCTTACCGAGAAAGCAGAAAGCTGCAATTACAATACTTCGTTATTAATAAACCGGAACGGAGTGATTATTGGCAAGCATCGAAAAATAAATTTACTCACCGTTGAGTTTCCGTATTACGAAGTAGGCTCTTCGCTAAATGTTTACGATACAGAGTTCGGGAAAATAGGTTTAAATATTTGTGCCGATAATTATCTCGATTCGCTGCACATTGGTCATGCTCTTGCGCGTATGGGCGCACAACTTATTCTTGCACCATCATCATGGACGGTAGATTTTTCGATTACCGAAGCCGAAGACCCTTACCGCGATAAATGGGTTAAACCACTACGCACATTAGCTACCTTATATGATTTGGTAATTGCCAGTGCCACCAGCGTAGGCTACATAGTTGGCGGACCTTATGAAGGAAAGAAAATGGTGGGCTGCTCATTATGCGTAGGCAAACAGGGAGTTATTGCACAAGGTATGATGAACGAATTTGCCGGTGAATTAGTAGTAGCAGAGTTTAACTTACCGGTGCGCACAGAAAAAGGAACAGAAATAGGAGCAATGCTGCAACAGAAAGGGTATAAGTTTGATTAATGGTAATTGTAAACGGCATACAAAAAAATATTTCTTATCAGCGGTGTACCCGTTGCATAAGCGACAGTACTTGCCCCGGAATAACATTCGATGTCAAAGGAGTTTGCAGTTTTTGTTTTTTGCACGATAAATGGGTGAAGATGTATCCGAACGATGAACGGGGCAATGTTCCGCTTCAAGCCATGATTCAAACCATGAAACGCGATGGGAAAGATAAAAAGTATGATTGCGTAATTGGCATTAGCGGAGGAAGAGACAGCACTTATGTATTGCACCTTACCGTAAAAAAATATGGCTTGCGTCCGCTTGCCGTACACTTTAACGATGGCTTTGATAACCCGGTGGGTGGTGAGAACATGGTGAATATTACTAAAAAATTAGGCGTAGAGCTGCGCACCATCACCAGCGATTGGCGCGAAGCAAAAGATTTAAAAATTTCTTTTTTAAAAGCATCGGTACCGGAACTGAATGAAGGAACCGATGTAGGCATTGCTGCTTCCTGTTACGGAGTGGCGTGCAAGGAAAAAATTAAACATGTTATTTACGGACAGTCGTTTCGCACCGAAGGAGTAAAGCCTGTTTCGTGGGCCTATATGGTGGGTGATTATTTGAATGATGTTCAAAATAAATTCGGCACTGTAAAATTACGCAAGTGGGAACCGGAGAACCCCAATTATCATTTAGGCTGGAAAGAACTTTTTTATTACTCATTTATACAAGGCATTAAAGCGTACTCACCTTTGTATTACGAAAACTATGTGCGCAAAGAAGCCGAAGAAATAATTAAGGCAGAATACAATTGGGTATATCCGGGAGCACATTACTTTGATGATTTGTATTGGGCACTAATTACCTATGTTCATCGCGTAAAGTTTAATATTGATTTTCGCTTGAATGCTTATTCTGCGCTTATACGCGATGGACAAATGGAAAGAGAAATTGCTTTAGAAGCCGTAAAGAAACCTTATGTAATGGAAGACCCGCGCATAATTGATTTATGTTTAAAACGCTTGAGCATTACGCGCGAAGATTTTGACCGGTGGGTTCAACTTCCACCAAAAACTTTTCATGATTATAACACCGGTTACGAGTTGATGAAATTTTTACGACCGGGTATTAAGCTGGCAACCAAGTTGGGTATGTTCCCCGAAATTGTATACGATAAATATTTTCTCTGTGGCGAATAATTTCTACGTATTGGGAATTAATGGCGGTGTGCGTCCGGGCTATCAGGATGTGAGTGCAGTGCTACTCAGGAACGGAGAATTGGTTGCTGCAGTTGAAGAAGAAAGACTGAATAGAATTAAATTTTCGGCTGGTCAATTACCTGTGCTATCCGTACAAGAAGTATTAAAAATTGCAGTCATAGGCATATATGATGTTTCAGTTGTTGCCTATCACGGTAGCACCTGGCAATTATCTATTGAAAGTGTATTGAAATCACATTTCGAAAATTATTTTGGCTTTTGTCCGCAAATAAAGCGTTATCACCACCATGATTGTCATGCTGCCAGTACATTTTATTCTTCGGGCTTTGAAGAGGCTTTAGTTATAACCGTTGACGGTTCCGGTGACGGTATTAGCACACGAATTGGCGTTGGTGATAAAAACGGAATCAGAACGATTCGGGAATTTGCACGCCCACAGAGTTTAGGAATTTTTTATTCCATGATTACTCAGCTCTGCGGCTTTACCCGCGATGCCGATGAATATAAACTGATGGGGCTTGCCGCTTACGGCAATGCATCGGCTTTTGATTTAAGCGAAATACTTTACACCACACCCGAAGGATATTTTTTCGACACCGGTTTTATGGTTGATATTATCCCCGGGCAATCATCGCCAAGCCGATACGAAATGTTGTTCAATAAAAAGCTGACAGATAAGTTAGGACTTAAACGCAGAACTTCTGCCGGTATAGAACAGCCGTATAAAGATTTGGCAGCATCAGCACAACAACAATTAGAAAAAATACTCACGCACTTAGTAAAAACTTATGTGCAGCAAACAGGCATTAAAAAAGTATGTATGGCTGGTGGCGTAGCATTGAACTGCCTTGCCAATCAAAAAATTGAAGCCCTTGATGAAGTAGAGGCACTCTACATTCAACCGGCATCTTCCGATTCAGGTATTTCGTTGGGTGCAGCTTATCTCGCAAGCGTTGAACACGGTTTTTCTATCAAAAAAATGACGCATGTATTTTACGGCAATTCATTTACCGATGCAGAAATTGAGTTGGCTTTGCAAAACTGCGGTGTCAATTATACACGCTCAGAAAATATTATTGAAGAAGTGGCAACTGCATTAGCGGGAAATAAAGTAGTGAGTTGGTTTCAGGACAGAATGGAATTTGGTCCGCGGGCGTTGGGCAGCAGAAGTATCTTGGCTAATGCATCGACAGAAAATATTCAGTCCATTGTAAATCAAAAAGTAAAATTCCGCGAAGGGTTTCGTCCGTTTGGTGCATCGGTTTTAGAGGAAGATTTTCATACTTATTTTAATGCCAAGGGCGCTACTGCCCCTTTTATGACAAAAGTGTTTGACGTAAAACCGGAACATCAAACCTTGCTGAAAGGAGTAACCCATGCCGATGGCACTTGCCGCGTGCAAACAGTAAATTCAGCGCAACACAAAAAATATTTTGAATTGCTTTCTTCTTTTAAACAAAGAACCGGCACCGGTGTATTGCTAAACACCAGTTTTAATTTAAATCACGAACCTATTGTTTGTACACCGCGACAAGCCATTGCCAGTTTTTTTGCCAGCGGCTTAGATGTTTTAGCTATTGGCAACTTTACACTTCAAAAATAAGTTCACTGCTTTTTTTACCGCTGTGAGTTGCTATAATTTTAAAGCAATGCCTACTTGCTTATAGTTTGAAGCAGTTGTCGGGGACCTGGATTCTCGGGGTTCATTTGAATAGCTCGGTTTAGGTAGTATGTAGCACTATCCGCCATATTCATGTTTATATAGGTTCGCCCTATATTCATATAGCCATCAATATAGTTGGGCACCAAACGAATACCCTCCTTATTTACAGCAACAGATTTGTCGTACTCTTTTAATTGATAATAAATAAAGCTCAGCTTGTCATATCCTAATGATTCTGTTGAACGAACGCTAATCACATGTTCAAAATATGGAATTGCGTCCTTCAGTTTTCCCTGAGAAAAATATAATTCACCTATGTACCGGTGAACCTCACTGAACGAGGTATCAATAGTTAATGCTTGTTTAAAAGCAAGAATAGCACTATCTGGTAAACTTAGAGATGTATACACTCGACCAATATCATAAGCCACATTAAAGAAATGCGGATAAATTTCAAGCGCTTTTTTAAAGTGTCCCAATGCCTCCTTTTCCAAATTTGTCTTTTCTAATACATCTTGTTCTTTTTCTGAATGCTGCATAAGATGCAATGCTAAAAGATTATGAGCCTGAGCCGAGCTATTTACATAATCAATATCATGTCGAAACAAGGTAAGATCGTCTTTCCAATCCAGATTTCGGGAGAAGGTAAGTAACGAGTAACTGCAGAGCACTCCAATAAAAATATATGCGAAAGATTTGGGCAATTTTGAAAATGTCAGCTTCTCTAGGCTGCCCATTAAAAAAGCAGAACTAATTTTACTGTGTTTTATTAAAAAAGCAACGAAAACCATACTCCACCCTAATGAGGGCAAAAGAAGGTACCTATCCGCCACAACACCTGGAACCGGTACAAAAAATCCCGAAAATTGAGCTACTGAAAGCAGATAGACAATTAATCCAAATGCCACAATAGAATTTGATTTTGAAAACCCAATTGCCGCTAGTAAAATTGTTAGATGCAATAACAAGAAAACAATTGACGAAGCACTCTGTAACTCTGTAGGTTTTATAAACGCGAACCCGTAATAAAATGATTGAGGATGAGGAAAAATTGTTTTTTGAAGGTAGAACCCTGCGCTTGCCAAAGCCGTTCCTATTCTGATACTAAGGGGCGAGGTATTCGTTACGGGAACCTCCACAAAGCTTATCGGGCGATCTGTTTCGGTTTTTACAACCGCGTTAGCTATGCTTCCGTAATCTTTAATTGCAACATTTGATATAGCAGCACTGTAGTTGTACTCCTTCGAAAAAATTCCGAAGGCGACTATTATAAAGATGAACAGGCATGTATTGAAATATTTCACAATAACTTTCCATGAATTTTTTCCACTTAATACCGCAATAACAGCAATAAAATTTACCATGAACGTAAAATCTAAAGAATCTAATTTGTGCTTTCCTGAACCAGCTATTATTGTAATAGCAATAAGAATGGCCAAAACAACTATTGACGCTAATAGCATTCTGCGACCTATTGCCAATCGGCTAAAAAGGAAAATAAAAAAATTTACAAAAATATCGCCACTATCCTCCCTAACCGAACCACTGCTAAAATGATTGGCAACAAAAAAAACTAAAAGCAATGCCGGGATTCTAAGAGAGTGACGCCCCCAGAAAAATATGCAGAAAAGGAAAGCATAAGATATATTTAATAGGGCCGCTATATTCAAATCTGTAGCAAAATTATCTTTTAAATAAACCCTTATTTCTATAGCCATAAAAAGAGATGACAATAACAAACCCAAACTCCAAAAGTCAATCTTTTTATATCTGAGATATTGAGCTACTATAAGAATCGCGGGTATTAACGCGAGTGTTTTCCAAGTATACATACAAACCTGCATATAAAAATATAATACAACAGCCGTGGGAATTATACTATAAACCGAACTTAGGTTGAACTCGCTATACCAAGGCTTTAGTCCAGAAAAAGGCACTTCAACATCTATTGGTTCTGTTTGTTTGTTTCTTAGAGAAATTAGCATATCCGAAATCGACAGTCCCTTTATTACTAAATATGTTGTTGTTATTCCGGCAATCTGCAACAACGCCAGCCAGAATTTATACCAGGGTGCTATTGCACCCAAGCTCATATACATAACAAGAGTCAGGAGTGTTGTTAGCATAAAAACAAAAATGAGCCTGGCTTCTGTAAAAAAAATTACAGCTAATGGTATGAAGAAGACAAACGGCAAAAATGTTTTTTTACATAACATGGCCATAAGAAAAAGAATAGCCGCTGCAGGAATATACCACCAGCTTTTTTTACGTGCCCCTACAATTCCCACCCAACAAGAAAGTAGACAGAAAAGTAATCCCAAAATTTCATCTCTGTTTTTAATACTGCAAACCACTTCGGAGTGCGATGGGTGCGCGCAAAACAGCAAAGTTATACAGAGCGCAACAAATGGAGTGACAACCCCGCCAATAACAATCAGTAACTTAAACAAACCATAACAAAGAAAAGCATACAGTAAGCAGTTTGCCAAATGACCTATGAATACATTATCGCCAAATAATGAATGCTCAATTGCAAATGTAGCTATTGGAACAGGCCGGTATTCATAAGCATAACCCGCTTCATCCTGATAATATGGTGAGGAGAAAATTTCCGGAATGGCTGTTATTCCTTTAGACGTTAGCCGATGATTTCGTGTAACCAGTTCATCGTCCATGTTATAGCCGTTGAGCAAACTGTTGCTATAAAGCAGCAACGCAAAAGCTACAATTATTAATTCATAAAAATATTTACTATAAAACGGATGGGTAGCTGCCGGTTTTGTTTTAGTTTTTTTACCTGTAGCGTTTGCCATATAACAATATTAATAGGATTTGCCTACTTCTGCCAGCCAGAAATATCAATTGATGTACTCCGCCTTTTCAATTTTTATTCCCAGATATAACCATGTTATAGAATTAGAAAATTGTAACAGTACCGCAGAATTGTTGAATATAATACCTGATAAAGAAGTAAAAGTTATTTCTGCAACATCCTTTCCACTTCTTCAAATTCCAAGACAGGAGGGTTGTATAAAAACTCCTCTAACAACGGATACTTATTACCCGGATCGCCAAACTCTTTTTCGAAAAAAAACCGGAACGGAACGGCAAATACTTTTAGCTGAGATTTCTGTTGATTATAGTAATAGAACTGTAATTGATATTCGGGATGCAAAACACCAAAATGAACCACCGGTCGTGAATCTTGCGATTGATTAACATGAGAACCGTGCAATGTTTTATCCAGATAGATTACCAGATCTCCGGGATTACAATCTACCGTTTGGGCCAACGAAAAAAGTTGCGATTGCATAAGTTCATACGGCCACTCGCAAAACATAGGCAGAACATAGTCAAAAACCCGGTTGCTTCCTTTTAAAACAAACAATGCACCATTATTAAATGAGGTAGTAACTAAAGGAATCCAAATATTGCGGTATTGAAATTTATTTTCATCTGTTATGCTAAAATCTCTATGTAATGCACAGGTACTATTTGCATTGCAGTTTTTTGACATATAGGTGGCAACAGGTGCACAATAGCTTTCAAAAATTGAAGCTAATGGCACTTCAAGAACCCCTAAAATTTTTTCGCTTATCTGTAATCCGGTTTCAGCATTCGTATCATACAAACTATTCCACATGCCTTTTTCCTCGATTGAACGGGGATGGTGTTGCTTATAAAGTTGAGCCAACTCATTTACTTTGGCTTCGTCTATAAAATTTCTGATTATTATAAAGCCGTTCTCCGAAAGTTCTGCTTCCAATTGTTTGTCAACCAATACGGCCGTTTTCATAACTAAAATTTTTATTGTAATTCTTATAAAAAAACGAATCTCTTTACAAATTCGAATTAAAATGAATTTTCTGTTAAACCA
Source organism: Bacteroidota bacterium (assembly GCA_947475165.1). Classification (GTDB taxonomy): domain Bacteria; phylum Bacteroidota; class Bacteroidia; order Chitinophagales; family LD1; genus Bog-950. The sequence continues at coordinate 36,957 of CANJLD010000011.1, forward strand.
AAAATTAATGCTTTTGAGGCTCAAAAAATGTTGGTTATTAATTCCCCATCAGTCTTCTTTAAACTTTGAAAATTTGCGAAATTGGAGAAAATTTTATAGATAAATTTGTATGTTTTACACTGCTTAAATAATTATCTATGCAAATAATTAATAAACTAAAGCCCAATTGTTGCCAAAAATGGGGATGAAAATAAGTGATCAAACAAAACCTGCAAGTGTAGTTAATGCCGGAAAAGACAGTGTGATTCAATACTTAACAGCTGTGTGGAAATACCGAAATTTAATTTATGTTTTTGCCTATCAGGAATTTAAATTACAGTATGCACAAACCCGGCTGTATTTTCTTTGGATGATTTTGCGCCCGCTTATGGTGCTTGGGCTTTTCACCTTTATTTTTGACCGTTTAATTCATTTGCCAGGTGTTAACTATCCCTATCCCTTATTTGCCCTAAGCGGCATACTAATTTGGAACAGTTTTAGCTTTATGGTCAACAACGCGGGCAACGTAATTCTAGCTAACCAACAACTAGTCAGAAAAATGTATTTCCCCAGAATTATTCTCGTCTTTTCGAAAATGATAGTAGGCTTGGCCGAAACTGTTGTAACCATATTGCTCATATTACTATTAGCTATACTGATAAAATTTCCACTGCGTTTTGAAATTCTTTTGCTTCCTCTTTTCATTTTTGCCAATTTAATTGTCGGGCTGGCCATAGCTATCTGGTTAAATGCGCTCACCATTCGCTTTCGTGATCTTCATCAGATTACACCCACCCTGGTTGGTTTTCTGGTTTGGCTTACACCGGTATTTTATCCAACCAGTTTAATTCCGGCAAATTACTCCTTCTTCATCTATCTCAATCCAATTGCCGGAGTTATACAAGGTTGCAGGTGGGCCATTTTAGGCGATTCACTTCCCAGCCTGTTCTTTCTGCCTTCTTTTGCTTTTTTTATTGTTTTATTATTTTTCGGATTACTGTTTTTTATCAGTGCCGAATCTGATTTAGCCGATTATATTTAACCCGTAATTTTACATCTTACCGGTCAAATTTATTCAACCTTGAAACCCAGTATTTTTAAAGACACAGCCCTGCAAACTCAATTTGACCGCGATGGTTATGTGGTGATGGATTTTATTACCCGCGAGCAAGCGGATAAGATTTCCAAAAAATTCCATGATTTACATCCCGATTTGCCAAAAGGTTTTTATTCAGCCGCTTACAACCCCGATGAACAATTTAAGGAAGAAATTTTTGCGTACACCGAAAAAATATTTCAACCTGTATTAGATAAAAATTTTGAAAACTTTAAAAAATTAGGGAGCACCTTTTTGTGCAAATCTCCAGGCGAAGAGGGCAGAAAAGGTGTTCATCAGGATTGGACAGTAGTTGATGAATCAAAATTTTATTCCTGCACTATTTGGGTTCCTTTAGTAGATACAAATGAGGAAAACGGGACTATACGTGTAATACCAGGCAGTCATCTGTTTTTTGATCATTACAGAAGCAATAACATACCGATTACTTATAAAGATAGTATAGATTTACTCTGGAATAATATGGATAGCATTTCTATGAAAGTCGGCCAGGCGTTCATACTAAACCACGCTGTAATACATGGTTCGTCTCCTAACACAACAAACAAGGAGAGGTTAGTAGTTGCTTATGGCATTGCACCAAAAGAAGCAAAGTTGCTGTTTTATTATAAAAACCCGGGCGACAACACAGATAAAATTGAAAAATTTGAGATGCCTGATGATTTTTTTCAACGTTACTACAATGCTCCCGAACGACCGCTCTTTGGCAATGCTGTTGATGAATTTAACTATGCCATAAAGGCTACAGATGCTACTACAATTCACCAGCATCTTCGCAAAGAAAAAATTAAAAGAGGAAGATTTGCCGAATCCAATGATACTGTGGTTTTTGAGAAACCTTCTCCTTTAAAAATCATTCAAAAAATTTTAAACAAAATCTTCTGATTGCCGAAGCATTTTAAAATGGAAGATAAACGGACGATTCATTCTCTTACCATCAGCATTCCTGCTTATAACGATAGCCAATCGCTCGTTAAACTGGTGGAGGAATCTGAATATTTGTGTCAGCAGTTGGCTATTCCATTTCAAATTCTTATTATAAATGATGGCAGCGACGATAACACGCTGGATATGGCAAATCAACTGGCACAAAAATATGGCAATATTCAGGTGGTGAGTCATGAAAAAAATATGGGATTTGGCGAAACTCTTAAAAAAGTATTCATGCTGCCCAAAACAGAATGGGTTCTTTTCCTGCCTGGCGATAATCAGTTTCCGGTTTCCAATCTTTTAAATTTTGTAGAAATTAAAGACAACTACGATTACATTCTCGGATTTCGCAAAGAACGGAAAGACACGGCTAACCGTAAATTATATTCCTTGTTTTACAACCTGATGGTTTCCCTGCTATCGGGATATAAGGTAAATGATGTAAACAGCATTGTCTTTTACCGTTCAAAAATTTTTGAAACATTTCAATTGGAAGGAGAAAGTGCGTTTGTGCACGCAGAATTTTTTATACGCTCCTCTATGGCCGGTTTCCGGATTACCGAAATGGAAGTTTTACATCAGGAGCGCGAATTCGGATTTGGTTCCGGTGGCAATTTGAGGATGGCACTCAATACATTCAAAGAACTATTTCTTTATATTGCAGGAAATAAGCTGAGGTGAATATTACAATAGAAAAATGTCCTGCTTTTCATGATAAACGAGGCGATTTAATACAATTCGTAACCGACCGGTTGTTACAAAAAAGCGGGGTTTCGTTCGGGCAGATATACTTACTCACCTTTAACGGAAAGAATATCGTTCGCGGAAATCATTATCATAATCACTCCAGCGAAATGTTTTGTTTGATTTCGGGAAGTGTTGAAATGCATTTTGCAGATGTAGCCTCCGGAGAGAAAATGCAACGGATTTTTACGGCCGATGACAATGAATTTTTCAGGGTGGCGATAGGAGAAAAAATTGCACATGCCATAAAAAGCATTTCGGAGTTTGCGGTGATGGTTAGCTTTAGTTCAAAGGAGTTTGATGTGAATGAAACAGATAAAATTCAATACCGCTTGCTTTAAAACAAGAATTATTGTGGTTCCGGAAACAACAAAAACCACCGATGTTTTTTACATTAGTCATTTAAAAGCGCATACTCGCATATAATTTTAACGGAGCATTGAAATCGTTTGTTAGTGATAAAAATAAGCTACTTTAATAGTGAGTGTGAAAAAATTTCAAAGAGCTGTGATTTGGAGTTTGGCAAAAACCAATTGCCGCTAACCGCACTGAACAACTTACTTTGTAACAATGCCGAATTAAATAAAAATGGCTTTGGAAAGTTTCCGGTGTTGAGCAAGTCAACCTTCGCTTCACTAAAAAAATGTATTGAGCAAATTATTATTCAGCAACTTTCGGCTTACCAGAAAATTTCTCCCGATTTTGAACTTAGCCAGTATCATAATTTTCTGGAGAGTGAGGAAAATCATTATAAAATTTCAACCTGGGCATTGGAGTATAAAGAAATAGGAGATGTGTTTTTTGAAATTAAAAAGGATGTAGAAGATTTACTTGGGTTGAAACTAAAGGTAAAAACCATTAACCACCGTGACAAAGAAGGCGAATACATTGGATTCAGAATTATAAGACCAATGAAAAATGACCACAATCCTTTTCACCGCGATGCTTGGATTCCTTATTGGAGAGACACTGTAAATGTGTGGTTGCCCCTTTGCGGCTTTGAAGACGGAAACAGTTTGCAGATTATACCCAAAAGCCATCAATGGCGCGATGATCAGATTTTAAAAACAAAGGCAGGTGTAGAAATTGAAGGGAAAAAATATCACGTATCAGCAGCTATTGGTGCGGTAAATGAGTTTACCATTGAAACCCCGCTTTTAAATTACGGAGAAGGGTTGGTATTTTCGCCCTATCTGATACACGGCAACGGAGTAAACAGGAAAGATAATACCACGCGGGTTTCGCTGGAGTTTAGGTTTTGCAGGGAGTAAATAATAATGAGCAGTATTGTCAGGGCAACTTGTTAGATTCACCAATAATTTGGATTTTTTTGTCGTGTTAAATTTATTTCGTAAAAATGGCTAAGGTAACCTTTGCAGCATTGGGTACAGAACAATTGGGCATTAGTATGCTTTCGGCTATTGCCAAAAGGAACGGCCACGAAGTGGGTTTGGCATTTTCTGCTTCTCTTTTTCACGACCGCTTTAATCTTGAAATGCCCTGGCTTTCGCCTTATTTTGACGATACTCATGAGGTAATGAATGCCATTAAAGAGCAACAACCCGATATATTGGCGTTTTCGCCCCTTACTTCTACTTACCAATGGGCATTGGGTATTGCTACTAAAGCCAAAGAACTAAACCCCGGTATTAAAACGGTTTTTGGCGGGGTGCACGCTTCGGCTGTACCGCATTTGCTTTTAAAACGCCCGGTTATAGATTATGTGGTGGTAGGCGAAGGCGATGTGGCGTTTCCTAAAATTATTCAGTCGGTGCAAAACCCGGATGATACTACGCCTATTGTGAACACTAAATTTAAAGCAAAAGACGGCCGTATTATCAGTGGCATACAAAGCGGGTTTATTCAGGACCTTGATTCGCTGCCGTTTGCCGATAAACCACTTTGGGAAGACCATGTGCGCTTAGGCGACCTGTATTTAACCATGGCTTCGCGCGGATGCCCTTACCGGTGTTCGTTCTGTTTCAATAATTTTTTTGCCAAGTTGCCGGAAGAAAAATCGGGCAAGTATGTTCGGTTGCGCAGCCCCGAGCACATGATGGCGGAATTAAAAATTGCTCAAAAACGATATAAGTTAGAGGTGGTGGATTTTCAGGATGATGTGTTTACTACCAGCAAAAAATGGCTGCAGGATTTTTTATACCTTTATAAAAAAGAAATTAATAAGCCGTTTCAAATTCTTACGCACCCGCGTTATATGGATGAAGATATTGCCAAATGGCTGAGCAATGCCGGTTGTGTGTGGGTGCAGATGGGCGTACAATCAATGGATGAGGGATTTAAGAAAGGTTCGCTCATGCGCTATGAACGTAGCGAAGATGTAAGTGCAGCTATTGACGCCATGAACAAGTATAAGATGCGGGTGAAGGTAGATCATATGTTTGGCTTGCCCGATGAACCGGTGATAGCGCAGGAAAATGCACGCACTCTGTATGCCCATGGCGGCACTAAACGTATTAACACTTTTTGGACCTGCTTTTTGCCAGGCACCGAAATGATGACTGAAGCCGTTACAAAAGGAAGAATTACCGAGGAGCAGGCGCAAAAAATAAATGAAGGCGAAGACTTTTTCTTTTTCCGCAATACGGAAAATATAAAAGACGAGAAGCTGATGAATCTTTATAAAGCCTATGAAGTTATTTTCCGCATTATGCCGGTGCTGCCAAAATATCTGCGCACTCATCTTCGTCCGCAGCATATTCAAAAAATTCCTTCTTTTTTAATTCGTCCGTTATCTATGCTCAGCGATTTGGCCACCGGTTTATTGATGCGTAACCCCGAGTTTACATCATATGCCAGGCACAATTTGTTTCACCTTAAAAAATTTATGCTGCGCAAACTGGGTATACGAAAAGTTACCGGCAGCAGGGTGATAGAGAACATACCTTTTAATGAACCAGTAGCAAAGCAATATACAGACACCCACAAAATGGCTCCCATTGATTTTGCAGAAAATGCAGGAGCTGCATAGGCGGCAACGGTTCAAAAAAATTTTACGGAAATGACAGAGAGTCAGCTTACCTTCATTTAGCAAGAGCGGAAGTATCGTTCTTAACCAGCACATCGCGCAATTCAAACAAATTCATTTCGGTGGTATTAAGGCAGGGGCTTACCGGAAAGTCTGCCGGTTTGGTAAACTCAATTTGCTGATGGTGCACAATATTCATATACCGGTGGGTAAGGTCATATCTATCGGCATCGCCCATGTATAATGCCTTTTTATCGGCCAGCCATTGAAAAAAATCCGTTGGCCGGGTAGGGTCGCAATTACATTCTTTGCCAAGGTAGTTTAGGTAATCTGGGCTAAGCGAATACGTAAACACATCGAACATGATATAGGTGTTGCGGCTATACGTTTTATTGAAAATTGAAAAGCTTTGGTTTAAAAGATAGATGTTGCTGAGCGTGCAAACTATAAGCCGGTTAGCGTACGTGTTTTCTATTTGCGCTATGGCGCTTTCGTAGCACTTGGTATCGGCAGCCAGTTTATCGTTATTGGCTTTATAGTTTACAATGGTTTGGCCGGTTGCCACAAGCAGAAACAAAACGCCTGCGGCTAATAGCAGTTTGTGCCCCTGCCATACAGCCGCTAAATTAATGGCGGTAAAAAAGTAAACGGTGGTAATTAAAAGAGCCATTAACTGAAGGCTTAGAAAGTGCCGCTCACCCACCAGGCGGCCATTAAAATCTACCAGATATATAATTACGAATACGGCCAGCTGAAACAGTATTATTTTAAAAACAGTGCCACCCGTGCCCGTCTTAAAACAACAAAACACCAGCAGGGTTAAAACAAAACACAGCAAAAAAACATAATGCTTATAAAACAACAAGGTATGCCAAAACACTTTGGCGCCATGGTCAGGGCTTAGGTTAATACCAGGCAATAACAAACTTCGGATATACTCAGGGGTCATGGTATTAATATCGAACTGCAGGCCCATCATGGCAGCCTCGTATTTAACTGAATCTACTGCGGTTTTCATTTGGGCAAGAGGCACCACTCTTCTATCCATTATTTTGTATTCAATTTCGGGCTCCACTTTTTTTACATACATATCGGTATTTGCCCAGTCAATGGCGAAGGCGGTAAAAAGCGCGGTGGTAACCAGCGCGGGAAACAACATGCGCGTAAGCAGTTGTTTTAGCTTAAAATTATAGATAAGAAACCCGGTGCCTACCAGCAAAATCATACCGGGGCCGCTTTCCGGGCGTATTAATAACCCCAACATAAAAAGGGCTGTATTTACCACTATGCCCTTGCGGCTAATGGTGTTTGTAAATAACAGATTAAATAAACCAAGCCCGCAAAAAAGAAGCGAAAAGCGGGTGTGCGAAATGGAGATAATGTTTTCTGCAAAAAACAGCGCGAACAATAACTGAACGGCAGTTATTACCCCCCGGTGCTGATGCCTGGCCAGCATACTGTTTTTAATGCTTCGCAAAAACAGATACAGCGATAAAAAGGCAAAGCCCATAAACGATACGCCTATCCAGTTATACTTAGGCAGGCGGATGTAAAGATACTGGTAAACATTGCCAAGCCCCAGCAGCCCGTTATAGTAATAATCGATATGCGGATAGTTGCTGAACTGCCCCGAGGGAAGATTGAAATAGGAGAAGGCACCATAATCATCTGCCACCAGTGTAAAGCAGGCCAGGGCTATGGCAAACGACAGCAACGATATAGCAAATTCTGCCACCCGCTCTTTATAAAAAATGCGCATAAACGGGTGCGCTGCCAAGCGGTGAGAAAAATTGTTTTTACTATCCATTACAAAAATTTTACGCGCTGCTGAACGGGCAAATACACCCGCCAGCCCAAAGCTATACAAAAGCACAGGGCATTAGCCGCCCAATCGGGCAGGTGTTCGAGCACATGGAAACGTTTTTCTAAATAATTATACGATTGCGCGCCCAGCAGTTTGGTGCAAACCGTCATTTTTGATTGCTCCATAAACGCAGGAACAAAATCTACCACCAAAACATACCGTTTATTGTCGGTTTTGTTCCATGCACCGTGTAAATAGGCTTCGGTAAACAGGGTTAGGTCGCCTTCTTTCCAGCCCTGCTCCTCATCGCCCACACGTACTCCGCATTCGGGTAATGTACCTGGTATTACTAAGCCAAGGTGCGCGCGTACAATGCCGTTGGTATCGCCATAATGTGGCAAAATAGTGGTGTGTGGCGAAAGCACACTAATAACTACAAACGAACAATCGGGTATTTGGTCAATTATCGATGTGGTTACGGGAAATTTTTTCCGGTTCTTATGAAACTTAATAGAGAAATTGAGCAGGAAAATATTGCTCCAGTCTACGCCTTCAATTTGCGGGGCTACATAGGGGTTACTGTCGAGCCCCTTAATGGCTCCGTGCTGTTTTTCATACTGCAGAATTTCATCTCTGATGGCTTGCCAGTTATCGGTTAACGGTTTAAGCTCCGGAAACCATTCGGGCGTAAAAAATTTGGGAAGTGAGCCGCGGTATCTTTCCTGGCGTTTCATAGCCACCAGTGGTTCGCGCTGCGGAAAGGCGGTTTGGGCTTGGCTCATAAAAATTTATTACCACTTTTTTTGAAAGCATGAAATTATGAAAACCGAAAATGTGTGCAAATGACCAAACTCCGGCAATTACCTTTATTCCAAAAAAAATTAACCTCGGGAGTTTTTTTTAATTCTTACAGGCAATATTGAAATCGAATTTTTTATTATCGAACGAAGGCTTGCTGATAGGGGTAAAAATTTTCACTTCAAACAATTCCTTTTTTTCGGCACAGTAAAATACCTGATAAAAACAGTAATAATAGTTGTCGCTTGGGTCGCAATTACCATAAATTAGATTGCGCGTGGCTAACAGTTGATAGGTAAGGCTTACGTTAGCAGTGTCTTCAACCGGTTTTGGAACTAATGCTTCAGGACATCCAATGGTGCTTGAAAGTACCCCCGGATATGGTGATGGCTGGTCTTTAAACATAGCGCCAAGAAAAAACTTCCGGTCGTCTACCAGTTTCTTTGCCTTCTCTCTGGTCATATTAAAATAGTGCTTTACCTGCAACACATCTTCTGCGGCTGTATATTCGGTAAGGTCATACTTTTCGGTATGCCCGGTACCGGTAATTTTTAAAGGTAAAGTGTAGTTGATGGCAAATGGCAGCCCGTTATTATTTTGTGCGGTGGCGATAAGCCCGGAAAGAAAGAATACCACAGTAAGAAGTCTCATAAATTAAAACGGGTTACATAAATTTCAAAAATCATTATTTCATTGCCGGCAGTATTTTTTTTGCAATATCTAAACTTATCCGCTTTGCGCGATAAAAAGAAATAGGGAGGTTCATTTCGCCCTTTTTTTCAGGAGAAATGTATTCCCAAACAATGGCCTTTTCAGGGGTTACTTCAAAAATTCTACCCCCTTTTGATTTTTCACCTGTAGCTACACATATAAGTGTATTGCCATTAGTCAAACGTTGTGCACTTCCCAAACCATTTGCCTGTATTGACTCTTTAGGATTGGCCGTATATTCCCAAATTTTATTATTGGTTACGGGGTCGTATTCGGTAATACTTACCCATTTTCTGTCTGGCGGGTCAGGGCTTGGATTTTTCGGAGGAATTAGCTGTTGCAGATATTGCAGACAGATTTTTTCTTCTGCCGAGCGCCATACACTACCAGGTGTGCTGTTCTGAAATACAAGGATACTTCCGGCAGCGGTAAGCAAAGGGGTATGCAATGAGGTTCTTTCGGGAAGGTAGCCAACCCATTCAATTTTTTTGCTGCCGGTATCCAGAACTCCATAGCAGGAGTAAGGATTAAAGCTAAGCAGAAGATTCCCCTTTCTAAATGCCGGTATTTTTCCAGAGACATTGTTTTGAGAGAGTACCTGAATAGAGTTGAAGTGGGTAAATTCAAAGCTACAGGAAGTATCACCGAAAATATGTGTAAGGAATCGTTTAGGGTCTTGAGCAATATATTCTTCCGCCCCTTTAGCGGGATTGTATGGATTAAGTAGGTTACTTAAGTAAGCAGATTTTGAAATTACAGAAATGAATTCTTCCAAGTGGTCATAAACGCACCATTCGTAGATAAGAATACCCTCAGCGGAATATTTTCTTATTACATCAAACTGAATATTTAAGCCCATAAATTTGTGCAAATCGTGGGTGAGAAGATAAATGGAACCGCTGTCATCTGTTGTAATTTCGTGGTGGGCACCAGCGTTCACTTTCCATTGAATATTCATATCAGCATCCAGTTTTATTAAGTCAGGGCCTATTTCGCCCAACAGGGTACCATCTTTCATTACGGTTGTAAAACCCAAAGGGAGTCTTGCCAGTGCTTTCCCATTCATGTCTATTACTGTGGTTCGGGTGGCTTCGTCAAGAAGGGTAATACCATTTTCGGCTTTTGTGCTACCGTAATTACTGAACCTGTTGTTATCATTCAATAAACCAGAATCAACAACAATTGGGGGCAACTCTGTGGAGGATAGTATTTCTTGGGCCAGTTCAAAACTAATTCGCTTTGCCCGGTAAAAAGCAAGGGGCGTACCTTTTTCGGGGTTGTTTTCCAAAGAAGCATAGCTCCACACAGTTTTTTTATCAGGCGTAACCTCAAAAACCAATCCTCCTTTATCAACTGTGGCAACACATACAAGCGTATTTCCGTTGGGCAGGCGTTGGGCATTTCCTAAGCCGGGCGCCTTGAGCGATTCTTTTGGGGTAGCCGTATACTCCCACACCATAGCACCGGTAACCGGGTCATACTCATTAATACTTACCCAATTTCTCGACTCGGGTGCAGGAGCCGGATTTTTAGGAGGTATTCTTTTGTATAGATATGGCAGGCAATCATCATGTTTCTTATCGGTCCATAAGCTGGTACTGTCTGTACTGTTTTGAAAAACAAGAATGGTTCCTGCAGGAGTTAACAGAGGTGTGTGCAGGGTGGTTCTTTCCGGAAGATAACCGGCCCATTCAATTTTCCCAGTGGCTGTATCTAAAATTCCGTAACAGGAATACGGATTTAAACTGAGCAGCAGGTTGCCTTTTTTAAATGCCGGTATTTTTTTTGAAACCGCATTTTCGGGAAGCACCTGAATAGAATTTAAATGTGTAAACTCAAAAGCAGTATCCGGATTAACCGGATTGAGATGCCAGAAAAAACGGGCAGGGTCTTGTGCAATATATTCGGCAACGCCTTTTTTCGGGTCGTAAGGGTTATGCAGATTACTTAGCGTAGCCGACTTTGAAATAATTGAAACAATTTCTTTCAGATGGTCGAAAACATGCCATTCATAAATTAAGTCACCATCCGGAGAATATATTTTCAGCATATCAAAGTACATATTCAAACCCATAAAAGTGTGATACTCGCGGGAGAGCAGGTAAATTGCTCCGTTTTCATCGGTTGTAATTTCGTGATGTGGTGCAACAAAGATGTGCATCAGCAAATCCAAATTAGGGTCAAACTTTATCATATCACCGTATGCTGCACCAATCATGTTGCCGTCAGGCAATACATGTGTGAGACCAAACGGGAACTTTGCCAGCACCTTCCCCTGCATATCTACCAATACGCTTCTGGTTATGCCGTCAACGAGCGTAACTCCGTTGTATGATTTAATACTGTCGTAATAGCGGACACCGCCAGGCGAAGATACATTGGTGGTAAGCCAAATTGAATCGGCAACTTTAAAGCTATCTATGTCAGGATTACCCGGAAGTACCTGAGCAACATCAATATGCTGAGGAGCAATCTCATTTGCGGCCCGAAAAGAAACATATACAAAACGAGGCAAATCTGCCATTGGCGGATGTGGCTCATAACAATTTACTACCCCTATCTGCGAATAAAGAGGCGATGTAAAAAGGCAAATAGCTAATACAAAAAACAGGTTTCTCATTGAAATACTTTCTCAATCGGCTTGCCTTCTACATAAGCAGGTATTTCCATACCCATTAGTTTAAGAATGGTTGGCAACTGGTCTATATGTTTGATGTTTGCACGGAGGGTAACGCCTTTTTTTACCCCCTTACCCATTATTACAAAAGGAGTCCACATACCCTTTACGGTATCGCCTAATATAGCTTGCTTATAACCGGTTATTAGCGGGGTGGTGAAAATTTCCATTTGCGGAGTAAACTCTTCATAAAAACCAAAACCGGGTTTGTTGGAAATTATCAGGTCGCCTACGCGGTCTTTGGGCAGGTCCAAGAATTGTTCGGCATCTTCCCATTTGGTAACCGAGGTAATTGGGTACTCTCCTTTGTCGGTTTTAAGTTCGCGCAGCAGTTTGGCAATATCATCGCGCAGTTTTTCGTATTCCGGACCCGAGGCGCGGTGCCAGTTGCTGTCTAAGCCGGCAGGGTTCAGATAGATGCCATCCATCTTTAAATAAATGGCCTTTGATTGCGCATAATCAATAACCGGCTCACCGGAAATAATGTTGAGGTTAAATTTGAGATAGCCGTTTTTGGCTAAAAGGTTATTGACCATAATAGAGGTATTGAGCGGACAGGCACCGTGGTCTGAACTGAATACAACCAGGGTGTTGCTATCTACATTGGCAAGTATTTGCCCGAGCATACTATCTATTTGCAGGTACATGCCTTTTACTTCGCCCCATAGTTTGTCGCGCTCTTTGTTGTTTACCGAGTCGTATCGGGTGCTGGCAGGGTCTACATAGCCAAGCCACCAGCGGCTGGTAAGCATTTGGTTGGGAGAATAAATATCGTGTATCACTACATCGGGGTGGTATTTCTTCATCATAAACCCGATGGCTTTTTTGTGCCAGTCGAACGACATTTTCATTTCGTGCTGAAACACACCCTTGTCTTCGTTAAAGAAAATAAGCTGAGGCGGATAATTATCCGGATAATCTACCAGGGGACCCACGCCTTCGGTAAATTCTTTGGCGGCTTCTTCGGGCATGGTAAGCGAAGAGTTGAGGTTATTATAAAGTATACGTATACGGAAGTACCCATCGTTATCTAACTTAATTACCGTTGGCATCAGGTTCGATTCCAGCGGGTGATTGTCGAACGATACGTTGCAGGGCGTCCAGTTACCCCATTCGCCTTGCTTAAGGTCGGCAATCACTGTTTTTTTATCGAACGAAAAAAGAATGTGGTTGTAGTTTACTTTTTGGTCATCAGTGTTATCATAGATATAGCCGTAAAGCGTAAGCCCGTAAGCATTCATCAAAATTTCGGTAGCGGGGCTGTAGGTTTTTACATCTACGCTCCAGTCTTTAGGTTCGGTAATGCCTATATACTGCGCCAGCTTAGGCCCGTTAAAGAACAGGCGCACACTACGACCCTGCTTAAACTGCCGTTCGTTATCGGTTTGTTTTTCGAAAATAAGCGAGTAGGTTTCTGCTCCCCAGCCGCCCCAGCGTCCGCGCATTACCATACCCTTGGTTATTTCGGGCGGGGTAGAGCCGGGCACCGAAAGCACTACGGTTTTCTTTCCTGCTTTTTCCATCATGCTCCAGATAGCGGGCACTTTGCGCGCACTGGAGCGAAAGCCGCCTACCGATACTTTAGAAAGCGGGAAGCCTTCGGTATGCATGGGTCCGTCTGCCACTCCGTTTACTCTAGGGGTGCAACCGGTTAGCAAGGCAGCAAAGTTTACCGGTGTATGGGTAGGAAATACCGGTACCGAGTAGCCGTGGGTACCGTGGTCCATCATATATTTAAGGTTAGGCAGGTAACCCTTTTTTGCCCATTCGTACATTTTAAACAAATCGGGCTCGGCACGCACGCCATCGGGTATAAACCAGTATAGTTTGGTAGGCTGGTTACCGGCAGGCTGCTGCGCAAAGGTGTTACCGGCCGCTAATAGCAACAGGGCAACAAGGCAAAGGGTATATTTTTTCATAATCAGGAAAGGGTTGATTTGATGAATGGAAAATAAATAATTTTTAAGGCCGGTAAATCATGCCTATGGTTATTACCGGTTGCTTGGTTTTAACCACATACTCCACACCGGCTGTGGCGCTAAACTGTTTTACATTGTAAAAGTAGCCGAGCAAAAAGCCGCCTTGTTTGGTCAGGGTTTTAGACGCTTCAGCATACGTGTAAATAAATTCAACCCCTATAAAGATAGGGTCCAGCAGCGGGTGTTTGGTTTTTAAAAATTCAACCGGGTTAACTACTAACTGTGCGTAGCCGTTGTAATTTTTGTTGGGCAGCACAAAATTTTCGAGGCGGAAATTAACCATGTGCCCCATTTCCCAGGTGTTCAGTTTCCGGTTCCAGTTAATAACCATTGCCGGGTTTGCTAAAAAGCCCAGCGGGTTGCCGTACTCTAAACCGGTAGGCCCCATGTTGCGGCCCAGGCGGGCGGCATGGCTCAAAAAGCCTCCATCGAAACCGAGCGTGGCGTTTACCCAAAGGTACCGCGCACCCGTAAACCTGCCTGTATTATTATCAATATAAAGCGCATCGAACACCGGTCGGTATTTAGCTCCTTCTTTTGGCGACATAATAGCCAGACCGGTGCGGAACTGGGTAAAGGCATAACCCCCCGTTACCATAAAGGTAGGGTGGTAAATAGCGGCATAACCTCCGGGGCGAATAAGGTCGAGGGTATTGATGCTGCCGTTGGTTAGCGGGGTTACCTGTGCGCTTACAATAAACGACCATTTCTTAATGGTTTTGCGGAACCCTATTTTACCCCAATAGTTAATGCTTTTTTTAGTGATGCCTAACTGATACGCACCTCCTCCGTAAGTTAAACCAAAGGCATGGCGGTGTTCTATCTGCACATCCCAAAAGGCGGCTGCGGGGGTGGGCATGTGGTAGTTAGCTCCTATAATTAAATCGCCTTTGTATTTAGTAAACGAAAGCGGGCGGAACCAGGCCCCGCCATAATGCACCACACCGGTGGTATCGCCTTTGTAAACCGTACCGAAACCGGCTTTTAAACTTTTGCTCCAAAAGAAGGCATTGGCATTGGTGTATTTCTCTTTAAAGGTGGTTATAAAATCTACTTTGGCGGGGCCGAAGTTTTTGGCAAAACACTGCGCACGCTTTATGGCGGCAGAATCTGCCTGGCTATAGCCGGCCTGAAAACAGAAAAAGAACAGCGCGACTAAAAGTGCGCGCAAAATTGGTGAAGTCCTAATGTTCTTTGCAGGGTAAAAGTTTAAAATCATAAGCTTGGGTTTTTTGGTTTGTGTAAACAATTTTAGAGAAAATTTTTGCCACGCTAATGCATTTAGTCCACAAACCGTAGGCGCGGTGTCTGTTTTTAAATATGAGTTAGCCCACCCTTTAAGGGCAAAACAGACGGTTGATTGAATTTACCGGCCTCTCTCCCCCGCAAAGTCTTCCCCCAAAAAAAACTCCCCTAAAGTACCTCCAATAAATTTTGATACTATATTTACTACAAGTTGCAGGCTTAGTAATTATTTTATTCTCTCTAAAACTCTGACCTATGAAAAAAAATTTCCTCTTCTTCTCCGTTTTACTCGTTTTTTTAATCAACCCCGCAAAGGCTCAACTTGTACAGTTGCCCGTTAACACCACGGGTTCTTATGAAGACCCACACAGTTTTGTAAACATGGGTGGCCTTACCTATTTTATTGGTTATAACAATAATATCGGCTACGAGCTGTTTAAAACCGATGGCTCGCTGGCAGGTACGGTGATGGTAAGTCAAATATATTCCGGTAACGGCAGCAGTTTTAACGGCACCGGTTCAAATGAGTCGAATCTTACTGTGTTTAATAACCACCTTTACTTTTTTGCAAACGACAGTGCGCACGGTTTCGAACTATGGAAAAGCGATGGCACTTCCGGTGGCACGGCTATGGTAAAAGATATTTACCCCGGCACCAATGGAAGCACTACGACCTACGAAATAACGGCAAGCGCCAATGCCCTATATTTTTTTGCCAAAGATAGTGCGGGTGCCAGCCATTATGGTATTTGGACCAGCGATGGCACATCGGCAGGAACCACCATGCTTAAAGTAGCCACCAGCAGCAATTCGGTAATTTTTGCCGATAGCAACCTGGTTTATTTTGATGCCAATTTAGGCGGCACCGGTGACGAGCTTTGTGTAAGCGATGGTACCGTTGGCGGAACAGTTACGCTAAAAGATATTAACTCAGGAACTAACGGCAGTTCGCCTAAAGGGTTTATAAAACTGGGCAATAAAATTGTTTTTACAGCCACCGCTGCCAATGGCTCAGAGCCTTACATTACCGATGGCACAGGTCCGGGTACGGTACTGCTGAAGGATATTAATGTTTATGGAAACGGAAACGCTACTCCTTCGGGCTTCAGTAGGTTCAACGGCAATAAAGTTCTTTTTTATGCCAACGATTCTATACACGGTACAGAGCCGTGGATTACTGACGGTACCTCAGGCGGCACCCAACTGTTGTACGATGTAGTAGCCGGTACCACCGGCTCAAGCGCCACTGGGTTTATAGAGTTTAACGGCAAAGCGTATTTCAGTCCGGGCTCATGTTGGGTAAGCGATGGTACCACCGGTGGCACTCATCAGTTTATGAATGCTTATACTTCGCCTTATACTTCTTTCAAGGTGCTTGCGGGCAGGGTGTATTTTATTGCCAGAAATAGCAACAGCAGCCAGAATATCTGGTCAACCACTACCGGCTCCGATACTATTAAGCACACTACTTACACTGCACCACAAATTTCTTTTCCCATATTATTTGCCGGCAACAATGTTTTGTACGTGGTATTTAAAAATACCTTTGGCGATAAGACCCTTTGGAAACTGGACTTAGGTATATGCTCACCGGCAGCCACAATACAAGGCAACGTGCCGCTCACCTGCGACCAACACGGCATTACCCTTACCACCGGCAGTTATACTAATTACACCTGGTCAACCGGTGCCACCACATCGCAGCTTAATGTAAGTGCAGCCGGTACGTACACCGTTACCGTGCAGGATACCGGTATTGGATGCACCTCTTCGGCTACCGTAAATGTTACCCAGTTAACCACTATAGCAACGCCCGCTATATGCGGAGTAACCGTAGACAGCCTGACGGGCAGGAACCAGATTATCTGGAACAAGCACAACGCAGCCTTTTCAAAAACCCTGTTCCGCCTTGAAAGAGAAACCGGCATCAATCAATTTACTTTAGTGGCAGACATACCTTACGATTCGCTGAGTGCTTATATAGATACGGTGGCTAATCCTATGGTTAACAGTTCGCGTTACCGGCTTACACTTTTAGATAGCTGCGGAAATATTTCTGCAGCAAGTACAGTAAACGAAACGGTTCACTTGTCGCAAAACGTTGGTATAGGCGGTGAGGTAAACCTTATTTGGAATGCTTACGCAGGCAACAGCTACTCGCAGGTAGTGGCGCAGCGCAGTGTAAACGGTGGTGCGTGGACAGACCTGTCGGTGTTATCGGGCAACGTGGTTTCGTATTCCGATTTAACTCCGCCAACCGGCACCCTTAATTATCAGATAGCCGTACTCTTAGATTCAACCTGCACCCCTACCCGCTCGGTGTTTAGTGTATATTCTAACCGGGTTGCTTTAGTTACCACCGGCATTAGCGAAACCACCGGTACCGGTCAAATGCTTGTTCTGCCTAATCCTGTTTCATCGGTACTGCGTATTCAATTGCCCGAAACCATCCGCACCGGTAGTATCATTATTACCGACCTTACCGGAAGAACCATCCGCACATTACCGGTAAATGCTTTGCAGTTAACCGAAGATGTAACTGCACTTGCCGGTGGTGTTTATATTATCCGCCACAGTTTGCAGGCAGTAAAGGCGCAATACTTTTTAAAACAGTAATACACCTTCTTCCAAAAACAAGGCTTATATCCCGAGTATCATACCTCACCTATGGAGAAAAAAATCCGCCCGCTCATTTTTATCTTCCTGTGTTTATTTACCGGTACCGGTTCAGCACAAATAACCCCGCTTGGTTCAGTACCCAGCGGAGGAAACAATATTGCCAGTGCCATTTTGCTGCACAGTGCCGGTGAAAAACTACTGGTAATTAATGGCAATAATATTGGCCTGTACAATACCGATTTAAGCGTGTACCAAAACATTACCATACCCGCCTTAGGCGGCTGGCTGGGCAGTGTGTATTATGTAACGGATAATCTGCTGGACAGCGATACGTCTACCATTGAATACGTAACCACACATTATTACACCTCATCGCAATGGGGAGGAAGCAGCAGCATGTTACAATACCGCGACAGCATTGTAACGCGGGTAATAGACGAAACCGGCAGCATACTTTTTGAACGGCAAATGCAAATACCGGTTACCTCCGGCCTTACTCCTAACGGTTATCCCGGTGGCTTTATAGCACCGGCTGACAGTGCTTCGGTTATGTGGCTGTACGGAGCCTACGCTTTAGCGAATAATATAGTGCATGATACTACTGCGTGGTTCTACCGCTTACCGGGCCGGTTACAGGTGCCTTGCTGTTGTTCGGGCGACCTGCTTTACAGCGGCCTGGAAGGAAATATTGCATCGGGCATGGGGGCTATGTTTCAGGTTAATCCGAACCCTTTCAGCAGCGAAATTAAACTTGAATACCGGTTACCCGAAGGCGAGCGGCTGGGGCGCATTACCGTGTTTGATATAGAAGGCAGGCTTATAAAACGGTTTGAAGTAAGCAGCGACTTTAGTTTTGTATTACTAAAAACCGATGAGCTTGCCAAAGGAACCTACCTTTACGAACTATCGGCATCCGGTGGTTTTATTTCCGGCCGCAAGGCAGTTAAAGTGGAATAGAAATCACTTTCGGGCAAAACAGGTTCCCTCAAAGCCAGAGCCCCTGTGGCAACAAAGGTGAGTTCCCGTTTTTCAGCTATTCAACTCCCTGTCACACACCTCATCCCAAATTTCGCCCAGCGCCATTTCCATCAGCACCCAGGGTTTAACTTCCTGGTGTATACATATCCTCAAATAAGTTGTCATCTCGCAATTGGCGGCAGAGGTCTCAATTAAACTGTAACGGTTTTGGGTAAGCCCTGCTTTGAGGGCAAAATCGCGTTGAATGGGATAGAGCTTTTCGCGCAGCGGCCGGAATAAGTCAAACAGCCTGCGGATTGCGTTTGAGAGGGTCATGGTGTAGTTTTTATTGATGAAAAATAAAACTTTTTTGCTTTTAACAATAATCCATTTTAAGGTGGACAAAGTAGTTTTTACCCTCCCTACCATTGCTAATCGTTTTTTGAAAAAGGAAACAGGGCTAACGACATCGTTAGGTGCATTCCCGAAATCGTGAACAGGGCTAACGACCTAAGGAGGCGCATTTCCGAAAAAGGAAACAGGCCTCCTAAAGTTAGGAGATGCATTTCCGAAAAAGGAAACAGAGCTAACGACATCGTCAGGCGCATTTCCGAAAAAGGAAACAGGGCTAACGACATCGTCAGGCGCATTTCCGAAAAAGGAAACAGGGCTAACGACATCGTCAGACGCATTTCCGAAAAAGGAAACAGGGCTAACGACATCGTCAGACGCATTTCCGAAAAAGGAAACAGGGCTAACGACATCGTCAGGCGCATTTCCGAAAAAGGAAACAGGGCTAACGACATCGTCAGGCGCATTTCCGAAAAAGTATGTAATTATTTATTCACCATAAAACCAAAAACCATGATTGAATTAATGAAGTATTTCCGCATTCTGTTTTTAAGCTCTAAAATCAGCCGCGAGCGGCTGAAAGACTTCACCGAAAGCCATATTCTTAACCTTACGGCACACAACCCCGGTGGTATTTTTACCGCCATACTTACCGCTGTTACCACCGCCTACAACAATTACTATGGCGACCTAAGCAGCGAAGCCGTAAACCTGGCGGTGCAGGAAGGCAAAACCATAGCCATGAACGAAAGCCGCGTGGCGCTCGAAAAACAATTGAGCGATAACGAAAAGCTGGTGGCCTATACCTACCGCAACGATAAAAACACCTACGAAGAATTCTATCCGCTTGGTATTACTGAATACAATCAAGCCGACCTGGGCACCTTCGACACTATTACCGAGCGTTATAAGACGGTGCTCGCCAGCCATGCCGGTGATTTTACTGCCGGCTTTGTAACCGATTACAACACCGCCCGCGCCACTTTTAAAACCAACCGCGATGCGCAGGTAACCGCCATAGGCAATGTAACCAACGAGCGCAGCGATATGAACACCACCCGCCCCGCGCTGGCGCAACAGTTAACCACCAACCTGCTTACCATTGCCCTGCAATACCTGGGCGATGAAAGCAAAAGCGATGTATATTTTAACCAGGCCATACTAAATGCCGCCTTTAACGAAAGCCAAACCAAGGTAGAAACCACCATAGACCCCGGGCAAACCATGAATGTATTCGATAATATTACCAAGCCCGAAGTGCAACTGATGGTAGAAAACACAGGCACAGAAGTGCTTTACCTGCACTTTATGGCAACCGACACCACACCGGTACCGGTGGGTGAAGATACCGCCATACAACCCGGTGAAGTGCGCGGTGCCAACGCAGGCGAAGCCGGCTGGACCAACGCTACCAGATATTTAAACATTACCAACCCCAGCGGAGGCATAGGCAGTTTTAGTGTAGAGAAAGTATAAAAACAAAAACCTCCGGTGCTATAAACGCACCGAAGGTTTTTTAAACTATACAAACAGAAAATTTACCGCGTAAACTTTAGCGTAATTCTTTCGCCCGGGTCTTTATCTTCATTAGCCCGAACTTCTAAATGTTTAGCATCAAGCAAGGTAACGGTTAACTGGGTTTTGTCATCGCCAAAATCAATCAGCACATGGGTTTTATCCATCCATTTATAAGTAGCTTTTTGCAAGTTGCCGCCTTCGCCATCAATAGGTAAAAAAATCTGCACTTCGGCAGTTCCGTCAGCATTAAACTTAAACGAACTCGAATCAATTTGCCGGCACTGTATGTAAGTGGCTTTAACCAGTTCAAGCGAATCTTTTTCGGCCAGCAGATATTCTTTTGCCAGTGAGGTAACGGCTTTAACCCGCTGCGTTACGGTTTGCAGCTGGTGGTCGGCATCAATAGTAAAATCGGGCGTTGAAAAATAACGCAGGTTCCAGATACCGGTTAATAATTTGGTATCTATTTTTTGAGCAAATGCCGGAAACAACAACATGCTTGCGGCAATAAAGAGAAAGTATTTTTTCATCATAAGCACGAAGATAAAAGTATTTTTTTAAGCAGTTAAGTTTTTGAACCCCATATTTAGGAGCAAAGCATTTAAGGTAGCCGGAACCGGTTTTGCAGCGGCAGATACAAATACCAAAACGAGCTGAATAAAAAGTGAGCCGCCTGAATAAGCGGCATAGGCAGTTTTTTTAATCCGGGGTTTTTAACGTAAAAATATTTGAGCGATAAGCCACCCAATGCCTTGGCACAAACCAAATGGCTTTGGCTCGCATACTCGGGGCGCACAATATCAAACACCAGCACAAACCTCCGCTGGTCACTGTTGTTCCAAACATTGTGGTAGTGGGCATCGCTAAACATAAGCACCTTGCCTTCTTCCCAACCTCGTTCTTCGGTGCCCACGCGCACACCGCACACGGGGTACGGTGCCGGTATTTTTAAACCCAGGTGGCACCGGATGGTAGTATTTGTTTCGCCATTATGCGGCAATACTTTCGACATGGGCTCTAAAACCGTAATGCCCGCGAAAGTTAAATTGGGAATAGATTTCAGCAGCGAAAAAGTTTTGGGATACCGGTCGCAGTTTTTATGCTTTTGCCAGCCAAAGTTTAAAAAATAAAGGTTCTTCCACGCATCGGGCGATGAAAGATAGGGCGGGTTAATATTCACCACATCAATCTCCTCTTCGCTGGTGAGCAGGCCCATTACTTCGTTGCGGATGATTTGCCAGTTAGCTTCCAGTTGTCCTATTGCAGGAAAATCTTTTGCCTCATAAAAAAAATCGTGGTGACCGGTGTAGGGCTCTTCCTTAAGAAAATAGAATTGTTCTTCTATGGTAGTAGTTGGCATGGGATATTAAGCGTTCAGGCAAACGATTCTGCCGGCATTTCGCTGCGGGGTATAACTTTAATTTTAGAGCGTTTAATTAATTCTCCCAACGCCATCTCTGCCCGCGAGTCGTACCGGCTGGTCCATAAGTTGCGCACCGTTTTAACCAACCGCGTGGGATGAAAAATAAAGTTAGAAGTATAAAACACAGCCAGGTAACTCATCAGATAAAACCGCAGGGCATATTTATTAATGTGCGTGTTGTAAAAGAAATTATTGAAGAACGTATCCACATAAATTATCTGATAAAAATAGGCATCGTTATCCATATCTATTTTGCCTTCTTTCAGCAGCATTTCAAAAAGCGCACTGCCGGGGTAAGGCGAAAATACCGAAGGTGCCATATCGTTTACTCCATACCAGCTTGCCTTTACCAAAAACCAAAGTGTTTGCCATACGTTGTGGTGTTTCTCACCGGGGAAACCGATAATCACATTTATTTTAATGTTCATCTTCTCCTCGGTTGAATAGGCAATAGACTGAAGCATTTTTGGCAATGAAACTTTTTTCTTGATCAGTTTCAGAATCTCCACCGAGCCGCTTTCGGGCGCGTAAGTAATATTTCGGCAACCCGAAGCATACAGGTAATGCGCCACTTCGCGGTCTATTACCTCTGACCGGGTACCGGCAGGTATCTGCCACGTAATATCCAGCTGGCGTTTCATTACTTCTTTGGCAAATTCAACAATCCATGCTTTTTGAATAATAGCGGTAAGGTCATAAAAATCGAAATTGCGGATATCAAATTTCTGGTTGAAATGTTCCATTTCGTTTACCACATCCTGCGGGCTGCGCATAAAATAGCGCGTGCCCCACATTTGCGGGCTGCTGCAAAAAGTGCACTCATACGGGCAACCCCGCGTAGCCATTAAGGGCACAGAATATACATCTCTGTCAACCCCGTAAATAATGCCGTGCTTCTTGTATTTATCCAGCGGAAACAAGTCCCAGGCAGGCCATGCCACTGTTTCTACTTCGCGTATGCGGGTGCGTGCCTTGTTGCGCACCGGTACATTATCGGCATTGCGGTAAACAATCCCTTCTATTTCTGAAAGAGGGCTGCCTGTTTCAATAGCCTTTACCACCTCTACCACCGCTTCTTCGCCCTCGCCTCTTATGCAAACATGCAGGTGGCGGGTTTGCTCAATACACATTTCAGGGGCGGCTGTTAAATGTTCGCCACCGGCTATAATAGTAGCTTGCGGAAAGCGGCTGCCTAAGTAATCAATCAATATGCGGTTATGCAGCCAGTTGCCGCTAAACATCAAACTCATCCCAATCACCTTAGTATCGGGGTGAATGAGTTTGGCAATTTCCACTTCGGTAATACCGTTTAAAACAATATCGTTATTAAACTGAATATATTGATTAGGCGCCTCCGCCAGCGAATCTATTACCTGTATAGTATGCCCTTCGCGCTGCAGTGCCCCAGCCACAAACGCCAACCCCAGCGATGGAGAAGGCTTCATGGTTGCGCTCATGGGTTTCATTAAGCGCGGAGGATTGATTAGGCAAATCTTCATAAGACTATATTTTCTGTAGCCTCAACGAAAATAAAAAAACATTTACGTTATCACTCAATAGCCCGATATTAAACTGCTGCTTAGTTATAGGTTACCACCATTGCTTTTAAATTTGATTGCCCCGCAAAACCGGTGGTTATACAAGCAGTAAGCAAATGTTTTAGTTTATTATTAATATTACGTTGCAAAGAAAAGAGGCATTCAAAAACACACAAACAAATAATAGTATGAAGCCCAATAACATGACAACCACACACTGGTGGAAATACAATGCGCTGTTTTTTGCCGAGCATATTTTAGGTGATAAGTGGTACCCGAAAGTTTTCGGCAATACCGAAAAAAAACTTTACAAAGCTATTGACGAATACATCACCAACAATCCGGTACCCGATGAATTCAAAATAATAGAACTGCAAAAAGGAGAATATACCGACCCTATTAAAAACCCGCACCAGCCCATTGTTTTTCGCGGTGCTGCAAGCCACTGGTCATGCATGGGCAAATGGACCTTCGATTACTTTGCCGAAAAACATGGCGATGATGAAGTAACACTGGTGAACAACCCCGGCTTAATTAAAGATACCGACCAGGCGTATGATGTAGTTAAGTTCCGCGATTACATAGCCAACATGCGCAAAGGTTCAAAACGATATTTAAAATTTTCGCGCATTGTAGATGAGCTGTCTGAGCTGCGAAACGATTTTGATTACACCTGGCTGCGCAAGTTTCGCCCCAAAGGCGCGCAAAACGATTTGAACTATTTTTTCATGGGCGGTAAAAACACCATGACTCCTATTCACGATGGTTTTGCCGAAACTATTTTTGTGCAGATAGAAGGAACCAAGAAATGGGTTTTCTACCCCACCAATCACCGGTTGTTTATTGGCGTTCGCCCGCGCAGATACAATTATTTCTACAGCGATGTTGACCCGTATAATCTCAACGACCCTAAGTTTCCGTTGCTCAAGCACGCTAAGCGCCATGAGATTTTATTACACCCCGGAGATGTGCTGTTTTTCCCTTCCTTAGTATGGCACCAGGTAGAAAACGTAACCGATAGTATAGGAGTGGCTTACAAATTTGCCACACTCAAAGCGGGCTTTACTTCTTCAAAAATGTTATTCCTCTGTTTCTTATTAGCTACTAAACCGTGGCTGATTAATACACTGCTGCCCTGGAAAGCAGATATACTGCAATATAAAAAACCGAAAAATGCCAATGCTTAGTTCAGTCAATTTCATTTTTTAATTATTTTTCAAACATCTTCGCACATAACACCATTCAAGAAATGTATTCAGCATGAGAGCTACGATAATTAGCCCCATTTATGTAAGAGATTCTGATTATTACGACCTTGGAACAGCCGCAATAGCCACGGCTATTTCAGCTACAAAGAGGCATCAGGCATCGGTCATTGATTTCGCTTTTGTCTGGAGCCAATGGGAAGAGCATGTAAAAAAACATCTGCTCAAATTTAAGCCGCAATTAATTGGCATTTCTACTTACTCACCTAAAATGCCGCTGGTGCTCAATGTTGCCCGGCTTTGTAAGGAAGTTTTACCCGGTGTAAAAATAGTTTTGGGCGGGCATCATGCATCGTTAGATACTTTAGAAACCCTGAAACAGGATTGTATTGATTTTGTAGTGGTAGGCGAGGGAGAGAATACAATTCTGCAATTGCTGGATACCATAGAGGATAATCCAGGGAAAGGTTACCACAATATACCCTTTCTGGCATTTAAGGAAGGCGATAAATTTATTGAAAATCCTTTGGGGAAATTACCAACCGCAAAAGAGCTAACCGAGTTTCCCTTTAATGACTGGACACTTTGGGAACACCACGAAAAGTCCATATTTCATTCAGGCTACCTGCCGGTTATTGGTGTAAGGGGTTGCCCGTATAAATGTTCGTTTTGCTCTTCGCCTATTTTGGCTGAGCGGCTTTCAGGAACCGGTCCGTTTGTAAGGCAGAAGAGTGCGCTGAGAACAGCTCAGGAAGTTGCCTGGCAATGGGAGAGACATCAGAAACATGGTCTCAGATACATCATGTTCTACGACCAGAATTTTTTAATAAGTGCCAAATGGCTCGAAGATTTCTGCACCGAATATCGCAGACTTGATATGCATGAAAAATTGCCTTTCTCCTGCTATTCACGTCTTGACCATTTAACTAAAGAAAAACTGGATATGGCAAAAGCTGCCGGCTGTATTCAATTAAGAGTGGGTATAGAATCTGGCAATCAGGAAGTAAGAGATAAACTGCTCAACAAAGAATTGTCGCAGGAAATGTTGATTGAAAAAATGAAACTGCTTAACGATTCAGGAATTAATTCGTTGGGGTATTTCATCATTGGCAATCCTAAAGAAACGTATGCGCAAGCCTATGAAAGTTTTAAAGTAGCCAAAGAGCTCAAATTGAACAGAGCCGCCTTCTTCTTCCTTACTCCGCTTTACAATATACCCTTACAAAAAGACGTAAAAGTTAACTTCTTAGAAATGGACCGGTCGTTAGGATTTGCTTTCCCAAGTACAGTTACGGAAGGGCTTAGTGGATTCTCGAAAATATTGTTGATACTTCTGTTTTATAGGGCAAACGGATGGTTCCTGCTCAAAAATCTATTTACCCAGTTGCGCAAACGGGGTATCTCTTTCTTACTGAACTTCCCTGGGTATTATAGGATTGCAAGGTCAGATGGTTTTGATTTTGAGCAATCGCTGCTTCAATACGCCTATTATCACGGTGATTCTTTCTTGTATTAAAGAAACCCCAACTTAATTTTCCGCTGAATGGGCAGAAGCACACGCCATAAAGTTGAAAAAGCAAAACAAAGCGAGCGAACTACAAACTCCGGAAGATGTTTGAAGAACCCTATTCTTTTATAAAGAAATATATACGTCTGGCTACCCAGGGTTTTTGCACAAATTTCTACCTGCTTATCTTCCAAAACCTTGGCAACAAAATCAACAATTAGCACATACCTTTTTTTATCTGAACGGCTCCATACACTGTGTTGCTGAACAATGGTAAAGAACAATAACTCTCCATCAGCCCATCCTTTTACTTCGTTCCCAACCTTCATGGCAATAGTGGGGTAAGGATCCGGAACAATTAAGCCCAGATGCGCTCTGATAACCCCGTTAGTATCGCCAAAGTGAGGCTTAATTTCTGTATGCGGAGACAATACGCTGATAGTAACTGTAGTAATACTGGGAATTTGATCGGTTAGTTTGGTAAGCATCGGAAACTTTTTCCGGTTCTTATGAAACAAAACCATGTAGCTCATTAAATTAATCGTACTCCAATCGTTACCGGTTACCGCAGCCGGTGAGTAAGAACCCATGCCGGTTATTACGCCCCGTTCTTTTTCATACGCTAATATTTCATCTCGTATAGCTTCCCAGTTTTCTTTCAAAAGGTTAAGCTCGGGGAACCATTCGTTAGGATAGTAGCTGGGCAAACTACCGTAATACTCCTCTTTTGGTGGTCTCAAATACACTATTTCCTCCCCCTTGGGCCATGTAAATTGCTGATCAGACATAGAAGAAAATTTATGATGTTACGTTGATTAATCAGGTAATTACGAATGTACTAATCCGTTTTTAAATTTTTCGTTTTTGTTCAAGGAACAGAATAGGGATGTTATATATCCTGTTTGCCTTTTATACCCCCTATTACAAATTTCTTATCCCATAACATATACCGGAAAAAATCAATTGTCATGGGAACCATTTTATGCATGTTGGTTAATAATAAAACAGCATTATTTTTTACAAATGACCACCGCCAGTAAAACCCTGCATATAGCCGGTTTTTATATACATCAAACTGCGGGTCCTTTAAACCCTTTTTCCATTCGTTCTTATAAGGATAAAACGAAAAATCAATGTTATCTTTTACTTGCTCATAATACGGAGTACCCGGATAGGCTTGTATGGGGTTAATGGCTATAAAATTTAGTTTTGCCTCTATAGCAAATTGAATGGATAGGGCATTGTCTTCTGCCGTTTCTTCCGGATGGCCTGATAGAAAAAATCCCGCTGTTTCAATTCCCGCCTTTCTGCACAAAAGCAATGTCTGAATAGCTTCCTTAACATTTACCCCCTTTCCCAGTATATCTAAAAAACGCTGACTACCGCTTTCCACACCAAAATATATTCTTTTGCAACCCGCCTTTTTCATGTGCTTAATCATTTCCTCATCCAGTGTGTCTGTCCGGCTTAAGCAGACCCATTGAATATTAATATTCTGCTCTAAAATCTGTTCGCAAATATTTATTACCCGCAATTTATTAATGGTGAAGGTGTCATCGATAAAGCGGATTGCTTTAATGTTATGTGTTTGTTGCAGAAATTTTATTTCCTCAATGATTCTCTCAGTAGATAATTGCGTTAAGCGCGAACCATAGCTTTTTACACAATAACTACAGGAATACGGACACCCTCGCATAGTTTGTATAGTAGCATAAGGCTTTGAAAGTAGTGGCTCGTAATAGTTATCTATATTTCCAACTAAATCATAGGCAGGTATAGGTAATTCGTTGGGGTTTTTAATACGCACACCTTCGCTATTCTTTATAAAATCACCATCCTTTAAAAATGCGATTCCGCTAATTGTGGAAATATCACCTCCGGAGATAAGCATTTTTATCAACTCATGGAAAATTGACTCCGGTTCCCCAAGTACAACAAACTGTGCATTTGAATGAATGAGTATATCTTTCGCAAATACCGAAGCGTAATGCCCAAACCAGATATAGCAAGTATCCGGAAATGAGTCTTTAATGCTTTTTACACTATCAATATCCTGTTCAATACATTCAAAGCCCGAAAGAGAAAGAATAAAGTCCGGCTTATATTCACTGATTTCTTTTTTCGCATCCTTCAACATTTTTTTTTCAGCAATACAATCAAGCAACCTTACATCCACATCATTTAGCTCCCTTACTACAGCCGCGCATGATATTAATTCGAGAGGAGGCATAAGGCTTTCAGGAGAAGGATAGGAGCACATATACCTTCTGGTAATTTGTTCAGCAGCCGGAAGATTTAAAAAAAGAATCTTTGTCATTATCTCAAACGTTAGAAGTTAGTGGTACGATTTTATTGAAAAAAACATCCCTCAGATTAACTATAAAAAACCACTCTTCTTTCTTTAACCACAAATATAACTCCCAAAAGCACATCTGGAACAACATACGACAAGTGTACGCAAACGCCAAAAAGAGCAAAACCTTGCAAGTTTACACTATCAGGCATTAAGCCGTATTGGCGACTCGCAATAATAAGTGTAGAATAAAGCCCATAGTGTATCACACCTATATTACTGGGTGCCGAAGGAACAAAGGCTATAATCATCATCGACAGCGCGGCTAAAAAAGCAGTGTAAAAGCTGCAAACAGGGGCTACTACTCCTGCTGCTTTGAGCAATAAGAAAAACTGAGAAATATTTAAAAACAGAATAACAAAACAGAATAATAAATAGCGGGCAATTTGTTCGTTTGCCTTCAAGCCTTGTAAATGAGCGCCAGTATGAGAATACAATCTATATAAAAATCTTCCGGTTTTTTGGAATCGAAAAATAAGGTGCCAAATTTTTTTTTCAGCAACTCTACTTCTTCGAATCAAATTATAGATTATAAATAGTATAACAACTATTGAAGCAGTGAGGAAGATAGAATATAAAATAAAATGACTAATAAAGGGCTTAAGTAAATACAAAACAATGGCACATAACACGAACATTTGAGCATCTAACCATTTTTCTGCAAGAATAGCTGCCAACGACCGAGAAAAAGGCACCTTATTTTTTCTACTGAAATGCCATGCTCTCATTCCTTCCCCTAAATTGCCCGGTAACAAGCAATTGTAGAAACCCCCAACTATAAGGCTGCTTAAGGTGTGAACATCTTCAAGATTTTTTGTTCTATCGAGCCAAACCAGTTTTGCTCGAATAGAGGAAACCCAAACCGAAACGATAAAGACACCAATGGAAGCTGTAAAATAATAAACCTGCTCTCTATCTAAGCGTACATTACTTATGGTTAACCCACTATTGTGAAAAGTAAGCCAAAGCAAAAAGATACTTATAAAAAGCCCAAGGAAGGCTTTGAAGTCTGCATTTTTAACTACAAATTTTCGAACTACATCATAAAATTTTTGTCCCATATATCAATTAAACTAGGCTAACATTTGCTCCAAGAACCATAAACCGTTCAGGGTTTTTACAACATTCAAATGGTTGAGGTAATATCTTTTATCTATCTAAAAAATCAGCATGTTTGTATACAATTATTAGAAACCGAAAGCCCGAAAATATTTAAAGATATTAAAGTACTACACGGTTTTATAAAGACGGTTATTTGATTATTATTTTATCCCTAATTGTAATTTGAGTATAACGTATGATGAGAAGCAAATTAAATACACTGCTGTTTCGGATTATTTTATTTGTGATGGTTATTGCCTTCATTGAGATAATAGGTTATGCAGGCATGTTTTTTAGCAGCAAGTCGTTTGATTTTTTAGCAAACAACAATTATTTCAGAATCAGAGATATGCTTATAGGCAATAAAACCCCTGAACAATTTCCACGTTATCTTTCCCTACCCTATTTAGGATACGTACCATACCCGGGCTACAAAAAATATGGAGTGGTTCAACATAACGAAGACGGCTACAGAGGTAATCGTGTGCCTCTTCAAAAAACCGATAAATTCAGAGTATTGTGTGTTGGAGGTTCCACTACGTACGGGTTTACCGTAGAGCTGCCTACCCAGACATTTCCTTCCCAGTTAGAAAATTTACTTAACACATACATTCGAAATGATAGTGCTCTCAATAAAAAATATTCTGGTGCAGAAGTAATCAATGCAGGAATAGAAGCAGGAAATTCTGCGGAGGAACTACAGCAATATTTATTTAAATACAGACACTATCACCCTGATGCAGTAATTGTTCATAGCGGAGTTAACGATGCTTTTCTTTTATATAACTCAGGTTCTGAATTTCAATTGGACTATACTCATGCCAGGCGAATTAATTTTCATTTAGAACCGTTGCCTTTGCCCGGTCGGTGGCTATTAAAATCTTACTTTATCAGCTTTCTATCTATCAGATTTTTTTATCATGATTTTGCGGCTAACACAATAGGATTTGAATACCAATCAGAGCATACCTTCTGTAAATGGTCAAAAATAAATATGGATAGTGTTATTGCTAAAAAGCAATACCGAGACTATCCTTTTTATACAAATGCAAAAAGTTTGTATTCTGAAATACTGAGCGATAGTTCTGTTCTATTAGTGTTACCTACTGTTCTAAATAAGAAATCCGACTTTGTAAAAGCCAATAAAAAATATGATGAATTAAATACTTTGAATATCTCCCTATCCAAACTTCTTTGTACACAACTTGGAGGTATTTTCGTTGCGCTCGAATATGATTCTATCAAAAATTCTGCGAATTGGATGGATGACTGCCATCTAAATTCTGAAGGAGAAAAGAATAAAGCTGATATACTATTTCCTTATTTAGTACGTGCTTTAATGAGTAGATAGAATTAAATCAGTTATAGTTTTGTAATACCCATTACTGAACAAACGCCAAAATTTTAATAGGTGCTCCGCTGATTATCGTTTCAAGAATAAAAGCATCACCACTTATCAAATGTGCTTTTTTGGCAAGCGCAGAAGAACTGAAAGTTGGCAACCCCGTTTTTTCTATATTCTGAATTACATACTGCCAATCAACTATATCACCGTTTGAATTCATCATCAACACCTGACCCTTTTTTCCGCTGTTATTGCTCAGGGTATATGATGGATTGCGATTTTTATAAAATGCAATACCCTCTTTTGTGAAATAGTAATTAGCTCCTCCAAGGGAATCGTTATAAAGCACTGTTGTAATTTCAACATTTGATGGTGTAGCTTTAAAAACATTGTTTGTATTGCCACAAACATCTACAATACCCATCACCGCCATAATGGAATCATCGCCCGTAACTGATAAGTTCTCAAGTGTAACTACTCCATGCAAATGAAGGGGGTCTCCCTGAAACAAGGAAATATGCGGTATATTTTCCGCACCATTGTATTCAGGATTAGCGAAAGGGAAATTACCCCGTTTAAACCCTTTAAATGTAGGGGTGTAATCATCGGAACTAAAGAACTGCCGGATATTAGGTGGTAAGGTGGGGAAAGTGTCAGACATACTGAAATAATAGTTCATCCCATCCGCCCCTATTCTTTTGTATTCTACTTTGCGATTGATGGTATCCAAAAACAAGGCGGGTTTATCAAGCGTTTTAATATTTACATAAGCAGCATCTGTCTTCAACCAAATTTTTATAAGGACAGCTGATAGAAGAAGTAATACCAATATTACGAGCGCCTGAATTATTTTTTTCATGTTGCATGAACTTTTTACTATCAATAAAAGAATAAATATACTAAAGAAGAATTTTGATAATTGAAAAACGGGCTGAGATTTATTTTACTTTTGAAGATTGAAATTTAGTTTCATAAAACAAGATATCTGAATGTCCGGCATTCCCACTTACAGTTTAACTCCAATTAAAAGAGAATTAAAGAAAGAAGATTTATTACATCTTCTTAGACGAACTTTGTTCGGTGTTGGGAACAAAGAACTTTCCTTTTTCAAGAATAAAAACATACTTCAGAGTCTTGACATTCTTCTTAAGCAATCTCCTGAACCACATGCGCCTTTACAGGAAGATTCAGATGTCGTTGACCCGCTGGTACCTACTGGTCAGACATGGATAAACGCTCCTTATGAAAACGACCTGATAGAAAACAGAAGAGGGCTGATGCTAAAAATGTGGTGGACGGGGCAAGTAATCAACCGCGATTATTCGCTCACCGAAAAAATGACTTTATTTTGGCATAACCATTTTGTAACCGAAATGGATATTGTAAAAGACAGCAGATACTCCTACCGTTATATTGCTATGCTCCGGTCTCATTCCTTAGGTAATTTCAAAAAATTAATTCGCGAGGGAACCACCAACATTGCCATGCTCGTTTACCTGAACGGTAACACTAATGTTAAAGGTGAGCCTAACGAAAACTACAGCCGCGAATTGATGGAGTTATTTACGCTGGGTAAAGAGCATGGTGTAAACTATACCGAAGACGATATAAAAGCTGCAGCGCGGGTCTTGTGCGGATGGAAAGATGATAAAGAAACCCTTCAAGTTAAATTTCATCCTTCGCTTCACGATTCCGATGACAAAAAATTTTCATCCTTTTTTGATAACCACATAATTAAAGGAAGAACTGCAACCGAAGGAAGCAATGAAACCGATGAACTGATTGACATGATTTTTAAAAAGAGTGAAACAGCAAAATTTGTTTGTAGAAATTTATATCGCTGGTTTGTTTCATCTCATGTTGATGAAAACATCGAAAGCCGGATTATTGAACCGCTATCCAAAATTCTTATCAATAATAATTATGAAGTAGTACCGGTGCTTAGAACCCTGTTAAGCAGTGAGCATTTTTTCAACCCTGTTTTCAGAGGCTGCATAGTTAAAAATCCAGTCGAGTTTTTTATCGGAGCCATACAGCAGTTTGATGTGGTTACTACTGCTGACCTTTACAAAAACCACATCCCCTGGTTGCAATTCTATTTTTATACGGCCGATTTATCTATGGATATCGGCAATCCTCCTTCGGTGGCAGGATGGGCCGCTTATTATCAACCTCCTAAATTTCATCAATGGTGGGTTAATTCGGCAAGTCTGGGATTACGCACAAAAATTTTAGGCGACTTAAGTACGTCAGAAGGTTTAATTTTTAATGGACCTTATATCAAATTTGATTTCCCGCATTTTCTCCGTCAATTTCAAAATCCCGATAACCCCGATAAGCTGATTGAAGATTGTACAAAATTACTTTGCGCTGTAGAAATTAGTCAGACCGATACAAGAAATCTTAAATCTATACTGTTGTCTGGTCAGCAAGCTGATCATTATTGGACAGATGCGTGGAACGAATACGTAATCAATTCCGCTGACATGATGACCAAAAGTGTAATTGAAACAAGGCTGCAATCATTTTTTTTGAAACTATTCAAGATGCCCGAATACCAAATGATGTAATGAAAAAAATGCTTCAAATAGACTAAGCTTATGAATACCGATTTTTATTTACGCGCAACAGAATAAGTATCGAATGGCTATTATCCCCTCTTATAATTTAGCTCCTATCACGGGTAGTTTAAAAAAATCAGACCTGCTGCATCTGCTTAGGCGTACCTTATTCGGAGTTGGACACAAGGAACTTTCTTTCTTCCAAAACAAAAAC
Organism: Bacteroidota bacterium; assembly: GCA_947475165.1. Taxonomy (GTDB): domain Bacteria; phylum Bacteroidota; class Bacteroidia; order Chitinophagales; family LD1; genus Bog-950. The sequence continues at coordinate 70,619 of CANJLD010000011.1, forward strand.
ATACACGAGAGTCTGGATATTCTTCTAAAGCAATCTCCCAATCCGAAAGCACCTACACAAAGCGACCCGGATATTACAGACCCCTTAATTCCCAATGGCTCGGAGTGGATAAATGCTCCGTATGAAAATGAGGAGATTGATAAATCAAGAAGGATAGGACTTAAAACATGGTGGATGGGAGAAATGCTCAATCGCGATTTTTCCCTCAGCGAAAAAATGACTTTGTTCTGGCATAATCATTTTGTAACCGAAATGGATATCGTAAAAGACAGCAGGTATTCTTACCGATATGTTACGATGCTTCGTTCTTACGCGTTAGGAAACTTTAAAAAACTAATCATAGAAGGAACTACAGATATTGCCATGTTGGTTTATCTCAACGGAAATTCAAATACCAAATCGGCTCCCAACGAAAACTATAGTAGGGAGTTGATGGAACTCTTCACCCTTGGTAAAGGGGTAGGTGTTAACTATACCGAAGATGATGTAAAAGCAGGAGCAAGTGTTTTGAGCGGATGGAAGGATGATAAAGAATCAATCAAGTCTGATTTTATTCCCTCGCTACACGATACAGACGACAAATATTTTTCATCTTTTTTTGAAAACAAAATTATTAGGGGTAAAAGCGGAAATGATGGAATTCTGGAAATAGATGAACTGATTGACATGATTTTTTTAAGAAAGGAAACGGCAAAATTTTTCTGCAGAAATTTATACCGGTGGTTTGTCTCTGCTCATTTTGACGAAGCCATTGAGAGTAATATTATTTCACCGTTAGCCGATATTTTAATTAAACATGATTTTGAAGTGGTTCCTGTATTAAGAACTCTTTTAAGCAGTGAACATTTTTTTGATGCGGCTTACAGAGGTTGTATTGTAAAAAATCCGGTGGACTTCTATGCCGGAGCCGTCAAACAATTTGATTTAGCGTTGCCAACAAAATTATCTGACACCCACCTTTGCTGGGCGCATATTTATTATGATATAAGCGGCTTGTCAATGAATATTGGCGACCCGCCAAGTGTGGCAGGGTGGCCAGCATTTCATCAGGCTCCCAAATTTCACCAATGGTGGATTAACTCATACACTTTGGGTTTCAGAATGAAAATAGCGGATAGTCTTTATTCAGAGGAAGGAGCTAACTGCAATGGCCCCAGAATAAAATTTGATTTTCTTAGCTTTGTAAAGGAGCTAAAAAATCCTGAAAATCCGGACGAGTTGATTAAAGAATGTGTTGAATTATTGTTTGCCGTGCAAATTAGTAAGTCTTCACTAGAAACCCTAAAAAAACTATTGCTTTCAGAACAAGAAACCGGTTATTACTGGACAGATGTGTGGAATCAATTTTCAGCTAAGCCGAATGATTTAATGACTAAAAGCGTTATCGAAAACAGGTTGAAATTATTTTTCGGAAAAATCATGACTATGCCCGAATACCAAATGATGTAGCTATATGAAAAGAAAAGTGTTTATCAAAAATACCGCGTTGGCAGCGTTGCTCCCGTTTATTTTAGATGCGCTGTCTGCATGTAATTCAAACACACGCAAGCAAAATCGTATTCTTGTTCTTATACAACTGGTTGGGGGAAATGACGGTTTAAATACTCTAATTCCTTTAGATAACTATAAGAAACTAACCGATGCCAGGCCGAATTTATTTATTCCCGAAAACAAAATCTTGGGTATTAAAGGAACTTCACTCACGGGTTTGCATCCTTCACTGGCTGGTATCAAAGATTTATATGAAAATGGTTTGCTCGGTTTTATTCAGGGTGTGGGATATGAAAACCAGAATTATTCTCACTTCAGGTCGTCTGACATTTGGCTTACAGGTTCTAAATCTACCGAAGTACTTTATACCGGTTGGATGGCTCGCTATTTAGAAACCCGTTTCAAGAATTACCCTGAAGGGTTTCCGAACGCACAACATCCCGACCCTCCCGCAATAAAAATAGGAGATACAGGGAGTTACCTTTTTCAGGGGACAAAGATGGATATGAGCATTGTGATTGACCCGTCAACTACCTTTGAGCCCATCAGTGTTGATTCGTTTGATAATGAATCTACCGGTTACGCAGCTGCAGAAGTGAAAAGTATTCGCGAAATACTTCAACAAACAGAGCGATATTCAAAAGTGATAAAAGATGCTTTGGCTACTTCCTTTCAGCACTCAACTTTGTATCCAAAATCAGGTGTAAACAGTTTGGCGGATCAATTGAAAGTAGTTGCGAAATTGATTAAAGGAGGCTTGGGGACTTCCATCTATTTAGTGGATTTAAAGGGCTTTGATACTCACTCTGCTCAGGTTGATTCTTCAAACACTACTAAAGGACTTCATGCTGATTTGTTAGCTAAACTTTCGCAGGCGGTAACCTGTTTTTGGGATGATGTAAATATTATGGGTAGAGAAAAAGATATCACCGGCATTACGTTTTCAGAGTTTGGGCGGAGAATAGTTTCCAATTCGGCTTATGGAACAGACCACGGTGCGGCACAGCCTTTAATGTTTTTCGGAACAAACATCAATTCGGGCATTATCGGAACAAATCCCGTAATTCCCGATAAAGTAAATAATACCGACAACCTTGCCATGCAATTTGATTTCAAAAATGTGTTTGCTTCCGTATTGAAAAAATGGATGGAAACAAGCGATGATAAGGTGAAAGAAATTTTTCCAGAAAATTATCCTGATATAGAAATATTTAAAGCGTGAGGGACAACACCCCACAACCGCTATTTACTTATTTCCTTGTTCTGAATGTACATGAGTTGCTCGTTTGATTTTGTCTACTGTTTCTAAACTAATTCGTTTGGCTCTATATAGCTTGATCGGTTTTCCGTTTTCAGGATTTATTTCAGAACTCGAATAATCCCATACTATTTTTTTATCAGGAGTTAATTCAAAAATCCTTCCGCCATTTTCTTTGGTAGTGATGCAAACAAGTGTATTTCCATTTGTCAAACGTTGAGCATTCCCCATCTGAGGTGCTTGCATTGATTCTTTCGGCATTGCGGTATATTCCCATACCTTATTATTTGTCAAAGGATCATATTCGGTAATGCTGGTCCATAATCTCGCATCTGGTTTTTTACTCAATATTTTGTGAGGAATTTTTTGAAAAAGAACTGAACGAAGAGAATCATATCTATCATCGCTTGTCCAATCAACGGAGTCTGTGCTGTTTTGAAAGACCAAAATAGTGCCGCTGGTGGTAAATGTTGGCGAATGAAGTGTTGTTCTCTCTGGTAAATATCTCACCCATTCAATTTTTCCTGATGAAATATTTAAAATGCCGTAACTGGAATATGGATTAAAACATAACAATAGATTTCCTTTTTTAAATGCTGGATTTTTTTTAGCAAGGGAGTTTTCAGAAAGGACTTCAACAGAAGTAAAACGGCTAAACTCAAAATTAAAATTCAAGTTATTATCATAATGCCTGATTGTGGGAGAAAGAAACATTTCGGGGGCTTGTTTAATGTATTCATCAACATTTGGAGATTTCGCATAAGAAACCGGTAAATGTGCCAACCATGCTGACTTCGAAATAATAGAAGTAAATATTTTCAGGTGATCGTAGGTGCACCATTCATAAATTAGAGTGCCACTTGGTGAAAAAATATTGATCACATCAAATCTTACTTTTAACCCCAGAAATTGGTGTGAATGACTTGAAAGAAGATAAATATTACCTTTTTCATCGTGTGTAATTATGTGATGAATATCGAGTTTAACTTTTGTCTTCCATATAATGTTGTTATTCGAATCAAACTTTACCAAAAACGAATCCAATCTGCCCACCATATATCCATCTGGAAGTAAATCAATCAACCCAATTGAAAATTTTTTCTTTGTGTTTCCATGCATATCTACCAAGAAACTATGCCAGGTATCGTTATCAATTAAAGTTAATCCCCGATCCGTTTTAGTGCTATCATAAGTTTTAATTCCCATTGTAGGGGAAACTGAAATAACGGAGTTATTGTGATTTCTACAGGAAGAAATACATAGAATATAGGCAAAAACGATTAATAGTGTTCGAATCTTGTTCACTTATCTATTTCCATTAGTTATATTCCTGCACAGCCAACACTTTTAATGTTTTGATTGAATAGAAGTAAATCTGATTAAAAAGTCACGCACAAACAGTTATATCTGTTAACCTATTTGTTGTCGGGAACAAATTATTAAAGATAGCTTCAATGTTTAGGTGCGTGTAAGAATTTTTCCGCAAATTCGAAACTGAACCATTTTGCCCGATAGAAATTAGCAGGAATACTATCATGAGACTCATTTGACGGGTAGGTATAATCCCAGACTATTTTCTTTTCGGGAGTTAATTCAAAAACCCGCCCCCCCTTTTCTCTAGTCGTTGCACAAACCAGAGTATTGCCGTTTGGTAAACGTTGCGCACTTCCTCTGGAAGAAGCACATAAAGATTCTTTGGGTTCTGCAGTATATTCCCAAATCTTATTATTGGTTAAAGGATCATACTCTGTAACACTAGCCCATAATCTTGATTCCGGTTTATGACTCTGCAATTGATGGGGTATGTTTTGATTTAAAATCGCATGCAATGAATCTTCATCTCCATGGGGTGTCCAGTCGGTAGAAGTGCAATTTTGAAAAACCAAAATAGTATTATCAGGTGTCAGCTGGGGTGAATGCAGCCTTGTCCTTTCCGGTAAATATCCCACCCATTCTATCCTTCCCGATGAAGTGTTTAAAATGCCGTAACAAGAATATGGATGAAAACTTAATAGCAGATTACCTTTTTTAAATGCTGGTATTTTGGAGGAAACAGGATTTTCGGGAAGTACCTGAAGTGCATTGAAATGAGAGAACTCAAAGCTACAATTACAATCTGCATCGGTTGGAATGATAAACCTTTCAGGATCTTGCTTGATATACTCTTCAAGACTAGCCGACTCCTCGTAAGAAACAGGCAAGTGTTTTAGCCAGGCTGATTTTGAAATGGCAGAAACAAAATCTTTCAGATGATCATAAACGCACCATTTGTAAATCAATTTTCCCTCAGGCGAAAAAATATTAATAACATCAAACCGAATATCCAACCCCATGAATTTATGAACATCGGGAGTAAACAAATAAATATTTCCGCTGTCATCAACCGTGATCTCGTGATGAATTTGAAATTTAAAGATCTTTTCCCATATAATATTTAAATCAGGATCAACTTTCACCAAAAGACTATCAGCTCTGCCGAGTATATTACCATCATCAAGAAGTTTAACTAAACCAAACGGATATTTCTTGAGTGAATTTCCTTGACGATCGATCAATTCACATTTTGTCACCATGTCAAGAAGTATTACCCCTGGCTGTAATTGAGAACTATCGTAATACTTCACTCCCCCTGAAATTGAAGCTGACAGAGGGGGGGTATTGTGTCCGGCTCTACAACCAGCCAAAAAAATAATGAGAATTAAAATAAATGGCAATGTGTGATTTTTTTTCATTTGAATTTTAATTACAGCATTTTGAATTTCGGACTTCTGAACAAAAGGAGTATAATTAGTGCATTGAATAAAAAGTATTGTTGATATAAGTTATAACTCATCATTTTATTGCAAATTTCCGGTTTATAATGTTCGGTAAATTTTTATACCCGGAGCAGAATAAATAAATAATAAGACTTACAAATGGGAACGCTCAATTTCTGAAAATTCTGGAAACAGAAAAGCCTATACCATATTTGACTTCCACGCAATAAATGCTTCCTTTCTCACACTTCAATGTTTTTCCGGTACCCACTTTATCTACTGTTGTAAGGTTAGTGCCCGATAATTTATACCAGGTATAATCTTTAAAATCACCTGATGCTTCCAACACATCTCCCTTCTTTAAAATCACCGGACGTGGAGGACGAGGCCAATTACGCAGCAAGCGTGCTTTGTATGTATAAATCCACTGAGGAAGCTGATAGACTCCATTAGTTCCATTATTTAATTTATACTCAAGTGCATTGCGGTAATGGCCTGCTTTACCGGTATCTGATTTTTCAAAGAACCCATAACCAATGGCATAATCGCCATTAGGGAAGTATTCCAGATTTCCCTGTCCGTCAGCGAAATACCTCGTTTGCGGATAGATATATTTTACCAGCTTGAATTTATTTGTTTTCTTTTCCATTTGGAATATGACTCCACAGGCGGGTTTGGTTTTTTCATCGCCATTTGAATAAAGGGAATAGGTGGCGGTGTTGGCGTTGTGATCCAGTAGGTTAAGATCATGTGGGCAATACCACTCGAGGGTATCCTTAGATGACACGATGGGTATATCAGAATAATTTATCTGCCAGATAACATGTCCGGTTTCCCGTGATACTTTACCAATGCCAATCCATTTCATGCAATACATGAAATTGCCATCATAATCCCAAGGGGCGGAAGTGAGCCTGGTCCATTCAATCAGATCGGAATGGTTTGCTGCAAAAGCCTTCCTACCAACCGTTTCTTTGTATCGAAATAAATCCGGATTAATATGATATATCGGATTCCATGTATAAATGATTTTGTTATTTGAGTCCAGGATATGTATGTAATCAATATTGCAATGTACGGCAGTATCCTTGGGGTCATCAGTATAATCCCTCAAATCAAGGTAAGTGTCCTTTTTTAGATCTACCAAGCGCTCGCCCTTTTCATTTATCCGCAAATCATGAAAAAATACATTTGATCTGTTTTGGTTACTTTTGATAGTATCAAACGGCTCCATTTTTTGGTTCAGCAATATATATCCGGCAAAGTCCGGAGCTATCAATTGCCCCATTCCCAATTTTTGTTTGGAAAGTATTTTGTAAAATGAAAAAACCCCGTCATCTACCTTTCCATCTACGGTCATGTCGTAACGGTATTCGCCATTTTTTGTAACGCGCTCGAACATCTCATCAGTATATACCGGGCTTGATGTATACCATCTGGGAGGCCATGGTTGGTCGGCATCAACAATTTGCAGTGAATTAACGTATGGCTTTTCCTCTGTTTTGCCATCAAATCTAGCAACATCAGCTGTAGTTAAAATTATGGAAGTGGCTGAATCGTTATTTTGTTGAGAACTAAAAACAGGAGGCAGATATTGAAAAGTAGATGCCTCGGCAGTTTCTGTTGGTGAATCAATATTTTTGCTTTCATTAGCCGTTATTGATTGTGTCTTATTTCTGTTGCAGCCGTACAGCAAAATTGATATAAGCGGGAGGATAAATAACAAAAAGGAAAATGAAATTGTTGCTAAAGTTGCGTAAACGGATGCAGCAAGTGAAATGATAATTTTATAAATGCCTGACATATGTCTATAAATATTTTAAGAAAGATGAAAATAAAAAACAAACAAGATTATGTGCGTTAAAAACAGCAGCGGAGAAAAAATATCGTATGGGGCTAGGCAAAAGGATACAGGAATATGAAAAAAGGAAGAGTGAAGATATTTTTATTATTTCTGTTTTCTGTGCTGTTTGTGTACGGGCTTTCATGTTTTTCTGTATATGAATCTTATGATGTATTTTTCCCAACTTACTTTTCGGGGGCATTAAGTGAAGGAGTTCCTATGAACATCTTTCATTTTATTGCTCACTTTATTCTGGCTGAAATTTATATGAAGTTTTATTCTGTGCTTCCCGGAATTCCGTGGTATGAAATATTTCTATTTTTTTATATCGCTGTATCGTTGTTTACTATAATCTTTATTCTTTTTAAGAATAAGGTTCAATCCAGCAAAAAAGCAAAAATACTTATAGTCTTACTTTCATTTATTCTAAGCACAGAATTTATTCTTTGCTTTCAGTTTACACGGGTAGCATTTGCCTTGGGCATCGCATCTACACTGGCAATGTTGCTGGGCGGCAAAGACAATAAAATAATGGGATGGTGGTCATGTGTTCTGTTCATTTTCTGTGTTTTAACCAGGCATGAAGTAGGCGTTTTTATCTTTCTTATTCAATGGCTGGGAGCGTTGTTGGTTTCAAACGGTACATATTCAAAGGTGGCATTGTGGTTTAATACCTGTGCATTACTGTTTGTGGGGGGATATATTTTTTACGACCAACTTACTACAACTGACTTTCCAAAACAATTTGAGCCTGAATTGGGTTACCAGTTATTAGACCGCGGAAATATTGTTCCGTTAAGCAACATGACTAATGCGGTTGACTCGGCTAAATACATTGCAGCGATTAACATGATCGCAGACCAAGATTATATCACTATTCCTTTTCTCAGAGGTTTAGTAGCTACAAACGCATTTGTTGGAGTAAATAAAAAACTGATACAAAAAGCCGTTGAAACAATGTATGATATGCTTGATCATTCATTTGGGCTGTTAATTATTTATTTCGGATTGCTTTTTCTGGCAATGCGGCAATCATTGGCGGGCGGCAAAGTAGCCCTGTTTAAACTTTTGCTTTTCAATGTATCATTTTGGCTTATCATAATTACAGTCACCTACTTAATCTATTTACAATACTATATCTCAGATATGATGCTGGTGCTGATGTGTTTTATTCTGTTAAGCAAAATTGATTTTGACAATCTACGGACGATGTATATAACCGCAGGGTTTTCATGCATCATTATCCTTAGCGGAATCGTGGTTCTGTATCATAAGCAGCTAGAATACAGGCAACATTTAACTAATAATTTAGAGGCTCATGCAAATTTTAGAGATGAATTAAAGCGAAAATATGCCGGCAAGATTCTGGTACCAAGCAATGAACAAAAGAAGCTGATATGGTTTAGTCTTCGCCCCTATCAAATGCATGATTTTTCTGTTTTTTCAAGGTTCTATTTATTCGATGCAGACCTTACATATCTTGAACCTCCCTATAACGCTTATCTGCGCAAGGAATGTAAATGCAATGTCAGAGGCTATACTGATTTTATGGATTTTTTGGACTCGAAAAAAGACAGCGTAAGAATTATTTCTAGTCCCGAAAGAATTGAAGTGATAAAATATTATTGCCGTGTGGTGAGAGGGAAAAACTACGACATCATCCCGATAGATTCATTAAGTATTGATGGTAATAGTGCCACCGTTTTTACTTTCAAGTAGAATAGAATCCGGTTTTCAAATGATTCAAAAAGCATAAACCTATTCAGATACTTTTTATGTCTCTATTTCCAGTTGCACCGTACCGCTACAACCTGCTTTTAACTTTTTTCATCACTGTTGTGTGTTTTACTTGTACCTATTTTTTCTTTGGCTTTTACTTTTCTGAATACGAGGGGCTAAACATAGGTCTTCTTAGTGGGAGCCTAACTCCGGGTATGCCTTTTCGCTCGGTTTATTTTTCGGGCAATCTTGTTATCTCACAATTTTATTCTCTACTCTACGAGCGCTATCCCGGGGTAGAATGGATTTCGTGGCTGGAAAACCTTTGGATGTTCGTGGCTTGTATACTGGCTATGAATGCCGTAATTGTAATACTGCCTGAAAAACTTTCGGCTACTGGTAAAGTAATAATGATGACTATCCTTTACCTGCTGGTATTTGCTGACCACCAGGTACACCTGATTTATACCCGCGTAGCCTATTTAATATGTGGAGTTTCGCTGATAAGCATGGCGATTTTTTTTGATGGCGTTTCCACAATCAAAAAAGAATGGAAATGGTTTGTGCTGATCAATTTGTTTTTTGCTATTGGCACCTTAATTAGAAACGAAGCAGCCATCGCTTGCTTTTTACTGATACTGCCTTTCACTATTATTTATCTGAAGAAAATTAAACACACGGCATTATTGTTCCTGATCCCTTTAATGATGGTGGGCGGCCAATCACTTTATTTAGCGGTGGATATTGAAAGCTCCACTGATAGAGAATTTTACAAGCAGGTAGAACCGGATATCGAAGAGCAATTTATTGCCCGTGAAAATTTAGTGCCCCTTTCTTCTATGAAAACTTATCGCGATACAGTGATGTATAAGTTGGCTCGGGAAATGACCTTATCAGACCCAAGGGTAATGACACCAGCTTTTTTACGCTCACTCATACAGCCGGAAAAGTTCATGTTTACCGATACCCTTCAGTGGAATCGTGTTGGGCGCGAATTGAAAGCCATTATAATTCAATACTGGTATCTTACATTGATTGTATGGATGTTAAGCGTTTCGCTTTTTGTTCAATACAATTTTCGCGAACAGAAATTTGCCTGGATTTATTTTGCAGTATTTGTGCTATCATTTTGGGGATTGACCATTGCTCAGGCCTATGCAGATAAAGTGAACGAGCGTTCCTGGCTGCCCTATATGGGATTGTTCATACTATGCCATATTTTGCTGCTGGCTAAAAATATTTGCACTGGCATTTCACGTAAACTTTACCCGGTATTGGGGGGGTGTGCAATTCTTTTCGCGGTTCACTTATATCACCTAAAAAAAGAATCGAACCGGATGAAAGAAGATCTGGCGATTCACGAACAACAATTTCAAAGGGTAAAAAATTTGGCTGCCAATCGCTATTTAGTAACCAATTCATCAGTGTTCTATTATCTTTTTTTGAGCAATCAGCCTTTTCACACTTTCAATTTTTCAGTCTTCAAAAAAATATATATAACAGACAGTTACATTATTCCATTTCTACCCTATTATAAGGGGTATCTTGAAAGAGATTGTAATTGTGATATATATGACTATCCTTCTTTCTGGAGATATCTAAAAAATACAGATGTAGATGTAATAGTTGTTTCTGGAGAGCAGCGATTACAGACAATAAAAGATTACCTCCGAGAAATACATCAACTTGATTTGCCCCTCAAAGAAATCAACCTTGCCAGAAACAACAACAATGATTGCAAGGCTTATTTGTTGGATAAATAAATAGCAGGTTACTTATTGACCGGATACACTTTGAAAGCGGTCAACACTCCTAAAGAATCTTGAAACCAAAATTGTGCTTTATGAATAAGCGATACGCGGAATAGTTCCGCTTTTGAAGGATTTTTGAGTACAATAGAATAGGTTAATGGGCTACCATCAAAAGTAACTGCATCCCCCTGTACACCAAAACAATAGTCAATTTCGGGTTGAGTTAATACATCTGCATCAAATTGTTTCTTTCTATTGGTACGGATGATTTTTGTGCCAAGTAAATTGGAGTCCTTATCAAGTACCTCGCACTTTATAATCGTCTCGGGTCCTGGGCTCATAGGATGAGGGATGGTGGTATTTATCCAAGTAATTTCAGCTGCTTTTTTATTTGGGGAAAAATTGAAATGAAAATCGTCCATCATGGAGAACAATTTGGGATCTGCTTTCTTCTCCGGACCTTTATTCCAGTAATAGTAATGAGTTCCCTTTCCTGCCTCATCGTATTCCTGATGGCAATTTTTACACAAGACAGAGCCAGTACGCTTAATAGCAAACGCAGGATTGATGCCTCTTACTAGATCTCCATGACAAGGAAAACACGAGATATTATTCTTTGCAATAACCGCTATGGTTTGAAGACTCGGAATAGTATCTTCTTTAGAAGCAACATGCTTAAGTGAAACCATTTTATTCCCGTCAAAGTGGCAATTAAAACAATCTATAGCAGTAATTCTGGAGGCTTCCCCTGTTCGAGTATCGGGACGAACATGAGATGATTGCATAATCTGCGCGGCCATTTCACCTGGTGTCTTTATACTATCATGCAGTAAATATTCAAACAAATTTTGCGGAGTATGACAACCTGAACAGGAACCTTCCACCTGCTCATTTACAGTTTTGGTATAAAAAGAGCACTGGTATAAATCGCTATTGACAAAGGCCTTATGTTCTTTCAACATTTCATAAGCGTGACTATGGGGCCCTATCAATTCACTTTCGTATTCCTGTTTATGGCATGACGCACATTTCTTTACTTGATCTGTTCGGGAAAGTTTTTTAAAAATTTCTGTTCCAAGAAACTCATGATAAGCGGAAGTTTGGTTACAATTGAAGAAAGGCAAAACAATGACGCCTAAAAGAGCAACTATAAAAATGGCAAAAAGAAATTTGCGTTTCGAGACCATACTCGGTAAAGCTAACTATTCATTCTTTTAATTCTTACCCTATCCAATATTTCTTCCAGCAACTTCATTGCAAATGATTTTCTAAAGGGTTCTTCTACTAACCGCTGTATGTTTTCAGGCTCTAGAAGTGTATCATATTCCAACCATTGCAAATATACTTTCCGATAACTTAAGGCAAATAAAATGTATTCTAACCTTCCCAAAGCACTCAGCTTTGTATTGAAACTACGCGAAATAATGCCAGTTACAGAGTAATATCGCTGAATGAATTTTTTTGCTCCGCTCGCGACATAATCTGCATCAACACCATTAGGTAAATAGGTTAGCTGATTGCCATCATAAGAGGAAATGGCTTCGGTTAGATAATTACCCTTTTTCCTAACATACTCATGCACTTTTGTACCCGGGTTATAAGTTAAGAAAGTAAGCTTAGCATATATAATTCCCATACGATGGTAATATTTGAAGAGTTCATCAAAAGTATTTTTATGCGTACCCTCTAATCCTACTATTACTCCTGCGGCAATTTGGATGCCGTACGACTGCACTTTCCTGATGATACGCTCATAGTTTTCGATATGATTGGTATTCATTTTATGAACCGAGTTGAGCGAGATTTGGTCAATAGATTCTAGTCCGCAATAAATCATTTTGCAGCGACTATTCCGGAGAGCGGTAAGCACATCTTCACTATCCAATAACTCTATACACATTTCGGCCATCCATCCCAATGCACCGCTTTCTTTTATCAATTCAGCCACTGTAATAACATGCGCCACGTTCACGCCAAAATTATAATCCACTACATTTATAAATTTCCCTTTGTATTGATGAATGATACTTTTCAGAGCATCCATACTGGTAATGTTATAGTTTTTCTTTTGCATGGTATGAACCATACAAAAAATACATTTCTCAGTACATCCTCTCGAAGTTTCAAGTGGATAGCCCATGAATCGATAATACTTCCCTATGTTTGGCAAAAGTGTAAAATTCGGTTTCGACAAATTTTGCTTCTCGTTCTCTCCAAAATATCTCTGCTGAAGTCGATTTAATTTCAAGTCAGCAATAAACATATCCGCGATCGGTTCAAATAAGCCGCCAAACACAACATCGGCATACTCCAAACAAGTATCTGGCAGTAACGAAGGCAGTTCCCCCCCCCACACAATTTTAGCGTTAGAATTTATAGCTCTAATTTTTTTTGACAACAAAACTGCCTGATTAAAATTCTGAGAAGAAACCTTTAGCCCGAACATCGCTATGTTGATAGCAGGTGGTGTATAATCATGTATGAGACTTAAGTTAAAATCAACTATCTCAACCTCATAATGCTCACACAAACTACTAGCTACAGAAAGGAGAGAAAGCGAGATAACTCCTTTAGGGAAAGTGGGTAAGTCAAGAAGAAGAATAGATTCAGTTTCTTTGTTCATTCATAAAAACCATCTCTATGGAAAAATAAATTTAAATAACTTTGGCTGTAAATTGGCTTAAAAAATGGGCAATAAATTTTCTGCATTAATATTTAAAAACCCTAACATACAACATTCAATTGCCGAAAATGGATTTGTTGTTATAGACGCAAATCTAAATCGAAAAGTGAATCAATTACATGCATATATATCTAATCATTTCAAATTTCCTTCATCCAATTTCTATTATAGTCTACTTGAAAATTCGTTTGAGCAGAATAAACGTTTACAAAACATTTTCAAAGAAATTCTTAGCGATTTTTACGAAACTTATTTTAGTGATTACCGTACGCTCACAGAATCATTTTTATTTAAGCCAGAAAATACAAATGAAGAGCTTTTACTTCATCAGGATTGGTGTTATACAGATGAGAAAAATCACATAGCTTATAATATATGGATTCCGTTACAAGATGTTACACAAACTAATGGCGCGATGTTCTTTTTGCCAGGCAGTCATTTATGGTTCAATAATTTAAGATCGGGTTCCCTTCTTACAGGAAGAATCAGTACTCTTGACTTACCGAACCACCAAATACAATCTGTTACACTCAAAAAAGGACAAGCTATTATTTTTCATCCAGCAATTTTTCATGGTTCTTATCCAAATTTTTCTAATCAAAAGCGCCTTATAGCTACTGCAACTTTATTTCAAAAAAACGCTCCGTTCCTTTATTACAACCAAAGCAAGACTAAAAATGAAGTAAGCGTATTTCGGTTAGAGGATGATGTCTTTTTAAAAGAGCTACCAACTTTGGCTAGTGGTGGTAAGCCTGAAGGGATTGAAACAGAACAACTAAACTACAGCCATCATATTATTACTGCAAATGAGTTGAATTCAAAATTGGCTAGCTTCACGGGCAAATAGGCGAACGTTGGATTGTTCGCTGTACGATTGGCAATTCGCAATAAGCATATTATGTAATACAGATGCATGACATACGTAATATTATTGAAAAACAATTTTGCGAGTCCTATTTAAAGACTGGTTAAATTTTTATGACTAAACCGAAAGTTTTTCGAGACGAGAATTTACAAAATGAATTTGACAAAAATGGCTTTGTCAAGTTTCATATGTTTTCAAAAGCACAGGTAAAGCTTTTGCAAGACTACTACTTAGAAACACAAAGCGAACACGAAACTGTAATTGGCAGAAAAAAATTTCATGCCACCAACGATACCGATAATGCTGAACTGATTGCAAGTGCAGACCGTTTTATCAAAAAAATAATGTTTGAAGAGATTGACAAACACTTTTATAATTATAAAACCATTGCTGCAAATTATTTACTCAAACAATCCTCTGAAGAGTCCGATTTAGGTCCACATCAGGACCTACGTTTTGTGGATGAAGAAAAATATTATTCTTTCAATATTTGGGTTGCTACGGAACCTACTTCTAAAGAAAATGGTTGCTTGCGGTTTTTAAAAGGCAGTCATCGCATGCATGATACCATACGACCGCTACCATCTTACCCATGGAAATACGAGAGTGTTATCTCTCTTATACCTCCCTATTTTACAGATATTACTACGGATATTGGGGAATGTATTATTTTGAACCATGCATGTATTCACGGCTCTTATCCAAATCTGTCAGGGCATACAAGAATAGCTGCCATACTAGCCATGATACCAAAAGAAGCAGATATTTATCATTATTTTCTGCCTGATGGCAACCCAGAAAATGAAGTGGAAAAGTATGCAATGACATTGGGTGATTTTATTTCTTTGAAAGTTGGATACCGACCAGAAAATGCACTACTCATAGATAAATTCAAATATGATTTTTCGCCTATTAATACTTCTCAGTTTAAGGTCTGGATAAATCAGAACATGTCAAACGAAAAAACGCGTATGGACAAAAGATATAAATTTATCAGAAGTCGATTATCAGCTTTAGTCAAATCAATTGGGTTATAATTATTTCCTGATATCGAAGAATGTTCGTCATGTTTTATATCTCAGGTATATAGAGTAATTTGAAACCTCCTCCTTATTTTATTTATAAAATTTCCCAACCAAAACCAATCCATCTTTAGATTGATGTATTTTACTACATCGGAAGATAAAGTCTTTACAGGCACACCTGTTTGGGGTCTTTGGAAGTTATCGTAGGCAATATAAAAATCGCTTTCCATCACCTTATACATTTCTATTTCAGTTGCTCCTTCCGGCTTGCAGTAATGGATGTAGCCTGCAGCCTTTGGAACCATGGTAAGATTCAATGCCGGGCGTGTTTCCCTGGTTTTATTTGCCGGTGAGTAATGAAGCAAGGAGTGATTATAAATAATCGCATCACCTGCTTTCATTGGGATTAATTTTCCATACCTTTTTTCCCAAATTTTATCGCGCTCAAGACTACTGCTTTGATAAATACCCGGCCCACGAATTATGTTTGTGATTTTATGTGACCCTTCTACCACCCCAAAACATCCGTTTTCTTCACTCGCATCAACCAACGGAATCCATATTGCAGCTGAATGAAATTCACTCTCATCCACATAAGTCCAGTCTGCATGCAATGGCATAAAGTTCTCGGGATCCGGATTCTTCACCATAAAATTACCAAACAAAGGCTCATAGCGGTTCAAATAAACTGCTGCCTTTGGTGCTACAAGTTCGGCAATAGTATCATGAACACGCTTTTTGTATAAAACATCCTTACTAAAATGGGTAGAATGAAAGGCCTCGGAACACTGGTTTCGAAAATCGGCAAACAGTTTCAGCAATAAATTAACTTCCTCCTGGTTCAGCAATGCAGGAAATAACACATACCCTTTATCGTCAAAATTTTTCTGAAATAAAGAGTTATTGAAAACAGGGTGCATGGGATTAAGATGTACGACTACAATGCTGCTAAAATGCCGACATCATTTCTCAACTATTATTGTGGCAAATGTTTTTCTATAAGCTGCACCAACTCTTCCTTGTCGAAAATGTAAGGCTTATACGCTACTACACTTTTCTTCCACTTGGTTGCGTCAGGCTTGGAGTGAAAATCGTAATCTTTATAAAAATTTTCATCCACTTCATATTTTTCAATAGTGTTTGCAGCCATATTATCATCTTTGAAATAATAAATCAACTGATAGTTTTGGCGCAACACGGTAATGGTAATGGAGTGCCTTGTATTTTCCGATAAATTAGCTGTGGACCCATGCACCAATGCTGGATCAAAAATTAGCGCATCACCTAGATTTACAGTAACCGGGAACATGTATTCGCGTAGCGTATTAGTATGTTCACAAAAATTCCAAGGTACTGTAAGCGAGCGTTGCGTATTACCCCAAAGATGGCTTCCTGGCAATACCCATATAGGACCGTTTATTTCAGTCACATCACAAAAAGGTATCCAAAGAAAAAGGCAATAATCCTTTTCCTCATCCACCACAGCACTATCTTGATGCACCTCCAGTTCACTAACCGGACTGGCCGGTTTTATCTGATACGACCCACCTGTATGTGGGTTTACCTTATCCATATTAAACATTCGCGGAAGAACACTCCTTGTATTCATATTAATTACGTCCTGGGTTTTCTTACGCACCTCGGGGTTGTGCAAACAACCGCTATTCATAAAATGGTCGTCCAATGCAAACCCTTCTATTTTCGAAATTTCATTGAAAGTACCCATAAAAGATCCTATCTCTTCCGGTCTTACAACATTTTTTACCACACACCAGCCATTTTTTAAAAAATGTTCCTGGTTTTCTTCATCTAAAAAGAAATTATCTTTTCGGATATTAAAGTACCGATTCGTCTCGTCTGTTGGTTTATTACTAATTGACAGCAAACTCATAGTTGTAAGTTATCTGGTTATAAAACGTTTTTCAAATATAACAAAACAAAAGGCTCAAAACCTTTTTTACTGATTATTCTCATAACAAAACCCTGCATCATCTTTCCCCCTACTTTAAGACCAATAATAAAGCTCCGACCCACCTTTCGAAAAGTTCAAAAACCCTCCAAAGGTAATTCGCGGAATGGCACCCTTTATATCTTCCACTCTATGCCATATAGGCCCCCCCGAAAAAACAAGTACATCTCCCGGCTTAGGTTTCACAGCAAAACTCGGCACATCTTTTACATAAATAAAATTACCTGAATCGTCTATAACAAATTCGTTGTTTTCAGGGCTTTCTTTACGTTTCACTTTATCCCAAAGCATGTTGTAAATAGTCAACTCCCCACCTGCTTCTGGTTGTTGCAACACGACAAAATAACTCAACTGGTCATTCATGTCAATGTTATTCTTAATCAGAGAATAATAAAACATTGACTGCGCCTGAAATAAATTTCCGCAATGTACATGAAGCCCTCCCATACCCGGAAAAAACATTCTAAACGTGCCCGGTGCAACTTCCTTATCCTTTATTTTATTGAAAGGAATACTTACTTGATAATTTTTTGCAACTTTCTTAAAAAAGCTATCAAGTTTAGTCATCAATTTTCCAACTACGTCATGACTGGTTTTGTAATTATCAAAGCGCGCTAATTTTCTATAATAGCTATCAAGTTTTTCTTCTGTATTTGTAATAATGGCAAAAGGTGCAGGAAAGATTTTGCCAGAGGGGGTTGGCATAAATTCAGATTCGTCAAGATTTGATAAAAAATTTTTGATATCGCTTACTTCATCCAAGCTATACACATTTTTCATTATAAATCCGTCAAGTGTCCGGCTTCTAATTTGTGAGACTAAATCTCCTCGCTGGTCTATTTCGGAAAAAGGGACTTCGATAAAATTGAAAAATATATCCTCGCCAAAAATTCTATCTGTGTTTGTCATGGTCTTCGCTTTTAGATTATGATGGTAATCAGGAAATATTTATGTCAAACTTAATTATTTTCGAATTTTAATTTATACGTTGAACCAGGGGTTCTCTTTCAAGAAATTAAGCATGAATTCCGTTAATCCAATTTTTAAAAACGATAAAACTCAGTTTCGCTTCGAGCGAGATGGCTTTGTAAAAATTTCCTTGCTCAATCAGGAAGAAGCAGATGATTTAACTGCTTTTTACGAGAAACATCGGCAGCAACATGAAACAACCGGTCATCTTCATCACACCACAACCGACTCTGGGCATGCTGAGTTAATTTATAGTGTTGATGCAAAAATCAAAACTGTGTTTTTGCCACGACTAGAAAAAATTCTTGCAAATTTTAAGGCTTTAGCCGGTTGTTTTCATATCAAAGAACCCGGAACGGGTTCCAATACCGATATGCACCAAGACCCCACTTTTGTTGACGAGTCAAATTTTTGCAGCGCTAATGTATGGGTAGCACTTCAGGATATTGATAAAAAAAATGGAAATCTGTTTTTTGTCCGCGGATCTCACCGGGTTGTTTCGTCCTTGCGAGCTACACCCTCTTATTCCAGTTATTATCAAAATTTTAAAGAAGAATTAACGGAAATGATTACTCATGTTCCGCTCAAAAAAGGGGAGGCAGTAGTTTTTAGTAACGCAACAATCCATGGAGCTACTGAAAACTTGACCGATGGAATTCGATTGGCGGCTACCTTACTTGTTTGTTCGGCTCAAGCCGAATGGATATTGTATTATCAGGACAAAGACAAAAAGAGCGACAAAGTTGAGAAGCATCAATTGAATCTTGATTCATTCATATCGTTCTCAAAAAACGGCATGCCCGAGCATAACACACCTCCGGAGATTATACCTTACAAATACCCCGTTATTTCGAAAAAAGAATTTTTAGCCCGCATTGGTGCTAAAAGAAATTGTATGCAACATATTGCCGATGTTTTTAGAATGAAATTCTCTATATGAAGCCCTTGTTCCTATCAGATAGTCTGCAAAAAGAATTTGAAGAAAATGGTTTTGTCAAAGTAGATTTGCTAAGTAAAATGGAGGTTGATGCGCTACTTATATCTTATAAATCTGTCTTATCTGAACATGAAAAAATAAATATCCCTTACATTACCACTAGCCACTCCAACAATGCTGATTTAATATCAAAGGTGGATAGCCTGTTGCAAAAAGTAATTGCTCCTGCGATAAATAAAATTATGTGTAATTATAATTTGCTGTTCGGCAATTATCTTGTTAAAATGCCTGTAGCAAATTCGGAAACTGACCCACATCAGGACATAACGTTTGTTGATGAGAAGGAATTTGCATCTGTAAATATTTGGGTGGCGCTGCAGGATACCAATGAAGAAAATGGCTGTCTATATATTTTAAAAGGTAGTCATAAACTCATGCACACTTTGCGTCCTTCGCAAAACTACCCATGGGCGTATGAAAATGCCAAGGAGGAAATTAAAAGGCTCGCCACACCTTTTCAGGCAAAAGCCGGTCAGGCGTTTATATTTAATCATGCAGTGGTACATGGTTCGTATCCCAATAAAACGAATCGGGCTCGTATCGCAGCTGTGCTTGCAGCCTATCCTGACAAAGCAGATTTGCTGCATTATTATTTACCTACAACAGAAAACAACTTAGTTAGCAAATATCTAATGACCAAGCAAGCGTATCTTCATTTTAAAAAAGGTGAACCTCCTGCAATGGGAATTTTATTAGAAAAGGTGAACTTTGATTTTAAACAAATAAGCAAAACAGAATTTGAAAGACTTTGGCAAAGAAGAACGGGTTCTACTTCTTTTTTAAATCAAGCGCTTAAATTTCTGAAAAGGAGATAAAATAATGATCAAGAATTTATCGGAACCTCAAAGCTCACCATATTTGGAAGCATTAGACAAATTAGGCTTTTGCACTTTCCCACTGTTTTACAATAATGAGGTAGAGCAATTACTTTCGTTATATCACAACAATTTCAGCGAAAAAAAAATCGATGCACTTTATGCTACGCATAATTCAAATCCGGTAGAGCAAAGTCTGTCAATAAGCGCAGAAATAAAGAAAATAATCTTTGACCCGCTTCATAAAATTTTCCCTGAATACGAATATTTTCTGGGACATTTTATGGTAAAGGGTGCTCATGTAGAAAAAGAGTTTTCATTGCATCAAGATTGGAATATAGTTGATGAATCAAAATTCAGAAACTATCAAGTCTGGATTCCGCTTCAAATAAGTTATCCGGTTAATGGTGGGATGTTTGTAATCCCCGGAAGCCATCATTTTTTTGGAAACTATCGTTCAGGTAGTTATGGAATTCCTGTTGTACCTTTTGATGAAACCGTAAAGCCATTAGTAAACGACCTTATCGTTCCGGCAGGCAATGTGTTAGTTTATCATAATGGTTTATTTCATGCTTCTCATCCAAATACAACTGACAAAATTCGAATTGCAGTAATAGCAAATTTTGTAGAAAAGCGCGCGCCCACTTATTATTTTCACAAAAACAATGCAATTGGCGCAACTGAACTTTACAAAATTACCGGAGAATCATTGATTGCTAATTTACCTCAATTGGAAAAGGGGATTGTAGATAAAAGTTTTACCGAAAAACTAAATATTGGCAATTCTGAAACCGTGAACAGCCAAATCACTTCTTCCGATTTAGAGGCTCGTTACAAAGATAAATTTGGACAAACACCTGCCCAACAAGTTAAGCAACTCCACATAACTAATAGTAGCGGTCTCGAAGAAGTGCTGAATGAGGATGGATATACAGTGATTAACTTTCTTGAAAAGGAACAGGTAGAGTTCTTTCAAAATGAATATCAATCTCTTTTCGGAACTCTCGATAAAAAACCGGGTCGTTTTACTACGCTTCAAGACACTGATTCGGTAATGAAAAAACGTGTTCACGATTTTATTGTTCAGCACGTTGACACTCCTTTGCGAAACCACTTTAGAGATTTCATTATCCCTGTTTCGCAATTTTATACAAAAAAAGCCCATACATCGGGCGATATTGATTTGCATGGCGACACAACATTGTTAATCAATCATCAATTAGAGCCGCATTATGCAATTTGGGTGCCGCTTGTAGATGTAGATGATTTCAATGGAACACTTACTGTTATCCCTCGGAGCCACCGCGTACGCGGAGCTTTTTTCAGCGGCACTTTTATCTGTTATCACGAAACCCGCCTTGCTTGGCTTAGACAATTTGAACTCCCGATAAAGTTAAAAGCGGGGCAAGCGGTGGTTTTTGATAACAATATTCTTCATAACTCAACTGCCAACAAAACCGATGCCGACCGATTATGTTTTACTTTTCGGATAACCCATAGAAATTCTCAATATTATAGTTTTTACGGACTTGGGAAAAACACAAATGATTTTTCGATTTATAAGGAAAAACAAGATTTTTATATGGATCCCAACTGGAATGGTGAAAACAAAAGCTTAACGGCAACATACGCGGGAACCCTTAAGAACAGTGTTACCAGGGTTACCCAGGAAGAACTGCTAAAAATTTTTCAGCCAACGATATCTGCCAAGTAAATGAAAGAAAGTCCATCAATAGCCTTAGAGGTTAAAAACATTTCAAAAAAATATTTTATTGCTAAAACGGGGCATTCAGAGGTAAATGATGAAGAACATTTTTGGGCATTATACGATGTTTCTTTTACATTATATCGTGGTGATGTATTAGGTATTATTGGCAACAACGGATCCGGCAAATCAACACTTTTAAAAATACTGAGCCATATTACCAAACCAAGTTCAGGTGAAGCCCGTTTTTACGGTTCGGTTACTTCTATACTGGATATTGGAAACAATTTTCATCCTGATTTAACGGGGCGCGAAAACGTAAGAATACAACTTCAGCTAGCTAATATAAAACCTCCGGAATTTGCTTTGTATTACGATAACGTTAAGCAGTTTAGTGAAATAGGTGAGTTTTTTGATCAGCCCGTAAAATTTTATTCGAGTGGCATGTTTTTGCGCCTGGCTTTTTCGATCGCCTTTCATATTTCTTCCGAAATTCTTGTTTTGGATGAAGTGCTGTCTGTGGGCGATGAAGGGTTTCGCCTAAAATGTCAGGAATTATTGAAAGCATTTGCGCAAATGGGTAAAACCATTTTGTTCGTGTCACATAACCGATTAGAAATTTTAGATCTTAGCAATAAGTGTATTTGGTTAGACAAAGGGCAAATTCGCAAAAGTGGTTTGCCTTCAGAAATTTTAGGAGAATATTTTGCTTTGCATCGGGAAAAATTTGATACACAAAGAAATATACTTGACTTCAACGTCAGCCAAATTGATGATAATGGCACCATTCACTTGTTCTGGGACGAAAAAAATTCTCCCGGAAACGATGTTTTATCCATGCGGCAACTTTCTGTTGGTTCACCTAGTGGAAAATTGACACAATCGGACCCGATTGAAATTGAATTTTTAATTAATAAAAAGCAAAGGGGAATACAAGTTGGTGCGTTCTTCTTTGTACAAGACGTTTTTTATCAGCCGGTTTTAGTAGGACATTTTTTAAATAACTCTGAACAAAAAAAATTTGGCAGCGATCTGAAAGACGAAATTGGATTAATAAAAATTAGCTGCACTATTCCTGCCAATTTTCTGATACCCGGAAAATATTATTTCCTTGTTCGTTTTGGGATGGAAGAAAATGAATGGCATAGTGCATCAACAGAGGCATTCAGGTTCTCTGAAAAACTAAGTTTTACAATACATGCCAGCTCTGAGTATATCGATTATGTCGGTGATGTTAGCAAAGGATCTGTTCGTCCAAAATTACAATGGTCTGTAAAAAACTTTAAGGGCTAACCGGCTCTTTATTGGCGACAGACAGCTAATAGCTTTGTACTCATCCATAATACTTTACTTTTGAAACATGATGTTTTCATTTATTGCAGTTATTATTATTCAACTTGCCATCATTGTATGGCTGTTGATAAAAAGAGAAAGTAATGGCACAAAAGCAGAAACCGTATCCTCCAATAATTCTGCACAAGTAGCCGCCTTCTATAACCAAACTACACATAAATTTTTGGAGGTATATGGTGAAATTATCCAGGCATTTCGCACAAATGATATTAGTGATTATCTTGATTACACTATTCAAAATGCCGAGATTAAAGACGGACAAAAAATTTTAGATGCCGGCTGTGGTGTGGGTGGACCTGCCTGTTATTTCGCCTCTAAATTAAACGTGGATATAGACGGAATTACTGTTTCAGAAGTTCAGGTTGAAAAAGCTAAGAAAATAATAGCTTCGAAAAAACTGAGAGGAAAAGTAAATGTCAGGCAAGGCGATTACCATCATATAGATGAAGTTTACGGGAGCGAAGTTTTTGACCGGATACTTTTTTTGGAATCGTTTGGACATTCAGGTAATAAATCTTTGCTCATTGAAAAATCGTTTCGTGCCCTTAAGCCAGGAGGCATCCTTTACATTAAAGATTTATTTGTAAGAGAATCTCCAAACAAAGAAGATGGAGAAAAAATTGACCGCATTGTAGCTGAAATAAACAGGGCATATTGTTATAACGTTGCAGATTTACACGAGGTACTTGCCACATTGCGCAGATTAAATTTCATTTTACTTTTTCTAAAAACGCCAGAAGTAAAAACCGGAGAGTTTGAGCACCTCAGTATTTCAAACGATTTTCAAAACCTATTCGACATAGCCAAAATAATTTCGTGGGAAGATTATATTTTCCCAATCGACTTTTATGAAATAAAGGTAATGAAGCCCCCTTTCGATTTAAAACAGGAAAAGCATTTGTATTTTTTAAATCGTCCTGAGGTGAACGAAAAATCAGAATGGCAGGTCAATTAAAAATGAAAGAAATTTTTAGAATCGGTGATTGGTGGCAAAGCAAAGCAGCCTTACTGATAGGCCTGGTTTATTTATATACTGCATGGTTTGAAATTTCTTTTGAAAAAATGATTTGGCTCTCTTTGCTTTCTATCTCCACCGTTTCGGGTTTTGCTTCAGTGGGTTATTTATGTAACGATTTTTTTGACCGCGAAAAAGATTTTCTTGTAGAAAAGAAAAACTTTTTGCTTGGAAAATCTCCTTTAAAAATTTTTCTGCTCTTTTTAATTGCGCTCTTGATTCTGTTTTTACCGTGGCTATACCTGCCTTTCAACAAAATTTCGATTCTGATTATTGCGATTGAGTTGGTGCTGTTTGTATTATATTCTGTAAATCCATTCCGGTTTAAAGAGCGCGGAGCGATTGGAATATTTACAGATGCACTCTATGCTCATGTTATACCCGCATTACTATCTGCTTTTACTTTTATGCTTGCCGCATCAAAACCATTTCCATTTTTACCTATGGCCATTCTTCTTCTTTGGCAATTGGCAAGTGGCATTCGTAATATTCTTTTGCATCAGCATGAGGATGCTGATAAAGATAGCCAAGGCGGTATGCAGAATTTTGCTTCTCGGGTACCCGTTAAAAAATTTTCCCGATATGTTAAAACACTTATCTTTTCAGAAATATTTTTAAGTGCTCTATTTCTCCTGTATCTCTCCAACGAAAATTCGTTGTTTATTTTCAGCACCATTCTTATTTTCTCGTTTTCTTCAATGCTGTTTGTTGTTTTTTATAATCCGGGTTTTGATTTTTTTTTCCAAACACGATGGAAATTTTTTCCGAATCCGATTTTCGAAAAATGGCTTCCAATAGCTATTTTGCTGGGCTTATCACATACCGACAAACGTTTTCTATTCATGTTGCTGATTCATATAACGCTGTTCAACTTCAACTTGTATACTGAAATTTTGCATCATGTGCTGCTGCCATTAAAAAATGCTTTGAAGCATATCTGCATTCAAAGCATGATTAATATGCGTAGGATTTTTTCGTTTTTAATTAACTACTCTATTTATTGTGGGTTTCTCATTTTCGGAGTGGATTTAAAAAAAGAAAATTCTTCAGCGCTTGATTATTTTAAAAAAAATCGAAACGCAAAATAGAAACCGGAATACAAATCGCTTAACGGAAACGGAATTGTACTTGATAAAAACGAGTGTCTAAATGAACAACAATATTTTTGTTTTTGTAGTGTGCGGCAATCGTAACCATATAGATACCCTTCATTACTCTTTGCTGGCGCTGAAGCGTGTTTCAAAAAACGAAATTATAGTAATCACCGATGCTTCAAGAAATGAGATTCCGGTGGTGCACGAAAACCACATTGACGTTGCTACTCCCAAAGAACTGAGTCATCATCAGGCGAGTATCTATTTAAAAACAAGTTTGCACAAATTTCTTCCATCAGGAAATAATTATTGCTACCTCGATACAGATGTTGTAGCTGTGAATGAAAAAGTAGATTTAATTTTCAACCATTTTGCTACACCTATCACTTTTGCACCGGACCATTGTGTGTTAGATGAATTCAGCCCTTCGGCTATTAATTGTAATTGTAGCGCAGAATTTGTCACATGGCAAAAAGAGTTGAAGCAGCTTTTTCATGAATACAAAGATTTGATTCGGCAACCCCGCGTGCCGGAAAATTTCGAGAAAAAGCAAAAATTGCTTCAGCGTTTAGAAAAAATTAAAAAAAGTAAATGGGGGTACCGCTTTCTTTCGCTCAAATTTAATCTGGCACGAAACACATTTAGATTAGATGCAGATACTTTTCTAGACAAGAAAAAACATTACTGGCACGATAAAGAAGGGAAGCCGGTGCTATATGAAAACGAAGTGCAGTTTTTATTTGAAGAAACCATTGAGCGCAAATCTTCTTTTCGCTGTGACAGAACTGATTTTAAAACATGGACTATTGGCGGCAAAAATGTTTTTGATTGCCGTTGCAATCATTTAAACGAAGCGATAAAAGAAACTTTTGCTATAGAACTGAGCGATGCTCAGTGGCAACATTGGAACGGAGGTGTTTTTCTTTTCAACGACAACAGCCGCGAGTTTTTAAACGAATGGCACCATAAAACTTTAAAAATATTTTCTCTGCCATATTGGAAAACCCGCGACCAGGGAACCCTGATTGCCACAGCCTGGCAATTCGGATTGCAACACCATCCAACACTTCCGATTCAGTTTAATCTTATTGCCGATTACCAAAACCTGAACATACAGCATAAGGGCGAACTTCGGTTTGCTATAAAAAATGTACCTGGTGAAATTCATCCGAACCTTATTCATATTTATCACCATTGGGGAGATAAACTATGGAATGTTTGGCAAGCAGTTGAAAAAGCAACAGGTATTGAAACAGATGCTGACGGGCAAACTATTAATTCACTTTGGATAGGAAAAACATTGAGTCAACTCGAACTTCTCACCATTCATTCTTTTCGTGCGTTGGGCTATCGGTTTAAACTATGGGTATATGAGCCTCTAGAAACTGCTCTGCCAAACGATGTGGTAGTTGGGGACGCTTCCACTATAATTCCAATCTGTAAAATTTTTGCTTACCGAAACAAAAATACTTTCGGACATGGTAAAGGAAGCTATGCCGGGTTCTCCGATATTTTTCGCTACAAACTTCTTTATGAAAAAGGCGGCTGGTGGGTAGATATGGATGTTACCTGTTTGCACCCTTTTAATTTTGAGTCGCCTTATGTTTTTCGCAGCCATCACGATTTAAGTGTAGTGGGCAACGTGATGAAATGCCCAAAGGGAAGCAAACTGATGAAACAATGTTATGAAGAAGCAATTAGCACTGTAACTGAGCACAACACAGATTGGCTGAAACCCATTGCAATTCTTAATAAGCATATAGCCGCGCTGCAACTCGAAAACTATATTCAATACGACATAAGCAACGAAGACAAATGGCAGAGCACCAACCGGTTTATCTGGCATAAAGATACTTTACCCACGCATTGGCATTTCATTCATTGGCAAAATGAAGAATGGCGGAAAAATGCAGTAGAAAAAACTGACTTCTATTACCACTCTAAATTAGCTTCATTGATGGCTCAACACCAACTTTACCGTATGCCCGACTCGCGTTTCGGAGAATTGATAAATGCAATGAGGCATAGTTCTTATTTTCGTGTATTGGAAAATTTGTTTTTAGCCGATATATGATTTTAGAACCGAAGACTATTGATGCCTATAACCGTTCTCGTAATTGCGCAAACAATCGAATAGTTTGTCACGCTCCGCTCACAAATTTGAACTTTGAACAAACCGGTGAAGCTCGAGCATGTTGCTATAATTTTAAAGAAGTGCTAGGCAAATGGCCTCAGCAATCCATACGCGAAATTTGGGAGGGAGCACAACTACAATCGCTTCGTAAAAATATAGAACAAAATAATTTAGGCGGAGGTTGCACAGAATGCGGTAAAATGATTGATGTCGGAAACTATCAAGGTGTGCGTGCAAAATATTATGATGAATTTGCTTTAGGTTTTCTGAGTCAGAAAATTTCCGGTATTAAAAATAACCTGACCGGTTCTTTCACTTACCCTAAAGTGATAGAATTTGAATTGAGCAATCAATGCAATTTAGAGTGTGTAATGTGCAATGGAAGCTTTTCTTCCAGCATCAGAAAAAATCGCGAAAAACTTCCGCCCATTATTTCGCCTTACAACGGAAAATTTGTGGATGAACTAGAAGAGTTTATCCCGCATTTAACCGATGCAAAATTTTTGGGTGGCGAACCCTTTATGATTGATATCTATCTCGACATTTGGGAGCGCATTCGAAAAATAAATCCGAACATTCGTATTCACATTACCACCAACGGAACTTTTTTAAACAACAGGATTAAAGATTTACTTGAAGGGTTGCGCGCAGGAATTGTTATGTCAATGGATTCGGTGGAGCGCGAAACCTATATGAAAATCAGAGTTAATAGCAACTATGATAAAGTAATTGAGAATCTCGATTATTTCCTCGATTATACTAAACGAAAAAATACGTTTATCTCCATTGCCGCATGTCCTATTATTTATAACTGGAAAGAACTGCCACAGCTATTAAAGTTTTGTCTGGGAAAAAATATTGCGTTGTACTTCAATGCAGTTTTTACACCGTTCGAACTTTCGCTACGGGAACAAACTATAGAGTTACAAGAAGAAGTTTTAGCGTACCTAGAATCGCATTCTCTTCCGGCTATAAAAGGCTCTGCAAATTCTCCGCGCAATTTGAGCATTCATGCATTTCATGATTTTACCAAACAATTAAAAGGTTGGCTGCTTGAACGCAAAGTTGTTTTAATTCAGAAGGATGAAAAAATTGAACAGATAGAAAAAGTTTTCAATACTAACGTTGACGTTGATTCTTTGGTTGAATGGTCGCCAGAAAAAATCTCGAAATTGCTTTTAGAAATTACTGCGCTGGAAGGAAAAGGTTTGTTTGATAAAGAGAAGAAACTGAAAAGAAAATTAGAACAACTGCTAATTGCTAGTCCAGAGGGCAAACTGAAAGATTCATTGGCCTGCTTTGTATCATTGTACGATAAATTTGATTCTACCTATTCATCTGAAGAACGACAACAAAAGCTTTTAGTCTTCTCTCAATTTATAGAAACTCATCCCAAGAGAAATCAGGCACTTGCCCATTTGTCAACTTTATCACCTCTATTTATTGCCGATTGGTTTTGTGAAACCAGCGTTGAACAAATGCAGTTCATGATGGAACAGTTTTTCAACGTGCAATAAGCTGCTGCACAAACCGGTTTTCAAAATCTTCCGCCAAACTGTTTAAACTGCGCGTTTCTAACTGCTGATAAAAAACATCAGCCGGAGATGGAAGGACTGATTTGTAAAAATCAATTGGGCCATTTCGTTCGCTTAAAAGAACTGTTAGATGATTTACTTTCAGGAACAAATTCTGAAGCCGGTATTTTTTTTGCTCTTCTCCTTCGTTGAATTTTGTATAAACAAAATCAGTCATTTTTTTTTCGAATAATTCTTTTGCTTCAAGTTCTGTAGTAGCCGAAATTTCAACAACCATCTTTTTTTCGCTTTCTGTAGCCTCATTCAACCAGTTCATTATTTGAACGTGAACCAGGTTTTTATAAATATTCATATTGTACGAAGCAAGAGAACCTTGTTTATCTTCTTTAGTAAATTGAACTGTGCTGAGTTGCTCATAAATTTTGGAAAGTTCGTGGCGAGGCAGCGACCAGATAGCCCACTCAATCGGGCGATGGATAGTATTGAACCAAATATTGATGTTGTGTTTATTTACGAACCGAATGAACTCCGGCATCTCGTGCCAATTGTTGCGCATGGGATTTACCATCAGGCACATGGTACGGTTATTTTCTTTGGTGTACTGCCTGTAGAAAAGAAAATGTTCCATCACACGATCAAAATGGGCGTTGACCCGAATGGTTTCATATATCTCCAGTGTAAGCGAATCGAGAGAGAAGTTGATGTGGATGTTTAATTTACTCAACCACTCTTTCACTTTATAATTAACCACAGTGCCATTTGTGGCAATTACAATTTTAAGTTTCGGATTCAATTTTTCTACTTTCTCGAAAATTTTAAACACGGCATTTATAAGGAAAGGTTCACCGCCATTAAAGCGGAGTTCTTTAAGATGAGGGATAAATTCTTCAAGTTGCTCTACAAAATTATCATCATATGCATTTTTAAGTGCAGGTAACCGGTCTCTGTTTTTTCGTATTGAAGAAGATAATTCACCAATACACATCACACACTCTAAGTTGCAAGTATTCGAAAGTTCCAATTCTAACATGCTCGGATAATTATCCGGCTCGTTTATATCGTATGCGTGTGCAAGTACCGATGTGTAATTACCTCCCTGCAAATTTTTTAAACAAACATTGCATTTGTAAGTAAGATCATATTTCAGTAAATGATTTCGAAGCGATTGATACTTTTCGCCAAACCATATTTCGCGAATAGATTTTTCGGGATACGAATCGGGTTCAATAAATGTAAGCCAGCAAGGGGCACAATCGCCATGCACATTAAAATACATGTTGCTGAAAGGAGCATGGCAAATATGAGCAGAATTAGGCTTGCCACGTGCTGCATTATAATCAGCAATTACATTACCTGACAGCCCGGGGCCAGATGTTTTATTTTTTGCTGAGTAAAGCTTACTAAGTAAAGTATAAACTTTGTTTTTCATTAGTCTTAGGTAAAATAAATGTTTTTTACTCTTTAGCAATACGTCTTTTTAACTCTTGAAATTAATTCTTCTGTTGTCCAACTGCCTACATCATCCATCATCTTCCGCAAAGGCGATTGAGAAACATCGCGTAAAATATGCTCTTCGATGGATGCATCGTTTATTGTTTGAAACATAACTTCAAGTTTACTGATGACTTCTTCGTTCAAAATTCTTTGCCCGCTGGCTTCTATTTTGCGTATATCATTAAAAAAATCTTCTCTGGTTTTATATACTTTAATACCGTGCGCGCTTCCATTGTCACGTTCTGAAATAACCGCTCCCTGATAGTTATCTTTTTGCTCACTATAATCAATACCATTCCTATTCTTTTCTTCGTAATGCTTTAAGTATTTGAGATAATCAATAAAAACACTTTTGTTATACTTTTCAAGTGAAGACACTTCAGGCAAATCAAATTTAGAGAGGTAATCGTGTATCTCCCGCAGTTTCTCTGAAGGAAGGAAAATAAGCGAAAGTTCGAAAGGCGCTGTCAAAAAACTATTAAAGAACACAATTCCCTTTTTGTTACAGAACTCAATCACTTCATGTAGTTCATCCCAGTTTTCGCGCTGAGTGGTGAAACTTAGAGACATTGTTTTCCCTTTACTTTTCACATAACTATTAAAGTAATCTAGATTCTGCATCACTGTTTCGAATGAAGCGTTTTTACGGATGTATTCATATCGCTCTTTGCGAATTGAATCAATAGAAACCGCCAATTCAAAATTTCCTTTGGACAATAAATCTTTTACTTTTTCGGTAATTACCGTACCATTGGTGATAACAAAAATGTTGATGTAGGGATTCAATCGCATCATCTCATCCCAGATTTGAAAGTACGAATGAATCAGAAAGGGTTCACCACCAAAGAATTTTGCTTCTTTCAAATGCGGAATAAATTCTTTCATCTGTTCTATGAAAGCATCATCATATGGAGTAGGAATCGGGGGAAGTTTATCGCGGTTATGACGGATTGAAGAAGATGTATTGCCGTTGCACATGATGCATTCGAGATTGCATTTGATGTCGGTTTCAAATTCCATTACTCTCGGATACGTGTGCTTTTTATAATCAGCGTACTTGTCAAAGCCCTGTGGCTTTAATCCGGTAAATTTTTTTTTCTCAACAAAATATTTGCAATGCTGGCAGCCGTAATTAAGGTCATTATGTTCAATATAGCCCCGTAATTTTTTCATGGGTTCGCCAAACCAGATATCGCGAATAGAATTTTGAGGATATTCTCCCACCAAAATATTGCGATTGTAAGTACAGGCATAGACCTTACCGCGCCAGGAAAATGTGAGGCTGTTAAACGGAACATAGCAGATTAAGTCTTTCGGCCCATCGGGGCGAGCACGGTTGTATGCTTTAAAAATATCTTTGTCCACCGGGTGATACGGATACGCAGATTTAAACTTAGAAGTGATAAAATCAAACATTGTTTATTGAGTATTGACAGGCATTTGTTTTTGCATGTTGTATTGGTCAATTGAGGAGCTACAGTTATTCTTCAACTCTTCTTCCGATTTATCTCTTATGCTTTGAACAGTGCTTTTAAAATCGGTATGTTTCACTAAACCGCGCAACAGGTTCTGCTCTTCATCAGTATAGTTCGACAACACAATATTCAACTTGCGAAGAAGAATTTCTTTTGGAAGAATACTGCCGAGTTTCTCATCAGCGTTATACTGTTCATTTATCCAAGCTAAGAATAATGCAGGTGACACTGGTAATGCTTCCTGAAAAAATATTTTTTTAACATCATTCCCAACACCTATCTGCGAGTCTCTGTTGAATTCATAATCGTGATATTTTTTCACTTCATCTGAAGCGATGTAAGTATCAAGATAATGCTTGAAATCTTCGAAGCATTTAGCATTATGTCTTTCTTTTTGGGTCAGTTTCGAAAAAGAAAACTGTTGCATATAAGCACGCACCCTTTGTAGCTCTTCTCTGGGCAAGTCGGTTAAAGCAAAGCGTACGGGGCGCTCAAGATAGCTCACATAGATATACGCATTTACTTCATTGCACAGGTTGATGATGAGCGGCATTTGTTCCCAATTATCTTTCTGAACTGTAAAACTTAGCGATAGATGTTTGCCTTTACGATTACAGATTTCGCTGAACCGTCTAATATTATCCATCAGCTTTTCATACACCACATTTTTCCGGATGCGTTCTACCTTTTCTTTATCAAAAGCATCAATGGAAATAGCCAGATCAAAGTTGAGTTCGTTGACTAATTTTTCGATTTTACTGTTCCAATGTGTGCCATTGGTAATAACAAACAAATCTAGATTGGGGTTCAATTCTTTTACTTTATCCCAAATTTTATAGTAGACAGGAATAAGAAAAGGCTCGCCTCCATAAAACTTCGCCTCCTTTAATGTGGGAATATATTTCCCAATTTGTTCTACAAATGCATCATCGTAATACATTGGAAGTGGCGGAAGTTTATCGCGATTTTTGCGAATACTGCTACTCACTTCGCCATGACACATTTGGCATTCTAAATTGCATTCGTTGCTTAATTCAAATTCGAACACCTGCGGAAAAGCTGCATCGGTGTCTTTATAATATTTATCAAATACTAGCGGACGAAGGTTAGAGAACTTACCTTTATCAAAAAAATATTTGCAATGCCGGCAACCATAATCAAGGTCATTATTTGTCATGTGCTCGCGCAATTTTTTTGCTTCGGCTCCATTCCAGATTTCTTCAATACTGTTTTTGGGATACATGCCCAATAGCACATCGCGGTTATAAGAACACACAAACACCTGACCACCAAAAGAAAAAGTTAAACTGTTATACGGTAGATAACAAAAAATTTGTTTGGGTCCATTAGGGCGAAATCGATTGAACTGATTATATAGCTTGCGGTCTATAGGATGATAGCCATTTGCCTTTGCCTCACGATATTTTTTATCGAGTTGAAAAGAAGTTTTTATGGCTTCGAAAAAATCAATCATTCGGGTTTCGTTTTTTGCGAATCCAAAATAGGGAATATTTCGGGATAGAATTTTTGCAAACCAGAATAAACTCCTTTTGCCATTACCGCATAGCCTTTAGAGTTGTGGTGCCCATCTTGCTTCCAATAATAATTTCTAATGTCATCTTTGCTCTTTCCAAATTCTTTCAAATAAAATGGCAACAAATCAAACACGTAAACATTATCGATAGTGTGAAGATTCGTTATAATTTTATCCAAATTATAATCATACTGCTTTTTATAAATTTCACTCTGATTTGGTTGTAATACAACCAACAATTTTGCCCCGTTACGTTTTGCTTCTTTAGCGTAAATTAAAAAAAGTGCAGTTGTGAGTTGGTCGAGTTTGTTTACTTCTTCACGCGGAAAAGGAGTTTTAAGTAGAAGTTCATTATACCCAAGGGCGGTAAAAAAGGTGCGCGATACATAACTGAGCGCATAGATAGGCTCCCACCATGGTGGAGGAGGGAGTTTTATAGTTCCGTTTTTTTGAAACCGCTCCAAACCTCCTTTCGCTGCCATGTCTGTATTTATATCGTTGGAAGAAAGCGTTTGAATAATAATATCAGGATGATATGAAACAAGGCGATCGCGGTAGTTCACAAAGTTTACACAGGGGTCATCGCCCGAAATGCCAGCGTTCATGAAATAACAACCAGTATCCTTAGTTAACAGCAGCTTACTCAGTAAGCTCACATAACAAGAATCGTAAGGTGCGCCCACACCTTCGGTAAAAGAGTCTCCGCAAAGCAAAACTCGCTTCTCGTTTTTACTTTTTTCTTTCCGCCATTCCATGTCTGAAAACCCAAGCGAATTGCATTGCCTTACATAATTAAACTCCGGCCGAATAATATAAAATTTTTCATACGGTTCATGCGTACGATAATATTTTTCGTATGCTGCATTATACCGTGAGGCATAACCGAATTTTATCTTTTCCATGTACGTATCACCGGTACCCGTAGCAAGCAACACTATTTCAAGTAGCAGTAACGTAAAACAAACAGACGCAACAGCCATTTGATACTTTTCGTACCTCTTTAAACCGAATAGACGATTCAATAGGCCAAGAATAAACCACAGTAGAAGCCACAAATAAAAATACAATGCCATATGTGTATGCCACTTAATAAATGCATAGCCCACCTGTTTTGTCCAATAAATTTCCCAGAGCAGATACAAAATTCCGAGCATGGTCACAACAGATGCGTAATTGAATGTAAGGCTGAATCTGATAAACGGCTTTTCTTTGAAAGATACATGCATAAACATGCGGCAATTTCACCTTATTTATTTTAAAACAAGCCCTTTGTAAATTCCATCAGCCATCATTTTGTATCCATCGGGGTTATGATGTCCATCCCGTTTCCAATAATAATAGCCAGGTGTCTTATTAGCGGATTCTATTCTTTTATTATAAAA
This sequence comes from Bacteroidota bacterium, assembly GCA_947475165.1. GTDB lineage: Bacteria > Bacteroidota > Bacteroidia > Chitinophagales > LD1 > Bog-950. The sequence continues at coordinate 105,481 of CANJLD010000011.1, forward strand.
GGGCATTAAGTCAACTACTAAGATATTAGGTGTCCCCTTTAACTTGGAAAGAATTGCCGAGAAATCGTATCCGTATTTTTTTTCTTTCACTTCAAACAAAAAGGGCTGTAATATTACCAACAGTTTGCAATTATTTTTTTGCGTTAACGAAGCATATGTTTTAAATAGACCAACCACCTTACCATCTAACTCATTTTTACAATTATCTACGTCTGTTTTTTTTAATAAAAGCTGGTCATAGCCCAGCGCAGTAAAACATAATCTGGAGATAAAACTTAAAGCATAGACCGGTTCCCATCTAGGAGCTCTTTTAAATTGCACTTTGCCATTTGACAAAAATCTCTCCATGCCCCCACGTACCATCATATCAACATTCATATCACCTGAGGATAATGTTTGTAAAACAATATCAGGATGATAGGTGTTAAGCCGGTCGTGGTAACTTGCAAAATTCATAAATGGGTCGCTGCCACAAATGCCCGCATTCATAATATAAATAGTAGAATCTGATGAAAATTTTCCCCGTAGCAAAGCTACATATGATGAATCGTACGGTGCACCATCACCCTCTGTAAAAGAATCTCCTAAAGCCAGCAAACGCTTTTCATTATTTTTTTTGTTTACTGGCCACTCCATGTCTGAAAAGCCCAACGAGTTTGACATGCGCGAGTAGCGGTATTCTGGCTTTGTAATCCAATGTTGCTTATTGGGAGGATATGCATGGTAAGGCGATTCGTTTCCCACCTGATAATATGATGTATAACCGGCTCCGGCCTTTTCCATAACGGTTTCGTTTACCCCAAAAGCCGAAAGTAAGAGTTCAGTTATAAAAAGCACTACAGCAATAGCAGTAAAAACTGTAATCAGCCGTTGATGCCTCTGCCTACCTATGGGTCGAAGAATGTAGTACGAAAAGAGATACACAAATATCCATAAATACACATATATCATTAAGCGAGTATGCCATTTAATACAGGCATAGCCTACTTCATGCGCCCAGTATATTTCCCAAAAAAGATAGGGAAGCGTAATGAGTATTAAACCCCAATGATAGTGGAGCTTAAAGCTAATGTGCAAAGTCAGTCTTTGGGAGATACTATCAGAATTCATAAAACTGTAACTAATTCGGTATTTTTTATTTTATTGAGCATCATTCTATATTCATGTGTCGTTTATAGTATTGCACCGGTAAAGAAAATGAAATGAATTTAATTCAACGTCTTAAATCCAGAATGGCCCGGTACAAGTTTGAAGGCAATAAGCACCTGTCAAGTTCAGATGTTTTTTGTATGGCTCCGTGGATACAACTACATGCGCAAACCAATGGCAAAGCTGCGCCATGTTGTATGTCGAGTATAAAAGATGGAAATGAAATTGGCGATTTAAGAACGAACCCGAATTTAGCTACTGCATGGAATTCAGCCAATATGAAACAACTGCGGCAGAACATGCTGAACGGCAAAAAAAGTTCTATCTGCAACAACTGTTACGAGCATGAAAAAATTGGAAAGAAAAGTGAGCGGCATCAATACAACAATGACTTCACCCGTTATTATCAGCGCGTAAAAAATACGCTACCCGATGGCACTGTTACCGACAAACAAGTGCCCGTAATTGATTTGCGTTTTTCGAACAAGTGCAATTACAAATGCCGAATCTGCAACAGCGATTACAGCACCTTGTGGTATGAAGAAGAAATAAAACTCGGTATCACTCCTCTGCAAAAAGACATGAAGCCGGTGGCTGATGAAAAAGTTTTTTGGGAAAGTTTTAAAGAGATGTTGCCGGGTGTGGAGCGTTTGCATTTTGCGGGAGGCGAGCCGCTGTTTATGGATGAACATTATGAAGTGCTCGAACATTTAATTACCATTGGCAAAACCGATATTAACCTTACTTACAACACCAACTTTTCTACGCTTCGCTATAAAAAGCATAATGTAATTGAGCTGTGGAATAAATTCAGGAAGGTAGATGTGTGGGCAAGTTTAGATGGCATGGGCGAGCGTGGCGACTATCAACGCAAAGGGCAGAAGTGGGAAAAAATTGAAGAGAATATTCGCGAAGTGCAGAAGGAGTGTAAGACAGTTTGTTTTGGGGTAAATGCTACGGTCAGTATTTTCAACGTGTTGCACATTCCCGAATTTTATAAGCACATGATAGAAAACAAATTGGTGCAGGCAGAGCGAATGAATTTGTATCCGCTTTATTTTCCTCATGCTTTTAGCATAGCTAATCTTACCCCAGCATTAAAACAACAAGTGATTGATGAATACAAAAATTTTGAAAATATTTTTCTAAAATCTTTGCCAGCTAATACGCCAGTAAAAAATCATTTGAAAGCTATTGTAACGTATTTGAAAAGTGAGAACAAAAATTTGAAGCAAGAATTCCAACAAAAAATAAATGCGGTAGATGAAATACGAAACGAAAAGTTTGAGGAAGTTTTTCCGGAGTTGGCGGAGATGATGGTGGCAATTGATAAAGTGAAAATTTAAAGCAAAGCAATGACCCTCGCACAGGTATTTAATTTAGTGGTTGTCAAAAAAAACCCGGCAACGCTTGTTCATTTTTTGACAGATAGATGCAATGCCCGTTGCTCGTTTTGTTTTATAGATTTTAATTCTCCATTACACGGCAAAAGCGAATTGACTTTAGAGGAGCTCGTGCAGATAACAAAGTTGTTGCCGCGCTCTTTGATGAACATAAACTTTACAGGTGGCGAACCATTTTTGCGTAGCGATATTTTTGAAGTAGCCAATGCCTATTTTACGTATTCAGCAGTGCAAAGTATTTTCATTACATCAAACGGTTCCTTTACAGAACGCACAAAAAAATTTTGCGAAACCATTCTTGAAAAATTTCCTGATAAGGAAATTTTTATAGCACTTTCTATTGACGATTTGCCGGAGAGTCACGATAAAATAAGAAAGGTGAAAGGGTTGTTTTTAAAGTGCATGGAAACTTTTTCCATGCTCAAGCAAATCCCCAATGTTCGACCTTCGGTGTCTATTACTATTTCGCAAGAGAACTATGAACATTCAGAAGCTATTTACGAATTGTTGCTAAACGATTATGAAGTAGATGCTGTGCAATTAATAATGGTGCGCAGCGAGGGTGTTTTTAAATTTGATGAAACCTTTCGTCAACCCATGTTGCAAGCCTACACCAAACTTTCAGAACGATTAAAAGAAGATTACAGCACTGGTAGGTTGAAAGGCTTTGACCGAAATTCATTTCGTGGTAAAATGTTAAATCGTAAAAATGAAATTTCGAGAAATGTGCTTACGCAATATTTGCATACACACAAGTATATACACCCTTGTAAGGCGGCTTCGTTGTTTGGCATAATTACGGCTACTGGTGATGTGTATCCATGCGAAGTATTAAACAAACCACTCGGCAATTTGCGTGATTACAATTACGATTTAAAGAAATTGTGGAAAGACAACGCCGCTAACGATACGCGCGAATTTATTTCCAAAACAAATTGTCACTGCGAATACGAATGTGCCATGAGCGTGAATATACTTTCCAATCCCAAATATCTTCCTGCTGTAGTAGCAGGTTTGGCTCAATGAAAGAAGTAAGCATCATCATTCCCGCTGTAAAATGGGAACCTTTTGCTAAGCAATGTGTTACTATCTGCGCTTCTTTATTTCCACAATCGGTAATCATTCTTGTGCTGGATGATGAAACTCCGTTAAATGTTTCTGTTAAGAATTTGAATGTGATGTATGGACAGCGCGGAACAATTTCCCGAAAGAGAAATGTGGCGGTGAAAGCGGCACAAACGGAGTTTGTCGCTTTCATTGACAGCGATGCTTTTCCGCATAAAGATTGGCTAGGCAGTGCTTTAGAAACATTGAAAACGAATAAACATGTGGGAATGGTGGGAGGTCCAAACATTTCACCACTTGCTCAAGAAGAAGAAAGAAATTTAGTGGGCATGGCAACTAAGAGTTGGCTGGTGGCGGGCAAATGGAATTTTTATAAATCTGAAAAATCTACTGCCCAGTTCTGCGATAATCTACCTTCTTGTAATCTCGTTTTACGCAAGCAATTGTTTGAAGAATTAAGCGGAATGAATGAAGATTTAGAAGTAGGTGAGGATACCGACTTTTGCGCTCGCATGATTGCAAGTGGGCATGGTGTGTTTTTTAACTCTAAAGCCATCGTGTATCATTACGACAGAGAAATTGCTGCTTACTTTCGTCAGCGCATGGTGCGCGGTGCTGGCGTGTACGAACTTCTCGCAGGTAGTTCGGCACAAAAGAAAAACATTTATACCTACTTATTACTTCAACCGGTTTCTATTTTATTGTTTTGGTTGTCGTTTCCTTTAGGGTTTTGGTGGCAACCTTGGTTTTATGTAGTGGCAATAATTGGAGCGTTGTATGTTTTGCTCATACTTGTTGAGGCATTTAAGCACAGCGCTATAATGAAACATCTTCCAATAGTGAGCGCGCTTATTTTGGCAGGAAATATTTTGCCGGGTGTGGGATTTATTTTAAAAGCATTTGGACTTTTGCCTACGTTGCATTCATTTTACAGGAACGATAAACATTGATTTCTTAGACGAGATTTCCCAATATACTCTGATAAGCTTCGCAAGGCTGCCAGCATTGCGGGCATTGTCCTTGCCAAATTTCCTGTTGGAGTTTTTTTGTTTCGGGCAGGTTCCAGATTTTTCCCAAATCAAAATTGTGGTCGCGAAGGCTGCCTAATTTTTTATCATAGGTTACACAAGGATAAACGGTACCCCAAGAATCAATAAAGCACGAAGCGTTTAAGGAATGACAGCGCACCGGTGTTTTACCCGTTTCCAAATACTTCTCTACTTTTCCTAAGTATTGGTTCTCTAAAAAACTTACAGGACCACGAGTAATGCCTCTTAACTTTTGATACTGTTTTAACTCTGCGGCAATAATTTTTTCTGAACTAACATCTCTCAGTTCGTTTGCACCGTTATTATAAAAATGAGAAGACTCATGTGCGATGTTCACATGAAAGTCGCGCGGATTTAAATCGGGTAAAACTCTTTTTACTGCTTCGAATGTTTGCTGGTATTTGCCTGCGTTGTGTTTAGAAAGAGTCATTCCCAAAACTACTTCCACTCCTTTAATTTCCTGCAACAAGCGGAATGTTTCAATTTGTTTTTTCCATCCGCCTTTTTTCCCGCGCACTTCATCGTTGGTTTCTTCGTCACCATCTAAACTAACGGTGATGATTAATTTGGGAGGATTCATCTTCATAATCTCTTTCACTCCATCTACCGTTTTTTGCGTGAAGTATCCGTTAGTAGGAAAGTGAATCAACGCAAGGTTTTTGCAATATTTTAAACTCGATTCAACAATGGAAACAAAATCATTTCGAATCCAAATTTCGCCACCGGTAAAATCAATCCAGTTAAAACGATTAGAGTTTTGAAAGAAAGTGGTAATCTCTTCTGTAGTCAATTCATCTTCGGGGCGTTTTTGCCAAATGTTGCAGGTCTTACATTTGTAATTGCACCAATAAGTAAGAACGAAAGTCAGCTTGTAAGGAAAAGGCAGCCGACCGAAATTAGAGGATAGAATATTTTTTGCAAGACTTAATCTTTCTCTGACCATTTTAGTATCGAAATAATGGTGCAAAATAGTGATTATTGTGGAAGCGCTTTTGATTGTTCACTTTCGAATTTATTTTTGGATTAGATAGTAGTACAGTACTCGTCAAATATTTAACATTGCTTACCAATGAACATTGAGCGACTTAGGAAATTCGATTTTTTTATAGGCTCTGTATTGATTGTGTTGTTGCGACCCGCTTCTATTCTACTAGGCACTATCCTCAGGCGCAATCATGATCTGGTTATCAGAAAGCAATTAGTGGTGATGAAAATTAAAGGTGGAGGAAGTTTGCTTCTCGCTTTGCCTGCCATGTTGTCGCTACGGAAAAAATATCCTGATAAAAAATTTACACTGATTACCTCGGCTGAGGTAAAACCTTTTGCCGAATTAATGGGCGTGTTTGATGAAATTGTATTGGTAGATACTTCACATTTCATTTCTTTTTTCTTTTCCTCATTAAAAGCTATTCAAAAAGCATGGCGGGCCGATGGGCTTATCAACTTTGAAATACATTCAAAGCTCACCACGGTTTTTTCTTCTCTATCCTGCGCCCGAAACCGATTTGGTTTTTATCATGAAACCAACTCATGGCAGCGCGATGTTATCACGCACCTTTTTTTCTATAACATTACTTCACCTGTTTATATCAATTACAATCAGGTGGCACTGGCTTTAGGCGCAAACATTTTACCTTATAAAGAGGTGGCAGATTTTTTTGTTCAGCATAATCAGTTGAACGAAAAAGTTGCTAAAGAACAAACCATAAAAATTGCGTTTGCCCCTTTCTGTTCAGACCTAGGAAGAGAACGGGAGTTTTTGCCAGAACACTGGTCGAAAATTTTAAGGAACAAATTTGGAAACACACAGACATTGCTCATTATTCTTGGCGGGAAAAGTGATGTTCATCGCGCGGCTCAGTTAGAACTTCATTTAAAAGAAGCCCTGCCCGATTTGAAAATTGAAACCCGGGTTGGTAAAACAACACTTCAGCAATCAGCTGCGCTCATACAATCAGCAAATGAATTTTTCACAATTGATTCCGGGCTTAATCACATTGCGCGGTTGATAGGTGGCGATGTGCGTATTACTTCTTATTGGGGCCCAACCGACCCCATCACCCGCCTCGCTCCGTTTCCGAATCTTATTGAAAATGTGATTTACGCAAAATTGTTTTGCTCGCCATGTGTACATGTAGTAGCCATACCTCCGTGCCGTGGCAATAATATTTGCATGAAGCAATATGTAAAAGAAGACCTGAATCAATACTCAACCGGTGGATGGCTAATTATTTCGGACAGTGCAACACCAAAAAATATTTGAGTTGATGAAACCGTTCAAAGCATGGGGTACGCTACTTTGGCAACGTTCGCTTGCCATCGAAGAATATATAAATGCATTTTCAGTTGCCATCCTATTGATTTTGCCAAATTTTATTTGGATAGTGCTTGATAAAAGTGTTTGGCGAGGTGACCCTGTTGGCTATGCACTCGGGTCGGCAGATCTTTATCAAAAACTAATACAGAACCCATATGTATGGGTAAGATATTTATTTGGAGGATATAAAGGACCGTTTATATTATGGATTGGTCAGTTTTTTGTAGGCATTGGCAATTTCATTGGTTCCGTAAACTTCTCCCTGCTACTCATTCCGCTAATAGCTACACTTATTACATTCATTTTCTTATTCAAGAGTTTTGAATTGAAATTCAAAAGCAAAGCAATTGCTCTTTGCGGTTGCTTGTCCATAGCCGCTTCGCCTTTATTGAATAGTGTGTCCACGGGGTTTTGGGTAGAACCTATGCAGCTAGCCATTACTTCATGGTTTATCTATGCCATGATAAGGGCAAGCAATTGGAGCTTTTATTTCTCATTATCGCAATTCATTATTGCCGGCTCGCTAGCAATACTGATAAAACTATCCTCTCCTCTTTATATCATAGGCCCTGCTATCGCATTCTGGATAACCGTCTTTAGGGGTTCCCCTTCGATGAAAATGAATAGAAAGGATTTTTTTTTCCTTTTAGTTTCTTTATTGTTTTTTCTGCCAACCGCAATTTTTTATTTCAACAATTTAGCTCCTATACTCGGATTCGCGCATTTTGCCGCAACCAGCCCCTTATTTGGCACAAAGTTATCTAAGCTTGACCTTTGGATAGAATATATAAGTAATGGTGTTTTTCTATACACCACATTTCGTTTGGTCATTCTACTGTTGTTATTGGGTTTAATAAAAACAATTAAGCAAAAGGCCTTTGGAAATTTTGCGGCTGTGTTTGTTGTTGCTTTATTCCAAATAACCATTTTTTTTCTTGCCTGGCTTACATCTCCCAATGGCGATTACAGATATTTTTTATCCGCTGTACCATATTTCGCTATCTTAATATGCTGGAGTTTGACTATTATAAATAACCGGATACTTACTATCATATCATTAACTTTATTTATTCTTCAATTTACTTTCGTTAATGGATTTACGTTTAGACTAACTCATTTAGATCCTTCGTACGTGAATATACGCCCGTTAATAAAAGAACGAGACAGGGAGATGAAACTTATAAATGATTTAATGCCCTTGGCAACACGTGATTCTTCAATTATTTTTGATCTGGATCCAGGGTTCGGGTTGGCTTCATTCCAATATGAACTCGCCAAACGAGATATAAAAGGGAATTGGTCCCGCTGTTGTGTTGATGTTAGTGCTTTCTTAAACATTGAGCGTCAGGAAATAGATACCGGGAAGATTAATAATGAAATAGCCTGGAAAAATGTTCTTGCATATAGCCCGGATTTTTACATTACGTGGAACTCGAGACTATCTTCTGCATTAGCCCAAATCGAGATGCGGAAAATTGATACCTATACAGCAGCCACGGTGCCTGCGCGTTGGAAAATAGCGGATAAAATGAAAAATTGTAATCTTTATGAGGTTGTTGCTTTTTCAGATTATCCGGAATTATTGGTGTACAAACGATGTGATATACCTGTAGCAAAATTTCAGAAAACTCATCTGCTTCAATCTTACTACAATGTCAACCGATAATTATTTACTGGAACTATAAAGTAACTGGTGTTGGCAGGGGAACATCCTATTTGTAATTTTTCAAATTAGGATTTGCTTACAATACTACTTTCTCAACCCTTGTTGCTGAATAAGTTGCTCCGACAGTTCCTTCGGTAAGGAACTGTCTAAATCTCCAAGCATTTTTGTCAAAGGTCCGTTTAGCGCTGACGCATAAAACCGCTCTTCTGCAATGCTGGTTGATGTGAGCTGGCAGGTTTCCTGTATTTTGTTTTTGTAATCTTCCAATTTAGCATTTTGTTCTTCGGCACTTCTGCCGTTTGCGCTTTGTAAATGATTTTTTATTTTTTCAAACAACCGGTCGCGCAGTTCTTCGGCTGTACTGTCTATCACTATTTCTTGGCCTAAATTTGAATTTTGGTAAAATCCCTCTTTAGCATTAGGTGTTACCTTATCCCGGCTTTTTTCAAAACCCAGTAAATGAAATATTTTTTTAAATCCGGTTGGTTCATGATAAATTCCCTGCAGTTCATCCCATCGGTTTAACAAAAAGGCTTTGTCTTTTGCCGACCAGGAATGAAAATATTTTACGTAAAGCGGATCGCCAAAGTGGTATGTAAATTTCCCTTTGCCGGTTCTACGCATAGATTCCAATACCTCGATAAGCAACAGAAAACGTTCTTTTCTTTTTTCAATATTATTTACATCGCTTTGCCATTCCCATTGCCGGTTGCCAACGTATTGCACCACTCCGGGGCGGTCATGTAAATATTTTGCATTAGGCCCAAAGGCATTGGCAGTAACATGGCTCAATACGTTCGGGTTTTGAATAAACCAATTTAGGGTTTCCTTAAACTGCTCATCGGTTTCGGTTGGGTAGCCGTAAATAATCCAACTTTCGGTTTTAATTCCTTCATCGCCAAAGAGCCTGCATGTTTTATCGGCATCATCATAGCGTGATGATTTTCCCATAGCATGCTGTACATCCGTAGAAAAACTTTCTACCCCAAGCGATACACGCGACATACCGCTTCTGCGCAGCTTGTTTACATACGATTTCGTCAACATTTTTTCCACCCGTGTGCCATAAACGCTCCAAGGCATTACCAAACCTTCAGCAATCGTAAGGTCGCAGTATTCTTCCAATTGTTTAAATGTAACGTGCGAGATAAGTGAGTCGTCATTAAACATGTATTCAGTAATGCCATACTGTTCTACATTGCGTTTCAATTCTTCAAAAACTAACCGACCTTGCCGAGTGCGCTGTGTCAAATGATTCCATTTGTTTTCACAGTAGTTGCAATTTAAAATACAGCCTCTTGAAAACAGAATAGGCAGACGCCCGTTGCAGGGATAAGCACGAATATCAAAATCGGTAAAGTCGGGGAGTGGAATGGTATTGATATTTTGCTGCATACCTGCACCAGTGTAGTACACCGTGCCATCTGGTTTTTTCAGCCATACTTGTTTTACTTTGTGTATGTCGCCTTTTTCTTCAATGCACTTTACAAAGTCAACCAATAAGTTTTCGCCTTCGCCTTCAATTATATAATCACTGAATTTATAAACCTGTTCAATGTTGTCCTGATTCTCGCGGGTTAAACTTGGACCGCCAGACACAATAACCACATTGGGCAAAAGATTTTTTAATTCTTTAGCTACGAGGGCGGTGTTTTTTGTGTTAGATACAAGTAAACTGAATCCAACTATATCGGGCTTTTGGTCGGCAATTTGCTTTGCCCAGTTTTTATAAAGATGCGGATGCGTAGCTACATATTCTTCGGCAGGTACATCCCCCAATGCCGAAACCATCATGGGGCGAAACTGAATAGAGAAATCTATACACGTACAATCATAACCGGCTTGGGCCAAACTCGATTTCAAAAATGCCAATGCCAAAGGCGGAGTTTGTGAATCCCAAACAGGCGCCAGGGCAAGTACTACTTTCATAACTTGAAATTATGTTGCCGTAAAGATGGGAAAAAATACTGCCTGATGAAGTAGTGTGTGAATATTGAAAGCAAAGACGGTTAGCGGAAAGAAAATTTATCTTCGGTTTCAGAGATTTTCAATGCCCGGCAATGAATAAAATTTTTTCCCTTCTTACTACGATAATCAGAATCAAAATACCGGTTTGGATATTTATTGCCATTCCGGGCATCAGTTATCTGGGTTGGGAATATCATTGGTACAAACAAGTTGATTTAGCTTTTATAAAGTGGCATACGCATTTGGCAGTGTATGCATATCTCTGGTTGCTTGGATTTGTTTGCTACGGAATTTTCTTTCGAAATTCTGTTTCTGAAAAAGCAAAAAACAGATTTCTACTCTTCAGCGCGGTTTTGTTTTCGCTTTTTGTTTTAGAAATTTTCCTTTTGCTTACCGGTTTTACCAAAACATATTTTGAAGAAGTAAGCGGATACTACCGAAGCCAATACATTCCTGCTGATAAAGGCTATTACCATCTGTGGAAACCAAACGAACCACATTTTCTTAGCAAGCCCGAATATCGCTTTTGGCGACCGACCAACTCTCAGGGCTTAGGAGATGTGGAATGGGCAATTGCTAAAAAACCGAATGAGAAAAGAATAATGGCCTTAGGCGATTCATTTACCGAAGGCGATGGTGCGCCAAACGATTCGAGTTATGTGAGTTTGCTAAAGCAGCAATGTTTAGCAGCCGGTGATACTTTTATTTTCATGAATGCAGGAGTTTGCGGCAGCGACCCGTTTATCAACTTTGTTTTATTGAGAGATCGTTTACTGCGTTATCAACCCGATATAATTATTCAGGCATTGGGCACCAACGACATGAACACCGATATAAATATTCGCGGAGGTATGGAGCGATTTCAAAAAGATGGCACACTTAAATATAACCCTGCGCCCTGGTGGGAACCCGTTTATGCAGTAAGTTATGTAAGTCGCATTTTTTTTAGTGTGGCGGGTTACAACGAACTACTCAGAAAAAAAAATATGCCCAAGGAGGAAGAAAAAAAACTGAACACTCAGTTAGAAGATTTATTCCAACGTTACGCCACACTGTGTAAGCAGAATAATGTTCGTTTAGTTGTAGTGCTCCGTCCCGATAAACAAGAAATTGAAAACAATAAATACGATTACAATTTTTCTGAAATTGTTCATCAGTTGAATGCCGATAGCACTGTGCAGGTAATTGACTTGTTGCCTTACTACAAAAATTATATCGAGCAATCGCACACTACAACGGATGATTATTTTTGGGATTACGATGGTCACCATAACTCAAAAGGATATGAATTGATGGCGCAGGGCATTTATGAAAACCTTGAGCTCTTGATGAAAAATTAGATGCCCGCTGAAGAAAGATAAAAATTCTTCCAAAATGGAATATAGCAGCAATTTCCTTATTTAATTCCTGGGATCATCTTTTTCGCTATTTTGAAACTTATTCTATTTGCTCTATAGAACGCCCATGGGAAATTGTGTTGGATATCTTTTTCGGGAGACACATATTGCCAAACAAGTTTCTTTTCAGAAGTTACTTCAAAAACTTCTCCCCCCTTCCCCTCAATTTCTGTAGCCGTGCATATAAGTGTATTTCCATTAGGCAAACGTTCAGCACTTCCTAGTCCTCCAGCTTGCATTGCTTCTTTTGGTGTTGCGGTATATTCCCATACCTTAGTATTGGTTAAAGGGTCATACTCTGTAATACTTACCCAGAGTCGTGAATCTGGTTCTTTACTTGGTTTACGAGCCGGAATAGTTTGATTAAGATACCTAAGACAAAGTGCATCCTGTTTAGAATTCCAGTAACTACTTCCAGTACTGTTTTGAAATACAAGAATGGTCCCTTTGGATGTCAGCAATGGGGTATGCAAGGAGGTTCTTTCCGGTAAGTATCCCGTCCATTCTATATTACCTGTGGTAGTATCTAATATGCCGTAACATGAGTAAGGATTAAAGCTTAAAAGCAAATTCCCCTTTTTAAATGCTGTAATTTTTTTCGAAACGTCATTTTCGGGTAATACCTGAATCGAATTAAAGTGCGTAAATTCAAAAACACATTTTGCAGTATCCTTGCCGATATGGTAGAAAAATTTTTTGGGGTCTTGTGAAATATAGTTTTCTATACTCTGAGTGGAATCATAGGGAGTATGCAAATTACTTAAATAGCTTGACTTTGAAATAATAGAAATAAATTCTTTCAGGTGCTCGTAAACGTGCCACTCATAAATTAAATCACCTTCAGAAGAAAAAATTTTGAGTACATCAAAAATGGCCGTCACACCCATAAATTCATGGCTTTCATTTGATAGCAGGTATATGGCTCCGTTGTCATCGGCAGTGATTTCATGATGGGCAACAACAGGTGTTTTCCAGATCAGACTCATGTCGGAATCGAACTTTACTAAATCTGGACCCATCAGACCAACTATGCTGCCATCGGGAAGAATCTTTGGAAGACCGATAGGAAATTTTTCTAACACTTTCCCATTCATGTCTATCAATATACTTCTAGTCATCAGATTGAGCAGCGTTACACCATTTTCTGCCTTACTACTATCGTAATAATAGACACCATTCTTGACCGAGGAAGAATTGTTGACCAGCCATTCGGAATCTAATGGAAATAAAGGATGTTCAGAGTACCCATTCGACACATTAGATTTACATGCCGTAAGGGAAGAAAGAATTATTAATGAGCAAAGAAATTTATTTATCAATTTCACATGATTCATATAGTTTGGTTTTGATTGGTTTACGAGGGGAACTATTTTTACTATTGCAGGATTAATTTGAAATATAAGAATGCTTCTGCAAGATATCAAGGGAGGTGAATCAGGTGCCGCTTTCCTTCTAGTAAACGAGTACTTAAATTTAATCGGGAAACAATTAGTGGACACAGACATTCCCTCGCTAGGATAAGTAAAGCTCAAATATCAATTCGATTAACAATGTCTAATGCCTTTACAGGATTGAAACGTATTTTTGTATTGGGGTTTATTATCTTCACTAAATCACAATCAATGCGTAATAATACAACACGTTTGAAAGAAAGCATTTCTTATGCCAATGGCTTTTATTTTTTTACCCGCAACGGAGTATGTTCTACTAATTGGCAAAAATTTTTACTAGCCAGTTGACAGGCTGTTTAATAGCAAATGATATGAAATGCGTGCTAACCGTGCTAAAGAAGGACGGGCATAACAGCAAAACCAAAACGGATGAATAAAGATTTTACAAAAGGCTTAGTAGCCGGATTTATTCTTTCGCTTTTTACCATCTATTCCTTTTTCCGAATTTACTGGATAATGGAAATAGGAGTGAAGTATTTCCGCTGGCATGCCGTGTTGTGGCTGTATCTTTCAGTTGCTCTAATTTTTTTCGGCATTAGTTATTGGTTGTATAAACGCGAGAAACTTAAAAGCCCATCGGCACAAAAATATTTTCTGCTTGTTTCAGGATTAATAATTGGCATTTATACAGCCGAAATTCTTTTGCGCTTATTGCATATAGGAACCACCTACTCCGAGCAACGCGAAGGTGTTTTTGTAAACCCTGCCGAGCGGGTGCAAAAAAGCTGGTATATGCTATACTCTCCTTGCTCTTCAACGGAGCTAAAAACACAGGAGTATTCATTTTTACGTTCTTCAAATTCAGAGGGTTTTTCTGATAAAGACTGGACAGTGGAAAAAGATAGCAATGAAATAAAGATTATTACGCTTGGCGATTCGTTTACCGATGGTGATGGGTGCCCGCAAGACTCTTCTTATCCCCGCGTTCTGGAAGGTTTATTGCAAAGTCAATTTCCCGAATTTAAAATTACTGTGATGAATGCCGCCAGATGTGGCAGCGATCCCTGGTTTGAATTTAAAAAACTGCACGACCTCCTGCTTAAATATAAACCTGATATAGTTGTTTATACCAATGGTTCCAACGATATGTTTTTCGACCATCTGATGTATGGGGGAATGGAACGTTTCTCGGCTGACTCTACGGTAAAAAATAAAATACCGCACCATGGTTGGTTAGGATTGTATGAGGTGAATTATGTGTTTCGGTTGATGATGAACTTTTCAGGATATGATGAAACGCTTTTTGGCGTTGAAGACCGTGAAAGAAATAAACTTACCGCCATTGCCGATTCGCGCGAATTGAGCCGGCAGTTCAGTCAGTTAGCGGTAGCGAATAATTTCACTTGCGTTCAGTTGATTAGACCCGAAAGACCCGAAATAAGAGCAGGAGAATACCCATTCAGTTTAAATGACCTGATGAACGGAAGCGATACTCTTCCTAGTTATTCAACATTCGACCTGCTGGCATATTACCAGGAGAGCCGCCTTATTAATAAGTCAAATGTGGATGATTATTTCTGGCCTTCGGATGGACATCACAATACTAAAGGCTATAGGGCAATGGCACAGGGCGTAGCTCATTGTGTAAAGGAAATAATAGAAAAAAAGAAACCGCAGAACTGAAAAAACCTTCGCATCAATAACTTCAATGCTACGTCCGGAGGTTGGCAGTATACAAAGGATTCATAAGGGTTTATCTGTCTTGTTGGAGGTCTATTTCAACTTTCCTACATTAACTTTATCGGTAAATATTTTTCTCCACCAATTCTTTTATCTCGCTTTTAGAAAGTGCTACAAGATTTTCAAATTCCATAGAAAAAGAAATAATATCAATAGTGCCGGGAAAATAATTTTCCTTTTCAATTCCCAATTCAAGGGCTATTTCCCGAAAGTATGTTTCTAAACGGTTGGCTTTATTCCTCTCTGTGATATCACTGTACCTTTCGCGGGATAATTTCCTAATCAGGCCATACAGCACTTCCCAATCAGCTATTCCTTGCGAATTGGCCAAACCGGTCCTTTCGTCTTCGTTTCCGCTCCATTGAATAAGTTGATTAATAAACCCCTCATAGTGTTTAATATTCTCTTTCTGTAATGGAGTGTCAGCCTGTTCAAATTTTACAGATTGAAGATTACAAATAATGGATTCGATTTCATTTTTACTCAACGAGGAAAGAGAGGAAGAAGCGGGAGCAAAAACAGTATGAAAATACAAATTCGCATTTTTTTTATTGCAATAGTTTACAAATTCAGGTGCTTCGTTCCAGTTTTGTTTCATCATGCATGCGGATATGTTGAATGGTAAATTTTTTCTTAGCGAGTAGTCATGGAAATATTCAATATGCTCCATTACCTTTTCGAAATTTGCATTCACCCTTATTCGTTCATAGTTTTCTTTTTGCAGACTATCTATTGAAATGTTTAAAAAGAAAATGCCTTTTTCAAGTAAATCCATGATGCGGGTGTTCAAAAAAGTAGCATTGGTTTGAATTATAATACGGCAGGCAGGATTGACAGCAACTATTCTATCCCAGATATCATAGTATACCTTTATCATAAAAGGTTCCCCACCATAAAATTTTGCCTGGTCCAGATAAGGAATAAATTCGTTGAGTTGCTCTACAAATTTTTCATTGTACGGACTTTCATATGGTTTCCTGCCCTTTCGATTGGCTATAGAGGAAGAGAACTCAGCAGAACACATGACACATTCAAGATTGCAGGTGTTGTCCAACTCAAATTCAAATACCGATGGAAAATGATTTGAGTTTAATTTATTGATATCAAACTGTACTGCCTTTAACGCTGGGAAATTTTTTGCGAACAATTGTATTTCGCAGCAGGAGCACCCCTTTTTTAATGAATTATCTTTCAAACTACTCCGCAATTCGTTGGCTTTTTGCCCATTCCATATTTGCTGAACAGACTGTTCAGGCCACCTGCCCAATTCAAATAACCGGTTATAGCAGCAAGCTGTAACACTACCACGGTGACCGAAGTACAAATTTTTGAAGGGAGCATGACAGATGGCAAATTTATTTCCTTGCTCTCGCAGATTTTGATACCCATCCAACGCAGCTTTATATGCGCTGTTTTTTTTAGCTACAAGTTCATCAGGGTGTAAATCAGAATTCATATTTAAGTAATTTACAGTATTAAGCCTACGAATTTCAAACGCAGATACGTTGCATAGTACCCCAGCACGAGTTCACCTCTCTGTTTTGAGTAAAAACCATCCCCAGCTATTGTGCAGGCGCGGGCACAGCACCAAACAGTAGTGACGAAATTTTATTTTTTACCCGGGCTGGCAGCAAATTCATGAAGTAAATATAAACCCTATTAGGAAGTAAAGATTTTAGAAGGTTTAAAAATTTACGAAATTCTATGCTGACTTTGGGCTATACATCCTTTTTAACGGAAAATGCGCGTGATGATGTCGTTAGCCCCGTTTCCGTTTTCGGAAATGCACCTCCTTACATCGGAAGCCCCGTTTCCTTTTTCGGAAATGCGCCTCCTTGCATCGGAAGCCCTGTTTCCGTTTTCGGAAATGTGCCTAACGACATCGTTAGCCCTGTTTCCGTTTTCGGAAATGCACCTAACGACATCGTTAGCCCTGTTTCCGTTTTCGGAAATACACCTAACGACATCGTTAACCCTGTTTCCGTTTTCGGAAACGCGCCTGACGACATCGTTAGCCCTGTTTCCGTTTTCGGAAATGCGCCTGACGACATCGTTAGCCCTGTTTCCGTTTTCGGAAATGCGCCTCCACAGCCGTGAGGGCTCTTTATTTTTTGCAAATTGTTAGGGAAAGGCAGATGTTTATCAAACCGATAATTCCATCTTTACATCCTCCGGCTTATACTTTTCTATCAATTGATAGAATTCGGGAAAGGTTTCGGCAAAACTTTCCAGCCTGAATTTATCATGGCGGGTAATGTGGCGGAAAAACTCGCTGAAGTCGCGTTCGTCTTTTCCGTTTAAGTACGAAATAAGATTGCCGATAGTTTTAGTTCGCAGTTCTTCCATTTGGTAAGTAGCCTGCACGGAACGTTTAAGGCGCTCGGCTATCTGCGTTTTAATTTCTTCGGGCAATAACTGTATTGAAAGCTGGTAAGGGTTGTAAACCAAATTCCAAAACACCGGCAAACCGGGAAAGTGTTCGTTCATGAATTCGAAATATTCGGGAAAGTAGAAAATATTCATGCTGGTTACCGAGCAGCATATTTTGCATTGCAACTGGTCGTCACCGGTAAATCCTCCGTGGGCTATATATTTTTTCATGTTCTCTACCACTTCCGGCCACCGGCCACCGCTTCGCTGGTATTCGAACCGCGCACCTATATCATCAATACTAAAATTGAGAAACACATTTTTAAACTGTTTGAAAAGCGAAACCAGTTCATCGGTATAAACCGTACCGTTTGTATTAATCAGCAGCGAAATATGTTTGCTGTGCCCCGTTTGTACACAGTAGCGCATCAGTTCAATATTCTCTTCGCTCATCAGCGGTTCGCCACCAAAAAAACCAATCTGCGTAAAGTGCGGCACCCACCCGCGAATGATATGCTGGTTTTCGGCAGTCATGTTATAATGCACTTCGCCATTATCACCGTAAAGTTCTTTCGCTTCTTTTATCCAGCGTGTAGAGGCATTACTCCAGCAGATACGGCAACGCAGATTGCAAACGTTGCTGGCGTTTATTTCAACGCGCATTGGTTGCTCCGGCTTTTTTACCTGCGTTTCGGGAATATTGTACCCGTAAGAATCGTAGCGCATGGGCTTTAACCCTAAGGCTTGTTCTTTCCAGCATTGATTGCAGCCCTTGTTCCTTTTATTATTATGAAAATCTTCGCGAAGGGTTTGCATGTAATCGGAGTTCCATGCTTCTTCTATAGAATATTTGTCGGCAGTAATTTCTTTGCCTTCGTGGGTAATAAAATTATCGTGATGGCTGCACGGCATATACTTTCCATCGGCCGAAAGCAATACCTGAAAAAAGGGATAGTAGCAAAAATCTGTTTTTGCAGGGTCGCGTGTTACCGGAACTTCTTTTTTCTTAAATAAATTACCAAACATTCAGAGCTGTTTAAATTTTTCTGCACCAAAACTGCATAAACGAAATTACACCTGCAGTAATTTTTTAATTCTTGTAATAAAAGAACCGGGTTTGTCCGCTTCATCTTTCACAACACCCTCTCCGGCTATCAATTGCTGTAACCGGGTATCGGTAATTTCCTGAAAGTTGTAATTGATTTTTTCTCGACTCTTCAACCCTTTAGGTCCTTCAAAAATATTTCCGTAGAGAAAAAATTCGGGATTTGATTCAAAAACTTCTACGGTATTTTCATCTGCCTTGTGATAATATAGCATCTCAGCGTCTTGCGGAATAATTCCATACACCGCAGCCAAACGAATTTCGTTTGATGAATTTTCTCCCGATGCGTGCAGCAAGCGATGGTCGTAAATAAGTGCTTCTCCCTTTTTCATGTAAAGCGAAATCATTTTTTGCCAAAGCAAATCGTTTGCTTTTTCGTACGCAGAAGAAATATTTGCGCTTCGATAAGATTTAAGCCATGTATGGCTTTTAGATAAAACTTTTATCACTCCGTTGTTGTCATTCAAATCAACCAACGGTACCCAAATGTTGAACGAACGGAATTTTTCTTCATCAACAATATTCCAATCCTGATGCGGCTGCAAAGTTCCTTTGCTGCCTTTGCCTTTTGCAATAAATGAACCTCCAAGCGAATTACAATTGCTAAAAGCTTTTTGAATAGCGCGCGCAAAAACTTTTTTTATTTCCTCGTTCATTTTAATTCTGAACGGAATATCAGAAACATGGGCAGTGGCATAGATGCCATCCTGTTCTTTCGCATGATGCTCGTAGTAGAAATTAACCAGTGCGGCAACTTCATCAGCAGAAAGAAAAGGAATAACTACATAACCCTCCTCCAACAACTTCCTGTCGAGTTGTTCATCCAATAAAATCTTTTGTGCAGAATTTGTCATTGAAAAACTTCGGCAATGCGTTTGAAAATATTTTTGGGTGCAATAGGTTTTGGAGAAGTAAAAGCAGCCGCTGCTTTCATGCGCTCTATTTCTTTTTGCAGTTCTTCTCTAGTGAATTTTGCCGGATTATATGTTTTAAATCCCTTGCTTTCGCCCATGGTTGGTCGCTGAAAAATATCTGTAGCGAAGTTTTTAAAACTGATGAGAAAATCTTCCGGCATTTCAAACACTTCTACTTCATCGGTATTTTTTGAATTGTCTTTGTAATTGAATTGCATAGTCGTTCCCTTCGATTTCACTCCTGCTGTAATTGCTTTGCGAATTTGATTAGAACGATTTGCTTTTGAATAGTGAATAACACTTTGATTCAGAATAACCGCTTCGCCTGCTTTCACGCATATAGGGATTGAAGATTCAATAACCACATCATCATTACCTGTAAAGAAAAACGGAAGTGTAGGAGCGCGCAAAGTTTTGAGTGCATCGTAATGCGTGCCGGGAACAATCTGCAACGCACCATTGGTTTCGTTAACATCAGTAAGCGGCACCCAGCAATTGAGTGCAACAAATTTTTCTTCATCTACAATTGTCCAGTCCTGATGAATAGCCAACTCACTGTTTTGTGAAGGCATTTTGAAAAGAAAGGCTGCACCGAATGGCTGATAATCTATAAACAACCGCTCGTAATGTTTAGAGAAAACTTTCACAATTTCATCGCTTGCTTTTTTCTTATAACTGAAATCCTGCGAGTAACTTCCCGATACAAATCCTTCTTTCGGTAAATCGGGATGAAGCGAATCGAAAAAATGGTTGAGGTATTTTATTTCTTCTTCATCAATAAACGGCACAACTAAAAAACCCTGCTTCTCAAAGCGGGCTTGCATAGCATCATCTTTAAAAATTCGCTTGCTCATAATTTCATTTGAATAAACTTTCGAGCATTCTTTTCAGCAATGGCTTTTCTTCCCTACCGTAAACCTTTTGCAATTGCTCCGGTGTAATCTTCGGAAAATTGTAATCAACCAAACCCAAACTTTTACCAATTTTCGGGCGGTCGTGAATGTTGTGCCCGAATTGTTCAAAGTCGGTCATAAACGAATCCTCCTCGTCAAATAACTCCACTTTGTTCCCGAAATCTTTATTCCAATAAGCAATTCGGAATGATGCATCCTTGTGCGTGAAGTAGGTATTAGTTACTATGCGCACTTCATTTGAAAGATTAGCATCGGAATAATGAATGATGCTTTGGTCGAAGAAAACCGCTTCACCTGCTTTCAAAAATAAAGTTTGCAAATGAGGTTTTATCTGCTCGCTAACTTCATCATAAATTCCGGGAATGGTGGACCCGCGATACGTTGGATACAAACGGTGGCTGCCGGGTAATGCCTGCAATACGCCATTCGTTTTTGTCAAATCAATCAGCGGCACCCAAATATTTATACCTGTAAATTTCGATTCGTCCACAAGAGTCATATCCTGATGCACACACATCGCGCTTTCGGGACCAGGAGATTTTACAATGAAACTTCCGCAAATGGTTTTGTAATCCCGTAAGTATAAATTCATGGCACGCTCACATATTCTTCTTATCTCATCATCGGCAATGGTGCGGTAGTTTTTATCTTTTGAAAATGTGCTGGGGAAAAACCCTTTCTCATCTTTCGGATGCAAGCGATAGTATAGCTCAGTAAGTTCTTTTACTTCTTCAGGTGTATAAAACGGCACTACTACAAATCCGTTTTTCTCAAACGAATCCTGCAATATGTCATCACGAAATACTTTCAGCATTTTAGGAAAAGTAAACATGCTTGTATATTTTAAACGCCCTCTACACGCTTCTTTATTTCGCGGGCGATATTGAGCGGTGTATATTTTTGAAAAAAGTTTCTTTCGTCATTCCATTTCCATTCTTCCTGAATGGGTTCTACCCACTTCTCTTCCACGACTTCTACTTTCGGCTCTTCTTTTGCAGAGCCATCCATATTATAATTGAAAAGTTTAGCAAGGCGTTCGCACATGGGTACATTAAATTCATTGCCTGCCGCTTTAATCATCTCAATCAATTCCTCAGAAGAATATTGAGGAAAAGTGTAAGCGATTTCTTCCAGCACTTCATAATCTTCAATAAGTTTCCTTTCGTCATACATTTTTGCGAGCAATGCATTATTGTATTTCAAATAGAAGTCTTCATCAACTTTGTACTTTATGATCGTTGATTCTTTACCATCAGGCTTTAAAGAATAATGAATCAGCTGCGCGTCCTTCTGCGTAACACCGACTCCTGCCGCTAAGCGAATTTCATTAGATGTATTTGGCGGAGAAGCATGAAAAGTACGATTGTCGAACATGAGCACTTCGCCCGCTTTCATATCAAGTGTTTTGAGATATGGAAAAATACTGAACATATGTTCGCTAAGGGGCACCGGTGTTTGTGGTGATGGTGAAGGGCGATTATTTCCCATCATTTTATGGCTGCCTCGAATAACTCCCATTGCCCCATTGTCAATATTGGTTTCTACCAATGCTGTCCAGCAAGTGATAGAACAAAAACCATCTTCTTCTTTGTCAACAAAACTCCAATCCTGATGTGCAGGCACCACTCCTTTTGGGTTGGGGTCTTTTACCACATAGCTTGCAACAAATGGTTTAAAATCTTTCAGATGCTCGCTCAACTTCGGCAACACAACTCCCCACATTTTTTCGCGAACCCGCTTGCTGATGTCTTTATCTTTTTGATCCATGCTTACATGAAAACCAAAACCCATTTCATCCTTTATCTGCAGCGATTCATAGAACGATTTCAAATCGCTTACCTCTGCTTCATTCAGCAATGGATAAACAACATAGCCTTCACGCTCGAAAAATTTCTGCTTCTCTTCGTCCTTAAAAATTGGCTTCATCTTAAGTTCTTTCACGCTATTCATCATTTGTTTCAGTTGAAATTCATTCACCGGTTTTATTTCATAATCAAACTCATCCATCTTTTCTCCGCAAGCCGGCGGTGCACCAATGTTCGTGTATTTACTGAACATATCATCGGGCATCGAGTACTTTACGAGCTTGTCGTTTTCATTCTTCAAGTAAAGATACAGTTTTGCTTCGCTCGGAATCAAACCATAAGTAACCGCAACGCGCGGAGAAGAAGATTGATTTAACCAGGAAGCATGTAACAGGGCATGGTTGAAAATAAATGCTTCCCCAGCATTCATGTTCAGCGTTTTCATTTGCTTTGAAATTACTTCGCTCAATCCATCAAATTCATTGGGGATATTTGGTGAACGCAAAGTTTTTGAAAAGCGATGACTGCCCGGCAAAACTTTAATGGCTCCATTATTTTCATTCACATCCTGCAGCGGAACCCAAGCGGTTACAGAATAAAATTGCTCCTCATCCACTACTGTCCAATCCTGATGAACAGGCATAGTGCCTGAAATGCCGGTGGGCTTGGTCAAAAAACTACTTCCCAATTTTTTGATGTCGTGAAAAAATATTTCTGCTTTTGAAGAATAAATTTTTTCTACCGCATCATTTATTTTCTGCTTAAGCGCATCATCAGTACTGAATGAGGTGGAATGAAACGAAGCTGGAATTTGAAGGCTTACTTCCGCATACAAATTTTTCAGGCGAGCAACTTCTTCATTAGAAAGAAATGTAACTACGATATAGCCGTCTTTATCAAACTGCTGTTGTAGCTTCTCATCATTAAAAACAGAAACGCTCATCGCAAATGAATTTAGGTGAGCATAGCTTTAAGCTTTGAAACAAAACCAGCCGGCTCATCAAAGCGCGGCTGATGCAATTTTTTTTCGAATGTTTTTATATCCATCGGCTGAAATTTGAATTTGAATTTGTCTACGCACTTCGCACCTTCCGGTTGCTTCCACGGATTGAACTGCATATAAAATTCTGTATCTACTTCGAGCACTTCCACATCGTCTTTACTTTTTTCAGGGTTCATGTGATAATGAATAGAAGGAACTTCCTTCGGCACGAGAATAAGTTGAATAGCCAAACGCAAACCATCCGTTTTGTTGATGGCAGAATAATGCACAATGCTGTCGTCCAACACAATTGCATTTCCTTCTTTCAAATTCATGGGCACCAAATAATCTTTGATGATTTCGTGTTTGATGTTTTCGAGTTCCCATGGAATCATCGGTCCGCGCACTTCACCAAAACGTTTGTGACTGTGCGGCACCACTTGCAGCGTTCCGTTTTCTTCAAAACTATCTACCAGCGGACACCAGATGGAAACCGAAGTGCATTTGCGTTCGTCAACAAAAGCCCAGTTTTCGTGCAACGGCACTTCGCCACTTTCGTGTTGTTTACGAATGTAATTGGCAATGATGGGGCGAAAATCTGCCAGCCACTTCGCCACATGCGGTTTAAAATATTCGGTGATAACATCGTAAACAGCTTGTTTGTATTCGATGTTTTTGTCAATGAAAGTGAAGTCGTAAGTAATAGCGTTGCTTTCTGTGCCGAGGTCAGACACGGTAATGTTGCCACCGCTCTTCGGCAAAAGGTCAAAGAATTTTTTCTTCAACCCTTCTACTTCTTCTCTCGAAATAAAAGGAATCTCTATATAACCATCGCGCTGAAATTTCTTTTCCAGTTCGTCATCGTTCATTACTCTTCTCATAGTTGCAATTTGTGAGGTGAAGTTAAGTAAATCAAGTGTCAAATGTAGCCTGTTGTAAGGTTTTAGATTCTGACAAAAATCATTTTCTTTTAGGAACTTAGGAATAAAAAAATCCCGGCATAGTTCGGGATGTAGGAAACATAGTGGTTTGGGAGGCAGTAAGGGTTTTTCTTGCCCTTTCTTCCTCCTTCCATCCGTTTCCAATTAGAAGTTTCTTCCCTGCCCCGAAAATAGAATTTCTTAGGAATGTGATTGCATAGAAAAGAAAAAATTGTTTCGGTAGGGTTTAGGTAAAGAGGTCGTTTTTTCGTATCTTGATGAGATATGAAAAAGTATTTGTTAGAGGTAAATCATAAGCCAAACAAAGACGGAAAACACACTCTCTTCCTCCGAATTTCAGAAAATAGAAAAATGGTTCGGATAGCATTAGGATACTCTATTGAGTTGAAATATTTCAATAAGAAGAGCCATTCGTTAAGGTCAGGTTGCCCTAATGCGAGTATTATTCAAGAGAAATTCAAATTGAAAAAAGAAGAGTTAGAAAAATTTGAATTAGACTCAAATAAGAGAGGGCAAATAATTTCTCTTAATGTTTTAAAGGGGCTTGCCACAGAATCTAAGTATCATAATTTTTATGAGTATGCCGAGAAGCAAATTGCACGTTGGCGAAAAACAAAAAGCGTAAACCACGTAAAGCATGTAGAAAGTGTTATTGAAAATCTAAAGCTCTATGCAAATAATAAGGATTTGAATTTTGAAGATTTCTCTATTCCGTTCTTAAAGGATTTGGAAGCTCATTATGTAGATAGTGGCAATAAGAGTGGAACAGTAAGAAACAAACTGAAAAACCTAAGGACAATCTTTTTGGAAGCAGAAGAGGAAAGGCTAATTTCTATGGAGGCTAATCCATTCAGAAGATTTAAGATGCCTAAATTTTTTCAAGAAAAAAAGGAGAAGCTATCTATTGAAGAAATAAAAAGCATAATTGCTTTAGAAATTCCTGTCTTTAGCCCTCTATGGCATGTTAGAAATGCTTTCCTTTTTGCGTTCTATAATGCAGGCATGGTTGAAAAGAATTTTAAAAAAATTTTGTTTGAGGCAGAAAATAATGGCTCGGAAATCTTTTCTGCAAATTTTTATTTTCTGCGAATGCCCTATTTCCTTATGAGGAGTTATAAATGCTTAGAGAGATTTTGAAAGCAAATTTCTAAGTTTCAGAGGTAAATGTTTAGGTAAGGTTTCGGTAAGGAAAATAAAAAAAGAGATAGCGCATTGATAATCAATGTTCTATCTCTTCTTTCTTGTGGTTTGGGAGGGAATTGAACCCAACCATTCCTATACTATGTAAATTTCAATCTATCAAGCTTCAAAAACCCATAGTGAAGCAAAAGTGAAACACGTTTTATGTGGTTGCGTTGGAACTTGAACCCTCAGCACCCCCACCGTTTCGAATGCAAGATACAAAGTTTCAAGAAACCTCAAAAAAATTTCTTCCTTGTTTGACTACACATACTAAACAGATTAAGTTACTACAAAAAATACAGCAGTTAAAAGTTCCTCTCTGTCGGTGCGATAAAAACTCAAGTGCGTGGAACTTATCTGCTCGAAATTCAGAGAGAGTAATTGCAGAACATTTTGAAAAGGCAATACCGGAGCATGTTTCAAGAGAGGATTCGAGTCGGCCTCGCTCTACAAGTGAAATCAAAATTTCTTTCCCTACATTCGCCTCGTGAAATTTTTCTCTTTTATCTTTGCATTCTACATACTCAGCATTTCCACAATGCCGTGTAACGATGTGCATGAAGGAGCAAAGGGGGCGGTAACTACTACTGCACAGGCACAAGACCATCACGAAACCGACAATGATGTTTGTTCTCCCTTTTGTATTTGTTCATGCTGTCAGGGTTTTGTAGCACTCACCTCTTTTCCCGATGTAACAATTGCTCCGCTTTCTATTACTACCAACTTTTCTTTCTACTCTGAAAAGTTTTTCTCTTCCGCTTCTGCTTCTATTTGGCAGCCACCCAAACGCGGTTAATCCAATTCTCTTTTTCTTCTTTAATAAAACTGTGGTAAATGCTATCACAGCTTCGCTTGTTTTCTGATTAACCTTTTAATAGTGTAAAATGATAAACAGTATCATTCAGTTTTCTATTCGTAACAAATTGTTGACGGGTTTATTCCTAATCATCTTCACGGCTTACGGAATTTATTCCATCACCAATCTTTCGATTGATGCGTTGCCGGATGTGACAAACAATCAAGTGCTGGTAAACACCAGCGCCCCCAATCTTGCTACACAAGAAGTGGAGCAGTTCATCACTTATCCGCTTGAACTGCAATTCAAAAATCTTCCCGACCTGGTAGAGTTGCGTTCTACTTCGCGCAGCGGGTTGTCTGTTATTACGGTGGTGTTCAAAGACAATGTTCCGGTAAACATTGCTCGGCAGTTAGTGGCAGAGAGAATTAAAAATGCCGAAGAACAAATTCCTGCCGGCTACGGCAGACCGGAGTTAGCGCCACCGACAACAGGTCTTGGAGAAATTTATCAATACACACTTGCGCTGAAACCCGGTTTCGAGAAAAAATATTCCGCAATGGATTTGCGAAGCATTCAGGATTGGATTGTGCGGAAACAGTTGCTCGGTGTGCCGGGTGTTGTGGATGTAAGCAGCTTCGGTGGATTTTTAAAACAATACGAAGTAGCGGTCAATCCCGAAAAATTGCTGAGCATGAACATCAACCTGCTCGAAGTGTATGATGCTTTAAGCAAGAACAACGAAAACACCGGTGGCAGTTACATTGACAAGGGACCGAACATTTATTTCATCCGTGGCGAAGGTTTGATAACAAGTTTGAAGGACATCGAAAATATTGTTGTGAAAACACAAAATGGAATGCCGGTTTACATCAAAGATTTAGGCACGGCTCAATTCGGTTACGCTCCGCGTTATGGTGCTATGACCCGCAACGGCAAAGGCGAAACAGTTGGTGCAGTAGTGCTGATGATGAAAGGCGCCAACTCTGTTCAGGTAATTAAAGGAGTAAAAGAGCGCGTGAAGCAAATAGAAAAATCTTTACCCGAAGGTGTAACGATTGATGTATTTGTTGACCGCACAAAACTCATCAACCGTACTATCACCACCGTTGGCGAAAATCTTTTACTCGGTGCTTTGATTGTAATTTTTGTTTTGATTCTGATGCTCGGAAATTGGCGCGCTGGTTTAATTGTGGCTTCGGTCATTCCGCTCTCATTGCTCTTCGCAATTATTCTGATGAATTTTTTTGGAGTTAGTGCAAACCTCATGAGCATGGGTGCGCTTGACTTCGGTTTAATTGTAGATGGCGCGGTAATTATTGTAGAGAGCATGATGTTTTTACTTCTTGCTAAATTCAAAAACGCCTCGCTCAATCAACAGCAGATGGATGAAGAAGTAATCAGCAGTTCATCAAAAATTATGAGCAGTGCAGTGTTCGGGCAATTCATCATTCTCATTGTTTATGTTCCCATTTTCGCGCTAGTTGGTGTAGAAGGAAAAATGTTCCAACCAATGGCGCAAACCGTTTCGTTCTCCATCATCGGAGCGCTTCTACTTTCACTCACTTACGTTCCGTTGATGAGTTCTTTATTTCTTTCAAAAACAATCAGCGATACAGAAACATGGAGCGAACGCTTCATTCATTGGCTGCAAAAGCACTACACACCCGTTCTTGAAAAACTGTTAAAACAACGCGCAGCCGTTATCACCACTTCACTCGCGTTACTTGTTGGTGCAGTTCTTTTATTCAACCGGTTAGGCGGTGAGTTCATTCCCGAATTAGATGAAGGCGATTTCGCTACCAACTACACCATCCGTCAGGGAAGTAATTTGCCACAGACGATTGATGTAGGATTGCAACTCGAAAATATTCTGCTCAAAAATTTTCCCGAAGTAAAAGAAGTGGTTGCTAAAATCGGTTCATCTGAAATTCCGACCGACCCCATGCCTATTGAAAGTGCTGATTTAATTATTGTGATGAAGGACAAAAAAGATTGGACGAGCGCTCATGACCGCGAAACGATGGCGGAGTTAATGAATGAAAAACTAAGTGCAGTGCCGGGTGTCAATTTATCTTTTGAGCAACCGATACAAATGCGATTCAACGAATTGATTGCAGGAGTAAAGAGTGACATTGCCATCAAAATTTATGGCGACAACCTTGATATGCTTTTTCAAAAGGGCAACGAAGTTTCAAAACTCATCAGCAATATTGAAGGCGCGGTTGACATTAAAGTAGAGCAGGTGGTAGGTATGCCGCAACTTGTGGTGAAATACAATCGCGATAGAATTGCTCAATACGGTTTAAATATTTCTGACGTAAATAAAATCTTGAACACCGCACTTGCCGGTGGAAAAGCCGGAGTAGTGTATGAAGGCGAACGAAAATTTGATTTAGTGGTGCGTCTTGCACATTACCGCGATGCCGACATTGATAAAGTGAAAAACATTTTTGTTCCGCTGCCGAATGGCACACAAATTCCTATCAGCCAGTTAGCCGATGTTTCTTTCAAATCTGCTCCCGCGCAAATCAGCCGCGATAATGGAGAGCGAAGAATTGTGATTGAGGTAAACGTGCGCAACCGCGATATTCAAAGTGTTGCCACCGACATTGAAAACAAAATCAACAACGATTTGAAATTACCTTCCGGTTACTTCATTGAATACGGTGGAACATTTAAAAATTTACAGGAAGCAAAAGGACGACTACTAATTGCCGTTCCTGTAGCTCTGCTTCTCATTTTTGTTTTACTGTTTCTAACCTTTAAAAATTTTAAAGAAGCGTTGATTATTTTTTCTGCCATTCCGCTCGCGGCTATCGGTGGGGTAATCGCGCTTTGGTTACGAGATATGAATTTCAGCATCAGCGCAGGAATCGGTTTCATCGCCCTGTTTGGTGTAGCGGTGCTGAACGGTATTGTTCTGATTTCATATTTCAATCGCTTGGAACAAGAAGGCGAACACGATGTAATGCAAAGAATTTTGAAAGGCACAGCGGCACGTTTGCGACCTGTGCTGGCAACTGCTGCGGTAGCATCACTTGGTTTTTTACCAATGGCAATTTCTACTTCGGCAGGTAGCGAAGTTCAAAAACCATTAGCAACGGTTGTGATTGGCGGGTTGCTTTCTTCCACACTTCTCACACTATTTGTGCTGCCGGTGCTTTACAGTTTGTTCAGTAGAAAAAGAAAAGTGAAAACAACTATTGTAGCAGTCGTGATTGTTGGATTGATGTTCTCATCAACAGTCGCAAATGCACAAACAAAACTTTCGTTAGATAGTTGTTTGCATATCGCATTGCAAAATCATCCGTCTGTTCAATCGGCTACTTACGGGGTTCAGCAGCAACAGCAGTTGAAGAAAACTTCTTTTGTGTTCGACCACTTGAATGTAAATTATCAGGGCGGACAAATCAATGGCAAACCGATTGACTACAATATTTCTGCAACTACCGGTATTCCATTTCCTACAACTATTGCAGCGCAAACAAAACTGCAAAACCAAAAAGTAGAATTAGCGCAGCAACAACTGAATGTTACAAAAGCAGAATTGATACGAAATGTTTCTGCCGCTTACTTTCAATTGCTTTTCGGCAAACAAAAATTGCTGTTGCTTTCATCGCTTGAAAATTCTTACAAAGATTTTTCAAACTACGCGAACAAAAAATATACGCTGGGCGAAAGCAATCAACTCGAAAAAATTTCTGCCGAAGCACAACTCAAACAAATTCAGTTAGAGAAACAACAAACTGAAAGCGATGTGCTTTCTTTCCAATCTGAATTACAGCAATGGCTCGGAACGTCTATTCAAATTGACGTAGCAGAAGATTCACTTACCTCTTTACCTCCACCGCCAATTCTTGATACTTCTTCGCTCTCAAAATACCCATTGCTCAAATTACAGCAACAACAAACTGTGGTGAGCATGGCAGAATACAAATTGGAAAAATCGAAATGGGCACCGGCAATTCAGTTCGGTGGCTTCACACAAAGTTTAGATAAAGCCATTCCATTTTTTGGATGGACAGCAGGACTATCGTTACCATTTCTTAAAACGGGTCAAACCGGTAGAACACAAGCCGCATTACTGCAATCAAAAATTGCACTCAAGAATTTTGAATCGTTCAAACTGCAACTCAACAACGCTTACACACAAGCATTACAGCAATACAATAAGTTTTCGCAGTCACTTAATTATTACAACACTGAAGGTTTGCCGTTAGCAAATTCTCTTATCAATGCAGCCGACAAAAGTTATCGCGCGGGAAACATCGGCTACCTCGAATATGTTTTGAGCATTCAGCAGGCGCATAATATCAAGAGCGATTACCTGCTAACGCTCAACAATTACAACCAATCCATTATCAATCTCAACTATTTCTTAAACAAGTAAAACCACAGCATCATGCTAAAGCATATAAAATCAATTACAGTTTTTTTTCTTGCTCTTTCAATTTCTTCCTGCAATCAAAAAGCACCGGTAGTAAAAGAAGAACATCACGAAGCGGCAACGGCAGAAGTAAAACTTACTTCCGAACAAATCAAAGCCATCAATTTGAAAACCGACACCATTAGTTTTCGTAACTTAAAATCTTCACTCAAAGTGAACGGAAAACTGATGTTGCCTCCACAAAATCAAGCGCAGGTTTCTGTTTTAATCGGTGGCATTGTAAAAGAGATTCCGATTACCGAAGGCGTATTTGTTACCAAAGGGCAAACCCTTGCTTTGCTCGAAAACACAGAATGTTTACAGGCGCAACAGGATTTTTTAGAGAATAAATCATCGCTAAAATTTTTGGAAGCAGAATACAACCGACAAAAAGAATTGCAGAAAGAAAATATCAACTCCACCAAAACATTTCAGCAAACCGAAGCAGATTACAACAACGCAGTAACTAAAAACAAAGTGCTTTCCGAAAAACTAAAACTCTTTGGCATCAGCGCACAAAACCTCACTGCCGAGAAAGTAAATTCTTCATTTGCCATTACTGCGCCCATCAGCGGCTACATAAAACGCATAGATATTTTCATTGGCAAATTTGCTGAACCCAATAAAATGCTTTTCGAAATAGTTGACAACCGGTTTCTGCATATTGACCTCACGGTTTACGAGCAGGATGTTTCAAAAATAAAAACAGGTCAGCAGGTAACGTTTACCATTATCAACGACCCGCACCATGCACACACGGCTACAATTTTCGCTGTCAATAAAGCATTTGAAGATAATCAACAGGCAGTTATCGCTCATGCAAAAATCAATGAAACGAGTGATGAGCTTCTGCCCGGTATGTTTATTGAAGCCCGTGTGCAGGTAGATAATTACAAAGCTATGAGTTTGCCGAGCGATGCAATTGTGAGCAACGGCAGCGACCATTATGTGTATATTGAAAAGGAACAAAACATATTTCAACAAGTAGATGTAAAAACCGGAACTACGGATATGAATTTCACTGAAATTATTCCGCTCCAAGCTATTTCACCCAACGCAAAAGTGGTGACCAACGGTGCGTATTATTTGTTAAGTCAACTTACAAAAGGTGAGGGAGAAGCTCACGAATAGAGAATTAAATCACAACTTTATCGTTCACTCCTAATTCATAACCTTTAAAATAAATCAAAAATGAAAAAGTCAATCTTAGTCCTAATCAGCGTTGTGATTTTTGCCGCTAATACTTTTGCAGTAACAGTTCCGGCAGCGGTTCAAAAAGCTTTCGACCAGAAATTTCCCAAAGCTACTGAGGTAAAATGGGGCAAAGAAAATGCAACAGAGTATGAAGCCAATTTCAAAACCAATGGAGTAAATGCTTCGGCAAATTTTTCTGATAAAGGCATTTGGTTAGAAACAGAAACAGAAATTCCAGTGGCACAGCTTCCGGCAGCAGTTGCTACGGCAATCAAGAAACAATTTCCGCAATCGGTAATTACAGGAGCTGATAAGATTGAGAATAGTAAAAACGAAACACACTTTGAAGCCGACCTCAAAACCGGTAGCAAAACAAAAGAAGTTTTATTCAATGCCGATGGAACGATTATTAAACAGTAAGCGGATAATAATTGCACATGATACACCTCATTTTAAGCAGTATTCTTCTCAGCATCATTCACGCATTCATCCCTAATCATTGGCTGCCGCTCGTAGCAATAGGGAAAGCCGAAAAATGGAGCAAAAGAACAACGCTCCTCTCCACGGCTTTAGCTGGCTTTGCTCACATTGCAAGCACTATTCTTATTGGTGTTTTAATTGGTTGGGCAGGTTACTCGCTTTCATCTACTTACAGTTGGATAAGCAGTTTAGTCGCCCCAGCAATTCTTGTTGGCTTAGGTTTATTTTATGTGTTTCGCTTTTTCTTTCACCGCGCACATGCGCACGACCATTTTAAAAATGTTACCGAAGGCAAAACTTCCTACACAGCCATCATCATTTCTCTTTCTATCAGTATGTTTTTTTCTCCCTGTATCGAGTTAGAGAGTTACTATTTCACAGCAGGCACTTTTGGGTGGATAGGTATTATCGCTGTATCATTCGTCTATCTTATAGTTACTGTTTCCGCAATGGTAGTGTTGGTTTGGCTTGCGCTTAAGGGAATTCAAAACATCAATTTTAAATGGCTCGAAAAATATGAGAAACTGATTATCGGAGTCGTTTTGATAACTGTTGGATTATTCACCTTCTTCATCAAACTATGAAAACCAAATAATGAAACTTCCCTTTCACGATAAAAAATTCCTCTTTCTGCTTTTCGCAATTTCAATTGTAGTTGCGTTAGAGATTCTCTCCATCATAGGCATTCGCATACCCATGCCTTACGCGCCTTTTGTGTTTGCCACATTCATTATCGGTATTGGCTATCCGGTAATCTGGAATGGATTGAAAGCATTTGTCAAATTCAATTTCAGCAGCATCAGTTTACTCATGCTCATTGCCGTTATTGGTGCATTTTACTTGGGAGAATATCCCGAAGCGGCAGTGGTAATTGTATTGTATGTGTTAGGTGAAAGATTAGAGGACATAGGAATTGACAATAGCAAATCTGCATTAGATGAACTCGTTTCTAAATCACCCAAAACTGCTTTTGTAAAATCTTCGAATGCAGAAATTGCAATTGATAAAATCGCAGTTGGCACAATCATTCAGGTGAAGCCCGGTAACTTAATTCCGCTTGATGGTAAAATAACCATAGGCGAAACCACCATTGACGAAGCCACCATCACAGGAGAACCAATTCCAAAAGACAAACACAAAGGCGACAATGTATTTGCCGGAACACTCAATAAAAATGGTTTCATAGAAATTGAAACCACTAAACTTTCGGTGGATACTACCTTCTCTAAAATTATCCGCCTAACCTTTGAGGCAACTGCCAATAAATCCAACACACAAAATTTCATTCAGCAATTTTCAAAGTATTACACACCAACTATTATTCTCCTCGCGATTTTAATTTTCGTAATTCCAGTTTTCGCTTTGCATCTACCTTTGGACAAATGGCTCAATCAAGCCATCACACTTTTAGTTATTGCTTGTCCATGTGCGTTAGTTATCTCTACACCAGTGGCTATTTATGCCGCCATAGGCAACGCATCATCAAAAGGCGCATTGGTAAAAGGCGGAAAATATATCGAGGCGTTAGCGACAATCAAAGCTATTGCATTAGACAAAACGCGCACAATCACATTTGGTAAACCAATCGTGAGCGATGTAATTCCGCTCAACGGAACATCAAAGGAAGAACTGCTGGCTTGTGCATCAGGCGCAGAAGTTTTTTCGGAACACCCTTTGGCAGAAGCCATCATTGCAGAATGTAAGAAAGAAGGTTACGAACCTCATGCAGTCGAAAAATTCAAAAGTATAATGGGCAAAGGAGCAATAGCAAAATGCTTAGTATGCGAAGACGAAACAATCTATGTGGGCAAATTAGAATTTATCAAAGAACACCAACCGGTAGAAGCAGAAGCAGAGAAGATTGTTGAGCAACTTTCATCACAAGGGAAAACCAGTGTAGTAATAAGTTTTGGAAACGGAGTTGCGGGCATCATCGGCTTAACCGATGAAATAAAACCCGACAGCGCAGCAGCATTAAAAGAATTAGAGGCACTCAACATAGAACCGGTCATGCTCACTGGCGACCACGAAAACGCGGCACAATTTGTAGCAGCGCAAGTAGGCATCAAAAAAATATTTGGCGGCTTGCTTCCCGAAAGCAAATCCGAGAAAATAAAGGAACTGCTACAACAATATTGCAGTGTAGCAATGGTAGGCGATGGCGTAAACGATTCACCCGCACTCGCTCAATCAACAGTCGGTATTGCAATGGGAGCAGCAGGAAGTGACAGCGCCATAGAAACCGCCAACATTGCATTGATGAACGATAAACTTTCACTCATTCCCTTCTTAATTCGTTTAAGCAAACGAACCCTAACAACAATTAAATTCAACACGGCTGGCGCAATAGGAATAAAACTTCTTTTTATCACGCTTGCTTTTCTCGGCTTTAGCAATTTGGTTTTCGCCATTGCTGCCGATGTTGGAGTAACACTCGTAGTAATTCTCATTAGCTTAAACCTGATGCGGTTCGAAAATACTCAACTACAACCTGCGCTCGTGCCAACGTTAACTGGCACAAAGAAAGAGTGTTGCGATAATTGCTGAACTGTCTGACGCAATTTTAACTGATTCTGAATTGTCAAAGTTTATCGTAATATTGCAATACAATAATAAATATGGGAGCATCTAAAACAGACCATTTTACTGACAAACAGAATGCAATTGCTGTAATGGCAAAGGCATTAGGGCATCCGGCAAGGGTTGCGATTATCGAATATCTGCTGAAAACAGATTCTTGTATTTGTGGCGATATAGTAAACGAATTGCCATTAGCACAACCCACCGTATCGCAGCATTTGAAGGAATTAAAAAATGTAGGACTTATTAAAGGAAGCATTGAAGGCAATGCCATTTGCTATTGTGTGGATGAAAAAGCATTAACCGTGCTTCAAAAATTCTTTACCCATGTAACCACCAAAATGGAAAAGAAGAAAAACCAATGTTGCTAATCATTAAAAAACTAAAACAATAAACATGAAACTATCAGAATTGAAAAACAAATTAAGCACAGTGAGCAACTTAACTTTTGTGCAGCCTAACGGAGCTTTTGTTCCGCGTCATTTTCACATTACCGAAATCGGATTAGTAACCAAACACTTTATTGATTGTGGCGGCACTGTTCGCAACGAGCAAACTGCGAGTATGCAAATTTGGGTAGCCGAAGATTTTGACCACCGACTAAAACCTTCGGGCTTGCTAAATATTATTGACATTTCTAAAAAGATTTTAGGCGGTACTGATTTAGAAGTCGAAGTAGAGTATCAAAGTGAAACCATTGGTAAATACAATTTAGATTTTAAGGGTGAAAACTTTATGCTTGTTCCAAAGTTTACCGATTGTCTTGCAAAAGACAATTGCGGTGTGCCGGAAAAGAAATTAGAATTAGTTGGCGCAGAAACAGAAGGCGGCTGTTGCAAACCCGGTGGCGGTTGTTGCTAAAATTTAGGTATGAAAAATATACTTTTCGTTTGTATTGAAAACAGTAACCGCAGCCAAATGGCTCAAGCATTTGCCATTATGCACGGCAAAAATTTAGTTCGAGCTTACAGTGCTGGCTCTAAACCGTCTGGCAAAATAAACCCGAAGGCGATTGCCGCTATGAAAGAGTTGGGTTACGATTTAAGCATTCACGATTCAAAATCATTACAGCAGATTCCCATGCAGGAATATGAATATGTAATCACTATGGGTTGTGGAGATGCCTGTCCTTGGGTGGCAGCCAAGCATCGCGAGGACTGGCAAATACCCGACCCACGCGACATGAACGAAGAGGATTTTAGAAGCGTGCGCGATTTGATTGAAAGTAAAGTGAAAGAAGTTTTGGAAAAGATACCGGTCAATTCTTAATCAAAATAAAACACACAATCATGGACCATTCTAACGACCTTCCGATGTTAATTGGAGTTATTCTTTTAGCTGCTGCATTCGTTGTTTCTTTAAGTTGGCAGAACATTAAAGACAGCAAATAGTTTAAAAAAGACCAAAACGAAAAAGACGACCACGAACATCCCCATCACGAGAAGCACTATAAAGAAAAAGAGTAATCTCACTCTTGACGGACGAACAGCCCGCCTTTATCACATTTTGTTGCTTACAATAAATTCCGTTTATCTTTGAGCGCAATGAAAAAATTGACCATCATATTTTTACTGTTCATTTACATGATACCGGCTATCGGTATTTCTGTAACGGGACATTATTGTGGTGGTAGATTAGTTGAAGTTACACTCAACTTGCCCGAAGACGGCACTTGTGTATGTGGCAATAAAAAGAAAACAGATTGTTGCAAAACCAAAACAGTTTCTGTCAAACTGAATGAAGTTCATAAAAGCAATCCGCAACTCGTAGTAACCGGTTTAAAAAATCCGATAAAGCAAATTGCTTACTGCGTTCCATCCATTTTCTCTTTTCAAATAGAAACTCCAAACGCTTACAACTTTGCAAGCGCACATCCCCCGAACAATACAGGGCAATCTATCTATCTCGTCAATCGAGTTATCCGAATCTGATTTTTGATTTTTCTAAGCCGTCATCTCTGAACGGCTATTTATGTTTGAGCTAATAGCCAAAACATTTCTTGTCTTTTGTGTTTATCAAAAATCAAAATCAATTAAAATGAAAAAGTCAATTTTACTTTCTGTCGCTTTGTTCTTCATCTTCTCCATTTCAAAATCACAAACAGTAATGCAATTAAACGGTGTGGACTGCAACGGCAATTCGCACGACTTGCTTGCTGACTTAGATGCAGGTAAAGCAGTATTGCTTCACTTCTTTATGCCTAACTGCACATCGTGTCCCCCACCTGCCAAAAAAATTCAGGCAATGGCAAATAATATTTTAGCAATGCACCCCGGTATGATTACAGCTTACGCCATGCCTTACAATAATTCTACCACTTGCGCTTACGCTGCATCATGGGTTACTACCAACGCACTTTCGCTTTATATGCCGTATGATAGCGGTGCGGTGCAGGTTGCAAATTACGGTGGCTTCGGAATGCCTACCGTTGTTTTGCTTGGCGGCACCGACCATCGTATAATGTTTTCTACTTTGAGTTTTTCTACTGCTGATACGACAGAAATGCGCGATTCAATAATGGCGTTGCTTGAAGCACCTTCTGCAATTACAAATTTACCAAGCACAGTTTCTTCATTCAATGTATTTCCAAATCCTGCCAACAATAATGTATCCATCAATTTCGATTTGAAGGAAACTTCAAATGTTGTAGTTGATATTACCGACATTTTAGGAAAGCAGGTTGCAATCATTTCAGAAGAAAAACAGAACGGTGTAGTAACAAAACAATTCAGCACGGCAGCATTGCCGAACGGAAACTATTTTGTTCGTTTGCAGGTAAACGGTAAAACCGCAACACAGAAACTAACTGTTGCCCATTAAATATGAAAGCAATCAAAAACATAATTTTATCAGTAGCCGCAATACTTGCGGCTACTGATTTTTCTTTTTCGCAATCGTATTCCATTACTCCCAACGATACTTTTCAAACGGTGGGCTTTATGGAAGATTTGGAAACACTTACCATTTCGCAACTCAATGTTTCGAGCGATAGTATTTATCTGAAATGGGAAAAAGTAAGTGAAAGTGTTCCCGCAGATTGGGAAGCTACTGTTTGCGACAATCGTGTTTGCTACACTAACTTAATGGATAGCGGATTTATGAATCCTGTAATTCCAACCGAAACAGGGTTTTTGCTTTTGCATATCACTGCACACGTAAATTACGGCACTGCCATTATTCGTTATGCAGTTTGGGATGTTGCAACTCCATCTGCAAGAGACACAGTTACTTTTATTATGACCGTTAATGCGCCTTCGGCAATTTCAGAAACAGACAACAAAAACTCATTCACCCTTTTCCCGAATCCTGCTTCTGATTTAATAAACATTCAGTTTTCAGACAACGAAGCGCACACTATCTCTGTTCTCAATTCACTTGGAGAAAAAATTCA
>CANJLD010000012.1 GCA_947475165.1 Bacteroidota bacterium
AAGTTTGAAACCCTCTCTCTCAATTCTTTTGTTACCTCATTCGGAGTTCCCTTTGTTCTTCCTCCTGTTTTTTTACCTCTTGCCATATCTATTTCATTCTATTTTAGAAACTGATTAACCTCAAACAAATTCAATCCTCCGTAAATCCTTTGTTCTCTATTCTGAAAATTGTTTCTCGGGTTACTATCTAAATTCCTACACCGTTTCGCCTCTTTCCCGAAAATTGATTCGCTACAAAAAACACTCCCTTTCTTTTGCTGTGAAATATCTCTCCCACAACTTTTACAAAATCTTTTTTCGTGTTTGGTGTGGTGGGTATGAATTGACGTATTATCTAAACAGTCAAATAATACCCTTTCACTTTTTTTGAGGTCGGTCAAATCATACCCACTTTTTGAATTGCGAGAAAGTAACATTCTCCATTTTTCGTTTATCAGTTTGGCGGTTGTTTCTTTCCAGTGAGTTTCTCCAAACCTGTCTATTATTTCGTTAAACTGTTTCTTTCTTTCACATCTCTGTTTCGGAGTGAAACTCTCCCACTCTTTCGGGTTTTTGCATTGCGTGTAAATTTTCAAATCGGTTTTTGAAAGTTCGGAGGTCTTCACTTTATCGCAAATAATCAGTTCGGAAAATATTTCATCTAACTTTTCGCCTAATCTGTTTAGATAGTCAGGGTTTGTGAGGTCGGATAAAAAATAAACTCCTGTTGATTTCAGAAACTCCATTTTAGAAACCCTCACCTCATAACGGAGTATATTTTCAGATTTGAAATACTGTTTGCCCTTATCGTAAACTTTAACGGTGTATTGATTCTTACAACATTCAAACCCGATTTGAATTTTTTGTTTACCCTCCGTCTTAAACTTTGAAAATGATTCGTCCTTAAATGCAATTAAACCTCTGCAAAACTCATACGGATTAAAATGAGGGGAAACATTCACTCCAAACTCTAAGTTGTGCAAACGCGCCTCTAATGAGTTTATATTGAATTTTAGGCAAAGGTCTGTTATGGTCTGCTGTAAATCGTTACAGGTAAAGGTTGAATAGTTCTCGCCTCTCCAGTATTTATGCAAACTCCCTGTGATTTCAACTCTGTGTGATTCACTGATTTTAAAACGTAGCGTTCTATACTCTGCAATTTTCGGAAAAGAAATTTCTCCAGTGTTCGCCTCCAGTCTGTCAAACACACTAACATTCAAACTCAACAGGTCTTTCACTATTGATTCACTGTAAAATGATATTTTTACACCGTCAATCATTTACGGTTCGCCCTGTATTTGATTTTTGAACAAGAGAGGTCGGTTTGTCGCCTCTTTTTTCTTTTATGGTAAATCCTCCGTTGGGAGAAACAGATACAACCAAAACCCCTCTCACTCTTTTTTTCGTTCTCATACTCTAACTGTTTGAAGAAACTCACTGATAAACTTTTCGCGTTTGTTCGGATAGAGTTTGAAGTGATTGAAATAGTAAACTGTCAATTCGGAGGAGGTTTGATTGAATCGGAAAAGACAGAAAGAATTTTTCTGTGATTCTTTCGGGTGATAGTGGTCGCCAAAAAATACGTTGTGAAACGGAGTAGAAATCAAACCAGTTTGAAACGGGTGTTTACCGTTTATCATTCTACTTTTCAGAATGAATTTTACCCCAATGTTTTTGTAGTCCTGTCTTTGCGGAGGTTCTAACTTTAGTTCGTTTGGCAATTTGATAAAACCAACAGGAGCGGAGGTTTTTTCATAGTAACCAGAAACCTCATTCACCTTGTAAATGTGTTTCTTACATTCAGGAGCGTAACTCATTTTCTACCTCCGAATTTTTCTACATTAAGAATCTCACTCCGTTTGAATCTGATTCGAGTTCCAAACCGATAGAATTTAATCTTGCCGTCCTTTTTCCATTTATGGATTGAAACGAGAGATACACCCAACAGTTTACTAACCTGTTTTACAGTTAGAAAATCCTCCTG
This sequence comes from Bacteroidota bacterium, assembly GCA_947475165.1. GTDB lineage: Bacteria > Bacteroidota > Bacteroidia > Chitinophagales > LD1 > Bog-950. The sequence continues at coordinate 1,964 of CANJLD010000012.1, forward strand.
TGTTTCTTTCGGAGGTGTTGGAGCTGTGGAGAGTAATTCGGTTTTGAGTTTACCGATTAACTGTGTTTGGAAATCTTCTATTGAGATTCCGTTTAGATAAATGTTTGTTTGCATTGTGGCTGTGTTTTATCAGCGCACAAACATTCAACTATGCTAACTTTTGGGAAATTGTGTCAAGTAGTTATCAAGTAGTTTTCTTAGCGGACTTAATGTTTTCAAACTGTTTCTTGTATCGTTCGGAAAACACTTTCGGGAAAGAAGTTTCTTTGGTTCTATCGTCAAAAAAAGGTGTCATTATTTCTATGAAAGATTTGAGGGAGTTCGTGTCTTTACTTTTTTTCGTTTGACTTAAATCAAATATTGCCTCAATAGATTCGCAAATCTTTGCTCTTTGTCCTGTCTCTATTTTTTCAATCCAACCTTTTTTTTCAAGTTCTAAAAATAGTTCAGCAAGGTTTTTTTGAGTTCCATTCCATGTTAATTTTCGGAGCGGTTTGTTTTTAGATTCGGATTTTTTCCCCTTTATCCAGTCCTTTATTAATTCAACCTTTTGCGTTCTGTTCTTAATAAAATCGTAATCCAAAACCGAATATTCCAGAACGTCTAAAAAACCGTCTTTGTCCTCTGAATTTTCAAAGTGATAGTCAATAAATTTTTTTAGTTCGTTAGGCAATTGAAATTGTGAGGACTGTAAACGATACGCGAATGAAGAAATGTAATACTGAAATTCAGTATAGCGGTGCACCTCTCCCCTTTGATTATATATATCCTTATTCGTTAGATTATATGGGTGATTGAGTTGGGGCAAAGGGTTTACCTCGTAAGTTCCTTTCCCGTCATCAATTAAAAAAGTAGTCGGGTTTTCGTCAATCTTAAAAATTTTTATTCTTTCTAACTCAAAGACATTGCCTTTTCTGAAATCCTCCGACTGGTTGTTTTTTTCGTATAAACCGAATCTCACCTCGTTAGTTTCAATTACTCCTTGTGAATAGGTTACGGTATTTACGAGCGCACGTAAATTTTTCTCCTGTTTAGTTTTCGGTTTCCGAGAAACTCTCTTAACAGTGTTTCCGTCTATCCAGTCAAAAAACTTTTCTCTTACTCTGTTTAAATAAATCTTTTGTTTACTCTCCTCCAGTGAATAGAGGTTTTGTTCTAACTCCTTTGCAAACTCCGAAACCTCCGTTAAGTAAATTCCTTTAGGCTCGTCAATTTCATTCTTGAATAGTTGTGAAATGAGTTGTAAGAGTATGAGTTCCTTTTCGGTTATAATCATGTTCGCCCTGTTTATGTTTATAGAACCCTATACCAACTAATAAAAGTCACTACCAAAAAAAGTAGGATAAAAAGTAAAATCTGAATGTTTGAGAATGTTTGTAGAGGTAGAAACAAACGCAAAAGGCACGTTATATAATAACGTATTAACCTAATAGTAAACGGAGGTTTGCTCCTCATTTGTTTCCCTGTTAAATTCGATTTATATCTTCACGAAATTCAATCCCCTTTACGTCCGTTATATTTGCCCCTTTCAGATTAACCCCACCCAGAATAGCAAGTGAGAGGTCACATCCTGATAGGTTGGCAAACGTAAGGTAGGCGCGGAAAAGATTAGCACCTGTTAAGTTAGCACCTGATAAGTTAGCGCCTGATAAATTAGTATTAGATAAATCAGACTTAGATAAATCAGCACCTGATAAGTTAGCTCCCGTCAGATTAGCACGCACAAGGGTAGAACCTGACAAGTCTGTTCCTGATAGGTTAGCATATATTAGGTAAGCATTCGATAGGTTAGCGCCCGATAGATTCACACCTGATAAATTAGCATTTTGAAGTCGAACATTATGTAATCTCGTCCCTGATAAGTTAGCACCTGATAAATTGGCATTGTATAGCTCAGCCTGAAATAAATCAGCATCAGATAAATTAGCGCGTATTAAATTAGCCTCTGATAAGTTTGCGCGTGTTAGGTTAGCACCACTTAGGTTAGCGATTCTTAGGTTAGCACCTGATAGGTTAGCACCTGATAGGTCAGCATGAGATAAGTCTGAATTACTTAAAACCAACTTTTCAATTTCATGAGTGCCCCTTGTTTTTAGTGTTTGAATGAGTTTTTCTTTATCTGTCATTTATTCGCCCTGTTTAAGGGTGAATTTAAACAACTTTCAGTCTAATGTTTATCTAACGTTTAGTTCCATTTCCCAAATAAATTATCTCCTCCTCTTTCCGATTGTTGAAATATGCTATTACCTCCTTTTTGTTTATTAGAAGTTTCACAATCGTTTTAGGCATTTTATAAGTAGAGTGGTTTCTCATGTAACTATTGCAATAAAATTCCGCTATACTTTCCTTTAGACTCCAACTGATGCCATAATCTTTAGACTTACTCTCCTCTACAGTCATCCCTCGATAAATAGTTAATGAATTTGGCAGGGCGTTAAAATATTTTTTCTCACTTGTTGTCATTAACTCCTCCCTTCGCGGTAAATTTTTACCGAATAATTTTCTTATAATTTCCTTATACCTATACGTATCATCGCTACATGTATACGCATCAGCCAACCCTTTCCAATAAGTTTTAGGATTCATACGACAATGATTTTGTAGGTCAAAAAAAATTAGCAACCTATTATATGCATCCGCACTAATGCCTGATAAAATCCGCAATATCTCTTTCTCGCTAATCATGTTTGCTGTTTTATATCGGTAAAAGAATTTACACAACTTTCAGTTTAGTGTTTGCGCTCCAGTGCAATCGCAAACTTTTTGCGTTCTCCTCTTGTGAAATCTTTATATATTTCATAAACGCCTTTTCAGTCCGATGCCCTGTAATCTTCATAATTGAAATAGAAGGAAATCCCTGTATAAAAAGGTTTGTTGCGAAACTTCTCCTCCCTGTGTGTGTGGTTATTAAACTATACTTAGGAACGGAGGTTTGCACTTTCATACCTCCCTTAGTAGTAGTTAGAAAAATGTTCTCCTTTATTTTCACTTCCTCTCCGATGTCTTTCAAATACTCATTCATTTTTTGATTCGAAATAGGACGCGGTAAACCTTTCGCGGTTTCTGAATATTTCTCCAGTATTTCTTTTACAGTCCAGTGAATAGGAATAACAACTCGCTCTCCTGTCTTTTGTGTTTTCACTTTTATTTCTCCGTCCTTAATGTTTTCAATTTTCAGTTGTGAGAAATCGGAGAAACGTAATCCTGTGTAACAACCGATAATAAACAGGTCGCGTGTTTTTTCTAACTTCTTATTTTCTGAAAAGTCATGGTTATAAATTTTCAATAACTCCTCCTCCGATAAATATATACTTTCCACGTCCTCTGAAATGGATTTAAACTTTTTGCTCTTGTAAATCAAATTCGTGTGCAGTCCGCGCTCAAATGCCTCCCCTAAAAAGAGTTTCAGGTTCTTAATGTTCTTGCCTATCCAATTCGGAGAAAACTTTTTATCGGTTGTAAGAAATTCAACAAAATCAGAATAGAAATCTAAATCTACTTTCTCGAAGGTTATCTTCTTGCCTTTACTAATATCAAACTCCTTTAGCAATCGGAGGGTTTGACCATACTGTTTTACAGTATTGGGTTTCTTACCGGTCAACCCTTTAATGTGGTGCTCGATATATTCAGCAACGGTTTTGAATTCCTTTTTATCACCCTGCACGGTGCGCCCTAATGATTCATCAAATTTTCTTTTCAGTATTTCAACTTCGATTTTCCCATCGGTTGCCTGTAATTGAGCGCACAACTTCTTTAGGTGCGATTTATGCCCCTCTAAGATGCTATTGAAATCTGTATAGCCCTTGAAAGTCCTTCGCGCCTGTTGCCCTTCGCTATTCCATTGTTTAGGGTGAATCTTTTGTGCAATGTAAAATTTGACATTCACCCCCCTGTCATTGTAACGAAGGTAAATTGGTTGCTCCTCTTTCGAGGTTGAATCCTTTAGGTAAAAATTGAAACTCGCCATATTCATTTGGTTTTTGAACGTGCCAAAGGTGGGCAAAATAATTCAGGGGGACAACGGAGGGGACAAATTTCTTTTTAACTAACTTAATTACACTTAATCACGGTTTACATTTAAACTCCTATGAATATCGAGTTTTTATAGGGACTAAAGTAAGAATTGATAAATCTGAAAACGGTAGGTTCGGCTCCCTTCAGGTGCACTAACAACAGCGAAGATTATTCTTCGCTGTTGTTGTTTTAACCCTTTTCATCAATGAACTTACTTCCTAATCACCTGATAGGCGCGCTTTTTGCAGCAACAAATCATTGCAACATGATAGTTTTACCCAAAGCGAATTAAAAAATGAAATTCATACTCATACATCTTATTGCTTTTAGGAACAGTTTTATCAACAGTTTCCGCTTATACAAAAAGCACGATACGCTTACGCTGGGTGCGGCACTATCGTATTACACCGGTTTTTCATTGATACCCATTATAGCTATTGTAATTTCTGTGGCAGGCTCAATACTGGACCCGCAAATGGTGCAGCAGGAAATAAAAATGCAAATGGAAAGTTTTTTGGGCCATAGCACTGCACACGAACTGGAAGGAATAATCAAGGCAACTTATTTGCCAAGCAAAAACTTAATGGCTACAATTCTTGCTGTTGTTTTACTATTGGTCGGTGCCACCAGTGTTTTCAGCCAGGTGCATACTTCGCTAAATTTAATATGGAACGTAAAGAACAGAGCGCGGCAACCAATCCTCAGGTTCTTTATTCACCGGTTGTTTTCATTTGCCATGATTATCTCTCTCTGTTTCCTTTTGCTTGTTTCATTTCTTATTCATGCCGCACTTGCAATTTTCTCTAACTATCTGGATACTCACATGCCACATGCTTCGCTCTTTTTTCTTCACACTTCTGAGTTCCTGATTTCGTATGGCTTTACTACTTTGCTTTTTGCCATGATATTTAAATACATGTCAGATGCCGAGCCGCAATGGCGAATTGTTTGGCCCGGTGCGTTGTTTACGGCAGTCTTATTTATGATAGGAAAAAATATGCTGGGTTATTACCTCACTAATTTCAGCATGGACAGTAATTACGGTGCAGCGGGGTCTATGGTCTTGCTTCTTATCTGGGTATTTTACTCATCGCAAATAATTTTCTTTGGTGCCGAGTTTACACACGCACTGGCTGCGGAGCATGGTATTTTACTTGACCCAACGGCTATAGACCCCAATGCAGATGAGGGAATGAAGCACACACACGTGCTTGCAGATAAGGAAAAGAAAACTTAAAAAAACTAAAGACCCCGTTGAAGTAGTCTCTTACTTTTTATCGGTATTCGGATTCTTCGCAATGTTTTCGCGCATCGAAGTATCGGCTTGTATGTTTTGCATTTTGTAGTAATCCATAATGCCCAACTGTCCATTGCGGAATGCTTCTGCAATAGCAATTGGAATCTGCACTTCGGCTTCAATAACTTTTGCGCGTGCTTCCTGTGCCTTTGCTTTCATTTCCTGCTCCAATGCAATTGCCATTGCTCTGCGCTCTTCGGCTCTTGCCTGTGCAATGTTTTTATCAGCATTAGCCTGATCCATTTGTAAACTTGCTCCAATGTTTTTACCAATATCAATATCGGCAATATCAATCGATAGAATTTCAAAGGCAGTTCCTGAATCCAAACCTTTTGCCAATACCACTTTCGAAATGGTATCAGGGTTTTCCATTACCGATTTATGCGAGGCTGCTGAACCAATAGAAGTTACAATTCCTTCACCCACACGTGCCAAAACCGTCTCCTCTCCTGCTCCACCCACCAACTGTTTAATGTTTGCACGAACCGTTACACGGGCGCGTGTAATCAACTGGATACCATCCTTAGCAACAGCAGTCACCGGTGGCGATTCAATTACCTTTGGATTTACTGAAAGTTGCACCGCTTCAAACACATCGCGTCCGGCAAGGTCAATTGCTGTTGCAGCTCTAAAGTCGAGTTCAATATTTGCTTTATCGGCACTGATAAGCGCACGTACTACTTTGCTGATGTTACCACCGGCCAGGTAATGTGCTTCCAACAAATCGCGCTCAATAGGAATTCCTGCTTTAGTAGCGGTTACCATTGCATTTACAATTATAGAAGGGGGCACTCTGCGGAAACGCATAAACACCAGCTGCATTAAACTTACATGCACATTGGCAAACTTTGCCGAGAGCCAAAGCGGAATAGGCAAGAGCCAGAAAAGAATCAGAATAACAACAACTATTATTCCTGCGAGAACGACTACTGGTAAATCCATGGCTTATGTTTTAGATTGTTTTACAAAAATTTTATCGTTGGTAATTTTAATAATTTCTATTTCGCTATCGCGTTGAATGTATTCACCGTTACTGTAAACATCAATTTTATTTTCGTTGAATATTCCTTTCCCATTGGGCCGAAGTTCTGAAACAGTTACTCCTTTATCGCCAATGTTATAAAGGTTCTTCTCCAATTCATTTACCTTGCCGGTAATCTCCGCTTTCATCGCCAGCTTGTTACTCTGTATTACTTTAAAGCCCACCACAAAAGCAACCAGCACTAATACCATCGTACTTGCTGTGGTAATATTCCCCCATTTGCTTCCGTAATTCGAGTAAATAAGAATAACCCCTATTACCAATGCAATACCACCTACAATACCAAACAAAGTGGTTCCGGGTATCAAAAATATTTCGAGGAATACGAGAATTAAACCAACAAGAATAATGGAGAGAATAATCCAAAGCATGAAAACGAATATAGAAGTAAATAAATAACAGACGGAATTTACAGGAAATGAAAACCTGTAAATTCCGTCTGTTTAAGTTGGTTTACTTATTGCCGATAAAAACCTTCTTCACCTTTACTTCCTTATCGTTCTTAACACGAACTATTACATAAGTTGCTTCAAGATTGTTTACCGGTTTGGTATAAACTGCACTTTTACTAAAGCTCTCCTCAGATAAAAGCTGGCCCAGCATATTGTAAATTTGAACTGTCGCTTTCACATTAAAGTTCTTGCTAAAGTCAACAAACACAGTATTCACATTACTCCAAATACGGATGCCGTTGTTGTTTACAATATTGTTTATTCCACTCACCACATGCTCTGTAATAGTTACAGTTTGGGTCATTGTTGAACTACAGCCATCTGCATTAGTAACTATAAGTGTAACGGTATAAGTTCCAGCTACAGGATAATTATGAATAGTGGTTGCTGTGTTCGCGGTTGTTCCATCGCCAAAGTCCCAACTGTAAGTTGTCGCATTCGGTGTAGTACCAGTAATATTATTTCCGGCTATTCGTCCTTTGTGGTTTGTTCTTTTCATTTACATTCGGGTTCAGTTTACCATCGCTCATTTAAACCATTTCTGTATGCAAAAAATAGTTACACTCCTGTTAGTTGCCTTTACCGCTTCTCTCCTTTCTTCAACCACCAACGCCCAAAGTATTCTTCGCGGTCCTTATTTGCAAAGCCCTGCGCCTTACAGCGTTATTGTGCGCTGGCGAACCGATTCATTAACCGATAGCCGGGTGTATTACGGAACCACACTCGGTTCAACTACTTTGTATAAAGACAGTGCAACGCTTACTACTGAGCATCGCGTAAAGCTTACCGGCCTGTTACCTAAAACCAAATACTATTACAGCATAGGCAGCAGCACGCAAACATTAAGAGGCTCAGATTCGCTGCTATATTTTATTACCGCTATTGACAGCACCATGAACGACCCGGTGCGCTTTTGGGCCATTGGCGATTTTGGTCACGGCAATAAAGTTGAGCACAATGTGCGCGAATCATATTACACGTATGCGGCAGGCCATCACGCAGCGTTTCAAATGTGGCTGGGCGATAACGCTTACCAGGACGGCACCGACCAGGAATTTCAGGACAAAGTTTTTGATACCGTTAATGGCTTTGGCAATGTGTTTCTCAATCTTCCTTTTGTACCTACCAGCGGCAATCACGACTACAACAGCATCTGCGCATGGCAGGGCCCTTGCAACACCGACCCCGAACTGCACACGGGGCCTTACTTAAATATTATTGACCCACCTACCGAAGGTGAGCAGGGAGGAGTGCCTTCGCACCGCAAGCTTTTTTATTCATTCGATTATGGCGATATCCATTTTGTTTGTTTGAATTCTGAGATAGGCTCCGGTATAACTCCGGCATATAACTGGATTGGCCTGAACAATTTCGACACCGCTTTTACTTCGCCCATGTACGAATGGCTGAAAGCCGACCTGGCCGCTACTACCAAAAAGTGGAAGATAGCTTTCTGGCACCAGTGCCCTTACAGCGGTCAGAATGATTTAACCGAACTTTCCAGCTTTCAGTTATACTGCATTGCCATGCGCACGCACGCCAATCCTATTCTCGAAAAGTACGGGGTTGATTTAGTGCTCACCGGCCACGACCATAATTATCAGCGCACTTACTTAATCAACGGGCACTATGGCTACAAAGCCGATTTTGACCCGAGCATGATGATTAACGGAACCAGCGGTAAAGATGCACTGGGAGAAGCTTATACCAAATACACCAATGGCCCTGTGGCAGGCAAGGGGACTTTGTATGTGGTAGAAGGCAACAGCAGCGGAAGTAATTCACCAAGTCCGTTCGACCATCCCGCAATTTACTGGGGCGAAGCCTGCGACACTTGTGGCGGCTCGCTCATGATTGATGTAAACGGAGACCGGCTCGATGGCCATTACTTTACACAGTATGGCGAAGTACATGATGATTTTACTATTAAGAAAGAAGCATGGACCGGTATTGATGAAGAAGATGCCGCCTTCGACCACTTTTATGTTTATCCCAATCCGTTTAATGAAAGAACGCGAGTGGGCTACAGCGTTTTGAAAAAATGTAACGTGCAAATTGATGTGCTGGATTTAAAGGGGCGGGTGGTGTATCCTTATTTTACCGGCACCCGTGAACCCGGCAACTATCTCGACATTATTGATTTTGACACCAACGAAGCACTTGAAGAAAGAGGCACTTACCTCATTCGCCTTAATTGCGGTGGCATAGTTAAATACCGCAAAGTGGTAAAGATGTAAGTGGTTTGCCTATGGCAACCGCTCGCGCCAAAAACTATATTTACCATTAATTATGGCAAACACATTCGATGGCAAAATGGACAAGTTGATTGTTCATTTTGCAGGCAACAAAAACAATGGCGATGGCGTGCGCTTTTCAAGTGCCGAAACCGATTTTGAAAAGGTAGAAGAGTATTTCACCTCGCTCATTAGCAACAGTTTTAATTTTGAAGAGCTTTACTGCTTTCACTTTTTACCTAAGGTAGAACTGAACCCGGTTTACCAGTTTGTAAAAACCATTTTTGATAACCCTGCTGAATTTGTAGAGCAAACACAAAACGTTGCCCAACTTTTATACGATAAGAGCAATCACCCGAAAATAAAAGGTGGCGAGTTGCAGGTAGCTCACTTTACCGGTTGTTTTATTAACGATGCCGAGGTAGATGCTATTGGCTTTTTCAAGTCAGAAAACAAAGAGACTTTTTTAAAAGTGATTGCATCGAAGAATGGTTTTGATTTAGAAAGCGATAAAGGCATTGCCGTAAAAAAGTTAGACAAGGGCTGCATCATCTTCAACACCAAAGCCAAGGATGGCTACTTAGTGGCGGTGGTAGATAATACCAACCGGGGCGAAGAAGCTCAGTATTGGAAAGATGAGTTCTTAGCCGTAAAGCCCATAGCCAACGAGTTTCACCAGACCAACGAGTTTTTAACCATTGCCAAAAACTTTGTAACCAAACAACTGGATGATGATTTTGAAGTAAGCAAGGCAGATAAGATAGATTACCTGAACCGGTCGGTAGAGTATTTTAAAAACAACGAGACTTTTGATAAAGGAGATTTTGAGCGCAAGGTTTTTCAGGAACCGGGCATTATCAATTCGTTCAAAAAGTTTGATTCTGCTTTTAGAGAAGAAAACGATATTGAATTAGCCGATAACTTTGATATATCGCAACAAGCCGTAAAGAAACAGGCACGTGTTTTTAAAAGCGTTTTAAAGCTTGATAAAAACTTCCACATCTACATACACGGCAACCGCGATTTAATTGAGCAGGGTGTAGATGCTGACGGCAGAAAATTCTACAAGATTTATTTTCAACAGGAATCGTGATGGGTTGAATAATTGTAAATTATAAATTATAAATTATAAACAGCCTGTGGTGTCACAATTATAAATGGTAAAGAAACAATAGTTGATTCTGCCTTTACAAAACCAAAGCCCCGCAATCACAATAACTCATACACCGTAATTGCGAGCGAAGGCTCTGCATAACGAAGCAATCCCCACGCGTGAAGGAGGAGATTGCTTCGCAGACCCCGATAGCTATCGGTGTCGCAATGACGAACTTGCGCGGACGCGCTTCTATCCGCACATTAAAATCACCGGTCCGCTTAGCTGGCTAACTCCGCCAGTGTTTATGGCATAGTAATAACAATAGTATTCCACCCCTTTGGTAAGGCCGGTATAGTGTTTCTTTCTTTGCTTGTTTAAATCTGCAATAAGGGCAACGCCTGTTTCGGGCGTTGGATTTGGATTAGGATTAGGATTAGGCTCAGGTGTGTGCAAAACAATTACCTGACCGGCATTATTAATGGTAAACCCATCGGGCAGGGGTTTGCCTGCTACCAGCACGGAGCCATAAAAAGCATCACCGGTAACGGTATCGCAATCGCTGAACATTTCACCGCTTATACCAAGGCTTAATTGAATATCCGAAGGAGGGTTTGGAGGCAACGATTGTGTTTCACCGGTTTTAGTAGGTGTAAAGCCCGCCAGTAAAATCATATCATTATCAATGCCCGGCAGCAGGTCTACATAATCACCGGTATCATCCATAGCTTTAATAAGCGCAGTGCGCGAAATGAGGTACGCCCCTTTTTGCGCCTTGCCGCCATTTTTATAGGCTTCCCATTTAGCGTGGTGGTCGGCAATAAGCGCGTTAAAGGCAAGTTCTGTAAACGGTGGGGCGGTAAAAGGCGGGTCGTTGTCATAAATGCCTGTGCTTACCAAGTGTGCTTTGGTATCAAGCTTATCGCCATTAAAATTGTGATAATCAACACTGCAATGAGGTTTACTGTTGCTCATAGTTTAAAGGTTTTATGTTTAATAAATAATGAAAACAAAGGATGAAAAACGCACAAGTCCACTTGTAAGGCCTTAAGGTGGACTTTAAAGCCTTTCGTGTCCACTTCTATGCTTCGCATGTCCACCTTAAAGGCTTTCATGTGGAGTTTTATGTCTGGCAAGTCCACTTCTGCAAGCTTCATGTCCACCTGTTTAAGTTCAAGGTGGACTTGAAAGCCTTTCTTTGCCACTTGTAAGCGGCACATGTCCACTTCAAAGCCCTTCATGTCCACTTGTATGGCTTACAAGTGGACTTTAATCGAATACAAGTCCACCTCAATCGCTTACAAGTGGACTTTTATCGCTTACTTGTCCAGTTTCGGTTTTTTAAAGAACGTTTTGCCCTGTTGGGTAAGGCAAACATAAGGGGCAAAATGCCATACATGACTGCACTGCAATGCACCCGTGTTTTTATTTTTCTGTTTTAATTTGGCCTTGCATTGAGCACCGGGGCTTGTTGTTGCTATGCTGTTTTTTTACTGCTGTATTTGCCCGAATAAATAAACTGCTCACTGCTGAGAAACAGAAAACCATTTCTTATGCATAGCTACATTACCGTTCCACTCACTTTTACCGATTACACCTTGCAAAATCTTGGTTACCTGTTTTTACTTAGCCGGCTAATGATGCGCCACGGCCTCGAGCAATCAGAGGATTTTACCAAGGTTTGCGAAAGAACTATCATTGAACTGGAAGGAGGCGATATAAAAGATATAAAATTCGATACCCTCCGCAAATTTGCCGATGCTTACGGCTACACCCCAACGCAATTATTTTTCAATTATAACACGCTGCCCTCGCCCAAAGAATGGAAGGTGCTAAAGGCTAAATCAATAGCCCTGGGCAATTTATCGCGTTGTAAAGACACGCCTCTGCCCGGCACTTACGCGGGTAAACAACTTGATAAAGAATGGGCAGAATGGGGCCAGCCGCTTTTAGAGAAGTTTTTTGAGAGGGTGAGGAAGTGATTTTTTTTCGGCACAGGTTCTCCGTTTCTGGACACAGAACGGAGGAACAAAAAGCGAAACCTTAAACTTTCGCTTTTGTCCGTATTAGGGGCGAAAAGCGAAAGTTTTATATAGATTTGAGTAGAAAACTTTCGTATATTTATAAGTTAGCGGTCATTTTAGGACGACCAACTTACATAGACAAAACAGTATGAAAAAGGCACTTCAAATATTAATCCTACTCCTGACAACAGTTGACGGGTTTTCTAAATGTTCTTCAGACGGACTATATTTTTGGCCTGCGGGACAGACAATCAATGAAAATTCAATTTTCGTAATTGACGGATATGCTACAAGTCAAACAATCATTTCAGGACTCGGGACGTCTTACAAGGTTTATCTAAAATCGGCTGGACAAATAGTAAACTTAAAAGTTCAAGAAACTCTTGTAGGACAATTTAACCTAACACAAGCAATTTTAAGACCTGAGAATAATCTTACAGTTGGTGTGACTTATGAGTTAGTTATAGAAAGCTTAACCGCATACGACAATGAAGCTTATCGCTACAACAGTTCAACAAGACAAATTGAAAAAATTAAATGGACTGTAACTGCTGGGCAAGACACTGTTGCACCTGCTTGGACAACTTCACCTAAATTTAAAAACGACAGTTATCAAATGTATGGCTGCGGACCTGCTGTAAACGCATTTTTTACTTTCTCTGCAACAGACAATTCAGAAATACTAATCAAAACAATAGTGAAAAATATTTCTACGGGTTTAGAGACAACTTATTATTTAAAGCCTGACAGTAACAGTATTACAGTTGGACACGGTATGTGTTCAGGTGCTTTCACTTTTTACAACAGTGACGACTTTGAAGTTGAGTTTAGTTTGTTTGACGCATCGGGCAATATCACGAATTGGACAGGGAACAGAATAAAATTTAAGCGACCGTCATGAAAGAAAAACGAACCGCTAACATGGGGTTTGCGATAGCGGGGGTTCCGTGCTTCGCAAACACATTTGTGCAAGGTGGAAGTTTAGTTCTACGATTGAAGTTTAGTGCTAAAACACCCCGCCATCGCAAACCCCCGAAACGTTAGCGGCAAGTGTAAGACCGTAACCTGACAAACAGAGTAAAAGAACAGCTAAAAAAAACAATCAAATGAAAAACTACTTTTTGATAGTTATTGCATTTACATTATCTGTGCTTTCAGTAAATGCTCAAACACCAATTTTACCCATAAATTCGTATGGGGTTTGGGACAGGTCAAATGCATTTGATATTTCAATAGATACAGCCTACAGCTATTTAAGGGGTATTAGTGCAGATGTTTTTTGGAAAGATGTTCAATCCCTTGACTCCGCTCATTATGATTGGACTGCTATTCAAGCCGTTTTACAAACAGCATCTATTAATAACCAAATGGTAAATATAAGTGTAGGTGTAGGCCCTGACGCACCATCATGGATTTATTCAAATGGAGTGCCTGGCCTAATTACTGATGATACACTACACCCTGGTTGGACTCAATACCCCTATTATTTAGATTCGGTTTACAACCGCTATTATTTTAAACTGATAGATAGTTTTGGTGTATTTTTAAGAACGCTACCAGCAAACTTATTTAGTCATGTTGCTTATGTTCAAGTAAAGACGGGATGCACCGGTGACGAAGTTCCCTACAAAGGAAACCCCGTGGATACTTCCTATAATATTTCAAATACGGAAAGCAAACCATAGATATATCTGCCTATGCAACCGGTGTCTATTTTCTTTCCGTGCAGTCGGGCAACTTAATGCAAACCAAAAAGATTATTAAACACTAAGCTTACGCAACTCGCGGAAAGACAACAGGTTCCCGAAACGGAGAACCTGTTGTGACCTTATCTTAAAAACAAAAAACCTCCTGATAAATCGGGAGGTTTTTGCTATGCGGAGGGAGAGGGATTCGAACCCACGGTAGGCTCATCACCTACGGCTGTTTTCAAGACAGCTGCAATCAACCGCTCTGCCATCCCTCCGTAGGCAAAAATAGAAAAGCAGAATACATTGCCAACTTAGAGAGAGAAATAATTTGAAAAATGAAAAATTACAGCGGAGAATTAAGCCTGCTTATCAGGTTCTTTTACATCCAGTTCTTTTGTGCGGAGTGTTGTATTGTAGTGTATACTGGCGTTTATTTCGTAGCCAATCAGCAATACAAAGGCATTTAAGTTCAGCCAAATCATCAGCAACATAATAGTACCTATAGAGCCAAAGATAACGTTTAGCTTATTGAAGTTGCTAACCCAATACGAAAACCCAACCGAAACCAAAATAGAAAGCACCGTAGCCACCGTAGCACCGGTGGAGATGAATTTGTATTTCTTCTTAGTTGCCGGTCCGTAATAATAAATAAGTGAAATACCGAAGAAGAACATCAGCAGGATAAGCACATACCGCAGCAAACTGAAAAGCACATGCGTAAACTTGCTCTTAATGTGCAGCACATCAAACACAAAAGCAAGAATATCCTGCCCGAGGATAACAAGTGCCAGCGAAAAAATAAACAGAATCATAAGCAGGAAAGTAATCTGCAAAGCCACCATGCGGCTGTGTATGGCATTGCGCTTTTTATAATGGTCGTAGCTCTTATCAAACGAGCTCATCATAGCCATTACTCCGTTAGAAGTAAGAAACACCACCAAAAAGATGGAACCGGTCAAGAGTCCGCCACGCTTATGGCTGGCAAGGTCTTTCAGTAGCGGTTGTATAAACGATTTAATAAACGCGTAGGTTTCTTTATTAGGCAACACCTGCCGCAAAAACTCCAGAATCTTAACATCTAAATGATTGAAGTAAGGGATGTAAGGAATCAACGAAAACAAAAACGTAAGGGCAGGAAAAAAGGCAAGGAAGAAACTAAAGGCAATGGCCTTACTGCGCGTAGGCAGTGAGTTGGCTCTTATCTCGGCAATAAAAAATTGGTAAACATCCACTACCGGTATACCATCAAACCCCGGAAGAGTAAATGTTTTCGCCCGTTGCATTAGGATTAATAAAAACGGAAAGCGTTCTGCCAATAAAGCCCAAATATCTTTCATCACAAGTTGTGTCGGGCCAAAAATAAAATTAAATGATTATCAGTATTCCTCCGCCAATTACCCTGCTATTCATTTTATATAAACACATAGGCACATAGAACACATAGTTTTTGCATTTGCTGTTCTCTATGTGTTCTATGTGACTATGTGTTTAGTCATTTACAAAGTATGTTTTCATTTTATCCATCAGCACAGGCGGAGCAGCCTTTATTCTTTTGGTTGCGGCATCTACAAACGCCAGATGCGTTTCGCCTTCGTTTATCAGTTCATTCTTCTCGTTAAACACTTCGTAATTAAAAACAATTATCCGGTTGGGCAGATGAGTAACGAAGGTTTTGATGGTGAGCAGTTCATCGTAATAAGCCGGTGCTATGTATTTAATGTTCATGCGTATAATAGGCATCATAGTGCCCTCATCTTCCAATTGCTTATAACTAATGCCGATAGAGCGGATAGCCTCTGAGCGCGCCTGCTCGTAGTAATAACCGTAATTGCCGTAATACACATAACCCATCTGGTCGGTGTCACCGTAAAGCACTCTCAGTTTGTGGTGGTATGTAAACATATGCTAATTTGGAATTTTAAATTTGGAATTTGGAATGTATTACCACTAGCTGCTCGCCATTCGCCACTATCCTAGTGAATATTCATCGCATTCAGTTTCTTCCGGTATTGCGCGGCAACCTTCATCTGGTCTTCGTAGCTTACCGAGAAAAGCGAATAACCGCTCATGTCCGGATTGGCACAGAAAAATAAATACTTGTGTTCTTCAAAGTTCAACACCGCATCAATACATTTTTTGCGCGGCATACAGATAGGCCCTGGTGGCAAGCCGGCATACTTGTATGTGTTGTAAGGTGTATCGAAATCTTTGTGGTAGGATGTTACGCGTTTGGCATCAAAATCGCGCAGGGCAAAAACAAGGGTAGGGTCGGCCTGCAAAGGCATGCCTATTCTTAACCGGTTAAGGTAAACTCCGGCAACGGTAGGCAGTTCTTTATCGCGTATTACTTCCTTTTCGGTAATAGAAGCCAGAGTAGTAACTTCAGTTGGCGAAAGATTTAATGCGGTTGCTTTCGCTTTGCGCTCTTCGTTCCAGAATTTGTCGTAAGCCGCATTCAGCTTATCAATAAACTTATCGAAAGATATGTTCCAGTAAAACTCGTAGTTATCTACAATAAACTTTGACAGCACTTTTGAAGTATCCGTGCCTAATGTCTTGCAAAATTTCCCATCGTTCAGTTGTGCCAGCACTTCGTTAGAGTCCAGTTCGAGTGTTCTTCCTACAAGTCCCGCAAATTCATCCTTGGTGCGTATATTATAAATAACAAGCGTAACCGGTGTCTGTAAACCTGCGCGGAGTATGTTGACTATCTGCCGGTTGTTCATTCCTTTATTGAAAACATAATAACCGGAGTTAACATGGTCAGGATATTTCTTCAGCTTACTCACTACCGAAAAACCAAACTCATTCTTCAATACTTCATTTTCCTTCAGTATCCTTAAAACATCTTCATAAGACGAACCGGTGGGAATTTTTACCGATACCCTCTTCTCCGCATTAACGTTAGGAGCATACAACACCTGATACGCACCGACAGCAGATAGAACAAGCAGCAATAAAAGCAGATAGAAAAACTTCTTCATTCAATCAATCAAGGAATTTTGATTTCAGCTCCGGTGAAGGTATGCGGCAACTTTCCTGCTTGCCAAACCATTTATACCGGTTATCGGCAACAAGTTTATAAAAGAAATTGCGGATGAATTTGGGAACAATATAGAACACCACCGCCAGCGAATAAATGCCTCCAAGGTCTCTGGCAATTTGCAGCACAGCATCGGAGTGTGTGTAGCCTTTGCCGTCATCTTCCAGTATAACCGTGCCCATGTAATTATCTTCCAGGCCTAATTTCTTTACCACGCTTTGTCCGTAAGCCGATTGAAGCGAAGCGTACTTGAACTGGTTCTTTTTGTCGTGGTCTATAAGCCAGTTCACCGAACCGTTGCAGAGATTGCAGACACCATCAAATAGAATCACTTGCATTAAAACCCGGTTTTAATAATCTTACTATGGAAAGCCTTACCGCTTTGTGTATCGCGCAGCGTAAGCAGATAAATTCCGTTTTGAAGTTCGCTGATGCTCAACCGGTCGCTGATGTTTTGTTCCTGCTTAACAGTTTCGCCCAGCATATTCATTATGGTTGCTTCAAACAAAGCATTCCTGTTTTCGCTACGGATATTAATGGCACCGGTGGTAGGGTTTGGATATACGGTGATGCTGTTATCATCCTTAGTTAAATCTTTAATAGCCGAGGTTCCGCCCCAGAAATTACTATCGAAGATTAAACGAATCATTGGCGAACCGGCTGTGCCGATGGTTGAGAGTTTCCATACACCACCGACAAAAACATACATGTGCGACCTGCCGAGTGTACTGTTTAAATCGTAGCCAACCTGTAATCTGCGGGTATCAGTTTGTGTCCAGCCGAAATAAATTTTCTTCGAAATAATAATCGGGCTGTCTAATTTATAAGTAGTGAAGCCGTTAAGTGAATCAATGTAGAAAGGCTTCTTGTTATCGAGCGAGAAGATGAGTGTTGAACTGGGATTAAACTGCGGGCTATTTATCACTATACTATCCCATGCATTAAAATTAAAAACAAGACTGCTCACATTCTCTTCCACTTGTGAAAACTGAACCTGAAAAGCAGTAAGCGTATCCGGTTGGTTCAGCGTAAACTCATACGCAAAACTTTTCTGACCGGCACCGGTAACACCGTAAGCCAGCTCAGCCGAGCCGTCATCGTAAGCCAGGGTGTAATCAAAGCTCTGTGTATGATAAAGCGTATCGTTTTGTGCGCGGTCAACATTAGAAGGGTCTAAAGTTACTTGCGAAACAATAACCAAACTATCTACCGGCCAGTTGGGCGTGTTCGGAATAACATACTCCGAAGCGGGGTTTACTTGAATAAAACTGTATTCAGCAGCGTTGAACGTTTGCAACAAATCTGCCGAAACAACAACCGGTGTAGGGTAAATTTCATCAGCCCTTTTCACAAAGTTAGTAGCCGGTGGGTTGCTGTTGGCATTCGGGTCCATGTTATGCACCATCAATACAATAGAATCGCGTAGTTCCGGTGTGCTGAATTGATCAGCAGGAAGTAACGTGAAGTTCTTTAAGATGGTCGGGAACGGATACACAAAAGCAATATCCCGTATAATGGTATCTGCCGGGCTGCGGTTCTTATCCAGTTCTACATAATCAATATGCCAGTGGTCGTTGTTACCATAAAGCGATGCCTGGTTGCGGAACCGGAACTGGAAAGTGCTATAGAAATAAGTATAAGGAAAAGCCAAATCAGGAACCGCTACTATTATTTGCTTAAACTTTTGCGGAACATTGGCACTGCTTGAATAACCGGTGTCGTACCAAATAGTCCTCCACTCGCTGCTGTTATCTCTAAACTGCAGAATAAGGGTATCATCTTTATCGGGATAATCGCCTAAGCCCTGTGCTTCGTAAAAGAAACTGAGGTAAAGAGAATCTACAGCGGTAAGACCGGAAAGGTCAATAGGTTTAGAAGTAAGATAATCTGCCTGCCCGTAAGTATGGTTATTGGTATTGTTATACGGCAGACCGAATTCGTTCAGGCCGTCAAGCGTGGCAACGCCAATAGTTGGCGGGTTAACCGGATAGGTATTATTTACATACGCAAAATTATCGAACCAAAGGTTACCGGTTTCACCTTGCGCGAAATAGATAACCGGTGCATAAAAAATAGTATCGGTAGGATTTACAAAGGCAGAATCAATACGTCCGGCTGTATCCAGAAAGAAACGATAGTAGCTGTTCCAATAAGTAAATGGCGAAGGTGTTTGTGAGAAACAACCGGAAGTGGACGGACCGAAAAAAGTAAATGGCAAAGATGGCTTAGCAACAGAATCAAACAGATGAGTTAATGTATCGTATGTATATGACCATGACGTATCATCCATAAAATGACCTTCCACTAAAGGCACTCCTTCAACCGATAGACAGGTTCCGAATACATTATAAAAGGTATCGGTAATGTGGTTGGCGTTCCAGCCTACAGTGGCTAAGCTATTTTTTGTAAAGTCATCTACGAAGGGAAGGGTCAGTGTGTTTGTGTTTACTACGGTAATTCCTTTATCAATTAAATACTTGTGCGAGTTAGTGGTTTGTTGCTGCCCTTTAGTAGCGTGGTAAAGCGCGGGGTTATAGCCCAGCGGACTTAACTCTTCGGTTTGTGCAAATGCAGAAGTAAACAGAGTAAAGGAAAATATAACGTGCAGTAGTTTCTTCATAATAGTTCTGAAAGATTCAGATAAACGTAAACAAAGCAAATTTATTGGGTTGAATACAATGAGCCACTAATTACACGAATTAAATGCAAAAGTAAATTCGTGTAATTCCTTCCTACGGGGTAATAATCGAATCCATCTTGTCATACAAATCAGGATTCACGGTAATACCTGCGGGAAGTTCTTTTGCTATAAATAAATCAATGGGTTCGCCAATTCGAATAGTGTTACCGCTGCCATACTCCGGAATCTGTTTATAGATAACCGCGCCAAGTGTATCGGTTACTCCTTCATCGGCAACTATTGCACCGGTGTTAAGCGAGTAACCGCGCATCTTAAACACGGCTTCGTTCAGCGGCATACCAATAAGGTAAGGAACCGAAATGCGTTCGTTGCCTAATCCATTTCCCAACACAATATCAATTACGGTACCGCGCGATACACGCATTTTTTTGGTTACGTTCTTTCCGTTTACCATCATTCCAATCACGGCATCTAAATGCGGGTCGGGTTTGTAAATCAGTTCGCCTACTTTTAAGCCATAACTTTCTAATTGCATTTTGGCATACTTGAGCGAACTGCGCCCAATCAAATCCGGAATTTCAGTAGTAGGTGCTTTAGTGGCGTTGATGGTAATATAGATGGTCCTCCCCTCCTTTACCTTCGCATTTGGCTTAGGGTTCTGGTCAATAATACTCATAGGCGGTTTGCTCATATCGTATACCGAATCCATTATCTGCCAGTCTAAATTTTTGCCGCCAAGAATATTCTTTACCTGCTCAAACGAGCTTCCGCGAAGGTCGGGAACGGTTACGCTTTCATCGTGACGGGTGTAGCTTTTTAAACCCGACTGCACAAAAAGCAGCAACACGATTAAAATGCCAAGGGCTATAAGAATGTTATAGCCGAGAACTTTATTGAAATACTTTTTAAACAAAGCTTACTGATTTAGAACACCGCAAAAATAAGCGAGTAGTTAAGAGTAAGTAGAGCCGTTTGCAATTATTTGTTCACGTTTTTACAGGGGTGTAGTGTTGTTGGTCAGCGTTCGGAAGATTAGTTTTGTCATTTCGAACGAAGGCTTTGCGTAGTGAGAAATCTTGTATTTACACTGGCAAATTAAATACAAGATGCCTCGTTCCTCGGCATGACAAATCGCATTTTTTCAATCTTCCGAACATCTGTGAGCGACCAAGAACAGGGGTTTTGTAAATCAGATAATCGTTATACTTCGATTCATCTGCATTCAGCCATATTTCTTTACCGGTGTTGCAGTGCGTTACCAGCAGTTTATACAAGGCGTTTCCTTTTTCAATGCGTTCGCTGTAACCGGTGGTGCGTGCCTTGGCTGACTTACGCTGGTTTTTTAAGGCGGTGTTAAAGTTTGCCTGCAAAGTGCGCAGCTCGGTAACGGTGGTGGCGGTTATTCCTTCGTCTGCCAGTTCGGTTAATTTGCTTTCGGTTTCATCGGCAAACATATCGAGGTAGAACAGCAAGTCGGTATCCGATTGTTTAGTTAATGCCTTATCATCTGTAAAATGATGGTATTCTATACTATCGATACCCCATACGTTTTCAGCGGCAGTAAGCACCGTTCTAATTTTTGTTTCGCACAACACGCGCTCTTTATCTTTTGCCTGCGTAGCAATTTCTTTTAAGCCCTCCAGATAATTATCGCTGGGCAGGGTATCGAAACCGGTAATGGCGGCTTCGAACACCAGCCGCTTAGTGGGGGTAAAGCCACGGGCGGCAAATTCGGTAATGTCGCGCGCTATGCTGTCCAAGACATCTTCGCACTTAAGGGTTAGTTCGGGATCGGAAATGTTGTAAGCCCGTTGCTGGTTCTTTTTCATGGCTGATTGCTTTTATTATGCGAAAAAAAATATTTTTTGAACGATTTTAAAATTTTATTGAACCATTATTTTATGGCTTTAATCAGGTTTAAAGAAAGAACGCAGCAGTTTAAAGCAAGAGCGTAGCGGTTTAAAGACAGGTTGCATCAGTTTAAAGAAAGAGCGTAGCAGTTTAAAGAGCCGTTGGAGAGGTTTAAAGACAGCTTGCAGGGGTTTAAAGACACAGTGCAGGAGTTTAAAGACAGGTTGCAGGCGTGCAAACGCATTATCAAGCCATGTTTCGGCTGTTTTTAATGGTTTTTTGATAAAAATGATGGTTTTGGAAAGGCGTCCCAAACAGGCTCTCTGCCTCGGGAATCTGTTACGACAGAAGTATTGTTTTAATCAACAATTAGTTTTGTTCTTGCTACTACCCTGTCTTTTTCTAAACTAACTATATAAAGCCCTTTGCTGAGTTCGCTTATGTTGAGCATTGTTTTTTCTGTGTTTACGCTTTTGGTTAGAACTATTTTACCGGATACATCATATAGTTTGATTTCTCCGTTTAGCATTTCGTGTTCAATTATTACTTGAACTGAGTTGGTTGCAGGGTTGGGATAAACGGTTACTAAACCCTGTTCTTGATTCTTGTTTTCTACTTGTTCTATTCCCGTATAACCGCAAAAATTATTATCCATACAACCATCTGCATCTATTCTTAGTAACCATGCCTGTTGAGGAAAAGTATCGTTGTAATCAGCTGCTACACCACAGGCTATTATGTTTCCATCACTAAGTATATCACAATCATAAAGTATGTTGTCTTCTATATTTTGACCGGTTCGTGATACACCTCTGTATTCTCTACCCCATAGTTGGATGCCATTGGCATCTGTTTTTATAATCAAACCATTATTATGATACGGGTGCAATAGTTGATTGTAATTACTGCCTACAGCAACCAACTCACCAGTTGATAATTCAGATACATTAAACAGCGTAGTTACAGGGCTTGAATCCGCGTAAAGTTGTTCCCACAACATATTCAGGTTACTATCTACTTTCACGACATATCCTTTGAAATCGGTTCCCATAGTATTACTCTTCATAGTAGCATAACCTGTGCAAAAAATAAATTTGCCATCGAGTGTTTCGATTAAATTTTGTGGTACATCAATATTTGGGTCTATGCCTATTGTATCTCTGATAAGGTTACCTGCTGTGTCAAGCATCAGTAAGTAGCACCAACTCTGAAATGTAGCATCATGCGAATAATCTTTATTGTTTTTTGTTGCAGCTATAAGCAATCTGTTATTACTTGTTTTAATGAAGGCAGAGGTTAATTCATCCGTTGAATTACTTCCGTAAAACTTTCTCCATAGTTCATTTCCAGTAGCATCGATTTTAATTATAAAAAGATTTACGTCAAAGTTTGAATACTGAATAGTCCCCTCAATATAAAAGCCATCATTTGTTTCAACTATTCGTTTGCCGAAAAATCTTTGAGAGTTTACAGCACTATAGGTTTTGTAAAACAATACGTTGCCGTTAATGTCGTATTTTAAAAAAAGAACTTTCGTTATGTTGCTTGCGTCTATGCAATACCCTGTACAAACAAGGTTACTGTCTTTAGTCAAAATGAGAGAGTTTTCCCCTGTAGCGGTTTGCATATACCCTGGGATTTTGAAAGTAGTAACTGTGTCTAACTGACCGTCTAAACGATGCTTGGAGAAAAGGCACATTGGGTCAATAGGGCTTGAAGTGTCGGATGTATAGCCAACGGTGTAAATACGTTGATTACAAATGACCATGCTTGCATGAGAAGCAGAAAGCAGGTTATAGCGTTCGCGCAAACTATATGATTGCGAAAATGCTATAAACGCAAAAAGGAAACATAAAGAAATTGAAACCAGTTTTTTCATTTTATTGACTTATCATGAAAATTCCCGAACCTACCCTACGATTGACGCTCTTAATTTCATAAATATAAGTGCCGTTGCTCCAGTTTTGGGTTGCAATTACTTCTGTATTTTTTTCACCAAAATTTTTTTTACTCATCAATTCTCTGCCAAGTAAATCTGTTATTCTGATATATACTTCCTGTTCTGTAGTTTCGTATTGAATGTTACCCTTCGCAGAGTCTCCGCTTCGGGACTTTGCGCGAGTGAACGGCAAACTATTCTCTTTTCTATACATTGGATAAATCTACATTATTTAATTTGCCTCTGTGCATTGCCTCCTACGCTGTGTGTTTTCCAATTGTCATAGTAATGTCATTTTTTCAGCGTAATGCAGTTTTTATGGAATGATGTGTTTAATTTCATCATACCTAAAACACTTTAACTATGAGTAAGCAAATTCACATCCGCATTGCCAAGCCCTGCCACCAGAACTGGAATGAAATGACCGCCAACGAACAAGGGGCGTTCTGCAAAAGTTGTAAGAAGAATGTAACCGACTTTACCAACAAAACCCAAAATGAAATCTACAACATAGTTGCCGGTGCAGAAGGTGAGGTATGCGGAAGGTTCTCTGCTTTCCAATTAGAGCAACCGGTGCGTAAAACGGAACTTAAAAACGGTGTGCTGAACTGGAGGGCAATTGCCGCAAGCCTGGCAGCTTTCTTTTCGTTTAATAAAGTATTTGCCACAGGCGATTTAGATACCATTCCTAAAAAAACATACACCATAAAATCTGCGCCCGAAGTGGTTATTACTGCAACAAAAGCTCCTGTTCTTATGAACGAAGTAGTATTGGGTAATATGACCATCGTTCCGGTTACAAATACCAATATAAGAGGTAAAGTAATTGAACAGGAGTCGAAAGAGCCAATAGCCTTTGCCCACATTTATTTAAAGAAAGCGCAGTTAGGCACAGCAAGCGATGAGAACGGAAATTTTCTATTGGCAATTGACCCGCTTATGTATAAAGACGATACGATAGTGGTTACTTACGTTGGTTTTGAAAGAGAAGAATTTGCGGTAGCACAATTCAAAAACAATAAACCAATTGAGCTTAAAATGCGACCGGTTCAAATGATGGGAATAATGCAAGTAACTCGTGAAGTTCCGCAAATGGAAGAAGGAATAGATTTACGGCATACACCTCTTATTAATCTGCGAAACCAACACAGCGAGCGCATCCGGTGGAAGAGAGAGTGAATTTACGCTTGCGGAATACTCTCTTCAATCGAAATTTCGAAAAGCCTTTCTAAAGAAATGCCCATGGCACGCGCCTGTTGAGGCACAATACTTTCTTCGCTTAAGCCCGGAATAGAGTTTACTTCAAGCATGTAGTAATCGTTGCCTTTAATAATATAATCTATCCGGCACATGCCTTTAAAGTCGAGTTTCTTGTAGATGAAAGCAGAAGTTTCCTGAATTTTTTTGGCGAGCGCAGCATCAATTTCAGCCGGTGTTACTTCTTGTGAGTTGCCTTCATATTTAGCTTTGTAATCAAAAAACTCGCTCTTGGTTCTAATTTCGGTAAGCGGTAGTGTAGTCACCTTTCCATCAATGGTAATTACCCCGCAGGTGACTTCTGTTCCCTGAATAAACTCCTCTACCAATATTTCATCATCGTATTTAAACGCTTCTTCAATAGCCGCCTGCAAGTCTTCCTGCTTAGAAACTTTCGAAGCACCATAACTGGAACCGTTTTTATTTGGTTTTACAAAAGCGGGCATCGCAATTTCTGATTTCTGATTTCTGACTTCTGATTTCTTTAATAGTTCTGCTTTAGCAGTTCTTATTCCAAGTGGCGCGAGATATTCTTTACAGCGAAGTTTATCAAAAGTAAGTGCTGCTTGTAACACACCACAAGCGTTGTAAGGAATTTTAAGCATATCAAAATAGCCTTGCAGTTTGCCATCCTCAGCCGGTGTACCGTGTATGGCAATAAACACCGCATCAAAAACAATTTTATGTCCTTCAATAGAAAAAGTGAAATCGTTTTTATCAATGCAGATACGGGTAAGGTTGCCATGTTCTACCAGCCAGTCGCTGCCTTCAATTACAATTTTAAAAACATTGTATTTGTCTTTGTTCAGATGCTTGCAAACTACATCTGCACTTTTTAATGAAATTCCTTTTTCGCTGGCTTCGCCACCGGTTATTACGGCAATGTTCTTTTTCATAGTGTAAATAGTTAACGCGAATGAATTACTTTCTTACATCGTTTATGCTTGTTTCTTTTCAACAAACCGAACAATTCTATTTTCGTGCATCGAAAAAAAGACAAACCCCTCTAACATCTCCCCTAAAAGGGAGACTTAAATACAAGAATACATATGGAAGAAAGAGTTAGAAATTTAGTGGCGTTAGGAAAACGTTTAAGCCAATCGGAAGAAGTAATAGAGAAAATAGCCACTGCCGCAAACAGAAATCCCTGGTTTGTGCCGCGTTTTGTAGCCTCTGCTTTTGATGCCATTACCAAAGAAATGCTGGATGAAAGAAAGCTTAATGAATGGCTAAAGAAGTATGAATTGAAGCCGGTCAGCAAAACCATCGGGTTAATCTTTGCCGGTAACATTCCTCTTGTTGGCTTTCACGATTTTTTGTGCTGCTACGTGGCGGGCTGTAACATGAAGATTAAACTCTCTTCAAAAGACGATGACCTTTTTCTCTTCGTATTAAAACAACTTACCCAAATTGACCCGACTGTAAAAGACAGAGTAGAAATAGTTGAAAAGCTGAAAGATTACGATGCAGTAATAGCCACCGGCAGCGATAATACGAATCGCTATTTTGAATATTATTTCCGCAATCATCCAAAAATTCTTCGTAAGAACAGAAACTCCATTGCCATCCTCACCGGTGAAGAAACGGATAGTGAATTGGAGAAATTAGCTGATGATGTGTTTATGTATTTCGGTTTCGGCTGCCGCAATGTTTCTAAACTATATGTGCCCACCGGTTACGATTTAACGCAACTCTTCCCTGCCTTCGAAAAGAGCTACAAGTGGCTGCACAACCACAACAAGTTCATGAACAACTACGATTATAACCGAACTTTGCTCATGCTCAACAAGGCTCCGCACTTAGCCAACGAGTTTTTAATGCTGGTAGAGAACCCATCTATTGCATCTTCCATCGGCACGCTCAATTATTCTTTCTGGCACGATGAGAAAGTATTGAACTCTCACTTACAACAGAATGCAGAAAAAATTCAATGCGTTGTTTCAAAACAACCCGAGCGGTGGAACGTAAACTCATCTGTAGCATTTGGAGAAGCCCAACAACCCCAGTTATGGGATTATGCTGACGGAACTGACACTCTTGAATTTTTGTTGAGTTTATAGCTTAAACGTGTGGATAAACAAAACGTTAAGGTTCTCGTTTACAGTTGTATAACCAGATAAAATTTCTTTATTTTGAATGATATTTTATTTTACTTTCGAACCTCTTAAAAAAAACAGAAGCTAAAAATGAAAAACCTGTACACTTGTTTTCTATTGTTTTTTGTTGTTGCCACTCAGGCGCAAACACCTTTTCAAAGAGTTTATACCATACTCAACACTAAATGTCAGAACAGTACTTGTCATAGTGCGACTGCACTTGATGCATCTGCATTGCTGAGATTTGATGGAGATAAAGATGCAGTTCACGCAGCACTATTCAATGTTCCTGCAACTAACGCAAGTTCAGTAGCAAAAAGCGAGAAACTTGTTAAACAACAACATCCTTATTACAGTTTTCTACTTCGCAAAGTTGCCGGTGCATCGTTCGATGCAGACTTAGCACTTGATGCTAATGAAGGTCTCCTAATGACAGATACAGGTGGTCAGCAATTAAGCAATAAAGAAATTGAGTTTATCCGCCAATGGATTACTTTCGGAGCCAAGAAAACATATTCAGGGAATGAGCCGCAGCCAAATTGGGGTCTTGTAAATCAGTTTTACGATTCTTTAGCAGCAAACGGCATTAATCGTTTTTTACCTAAGCCACCAAAACCTGCAGCCGGAACAGGTATTCAATTGCGCATGGGTCCTATCTTCTTGCCTATTACCGGTGAAATTGAACAAGAGTATTGCCAACAACAAGAAGTTAATTTCCCATCACTTCCCGAGGTATACCAAATTGATGGCTTTATGAATCAGCAGTCGCATCACTTCCTTTTGTTTAAATATATAGATACAGCTGCTGCAAAAAATTCAAATGCATCTAATGTCAACAACCTTTCAAAAGTTACGATTGTTGGAAATACCTCGTTTGATGGCGACAAAGACTTAACGGCTTCATGGCAAAACGATGCTAACCTGGTATTACCTACAGGTACCGCTCTGTTTTGGGATAAGAAAACTGTTTTAGATATGAATTATCATATCAAGAATTTCAATGCATCGTTTGTTCTTCCTTGCGATTTTTATTTTAATGTTTATTACAAAACAAGAAGTGCTTCTACTATTGAAATGAAATCTCAGCTTTCACAAAAGATTGCTATCTTTCTTCCAACCGGTGTATCTACCAGTACTTACCCTGACCCTGCAAATGGTTTCCTGCAAGGTACCAAATATTTATGGATGGTTGCAGGACACACGCATGAGTGGGGAACGAGTTTCGATTTATACCAAAAAAATACGCAAGGTGTTACCGGTACCGATAAAATATATGATGGCGCAGGTCTTGAAACAAATAACGGTTCTTACTACGATAATAGCTTAGGCTACTGGGACTGGCATCACCCACCTATCGAATACTGGCCAAATCTTTTCCCAATAGATTTTGGTGGTAACCACAATGCCGGTATAGTTTCTAAGGCAACTTATAACAACACCACCGGCAGTTTCCTTGGTTTTAGCACACAAACTAACGGAGAAATGCAATTGTGGTATTATATGTATACAGATATGCCACTTTCAACATCAACTGCTATAAACGATAACAACAGCAAGGGAATTCACTTTGAAGTAATGCCAAACCCGATGAATAACAACGGTAAATTGGTTTACACTTTAGAAAAAGCAGCTAAAGTTGAATCGAGCATATTGGATGTTACCGGTAAGTTGGTGGCTAACATGAGTTCAGAAACTGAAAGCGAAGGCATGCATGAAATTGCGATTGGCAACAGAGAAAAACTTGCTTCGGGTATTTACTTTGCTAAGTTGTCTATTGATGGAATTGTTTACACTAAGAAATTTATTGTAACAGAATAAGAATCTGTTAAGCGAGATAAAAAAGGGGACGAAGCAATTCATCCCCTTTTTTTATTTTCAGCATTGATGAAAAATATATTGCATCTAGGTTAAACTTTCTTTTTACTTTTCAGTCATCATCCAGTCCTTCTTAATAATTCCTGATATGAAACAAATTAAACGCTCTGAGTTTCTTGGCAATGTTTCCGAAAGTGCTTTCGCTTCCGAAAAAGTAAATGTGCATGAAGCACCGGTGAATGAATTTGCCAATAAAACCTTGCCACATTTCAGTAGCCGATCTAATACCACGCTAAATCCCTACACAGGAACATTCGGCAATACCGAGCTTTCGCATTTAATTAGAAGAACTTTGTTTGGAGTTACTAAAGCAGACTTAACTGCTTTTTCAGGAATGACGCTTGATCAGGTGCTTACTGCCTTGCTTACTGCATCTGCAACTCCTACGCCACCCTTAAATGCCTACAACGATGCAAATTTTACGGATGCAGATATTCCGACAGGACAAACCTGGATAAATGCCTTAGGTAACGCAAATAGTGTAAACGCAAACAACCGCAGAAAGGGGAGTTTTAAATTCTGGTGGATTGGATTGATGATTAATCAGGAACGAAATCTTACCGAGAAAATGACACTCTTCTGGCATAATCATTTTGCCACTCAGGTAAATGTATTTGGCGATGCGCGTTACGCTTATAAACATCATGCTATGCTTCGCGCAAATGCACTTGGAAATTTTAAAACGCTTACACGATTAGTCACAACCGACCCTGCAATGTTGGTTTACCTCAATGGAAATACCAACACCAAGAACGCACCAAACGAAAATTACGGACGTGAATTACAGGAGCTTTTCACAGTAGGTAAAAATCCGCAACAGTATACGGAAGATGATGTGAAAGCAGCAGCAAAAGTGCTCACTGGTTGGAAAATTGACAGCAATGCTATTACCCCATACTTCGATAGTAACAAACACGATACAAACGATAAAGTATTTTCTGCTTTTTATAATAATACAACCATCACCGGACAAAGCGGAGCAAATGGTGCACTGGAAACCGATCATTTGATAGATATGGTATTTACATCGAACGAAGCCGCAAAAAACTATTAGCCGAAAGCTGTATCGCTGGTTTGTTTATTATGTAATAGATACTCAGGTAGAAACAGACATTATTATTCCAATGGCTGATTTAATAACTCAAAACAACTGGGATATTGTTCCTGCCTTGCGCGCGTTATTAAAGAGCGAACATTTTTTTGATGTGCTGAATATGGGATGCCATATTAAGAATCCGATTGACCATGTAGTTGGAACTTGCAGACAATTCAATATTGCTTTCCCAAATTCATCTAACCTGCCCGACCAATATGATGGCTGGAAAATTATCTGGGGTTTTCTTTATACATTAACTATGGAGCCCGGTGAACCACCCAACGTGGCTGGATGGTCTGCCTACTATCAGGAGCCACAGTTTCATGAATTGTGGATTAACAGCGATACACTTCCTTCGCGCAATCAAATGACGGATGTGCTTGCAGCTACAAATGGCCACACACAGTATGGAGTGAATCTGAAAATTGATTTGATAGCTTTCGCGCAACAGTTTTCCAATCCCGGTGACCCGAATGTTTTAATTGCGGATAGTGCAGCACTTCTTAGCCCAAATGATATTGGTGCTACGCAAACTGCATTTCTTAAAACAATTCTTTTATCGAACCAAAGCGCAGATTACTACTGGACTAATGCATGGGATCAGTATATCAACAACCCCACCAATACAAGCTATAAGGCAACCGTAGAAACACGGTTACGTTCAATGTATACTTATTTAATGGACATGGCAGAGTATCAATTAATTTAAGAGAAGAAAAAGCAATTCGCATGAAAAGAAAACAATTCATTAAACGTGCACTACCGGTAGCTACTCTCCCATTCTTAATCAACGGGCTTTCATTTAAAGCATTTGGGCAAGGAAGTGCTTTCGAACAAATGATTCGCTCCGCTACACAAACCGATCGAGTACTGGTGTTGATTCAATTGAATGGTGGTAACGATGGTTTGAATACCATAATTCCGCTTGACCAGTATTCTGCATTATCAGCAGCGCGTTCTAATATTCTTATCAATCAAAATTTGGTTTTGGCTTTAAATGGAACAACTGCTACTGGTTTGCATCCTTCCTTAACCGGTATTCAGAATTTATACAACGACCAGAAAGTTGCTATTGTGCAAGGAGTTAGTTATCCTAATCCAAGTTTCTCGCATTTTCGTGCTACAGATATTTGGTTGACAGCTTCTGATTCTTCGCAAACTTTAAACTCCGGTTGGGTGGGAAGGTTTTTAGACCAGGAGTATCCGGGTTATCCCACCGGTTATCCAAACGCAACTGACCCGGACCCGCTTGCCTTACAAATAGGGAATGTTGTTTCCTCTGCCTTGCAGGGACCTTCGGTAGGAATGGGAATCGCTATTACTTCTTCTTCTAATTTTTATCAGCTAACAACAGGCAATTACGACTCTGCACCAAATACACCGGCAGGACATGAACTTAGTTTTATTCGCGCAACATCCATTCAAACCCAACAATATGCTACCGTGATAAAAAATGCTGCGTTGGCACAATCGAATCTTTCTACACTTTATCCCACAGCAGGAACAAATTCATTGGCTGACCAACTAAAAATAGTTGCGCAATTGATTGGTGGCGGCTTACAAACAAGAGTTTACATGTGTAATCTTGGAGGATTCGATACGCACAACTCACAGGTAGCGGCTACCGGTGGAACAGAAACCGGTGACCATGCAGATTTGCTGAAGAAAATTTCAGATGCTGTTGCTGCATTTGAAGATGACATTTCGCTGATGGGTCAGCAGGATAGAGTAATAGGAATGACTTTTTCTGAATTTGGAAGAAGAATACAATCGAATGCAAGTTTAGGAACAGACCACGGTTCATCGTTACCGGTTATTCTTTTCGGCAGCAAAGTGAAAGGAGGTTTAGTAGGAACAAATCCTGTTATTCCTGCCAATGCTACAGCCAACGATAATCTACCTATGCAATTTGATTTCCGTTCTATCTACACTTCTATTCTTAAAAACTGGTTTTGTATACCGGATAGCGAAGTGAGTGCGGCTATGCTTCAAAACTTCCAAACGCTTGATTTGTTTAATACAAGTTGCGCCACTGCGGTAAACGAAGTAAGTGGAAATGAAAACGATATACTTCGCAACTATCCGAACCCTGCTAACAGTTCTACCATCATAGAGTTTCAAAACAGTGGTGGAAATATTCAACTAAAGTTGTATGATGAAGTGGGACGGGAAATTGAAACCATTGCAGAAGGAAGTTACACACCAGGAATTTACCGTACTGAACTCAATACTCAGCAACTCGAAAAAGGAATTTATTTCTATACACTTCGGGAAGGTGAAAAGAAATTTACCAAGCGGTTGTTAGTGATGTAAAGGATAATTGCACATCAATCCTATTATCAGATTTAAGTTTACTTACATTAAAAATTTAACCGGTAAGTATCTCTCTGCTTCTGTTTCCTTCATTAAAAATTAAATCAAGCGCACAGAGGTTTGAAATAAAACCATTTCGTTCTTCAAATACCTGATAATACTTTAAGGTAGATGAACTTTCATCTGCCCGGAAATCAATTCCATCGGGCAGTTCTTTTTGATATTCTGCTGTTAGCTGAAACTCTTTCTTTAGCTTAAGAACCAACAAGGTTGTTTTGTGCAACTCAAGATTGAAGCCGAAAAGAAACTCAAACTCTTTTTCATAGAACGGTTCAAACTTATCTGCATAGAATTCGAAGAAAGGTGCGCTGCCATAAGCAGAACGGATTGCCTGCCAGTGTTTCTTCTGCCAGTTCTCTTTGTATGATATTCTAACCTCTTTATAAAGCAGATGGTGGTCTCTGCCGCCAATAAGCGGAATGGTTAGTATTTGTTTTCCGTTAGCTCCAGCTATTTCGCACCGGTTGCGGCAGGTTGACTTTACAAAGTTTTCTTCGCGCTCAATAAAAACAGATTCGTGCTTTGCAAAGCTTTGCAGCCAGCTAATGTTGGGTAAGTATGGTAGATAAAGAAGCGCGGATGTCATGTTCTAAAACTTCAAATAAAACTCTTTCGTAAGTTCTTTATACGGTTGGGTAAAGTTTCCTTTCTCATCTTGAATTTCGATTGTTTGCTTAAACACCCGTGGCACGGGTAATCTTGATAGTTCAATCAATGCGAGGTATGGATTCTTTCCTTTTACCGCAGTTACTTCAGTAAGCTTTGCTACAAATAGTTTCTCCTCTTCTGCTAACACTTCAAACATTTTAAAATTAAAAACAGGAATCACTAAAAAGGCTTTACCGGTTGCTGATAGCAACCGGCTTATTCCTTCTAGCAGTTCTTCATAAGTTAAAGCAACGCTGTGTTTGGCAATATTCTTTTGATGATTGTCTGTTTTGAAATCATCGACAAAGTAAGGTGGGTTGGAGATGATAGTGTCATACTTCTTAGCTGTAGAAAAATCCTGTAAAGAAGAATGTGTTGCATCTAACCTATCGCGCCACACACTTTGCTTAAAATTATCTTTCGCTTGCTTAAAAGCATCTTCATCTATATCAATAGCATCAATAATTGTCTCGCTATTTTTCTGCGCCATCATTAAAGCTATTACACCGGTACCGGTGCCTATGTCGAGGATGAATTTAGCTCCGCTCACTTCAGCCCATGCGCCAAGTAACACACCATCGGTGTTTACTTTCATGGCGCATTTATCTTGCGATACGGTAAATTGTTTAAAACGAAACATGGGGCATAAATAAAATAAAGATGCCATCGCTTAAAGCGATGGCATCTTTTGTATTACCGTGGTCTTTCGTCAGTTGACCGTTGTCTATTTATCAATGAAACTGTTCAGCTTCTGTAGAACCTGCCAAAGCAGTAGTTGAACTTAAACCTTGTTGAACTACGTTTTGAACGGCATCGAAGTAACCGGTACCAACAAACGATTGGTGCTTGATGGCTTTGAATCCGTCTTTCTCCATAGCAAACTCGCGTTGTTGCATTTCGCTGAATCCTGCCATTCCTCTTTCTACATAGTTCTTCGATAATTCGAACATAGATGAGTTCAATGCATGGAAGCCTGCTAATGTGATGAACTGGAATTTGTAACCCATAGCAGCAATGTCTTCGCGGAAGGTTAGCATTTGCTTTTCGTTCATAAACTTAGCCCAGTTGAACGATGGCGAACAGTTGTAAGCCAACATCTTTCCCGGATATTTTGCATGGATAGCAGCCGCAAATTCACGAGCTAATCCTAAATCAGGATTGCCGGTTTCCATCCAAATTAAATCGGCATAGTCGGCATAAGAAAGACCGCGGTCAATTCCTTGCTCTAAACCGTTCTTTACATAATAAAAACCTTCCGGTGTTCTTTTACCGGTTAAGAATTTAGTGTCGCGCGGGTCGATATCGGCAGTAATCAAATTCGCTGCTTCTGCATCTGTTCTTGCAATTACTAAAGTTGAAGTTCCGCAAACATCGGCTGCTAAACGGGCAGCTACCAGTTTGTTGATGGCTTCTTGTGTAGGTACCAACACCTTTCCGCCTAAGTGACCACACTTTTTAGCCGAAGCCAACTGGTCTTCCCAATGCACACCGGCTGCACCTGATTCAATCATTCCTTTCATTAATTCAAAAGCATTCAGGTTACCACCAAAACCTGCTTCTGCATCTGCCACTATAGGCACCATCCAGTCGCGTTGTGGTTCGCCTTCCATATATTCAATTTGGTCTCTGCGCAATAAGGCATTGTTAATGCGCTTAACCACAGCCGGAACCGAGTTAGCCGGGTAAAGAGATTGGTCAGGATACATTTCGCTGCCCAAGTTGGCATCAGCCGCAACCTGCCAGCCCGAAAGGTAAATAGCTTTCATACCTGCCGATACTTCCTGCACCGCTTGGTTGCCGGTAAGTGCGCCAAGACCCGAAACCCAGTCATCGGTATGCAAACGTTTCCAAAGTTTTTCGGCACCGTTTTTAGCCAGTGTGTATTCAATTTTTACCGAACCGGCAATATTGATTACCTCATCTGCTGTGTATGGACGGGTTACACCTTTCCAACGTGCGCTGCTTTCCCATTCTTTCTTAAGGGCTGCTGCTCTTTCTTGTTTTGTAGCCATGGCTTGTGTTTAGTTGATTTATGTTTGGTTATTAATTATTCGATTTAACTGTTTTCTTTCGTAAGGGCAAAACTTATTTCCTTAGGTCAGAAGTTTGCTTCCTCGCGGAACTAATTTATTTCCTTCAGGAAGTAACTTGTTTCCATCTGGATGTAAATTGCTTCCGTTAGGAACTAATCTATTTCCTCGCGGAAATAACTTATTTCCATCAGGACGGAACCTATTTCCGTTAGGAACTAACTTGCTTCCGCGAGGAAGTAACTTCCATCCTTAAGGATTAACTCCCTATTCCTTGCACAGAAAACCTGCGAAATATCTAGTTTTATTAAAAAAAGAACAAAAAATCCTGTTTTATACTGTTTAATCAATCTCCTCGTAAGCCGGCAAGGTCAGGAACTCTTTATAGTCGCCCTGCTGAACCAACTCGTCAAATATTTCAATGGCGCGTTTCATGGTGGCAGAATTATAAGCCTCCTCACCCACATACGCCTTTACTGCTTCTAATTCCGAAGGCAGAAGCTCTTTGAACAGGTTGTAAGTAATTACTCTTCCGTCCTCTAACTTGCTTCCGTTCTTAATCCACTGCCATATTTGAGTGCGGCTTATTTCTGCCGTTGCCGCATCTTCCATTAGGTTATGGATAGCCGCAGCACCTACTCCGCGGAGCCAGCTTTCAATATACAGAACGCCTACGTTTATGTTCATTCTTAAACCCGCTTCGGTGATGGTGCCATCTGGCGGAGTCAGTAAATCGGCTGGGGCATAAACCTCTCCCTCGCGCTTAACATAATATTGATGCGGGGTTTTCATGTGCTCGTTGAAAATATCCATAGCCACACCAACCAAACCGGGGTGAGCCACCCAAGTGCCATCGTGGCCGTTGGTTACTTCGCGCAGTTTGTCTTGCTTAACCTTGTCAATTGCCGCATTGTTAGACGCTTCGTTATTCTTAATAGGAATAAAAGCACTCATGCCACCCATAGCGTGAACACGTCTTTTGTGGCAAGTCTGAATAACCAGCTTAGAATAAGAAGCCATAAAAGGAACCGCCATAGTAACCTGTCCTCTATCTGGAAGAACGTAGCCGGTAAGGTTGCGAAGTTTCTTAATATAAGAGAAGATATAATCCCAACGTCCGCAGTTTAAGCCTGCCATGTGCTCCTTCAATTCAAATATAATCTCGTGAAGCTCGAAGGTAGCCGTGATGGTTTCAATAAGCACGGTAGCCTTAATAGTTCCTTGCGGAATGCCCAATTCTGTTTGCGCAAAAACGAATACATCATTCCACAATCTTGCTTCAAGGTGGCTTTCCATCTTGGGAAGATAAAAATATGGTCCTGAGCCATTTGCAATCAACTGCTTAACATTATGAAAGAAGAATAGACCGAAGTCGAAAAGCGAGCCGCTCATAACTTCTCCGTCAACCTTTACGTGCTTCTCAGGCAAGTGCCAGCCGCGCGGGCGAACCATCAATACGGCCGTCTTTTCGTTCAGCTTATACTCCTTGCCTGCTTCGTTTTTGTAGGTAATGGTTTTGCGGATGGCATCGCGAAGGTTGAGCTGACCATCAATATTATTAGCCCAAAAAGGAGAGTTTGAATCTTCAAAATCTGCCATAAACATCTTCGCTCCGCTATTCAGCGCGTTGATTATCATTTTGCGGTCAACCGGTCCTGTAATCTCTACTCTTCTATCTTGCAAATCAGCAGGAATAGGTGCAGCCACCCAGTCGCCTTCGCGTATTTCTTTAGTAGAAGGAAGAAAATCAGGAGTTGCTCCTGCATCTATCGCTTTTTGTCTCTCTACACGTGTAGCCAATAATCCTATTCGTCTTTTGTTAAAGGTGCGCTGAAGCTTAACCACAAAAGCCAGTGCTTCCGGTGTAAGTATTTCAGCAAACTGCCCGGTAACCGGAGCAGTAATTTCTAAACCTTGAATGTTTGGCGTTGCACCCATCGCGAAAATTTCGGCAAGAATAGGAAGGATGTTCGAGAAAAGCAAAAAAGATTGGCGAATTTTCGCTATATCAATATTTTCGCTTGATTTGCAGTAGAAAATACAACCAACCACATAGGCACATAGAACACATAGTAAAAAGCATTTTGCATTTTTATGTGTTCTATGTGCCTATGTGGTTAAAAAGTAAAATATGGAAACAACTACAGAAGAGAACATTCGCATCATTTTCGGGTTAAAGCTTAAGAAACTAAGAAGCGACAAAAAACTTTCCCTTCAACAACTATCGGATATGAGCGGAGTTTCCGTTTCTTACATGAACGAAATTGAAAACGGCAAGAAATATCCAAAGCCAGATAAAATAAACGAGCTGGCTAAAGCACTCGAGACCACTTACGATTCGCTTGTTTCATTAAAAATAAACAAAAACCTTACTCCCGTTGTTCAGGTTCTTAATCTTAAAATAATTAACGACTTTTTGTTCGACACTTTTGGAGTTGACAAAGGACTTTTAATGAGCATGATGGCAAATGCGCCAACTTCGCTTTCGGCTCTTATTAATTCTGTATTCGAAATTGCCCGTAACTACAACTTACAGGAAGAACATTTCTATTTCTCTTGTCTTCGCTCCTATCAGGAAATGAACGACAACTACTTTGAAGACATTGAAGAGGCGGTATTAAAGTTTAAAGCAGATAACGGAATTGAAAACCCTGAAAAGCTTTCATCGGCAGAATACGCACAGTTACTAAAAGATAAATTCAATTACCGGTTAGAAGAATCTGATTTTTCCGATTACCCGAAACTTCGCGGTTTCCGCTCGGTGTTTGTAAAAGGCGAACAACCCACCCAGCTTTTCAACAACCGGTTAACCGAACAGCAGAAAATATTCCTCTTCGGAAAAGAACTGGGCTTTGCAGCTATGAAGATTGAGAAGAGACCAATTACTACGTCATGGCTAAAGGTAGAATCGTTCGACCATGTAATGAACAATTTTAGAGGGGCTTACTTTGCTCAGGCTTTGCACATCAATAAAGATTTGCTGATACCTGATTTAGAAAACTTCTTTGCTCAAACAAAATGGAAACCCGAGTTGCTTGTTGCTTTATTAGAGAAGTATAATACCTCACCGGAAATGTTGTTTCAGCGCATTGCCAATTTGCTGCCGAAGTATTTTGGATTTAATGAATTATACTTTATCCGTTACTCCAGTAAAGAGCCTGCAAAACATTTGAAAGAAATTTCGAAAGAACTTCACCTCAGCCGCAACCAGGTTGATTTGGAATACATCATCAATGAGCAGAATTACCGCAGATGGATTACTAAAACCACGGTGAATTACCTTGACAATAAATTTCACGAAACCGATGGCGAGAAAACATTTGCCGATGCTGTAATCAGCCAAAACGATGACAAGGAAGATTATCTGACTATTTCTATTCTTCGCCCAATGCCGGAACTGAACAATAATGCAAACTCAGTAACCGTGGGCTTTGTTTTAACCGATGCGGTTAAAAAGAAAATTGCTTTCCTAAGCGACCCTGCTTTGAAATTCGAAAAACTGGGAGCCATTGGCGAATTAAGTTACGAGACTCCTTACGCCCTCCGTAAAATGCGCGATGAAGAAGTAAAGCGTGCCGAGTATGACCGGTTAGCGAAGGAGTTAAACATGAAAGTTCCTGCCTAAAGAATGAATAAAGTAGTTTCTCTTCTCTTCTTGCTTGTTCTGATTCTTGCATCCTGCAAAACCACAAATAAATCAACCGCTGCCACCGCACCGATTGACGATACCATTAGCGATTATTCTTTCCGCAAAATAGACCGCGATAAAGAGTTATTTGCCGCTGTTAAAGAAATTGTTCCTTTAGATACCGCTTACCTGACCAAAGACACGCTGCATATTCTCACCAAGAAAATTCTGGGTTGCGATGCCGATAATTTTAAACTGTTTTGGAATGGAGCTTCGCAGAAATCATTGCCACCACAAACTTTGGTAAAGTTGTTTCAGCAAGTAGATGCAGAGTGCAAAGAGCAACACCGGTTTCACTTAACTTACAACATTACTCCCCTGCAATTAAAACAAGACACGGCAACACTAAATGCAGATTCCAGCTTTTCTAAAAAGTTACTGCTTAATATTGGCGGCTATAAGCGCTCAGTAAAGTATTCTTACTGAGTTTCTGCAACATCCACACAATCTCCACACTTCACTAACACCAAAACCCCGCTTATCAACAGACGTTTAAACAAAACACCTGTGTATTAGTGGAGAATCAGCGCGGTTTATGTTCCACACATGTTCTACTATTACACCGTGCAAATAACATATTACGGTCACGCATGTTTTGGGGTTAATGTAGCAGGTAAAAACCTGTTGTTCGACCCGTTTATCCGTCCTAACGAGTTGGCTAAACACGTTGATGTTTCTACCATTCCGGCAGATTATATTTTCCTATCGCACGGGCACTTTGACCACATGGCAGATGCCTTAGAAATTGCCAACCGCACCGGTGCAGCAATTATATCAAACTACGAAGTGGTAACCTGGTTCGAGAAACAAGGCGCAAAGAAAACTCATCCGATGAATCCTGGTGGTAAGTGGAAGTTTAAGTTTGGCTCGGCTAAGTTGGTAGCCGCTGTTCACAGCAGTTCAATGCCCGATGGAACCTATGGCGGTAGCCCGGGGGGCTTTGTGATTGATAGTGCCGAAGGAAATTTCTATTACAGTGGAGACACCGCGCTTACAATGGACATGCAATTGATTCCGCTTACCTGCGGCAAACTAAATGTAGCGTTGTTACCTATTGGCGATAACTTTACCATGGGTATTGATGATGCCATTATCGCCAGTGATTTTGTTAAATGCGATAAGGTAATTGGTCTGCATTATGATACCTTCGGGTATATAAAAATTGACAAGGATGAAGCAAAACAAAAATTTGCAGCGAAAGGAAAAGAACTGCTTCTGCTGAACATTGGAGAAACTATCGAACTTTAAGACACGAAACAAAAAACTGAAAACAAGAAACACGCAACCACTATGACTAAAAAGAAAACAAAAGAAAAAGAACACAACGCAAAAGTGATTACGCTTGCCAATCAGAAAGGCGGAGTGGGTAAAACAACTTCAGCTATCAATATAGCTGCAAGCTTTGCTATTCTAGAATATAAAACTCTGTTGATAGATGCAGACCCGCAAGCGAATGCAACATCCGGTGTGGGCTTTGACCCCAAAACAGTAAAGACAAGTTTGTATGAGTGTTTGGTAAACGATGTAAAGCCGCGGGATATTATTCTGGAAACAGAAACCCCTAATCTGTATCTTCTTCCCTCCCACTTAGATTTAGTAGGTGCGGAAATTGAGTTGATTAATCAGCCAAACCGTGAGAAAGTTTTTAAAGGCATATTGGAAGATTTGAGAAAAGATTACGACTACATTATTATTGATTGTTCGCCATCGCTCGGCTTAATAACCGTTAATGCCCTTACCGCTTCCGATTCTGTTCTTATACCGGTACAGTGCGAATACTTTGCGTTGGAAGGATTAGGAAAGTTGTTGAACACCATTAAGATTGTTCAAAGCCGCTTAAATCCGGACTTAGAGATTGAAGGAATTTTGCTGACGATGTACGACCCGCGGTTGCGTTTGGCAAACCAGGTGGTAGATGAAATTAAACGCCACTTCGAGAACATTGTTTACCAAACCATCATTCACCGCAATACGCGTTTGGGTGAAGCTCCGAGTTTCGGCAAGCCTGCAATTATGTATGATGCCGAAAGCAAAGGCAGCATCAACTACATGAACTTAGTGCGCGAAATGCTGCAACGTGCCGATGGCACACTCATTCCGAATGAGAACAAAGAATTGAATTTATTAGAAGAAGACCCTGCATCGCAGAATTAATCTTTCGACATTGCTCAGGATAACACCGGTGAGCGTAGCGAATTAAAATATTACACAATGACTGAAAAGAAGAAAAGCGTTTTAGGACGAGGCCTCAGTGCCTTATTAGATAGCAACGATACAACTGAGCGCACGCGCGAAAAACAATACAGTAATAACATAGCCAGTCCGCAACAGCAAGGTTCTGTTATTTTGAATATTCCTTTAGACCAAATTGAAGTAAATCCGTTTCAGCCGCGCACAACTTTTGAAGAAGAAAGCCTGAATGACTTAGCCGATTCAATAAAAGTGCATGGAGTAATTCAGCCTATTACTGTTCGCAAAATTGAGAACAACAAGTATCAGTTGATAGCCGGTGAACGCAGATTGCGTGCGTCCAAGTTGGCAGGCAAAAAAGATGTTCCAAGTTTTGTGCGGTTAGCCAGCGACCAGGAAAGCATTGAAATTGCTTTGATAGAAAACATTCAGCGCGAAGATTTGAACCCGCTGGAAATTGCCATTAACTACAAACGCTTGCAAGACGAATGCGATTTAACGCAGGAAGAACTGGCAACCCGCCTCGGTAAGAACCGGAGCAGTGTAACTAACTTCATCCGTCTACTTCGCTTACCACCGGATATTCAAGCCGGATTACGCGATGAAAAAATTACGATGGGTCATGCCAAAGCTTTATTGGCTATTGATAATCCGTTGTTACTGTTGAGTGCTTACAAAGATGTAACGGGTAAAGGTCTCAGCGTTCGCCAAACGGAAGAATTAGTTCGCACTTTAGAAAGTAAGCCGAAGAAAAATTCTTCTACAAATAATAAATCAACTGCCATTCCGTTTACCATCAAAAAAATGCAGGACCAGCTCACCACTGCGCTCAGCACAAAGGTTCTCATTAACCGTAGTAATGATGGTAAAGGAGAAATCCTTATCAAATTTTACAACAACGATGATTTGGACAGATTGGTGGAAGAAATAACGAAGTAGAAAATGCAAAGCTCAAAAGTCAAAGCTCAAATCTCAAAGCAATTAACCGGTTGCCATTCAACTGCTCGTTTTGTTCTTTGTTCTTTATTCTTTGTTCTTTGTTCTTTTGCAGCTTTCTCTCAAGAAACGGATTCTACTTCTATAAAATTTAATCAAGATGCCAACGCAAAAAAGTTAGCGGTTGGTCAGGATACTACCGCAACATTTACTGTTGAGGCGGATACGGTAAAGCCAAAACAGGCTAAGTACATTCGCCCTAAAGGAACGCGCAAATTTTATTGGAACATTGCCGATTATCCCACCGGTGATTCTTCTTTAGTGGCAAAGAAATTGCGTAGACATTCTCCGCTTTATGCAGCTTTGTTCAGCATGGCTTTGCCGGGGTTGGGACAGGCTTACAATAAAAAGTATTGGAAAATTCCTATTGTATATGCTGGCTTAGGGGGATTAGGTTACGCCTGTTATTACACCGCTACTAATTTTGTAGGCTACCGCAACGCTTACCGCGCACAGGTGGCTACAGTGCCCGACCCTTTTGCTTCTTACAAAGGAATAGATGATAAAAACACACTAAAATCTTACCGCGATTATTTTAAAAAGAACTTAGACATCTCTGCCATTTGCACCACGGTGTGGTATGTGCTGAATATTGTAGATGCCACCGTAGATGCTCACCTGTTTGAATGGAATATGAAAGACGATATTCACCTAAGCTGGCAACCGGTAATGCTTACCAGCCCTAATTATACTTCTACTGCACCAGGGCTTAGGTTGAATTTGAGTTTTTGATTGAGTTCATTTTCTAACTTTTTGTTTTCTTGCACAAAATTTAAACCATGCTTAAAGTAGATACTGCGCTTACGCGAATGTTGGGGATAGATTACCCTGTGATAATGGCTCCCATGTTTTTGGTGAGCAATGCTAAAATGGTTATTGAAGCTTGTAATGCCGGTATAACCGGTGCCATCCCTGCGCTAAACTACCGCACCGATGCCGAGTTCCGCAAAGCCCTTGATGAAATAAAAGCCGGTACCAATAAAGCGTATGGCATTAACCTTATCACCAACAAATCGAACATCCGTTTAGAAGAACAACTAAAGACCTGCGTAGAATATAAAGTGCCGTTTGTAATTACTTCGCTCGGCTCGCCACAAATAGTAATTGATGCTTACAAGCCCCTCGGCTTAAAAGTTTTTGCCGATGTAATTGATTTGGCCTACGCAAAAAAAGTAGAAGCCATGGGTGCAGATGCCATTATAGCCGTAAACAACCAGGCCGGTGGACATGCTGGAAAAATTTCTCCGCAAGATTTAATTACCACGCTAGTAAAAAATTGCAAGATACCGGTAATAAGTGCCGGTGGAGTAGGCAACGGTTCGCAAATGAAACAGATGTTAGACTACGGTGCGTGTGGAATTTCTGTGGGCAGTCCGTTTATTGCCAGTAACGAAGCACCGGTTACTGAAGATTATAAAATGGCTTGCGTAAGCCACGGAGCAAAAGATATTATTTTTACCACCAAACTAAGTGGTACACCTTGCACGGTTATCAATACAGATTATGTAAAATCTATAGGCACCGAGCAAAACTGGTTAGAGAAATTCTTAAACAGCAACAAGCGCATTAAGAAATGGACGAAGATGATTACTTACTACAAAGGAATGAAGGCATTGGAAAAAGCTGCCTTCGGGGCAACTTACCAAACCATGTGGTGTGCCGGCCCGAGTATTGAGTATGTTCATTCTATCCGTCCTGTAAAAGAAATTGCGAACGAGCTGACCTCACAATATTTAAAAGAATGTGAAACCCCTGCACCGCATAGTGTAGTTTCTTAGTAAAATGTAATTTTGTTCTGAATATATATCTTGATGAAAACCATGCGCTACTTCCTTTTCATTTCCACCTTTGTTGGCATTACTTTCAGCTTTAACTCCTGCAAAAAAATTACCGAAGACCAACTAATAAATGGTTTATGGCAGGTAGAAAATGTGAGCGTAAACGGCTCGTCAACCAATTATCTGGAAACACTTCCGCTCTATACCGATGGCAACGAATGCTGCACTTACAAACTCGATTTTGAGAAAGACAATACCGTTATTGCTTACTACATTACTTACAACAACTTCAACCGTATATCAG
Source organism: Bacteroidota bacterium (assembly GCA_947475165.1). Taxonomy (GTDB): domain Bacteria; phylum Bacteroidota; class Bacteroidia; order Chitinophagales; family LD1; genus Bog-950. Next base: position 45,616 of record CANJLD010000012.1, read on the forward strand.
CCGGCAACTGGGAAGCCACCGCTTACAACGAAGTATACATTCAGGTAGATAGTTTTATGGATGGCACTTTTAAAATTACCCAGCCAAGCATTAAAAATCGCGTATTAACCAGCGATGCCAACCACATTAAAGCATTAGACGGAACACCAACCGATACTGCAGAAACAGTAATAGAAATGCGGAAGATTTAAAATTATTTCTTTTCGTATTGCTGAACTTCCTCGTGGAAGAACTCCAACTTCACTCCTGCTGTTTTAAACATATCCTCACTTTCTGCTCCGGCTTGATATTTACGCTCACAAACCACGCGCTTAATACCGCAGTTGATTATGAGCATAGCACAAACGCGGCAGGGAGTCATGCGGCAATACAAAGTAGCATTATCTAAAGCCACACCATTCTTTGCCGCCTGGCAAATAGCATTCTGCTCGGCATGAACGGTGCGCACGCAATGTTCTGTTACGCTTCCGTTTTCGTGAATTACTTTCTTCATCTGGTGACCAACTTCATCGCAATGCGGTAAGCCCACCGGTGAGCCCACATAACCGGTCACTAGCAATTGATTATCGCGCGCAATCACACAGCCGCTTCGTCCGCGGTTGCAGGTAGCCCGCTTGCTGATAGCATCCATCACTTCCATAAAATATTCATCCCACGTTGGGCGGATGTATTTGGCTTCTTTGGTTTCGCTCATAATTCTTATCCTTTTATTTTTTGTAATACTTCGTCCACTTCTTTATAAAGCTTATCAAAACTTCCATCATTGATGAACCGGTAATCGGCAAGCAACATACAAGCGGCAAGGTTTTGTTTATTTGGGTCGTCCGAATTCATTTCGCGCTCTTCATTTCCGGCAAATATTTCAAAACTTACTTTATCAGTTTCAGAAGCACGCTCTACAATTCTCGAATAGCGCAACTTCTGGTCAGCATCCACCGCAAACAAATTGAAATTTCCTTTCGCATGCAAAGTGTTAACCTCTCCTATTGTTCTTATGCTTTCAATAATACAATCGGTTCCGCTTTCTTTTGCTTTGCGGTACAATTCCTCGGCAATAAAACTCGGAGTGTTTTGTGCGCGCAATTCATTCGCTGTATTCACTAAGCTATCGCGGTTTACTTCCCGCCCTTTTGCTTTGATAATTTTAGTCAGGTAACCTCGCACCGAAAAATGCGTAAAGCCATGATGCTTGGTGAGATAATCTACAATCGTCCCTTTGCCTGCGCCTAACGTTCCTGTAATACCTATAATCTTCAACGGATATATTTTGAGTAAAAATAAACGAATTGATTTCGCATAGTTGTTCTTGTGAATAAATTGAAGCTCGATGTGAAAAACAAAAATATTTTTACCAGTATGAATTTCAGAAGAGCAGGATTAGTGATAGTAATTGTAATTATGGTTGCATTGTTTTTTCTGAACAGGAAAGACGTAACACTTGTAAAACAGGATAATTTTTCGGTAACACCAATAGGCGAAACGGGTTATCTGATGAGTTCTGTTCTTCGCCTCAATAATCCCAATCTTCTTTCATCTACTATTAAAATTATTTCACAGAAATATTTTATTGAAGGACGTGAAGTGGCATTAATGAATGTAGAAGTAAACCAGGGAATTCCGGGAATGAAGGAAACTTCATTTCCTGTAAATGTTCGATTCAGCAAAGAAGATTTGCTGGATATATTTCCAAAGGATAGCACTTTGTGCTGGTATTCCGCAGGTTCCACTATAAAAGCTGAAGTAATTATTACCGGTGAAATTACTTTTGCCAATATGATGAGTAGCGGTAAAATTTCGGTTAACCAAAAAGATTCAATTACTATTTCAGGTTTATAAATGACAAAACAATTTCATCTTCTGTTTATAGCTGTTATTTTTTCAATGTTGCTTTCATCCTGCAAAATATATGCACCGGTTTTTAAAACCATCGAGAATGTTCACTATGAAAGAATAGAGAAAACAGGATTTAAGTTAGGTGCAGAAGCTGTCTTCAATAATCCGAACAAAATAAAATGCACCATTAAAGATATTGAGATAAACGTAATCCTCGATAAAAAATTAGTTGGAATACTAGGAGAAAAATCGGATGTAGAAGTAGTTAAAGGAAACGAATTCCGAATTCCTTTAGGTATAAAAATTCAACCCGAAGGAACAATTCTTGATGATATTAAAACCCTCTGGGGATTTTTTGTTGACAAAGAATCTGAACTTTCATTTGTCGGACAGATAAAAGTGAAAATATTCGGAATAACCGTTCCAATACCCATCAAATATCAGCGCAAGTTTAAGTTGAGTGAATTCAGGAAGTGAGTTTTTGTTTCCATTAAAACTGTTGTTACTTTCATCATTACAAAATCAAAAACTATGAGTATCCGTTTCTTTAAATACACTTCAGTTTGGGTAAGCATCGGCATCATCATGACATCACTGGTGTTTGGCGGCAAATGGGTTTTTGTTGCTCCGCTTTATGTGTTCGCTTTAATTCCGCTTATTGAACTTTTCTTTGGCGGAAGTTTAGAGAATATGGAAAAAGCGGAAGAAGAAATTGCGAAGAAAGACTGGAAGTTTGATTTTGTGGTGTGGAGTGTGGTGCCGCTTCAATTTACATTGTGTTTCTTTTTCCTTAACAGGTTAGATGATAACTCACTTGCCCTTTGGGAAAAACTTGGAATGATGTTCGCTTTCGGTATTGCCTGCGGTGTATTGGGCATTAACGTAGCACACGAACTCGGTCACCGGAACACCTGGCATGAACAACTCATGAGCAAGATGCTTCTCGCCACTTCGCTTTACATGCACTTTTTTATCGAGCACAATCGAGGTCACCATAAAAATGTTTCTACCGATGAAGATCCAGCTTCATCAAAATACGGAGAGATTATTTATGCTTTCTATTTCCGTTCAGTAATCAATAGCTGGCTTTCGGCATGGCATATTGAGGGAGGGCGGTTGAAGAAAACTAATCAAAGCTTTTGGGGCATTCACAACGAAATGCTGGTTTACCAAATCATTCAAATTTCGATGTTGGTTGCTATTGCACTTATCTGGGATTGGAGAGTAATGTTATTCTTTATTGGTGCAGCCACTATAGGTTTCCTTTTGCTTGAAACTGTAAACTACATTGAGCATTACGGCTTACGCAGAAAAAAGATTGACGGTGAATACTACGAAAAAGTAATGCCTGTTCACTCATGGAACAGCAACCACCCGATTGGAAGAATTATGTTGTTCGAACTCACCCGCCACAGCGACCATCATTATATGGCTTCGCGTAAGTATCAAGTGCTTCGTCACTTCGATTACAGCCCGCAAATGCCCACCGGTTATCCGGGAATGATGGTGTTGGCACTTTTCCCGCCACTATGGTTTAAAGTGATGCATAAACAAATAGCAAAATACAGAGCTACCTCCGAAGGAGAAGCATTAGCGTAAAATATGAGATACATCCCTTTATTAGTTCTATCTGTTTTAATTACCAGTTCTACATTTGCACAAAACGACTCTCTTAAACTGAATCAGATTCAGATTATTGCCAGCCATAACAGTTACAAAAAACGTCCTTCCGAAAAAGAATTGAGGTTCCTGCTGAAAGTAAAAGATAAACTGGGCAAGGAGAATAACCCGATTGCTTTAGACTACGGTCACCTTCCTTTCGATTCGCAGTTTACTTATTACAATGTGCGCGGGTTGGAAATTGATATTAACCCCGACCCTAAAGGAGGGTTTTATTACAAAAGAAAAATCAACGCATTTGTTCATGGCTTAAAGCAAAGGTCGGGCATTGAAGAATTGAAGAAGCCCGGATTGAAAGTGCTTCACATTAAAGATGTTGACTACGAAACCAATTATTACACTTTCAAAGAGTCTTTAATTGCCTTAAAAAAATGGAGCGATGAACATCCAAACCATTTACCCATGTTCATCAACATTGAAAGCAAAAGCGGTGCACCGGGCGATGAAAGCGGACTCCTTCGTTTTGCGGGTTTTAAACGAGCTATTCAATTTGATTTAGCGCAATGCGATAGCATTGATGCAGAAATAAAAGGTGTTTTCGGAAATGATTTGAAAGGAGTAATTACACCAGATGCCGTACGCGGTAATTTTACAACTCTCGATGAAATGGCAACTAACAACGCATGGCCTTTGCTAAGTGTATGCAGAGGTAAAGTTCTCTTTGCCATGGAAGGTAGAGCGGTAGATAATTATCTCGTAAACCACACCGCACTTAAAGGAAGAGCAATGTTTGTTTACAGCGAACCGGGCAGACCGGAAGCCGCTTTTGTAAAACGCAACAATTCTACGCGAGACAAAGAGAAGATTAAAGAACTTGTAAAACAGGGCTACATCATCCGCACACGCAGCGATGCCGAAACATGGGAAGCACGCAATAACGATTACACCGACATGAACAACGCGTTTGAAAGCGGTGCGCAAATTACTTCTACCGATTTTTACAAAGCAGATTTGCGCTTCAGCACCTTTCAGGTTAAATTTCCAAAGGGAGAAGTTGGAAGAAAAGATATTATCAACTCAACAGGTGAGCCGTTAACAGAATAAAATCAACAAATGAAATACTTTACTCCCGCGTTCTTTAAATTCTTCGATGAATTAGCCAAGAACAACAATAAAGAATGGTTCGAGAAAAACAGAAGTCGTTATGAGAACGATGTAAAAGCTCCATTTAAAAAGTTAGTAACCGACCTGAATGAAAAACTGCTGCAAGACTTTCCGGATTTAAACCGTGAGATTCACAAAAACATTTTCCGCATCAATCGCGACATTCGTTTCGCAAAAGATAAATCTCCTTATAAGAACAATGTGGCTGCCGTATTCAGCCGCAAAGGGACACAGGATATTGACTATCCCGGCTTTTACATTCACATAGGCTCGAAAGAACTTTTAGTTGGCGGAGGGAAGTATGAAGTAAGCAAAGAGCAATTGGCAAAAATCCGTCAGGAGATTTATTACAATAATGGTGGGTTCAAGAAAATACTGAACGACAAAGCCTTTAAAGAAAAATACAAAACCCTGTCTGGCGATAAGAACAAAGTGTTGCCACCGGAATACAAAGAGTTTGTAAAGGAACAGCCGCTTATTGCCAATAAACAATTCTGGTATCACACGCAGTTAACGCGAAAAGACATTACTGGTGACAAATTAGATACACTAATCCTTTCTTACTTTAAGGCTGGTATTAAAATGAATAAGTTTTTATTAGAAGCAATATCCAATTAGCAGATGAAATTATTGCTGTGTGTTTCTTCCCTTTCTGATATTGAATTATTCCTGAAAGAATTTTCGGCTTCTCTCCTGCCGCATTCATCCTTAAAATTTCTGCATTCCGCAAAAATTCTTCATCACGAGGTAGTTATTTTGGAAACCGGAGTAGGTCTTTATCAGACTTCTTACAAAATCACGAAAGCTTTATCGCAACACAAATATCATCTGGCATTGAAGGTTTCGTTTGGCAATGCTTACAAAAAAGAAATTGCGTTGGGCAATGCACTGAATATTGTAAACGAAAAGCCCGGTGACTTTGGAATGATGGCAGATCGTGAATGGAAAGACCATTACGATTTTAATTTAATAAGTCGCGAAGATGAGCCGCACATCCGTGGTGGGTTTATCAATCTTACCAATGCATATATGGATGTGTTTGCTCAGTTTAAGAAAGTGGTAGGAGTTACAGTAAACCATTATGCCGATAAAAACACTTTCGCGTTGCGTAAAGAAAAATACAAAGCCGATTGCGAAACCGGTGACGGGCTTGGATTTGTTTACCCTTGTCTGTTCGAGAAACAAAGTTTCTACCAGTTGTGCGTAGTGGAAAGAAATCTTGCAACAGGAGAAGAAAATTATAATCTTGCGAAAGAGAAATTGAATGAAACCTTAATTGATATACTGCAAAAAATATAAATACAGCACGCAGATAACGCTGATGATTAAGATTTCATAAGATTCAGAATGAAAGAAGATTACTTAAATAGCAATTATAAACACACGGATAAAACCGAAAAAATCATAAAGGCATTTTATAAGGTTTATAATGCGCTCGGCTTTGGCTTTCTGGAAAAGGTTTATGTAAACGCATTAATGCACGAACTTATTAAAGAAGGTTTTTTTGCTGAAAAAGAAAGACAGATAAAAGTTTACTATGACCAAAGAATGGTTGGTGAATATTATGCCGATTTAATTATTGATAGTTTGGTTATAATTGAAGTAAAAGCTGCCGAAGCACTTGCAGAAGAACACGAACACCAACTTATCAATTATCTAAAAGCAACAGAAATTGAAGTAGGGTTGCTGTTGAACTTTGGAAAGAAGCCGGAAGTAAGAAGAAAAGCATTCTCAAACGATAAAAAGAATCTTATTTAATCATAAAAAATCAGCGTTATCTGCGTGCTGGAAATTTAAATCATGACAAATACCGAACTACTCGAACAATACCGCGAATGGCGAAAAGCAAATGACCCTAAAACATTAAAGATGCTGAACAGCACTTTGATGTTCGAAATTTTTCTTGCCGGTAGGTTGCCTATGGGCTTTATTGCCGGGCTGAAAGTAAAATCGGTAGATGCCGAGCAATGCCAGATTACTGTGCCTTACCGCTGGCTGAATCAAAACCCTTTTAAGTCAACCTATTTTGCTGTGCTTTCCATGGCAGGCGAAATGAGCACCGGTATGCACGGCATGATGTTCACCAATGGTTCCAAACCATCGGTATCTATGCTGGTAACACATCTCGAAGCTGACTTTGTAAAGAAGGCAACCGGTCTTACAACCTTCACTTTCACTCACGGAAAAGAAATGAACGCTGTAGTTGAAAAAGCAATTCTGACCGGTGAACCGCAGGCTTATACTGCAACCAGTGTTGGCACTTCGCAAAGCGGTGAAGTGGAAGCAAGGTTTAAAGTAGAATGGAGTTTTAAAATGCGTTCACAGAAATGAAAATGATAAGGCAGCAAAAAGTTTGGCTTTCCGCTTTATTCTTTGCTGCGGTTATTCTTGTTCTTGTATCCTCTTCGCGCCCACCGGTGGCGGGTTTTCATACCGAAGCAGAATTAGATGCATTTCGTAGTTCACGCGCTCCTATTGATTCCGGTGAATATTTTTTAGGCAGTGTTCGTTGTCAGGGCTGTCATGGGTACGATACTTTACAAATTGCGAATATTGACGCAAACGGTAACGATATAAATCTGTATGACGACTGGCAAAGTTCTATGATGGCATTTTCTGCCAAAGACCCTTTGTGGCGCGCAAAAGTAAGTCACGAAATTTTGGTTAACCCCGGTCATTCAGTCGAACTGCAAACTAAATGCACTTCGTGTCACGCTCCAATGGGGCATTTCACTGCCATGTTCAAAGGGCATTCAACATATACATTAGCAGATTTACTGAACGATACACTTGGATTAAACGGAGTTGCCTGTGGTGGTTGTCACGAAATTGCGAAAGATAGTGTGGGCAGCATGGGAGTAGAATACTCGGGCAATATTCATTACGATACTTCTAAAGTAGAATACGGTCCGTTCGAAACTCCGCTTATTGGCCCTATGGAATTGTATGTAGGGCTTATTCCTACTCACAGTCTGCACATGAGCCGCAGTGCAGTTTGCGCTCCCTGCCATACTTTGCAAACAGCCACGGTCGATTTAAACGGAAACTATACCGGTGCTTATTTTACAGAGCAGGCCACTTATCACGAATGGTTGAACAGCAATTTCAACAGCGACCAGCCTTGCCAAAGCTGCCACATGCCGCAGATACAAGACCCGGTGATTATTGCCAACAACATTCAGAATCTGCCACCGCGCAGTCCTTTTAATCTGCATAAGTTTATGGGTGGCAATTCGTTTATGCTTAAGCTGATTAAGCAGAATAAAACTTCACTTGGTATTGATGTACCTGATAAAGATTTCGACAGTACACTTGTTGCTACTAACGACCTGCTTAAGCACTCCACGCTCTACATGTTTTTGCAGATAGATTCTATTGCCAACGATACTTTGTATGTTAGTGTAGAGTTGACCAATAAAGCCGGTCATAAGTTTCCGAGCGGTTATCCTTCGCGCAGGGCTTATGTTCAATTAGCAGTTACCAATTCTACCGATACTATTTTCCAATCAGGAATGTTACGACCGGATTATGAAGTAACCGGACAGGGTGCACAGACCGAACCTCATTACAATATAATTACCGATGCTGCACAGGCTCAGATTTATGAAATTGTAATGGGCGATGTAAATAGTAACTTTACTACCGTGCTCGAACGTGCAGCGGTAACGCTTAAAGATAACCGGTTGCCGCCTTCGGGCTTTACCACTTCGCATTATGCTTACGATACGGCAAAGATTATAGGCTCTGCAACCGCTGATGCCGATTTTAACCACACCGGTGGCACAGAAGGCACCGGTAAGGATATTGTTCATTATCATATTCCATTGCATGGCAAAGGCGGACAGGTGCATGTTTCGGCTGCTGTGTATTATCAGGTACTTCCTCCTCGCTGGGTGGCAGAGATGTTTGCTTACAGCAGCGATTTTATTGACAGTTTCAAAACCATGTATCAGAGCGCGAACAAAGCACCGGTGCTGATTGCAAACAATCAATTAGATACAACCTTCATCGGCACATCAATACGGGAAGTTTCGAAAACAGATAGCTGGAAAGTTTTCCCTATTCCTTCTGCAAACGAAAATCTGGTAATTGAGAATAGTAACAATACACCTATAACAAGAATTGAAGTATGGAATGCAGAGGGAAGGAAAGTGAGAGAATTAACCTTTGAAGATAAACGCAGTTCAGTAAATATCAACCTGCCCGATGCTACCGGTATCTATTATCTGAAAATAGAAACCGCAAAAGGTTTTGTTGTGAAGAAAGTGGTAAGGCAATAAATTTCTTTGTTCAAATCATAAAACAAAAAAGGCAGATAAAGAATTTTTGATTTGATATTTTAGTGCAATGAAAATTTCCATAGTAGTTGCCGTAGCCGATAACAATGCCATTGGTAAAGATAATCGTCTGCTTTGGCGCCTACCGCGCGATATGCAATACTTTAAAGAAGTAACCTGGGGGCATCACGTAATTATGGGGCGAAAAACATGGGATGGCATTCCGCCTAAGTTTAGTCCTTTACCCGGTCGTGTAAATATTATTGTAACTCGCCAGAAAGAATTTGTGTGTGAAGGCTGCAAAGTAGTAGCCAGTGTAGAGGAAGGAATTGAATTTGCGCGCCAAAGCGGAGAACAGGAACTTATGATAATTGGCGGAGGCGAAATCTACCGTCAGGCTTTGCCTCATACTAACAAAATATATCTCACCAAGGTGCACCACACCTTTTCCGAAGCCGATACATTCTTTCCCGTGCTAAGTCAGCAAGAATGGCACACCATGAACAGCGAATGGAACATGGCAGACGAAAAAAATGAGTTCGATTTTGAGTTTGTTGTGCTGGAAAAAAAATAAATGTAAGCACTTACCTTTCCTATTTGGTATTAATTTTCATCTTCGTTGGCGCAAACCAAAAGTAGATGAATTCAGAAGCAGCCTTATTAGCAAATACTTTCCAAAAAGTGCGCGACCTTACCAAATGGTACTTCAGTTTAGTTAAAGATGCAAACCCATATCATCAATGGGAAGTGAACGGACAAAAGTTGAATTCGATTGCATGGTTAGCCGCTCACTTAGTTTGGGCAGAGGATTTTTTGATAGTGCGCGCCACCGGTGGAAAAGGATTAGGTTTAGAGTGGCTAGAACACTATAAACTGGGAAGTGACGGAAGCCTGCATGAAGAAAAGCCGGATATGAAAACCTTGCTTTCTCTTCTAAAAAAAGGGCATGAAAACGCCACAGCACACCTGCTCAGCCTAAGCAACGAAAAACTGGAAGAGGAAAACGCATTCGGTTTTGGATTTGGCGGAGTAAAAACTAACCGGATGATGATTCAGCATTGTATCCGCCATGAAGCTATGCACACAGGTCACTTGAGTTGGCTTTGCAAAATAAACAGTACCGAATCTGTATAACAACAAATCACAAACAAGAAACATGAAAAACGTTCCATTCCTATTAGTCATTCTACTTATCGCATCCTGCAACATGAAAAACCAAGCCAAAACATATACTGCAGAAGAAACTACAGCAGAGTCGAAAAAGGTAAATGAGTTTTTAGGTAAAAAATATGACGAAGCTATAGAGCGCAGTCCTGAGCAGGCATCTTCGATTGGTTTAAAAACAGGTTATGATAGCTGGAGCGACCGCAGCGATGAAAACGGAGATAAAGAACTTTCCATTGCCAAAGCCAATCTCGATTCGCTGAAAAAGAATTTCAATTTGGATGCCTTAGATGCACAAACCAAACTAAGCGTACGTATGCTTGAGGAAGATATTGCCCATTGGGAAGAAGGCAGAAAATTTCGCCATCATGGTTATGAAATTACACAAATGGGTGGCGTGCATAACGACCTACCCGCTTTTCTAATCAATGTTCATCGTATTGATTCGGTAACCGATGCTGAAGCTTATATCAGCCGCTTGAAAAAGATTGACAAAGTATTTGAACAGACTATTGAAAACTTAAAGAAGAGCGAAGCTCTTGGTGTTATTCCTCCGCACTTTACATTCAAATATGTGACAGATGATTTGAAATATTTTATTGCCAGTTGCGATAAAAAAGATGCTTCGAATGTGTTGCTCTCCGATTTTACAGAGAAAGTAGAACAACTAAAAATTGATAAATCGGTAAAAGGAATGTTACAGAACGAAGCCGGTGAAATTCTGCGCACCACAGTAAAAGGCTCTTATCTGAAACTACTAGACTACTGGACTGCCTTAGAAGTAAAAGCCAAAGCAAATGGCGATAATGGTGTATGGAGTTTGCCGAATGGCGAGGCATATTATGCTAAAGAACTTAAATTTCACACTACAACCAATATGACACCGGAAGAAATTTATCAAACCGGTTTAAAAGATGTAGCGCGCATACAGGATGAAATGCGCGTGATTATGAAACAGGTAAATTTCAAAAGCGATTCGCTGCAAGAGTTTTTTGATTTTGTCCGCAACGATGCACAGTTTAAATATTCGAACGATGCAAAAGGCAAGAAAGAAGTATTAGCCGATGCGAATAAATACATCGACACCATGCGCGTGTATTTGCCGCAATTGTTTGCCACGCTTCCCAAGGCTCCGCTCGTAGTAAAACAAGTAGAAGCCTTCCGCGAGAAAAGTGCCGGTGGTGCTTTTTACGAAGACCCTGCCGAAGACGGCTCGCGCCCCGGTCGTTACTATGTAAACACTTACGACATGGCAGACGAACCGAAATATCAGATGGAAGCACTCACTTATCACGAAGCTATTCCCGGTCACCACATGCAAATTGCCATAGCGCAGGAGTTGAAGGGTGTTCCGAAATTTCGCAGGCATGAATTCTTTACTGCTTACATTGAAGGTTGGGCATTATATGCGGAGAAGCTTGGAAAAGATGTAGGCAAATACGAAGACCCGTATTCAGATTTCGGAAGATTGAGTATGGAAATTTTCCGCGCAGCACGATTAGTAGTTGATGCTGGCATCCACACCAAACATTGGACCCGCGAACAAGCCATCGATTATTTTATGAAGAATACAGCCAATGCTAAAGGTGATATTGAAAAAGAAATTGAGCGTTATTTTTTATGGCCCGGTCAGGCAACCGGCTATAAAATTGGTATGATTAAAATTCTTGAATTGCGTGAACACGCTAAAAAAGAACTGGGCGACAAATTCGATATCCGGCAGTTTCACGATGTGGTATTGACCAACGGTGCTGTTTCTTTAACCACACTTGAAGAGTTAGTGAAGAATTGGATTGCGGAGAGGAAGAAAGAAAAGTAGGCAGTAGTCAATTTGCAATAGGCAAAAAATACAAATGACAGCCATCACTTCCACCGACCAACTCGACAACACCATTGATATAAATTTTCCTCCCCGAAGAATTATTTCATTAGTTCCCTCACAAACCGAATTGCTTTTCGATTTAGGTTTAGATGAAGAAGTTGTTGGCATTACACGTTTTTGCATTCATCCCAAAGAAAAGGTAAAGAGCAAACAAAAAATTGGCGGCACCAAGCAGTTTGATATTGAGAAAATAAAATTGCTCTCTCCTGATTTAATTATCGGAAACAAAGAAGAAAACTATCAAGAAGGAATTGAAGAACTTCAAAAGCATTTTCCTGTTTGGATGAGTGATATCTATACACTTGAAGATTCATACAATATGATGCGCGAAGTTTCAAGAATTACTAACTGCGAAACAGAAGGTGAGAACTTAATTGAAGAAATAGAAAATAGCTTTTCCAAACACCTGTCCTCGGACATCGGACATCCGACCTGCGCTTACTTCATTTGACGTAAACCCTATATGGTAGCGGCTGAGAACACATTCATTAATCATCTGCTTAAAATATTCGGAGTAAAAAATATTTTTGAAAATGAACTGCGTTACCCAGAAATAAATCCTCAAATTCTTTCTAAGCTAAAACCCGATTTTATTTTTCTGTCATCTGAACCTTACCGGTTCACCGAAAAGCATTTTGATGAGTTTCGTTCTTTCTCTCCCACTTCTAAAGTGGTAATTGTAGATGGCGAGATGTTTTCATGGTACGGAAGCAGATTGCGCTTTACCGCAAAGTATTTTAAGGAACTACAAAGACAAATTGAAGAATTGTAATTATTTAGGCTCCTTTACCTTCTTTTTCTTCTTTCTTTTAAACAGCTCGCCCGGTTTATCAAACTCTTGTCGGTAAGAAATACCTACACCGGTTCTATTCGTATTGCGAGAATTGGTGTAATCGTAATTAGTGCGGTTAAATGCTTTTGCGCTCCAGGTACCATCAGGAGTAAGTGCGTACTGAATTTGGAAGTCACCGGTAGGTATTACGGAACGAGTATTCTCAATCGTTGTAGAGTTTCCGAAATCAAGGTTCGCTCCTGCATTAATGGTTAATCGGTTGTTGATTAAACGCTGTTGCAGGGCAAGTTGCAATTCTCTTCGCGTGTCAAACGAATTTGCCGTAGAGCCGGAAGTATTAAGTTCATCATACTGACGATAACCTAAATTAATATCCAGATTTTTCAACGCATCGTTTCCTGAATAGCCAAACAGATTACTCAGATAATTATTTAACTGTGAAGAAAGAAGTTCGCTTACTGTATTAGCTGCGGTCGCCCCTGCATAATTGCCTTTACCAAGCACATCTCCCGTAGAACCAGAAGGAAGGAATCGATTCATCACCAAAAGGCCAAAAACCTGCTTTGTTAAATCAGATTCATTGGATTTAATCACACTTAGTTTCTGCTCCACATATGTTCTAACACTAGGATCAACATCTAAGGTTTGAATATTGAAAGCAATAGTTGGCTTTTCTAAAATGCCGGTAAGGTTGAGCAATAGCCGCGTTGTATTGCGGGTTCTTGCCGCATTCGAAGCGGTCTGCCCCATATTAGTAAGTTCCCCTGCGTCAAACAAATCGGTGGTCGAAGTTCTTAGTTCATACACTGCATCAACATTCAGCCTTGCTTTCTGAATCTCACCGGTAAAATTTATGGTGCTTCCTTTCCTAATCTCAAAACGCTTATTGATTACGTTCTGCAACGTGAAAAGATAATTTCCTCTTTCTATTTCGTAATTGCCATATATAGTAGTACTTCCGTTTTTCGGAATTTCAACTTTCAGATTTCCGCGACCGTAAGTTGTCAGCACATCACCTGCCACCGGATCGAGAATAATATCCATCCGTGCCTCCGGTGTGGCATCCAGCTCCAAAATAAAATTTACTCCGTTCAATTTTAGTTGCGGAAGAGGTAGGATCACTGATGTTTTCTCGTGCTTAGGGTCGGTAAATTTGTAGAAACTGTATTTGCTAGTTTCGAAAGAAGTAGTGATTGGAAATTTGCAATACGTACCGGCTTTAGTAAGCGCATAGGCCTTAATAACCGGATTGCTGATATCGCCTTTAAAAGTTACGTTTCCTGCACCGTAAGCCACTCCATAAAAATTCGGACTTTGTTGCGCAGTAGTATTTATAAACTGCGCATTAGGCGTGGTTACTTTTAAATCAAGCGCAAATTTTCTAAAGCTTTCATGATTGATTCTTCCGCTGGCGTAAATAATGTTGTTCTTAATATCAAAGAGCGAGAAATCGCCAAAATTGAAACCGTGGTCATCTAATTTTGCATCCAACTCTGCTATATGGTAAGTAGTGTTTAGGAAAGAAACAGTAACTGTATCTTTTGCGAGAAAGACATCACCGGATAGCAATGGCTTTTTGAGTGTTCCATGAACATTCGCTTTTACGCGCGCAAAACCGCGACAGTCCTTTACATACTTTTCGAAAAACTTGTAGTTCAGAAAATTGATACCAAGATGCGGAGCATCAACATCAATATCTAAACCAGGATGTGCGGCATCAATTGAAACATAGCCGCGCGCTTCGAGCAAATTGTTTACGCTCTTTACAGAGGCATACACTAATATTTTTTTACCGGTTTCATCCAAACTCGATTCCACGTTTATATCGCCTATCAACTCTTTACCCAGAGTGAATTCATTTACCACTATGTCGGCAAATATTTTCGGCTTATAAAACACATCTTCCACCACCAACTTTCCGTTCATAGCACCTTTCAGGTCTTTCATCTTCTGCGTAAATATTCCTGTAAAGTCGCTGATGTCGGTGTTATCTAAAGTCAGTTTAAACGATGTTGAAGTATCGTTCTTCAAATAACTGGTGATGTAGATAGTCTGGTCGTATGTTTTGAATACAAGATTGTTAGTTGTAATTTTTTTGCCTTCTACCAAAATGTGATTGTTGGGCAGAAAATGCCAATTGTAATTAGCCAATTTTACATCAGAAGGCTCAAGGCGAATAATTGCTTTGCCGGGAAGCGGAGTTAGAAACGCTGTGACGTTTGCATAATTGAATTGCTTTTTATCAGCCACCAGTATATCAAAACGGATGTCGCTGTTCTCCTGTGTTTTTGTAAGAATCCGCACCGTGTCCATCATTAAGCTATCGCCATTGTAAACTTTGTCAACTACGGTTTTAAAATCAATTGCGCCCTTTTCGAAAGCGGTGTTGATGTCAATTCTTTTTGCATTGTAATTTTCAAATTGAATTTCGGGGATGTATGCGGTGAGGTTCACCTTGTGGTCAATACTATTGAAGCTGCCTTGCACATGCGAGTTGCGGATGAGTTTGAAACCCGGATGAATAATCTGAGTGAGATTCCCTGGTTCAAAAATTCTTACATCGGCAGTAAAATTCTGCGGAGTTATAAATGCAGTGTCTGTATAATCTTTAGTAAAAGTGTATTTAGCAAAAGCGATGAGTGCCTTCGGCAATTCGGTAAGCGTAAAGTTGCCATCCATTTCAGCTTCTGCAAAATCTGAGTTTATTTTAATCTCTTTCTTTTGGTTGGAAAGAAGTTTAGCATCGAGTGTAAGATATTTTATTCGTGCCTTAACCGTATCGCGACTAATAGTTACATCGTTTAACGAAACAGAGCCGATAATATCATCCACTTTGGCACCGGTAAAATCAGACTTAATTTTTCCGGAAACACGAATATCTTCTTTCACCAAATTCAGATTCTTCAAAATCATTCTGCGTACATCGGCATCGAATTTAAATTCCGGTGTTGCTTTTGATAAGTTGGCACGACCGTTAAAGTCCATATCTAAATTCTCATCATGAATTTGCAGCAAGCCGTTGAATGACTTGCGCACGATGTAGCCGTTCACTTGTATATCGCGATAATCGTAGCCCTTTAAAGTTAGGCTCGAAACATTTCCTTCCAGGTTAGCTTTTAAACTTTCTAGCGTTAAGCCACCGCCATCAATTTCCCCTTTTAGCGAAACCTTGCCTAAGTTTATTTCATCGTTAAAGAATTTGCCTAAATCAAATTCGTTGAGTGCAAGGTTTCCTTTGTAGGCTGCTTTATTTTTTTTCTGGTCGTATTTAAAATTCACATCGGTAGTAGCAGAACCAAGCGCAGTCACCAATTTTCCATTCGATACAAAATCGGTAACGAATCCATCTAATGAACCAGTGTAATAAATCAATCCGAGGTTCTTTAGATTCTCCGGAAGTTTTAATCCGGGATAAAACCGCTTGATATCTTCAACCGTAGTAGCAATCCGGTCAACGCGCAGGTTCAACGATGTTTCATAAATATTCGGCAAGCCGCGCGTGTAAAAATCTCCTTTAAAAAGTGTGCTGTTCCCTCCGCGAATTTCTATTGCTCTTCCTTTTAAATTATTTATTCGTCCGTCAATTTCTCCATTTATGGTGAACCGGTTGTGCTCTACTTTATCTAATTTGCGAACGAAGTAATTGAGGTCTTTAAGCGAGATTTTCGAATTGGTAAAATCTGCTTTAATGCGCATGGCATTCATAAAATCTTTAAAGTCATGGTAGGCAGTAAAGCGAAAACTTAAATAGTCTTTTACTTCGCTGTTCGGTGTTTTAAGGTTCAGCTTATCAAGCGTAATATCTGTAGTAGAAACACGCGCTTGTGTAGTCAGGTTCAACAATTCAAACCCGCTACGTTCTTTTGCAGAGAGGTGAGTAATTTTTGTGATAATACTATCGCCAACAACAGTTCCGTTTTCTGCCGTAAGATTAATGTTGGAAACATCCAGATGCTTGAAGTCCATTCCCTTTGGCAAAATAGTATCGCTGTTGTAATCCTGTAACCGGAAGCGCGTTTTCGTAAGTGCAAAATCATCGAACTTAATTTTCATACCGCCTACCATAAACTGAACTTGCATAATAGAAGTATCAAGGACACCAACCGGTCGCTTGGTTAACTCAACCAGCACATTTGCACCGTCAAGCTTTGCGGTTTTAATGTCAATTATTTTTTTGTCGAACGAAACACTATTCATATCAACCGCTAAACTTAAAAGCAACACTTTTACATTCGTGCGTGTTTTATCATCCAGATAATGAAAATCTGTTTTGTTTAAGTTCAGATCACTCAAATCTATATTCCAGGTAAATTTCGATTTAGTGGTATCAGCATTTGCTTTGTTTGAACTAAAAGCCTTGAATACTTCGGTAATATTTGTTTTACCCAGTGAGTCGCGGTGAATGTGAACGACTGCATTATCTAGCAACACTTCACTCACATTTATTTTCTTATCGAACAAATCGAAAACCTTAAACGTTATTTTCAATTCTTTCGCACTGATGAGCGTATCTTTATTATGGTCTTCGAGGTAAAAATTTATCAAGTCGGCATTATGAAAAAAAGAAATTTCAACACGCTCAATAGAAACTTTGGTGTTCAGCGATTTGGAAAGAATAGCCGTGAACTTTTGCGCAATAAAGGTTTGCACTTGAGACGAGCGTAACGCAATCATCAGCCCAACAGAAAGTGAAAGCAGAAGAAGAAAAACAATAAGGAATATTCTGAAAACTTTCTTCGCCAAACGGGTTGCTTTAATTCAATTTAAACGCTGATAAAATTATTTATTCGATTTTCGCCCCATGTCCGTAACTATTCTTGCTATCGAATCTTCCTGCGATGACACCTCTGCCGCTGTGGTCAAAGATGCCAAAATTCTTGCCAACCTGATTGCCGATCAGCAGATTCATGAATTGTGGGGCGGTGTGGTGCCCGAATTAGCATCGCGCGCGCATCAGCAAAACATTCTTCCGGTGGTTGATTTGGCTATGCAGAAAGCAGGAATTTTGAAAGAAGAAATAGGTGCAGTTGCGTTTACGCGTGGGCCAGGTTTAATCGGTTCTCTATTGGTAGGAGTTAGTTTTGCCAAAGCGTTTGCGCTTGCATTGAACGTTCCATTGATTGAAGTAAACCATATGCAGGCGCATATTCTCGCACACTTTATCGACAACAAACCAAGCTTCCCTTTTTTGTGTTTAACCGTTTCGGGCGGACACACACAAATAGTTCTTGTTAAGGATTTTTTGCAAATGGAAGTAGTTGGCGAAACATTGGATGATGCTGCCGGTGAAGCATTTGATAAGTCAGCAAAAATGCTTGGGCTGCCTTATCCGGGTGGACCGCTGATTGATAAATACGCGAAGGAAGGCAACGCAGAAAAATTCTTTTTCCCTGAGCCGCAGATTGCAGAACTCGATTTTTCTTTCAGTGGATTTAAAACTTCGGTGATGTATTTCTTACAAAAAGAAACAAAAAAGAATCTAAAGTTTATTGAAGAAAATTTGAATGACCTATGTGCTTCTATTCAAAAAATCATCATTGATATTCTCTTGAAGAAGTTAGAGAAGGCTGCAAAAAAATACGGAGTGCATGAAATTGCTTTAGCCGGTGGTGTTTCTGCCAATTCAGAATTAAGAAGAAGGTTTGAAGAACTCGGAACGAAGAACAATTGGAAAGCACACATTCCAAAATTTGAATACTGCACCGATAATGCGGCAATGATTGCTATGGCTGCGCATTACAAATTTTTGAAAGGAGAGTTTACTTCGCAGAATACAGAGCCGCTGGCGAGGTATCAGCTTTAAAATAATTTATGGCTACTTCTTACACCAAAACACTCGGCTATCTTTTGAAACAACTCCCCATGTTTCAGCGTGTAGGTGCAGCCGCTTACCGCAGCGACTTGACCAACATTACCCAACTATGTAAGATACTCGGCAACCCCCAGAAGGGTTTAAGATGTATACATGTGGCGGGCACTAACGGAAAAGGCTCGGTTACGCACATGATTGCTTCAGTGTTGCAGGAAGCAGGTTACAATGTGGGAGTGTTTGTTTCTCCTCATTACAAAGATTACCGTGAGCGGATTAAGATTAACGGCAAGCTAATTACTAAGAAATTTGTCACCGGTTTTGCAGAAAAGAACAAGGCAAAATTTAAAAACATCAATGCATCTTTTTTTGAAATAAGCACCGTCATGGCTTTTGAATATTTTAAGCAGCAGAAGGTGGACTTTGCTGTAATAGAAACCGGTATGGGAGGAAGGCTAGATTCTACTAACATCATCACTCCTATTCTTTCGATTATTACCAATATCAGTTTAGACCATCAGCAGTTTTTAGGAAACACCATTAAGAAAATTGCTACCGAAAAAGCGGGCATCATTAAACCAAGTGTGCCGGTGATAATTGGCGAAACACAAAATGGAGCAAGGCTAGTATTCAGAAAGAAAGCAGCATCCACCAGTTCCCAAATATGGTTTGCGGACAAGTATATAGTCAGGCATCGCTACAAAACAGACTTAAAGGGAAACTACCAAACAAGAAATCTTCGAACCGCTGTAGCTGCTTTTAGTGTACTTTCAGAATTGGGAATTAAAATAGATTACAAGATTCTTGAAAAGGGATTCCTGAATGTGGCAAGAAATACCTCATTCATCGGACGGTGTATGGTGATGAATGAAAAGCCCTTTACCGTTTTTGATTCGGCACATAACCAGGCGGGAATACAAGAGTTGAAATACGAAATAGAAAATACAAAATACGCAAACCTGCATTTTGTTTACGGCACAGTAGCCGATAAAGATATTTCACCGGTGCTTGCCCTGTTGCCTAAAAACGCAAAATATTATTTCTGCAAAGCGGATATTCCGAGAGGGCTTGATGCTAATGAGTTGAAACAACAGGCTGCTAAATTCAAATTAAAAGGAGAAGCCTATTCTTCGGTAAAAGCTGGCTTTAAAGCGGCTAAGGCAAAAGCAATGAAGAATGATATGATTCTTGTTGCAGGAAGCGTATTCGTAGTTGCCGAACTTTTATAACAACAACCATCTTTAAATTACCAGCATTTTACAAGTAATAATTTTTAAAGGCTAAACAGTTTCCGCTTTGTATCGTATACGAGCATATAAAATTTAAAACTGTGGCTAAGAATCTGCAAAATTTATGGGAACGCATGATGACAATTGGTGTGAACGAAAGCGTTCCTGAAAGTGAAGTGCGCTATATCCGTTTTACCAATGTAGAAGCATTGCTTACCATGTTTGGGGTGTTATTATATGTGTGCTACTCTTTTTATTCCGGCTACTTTTTGCTTGGCGCATTACAAGGAATTGACGTTTTGCTCGGCCTATCTGTCCTATTGCTTAATTACAAACAACAGCACAAAATTGCGCGCGTGGTTTTCTTATTTTTACTCAATTCCATCATTCTTATAGATGCTTGTTTTATTGGCAAGCACAGCGGCATTCACGAATTTTTCTACATCAGTTATACAATTCCGTTTTTGTTATTCAATGTGCGCGATTACAAATACATTATTGGTGGAGTGCTGCTTGCAGTTGTTGGCTTTAATCTTTATTCGGTAGTGAATCCTTATTTTACCGCTTATAATATTGATGTAGCCACACAGCTGAATATTTTTAAAATAAATACCTGGGTAATATTTGTGTTGTTTGGTTTAGCGGTTTACATTTTGGCTTACTACAATTATAAAACCGAAAACAAACTTGCCGATACAAATCAAAAATTACAGGAACAAGCCGATGAACTTGAAATGGCTAACAGCAAGTTAAAGGAACAGAAATATGCGATTGCAGTAGCTTATCAAAAATCGGAAACACAAGGGAAAGAACTAAAACGTAGCAACGAAGACCTTGAACAATTCGGCTACATTATCTCGCACGATTTAAAGGCACCGGTGCGCAACATCAGCAGCTTTATGAATTTGCTTTCAAAACAATTTGGCGGAGAAGGCGCACCAAAAGGGGCAAAGGAATTTATTGATATGGCAAAACTAAGTTCAGACAGATTGATTAAGCAAATAGATGATATGCTTTCGTATTGCCGTGTAGATAGAAACCTTCCCCCTACCGCACCGGTTGACTTAAACCACATGATTCTAACTATAAAAATGGAGTTGAACGAAAAGATAAAGGAGAAGAATGCAGAAATAATCGTAGAGCGCGAACTACCTGTGCTTGACGAAGTTCACTCAAGTACGTTGCATCATGTTTTTCAGAATTTAATTGCCAACGCCATTAAATTCAACACCACCGAAAAGCCGGAAGTAAAAATCAATTACACAGAAGAAAACGGAGTATTCACTTTCAGCGTAGCCGATAACGGGATAGGAATTGATGCTGCTTACAAAAGCAAGTTATTCCAAATGTTTAAGCGTCTGCACTCAGTAGACCAATATGAGGGAACCGGTATAGGCTTAGCAGTATGCAAGAAAATAATCAACTTCTACAACGGAGAAATTTGGTTTGAAGGTGAAGTAAACAAGGGAACTACATTCTTCTTTACGCTAAATAAACGGGTGGCGGGAAGTAATAATCATATCGAAGAGGTAACACCGGTAAAGAAAGCTGCTTAAACTTTCGAAAGCAATCCCACCTTAGCAGTTCTGCAATCTTCTGCCGGCTTATTTTTTTGAATAAGTCATCTCAACGCTTACCATAAGCAATTGTGTAGATATCCACATAGACTTGCCCCTTTTTATTTAGTTTATGTTTATTTCATGCTGATAAACTATCCCCTCATCCAGCTTATGAAATGTATAATTAAGATGCTTCCCTTGTATCTGCTCTTACTAGTTATGCATGCGTGTAAAAATTCAGAACATCCATCACTGGTTCTATTTTCACCAGTACCAGTAGAACATTCGCATGTTGACTTCAAATCAACTTTCACTAACAATCCTGATGATATAACAGGCTTTGAAACAGGAGCAGGAGTAAGTACTGCCGATATCAATAATGATGGACTCCCCGATATAATGTTTGCAGGAGGCAGAGATACTACTCGCCTTTTTTTAAATAAGGGCAATCTTGTTTTTGAAGATATCACTTCAAGTTCAGGAATTTTTGACGGTATTCATAAAGGACGAACCGATGCTGCCATATTTGTAGATATCAATGGTGATGGGTGGTTAGATATCTATATTTTGAAATATGGCATTGAGGGAAATCAAGAAGGAACTATTTTTAGCGACTATGGAAGTAATCTGCTTTTCATCAATCAAAAAAACCTGACCTTTAAAGAACAAAGCAAGGAATATGGCCTCGACATTGTTGGGTTTAAAGTAGGTGTCAATTTTTTTGACTTTGATAATGACGGTGACCTTGATGTTATTATGTTGAACAATCCCGATCCGGGAAATTCTTTTGATTTTAATTACTACACAACTCCCTCGAAAATTAAAGTCCTCAACAACCGCCTATTCGAAAATACCGGAAACTATTTCGAAGACATTACTGAAAAATCCGGGATATTAAATGAACGTTGTGTAGGACAAAGCGTTTCTATTGCCGATGTAAATAACGATGGCTGGCTCGACATTTATATTGCCAACGATTTTTTCGGAAAGGATTATTTATACATCAATAACGGTAATAAAACATTTACCGATAAGCAGCAGGAATTTTTACCAAAAACAGCAATGTCCTCTATGGGTTCTGATTTTGGAGACATAAATAATGACGGCTGGCTTGATTTGTTTACCTGCGAAATGTTGCCTGAAGATGCAGTAAGGCGCAAGATGAATATAGTTCCGTTCTCGAGCGAGGTTTACAATTACATGGTAGCGCATAAAATAGCGCAGTATCCGCGTAATATGTTACAGCTTAACAAAAGCGGAAAGAGCTTTAGCGATATTGGTTTTATGGCTGGTGTGGAAGCTACAGAATGGAGTTGGGGGTGTTTGTTTGCAGACGTTAATAATGACGGGCTGGATGATTTGTTTGTAGCAAACGGCATTAAGCGCGACCTCACTAATATGGATTTTGTAAGAACAAACTACGGCAACGATTATCAGCGGATGGCTGACCCCAATTACAAAGTTAGACTTCGTGAAGCATACACTAATGTGCCATCAGTGAAAACACCTAACTATATTTTCAAAAATAATGGCGACCTCACTTTCTCTAAAATGAACGAGCAATGGGGTTTAAACCAGGCTGTTCACTCGAGAGGAGCCGCCTATGCTGATCTTGACAGCGATGGTGATTTAGATTTTCTGATTAATAATATTGACACCGTAGCCTTCATGTATGAAAACAAGGAGAACGAAATTTTAAAGAGAAATTTTTTAAAAATAAAGTTGGAAGGAGCTAAACAAAACACCAGTGGTTTTGGAGGCAGGGTATATATTTATAAAAACGGGAAGATGCAGATGAAACAACTCTCTTGTGTAAGAGGATTTATGTCATCACCAGAGCCATTGCTTTATTTCGGTTTAGATTCAATAGTAGTGGTTGACAGTATAAAAGTGATTTGGCTTGGTGGAAATAGCGAAACGAAAGTTGCTGTAAAAGCAAACCAAATACTGGTGTTCAAAGAAAAAGATGCAGTTGTTTCTACCTCAAAAGAAATCCCTAAAGCACAGACCACTTTCTTAAAAGATGAAACTAATTCATTACTAAGCCAACCAATAGTACACAAAGACTCCAACTATTCCGATTTCAAAAACTATCGGTTGTTCCATCGAATGTTTTCAAAAGAATTACCGGCAATTGCTGTTACAGATATCAATAGAGACGGAAGAGAAGACTTTCATATTCTCAACTCATGGAAAGATAAAAGCACAACTGCTTATTTACAACAACCGGATGGAAAGTTCAGACCTTCAAACCAAAAAGGAGAATCCTTAGTATTTAGCAATTTCAGCAAACATATTACCTGTATGGCTCCAAGTGATTACGACAACGATAAAGATGTGGATTGGTTTATAAATGACAGAATTGATTACGACCACTATCCAAAACCGGCAGGCAATTATCTTTTGAGAAATGATAAAGGGACATTGAATGATGTAACAGATAGCATAGCTCCGGGTTTGCGGAATTGCGGAATGGTAACTGCTGCTATATGGGTTGATTACAATAAGGACTCTTTGCTGGATTTGATAGTAGTGGGCGAATGGATGCCTGTTACGATATTTGAAAATAGAGACGGTAAATTGATAAAAATTGAAAGCGACAATGGCCTTCAGTATACAGAGGGCTGGTGGAATTCCATTACAGCCGGAGACTTTGATAAAGATGGCGACATAGATTTTGTTGCGGGTAATTTGGGACTTAATTCTGTTTTTAAAGCATCTAAAAAAGAGCCGGTGACAATATATGCCGGAGACTTTGATGGTAACGGCACCAATGACCCGATTGTATTTCATTACATCTCGGGAAAAAATGTTCCATTCGTGAATCGCGATTTATTCTGTGAGCAGATGCCGGTTTACAATAACAAATTTTACACCTTCGAGAATTTTGCGAAAGCGAACTTCAATGATATTCTTACTTTGGAGCAACAGTCATCAAGTTATCAATTAAAGGCAACTGTAATGGCTTCCTGCTATTTGGAAAATCTGGGGAACGGTAAATATGCGGTACATCCATTGCCAAACGAAGCACAGGTAGCACCAGTGTATGGCATTCAGCCTGCCGATGTAAATGGAGATGGCAATCTTGATATAGTATTGGCTGGTAATTCATTCTCGAATCACTACGAATACGGAAATTATGATGCGCTTGGGGGCTTGGTGTTATTGGGAGATGGAAAAGGGAACTTCAAAGCAACATCAGATGAAGTAAGTGGATTTAATATAAAGGGTGATGCCAAAAATGTAGTGAAAATTTTTGACAAGGCGTTAAACACAAACCTGTTTCTTGCTCCCCAAAATAATGATGCGCTAAAAATTTTTATGTTGAATACAAAATCAAAATAGATTTTTAAGAAATCTATTTTCTTGTTGTCAATCGTTTCGTAATAATTTCTCCTACTCTAATGCCTTGTTTAGCAGCAATTTCGCAAGAGGGTATATAATGAATACCCCCGTAAACACGGCTGATAGCAGCTTCCTCAGCGGCTTCTGAAAAAGAAGAGAATTTGCGGGGAGCAAATCCGAAAGGAACATTAGACGAATCGGTGAAAGAGAAACTTGCTCCGAATTTTTCAGTAAGAACATAAGCAGCAGCGGCAGAGATGCCGCTATGCCCGCTCGAAAATTCAGGAAAATTTGGCGTTTCAAGAATGGGACTCCAATTTGGATCGATATATTTTTGGATGTACGTAACAGGACGAATGCTATTAGTAGCATACTTTGAATCCCAGATAACTTTAAAAGCATCAGCAAGGGCAATGCTTGTTTTCGACAGCACTTCGCATGTTTCAACCAAACTCATTTTCCTTTCCTTTGCGGCTATTCTTGCAATCCCAATCCAGTGTCCGCCAGGAGTATTTTGCCTATTGGTAGTAACTACATGTCCCTGAACATTTATAGGTGATGGATTACAATCCCAAAATTTACACACATCCAATTTTTCGGCTTTAAGCGTATTGACAATAGTGTAAACTTCTTCTGCCCTCTTATAAAATTCAGAATTTTTATCGGTACTGAACTTGCACCAAACAGGTTCACGAAACTGACTGGTTGAGTCTAACACAAATGGACGCACCTTAGCCCAATGCGGCTCTAATGCTTCCATATACTTAGGCGGTGTAGGCTTCCAACTACCCGGAGCATCACTTACGGTAAACTTTGAAAAATTTCGTGTTGCAGCATAGTTGTCTTTTTTAGCCAAAGCTATAATAGCCTCGCCTAATTTTCTTCCAAACTCAATAGATAAAACCACTTCATCCTCATCTACCCCATTACTTTTTATTTCTTTCAGAAGAGATTGAAATTTTTCTTCAATAATGTAATCACGATACACAAGATACTTGGCTACATCGCTAAAAGCTTGAATCATTACAATCTCCCATAAATAATTTTTCCCCTTTTCGGGTTGAGGCAATTCAGTCAACCCGTTGAGTTGCCCTGCATAGGATATAAAATTTGAATCCCCATGAATCACTGCTTCATATGCTGCAATATTAGGGTAGGCATATACACGACTTGAAACAGGGGGCGAAAAGCCATCCTGCACTACTGCCTCCATTAATCCTTTATTTAACTCATGAATAAACTGAGCATTATCAGAATTTGCTTTGTAATGTTCATGCTTACAAGAAGAAGCTAACAATACTAAAATTGGAAGGCAATGGAATAGTTTCTTCATGACTTAAGATTTATATCACATAAATAATTCCTGAAATATTTACCTTCTACACAATTCTGAGAATTTAAACTTTAGAAAGCAGTTCTACCTTACCGGCTCTGCAATCGTCAATCAGTTTATCCATTTTCTCAGGAGTGAGAAACTCGTGGTAGTAATCGCCTAACTGTAACATGGGCGCATAACCGCAGGCACCTAAACATTCCGTTGCTTTCACTGAAAACATTCCATCGGAAGTTACCTGTCCTTCTTCTACGCCTAATTTATTGAGGGTATAATCAATCAAATCTTCTGCTCCACGCGTAACGCAGCAACTTGTTCTGCAAAATTCAAACATGAATTTGCCCACCGGTTTCTGATTATACATGGTATAAAAAGAAGCCACTTCGTAAACTTCAATAGGCTTAATAGAAAGAACCTCCGCCACTTTATCCATTGCTTCTATCGATAACCAGTTATCGTTGCCATCCTGCACTTCGTGAAGAATAGTGAGCAAGGCACTTTTCCTTTTCCCTTCCGGAAAACGCGATTTCAATTCCTCAATTCGCTTAAGTGTAGCGTCTGAAAGCTTTACTTCTTTACTACTATTTGTAACTAAACTCATATTCCGTTCTGTATTTAAGTCCCCTTTAGGGGATTTAGGGGTTTATGCATCCAACTCTCCGGCAATTACATTCAGCGAACTCAAAATCAAAATGGCATCGCTCAGGTAACCTCCTTTAATCATTTCGGTGTAGGCCTGGTAATAAATAAAGCATGGTCTACGGAAATGCAGGCGATACGGAACACGGCTTCCATCACTTACTAAATAAAAACCAAGTTCGCCATTGCCGCCTTCTACTGCATGATACACCTCACCTTTTGGCACCGGTATTTCGCCCATCACAATCTTGAAGTGATAGATAAGTGCCTCCATGTTATTGTAAACATCTTCTTTAGGCGGCAGATAATAATCCGGCACATCGGCATGATAAGGGCCTTCCGGCATTTTATCAATTGCCTGCTGAATGATTTTCAAACTTTCCCAAACTTCTGCATTGCGAACGCAATATCTATCGTAAGTATCTCCCGATCTACCTACCGGTATATCAAACTCAAAATCCTGGTAAGAAGAATACGGATTCATTTTACGGACATCATAATCAACTCCTGCAGCTCGCAGGTTAGGACCGGTGAAGCCATAAGCCATTGCTTTTTCTGCAGAGATTGCACCCACGTTTACGCAGCGGTCAATAAATATTCTGTTGCGCGAAACCAATGTTTCAAATTCTTTAAACGCCACCGGAAACTCTTTCATAAAAGCGTTCAGCTTTCTAAAACCGGTATCGCTCAAATCTCTTTCCAATCCTCCAATGCGCCCCATGTTAGTTGTCAAGCGGGCACCGCAAAGTTCTTCGTAAATCTCATACACCTTCTCGCGGTATTGCATTACGTAAAGGAAACCCGTAAAGGCACCGGCATCTACAGCAAGAATTGAATTACAGATGAGGTGGTCGGTAATACGCGCCAACTCCATCATAATTACACGGATGTATTGTGCGCGTTTCGGAACTTCAATATTCAGCAATTTCTCCACCGTTAACCACCAACCCATGTTATTGATAGGCGATGAACAATAGTTCATCCGGTCGGTAAGCGGAGTGATTTGATAGAAGGGGCGGTTCTCGGCAATTTTCTCGAAAGCACGGTGGATGTAACCGATGGTTGGCTCTGCATCTAAAATTTTCTCACCATCCATCAGCAGCACGTTCTGAAATATTCCGTGCGTAGCGGGGT
This sequence comes from Bacteroidota bacterium, assembly GCA_947475165.1. Lineage (GTDB taxonomy): Bacteria > Bacteroidota > Bacteroidia > Chitinophagales > LD1 > Bog-950. The sequence continues at coordinate 73,397 of CANJLD010000012.1, forward strand.
GAGTTGGTCCGAGGTTGAGAATAGAAAGCTCGCTTCCGTCCTCATTCTCGCGCTGACGAATCATGTCAGCGTATTTATCTTCTATTGATTTTAAAACTATTTCGCTCATCTCAATTTGAATTTGCATTCACCGGAATTCTTCCAAAATATCTATCGTCTTTATCGGTTCTTCCCTGGTCTTCTAACGGAAACTCCTTACGCATCGGGAACGAAATCATTTCATCCATATTCAAAATGCGCTTTAAATCAGGGTGACCGTTGAAAATGATTCCGTAAAAATCATACGCTTCGCGCTCCATCCAGTTAGCGCATGTAAACAAGCGCGTAGCTGTTTCTATTTCAGGATTCTCTCCATTCAAATATGCCTTAAAGCGAATACGCACATTATCTACCCAATTATGCATCTGATACATCATGGCAAACTGTCTTTCCACTCCGTTATCGGGAAAATGAATTCCGCCCATGGTGGTGAGAAAATTGAAACGAAGCGTTTCATCATCGCGCAAAAACTGTATCAACTCAATTGCTTTATCGCTGCTTATTTCAAACGTTAGCATCTCGTAAGGCTCGGTAAAGTTTGTTACTGCTTCTCCGAACTTATCAGTTATTTTTTGAATTATTATTTCGTTAGAAAGCGTCATGTATTCAAAGTCCCCTTTAGGGGATTTAGGGGTTTAATTCACATTTATTCCGTAACTCGCTAAAAGTGCTTTGTACTCCGGAGATTCTCTTCTGGTAAACTGTTCTGTCTTTACCAAATCCTGCAATTTCATTACACCGTCAAGTATTTGCTCAGGACGCGGAGGACAACCCGGCACATAAACATCTACCGGTATAATTTTATCAATGCCCTGCAACACAGAATAAGTATCAAACACGCCACCCGAACAAGCACAGGCACCAACAGCAATTACCCAACGCGGCTCTGCCATTTGTTCGTAAACCTGACGTAAAACCGGTCCCATCTTTTTAGCAATGGTTCCCATTACCAACAACATATCTGCCTGACGCGGAGAAAAACTCGGACGCTCTGAACCAAAACGAGCTAAATCGTAATTGGCACCCATGGTTGCCATAAACTCAATACCACAACAAGAGGTGGCAAAGGGCAAAGGCCAAAGCGATTTTGAACGCGCTAAACCAACAATCTTATCAATTGAAGTCAACTGAAAACCCGGACCATTATAGCCCTGTTCGGTTGGTTTCAGTTCAACATTTACATTACTTCCTATTTCTGCCATGATTCAAATTTATTTTACTCCCACTCCAATGCGCCCTTCTTAATTACATAGAAAAACCCGATTAAGAGCAAGCCCATAAACATCATCATTTTCCAAAAGCCATCCATTCCCATTTCGCGAAAGTTAACCGCCCACGGGTAAAGGAAAATTACTTCCACATCGAACAACACAAACAGAATGGCTACCAGAAAATACTTAACCGAAAAAGGAATACGCGCATTGCCGTGTTGAGCAATACCGCATTCAAACGAAGCATCTTTGTTTTTTGAACTTCTGCGAGGACCTATATAATGCGAAAGCGCAAGCATTACGGCAATAAACACTGCCACAAAAACAAACTGAATTAAGATAGGTAAATAATCTGCGTTGGTAGTCATTATCCTCTTTTTAAAAGCGCGACAAAAATAAACTTAGCGAGGAGAATTAAAACGAAATTACTAACAAATTAAGCAGGCTTTAATTAGCCGAGAACGAAGCTACCTCTACCAGGAACTTTTCGTCCAAAGCACCCAGGTCTTTAGCGGCTTTGCTGCTTAGTTTTACGGTAATATCGCTTCCAGCATCTATTGGGGGAACTTTGCCTATTACTTTTACAAAAACAGTTTTGTGGTTCATCAGATTAGTAACGCGTATCACCGAACCCATTTCGGCATTGCTGTAAAAAGCAAGATTTTGATTACCTGAAGTGGCTTCATCCAGATAATTCGCTGCGCCCTTATCGCGTTTAATTTTATATCCCTGCGAAGAATATTGATTGAAAATTACCGGATATTCTGCCGCATTGCTCGAAGTGGTTTTTAAACCTTGTATAATAACTACCGGTTTCGAAGTTTCAACAACTGCTTGTGGTTTCGGCATTATGGTTGGCTCAGGATTAACTGCCTGTGCCCTTTCAGGCATTGCTGTGCGCACACGAACATCTTCTTCTCTCCAAGGAGTATCGGATGTACTCGGCACATATACTGGTTTATTAATAGCCTGTGGTTTGTTGCCGCTACCGGGAATAAGAATATGCTGACCAATCTTTACCCCGTATTGCGTAGAGAAGTTATTAGCCTTTGCAATGGCATATACCGTAACTCCGTATTTCTTAGAAATAGAATAAAGCGTTTCGCCTTTCTTCACTACGTGCTTAGTAGGCTGCTGGGTGGCTTCTACCAACAAACAAAACACAAGAAACAATAAACCTGTTGCCAAAATCTTCTTCATACTTTCAACATTTATTTAATACGCAAAGGTATTCGCAGTATTATTGCACCATGAAGCTAAGTCACCACATACTAACATCTTTTGTACTTCTATTGTGCAGTATTGTAAACGCACAAGCGCAAAACAAAATTGTCTACCGGTTTCAGATTCAGGAAGAAATTGGTCCGAGCATGAGCCGGTTGACCGAAACGGCAATTAAAGAAGCCGAAGAAATGAAGGCTGATTATATTCTGATAGATATGAATACGTATGGCGGATTAGTGCTGGATGGCGATAACATTCGCACCGCGCTTTTGAAAACTAAAATTCCTACAATTGTTTTTGTGCGCAACAACGCAGCCAGTGCCGGTGCTTTAATTGCTATTGCCTGCGATAGTATTTACATGACACCCGGTTCTACAATTGGTGCAGCAAGTGTAGTTAACGGTGAAGGCGAATTGATGCCCGAGAAATATCAAAGCTATATGCGCAAAAAGATGCGCGCCACTGCTGAAGAAACCGGTCGCAATCCTTTGATTGCTGAAGGCATGACGGACGAAAACTTAGTGATTGATTCTATTAAGGAAAAAGGAAAGATTGTAACCTTTAGCACTAAAGAAGCTATTAAATATGGCTACTGCAATGGCGAAGTGGAAACGCCCGAAGATATTCTGCCGAAGTTGAAAGGAGGAAATTACACGATTGTAGAGCATGAAAGTAGTTGGGTAGAATCGTTTGTGTTATGGTTGGTGAACCCTGCCATCAGCGGTGTTTTTTTGTTGGTTATTTTCGGGGGAATCTATTTCGAGTTTAAGGCACCGGGCACTTTCCTGCCTATTGCTGTATCGTTAGTAGCAGCTATGTTTTACTTCGCTCCGCTTTATCTGGAAGGACTGGCGGCTAATTGGGAAATACTTCTTTTTGCCACCGGTATCATCCTGATTCTGCTTGAAATATTTGTAATTCCCGGTTTTGGTATTGCGGGTATCAGCGGAATAGTGCTGACTGTTATGGGGCTAACGCTGGCGCTGGTGCGCAATATCGATTTCGATTTCAGCTTTGTGCCAAAAGGAAGTGTAGCCATGAGTTTTCTAATGGTAAGCGTGGCAATGGCTCTGCCCCTTGTTTTGCTTATTGCTTTCGGGCAGAAAATTTTCAACTCTTCTGCTTTTAAAAAGATGGGCGTAGAGGCAGAAATGAAAACATCTGACGGCTATTCTATCCGCAATAATTCTTTACAAAATTTAATCGGAAGCGCAGGAACGGCTGTTACCAATCTTCGCCCCTCAGGTAGAATTGAAATAAGTGGTGAGCAATACGATTCGGTTGCCGACACCGGTTTTATTTCAAGCGGTATAGAAGTAAAAGTAATTGCGGTAAGATCGACTTACTTAGTAGTGAGTCAGAAATAGGCTTTTAGATTAATCTAATAATTAAGTCTGCATACTGTATTTTACATACGGCTTTTGCTTACTTTCTTAATTTAGAAAATATAAATTTGTCTTATTCAATGAGAGTCACTGGTATCATCCCTTCGCGTTACGCATCTACCCGCTTTCCCGGAAAGCCGCTGGCAGATATTGGTGGCAAGACTATGATACGCAGAGTATATGAACAGGCAAGCCAATCCAAATTGCTTAGCGAAGTAATTGTTGCCACCGATGATGAACGCATTTTTAAAGAAGTAGAAAGCTTTGGCGGAAAAGTGGTGATGACTTCTACCGAACATAAGAATGGAACAGAACGTTGTGCCGAAGTAGCAGCAAAGATAGATGCCGATGTTATCATCAACATACAAGGTGATGAACCATTTATTGAACCGGTGCAAATAGATTTACTGGCAGATTGTTTTAACGAAGTCGATACACAAATAGCCACGCTTATTCGTAAAATAGATTGGGATGATGAACTTCGGAATCCTTCGCGCATTAAGGTAGTGTTGAACAAGAAAAACGAGGCGATGTATTTCAGCCGAAGCATTATTCCGAATCCGATTTCAAAACAACACTTCGATGAACTGGAGTTTTACCTGCACATAGGCATTTATGGTTTCCGTAAAGAAGTATTGATGGAATTAGTAAAACTGCCACCTACTCCGCTCGAAGGAACTGAAAGCCTTGAACAACTTCGTTGGTTAGAAAACAGCTACCGCATTAAATGCAAAGAAACCAGCCATATCAGCGTATCTATTGATACACCGCAGGATTTAGAGAATCTGCAACTGTAGTTTGTATTCAAGTCCCCTTTAGGGGATTTAGGGGTTTATCACTTAAACTCCTTAAAACTCTTCTTGATAATTTCAATGCAATCATCAATCTGCTCTTTGCTGATGCACAAAGGCGGAGAAAGACGAATGATATAATGGTGAGTCGGCTTAGCAAGCAAACCGTGTTCAGCAAACTTCAGGCACAAATCCCCTCCGCAGTTTTCATCATTGGTTTTAAGCACAATGGCATTCAGCAATCCCTTTCCGCGTATCTCCTTAATCAAAGGATGCTTGATTTTCTCCAGTTCATTCCTAAAGTACTTGCCAAGGTAGAAAGCATTGTATACCAAGTTCTCATCCTTTATTATCTGAAGTGCCGCCATCGCCACTTTACAAGCCAAAGGATTGCCGCCATAAGTAGAGCCATGCTCTCCGGGCTTAATCAAAGTCATAATAGGGTCATCGCAAAGCACAGCTGATACCGGAAGTGTTCCGCCACTCAATGCTTTACCCAAAATCAAAATATCGGGACGAACTTCTTCCCAATCACAGGCGAGCATTTTGCCCGTTCTGCCCAAACCCGTTTGCACTTCATCGGCAATAAATAGCACGCCAGCTTTCTCACATAAGTATTTTGCTTTCGCTAAATAATGTTCATCAGGAACAACAACACCGGCTTCTCCTTGAATTGGCTCCACCATAAACCCACACACGTCTTTATCCTCTAAAGCGGCACTCAATGCTTTCAAATCATTATAAAGAACATGAACAAAGTTCGGAACAAAAGGACCGAAGCCTTTATAGCTAGAAGGATCAGTAGATGCAGAAATTGCCAACAGTGTTCTGCCGTGAAAATTGTTTTCAGGAACAATAATCTTGGCTTTCTTATCCTTGATGCCTTTTACTTCATAACCCCATCTGCGAGCTAACTTGATAGCTGTTTCCACTGCTTCAACTCCGGTGTTCATCGGTAACACCTTATCATAACCAAAGTATTCAGTAATGTATTTTTCATATTCGCCCAGTACAGAATTATGAAACGCGCGTGAAGTAAGCGTGAGCTTCTCTGCCTGTTTCTTCATTACATCTACAATCAACTGGTGGCAATGCCCTTGGTTAACGGCTGAGTAAGCAGAAAGAAAATCGTAATAGCGTTTACCGTCTACATCCCACATATACACTCCGCGGGCGCGGTCAATTACTACCGGCAGCGGATGGTAATTATGCGCTCCGTAGCGTTCTTCCAGTTCAATCAGTTGTTCGGCTCTGGTTAAGGCGGTATCTACTGTCATTTTCTATCGATTTTGGTGATGTAAAAATATGAAATGAGGCGAAATGGGTTTTAGGTTATAAAATATGACTGAAAGACAGCCATGAAACACGCATGGTTGCGCGAAAAAAATATTCTGAAAATAAAGTTGCCGAAACATACTAAACCTGTTAAAGAATCGTTTTAGCGGGCTTCATCCATTGACAAAAACAAGATGCTGCCTTATATTGCTCGAGTTATAATTACCTTCTGCTGAAATATTCGGAAAAATTTGTTTAATTTTGCAGTCCACATTTTAAAAACAATCCGTATGAACTTACAAGAAAAAATTCAGGTAATTGAAGAGGATGTAGATATTTTGAAAAAAGGAATTGACCGTGTGGTTGAAAAATATCCGCTCCCAATCGGGATATTAGTTCGCGGAAATAAATCTGGTTTATCGGTAACTATCGATAAGAACTTTGATAAAGTTCCTATGGAAGTTTTTACACGTAGGCGTTTAGCTCAATCTTAACACCGGCACGTGCCATAAACACGTCTACGCTCATATCTATCCAAACCTTGTTCAAAGGTTCAGAGTTTAATATCAGTGCAACTGTGTAGTGTTTATCAGGGAATGACTGTAACAGGTTTTCCGGCATTGTGTTATGCACGTTAGTTTCATACGAAACCACAAATTCTTTTCTTGATTTCAAATCGAAAGGCACTACTACAAACTCGCGCCATTCAAAACTTGAACCGTCTTTAAAAACAATGGGAGACTTATGTTCGTGAGTTAAATAGTTGCGAAGGCGTTTAGCGGCTGCGAGCGATGTTTTGAATTCTTCCATATTGTAATTGGCAAAACAGATTGTGTTTTGCGGGGGCGAAGATACCTAAAGTTTCAGTTTTATCAATACTTCTTTTGCTTTCTGCAACATCGCATCTGTAAAGTCGAGATGAGTAACCATTCTTAGTAAGGTTGGCGAGAAGGGTTGTATGCGGATATTTTCTTTCGAAAGTTGCTCTGCCACCTTAGCGGCATCAGCTACTTCAAAAATTACAATGTTGGTTTCTACCGGTAGAACTTTATTTACCCAAGCGAGTTGGTTTAATGTTTCGGCAAGTTCAGTTGCTTTGGAGTGGTCGTCTTTTAAACGCTCAACATTATAATCAAGTGCGTAAATACAGGCGGCTGCCAGTATTCCGCTTTGGCGCATTCCGCCTCCCATCACCTTTCTTAGTTTGCGCGAACGTTTAATGAAATCTTTTTTGCCTGCTAACACACTTCCTGCCGGTGCGCCTAATCCTTTGCTGATGCAAACAGAAATACTGTCGAACATGCTGTGTAAGGCTTCGGGCTTTTCATTTAAGGCAGAGAGGGCATTAAAAATTCTTGCTCCGTCTAAATGGTAAATTAGATTTTTAGAGCGGCAGAAATCGGAGAGTGTTTTCATTTCTGCTACCGAGTAAATACTTCCTCCACCTTTGTTTACGGTATTCTCAATGGCTACCATTCTTGTATTGGGCAACCAATCTTGGTCTGGCAGAATTAATTCTTCTATTTGCGATGCATTCATTCTTCCTCTGTCGCCATCGGTTAAGCGGATAGAAATGCCGGAGTGAAAAGCCCATCCACCGGTTTCGTAATTATAGATGTGACAGATTTTATCGCAGATAAGTTCATCGAGCGGTTGTGTGTGTGCTTTAATGGCAATCTGGTTAGTCATTGTTCCGCTGGGGCAAAACAGGGCGGCTTCCATTCCAAACATGGCTGCAATTTTTTCTTCCAGTTGCTTTACCGTTGGGTCTTCGCCAAATACATCATCGCCTAATTCGGCATTCAGCATGGCTTGTTTCATTTCGGGCGATGGCTTGGTAACGGTATCGGAGCGAAGGTCTATGAGCATAGTATTCTGTTATAATTAAAATCCGAATTTTTGCCCGACCAAAGAAATGAACCGGGTAAATAATCTTGGCTCTAAAATAATAGGAAACACAAAACCAAACACCGCACCGGTAAAGTGGGCCAAGTGCCCTATGTTATCGGTGCCGCGTTTTGCCATGTATGCGCAGAAGAGTAAATACAAGGGACCAAATACAAAAGCAGGAACAGGAAAGGGAACATAGAATTGAGCAAAGGGCTGAAACAGAATGCTGGCAAAAATAACGGCAGATACTCCACCACTTGCGCCTAAACTGCGGTATTCGTAATTATCTTTTTGCTTAAAAAAATTGAAGACATCTGCAATAATGATGGCTCCAAAATACATAGCCACATACAAGGCCCTTCCTTTTATTTTAAACACATCATCAAAAGCGTATTCTACAAACTGCCCGCAGAAGTAGAGGGAAATCATATTGAAAAGAAGATGCTGAAAATCGGCATGAACAAAGCCATTGGATACTAACCGGTGCCATTCGTTGTTCTTCCAAATGCGATAAGGGTAGAAAAGAAGGTTTTGTAATAAAGCCTGATTACTAAACGCAATGAATGAAATAACACAGGTAACTCCAATAATTAAAAGCGTAATGTTCATGTGACGAAAATAGAAGGATGTTCTATAAAGTTTACAGTTTGCGATTATACTACCTGTTGGGATGTAATCCAATCGCCTCAGTTGAAATCATAAAACTTTTGGTGACTAATAAAATCAATAAACTATCATAGAAAAACGAAGATGATAGAAAAAATTGAAATAGATGGTTGTATTCTGGGAATATAGATTTCAGCTATCGTATTTTCGCAACAACTTCAAGACCGTTTCAATATCCTTAGGCAACGGTGCGGCAAAAGAAACTTCTTTACCGGTAACAGGATGCTTAAAAGTAATTTGTTCTGCATGAAGCGTGAGCCGCGCAATAGTCGGACGTTCTTCTTCATCAGTGGCTTTATACTTTTTCTTTATAGAAGAAAAGAAAAAGGCTTCTGTCTTGCCATACAGTTCATCAACCAACAAAGGGTTGCCAAGCCAGGCAAGATGAACACGAATTTGATGCGTTCGTCCGGTTTTAATTTCCACCTTTAAGAGTGAGGCGTGTTTAAATTCTTCCGTCACTTCGTAAAGAGTAAGCGCATCCTTTCCGCGCTTGTGTATGAGCATACTGCCCGGTCGCGCCATATTCTCGGCAATAGGTTCATTGATGGTTCCGCTCTTAGCGTTCATATTCCCTTTCACTAAAGCAAAGTAGAACTTCTGCACTTCATGATTTTGAAATTGCAAAGACAAATTACGGTGAGCCGCTTCATTACGCGCAAAACAAATAACACCACTGGTTGGTCGGTCAATGCGATGCACTACCCACAGTTTTCCGAATTGCTTTTGCAAAACTGTTTGAACGGTTTCCAATTCTGTATGAATTCTATCGGGAATAACTGTAATACCGGCAGGTTTGTTGGCTACTACCAAATCATTATCGCTGTAAATTACTTCAATGCTTTGCTTCATCTATTTTGCGTTGCCAAGAATACTATTTTCCGAACAAGCACCAATTGTTTATTGTTGTTAGCAATGCAATTAACTATCATCAAAAAATTATTTTCGGCTCAGTTAGCTTATACATGCACACATACATACGCTTTGTTATCACATGTTTTTTTACGACTCTCCTCTCCTCTTTTGTTTCGGCACAACAACTCACCGGCACCATTAAAGGGAAAGTAATTGATAAAGATAGTCATCAACCGTTGTTTGGGGTTAATGTTCTGTTGCTTAATTCAAACCCTTTGCATGGGGCAAGCACCGATGCTGATGGAAGCTTTAATCTTGAGAATGTTTCGGTAGGCAGACAGTCGCTCAAACTTTCTTGTGTAGGTTATGAAGATGTAGTGATAAGTGAGTTGCTTCTCATTTCATCGAAAGAGCTTTTGCTGAACATTGAAATGCAGGAGAAGATAACCGACTTGAAAGATGTAGAAGTAATTATGCAGAGAGATAAATCGAAAGCGAATAATGATTTTGCTCCTATAAGCGCGCGCTCCTTTTCTGCCGAAGAAATGAACCGGTATGCAGGAACACAAAACGACCCTGCACGTATGGCGCAGAGCTTTGCCGGTGTGGTGACAGCTAACGATGAAAACAATCAGATTGTAGTGCGCGGCAACTCTCCGCGCGGTTTGCTTTGGCGTATGGAAGGAATTGAAATTCCCAATCCAAATCACTTTGCAGGCAGCGAAGGCTCTACCGGTGGTGGTGTAAGTATACTTTCAAGCAATATGCTTACCAATACCGATTTCTTCTCGGGGGCATTTGCGGCAGAATACGGCAATGCATTAAGCGGAGTGTTTGATGTGAACCTGCGAAAAGGGAATACGGAAAAATGGGAGTTTACTTTAAAAGCCGGTGTGCTTGGTGCAGAAGCCAATATAGAAGGACCGTTCAGCAGAAAGTATAAAGGTTCTTACCTGATTAACTACCGGTACTCTACTTTAGATTTATTTGCGCTAATGGGTTTTGATATTGGAGGAAACGTAACTCCAAAGTATCAGGACCTTTGTTTCAATTTTTATTTCCCCACTAAAAAGGCAGGAAGCTTTACATTGTTCGGAATAGGCGGCATCAGTTCTTTAGGCGATAAAGCAAAGCGCGATACCAGCCAATGGAAAACCACCTCCGACAAAAGTGAATTCAATCAAAAGCAAATGCTTGGAGTATTGGGAGTAACGCATTTGTATTTACTGAAAGACAATAAAACCTACATAAAGTCAGTAGCCAGTTACAGCTATACTAACAACGGAAGCTCGGATGATACACTTGATTATGATTTCAAGAAGTTCGACATCAACAACGAGAAGTTTATTTACAAAATATTCCGCGCTACCACCATGCTCAACACAAAGCTGGATGCAAGAAATATTCTACGGCTCGGCATTATCTACAGCAATACCGATTACAAACTTTACAGCGAGCAATACTCTTATTTGAATCAATTTGTTGAAACGCAGGTAAACAATACCGGTAACACTTCTATGCTGCAGGCATACACCCAATGGAAGCACCGGTTCAGCGAACAGTTTCAGTTAAACAGCGGAGTTCATTTTCTTTTCTCCATCCTAAACAACAAGTTTTATATAGAGCCGCGCATAAGCGCAGAGTATCGAGTTACCGAAAAACAATCGCTCAGCTTTGGACTTGGATTGCATAGCCGTGTAGATGCAGTTTCTACTTATGTTTCCTATACACCAAACAGAAATCTCGATTTCTCTCGTGCCTTACATGCTGTTGCTGGTTATAACTTCAATTTCTTTAAAGACTTTCGACTGAAGACAGAAATTTATGCTCAATACCTATTCAATGTTCCAATTGGAATAGATTCGGGCAACAGTACTTTCTCCATTCTTAATTACGATGACGGCTTTGTAAATATTCCGCTAACCGGCAAAGGCACCGGTTATAGCTACGGATTGGAACTTACACTTGAAAAATTTTTTTCGAAGCATTACTTCTTCATGTTCACTACTTCGCTCTTCAATTCTAAATACAAAGCGGCTGATGGTGCATGGAGAAACACCACCTACAACGTCAACTATGTTTTGAATGCGTTGGGCGGAAAAGAATTTGTAGTGGGCAAAAAGGGGAACAACATCATCGGCATAAATGCAAAACTCATTTGGCGGGGAGGAAATAGAGTTACTCCTGTTGATTTGCAAAAATCTATTGCGGCTAACGAAACTGCTTACCAAAACGATAAAGCATTCAGCGAAAAACTGCCTGATTATTTCAGAATAGACTTTGGCGTAAGTTTCAGACGCAACAAAAAGAAATATTCATGGATGCTTTCTTTCGATGCACAGAACATCATTAATCGTAACAATGTTGCTGCCAGAATCTACAATCCCGAAACGCAGATGATAGAAACCAAAACAAACCTCGGTATTGTTCCCGTGTTTAGTTGGAAAGTTGAGTTTGGAATTTAATTTTAGCCCGTGAAACGTATTGAAAGAGTCTTGCAGATTCTTATTCTTCTTTCCGTTATTTATTATACTCAGTTTTATAAACTTGGTTCGCTTACCTACCGAATATGGGACGAAGCAAGGCTTGCTACAAGTGCCTACGAAATGTCCCAAACCGGCAACCTCATAGTGCCGACATTTGAAGGAGAGTCCGACATGTGGAGCACAAAGCCTCCGTTAATGATTTGGACTCAAGCAGTTCTTATTCGTATACACGGCATTACAGAAACAGCTATTCGTCTTCCCGCAGCTATATCCGGTGCCTTTACCTGTATACTTGTTTTTTTGTTTGCAATTTACCTCACAAAAAACAGATGGATTGGAGTATTAAGTGCTGTTATGCTATGTACTTTTAACGGGTATATTGGTTATCATGGCGTAAGGACCGGAGATTATGATGCTATGCTTACGCTTTTTACCACCGCATCTCTTGTAAGTATTTTTCTTTTCTGCAACCACAGTAGCAACTCAAAGCGAAACTGGTTTCTCCTTCTCTTTTTCGTAAGCACCAGTTTAGGAATTCTCACTAAAAGTGTAGCAGCGTTGCTGTTTCTGCCTTCTGTTTCGATTTACCTTTTGTTTTCAGGTAAAACTAAAGAATTATTTTGTAGCCGTTACTTGCATGCTGGTATTTTCGTTTTTGTTATGCTCGTTGGAGGTTATTACTTGATAAGGGAATATTCAAATCCCGGTTATTTTCATGCTGTTTACGAAAACGAATTGGGTGGAAGATTTTTAAAGACAAACGAAGAGCATAATGAGTCATTCTTCTTTTACTTCGACAATTTTTACCTATATCGGTTAAAAGCATGGCTTTGGTTTTTTCCTGCTGCTGCTTTTTTTTTGTTTTTGAATTCTTCAAAGCTTGTTAATAAGGCAATCCGATTCTCGCTGTTAAACATCCTTGCTTTTTTATTGATTATCTCCAGCAGTAAAACAAAATTGCCATGGTATGATTTGCCTGTATATCCTTTAATAGCTGTTTTGTTAAGCTTGAGTGTTTTCATTTTTTTATCGTGGATGTCTAAAAAACTACCGAACATCAATCAATCTATCCTTACCTGTTTAATTTGTTCGCTCATTACCTTTTACCCTTTCAGAGAAATGTATAACATGATAAAATGGGAAGACGATTACCGCACTTCGCTTGATGAGTATGCCCCCGCCTATTATTTGCGTGATATGGCACTGAACAGCAACAATTTCCAGAACTATATTTATTTCTACGATGGATATTGCCCACAGTTCACAATCTATGTAAAACGTATGAATGATTTAGGGGCACACATTAAGTTAGTATCGTTTTCGGGAAACGATTCCTTTGCCGAAAATTCAAAGGTCATTGCTCATCATAATGCTACTAAACAATACATTGAAGCTAAATATGAGAATGAGGTTTACGAAGAAGTAAAAAATGTTCGCGTGTATGTTATCAAGAAAGCTAAAAGCTAAAACATCAACTCATTATTTTTTACACCCGTATCTGTATGCAACCTAGAAAAATATTCATCTATACGTTTGTTGGTTCAATACTTATTCTATCGTTGCTCTATGGTTATCAGGGCGAAATTCTAATGCGTCCGCATGGCATTCATATCTGGCGGCAATGTGATTGTGCACAGTTCGCGTTAAACTACTACACAGAAAGCATGAACTTTTTTGAACCGCGTTTAAGTTGGTGCACAGGCAATGATGGCAAAATGGGGTCCGAATTCCCAATCATTTATTACTCGGCAGCATTGCTATATAAAGTGTTTGGTGTCCATGATTATTTCATCCGCTTTATCAATCTGCTATTCTTTTTTATTGGCTTGTTCTATTTATTTAAAGCCATTTCGTTATTTCTTGAAGATGAGTTTTATGGACTAATTTTAGCCTTAATGGCTTTTACATCTCCTATTCTTATTGATTATGCCAATAATTTCCTCTCGGATGTTCCGGCAATTTCACTTTCATTTATTGGCATTTACTATTTCCTGAGTTTCCATAATCAAAACAAATCAAGGGAATTGTGGAAAGCAACTTTCTTTTTTGCCTTGGCAGGTCTTATTAAGGTAACTGCCCTTATGAGTTTTCTTGCTATTATCGGAACAATGCTTCTCGTATTTTTCTTTAAATTAAATAAGAGGGAAGAGCCGGTTTGGCTAGAACACAAAAAAACGTTGCTTGCTTTCATATTTCTGCCGCTACTTATTTCTGCTGTATGGATAGTTTATATTAAGCAGTATAATCTTGCTAATAACAACACTTACTTCCTTACGACTATTCTTCCAATTTGGAACTTAGATGCGGTAGACATTCAATTAATAGCAGGGAGGTTTGAGCACTATTGGTTACGTGAATTTATCTATCGCGACTTTACCAATACTATGCCCTTTGTTTTTTTACTCTGTTTATTTATTCCTTACAGAAAAAATGCAAGCGTAGTCATCTGGCTTTGCATGCTGATTGCTGCAGGAGCAATTTATCTATTGCTTTTCTTCACACAGTTTACAGTGCACGACTACTATCTAATTTGTCTCATTCCTATTCCTATTGCCATTTGTGCAGTTTTTTTACTTCGGGTTAAAAAATGGAAGCCAGCATTTTTCAAATCCAAAGTTGTAAAAGTGTTGTTGCTTGTGCTATTTATAGTAATGATTCACCACGGACGTAGACTGAATACTATACGGGAAAAGAATGAATCGTGGTCTTATTACTCAAATTCCGATTTCTATAAATTGGAAACAAACATTAACCGGTTAGGAATAAAACCAGCTGACAAAATAATAAGTATTGGCGATGGCTCAACAGGTGAAAGTTTATATTTACTGAAACGCAGAGGGTGGACATCGTTAGCGTTAACACAACCAAAGGCAACTGAAACGGATATTGAAAATTGTAAAGCAATGGGAGCCAAATACGTGGTAATTTCAGACAGCGGTGATGAGCGAATAACACCGGAAGCAAAAAATATGTATCTAAGAAATGAATTGTATAATTCAGATGGAGTAAAGATTTATAAACTGTAATATTACCTTATGTCTCTTCCTCAAATCTCTTTTGTAGTTCCGCTTTATAACGAAAAAGAAAGTTTTCCGCTATTGGTAGAACGGCTGAATAAACTAATGAATGAAAGTTCGTTAAGAATGGAAGTGGTGATGATAGATGACGGTTCACGCGATAATACCGCGCAACTTATGCAGGTAACCGCGTTGCAGGATGAGCGATATCACTGCGTTTTTCTTTCACGTAATTTCGGACATCAATTAGCCTTTACAGCTGGGCTTTCGGTAGCCAGAGGAACGGAAGCAGTAATGTGCATTGATGGCGACCTTCAAGACCCGCCAGAGTTGTTTCACGATTTCTATAAACTTTTGCAAGAAGGGAATGATGTGGTTTATGCAGTGCGAAAAAACCGGAAAGAGAATGTGTTTAAACGCGCTGCCTACCATTTTTACTACCGGTTAATAAAGAGCATTTCGAATGTTGAAGTAAATTTAGACAGCGGTGATTTTGCATTGCTTAGCCGAAGAGTGGTTGATATGATGAGTCAACTGCCCGAAGAAAGCCGATACTTGCGTGGCTTACGATCGTGGATTGGCTTTAATCAAACCGGCTTTGAATACGATAGACCGGAACGCGCTGCAGGCGAAACCAAGTATTCTTTTAAAATGCTTTACCGGTTGGCTTATAACGGCATTTTCAACTTCAGCGATTTCCCTGTAAAATTTATAACCAATATGGGCGTGGCAACTGTACTGATTGCCCTCTCCTACTTTGTCTATACGCTGGTTAAAAGGTTTGTTTTTGGAGTTCAGGTAATTGAAGGGTTTACCGGTTTGCTGTTTACTATCATTCTATTTAGCGGAGTTCAACTTGTTTCGTTAGGAATTATAGGTGAGTATGTCTTGCGAATCTTCTTTCAAGTAAAAGGCAGACCGCTCTTCATCATCAAAAGCAGAATTGTAAATAAAGAGTTTACCGAGAAATAATTTCCCTGTTTCTATTTACTTGAGTCAAGTTGCTTCGCGCTTCAAACTGGATAAAAGCCCTAAAAATAGGTGCTAAACAAATCAAATAGCCTTCTTTAAAATAAAAAAGGGTATCGGCTAGGCCGGCACCCTTTTTTTATGGTGGTTATTTAAACTCTGCGTTTACTTCTTCAAACCAAAGTATGGGCGTGAGTCTGGATTCTCATACAAAGCCGTTGCCGATTGCGTAATATAACCGGCCTTGCTGCAAGTAAAGGTATAGGTATGTCCGGCTACCAATTTGGTGCAGGTATAAATTCCTTTCTCGTCAGTTATCAGACTTTCAATTATTCTGGCGTTTTCTTTTATTATAACCTTGGCCCCTGCAATATCTATAGTAGTGGCATCTTCAAATACTTCAGCAGGCATTGCCGGTGCACCTACCGGTGGCTCAACTACTTTAGGGGTATCTACTACCGGTATGGTATCCAGCGAAACAACAGCAGTTTCTGCAGCCGGTTTATTATCGCAAGCATACATTAAAAACAATACAGGAATAATTAAGACGTATAACTTTTTCATGGTGGTGAATTTTTGGTTTAAGCTAATGTATGATTTAAATATTATTTTGCCGTAAATTATTAAGCCCGCAAAAATTGCTTTGAATAATTCTGCTACCATACCCGAATTATTAACTCTGGCAAAAGCCAGCATGGCAGAAAACCCAACCACTGCTTCGCAAGCTTGCCAGCAAGCCATTGTATTAGCAAACACCAATGCCGATAAATCTGCCGAAGCAGATGCCCGCGATATTTTATCGAAACTTTTGTTTGCCGCTGGTAAAAAAGTGGAAGCCATTGAGCAAACTAAGCGGATAATTCTTTTGCGTGAATTTGTGGGCGAGTATGCTAAAGCCGCTGCTGCTCACAATAATTTAGGTATTTACCTCACTCACATAGCCGATTATCCCGCTGCTCTCGATAGTTATTTTCGGTCACTGCAAATTAAGGAAGAGCTAAACGATAAGCGGGGCATAGGCAACACGCTCATCAACATTGGCAGTATTTACCAGCGACTGAACAATACTACGCAGGAAATGAAAATGTATGAGCGATCTATGCAGATTGCCGAAGAAATTGACGACAAAAAATTACTGGCATACAATCACCTGAACTTAGGCGTGCTGCACATGAACTTAAAAGAATATGACAAAGCACTTACTTACCTAAGTAATATTGATGAAGTGCTTTATTCCTTTGGCGATAAACACAATGCGCTTAGCGCACTCAACAATCAGGGAATGTTATTTGTAAAGTTCCAGCAGTTTGATACAGCCCTTGAAAAATATAACCGTTGCCTTGAACTTTCTAAAGAAACCGGCAATATGCCCGGTATTATAAGTTCGCTTATCAATTTGGGCGAGTTAAAAACAGAACTGCAAAAATTTGAAGAAGCAAAGCAACATTTAGATGAAGCCGTTCAACTGGCGCAGGAACATTCGCTAAAATCTAATTTAAAAGATGCGCGGCTTTTTCTGTCAACTTATTACACCAACCAGCACGATTATAAAAATGCGTTAGAAGAATACCGCGAACATGTTAAACTGAATGAGGAACTGCTGAATACAGAAAGCCTGAAACAACTAGGCGAACTGCAACTGAAATACGAACTGGATAAAAAAGACCGCGAAGCAGAAATCAATCATCTCAAAAATGTAGAGCTGAAAGAAGCGCTCGACAAACTGCAATACGAAAAGAACCGCTCTGAAAATTTATTGCTCAACATTCTGCCCGAGGAAGTAGCCGAAGAATTAAAAGCCACCGGCACTGCCAAAGCAAAACTGTTTGAACAGGTAACCGTTATGTTTATTGATATAAAGAACTTTACCATCATCAGCCAAAAGCTTTCACCGGAACTGCTGGTGGCAGAAATAGATTTTCTCTTTCGCGGTTTCGATGAAATAACCAAACGTTACGAAGTAGAAAAAATAAAAACCATTGGCGATGCTTATATGTGCGCGGGCGGTCTGCCCGTTCCAGATTTAAACAATGCCGAAAATGTAGCCAACGCTGCCATCGAAATTTTGCGCTTTATGGAGCAGCTGAAATTGAAACGGATGACAGAACAAAAACCTTTCTTTGAAATTCGCCTTGGTATTAACACCGGTGCAGTGGTAGCCGGTATTGTTGGTTCATCTAAATTTGCTTACGATATTTGGGGCGACACCGTAAACACAGCAGCGCGAATGGAGCAAACCGGTTAGGTAGGCAGAATAAATATTTCGGGCGATACGTATCTTTTACTCAAAGACAAATTCAACTGCACCTATCGCGGAAAAATAAATGCAAAAAACAAAGGCGAGATTGACATGTATTTTCTTACTTCTAAATAAATCATGGTTCAGAAAATAGCTGCGCTTCTTATTATTTCATTCATCTTCTCGCTTTCGGCACAAGCACAGAGCAAAACAAAAGCCAAGCCACCGCTACCAAAGCCAAGCGATGTTCCCGTAGCATACTCACGCGCCTTATGCAGCAGCCACGACCTTTGTGTAGATTCTATAGACCTTACTGTTTACATGCCACCGGTGGGTAATCAATTCCGGCAGAACTCTTGCGCGGCTTGGGCATTAGGCTATGCCTGCCGCAGCTATTACAACTCCGATGGTTCACCAGGTTTTTTTACCAAAAGACCACCGGCACAAGATTCCAATATAGTATCACCGGCTTTTATTTATAATACATTAAACAACAAACGTTGGGATTCGGAACTTCAGCTTACAAACGCTATGCGGCTGATGAAAGACACCGGTGCATGTTCCTATAAAAGTATGCCTTATACAAAAGGAGGCTTTAACACACCACCAAATGCCACGCAAATTCAGGAAGCCAAAAACTTTAAGATTGAAGCCTTCGGTCAACTGAACAAGGTTGCCATAATTGATGAAATACGCGGACAGCTTAGAAACAAACAACCGGTAATTGTAAACACGCAAGGTGCCAAATGCTATTTCGATGCCGGTGTAGATAAAGAGAGTAAAAAGAAATATTACGATAAAGCCAAGCATTACCTGCTGGATAATAATGCGCTCAACTGCAAAAAAACCGGTGGTCACGCCATTGTAATACTTGGTTTCGATGACCGGTACCAGGCTTTTAAGT
This sequence comes from Bacteroidota bacterium, assembly GCA_947475165.1. Taxonomy (GTDB): domain Bacteria; phylum Bacteroidota; class Bacteroidia; order Chitinophagales; family LD1; genus Bog-950. The sequence goes on from CANJLD010000012.1 coordinate 92,348, forward strand.
TTATGAACTCCATGGGTACTGAATGGGGAAATAAAGGTTATGGTTGGATGAGTTACAATGTTGCCCCTAAAGTTATATGGGCAGCATACGTTATTAAACCGCGAAAGCAATTAAAGCCGCTGCCGTCAAAAGTAAAACTAATGATGGACGCTCCGCCAAGAGCCACAGCTAAAGATGTTGAACACAATGAAGAATATGAACGCAAAATGGCAGAACTGCAAAAGCGAAAAGCAGAAATAGAACGGGAAGAACGGAAGAAACAAAAAGAAGCACTAAGAGAAAATAGCACTCCTATCGACTCGCTTGAAAATGAGGAAGAAGAAAATTGGTTAACCAAACTACGCAACCGGTTTACAGGAAAAGACGAAACATCAACACAAGCAGATTCTTCAACGGAAGAACCGGAAAGAGCAAACAGGTTCACTATACAATTAGAAAAAATAGAACAAACAGATACCAACACCTTCGACCTTAATTTAAACCTAGAAGTTTTAGACTGCGTATGCGACAGCTACCAGGTTATGGTGTTGCTTTATTGGGGCGATGTGCCGGACAGAAACAAAAAAGGAGCACCGGTATCAGCCTACAATCCCGATTACTCGTTAGCCAACGGACAAGCCGCCATAATTTTAGATAAAGAAGAGTTTGCGGGAATAGATTATTACTCCACAAAAGTAAGCATACCATTAGACCAAATTGCCATTCCCAAAAGCACTGTAATTAATGGTGTTTACACAAAAACACTCCACCGATTAGTAGCCGAGGCGGTTTGGTTCAATGACGACTTCGCTATAAAATCATGCAGCACCATTCCTATTGATGTGTATTATTAATTGTCTGTAGATGTTGGTCGCCTGACTACTCCACAATAAAAAATGGATTCAGCAGACTTTTTTTATTGTAAACCAAAGGAAGTTTAGTTTCCCAATTAATTACATTTTTACCGGCATACAAAGCCACGGCATGAGCCGCACCTGTGTCCCATTCCATAGTAGGTCCAAAGCGCGGATAAACATCAGCTACGCCTTCGGCTACCAAACAAAATTTAAGCGAGCTACCCGATGAAAGAAAATCAACCTCCTTCCCTCCTGATTTAAGTTCTTCCACAAACTGCGAAGCCTCATCGCTAAGATGTGAACGACTTGCTACAACTACTACCTTTTGTTTCTCTGAATAGTGCGTTGTATTTCTGATTTCTGATTTCTGATTTCCGATTTCCTGTTTGAACGAACCGATTCCCTTTACTCCACAATAAGTAACATTCTGAGCCGGAACATGCACCACTCCAATCACCGGCACACCATCTTCTATCAAAGCAATGTTCACGGTAAACTCACCATTCTTTTTAATAAATTCTTTAGTGCCGTCAATCGGGTCAATCAGCCAAAAGCGTTTCCACTCTTCGCGCTCTGAATAAGGGGTCTGTTTAGTTTCTTCCGAGATAAATGGAATGTCGGGATAGTTTTTTTTTAATCCATCCAAGATTACCGCATTTGATTTTTTATCCGCTTCTGTTAGTGGCGACTTATCTTCTTTAATCTCTACGGCAAAATCGCGGGCATAAATTTCCATAATAGCATCGCCTGCTTTTACTGCAATATCCAGCAGCGTTTCAATTTCAATCTCTTTGTATTTCATTTTATCAGCGGAATACATTTTTCTAAACTCTCTCTCCAATGCGGAATCTCCAGCCCGAAAGTTTCTTTAATCTTCGCTTTGTTCAGCACGCTGTATTTAGGTCGCTCTGCCGGTGTAGGATATTGGCTGGTTTCTATCGGCAGTATTTTTGTTTTCAATCCGGCAATATCACGTATGGCAATGGCAAAATCATACCAACTTGCCACACCTTCGTTACTGTAATTATAAATACCGGGTTTCCATTCTTCGCTTCCTACAATCTTCAATACAACAGCAGCTAAGTCGCGCGCATAAGTGGGTGTGCCTATCTGGTCATAAATCACATTAAGTTGTTCGCGCTCTTTGCACAACTTCAAAATAGTTTTCACAAAATTATTTCCAAACGAAGAATACACCCATGAGGTGCGAATGAGAATTGTATCAGGATTATTTAGAAGCACCCGCTCCTCTCCTGCCAATTTACTTCCCCCATAAACCGATAGCGGATTCGATTTATCCTCTTCTTTATAAGGAACAGAATTAGTTCCATCAAAAATAAAATCAGTGCTGAAGTGAATAAATTTTGCATTCACCTGTTTGCACGCTGCTGCAAGATTACCTGCACCATTGGCATTCACTTTAAATGCAGTTTCCTTTTCCGTTTCAGCCTTATCTACTGCCGTATAAGCGGCGCAGTTTACTACAGCGGGGTATTTTTCTTTCGAAAAGAAATTGTTTACCGAATCTACATCTGTAATATCTAAATCATTGCGGTCAACAAAAACAAAGGAATGATTTTCTAACAGCGATGAAAGAAAGTTCAACTCTGTTCCTAATTGTCCGTGTGCACCGGTAACTAAAATTTTGTTCATGGCTGAAATACAAAATTGTTAACGCAATCTTTAAATAGCTGAAGTACTTTGTCTTTATCTGAAACAATTGCTTCGTTCAAATTAATTCCCCAGTCAATATTCAATGCCGGGTCGTTATACATAATTCCGCCTTCGCTTTCTTTTGAATAAAAATTATCGCACTTGTACTGAAATATTACTGTTTCGCTAAGCACCGAAAAACCATGCGCAAATCCGCGCGGAATAAACAACTGCTTTTTGTTCTCACCAGTAAGCACTAAGGAGTATGATTTACCAAACGTAGGAGAACCTTTGCGAATGTCTAACACTACATCCAACACCTCTCCTTCTACTACCCGTACTAACTTAGCCTGAGCCATCGGGTTCAATTGATAATGTAACCCACGCAAAACTCCGCGTTGCGATTTCGATTCGTTATCCTGAACAAAATGCACATTAATGCCGGCATCATGAAAACTCTGCTCGTTGAACACTTCAAAAAAATAACCCCGGCTGTCAGTAAATACTTTGGGTTCAAAAATTTTCAAGCCCGGAAAACCGGTTTCTATAAAATGCATGATTTATAATAATGTTTTGTTACGCAATTTATCTGAATTGAGAAGTTTTTCAAGATGTTTCGATTTCAAACATTCGCGTAGCATTTCAAACTGTGCCAGCGTATGTAAATCGCTGCTTACAAACTCCACCATACCTTCATCAATCATTTTTTCGGCAGTGTATCTTGCTTGTCCGCCATACTTGCCCACCAGCGAGCCGAGGTTAATTTGAAAGTAAACTCCACGGTCTTTAAAATCTCTGTAATGCGCAAAGCTATCCTCATAGTAATAAGGATAACGCTCGGGGTGCGCCAAAATTAAATTGTAACCCGACACCTGTAATTTGTAAACTGCATCTCCAGTGTTGGTTGGTTTGCTGAGATACGAAAGCTCCATCAGCACATAGTTTTTGCCAATGGTTAGCAAGTCTTTCCTTTCCAGTTTCTCCATAAAAAGCTCGTCCATATAATATTCAGCAGCGGCATCAAACTGAATATCTATACCATTCTTCTTAATGGCTTCGCGCACTACATCGCGCACTTGTAAAATCTTTTCATTGCTATTAATATAGCCATCTGCCATGCTATGCGGTGAGGCAATTACTTTTTTAATTCCTAAATCAGCAAAGTTGCGGAGCATCATTACAGAATCATCCAGCGTTTTTGCGCCATCATCAATACCAAACAAAACATGGTTGTGAAAATCAACTACCATACCGCTGTAATCGGTGAGTGCCGAAGGCGATGCCTCTTCTTCTTTCTTAAACAGATTTAGAAAATTGTTGAACAACACGAAAAATTTCGGCTAAGATATTCTTTTGAATAATTATTTGTCATGCAGCTATAGGATTGCTTCGCAATGACGGAGCAGGAGATTACTGACAAATATTTCCGCTGTGATTTTTAAACCTGAGTCCGCGAGAAATAGCACTGCAAGCCAATGAGTCGAGACCGTTGTTGCTTAGCAACACGCTGTCTACCTGCTTAAAGTACCGGCTCGATAAAAGCCCAACGCCACCATCAATATTGGTATAAGGAGGAAGTGCTTCATTAGAAGCTAAACCACCTTGCGAATTTTTCGAGTTCATAAACTTTGCCAGCTCAGTGCCACCGGCAGCAAACTTAAACTGCATTCCTTTCTGCACACTAAATTCTCGATAAACATCAGGTGAAGCGGTCAAATGGTTAGCAAGAAACCCGAGGATATTATCGGAAGTAATTTCAAACGGAGTAACACTTCCACCACCATTGTAATCATACGCCAACGATTTGAACAGAAGGATATCTACAAACGTATCTTTCAGCAATGAATTATCTAACTGCAAATATTCTCTATAATGAAAGCGAACCGTTAAATCATAAACTCCTGCATTCTCAGCAGCATTCCAAACCACCTTTGTAGATGAAGTGTTTTGCAAATTTATTTTAGCCGCTTTAGTTGGCACAAGAACCTGAAAATCTTTTACCAGCGTTACTCCGTTTATGCCATCAATCTTCTTGTTAGAAAAAGTGTACCCGTTAGAAGTATTAGTCACTTCCAGTTTATAATTCTTAGTCGGGTCAAGCGGTGTATTGAAAGAGTATAGCCAGTTAGGTGTATTGGCAAAGGTTCCTGTTTCCTTTGGCAGACTTACAGTATTTCCATCTACTCTGTTCAAGGTAATACTTACCCCGCCTGAACTTCCGTTTGCGTTATAAGGAACAAACTTTACCGTCAAAACATCGGGGTAATAAACTGAATCTGGCACACCAGCAGCTATCAGCGCATTGCCATCAATCAAATATCCTTTTTGAATGCGGATATAACTCGTGTCGTCTTGCTGATTAAGTAAACCATACACAACCGGCACTTCTATATAATCGGCAGTAATATCAAAATCTTGTTTGCAACCGGTAAATAGGGTGATTAGCAAAACAGCAATAAACGAATAAGTTACTTTCATAGAGCGGGCAAAAGTATCAGAATTATCTACACGTAAAAACCAAAAAAGCCCCGCATTACGCAGAGCCTTTTTGGTTGAATCTTTAGCAGGAGATGTTTATTCTATGTGAACGTTTCCTTTCACATTGTTCGAGAAAACATTTCCTGAAATGATATCTGAATTGTATTCTGAATGTGCGCCTTGAATATAAATTCCAATTGCCGCACTGTTGATGATAGTGCTGTTACGGATAGTAATGTTGCTTGAACCATCATCTTCAGTTACCACGCTAATCATACCTTCTGCGCTGCTGCCGTTACTTGCACCGCCACCGCTGATAGTGCAGTATTCAATTTTGTTTTCGGTAGAAGCTGATGAACGGAAACGAATAGTATTCCACATACCGGTTCCGTTGTAAATGGCTGCAATTGAAATTGGATTAGCTGCTGTGCCTACTGCGCTGAAAGCACCCATACCGGTTGTTCCATCAATAATAATTTCGGAACCGTTATCAATGTAAACACGGCTGCCTGCTGCTATGCTGAATTTGTTACCGGCTACAATTGTTCCGCTTACTAAAAACGATTCGTTCAGTTTCTTTAAAATTATTGCTTTAGTAATAGTAGCAGCACCATCACCGGTTACTTTAATAAACTCTTTACCATTGTTTACCATTTGATTTCCGTCAGCCATGTTTACCGCATCTGTAATGTGCATACTTACCGGATGTGCCGAGTTAGTATGAATTTTATTTCCTGTAAAACCGTTTACTCTTGAACCTTCTGAAATAACCACACCATCCGTTCCGCTGGCAGTAATTTCGCTTTGGCTAATTTCTACTTCACCGGTGTTTGTTCCTGAACCAACAATAATGTTACCGCTACCAAAACTGTTGGCAGCACCACCGTGCTCAATTTTGCAATAAGAGATAACGTTTCTTGCGCTTTTACCTAAAACAGTAATTCCTTTCCATGCGCTGCGCTTGCCGCTTTCTGAAGTAAACAAAATCAGATTTCCGTTAGTTCCGATAGCAGTTAAATAACCTTCCCCATTTACCTGAATACCTGCACCATCTTTAAACATAATAGTAACACCTGGCTTAATAGTAAGGCCGGCATTAAGTTGAATATTATTTGAAACAGTATAATCAACGCCATTTACACGGTCTTCTAAAACCATGTCAGTGCTGATAGTGCTGATATCTAATGCTTGCGATTGACTGCTTTCATTTCTGTAAGCCATAATATTATTAGGAGTAACATCTTCGTTTTTACTGCAAGAGCTAAAAAGCATAAGTCCTGCGGCAACAACTGTAAGTTTAGAGAAGATTGAATTCGTTTTCATAGAGGTAATTGATTTCTTACCTCTCTCTTACGCCTTCGTTTTCGAAATGTTACAGACTATCCAGCAAAATACAAGGAGAAATTTGTATGATTAATATCCATGTAAGAGAAATTTTGTACATAATGACGATATGCCATAAAAAAAGCAACCGGATGAAAACATCTGGTTGCTTTAAACTAAAACGAACAAGGTTAGTTTACTTTATAACTAATTTACGTTGTACTACTGAGTCGCCCGCTTTTACATTTACTATATAAACACCAGCAGCTAAAAGCGAAGAACCATTAATTGGCAATTGGCTTTCTCCATCGTTCAATGATCCTTCAAATACGCTCAACACTACTTTGCCGGTAATGTCTATCACGTTCACACTCACCTTTCCTGCACTTGCCAGCGATAAGCTAAGTGTAGCATTGCCTTCGGTTGGGTTAGGGAAAATAGTAGCACCATTCACCACACTCATATCCTCTACACCGGTAGTAGCTCCGCCAATATTAATATCATCAATATAAAAATTGTTGCCGCCCACCGAGCTGTAAACTCTGAATTTAAAACGCACGTTCGGGTTCTGATAAGCTATAGGTAAATTTATCTTCACAAATTTCCAATACGCCTCTGCGGTAGTAGGAGTAAAGAAACCCGGCACACTGCCTGCGTTTATCAAGGCTGCCGAACCGTTGTGTGTTCCTTTTTTGTAAATACTGTTCCAGGTAGAGCCACAGTTTACAGTTGCGTAAACTTCCATAGAATCGGCAAAGAAATCAGAGAAATCTGTAGAAGTAGAAGCCCATGAATAGTAGAACGATAAAGTTCTTAGTGCAGTAGTATTTAAACCGCTAAGGTCAAAGCCCGGAGAAACTATTTCGTCAATATCACGGTCGGTGTGTGCATAGTAGTTATTCAGTTGAGCAGATTTGCTGCCTGAGCGTGCTGCATAGTCAACCTGTTTAAACTCATTCAAATTCCAATCGTAGTTAGCTGTAACCCATTCGTTAGAACCAAACACGTTGGCATCTTCAAAACCCTGAAAGAAAGGTGCCTGGTAAGAAGCTAAATCGTTAGCTACATATACTAAGGCATTATTGGTTTTAGTGCTGGTGCCTGTTGCATTGGTAACAGTAAGCGTAACTGGCTGCCATCCTGCTACTAAAAACTGAACCACCGGGTTTTTGTCAGTAGAAACTGCCGGATTGCCGTTTGGTATTTCCCAGTAGTAACTGTCAACAGTACCATTCCACGAACCATCTAATAAAGTAACAGAACCGTTTAAGCATACGTATCTTTTGCTCACGCTAAAATCAGCCTTAGGTGCTGAAGGAGTGTAAGAAGTATCTTCAATTCCGGTAGCCGCAAGATTAGTAGCCGACCAAAGATTATTTCTATCTGCTTTAGTTGAATTAAGAGCAGCAATCATTCTTATTCCCTGTCCATTACTAAACATTTTTGAGCAATAAGAATAGTCCATATAGTTTTGGTAATTCTCAAAGCTATCAGGATTACATATTCTGGAACCATTTGCGCTTGGGCAACTCTGATAACCCTTAGTAATAGGAGTATCGCTTACATCATCATCGCCACATGCCACCCCCGGTTCGTTAGTATCGCCCCATACGTGTTTCAAATTCAGATAGTGTCCAATCTCATGTGTAAGTGCGCGATATAAGTTATAGCTTGGTCCATTAGGTCCTCCTATATAATCGCTCAGAATATTAATACCGTCACGTGCCGGTGTAGCATAAATAGCCTGAACACTGCCGGGATAGTATGCATAACCTGCAGCACCGTCTCTCATTTGGCGATACACCCAAACATTGATGTATTTTTCGCGAGGCCAGTTGTGCATTTTAGAATAATCGTTTCCTACATACGTTTGGCAAGAGTTAATTCTTTCAATACCGTTAGTAGGATTTCCTGTAGGGTCAATATTGGCTAAACGAAACTCAACTCCGATGTTTCCAATGCGCGGTTGAAACCAAGGAATAACAGTTGATTGATCGGCATTCAACTTATTATAATCCTGATTCAATGTTACTATCTGGTCTCTGATTCTCGCATCAGAAATGTTTTCACTTCCACCTTGGTGAATAATATGAAACACGATAGGAAGGATAATGTTTCCTGAACGGCTTATTTCATAGTGGCTGAAGTTAGCTTCAAATTCTTTGGTGAAAGCTTCTAACTCAGCTTCGTCCTGAAGAACCTCAGGATGTTCCTGAATTAATTTTTGACGGAAAGCGTCAGCCGCACAAAAATTTTGGTTTTGCGCAGAACCGGCAAATGGAATTGCCAATAAAAAGAATAGTGTAAAGATGTTCGTTTTCATACGATGGTTTTTGGTTTTTAATTTTACTGAAACGAAAATAAGTTGAGATTTTAATATTATCTGCATTTACTTGAAAAAATGACAATTCTGTGACAATTCATTTCATCTAATGCCTGTCCCTTTTTCATTTTCGGGGGTGAATGTAATAGAAAATGAAAAATAAAAAACCCGCCTCACTATTCGTGAAACGGGGTTTGTATTTAAGTCCCCTTTAAGGGATTTAGGGGTTTTACTCCGCTATCATTTTTCCTTTACCAATTACTTTGTTGCTCTTTATTACTTCATACATGTAAACTCCTGCTGCAAGAGCTTCTCTTTGAATAGTAAAGGTATTGTTGGCAGAAATATCGTTGCGAATTATTTGACCAAGTATATCAAATACTCTCAGTACGTAAGTAGAATTTTCACCGTCAATTTTAATGGTAGTGAAATCTTTAAACGGATTTGGCATAAGCGTAATAGTTGCTGTTCCGTTTTCCAACTCGCTTACCGAAAGTTTATAATCGATTGTGTTTAGCGTAGTATTAGTAGGCAAAGCAGCGTTGTAATCGAAGTAAATGTTAGCTGTGTTTGTCAGTTGAGTTCCTTCTGCTAAACCAGCATACGGTTTAATGGCAAAGGTTACATGACCATGACTTGCCGGTTCGTTAGCATTGCTATCCGGCAACATGATTGAACTGAATTTCCAGATAGCTTCTCTTCCTGCAAACTGCATGGTGTAAGGATGGCTCGCACCAATCATGTGGAAGGTTTCTAAATCCAAATCAGTGTCAATCAAATCGCGCACAACCACATTTACTGCATCGGCAGTACCGGTGTTTTGAAAGTTAACGGTGTAAGTCAATTCCTCATCACCTTTAATTTTTCCTTCGCTTCCTTCACCTGCAGGCAATACTAGTTTGTTGTTAGGGTCCCAACTTGCAGTAGCATCCTGATGAACAGTATCTACATTGTTGATAGTATTGGTTTCGTTGCAACCGGTAGAAGTTATGTTTGCCAACATAAACACATGCTGACCAACCTGAACAGTAGTAAGCGCATCAAAGTTTACCCAATAGTTCTGGCAACTTCCCGGCAACAAATTACTTAGCGACCAGGTAACGGTATGCGTAGAATTGTTTACCGAAGTTTGTGCAGGTGATGAATAATTAAAACTTAAAGCAGGGTCGAAGAATAGATTAGCTGTTCCGTTGGCAATACTTGCACCTACGTTACATACCTGAATATCATACCAAGCCGGGAAGCCCGGGGTAACGGTAGTATGCGGAGTAATTTCTATGGAAAGATCGCATGCGCCCGGTTGAACATAAATTCCAAAATCGTTGTGGTAGTAATTAGTGCCATTCACCGTAGTAAGTGTAATTACCTGCGGAGTAACAATGCCTCCAATAGTTGATGAAATGGCAATTACATAAACTCCCGATGGAACCGTTACACAATAGTGACCGTTCTGGTCGGTGTAAGCATGGTAGATAGTTCCGTTGCTGGCAGTAATGGTCACATGCACATTAGCAATTCCGTTTTCGGTGTTTTCCTGTTGATGATTATTGTTCGCATCGTTATACACAGTTCCGCAAATGCTCACGCTGTTGTTCTGCAATCCGAAATCGTAACCGCAATGGCTGCCACCGCTTGTTGTGATTGTATATGAAGCGCAGTTGCTGATAGAACCTCCATTTGGATTTGGTGTTCCCACCGGTATGGTAAATGAATAACCGGATGGTGCGCAGTAGTAAATATTGTAAGTTCCTGCAGGCAGAACCAACGTGTAATGTCCGTTTGCTCCAACAGTTGCAGAGTATTGATTGCTGGCATAAATAGTTCCGCCATTAAATCCTTGCTCACCGTTATCCTGAACTCCGTTTCCGTTTACATCGTTAAACACAACCCCGCAAATAGTATCGCTTATGCCGCAAGGCTGAATATGAATAACCGAATAGTAACTTGCCTGACAAGCTCCACCGTTTGAGTAAACAGTTAATTGAACCGTCCATGTTCCGACAGGGAAAGTATGAACCGGATTAGCACTTGATGAAGAAGTGCCATCGCCAAAATGCCAGATTTGATTGGTATATCCACCGGTTGATGCATTGCTGAACTGAACTGTGTGGCAGTTTACATAAGCATAAGAAAAGAGTGCATTGCAGGTGCCGGTGTTATTGGTTATAGTATCGCAAGCAGCAGCTGTGCACTGGTTATTATCATAAGCAGTTACACAATAAGCCCCTGCTGCTGTAGGATAAATAGTACTGGTAGAAATACCATTACTCCAGTAGTAATAATAAGTAGGTCCGCCACCGCTAGCTACTGCCTGTAAACCGTGCGCTCCGTTAGCATTAGTAACCTGACTAATGTTAACATTGAAACTGCTACAAGGATTAGCCGCATTTGCCTGAATATTGTGGCAGCTTGTATCGGCACAAATACTTCCCGGTATATTAACTATATGACAAACCGTATATAATCCTGCTGCTGTATAATAATGAGCAGGGTTAGCTAAGGTTGAAGTTGTTCCATCTCCAAAAGTCCAGTGATGTGTAACTGTGTTGGTATTGGTTACGCTGGCAAACTGAACGCCCCCGGTGTTTAAATAAGTCTGTGTCCATGCTGCGCTTAAACCGCTGCATGGGTTAGCATTGGTAATAGTAATATTCACACAAGCCGAATCGCAGAAGGTTTGTGTATTGCTTCCATACAAATACAAACAAACTAAGTAAGTACCGGCAGGCAATGTTTGTGATGTGAATATTGACGACACACCCGACTGCGTTTGAATCAGGTTATTATTTGCACCCCATACATTCCAGTAATAATGGGTGGCAGAACTTGTGTCGGTAGATGTGCTGTTAGCATGAATAGCGCTGTTCACCACACTTGCAGTAAACGAAGCTGTTCCGCAACTGCCCGTTACTGTTTGGCAAGCTGTTGCCGAACAACCGGTAGTAGTAGTAACTGTTACACAATAAATATTTGGTGATGTAACTGTAATAGTTTGTGTGCCTGCACCGTTGCTCCAGTGGTAACCTGCAACACTCGAACCGCTGTAAGTTGCAGTAAGTGTATAGCTGCCATTTAAATTAGAAGTAAGACTGATACTCGCAGTACCGGTACAGTTATTCACCGGATTTGCCTGAATGTTATGGCAACTGGTATCTGCACAGGTTGTTCCCGGCACATTTACAATTAAGCAAACTGTGTAGAGACCTCCGTTAGTATAGCCGTGTGTAGGGTTAGCTAAAGTTGAAGTATGCCCATCACCAAAATCCCAGTGGTAATTGGTACCGCTCAAATTGTTGGAACTGGTAAATGTTACGCTATTGTTTGAGTTATAGGTTTGCGTCCATTGTGCGCTCAATCCTACACAAGCATTGCTGTTCGACACAGTAATAGTCTGACAGGCAGAATCACAGAAGGTTTGGTTGGAACTATATAAGTATAAACAGACTTGGTAAGTACCGTTAGCCAAAGCATTGGTAGTAAACGGAGTTCCTGTTCCGGTTTGAACTAAGGTTCCGTTATTGTTCGATATGTACCAAATGAATTGTGATGAAATACCGGTACCGGTTGAATTGCTGGTAAGAACTAAATGACCGGAAGTTTGTGTGCTGGTGAATGATGCTGTTCCGCAGCTGGTTGCTGTTCCCGGAATCACAATGTATTGACATACGGTATCTACACAGTTAATGCCCGGCATGTAAACGTAATGACAAACGTTGTAAGTAACGGTATTTGGATTAGTAGGATAAACATGATAAAACGCATGTGAAGTATCGCTACCGGTACCACCATCGTCAAAAGTCCAGTAGCTATGGATGCCCCAGCTATTGGCAGTTTGATTGATTACTGCTACGTTACCGTTTACTGTAGTTTGAAATGCAGCTGAAACACTGCAGTTTGCTACAGTAATAGTTTGACAAATAGAATCGCAGAAACTTGTTCCGCTGGTTCCATAGATATACAGACAAACGCTGTGTGTTCCTAAACTTAAACCGGTGTATGAGTATTGCATATAAGTAGGAGCTATACCAGTAGCCACTCCGTCTAACCACCATTGGAAGTTGGTTCCGTTGGGGTAGTTGTTGCCAGCATTTACGCTAAGGGAGTTCCCGTTAAGCGTATAAACAAAATTTGCCTGAGCACCTCCGCAAGGTTGCGAAGTATTTACAAAAACTGTTTGGCAGGTTGAGTCGCAGAAAGTGTTAGCATCGGAAAATACATATAGGCAGAAAAGATGGTTTCCGGTAGAAACATTACTAAGCGTATAAGAAGTGTTCGGGTTTATGTTGGTAATTGCCTGACCATCCATCCACCACTGATATAGTGTTCCGCTTCCGGTTCCTGTAGATGTACTGGACAATACCACATAATTGGAAGTTGACTGACTTGTGAAGCTTGCATTTATGTTGGCGCAAGGTGTCGAGTTGTTTACTATTACTGTCTGACAAGCGGAGTCACATAAATATTGGCTGTTTTGTGCCGCGTAAATGTAAAGGCAGAAAACGTGTGGCCCCTGCGATATATTCTGAACAGTGAATACATTCAGTCCGGCACTGGCTGGTGAAAGTGCTGTGCCATCCATCCACCACTGATACCAGGAGCCATTAGGAACGTTGGTGGAGGTACTTTGTAACTGCACTAATCCCGCTCCCGTGTTGCCCGCACTGAAAGATGCATGAAGGTTACCGCAAAGAGAATTCGTAATAGTCACATTATAGCAGGTAGTGGCAGAACATCCATTAGCATCGGTTACTGTTAAGCAGGCCTGTTGAACTCCCGCATTTGGATAAATAACAGTAGTTGTTGCGGTGGAGGAAGAAGAAGGAGTGCCACCGGGGAATGTCCATGAAAAAGCAAGCGGAGGATAATTAGAAGTACCGGTACCGGTAAATACAACAGTACTTCCCTGCACGTTAGCAGAGATGGCAGCTTGAACCATTCCGCTACAGTTATCTACATCGTGACAGAAGGTATCAATACAGGTAGTAGTTCCTCCATTCTGGGTACCAATGACATACTCGCATACAGTAAAATGTCCCGGTGTGGTGTATTGGTGTGTAGGGTTGGTGAGGTTAGAAGTACTGCCGTCACCAAAACTCCAATAGTGATTAGTGATTTGAAATCCACCTGTTACTGTAGATGAGTCGGTAAATACATGAACATGATTAGGGTTAATAGTGTAACCCCAATAGGCATTTACACCACATTGCGCCTGCACCATATAGGTACAACACAGCATCGCAAGCAAAAGCGAAATTTGTTTTAGTGTTTTACTCATGGCTCTGTTTTTAGTATTAATGAATTCGTGAATCTTCGATTTCATAGTTGAATGTTTTAGGTTTAATAAGCGATATAGCATTTTCGTTTTTATTATTTGATACGCCAAACATACTCCTCCGTTGTATGCAAACCAAATTAAAGTAGTTTACTTCTTACTCATCCAAATCGATTGGTTGTATGCCTACTTTAGGAGCTAACCAGGCGCGGTAGCGCAGTACCTCACCATCTTCTACTGAGCCTTTAACAGGTGCGGTGACGAACTTCCTGACTAATAAAAAAAGCTTTTTATCTTTCTCTAAAGCCGGAGAAGCAATTAAATCAGGAATCAGTTTCAGGATAAAACGTTCGCGTTTAAAGTCATCTGCTATAAGTTGTATCTTAAACTGTTTTTTTACCTGTTCAACGCGCTTTAGGGAAGTCTCCTCATCGCTCGATTCGTATTGCATAATACATTCGGCAACGGCAATTTTTAGTTTAAATGAGGTGTCGGTCTTTTTGTAATGGTCGTTTGCATACAGCCGAACAAGATTGCGGATAGCATCGTTTGTTTTGCGCTGAAAAAAAAGCAGGTTGGCTTTGTTAAGCAGAATAAAGAAATCGTAATAGCTGTTCTTCATGCTTTTCATTTCGCGCTCGGCTTCGTCTAATGCTTTTATGCCGCGCGCTAAATCAATCTGTGCATAGTTAATCACGAGTGCATTGTAATAGAAGAAAAGATACTTATCGTGCAGCAGATTATTAAATGCACTCAACTCTTCGCCCAGTGTTTCTGCATAATCTAAACTCTCTGTAAACTTTCTGTTTTTGAAAGTAGCATTGATGATATAGATAAGCATCTGAATTTTTGTTTCATGATTCGATTTGTCGAACCACTTTTCGTCTACAAACTTTTTGTAAGTGGTGAGTATGAATTTCTCTAGCTCAATAAAGTTGTGATTCTGAATAAGTATTTGACTGAGTGCGCGAAACACACGCGTTTGAAAAGTTTTGCTCCGTTTAATGGAATCATCACCGGCAAATTCTTTAATACTCGCATCGAGAAGTTTCAGCAAGCCCACATCGCGCTTGCCGTAGTTTTGCGAAAGCTTTAACCGGTAGGTAACTGCTGCCAACACTTGGTCGGCTTCGCGAATCTTGTTCAGCTTCACAGCGTTATCTTTCCGCTGCTGAATATAGACTTCGGGATTAATACCTGTGTGGTTGCTCGACAGCGTTACAAAGCTGGCGTAGATAATATCAAGCAACTCGAAGTTCTCGATTTGCTGTGCACGTTTTTCTGCTTTCTTCAAAAAATATAAAGCAATGTCCGGCTGGTTGCGCGAGATGAAGATGTTGTAGAGCGAAAGAAAGAGGTAAAGGTTATTTGATTCATGCTTACCAAAATGCAGGAGCGTAAGGTTGTAACCTATGTCTTCCTGCAAACGGTTCTTGAGGCGGTAAAAGGAGTTCTTATCTTTTTCGGTATAAAGTTTCCGGAACACAAAATCTTCGTCATACTTGTCACCGGTTTTGCGGATGTAATCGAACAGGAGTATATCTTTTCGTGCATCGCTGGCATTGGTGCTGTTGAGCCAAAGTTTGAAGTTGCGCACTTCTTCTTTGTTCATCACCGAAATAATGTTGTTGAGAATGTCCATGTATACTGTTCTGAATAAGTAAGAAACGAAGATAATATTTCTGCATTATTGCAACGGAGAGTTTACATTAGCTGTCAAAGGAGTATGATGAATAAATATTTACACAAGTTTTTTATTGCTGCCGGTTTGCTTTTGCTTGGCCTTGGTTCTTCTAAAGGTCAAATTGCAGGAGTTGGTGTAACACTTATTGATTACACGTTCGACACGGTAGGCTATAATTATACCATCACTATCAATGCCCGTGTAAGCAATTACGATTCACTTCCTTTCATCGGTGTTATAGATTTTGGCTTGCACAACAACAGCCATGTTCTCTCTAATTCAACCCTGTTTAATAAGCCGCCATATTGCACTCCCAATCAAATCAGTCTTTACCCTTACGAAACCGTTCCCGCTGTTTTTAGTATTGATATTGACCCGCAATTTTTTTCACCCGGACCGGACGTGGTGGTAGTGTGGCCTATTTCTACAAAACCGATTATAGATTCGATTGTGATTGCCATTTATGTGCAAACGCCAAGCGGTATAAAAGATGATACGGAGGAGTTGTTTGGTTTCTTTATAGTGAATAACAAATTATTCCTGAAGAATTACGGCACTGCAACCAACTTTAAACAGGTAAGAATATACAACCTTATAGGCCAGCAGGTTTCGGAGTTTCGTTCCGACTTTATTACGGAAGTTCCTTTGCCCAATCTTCCTAAAGGGCTTTATCTCTGCGAACTGATAACTGCTGATAATAAGCGGAAGGTGATTCGGTTCTTCTATTAACATACCCGAGCTAAAGTGCGACTTGCAAAGTGTTGTTTTTTTCTACATTCGGTTCTCAAAATAAAATCAATGAAAAAAGCATTTACACTTACTGCACTCCTTTCCATTTTCATTTCTTCTTTTTCGCAGATTACTTATAACATAAGCGATGTGCCCCAGTCGGGAACGATTCAACGCATAGCCCAGGATACTTTCCCTTTGCCAAGTATAAATTTCGGAAACAAAGGAGCAAACCAGGTTTATGACTTCAGTAATCTTACGCTGTATAAATATGATACTGCGGAGTTCAGAGCCCCTACTAACAGCCAAAGAACAACATTCCCAAACGCTGATATAGCACTTACATCTGATGGAATAAATTTCCTGCTTACTAATACAGATACTCCCGGCAATAAGTTAACACTAGAAGGATTTCAAGGGCAGATATGCCCGGGACAAACTATTTCAGGGTCTTATTCCATCAAGCCCGATTTATATCGCTTTCCAACTAACTATTTGAGCAACTTTGCAGGCACAGCATACTTGCAACAAACTGTTACAGCTGCCCAGGTTTGCCAAAGTTTTCCGGTGAGTAACGTTCGCTTAACTACTAACACCACCTACACCGATACAATTGACGGATGGGGAAAAGTAATTACACCGGTGGGCGCTTATAAATGTTTGCGTAAACAGCGTAAGGAAACCACTACTACTACAATTGAAGCTCAGGTCTTCGGTATATGGAATACAGTTAGTGGCCCTACTACTACTACTACTGTTCGTTATACTTACATAACTAAAGAAGCCAAAGGAAGCGTAATCAACTTTAATTACGATACAGCTAACGTTCTTCAATCAATTAACTGGGCAATGGTGTTACCAACGGCACCAGTGGCAGATTTTAGTTTTGTAGTGGGCACAAACGGTTCGGTAGCCTTTACCGATTTGTCTGATTTCTATCCTACTTCATGGAGTTGGAACTTTGGTGATGGCTCAGCCTTATCTACCCAGCAAAACCCTACGCATGTTTACACCGCTAACGGTGCTTACAATGTTTGCTTAACTGCAACCAATGCCGGTGGCAGCAGCACACAGGTTTGCAAAACGGTGAACGTAACCGGTATAGCAGTAACACCGGTGGCGGAATTTGCCTGGGTTAACCCAAGCGGTGGCTTGGTAAACTTTACCGACCAATCAACTAATACACCAACTTCATGGGCGTGGACGTTTGGCGATGCAACAACATCTACTCTGCAAAACCCTAATCACGTTTATTCGGCTAACAATACTTACAATGTTTGCTTAACAGCTACCAATGGTGCGGGAAGCAATCAACATTGCGAAAATGTAGTGGTATCAAATATTTCTGCCGCTAACAACGCACCGGTGGCGAGTACCGATACGGTTACACTTACACAGGCAACCAGTATCAGCATTTTGCATATAGCCGGTAACGATGTTGACCCCGATAACGATAACATTTGTTTAACTGCCGTTTGGGGCTCGCCTTATGTAGCCGAAGTGATTGGCGGAAGTTGCGATATGGTTTCTATTATTCCCGATTCTACTTTCGTAGGAACTGACACCGCTTACTACCAATTGTGCGATAACGGCACACCGGTGCTTTGTGATACCGGTATGATTATTTTTACTGTGGTGGCTGACCCTAATTTGTTGCCAGTAGCAGGGTTTGATACCGTAAGTTTTCAGCCTTGTATGCAGATGGATTTTGAAAATACTTCTACCGGTGCCGATAGTACGAAGTGGGTATTTACTTCAGGCGGTGGAGGCATTCCTTTTTTTACAAATTACAATGGCGATTCAGTTATCCAAATCCATTTTCCAGTAGCGGTAAAAACTTTGGATTATGTACCGTATGAACTTTGCATTATCGCATATAACCAATTTGGTTCAGATACATTTTGTATAAGCGGAAATGATAGTTGTGATATTAGTGGAGGAATTAACGAAGTAAATTTATCTAACATTCAACTCTACCCTAACCCAAGCAGCAATATTATTACTATAGATATGAGCCGCAACGAGGATGAAATTGCCCGCAACTACACCGCCATTGAAATTTACAATGCGGTGGGCGAGAAGGTTAAACTTGTCAGCAAGGGCAATAAAGTGGTTAACATTTCTGTTTCCGACCTTGCTGAAGGAATGTATATGGCAACACTTGTTGATTCGAAAGGAATAACAAGAACCCTGGGCAGGTTTACTATAAGCCGCTAAGTCAAATGCTGTTTTTGAAAGCCCCTCTTCGATTTAAAGAGGGGCTTTTTTATTTATCATTAGAAAGATTACTTGAAATATTACGAGCTTATAGAGAGTTTTTTTCGCGTTTCTCTTAACCTTTATATCAAGGTTGATTTATGCAAAACTAGGAGTAATAAAAATCCCTTGCTATAGTTAATAACAAGGGATTCTATTTTGTGAGGTCGGGAGCGCCAACCTATTTGCGCAGGGCGTATAAAAATTCCGAACCCGAAGGCTTTAACAGGACATTAAAATTAGGGAGCACCGGAACCAGTCAGTTGGTTTATCGTTTCGGAGTTTCCGCAGCCATGTTACGGGCTGTTTCGCGGTCTACTCTCAGTTGGAGCAAGCGGACATATTCATCAAACTGTTTGCTGGTCAGCGCGCCCGGTGTGCACCGGTAGCTCGAGATACCGCGGTAGTCAACATAAACCAGTTTCGGTAGAGGGCAGATGGCGGTAGCGAACATATACAGGGATTGTGCTACAACTTTAAGGTAGTATAAACCGGGAATCAAGCAGGGTTACCAACAAAAGAACATTCATCTTTTTTAACTGTTCAGATTTCTGGGCAGAGTAAAAAATCGCTTCCCTCCTCTCCTGTTTACCAATGAAAAAACCGGTTAATCATAATCAAAAATGAAGTATTGATTTACCGCCCCCAATCTACACCCAACAGAAAATTTCATCCGCAATTGATTTTAATTCAACAGGTTAAAAAATCGTCTGAGGTCGTCATCCGTCGTACACCTTAAAATCCTGTGATACTTAAATATCGTGCGCGTTCGATTCCCGCCCGCGGTACAACTTGTATTTGTAATTTTCCAAATTGTTTTATTGGAAAATTACAAATACAAGTTTCCAAATTATCTCCTATCAAAATATGATATTGTATCAATTTTGAAAACTAATGCCTCCATTATATTTAGGCCAAGTATCGGAAAAGCCTCTTGTTCTTCATCTTTCGTTACGCTCAGGATGATACTGATACACTACCAAATTCCAACCGTTATACAAGAGAATCTACAACATGTAAATCTTTGTAGAAATCGTCTTATTTCTCCGGTAATACTAGGCAGGTAAGCATATACAAATTGTCTATCTTTGTCCTGACACTTTTAACCATCTGTATTAATTATTGTTTAGCCCATGAAGACAAGGACCAGTTTGGTTTTCTCTGTTTTGTTAATGGCTGTATGTTTATTGGCACAAGCGCAAACTAAAACAACTCCGGCTCACGTTGCGCAGATTACTACAACCAACCCTGTAATTTCAGATGATGGTAAAGAAGTGATTGAACCCTTTAACGGGACTTATCGCTTTATTTTTACTAAGGGAATAAAGCAGGTGTTCAGCGATGAAATTTTAAAAACCATAGAGGAAAATAGAAAAGAAGAAGAGGAAGTAACCGTTACGCTCTCTCCTTATTGCAAATTAAATGTTCTTTCAACGAAGCAAATAAGTCAGCCTGGATTTGTGCCTTTCACTAAGTCATACATTTTCGAAAAATCAGATTGAATTAGATGGGCATAAAGAATTTTACTCTTCTCTTTTTCTTCTTTTTAGTTGGCGGCAGTTTAATTGCTCAGCCTGCCAACGATTTGTGCTCTGCTGCGCAAAGTATTACACCCGATGGCTCCTGTGTTTCAGGAACAACGGTTTCTGCTGCCGATAACTGGACAGGAACTGTAGGTTGCCAGGCAGCCGCAGGAACGCATCCCGAAGTTTGGTATTCTTTTGTTTCTACCGGTAACAGTTATGTAGGCACAGTAATAGCCAGCGGCTCATGGTCAGGCAATGTTGAATTTACACTGGTTACAGGAACCTGTGCAGGAGGTTTTACTGCAGTGGGCGATGCCTGTGGTGCTTCGCCCCTGAGCGTTAATATAGCCGGGTTAACCGTTGGAGCTACTTACTATTTTACCGTTTCAGAAAAAGGAACTGCCAATGTCGGACCATTTTCAGTTTGTTCGTCTACCCCCTTAGCAACCATACCTTCCAATGACGATTGCAGTAACGCCACTTCGCTTGGCACACTGCCGGCTCCCGGCACTTGCGGGTCGGGAGTGCAAACCGGAACAGCGGTTGTTGTAGCCGGTACTAATGTGGCTGCTACAGAAGAAAGCCCTTACGTTTCGCTCACCGGTTGCGGAATGGCTTCACCGGCAAACAGCGTTTGGTATTCTTTTGTTCAACCGGTAAGGGGTTATGGATTAACTATAAATGTTTCGGGAGGAACACTGGCTAACCCGAATATTGCGCTATGGAGCGGAACAACCTGTACTTCGTTATCCGGAGTTAATTGTATTGTAGGTTCAAGTAATACGGCAACACTTACAGTATCGAACGGAATGATTCCGGGTCAGACTTATTACATTCAGTTAAGCGGCAATACCGGTGAAAGCGGTACGTATAATCTTTCCGTAAATGCTTTTCAGGATTGTTCCGATTGCTTAAATGCATCCAGCCTTACGGTTTCTCCACTACCGGTAAACGGCATGTATGACCCCGGGCAAACCGTATCCTTTTGTTTTCACATCGACCGGTGGACACAAACCGTAAATAACTGGCTGCATGGTGTTCAAATGGCTTTCGGCTCCGGTTGGGATTTACCAACTCTTACCACCACCCCTCCCGCGGCTTATGTTTCTACTTCCACATTTTGGGGAGCGGTGTCACCATCGTCTTGCGGTAACTGGGCTTATTATCCGGGCGGAACAACAAGTTCAGCATCGGGAGTTACTTGGCCTGCCGGATTTTATTTTGACGGGGTATACACCACCAATATATTCGGAACAGTTACAGGGTGCGGTTCCTTAACCGGAAACCCCGGCAATAATTTTGGTGATGGTGTGCCCAATTCAGGATTAATTATTACTCCACCCGCTAATCAATGGAATTTCTGCTGGACGATTAAAGTAAAAACCGGTTGTAATCCCGGAATGAGTTTATCGGTTGCGGTAAATACATCCGGTGACGGTGAATCCGGTTCTTGGACGAGTATAGGGTGTACAAATGACCCCGCAGTAAATTTCACCGCACAAATTTCCTGTTGCCCGCCTACTATGTCAAGCACTGGAACCTGTACCGGTTTAAGCAATGGAACGGCAACAGCAACACCTGATGGAGCGGCTGCTCCATACACCTACTCATGGTCAGCCGGTGGTCAAAATACGCAAACCATCACCGGATTAGCAGCGGGCACTTATACCGTAACCGTTGTAGATGTAAACCTTTGCACAGCTACTGCTTCTGTTACAGTTGCTACAAATGCAAATCCTACCGTAGCACCAACTGCAACTCCTGCAACCATTTGCAACGGAGCAAGCACAACACTCGCTGCCAATGCGACAGCAGGAAGCGGAAGTATTTCTACTTACGCATGGAGCATTGGACTTGCCGGCAGCGTTTCCGGTGGTAGCGTTTCGCCAACTTCTAATACTACTTATACTATTACCGTTACTAACAGCAATACCTGCACTGCAACCGGTACGGTTACGGTAACCGTAAATGCAAAACCAACGGTTGCACCTACTGCTGCCCCATCTACTATTTGTAACGGAACAAGCACTACTCTCGCTGCTAATGCAGTAGCTGGAAGTGGAAGCATTTCTACGTATGCCTGGAGCAGTGGGCTTGCCGGAAATGTTGCAGGCGGCACTGTTTCACCTACTACAAATACTACATACACTGTTACTGTTACTAATAGTAATTCCTGTACTGTTACCGGTACTGTTACGGTTGCCGTAAATGCAAAACCAACAATTGCACCTACCGCAACACCAACAGCAATATGTAACGGAGGAAGTACAACACTTGCTGCCAATGCAACAGCGGGTAGCGGAAGCATTTCAACTTATGCATGGAGTAGTGGTTTGGCAGGAAGCATTTCCGGTGGAAGTGTTTCACCAACAACAAATACTACTTATACCGTTACCGTAACTAACAGTAATACATGTACAGCAACCGGAACTGTTTCCGTAACAGTAAATGCATTGCCTACTGTTGCTCCTACTGCAGGTCCTGCAATTATTTGCGTTGGACAAAGCACAACGCTTGCTGCAAATGCCACTGCCGGTAGCGGAAGTATTTCAACTTACGCATGGAGCAGTGGTCTGGGAAATGTAGCAAGCGGTTCAGTGTCTCCACTAACAAACACTACTTACACAATAACCGTAACTAACAGTAATGGTTGTACAGCAACTGCAAGTGTTTCAGTTACAGTAAATGCAAAACCGACTGTTGCACCAACCGTAGCTCCATCAACTATTTGTAACGGACAAAGCACCACGCTTGCAGCCAATGCTACGGCAGGAAGCGGAAGTATTTCTACTTATGCCTGGAGTACCGGATTGGCAGGAAACGTATCGGGTGGAAATGTTTCTCCAACAACCAATACTACCTACACAGTTACAGTTACGAATAGTAATTCATGCACAGCAACCGGAACAGTTTCGGTTAGCGTTAATGCAAACCCAACAGTTTCACCATCTGCAACCGGAAACATCTGTGCCGGAGCAAGTGCTACACTGGCAGCTAATGCCACAGCCGGTAGCGGAAGTATTTCAACTTACGCATGGAGCAGTGGGCTTGCCGGTAACGTAGCCGGTGGTACTGTTTCCCCTGCGTCAACTACTACTTATACCGTAACTGTTACTAATTCTAATTCATGTACAGTAACCGGATCTGTTTCGGTTAATGTAAACGCCACCCCAACCGTTGCTTTAACAGCAACACCCGCTATTATTTGCAACGGAGGTACCACCACATTGGCGGCAAATGCAACAGCCGGAAGCGGAAGTATTACTGTTTATACCTGGAACGGTGGAGTTCTTGGCAACGTTTCCGGTGGTTCAGTTTCGCCAACAATAAATACTACTTATACAGTAACTGTTACGAATAGTAATTCATGCACCGCAACCGGAATTGTTTCAGTTACCGTTAATGCTAATCCAACAGTTACACCAACAGTAACTCCGCCTGCAATCTGCAATGGACAAAGCACTACACTCGCTGCCAATGCAACTGCAGGAAGCGGAAGTATTTCTACTTATGCCTGGAGTAGTGGTTTAGCAGGAAACGTCTCCGGTGGAAGTGTTTCACCAACAACAAATACTACTTACACAGTTACGGTTACGAACAGTAATACATGCACGGTAATCGGAACTGTTTCGGTTACTGTGAATACGTTGCCTACGGTTGCACCAACTGCAACTCCTGCAACCATTTGTAACGGGCAAAGCACCGCGTTAGTAGCTAATGCAACGGCAGGAAGTGGAAGTATTTCTACTTATGCATGGAGCAGTGGTTTAGGAAATGTAGCAAGTGGTTCAGTTTCACCAACAACAAATACCACTTATACAGTTACAGTTACAAATAGTAATTCATGCACTGTAACCGGAACCGTTTCTGTAACTGTTAATGCAAATCCAACGGTTGCTCCTACGGCAACTCTTGCAACCATTTGTAATGGGCAAAGTACAGCACTTGCTGCTAATGCAACAGCAGGTAGCGGTGTAATTTCCACTTATGTGTGGAGCAGCGGATTAGCTGGTAATGTTTCGGCAGGGAGTGTTTCGCCAATAACAAATACTACTTACACCGTAACTGTAACTAATTCTAATTCGTGCACTGTAACGGGAACAGTTTCTGTTACAGTAAATGCAAATCCGACAGTTGCACCAACAGTAGCTCCTTCTGCAATCTGCAACGGGCAAAGCACTACACTCGCTGCCAATGCAACTGCAGGAAGTGGAAGTATTTCTACTTATGCGTGGAGTAGTGGTTTAGGAAACGTAGCAAGTGGTTCTGTTTCGCCAACAACAAACACTACTTATACAGTAACCGTTACGAATAGTAATACTTGTACAGCAACAGCAAGTATTACAGTAACAATAAATCCGCTTCCATCACCTACAGCAACTAATACAGGTCCTTATTGTGCTACCTCTACTATTCAGTTCAATGCCGGAGGCGGAACATCGTATTCATGGAGTGGACCGGCTGCGTTTGCGAATGGAACACAAAATCCGACAAGAGCAAACGCTACATTAGCAATGGCTGGAACTTATACCGTAACAGTTACCGATGCAAATGGTTGTTCTGCAACTGCAACAACAACGGTTGTTGTAAATTCTTCGCTTACACCGGTAGCATCTAATACCGGTTCTTATTGCGTAGGAGGAACAGTTCAACTAAATATTGTAGGTGGAAATACTTATTCATGGAGCGGACCAAATTCTTTTTCAGATGTTAATCAAAACCCAAGCATAAGTAATGCAACTACTTTGATGAGCGGAACCTACAATGTTACTGCCACCGATTTGAATGGTTGTAGCGGAACGACTTCAACTAATGTTGTGGTAAATCCGCTTCCTTCTCCGTCTGCTTCTAATACCGGTCCGTATTGCGCTGGTGTAAGTATTCAATTGAATTCATCCGGTGGAAATTCTTACTCATGGAGTGGACCGAATGCATATTCTAACTCAACACAAAATTCAACTATTGCAAATTCAACTGTTACGATGAGTGGGATATATTCCGTAACGGTTACTGATGTTAACGGATGTACTGCAACAGTTTCTACCAATGTTATTGTAAATGCGAATCCAACGGTTGCGCCAAGTGCTGCACCGGTGACCATTTGCAATGGCGGTAGCACAACACTTTCAGCTAACGCAACTGCGGGCAGCGGAGCAATTTCAACTTACGCATGGAGTAGTGGTTTAGGAAATGTTGCGGGTGGTTCGGTTTCTCCAACAACAAATACCACTTACACAATAACCGTTACAGATGTTAATGCATGTTCTGTAACAGGTAGCGTTTCAGTAACAGTAAACGCAAATCCAACAGTTACCCCGACTACAACACCTTCAACAATCTGTAACGGGCAAAGCACAACGCTTTCTGCAAATGGAGTAGCCGGTAGCGGAACAATTTCAGCTTACACATGGAGTAGCGGATTGGTTGGAAATATTTCCGGTGGAAGTGTGTCGCCAACAACAAATACTACTTACACAATAACCGTAACTAACAGTAATGCGTGTACGGCAACCGGTACTGTTTCTGTAACAGTAAACCAACTTCCGATACCTGCTGCAAGCAACAACGGACCGTTATGCGTGGGAACAACTCTTCAACTGAATTCATCAGGCGGAAATTCTTACTCATGGAGCGGACCGAATGCTTATACTGACGGAACACAAAATCCAACAGTTACAAACTCTACAATAGCCTTGACCGGAACATATCAGGTTACTGTGGCAGATTTGAACGGATGTTCAGCAACCGCTTCTACGAATGTGGTTATTAATAATGCGCTTGTTCCTGTGGCTTCTAACACCGGACCTTACTGCCCGGGAACAATTGTTCAACTAAATATTACCGGGGGAAATTCCTATTCATGGAGTGGTCCTTTAGGATTCACAGACGCTTCTCAGAACCCGACCCTTGCAAACGCAACAACAACGATGAGTGGCACTTATACGGTAACCGCTACTGATTTAAACGGATGCTCCGGTACTGCTTCAACTTCTGTTATAGTAAATGCACCACCGGTTCCTTCGGCTTCAAATGCCGGCCTGTATTGTCAAGGTGGCTCTATACAGTTGAATTCCGGAGGAGGAGTATCTTACATATGGAGTGGCCCGAATGCATATTCGAATACAACACAAAACCCATCGCTTACCAACGCTACTGTTGCGATGTCGGGAACGTATACAGTAACAGCTACCAGTGCTGCAAACTGCACAGATACTGCATCTACTTTTGTAACGGTGATTCCCGCTATGATTCTTTCAACCACCACTGGTAACGTTAGTTGTAACGGAGGCGCTAACGGAACTATCAACTTAACG
Source organism: Bacteroidota bacterium (assembly GCA_947475165.1). Taxonomy (GTDB): domain Bacteria; phylum Bacteroidota; class Bacteroidia; order Chitinophagales; family LD1; genus Bog-950. The sequence goes on from CANJLD010000012.1 coordinate 118,742, forward strand.
GTGACCAACGGACAATCACCTTATACCTTTACCTGGAGCAATGCTGCCACCTCGCAAAATATTTCAGGTATTCCGGTAGGAAGTTATACGGTTACCGTTACAGATAATGCTGCTTGTACTGCAACTACCAGTGCTGTTATTTCTCAGCCAACAGCTTTAAACATTTCGGAAACTCATCTAAACGTTTTATGCAATGGTGTAGGCACCGGTTCAATTACTCTTACTGTTGCGGGCGGAACACCCGGTTACAATTACAATTGGAACGATGCCATTACTACACAAAACAGAATTAACCTGATTGCCGGAAATTATTCGGTTACTGTAACAGATGCAAATTCCTGCACTGCCGCAACCAGTATAATTATTACCCAACCTCAGGGAATGAATCTTACCACTTCTTTCGTCAATCCAACGTGCGAAACAAATAACGCAGATGGTAGTATTGCATTGAATGTAACCGGTGGGTCTCTTCCTTATGCATACAATTGGTCGAATGGCTTTACCAGTACTAACTTGATTAACATCGGTCCGGGAAATTACGTGGTAACAATCAGCGATGCCAATACTTGTTCTGTAAGCGCAGCGTTTATGCTTGTTTATCAGTATGATTTTTCTGTTAGTGCCACACCTTCTGTAACCATATACATTGGCGAAAACACTACGCTGGGTTATACGCTAAACGGCATTACAGGGAATTATGTAAGTGTGTGGAGCCCGTCTACAACTTTAAGTTGTATTGATTGTGTTAGTCCGGTCGCTTCTCCTGTTATTACAACTCTCTATCAAATTCAGGTGACAAACGATGCCGGATGCCTGGCAAATGATAACGTAACGGTTTATGTGGTTCCCGATTACAGCGTTTTTGTTCCTAATGTTTTTTCTCCAAACAGTGACGGAAACAATGATGTATTTGAAATTTATGGGAACTTAAAGGGTCTGGCATTTTTGGAAATCCAAATCTTTAACCGGTGGGGCGAAAAAGTTTTTGAAAGCAACGACCATCACTTTAAATGGGATGGAACATTTAAAGGTGCTGTGCAAAACCCTGCCGTATTTGTGTGGCAGTTAAAACTCAGTTTCCTTGACGGACATAAAGAGGAGTTGCGAAAAGGTTCTGTTACTTTATTGAGGTAGATGCAGAATATGTCTCCTGCGATATCCGGTAATTTTCACCTTCACTTCTCCCATGTAATACTCCACAAAAGTTGGCTGAAAGTTAAGTGAAAGAAATAGCTAGAGAATTAATTAATTGACAATCACTTAAAAAGTTCGATAAAGAGACGCGGAAGGGTACAAGCCCAGAGAGGGTTTCAGCGTTTTCGTTGAAACCCTTTTTTTTGTCAAATTTAAGGGGTGACGCCTGGGGTAACGCGAAGTGTTTCCCTTGTAAAACAAAATTCCAAATTTTATTGTATATAACATTACACCATTTTATGGCTTACTATCGTTTATACTTGTTAATGCTTACTGAAAATCTCTTGGTTGATTTACTAATGATATAATCTTCAATGCTTTTTCTATCATAACGAAATTCGCTACCGATTTTCGCGTAACGAATTACTCCGCTTTCTCTCAGTTTTTTCATCGAATTACGAGACTTCAATCCAACAAGTTGTCGTGCTTCTTCCGGTGATAGCCAAATTTTATCGACCGGTAATTTTTTTAGTGCTGCAAAAGTGTTCAAAAATGATCAATACTAAAAAGTCGCGCTCGTCTAATGAATGACGGTTCTTGGGAAACAATTACCTTTAAACATTCGGTTTATTTTCGACTAGCTAAGTAAAGTGCTCCTTTTATTTTTGGAATATCAATACATGAAAATAGTTGAATTGGCCCGATGAAGTGAATAATTTATACCTACTCTTTTCTTTTTGGCGGATACGGCAGAAACAAAAATATTGCAATAATATTTGTGGTGGGGCCTGATAATCACATAATATCCATAAAATGTTTAGAACTTTACACTTAATTGTTATCATTTTTATAATTTTGCCACAATTAAAAACATAAATATATTTCCTTAATATGAAATCAAAATACCTACTCCCCTTTCTTGTATTATCATTTGTTTGCTGTCTGGGTATATTTTATCCCCCTATTGTTGCAACCACTACCGATACAGGTATAAACTTTGCAGATATTGCTTGGATGCTTACCGCCTCAGGGCTTGTATTGCTAATGACTCCCGGTCTTTCCTTCTTCTACGGAGGAATGGTAAGTAAGAAGAATATTATTTCCACCATGCTGCAAAGTTTTATTGCCTTAGGTGTTATCACTATACTTTATGTATTTGTTGGTTTCAGCCTTTGCTTTGGAGACAGTTTTCACGGCCTCATTGGAAATCCATTTACATTCTTCATGTTTCGAAATGTAGGATTAAACACGAACGCTTCGCTGTCGCCAACGATTCCGCTGTTATTATTTGCACTTTTCCAGCTAAAGTTTGCAATTATTACGCCAGCTATTATCACGGGAAGTTTTGCTGAGCGGGTTAGATTCAATGCTTATCTTTTATTTATTTGTCTGTTTTCTATATTCATTTATGCTCCGCTTGCACATTGGACCTGGCATCCCCAAGGATTCTTACGTGTTTGGGGTGTTCTTGATTTTGCAGGAGGGACAGTCGTTCACATGAGTGCCGGATTTGCTGCGTTGGCCGGGGCAATGGTTCTGGGGCAAAGAACATCGTATGGAGATAGTAAACATTCAGAGCCGGCTAACATTCCTTTTGTAATTATTGGAACAGGATTGCTTTGGTTTGGTTGGTTTGGGTTCAATGCGGGTTCCGCGCTAGGGGCCAACGTAACCGCAGTGCTTGCTTTTGCTACAACTATTGTAGCCAGTGCCGCAGCGATGATGACCTGGATATTTTTTGATGCCATGCGCGGTAAGAAGGTTTCTGCGTTGGGCGCGTGTATCGGTGCAGTGGTTGGTCTCGTTGCAATTACACCTGCTGCAGGTTATGTAACCGTTCCACAAGCTTTGTTTGTAGGATTTATTTCTTCACTCATCAGTAATATGGCTGTACGGGCAAAGAACAAATCAAATTTAGATGATACGCTGGATGTTTTCCCGTGTCATGGTATTGGTGGCATATCGGGAATGCTGCTTACAGGAATTTTTGCAAAAGATGTTGGATTGTTTTACGGCCACACGTCTATCTTCTTTTATCACATCTTGGCACTTGTAATCGTAAGCGGATATACGTTTTTCGGTTCTTATATTCTATATAAAATCACCGACAAAATCGTTCCACTTCGCGTAAGCCTGCAAGATGAAAAAGACGGACTAGATTATACGCAACACGGTGAAACTTACAAGTTGAAGAAGCCATTGATTGAAACGGCAGGGGTAAATTAAATTTGTGACACATAAACAGAAAGGAGTTCCATTTTAATGGAACTCCTTTCTGTTTATTAACCTGACAGCAATATAAAAAGAACAGTAAAATTTCCATACTTCGATTCCTTCGAGCTTAGGGATAGTTCCGTATTTGACTGATTTCTATTTCTTCCTTTTCTTTATTTCAATACTTCTCATTTCCATTCCACATTTTTTGCATTTGCCCCCTAAATCGTGGCAATAAACACAATATAACGTGCCCTCTGTCATAAGGCTTGTGGTACTATGTGGGCACTGGCGGTATTGTCCAATCGCATTTGCTGCAGCAATACTTTAGATCAGTTGCCGATGCTTCCAAGGCAATCTTATGGTTTGGACAGGCTTCTCCTTTCGAGGAACAATAATCACACTTAGGACAACAATATTTTGTTTCGGATGATTGTGAATAGACAAATGCAGCTAACAGGATGGCTATTATCAATATAGCGGTATTTTTCATAGGATATGTTTTAGTGATTAGATTGAACCCAAAGTAAGTCACGAAATTGCCTCTTGAAAATGACAATACTCATACCTTGCTATGAGTATTGTACGATAATGCAATGGGAAGGAAAAAGTAATTAAATCCCCTATAAAGAAAAGGTCGGGGGAAATATGCAAAAGCCGGGCAAACTGACCACCTAAGGCCGGAGCAAACTGACCACTGATTTTGCTGGCGAAGATTTTAGAAGTTCATACATTTTCGAGTGGTTATATAAATACAAATATACAGTTTAATCTACGTTGTTATCATTTCGGAGCTGTTACTGGATTTTTTTCTCAGCGATTCCCCCTTTAAATCTAACCGGTGCGCTTCATGTATGATTCTGTCCAGAATGGCGTCAGCCACCGTTTTCTCTCCTATTATATCATGCCACTTACTGACGGGAACCTGTGATGTAATAATAGTAGAACTCTTGCCATGCCGGTCTTCAATAATCTCCATCAGCATTGCGCGGCTTGGTCCATCTAAGGGTTGTAAGCCAAAGTCATCAAGTATGAGAAGGTGCTGTCGCTCTATCTTGGCTATCTCCTTAATGTAAGAGCCATCGGCTTTAGCCATTTTCAGTTTACCAAAAAGCTTTGCTGTGCTGTAGTAGGCTACCTTATAGCCGAAGCTACAAGCCTGGTGGCCGAGAGCAGAGGCAATATAGCTCTTGCCGATTCCGGTACTGCCGGTTATCAGTATATTCTCGTTCTTGTCAATAAACTTGCATTCTGCAAAGCGCATGATGAGGTTCTTATCTACGTTACGACCGGTATGGTAATGCAGTTCTTCCAGCGCAGCCTTGTAGCGGAAGCGGGCATTTTTAAGATGCCGCTCTATGTTCCTGTTTTGCCGATCGTCCCATTCGGCCTCAATGAGGTTAGCAATCATTTCATCTGGAGTGTAGTCCTCCAGCTTGCCTGATTCCAGGTTTGTTTTAAAAGTCCGGAACATGCCGAAGAACTTCATCTTCCGCATTTTTTCTAAAGTTGTTGCATTCATATTTCTGTTTTTTTAGTGACTTGTTTGGTTTACTGATAGTATTCTTCTCCCCGTATATTCTCATGCAGGGGCATCTCCATTGGTTTGTTTTCTTCGGTTTCATCTAACTTATCCATTCCTCTTTCCAGTATAGTCTGGATGGTTTTGTAGTTGTAGATACCATAGCCTAATGCCCGCTGGCAGGCTTTTATCAGCCGTTCGTTTCCTACCTTCTTGGCAAAGCTTAATATACCCACACAGGATTTGTACGCTTGCTCCGGGTGTTGTTTCCGGTCGAGTATTTTAAGGATATAGAGGTTTACATCCTCGTGTATACCGGTAGCCCAGCTCAGGAAGCGTTCCGGTGTCCAGTCGCTTACAAAGCGATGGGCAGAGGCCAGGTGGTCTTTTTCGGTGGTGTAGTTATAGGGGCTCTTGGTGCGTGGATGTACTGCGATACGTTCATAGTGATAGAAGACTTCCACAGTGTTACGGGAGTACATCAGTTTCACTTTTTTACCAATGAAGCGATAGGGAACACTGTAGTAGTGTTTATCAACGCTCATGGATACATGTCCGTTCTTCATCACCGTAGCAAAGAGTTGTTTTTTTAATTCATACCGTAGTGGTGGTAAGGGAGCCAGGGTTTGCCGTTCAACTTCTTCAAACTGTTGTCTGCGGCTGTAATTGCGGCCCCGGAGCAGGGTAAGGTTATGTTCTTCCAGTGCAACGAGTATGGCCTTGTTGAGTTCCTCCAGGGTAAAGTATTCTCCGGTCCGGAGCTTAGCGTAGATGCGGCTGTAAATGATTTTTACAGCACCTTCCACCAAGGCTTTATCCTTTGGCCGATAAGCTCTGGCCGGTAAGATAGTTGTGCTGTGTTTCCCGCATCTACACTGTTTAAATCTATGCCAAAAGTACAATCAGGCGTACCATCGTTATCAATATCATAAGCTTTAAAATCATTATTAGCCCCGATAAAAGTCTCATTAACATTCAAATAAGCAAAAGTTGCAGGAGTGTTTTGATTGTTTTTAGTGCAACCAGAATAAAGAAGGATAATACCAACTAATAAAAGATAGGTTTTTTTCATTGCTCGAAATTTTATCGAAAGTAGTAAATTCCAGTATACCTTTCCTTACTGTCGGGCTCAGGAGCTCTTCTGAGCTACTGTAATGTAAGATTTATACTAGTAGGTGGATATATTCATACTTTGCCAAAATGCTTTGGGCATTTGTTTTTATATTCACTTTATGAAACAGATATTGGTTGTTGCTCTTATAGCAATTTCTTTCTCCTCTTGTACGAAGTGTTACAAATGCCACAATAGTGTCCAAACTGTTAAAGTATGCGAGGGCGACCAAAGGTATAATTACGCTAAGCAGTATGGACGGTTTCCCGATTTTAATAATGCAGCGAGTAGTGACGGGTATATTGATTGTAAGCCTACTATTTAACCGTTACAGAAACAGAAATTCACATAATGAAAAACATAATTCTAATCTTAGTTCTAACTGCAACGCTATCGGGATGTAAAAAATATTGTTACACCTGTGCGGATTTTAATGGTCAGGAAGTGGGCAAAAAATGCTTTGCAACAGAAAGTGATATGTTTAATTATCAGTATGCGCAACTTAGTTTACCCCCAATAGCGCAATGCAAATAGATTTAAAAAGCGTTACGTCTTTATAATTTCCAATTTGCCTTTTGCCTCACCCCCATTTAAAAATACTCCCTCCGTTTATCTGGGAGCTACTGTCCTACTTAACAGCCTTAGAAATTGTAAGCATCCCTAAAAACTGGATAGATTGAAATTAGACAGAAGCACTAAATTCAATCTCATGAAAAAAGGAAGATTTAAGAACATCAACTTCCTAGTTAAGGCAAAATCATTCAGCATATCTCGAATGACTCTGCAAAGCTTTATTCCTTCACAGCGGCCTAGGTCGGTAATGCCAACACATTTCTTTTCAGTGGTTCACATTTATGTGGGCACACCAGTTTCAATAAAGTTTTTGGTGGTGTATCTTGCTTCTAGGTTTTGTCTATCATTAATCTTCAACAACTCGGTTTCATATTTTGAGCCATCGTCAAA
>CANJLD010000013.1 GCA_947475165.1 Bacteroidota bacterium
GGTAATACTTTATCTATATCTCTAAAGCTATGCGAACCGTCAAACATGGCAGGTATAATAGAATCATACGGAGCTTTATATATGATATTAATATCAGGAACCATTTTGTAAACCTCGTTTAGTCCACGCAGCATGAATGGCAAGTAATGCGGGTGCCCATACTTTCTGAACATAACCTCGCTTTGCACACCTACCATATCATAGGCACCGCTATTGCCGGAAGTTGCGGTAACCTTTAAATCAGGATAACTTTCCTGAATGTATTTGTTGGTAGCTACAGCTGCATAGCCACCTTCGGAGTAACCGGTTAGAAAGAGCTGGCTGTTTATTTCAAACTTAAGTGAGTCTTTTAATTCACGTGCCGCGTAAATCATATCTACACTGGCCTGACCTAGCGATTTATACTGCTGATACAGGTGAAACTTATCGCCATGACCCAAACCGATATAATCGGGCTGAAGAACCAGGTAACCGTCTACAGCCAGACCCAAGCATACATAATCAACTCCTCCAACAGCTTTCTTTCTGCCTTTCTCCACTCGAGTTCCATGATGATAGACCACTTCAGCCATGGGTTTATTAAAACCCCTTGGTACAAATACCAAACCCGATGCCAGTATGCACGAACTATCAATCCAGCAGGTTTTATAGGTGATGTCATAAATATCTACATCGTACTTAGGATTTAACATGGCTTTGGGAACATGATTTTTTTTCATTTTCTCCCGTAGTTCCTCTTTGGTAACCGTGTTCCAAAGTTTGTAGGAGATAAGTTTGTTACCGGTAAAATCTAATGCAAATGTTTGGAGAGAAATTACGAGAGATAGGAGAAGAAGGGTTTGTTTCATTAAATTACTTTAGAGTTTTAGGATAGAATACATAATACTTGGTAACCGGTACGCTTAACACCGAAATATTCAACTGGTCGCTTGCCTGGGCAATATCAATTACTTCGTTTTTGCCCAACATAATGTTGATGCGGTTTTCGGTAGTGTTGTAAGCGTGGTTAGAAGTTGAATCAGAAAATACAAGATAGCCTGCTTCTTCTTCACTTACCTTAAACTTTTTCATTGCCCGCTCGTTCAGGTCTTTAATCTTTTTGTAGCTAAATGCCTTATTGCCTATTTCAATTTTAAACAGCTTGCGTTCAAGAATTGCTTCGCAGAGAATACGCAACACTTTATCGCTGCTGTATTGCCAATACTTAAAGGATGCAAAAATATCTACATCATCTAACTGCGAATAGTAATTGAGCACTTTCACATCCTTCTCAAAATCTTTAAGCTTTACTTTGTTATGGAGGAAATACGATAGGGCAGGAGAGGCATCGAGCTTTTCACCCTTCGCAATTAAATATTTGGCGCGCTCAATAGCTTTTACCATCATTTGCTCAACACACAAAACTGTTTTGTGCAGGTAAACCTGCCAATACATCAGCCGTCTCGCAATAATGAAACTCTCTATGGAATAAATTCCTTTCTGCTCTACCACCAATTCATCGTTGCGAACATTCATCATTTCAATAATGCGCTCGTAGCTGATTGCACCTTCATTTACACCGGTAAAGAAAGCATCGCGGGTCAGGTAGTCTAACCGGTCAACATCTAACTGCGATGAAACAAGCTGATGAAGAAACTTCTTTTTATAACTGCCTTCAAAAATCTGAATGGCTAAACTCAACTTACCCTTGAAGTGTTCATTCAGCTTCTTCATATAAATTTTAGAAAGCGATTCGTGATGAACACCGGCAATTAAACTATGCTCCAGCGTGTGGCTGAAAGGACCGTGACCAATATCGTGCAGCAGAATGGCAATTTCGGCAGCCAGTTCTTCTTCTTCCGAAATTTTAATGCCCTTTATTTTTAGAATAGAAAGCGCCTTGCGCATTAAATGAAAAGCCCCAAGAGCATGATGAAAGCGCGTGTGAATAGCACCGGGATAAACATAATCGCTCAACCCAAGTTGTTTAATTCTGCGCAAACGCTGAAAGTAAGGATGCTCAATGATATCAAATATCAACTCGTGCGGAATGGTGATAAATCCATGCACCGGGTCGTTGAATATCTTGCGTTTGTTCATTTAAGCGCGAAGAAAAGTTTTATTAGTCACACCAAAAATTATTTCTTCTCTTATTTCATTGATACAAATTCATCTTTTATTTTCTTAACAGCTGCACCACACAATAAAACGAACCAATTAGCATTATACTTGCATGACAGGACAAACACAACAACGACCAAACAACATGGCAAACATTACTATCCTATGGGCAGATGACGAAATAGATTTATTGAAACCGAGCATTATGTTCCTGGAGAGCAAAGGCTACACCGTAATACCGGTTACCAATGGCAAAGATGCTATTGACCGGGTGGCGGCTAAAGATATAGATGTGGTGTTTCTGGATGAAAGTATGCCCGGTCTTTCTGGGCTCGAAACGCTTTCGCGCATTAAACAGATGAATCAGCACATACCCTGTGTAATGATTACTAAGAACGAAGAAGAGAATCTGATGGAAGATGCTATTGGTTCGCAAATTGCCGATTACCTGATTAAGCCCGTTAAGCCGCAGCAGATTCTCAGCACACTCAAAAAAATTATTGATGTGGGCACTTTGGTTTCTGAAAAAACAACTTCTACCTATCAGCAGGAGTTTCAGAAACTGTTTATGACCATGCAGGATAAACTGAGCTATCGCGAGTGGATTGAGCTTTACAAAAAACTGGTGTATTGGGAAATTGAGCTGAACAAAAGCGACAGCAGCATGGTAGAAGTTTACAATGCGCAAAAGCAGGAAGCCAATAAGGAGTTCAACAAGTTTGTGATAAAGAATTATAAGCGTTGGGTAAACAGCGAACCGGGTGACGATACTCCGATAATGAGCCACACGCTTTTAAAGCAGAAGTTGATTCCGATGCTGAAGGATAGCAAGCCTACGTTTTTAATTGTAATAGATAACCTCCGTTACGACCAATGGAAAGCCATTCAGCCAATGGTGATGGAAAATTTTAAAGTGGAAGAAGAAGATGCTTTCTATGCTATTCTGCCAACCGCCACGCAGTATGCCCGCAATGCCATTTTTGCGGGAATGATGCCGCTCAAGATTCAGGAGAAGTTTGCCGATAAATGGGTGAGCGATGATGAAGAAGGCGGAAAGAATATGCATGAGAGTGAGTTTCTTGAAGATTTTCTGAAACGCACTTTGCATGAGCCAATTAAACATAAGTATGTAAAAATTACCAACCACCGCGATGGTGCTTTGCTGGAGAATAACATCACCAACTATCTCGATAATAAACTAACCGTTATCGTTTACAATTTCGTGGATATGCTTTCGCACGCAAGAACCGAAATGGAAGTATTGAAAGAATTAGCGAGCGATGAAGCTGCTTACCGTTCTGTTGCGGTTTCATGGTTCGAACATTCGCCTTTGCTGAATGCATTGAAAAAACTGGCAGAGAAAGATGTGAATCTTTTAATCACTACCGACCACGGCACAGTGCGTGTGCAAGACCCTTCGCGCTGCATTGGCGATAGAGAAACAACTACAAACATTCGTTATAAGACAGGAAAGAACCTGAACTACGATGATAAGGATGTGTATGCGGTAAAAGTTCCTGAAGAAATTGGTTTGCCTAAATCGCGCTTAAGTTCTTCTTACATTTTTGCCAAAGAAGATAAGTTCCTTGTTTACCCGAATAACTACAATCACTTTGTAAACTTCTATAAGAATACGTTTCAGCACGGAGGCATTTCGTTGGAGGAAATGATTGTGCCGGTGGTGAGGTTGAGTAAGAAGTAATTTGTACTGTTCGTTAGTAACAAAGACGCCATCACTTTAAGCGATGGCATTTTTGTTTTAGGACTTAACTAAACGAAACTACTTGTTCTTAATAGTAACATTAGCCGAAGTAAGGTAAGTGCCGGTAGATGTATAAATCTTAATACGGTACATTCCCGGGTCAAACATCACCATTTCTTTCCAGGCAAAAGTCCATTCCGGTTGCACCGTTTGAGGAATTCTGACAATTTCCTCTTCTGCACCACCATCGCTCATATAATAAACACGGAAATCGAGTTGGTCGGTATTGAATTGGTCATCTGTTCTTACTAAGAACTTTAATACTCCTCCATCGGCATCCACTACAAACTGGTTGGAAACCATCATGGGTTTGCCATCGGCAGTTACATCTTCGCAAAACAGCAGCGAGTATTGGGCATTGCTAAAGCAGAATAAAAAAAGCAACCCGGTTAATACAACATACTTTTTCATAGTGTATATTTTATTTACTCAAAAATACTTTCTGTAAAAGAAAGTTACAGATGAGTTTTCTAATTACTAATGTAGATAAGGAGGCTAATTCCATAATAGCCTACACTACGTTCTACTTCAAATTAGTTTAGTTGTTACAGGTTATGTAAAATGACAAACGCCCCGTTTAAAAGCGGAGCGTTTGCTGTATAAGTTAATGAAAGTTGATTAACGGGTTTTTACTCTAATGTAGGCAAGTCCCATTTCGTCTTCAATCAATACTGTTTTGTAAACGGCTGGTTTTGTTTTGGTAGATTTTTTCATGGCTTTTTGTTTTGCTTAGGTTACGGCTTGTTTGTGTGCGTTGTTACGTAACTGGTATTTTACAAAGCGAAGTATGTAGGTCAAACTCTCATCCTTCCACTCATTGCAACACAATATTTTCTTGTTCATAGTTAAGTTTTCCCCGTGGTGTTCGGCAGATTAGATTATCCTTGCCGCCTCAAAAAATAAAATTCTCACAGCGGTATAATGAAAGTAAGTATTGGAGTGTCAGGCATAGCCGGAGCAGGCAAAGGTTTATTTGCCGAAGAAAACATTAAGCGTGGTCAGGTAATAATGCAGGTAACCGGTCCGCGGTATACCACTAAAGAAATAGAAGACCTGCATGTAGCCAACGAATATTTGCTGGCATTAAACGATGATAGTGATGATTGTATTGAGGTAACCGGTAATGCCCGTTATGCGAATGATGCGAAAGGTGCTAACGGAACCCATGGTGCATATAATAACGCGCAGTTCTGCTCTGCCGAAGACCACTCTATGTATCTGGAAGCTACACGCACCATACAAAAAGGGCAGGAGATATTGGTGAACTACGGCAAAGCTTATTGGAAGGAATTTCACAGAGAGCAAAAACTGTTGCAGGCTAACCGGTAAACTTTAACACTTGAGCAAAAGAGGTTTCTTATTGACTTTGTTTTTTGTTCTAACACTGAGCGCACTGCACGCACAGAAAATTTCTTTTAAGATAGTGATATGGGGCGACAGTATAGGGCGAATGGACGTAGCGCACTTTCGTGATAAGGACAGCAATGATGTTTATACTATTGAATCGAAGTCGCTGGTAAAGGTGCTTTGGATTGCGCGTGATGGCTACTCTAAATTTGAAGCAGTTTGCAAAGGCGGTAAGCTGCTTTCTTCTTCACATATAGAGATAGAAAACAAAAAGACAAAACGCTCCACTAAAGTAAAGTTTGACGGACAGGCTTATCAGGTAAACTCGTTAGAGCAAGGGAATAGAAATTTTACAGAACGACCCAAGTGCAGCGATGCGAGTATATACTTCAGCGATTGCAAAAATGTAAACCGTATATTTTACTTACCCGATGCCGGTTTTTACGAGGTGAAACATAGTGACGCTAATACCATTGAGTTTAAAAGCAATGACGGGCACAGAAATGTTTTTCTGCTCGAGAACGGAAAGGTAAAGGCAATGGAGTTTCATTTATCGTTAGCCACCGTTTACATGACCAAAATAAACTGAGCAGCCGGTCAGTTATATTGCTCATCTTCTTCGTGGAAGAAGGCGTCCTGAATGTGATAGATTTTTAACTCTCTCTTTTCGTTGCTTACTGAAACAATATCAAAGCGAATTTCGGCATCTATCTTATGCTGATACATAAATTCATCAGCAGCAGCCTTCATCAATAGCCGCTTCTTCTTATCTACAAACTCTTCAGGATGACCGAACGCACCGGTGCTGCGGGTTTTAACTTCGGTAAACACAATGTGTTTTCCCTGTTTTGAAATAATATCTACTTCGGCTTTCTTGAACCGGTAGTTGCGAACGAGGATTTCATGTCCGTTGTTCAGCAGAAACTCAACGGCTGCATCTTCGCCTTGTTTGCCTAAATCATTGTGAGATGCCATAGACTATTATCCAATGTTCTTTACTGCACAAGTCAACCGGCTCACACAAATCAATTTCTTCTGCTCATTAAAAATCTCAATGCCCCAAACCTGTGTAGATAAGCCAACATGAATTGGTTTCACCGTTCCATATACATGCTCTCCTTTCTTTGCACTGCGGATGTGATTCGCGTTTATTTCAATGCCTACAACCATTTGTTTGGTTGGGTCAATGCAAAAAGTTCCGGCAATACTGCCCAGGGTTTCTGCCAACACGCAACTTGCCCCGCCATGTAATAAACCAAACGGCTGAACGGTTCTTTCATCAACCGGCATGCGCGCAGTAATGAAATCATCGCCCACTTCCGTTATTTCGATACTCAGGAAATCACTCATGTTCTTTTGCGTAAACGTTTTCATCCATTCCTGGCTGGGCTTCACTTTCCAAATCATACTTGCTGTGTTTAAGTGTTAAGGTGCGAAAGTGTAAAAATAATTGTGTTGTGCATTAAATCTGATTTCTGATTTCTGACTTCTAAAATCTGTTCTATTACACGCTAAACTTTTAATATTGCTACTGCTTATGCGTAACATTCTCATACTTGGTGCCGGCAAATCATCCATTGTGCTGATTGACTATCTCGTAGAGCATGCGCAAGAACATGAATGGGAGATTACGGTTGCTGACCTTTCAGTAGAGCATGCCCTTCAGAAAACAAAAGGACGGGCAGGCACACACGCCATCGGTTTCGATTTCTATAATCAGTCAGGCAGAAAAGAACTGCTCTCGAAAGCCGATATTGTCATCTCTATGCTGCCTGCCACCTTGCACATTGCATTGGCTGAAGATTGTATTGCACTCAAAAAAAATCTTGTTACTCCTTCCTATATCAGCGATGCCATGCGCGATATGAATGCCACGGTGGAAAAGAAGAAACTCATCTTCATGAACGAGATGGGACTCGACCCCGGAATTGACCACATGAGTGCCATGCAGGTGATTGACCGGTTGAAGAAAGAAGGCAAGGTTATCACCGGTTTCAAATCTCATTGTGGAGGTTTGATTGCACCGGAGAATGATGATAACCTGTGGCACTATAAATTTACATGGAACCCACGCAATGTTATTCTTGCCGGACAAGGCGAAGGAGAGATTCAGTATTTAGAAAAAGGGAAAAAAATAAAACTTGATTACGAAGAACTGTTTACCCAAACCAGCGAATTGAAAGTGAAAGGTTACGGAAAGTTTGAAAGCTATCCCAATCGCGATTCACTAAAGTATGTTTCGGAATACGGATTAAAAGGTGCTAAAACAGTTTACAGAGGAACATTACGGAGGCCGCCCTATTGTAAAGGATGGAACGCATTGATACAATTAGGATTTACGAACCGTAAAGAACGGCTCACACACAAATTTAAAGAAGAAGTTACGGCATTGATGAAAGACAAAGAAGTATTTGCTGATAAGCAGATACAGAAACTGATTCACTCCACACAAGTAATTCCTGCGTTGTTTCTGCATCAGAACAAATGGGTGAACCCTGCCGAGTTGTTACAATACGCATTAGAGCACACTTGGTCGCTGGCGCAAAACGATAAAGACATGGTAGTAATGGTTCATCAGATTGAGTACACCAATAAAACAGGCAAGGGAAAGAAAACATTGGAATCATCGTTGGTGTGTATTGGCAAAGACCCTGAGCGAACCGCTATGGCAACAACAGTTGGCTTACCGGTGGCAATAGTCACTAAAATGATATTGAACGGAGAGATAAAAAAGCGCGGAGTGCTGATGCCTAAGTATCCGGAAATCTATAATCCTATATTAGCCGAGTTACAGAACTATGGAATTAAATTTAAAGAGACAATTAGTTAATTAAGAATGAAAGAACAAATAGAAAAATTAAAAGCAAAGCAATCACAATCACTCCTCGGTGGCGGACAAAAACGAATTGACGACCAGCATAAAAAAGGAAAACTAACCGCACGCGAGCGTTTAGATTTATTACTAGATGCCGGAAGCTTTGAAGAGATTGGTGCCTTGGTAGAACACCGGGGAAGAGATTTCGGTATTGACAAAGAAATTTATTTAGGCGATGGTGTAGTGACAGGTTACGGAACTATCAACGGAAGAATAGTTTATGTTTTCTCGCAGGACTTCACAGTGTTCGGTGGTTCGCTTTCCGAAACACATGCCGAGAAAATTTGCAAGATTATGGACTTAGCCATGAAGAATGGCGCACCGGTGATTGGCTTGAACGATTCGGGCGGTGCCCGTATTCAGGAAGGCGTGGTTTCTCTCGGTGGCTATGCCGATATATTTTACCGCAACACCATGGCATCGGGTGTTATTCCTCAAATCTCAGCAATCATGGGCCCATGTGCCGGTGGTGCCGTTTACTCACCTGCCATTACCGATTTTATTATGATGGTAGAGCATACTTCATACATGTTCGTCACCGGTCCCAACGTAGTTAAGACCGTAACACATGAAGATGTAACCAGCGAAGAACTCGGAGGCGCGCAGGCACATGCAAGCAAGAGCGGGGTTACTCATTTTACCTATGCAAACGAAGTAGAATGCATCAACTCCATCAAACGATTAGTAAGCTACATGCCGCAGAACTGCGATGAGCAGGCACCGGTGTATGATTACGAAGAAGGAAATGAAGTGCGCGAGAAACTGAATACCATCATTCCTGCCAACCCTAACCAGCCTTATGATATTCGCGAAGTAATTACAGAGGTAGTAGATAGCGGTTCTTTCCACGAAGTGCATAAAGATTATGCCGAGAACATTGTAGTAGGCTTTGCACGCATTGCAGGAAGAAGCATTGGCGTAGTAGCCAACCAACCTGCTGTATTGGCAGGAGTGTTAGATATAAACTCATCAAAGAAAGGCGCGCGCTTCGTCCGCTTCTGCGATTGCTTCAACATTTCTTTGCTCACTTTAGTTGATGTGCCGGGCTTCTTACCGGGCACCGACCAGGAATGGCACGGCATTATCACCAACGGAGCAAAGTTGTTGTATGCTTTCAGCGAAGCTACCGTTCCTAAAATTACCGTGATTGTGCGTAAAGCATACGGTGGTGCTTACGATGTAATGAACAGTAAACACATTGGTGCCGATATGAATTACGCATGGCCCAATGCCGAGATTGCCGTAGTAGGAGCCAAGGGCGCTGCTGAAATTATTTTCAAGAAAGAAATTCAAAGCGCACCCGATAAAGAAGCAAAGCTGAAAGAAGTGGTAGATGCTTATGCCGAGAATTTTGCGCATCCATACAAAGCGGCAGCGCGCGGTTTTATAGATGAAGTGATAGAGCCATCGCAAACACGCGCTAAGTTGATTCGCGCTTTTAAGATGACAGAAAACAAGGCTGTTAAACTTCCGAGAAAAAAACACGGGAATATACCTCTGTAAACCTCTAAATAAAACCGATTGGCTAATGCTGCACTACCAGTTTGCCTTTGGCAAGTATGGTTTGGTTGCCGGTGGCTTGGTAATAATAAATGCCGGTTGGTATATCTTTTACACTCCATTTGTAAATACTTGCAGTTGTTGGTCGCCTGACCAACAACAAATGTCCCCTTCATTGCCAGGCAATCCATGTAATATAATGTAGTTGCCGTCAGCTTCTGTTTCATCCCGCCTTAGCGGGAAGCTGACGGACAAAAAAGAGTGCCTCTCATTCCATTCCTTCTCCATTCAAATGGAGAAGGATGTCAAGCGAAGCGAGACAGGATGAGGCAGATAGGCTAAAGCCAACGGCAACCGCTGTTCGCGATGTTAGCTCCGCGCATCTCGAACTTACAGATAAACCTGACTGTCCGGCAGGCAGGCAGGATTTTAATCCTGGCCTTTCCAATCTGCATTCCCAAATCCGCAATTCACCCAACACAACCGCCACATTTTCCTTTTACATAAGTATTGTATTACCAATCAACACAGGTCAAACCTGTCAAATATTCCTGTTTCGCATGTAACGCTAACTTCTTGTCAGGTAACATTCACCACTAAGCACATAACATACGCCACTAAGCGTTTAACATTCGCCACTAAGCACATAACACGCGCCACTAAGCATTTAACAATCGCCACTAAGCACTTAACATACGCCACTAAGCGTTTAACAGTCGCCAATAAGCACATAACACACGCCACTATGCGTTTAACATTCACCACTAAGCACATAACACACGCCACTAAGCACTTAACACAAAATCCTTTCACCCTGAGCAAAGTCGAAGGACGAACATTTAAACATATTTCCTCACCGCCTTTATGTCTCCTTCTGTTTCATCTCGCTTTTCGCGGCAAGGGGCTCAATGCCCCCAATAACTCTTCAGCAACTTACACTTAAACGCAATTCTTTTAAATGCTTAACTGTATCTTCATCGCTACTTTTTTATTTTCACTCGCAGATGCGCGTTGTTCTCCTGCTTGTTTTTGTTCTTCTTGCAAAACTTTCTTCTGCCTTTTCAGTTCATGGTGTAGTGTATGGCACCAGTGGCGAGCGGCTTGGCTATGTAAACATTTATGTAAAAGGAACTTCTAACGGAACCTCGGCAAACAGCATAGGGCAGTATCAGTTTGATTTGCCTGCCGGCAATTACGAACTGGTGTTTCAGCACCTTGGCTACAAACAGCAAATACAAACGCTCAACCTAAAAGGCGATATTGAGTTGAATGTAACGCTCGAGGAACTTCACTACGAAATTCGCGATGTAGTGATTAATGGCAACGAAGACCCTGCTCTTGCCGTTATCCGCAAAGCCATTGAAAAGCGCAAACACTTTCTGAATTCCGTAGAGAGTTACTCCTGCGATGCTTATGTAAAAGGAATGCAGCGTATTCTTTCGGCACCCGATAGAATTCTTGGGCAGAAAATAAATACCACCGGTCTGCTCACCGGTCCTAATAATTCAGGCATTCTGTATTTAAGCGAATCGCAGAGCCGGTTGTATTACAAAAAGCCGAACAAGTTTCGGGAGGTTATATACTCCAGCAAAGTAAGCGGAAAGGCGAACGGCTTTACATTTAACTCGGCACAGAATTTTTATTTCAACTTCTACGAACGCAGTATCACCATTCCTTTTATAGCGCAGCGGCCTTTCATTTCTCCGCTTTCCGAAAACACTTTCTTCTATTACAACTTTCACATGCTTGGCGCATACAAAGAAGGCGATGTGTTAGTCAATAAAATTTTAGTTACCCCAAAGCGCAAAGCCGACCCTTGCTTTAATGGTATATTAAGCATTGTAGAAGATAACTGGAACATTCACTCGCTGGAGCTATACCTGACCAAGAGCAACGGCATTCAATACATCGATACACTCAAGGTCACTCAATACTTTGTTCCGGTAGTAAACGATTTGTGGCTGCCTACACAGCAACGTTACGATGCCAACGGTGGTGTGCTGGGTATTAAAGGCGATGGTTATTACCTCGGTATTTTCAAGAATTATAAAGTGAACGATATACTGGGAATGTTGCCCGCTAAACCGGTCATCAAAATTGATTCGCTGAAGTCACCCAAGAAGTTTGTGAAGGCAATGAAGAAAGAAGAGAAGGCGGCTGAGAAAAAAATTTTTTCTGCCGAAATTTTGAAGGTAGAAGAGATAGCTAACAAACGCGAAGAAGCATATTGGGATAGTATAAGACCGGTGCCGCTTACTGAACTGGAAGCAAAAGACTATCAGGTTAAAGACAGTATTCAGGTTATCCGCGATTCAAAAGAGTTTAAAGATTCGACTGATAAAAATGTAAACACCCCTGGTGCGCTTGGGGTGCTTACCGGTTATACCTATCGCAAGCAATACAAGAAAATTCAGATTGACTTTCCTTCACTTATCAACCTGGTAAACTATAACACGGTAGAAGGCTGTAACCTTCAAATGAAATTTGGCATACGCAAGGAATGGAAGAACCTGATGTATGTTTCGTTTGAACCGGTGTTCCGTTTTGGTATTTCGAATCTGCATTTCAATAGTATGGCAACGCTCACCCTGCGCACAAGTCAAATTCACGATGAGTATATTACTGTAAGCGGTGGTAAGTATGTCAGTCAGTTCAACGAAAAACAGCCGCAACCGGAGTTTGGAAATACCTGGCAGAGTTTGGTGCTGAAACAGAATTACATGAAACTGTTTGAACAGTATTTTGTAAAGGTGAGTTACGCCCGCGAAATTTACAATGGCATTGACGGCTCTATCTCGCTCAATTACGCTCACCGGTATCCGCTCGAGAACATGAATCATTTCTCATTCTTTAAATCTGTAAAAGGAGTTTACACCCGCAACGGAATGGATTTGCCGGAGACAAACTCAGTGAATTACAATATCACCGAACACAACAGTTTTCGTATTGATGTAAAACTGCATTTCACTTTCGGGCAGAAATATATTTCGCGTCCAGACTCGCGTTTCCGCACAGGCTCTAAATGGCCCGAGTTGCTTATCACGTATAAGAAATCAATAGCCATTAAAGGTTTCAGCGATTTGAATTTTGATTTTCTGGAAGCACAATTAGAAGGAAATATTCCGATGAAACTTGCCGGCACTATGTATTACCGGTTTGGCGGTGGAGGCTTTCCAAATCACAAGAACGTTGCGTACCCTGACTACAAACATTTTTACGGTAACTTCTTTTCGCAAGGCGGAACCGATTTGCTTGGATTTTTCCTATTGCGTTATTATCGCCATAGCACAAACGTATATTTTGCTGAAGGACATATTGAACATCATTTCGGTGGCTGGCTCTTCAACAAAATTCCCGGTATACGTAAGTTGAAACTAGATGAGGTGGTAGGTTTCCATGTTCTTTATACCCCTACGCGTCAGCAATATTTACAGGTTGATGTGGGCATTGCCAATATTCTTAAAGTATTGCGGGTAGATTTTGTTGCAGGCTTTGGTTCGCAAAAAAACGAGAGGTATTTTGGCGGTAGACTGGCACTTGCTCTTAGTATTTTTAAATAATCAGGCAGTAGCAATCTCCAGCACTTCTTCAATCATTTTATTTATAATTTTATCCGGATAGTTGCTGAACCCGTGATGAATACGGTTAGCAAGAATTGCATTTACCGAAAGGCAATTATGCCCGAGCAATTTTCCTAAGCCATAAATACCGGCAGTTTCCATTTCAAGATTGGTAATACGAAAATGCTTGTGGCGGAATTTGTTGATGACTTCGATGAAGTTCGGAAACTCCTGTTGTAAACGTAAGCGTCTGCCTTGCGGGGCGTAGAAACCGTTAGCGGTTATGGTAGTTCCTTTTTTGTAGTTTGATTCAAACTTGCGCAATAAATTTTCACCGGCAGAAGCAATGTAGGGCTTAGCATCTTTAAAATACATTTTTAAATAAGCGGCAAATGCTTCCAAGTAAACTGTTTCCTGAATCGTGTTTTCGTAGGAATAGAAATTAAGTAAACCATCCATACCAATTCCTGTTTCAGAAATAAGAATGGTGTCTACATCAATATCTTCATTCACCGAACCGGAAGTTCCAACGCGAATAATATCAAGTGCAGTAAGTTCGTCCTTAATTGTGCGTGTGGCGAAGTCAATATTTACCAAAGCATCTAGTTCGTTAAAGACAATATCTATGTTATCGGTACCAATGCCGGTGCTGATAACCGAAATGCGCTTGTTATTCAGGTAACCGGTATGCGTTACAAACTCGCGGTGATGCACCTTATGCTGGATGGTATCAAAATGCTTGCTTACACTTTCTACCCGGTCAGGGTCGCCAACGGTGATGATGGTATCGGCAATTTCACTGGGCTTTAAATGAAGATGGTAAATGCTTCCATCGGGATTTATGATAAGTTCCGATTCCGGTATGCGTTCTTTCATTTAATTCAGTTTGCTCCATTTGAAGGTTTTGCTCAAACCGTTCAAATGAATATTCACCAGATAAATTGCCGATTGCAAATTTGAGTTTTGATAATTGAAAACCAACTGACTTTCATCAGCAGTGAAAATAATTTGTCCTTGAAGGTTTAAAATCTGCAACTGAATTTTTTCATTATTCGGATTTGCAAGAGAGAAAGAGTTATCGTGATTCATAAACTGAATAGGGAAGTTTCCTTCTTCGTTAATTCCAACACTGCAATTGATAAGCGGATTATTAGGAGCCAGTCCACGATAAAATAAACAAGCATAAATAGGGCAGGTGTATTTGCCACCGGTGAGCAAAGTATCTGCATCAAGCAATAACTGTGCTGCCTGTGGCATTGATAAATTTTGCGCATAAGAATAATGCGCTTGTAAAATTATGCTGTCAGTAGCATCGCGCCCAATACTATTTCTAATGCACCATAAGGTCGCGCTCCATATCTGCCCGTTATGATAAATGCTGCCGGTTATATCATCAGGATAAACCCATGTGGCATTCAGTACGCGTCCGTTCCAAAATTCGTTGTGTCCATCCCAATTAAAAACCCAGTTGCTATTATAACTGTTTAACGCTCCGGAATAAGAAGCGGCAAGGTAGTCACCAAAACCTTCGTCTAACGAGTTCCGTTGTTGTCCTACATTACTGCTCGGTGCTGCCGTTTCAGAAACGAAATGTCCATACTCATGCACGCATACATCCGCATCTTCGGCATCGTCTACACCACCGGTGCCGTAGTAAAGCCGTTTAGGCGATGCGAGAGGAGAGAAGTAAGAATTATCAGCACCATTCATGGCGTGAGGGTCAATCTCAATCAGCGAGTCGGCACAGCCAAAACCGAGCGTATGAATATGCTGGTGCATGGTGTTGATATGGTAGAAAGCATTTACATCTTCAAAGCCGCTTTGCGAACGGTTGAAATAAAACTGTCCGGTAGTTGAAGTTGCAGGTGCGTAAGTAGGTAAATCGAAATCGCTTACGCGCACAAATGAATTTTCGAGAATGAATTGCGTACCGGTAAAGGTGGTTGTGAAATTTACGGTTTGAAGTTGGGCATCAAGTTGCGCGTTGGTTGTATCGTCATTGTCGCAATATGGGCAACCATAATTTTGTTGTGATGATGTAAGCGGGTCGGGCAAAAAAACTTTGCCGCTTACTAAGGAATCTTGAGCGAAGTATGAGTTTACATCGCGCTCGAAAACCGTTTCGCTGTTTGCTTCAAGCACTTCTTTGTTGTTAATGATTTTTCTATCGCATAAAACCGGAATTTCATTTTGGAGCGCAATAACAGAGTTTGTAATTGCACCGGTTGTGCTCAAATTCCAATTGCTTGTGTTTTCAGAATTATCGAAAATGGAGTGAATTACATTTTGTCTGTCGGTATTCACTTTTACTTCACTCTGATAAACTTCAACTCCATTAAAGGTTTGAGTAAACGAATAGTGAAATCCACCTGGGCTTTCATTATTGTAGTTAAACTTTAAACCGGTTCTGAAATCTTTTAAGTTGGCAAGATTCTTCTTTAAATATTGTTGAATATTCTCCGCTGTGTTCTTCGCGCCTTCTAATTGAATTTTCTGAAAAGAGGAACGACAGGTGGAAGTTTTGTATTGAGCAGGAGAGTAGTCCTCATCCGTTTTCTGTGAAAAAGAAAATAGAGAACCAAGAACTAAAGCAAGAGTGAATTGTGTTTTCATTCTAATAAAGATACGCATTTACACATGCGCAGTTTCAACAAAGCAACTCGAAAGAATAATAAGTACAATAGATACGACAGCAAACGCCAAACCAAGCAAATTGACTTTCGATATTTTTTCTTTAAAGAAAATAATACCGGCAAGGGTAGCAAGTGCAACAGTTCCCAAATTACTGATAGGAAACACAACAGAACTTCCCCAACTGATATTGGCAAGTGCTTTGAGAATAAACAAAAGAGAGAAGTAATTAGCTATACCCAAAAGAATTCCGCCAACTAAACTGCTGCTTTTGAACGAAGCACGCTTGGTAATTAATTGAAAAATTAAAACAACCGAACCTACTAATGCTGCAGCCACAAAAAGAAACAGAGAGAATTCTTCCATGCCTGTTTCGCTTAGATACTTTTTATTGGCGTATTGCGTTAAACTATCACAGGCACCGCTGCCTACAAAAACAATTAAGGGCAAAACAGCAAACGATGATTTATGCGTTGCTCTTTTCTCTTCTTCTTTTAAACTGGAAAGAATAACAGCGGCAAACGCAAACAGAATACCGGTTAGTTTAAGCCAATTAAATTCTTCGCCATAAACAGTAAACGCCAACAGTACAGGAAAAACCAACCCAAGTTTCATAGCAACTGATGCTGTAGATACTCCGTATCGAACAGTAGTTATACTAGTGAAATTGAAAATTACGATAAAGAAACTTCCGAGGAACAGAGCTAATGGAAGCCAATCTGCCGAGAAAACTGCTCCGTTAAGCAATTGAGTTTTATCAGGAATGAAAATGAATGCGCAAATAGTAGCTGATAAATAATTGAAAACTATTGCCTGAAATACAGGAATACCTCTTCGTTCGAAAATTTTGAAAGCGAGAATGAGCAACGTTGTGCAGAAGATGGCGAGGAACAAATAAATCATGAAGTGCTATTAGCGTAAACCTTCAATACATCTTTTTCAATTTCTGTTTCCGCAATCAACTTTCCTGAAATTGCAGGAGCACGCTTTCCTTCTTTTAACTCATGCGCAGTTGTAAATACTCTTGCCTCGTCCCAAAGATTTTGCTCTATAAATTGTTTCAACGTATCGGGACCACCTTCTATTGTTACTGACTGAATATTTCGTTCGTATAATTTATTTAGAATTTGCTCTATCACATTTTTTCTAAAATCAATTTGAATGAAATGATTTGTGCTATTCTCTTTTGATTGCAATTCGTTAAACACAAGCGTAGTTGCCTTGTTATTAAATATTTTTCTGTCCACTGGTAGCGATAAACTTTTGTCAATCACCATCCGCTCCGGATTCTTTCCTTGCCATAGGCGTGCTGTTAACTCGCAATCGTCAACGGTTACTGTGTTTCTTCCTACTAATATTCCTTGCTCTTCGGTTCTCCACTTGTGCATCAACTTTTTTGATTCGCTGTTGGTGAACCAGAATTGTTTGGGTTCGTTTAACGCAATAAAACCATTGGCACTTTCCGCCCATTTTAAAATGATGTAAGGACGATGCTTTGAATGAAATGTAATAAACCTTCGATTTAGAAAGTCTGATTCTGCTTTGAATACTTCTGTAATTACTCCAACTCCTGCAGCTTTTAGTTTCTTAATTCCTTTACCCGATACCAGCGGATTTGGGTCGTAACTGCCGACAACAACGCGCTTCAATTTCTTTTGCAAAATTAAATCGGCACAAGGTGGTGTTTTGCCAAAGTGCGAACAGGGCTCAAGATTTACATATAGCGTAGAATCTTTTAATAGCTCTTGATTACTGACTGATTTGACTGCATTTACTTCTGCATGTGCTTCGCCAAATTTTTGGTGATAGCCTTCTCCTATGATTTCTCCATCATGTACAATTACACAACCAACCATGGGATTTGGCGCAACATTTCCTAAACCACGAATGGCAAGGTCAAGACAACGTTGCATAAATTGTTCGTGTGTATTCATTACTACCATTCAAATATTATATCCTGCTCAATATCGGGGTGAATTGATTTTGCCACTGGACAAGTGCGAGCTGCATTTTCGAAAATTGTTTTCACTTTCTCTGTAAAATTGTTTTTCGGAAACTTAATGACTGCAGTAATCTTTGAAATTCTTCGCGGGTCGCTTGCCATGGTTTTGGTAATTTCTGCTTCACAGCCTACTAATGCATCATCCATTTCCATCGCTCGTGCTTTAATCCCCATTATTGAAATCATACAACTGCCTAAAGCGGTTGCCACTAAATCGGTGGGAGAGAAGGATTGTGCTAAACCCTGATTATCGAGCGGTGCATCGGTAATCACTTCTGTGCCTGAATACAGATGCGTCATTCGGGTGCGCAGTTTTCCTTCGTAAATTATTTTAGAAGTCATATTCCTTGCTTTTTATTATTCGCAAACTTAAACCAAAACAATTTCGTTTATAGTTTGTAATATTGATTCGAAATGCAGAAACATTTTTTTCTTCTTTTGTTAGTATTGTTTACTTCTATTTCGCTGTTTTCTCAGCGGAAACAAAAGACAGTTGACCCGCGCGATTTTCAATATAAGCACGAAGCCTCAGGCGGTGTGCGCATACAAACCAACGGCTTTACCATTTTTGCGGAGTACGGCTGGATAAAAGATATCAAGCGCACGCGCCTGCTTCAATTAGAGTATTCCTACTTTATGGATTACCGATATAAAAAACAAAATTCGCCAATACCCGGTGGGCGCGATTATGTTTTTGGTTTGCAGAACCGGTTCCATGTTATACGCGCGGCTTATGGTTTTAAGCGCGTAATTGCCGACAAGTCAGCGCGTAATGGAGTTTGTTTATCGGCTACTTTTTTTGGCGGGATTTCGCTGGGTTTGCTTAAGCCTTATTATCTTACCCTGTTGCAACCTACCGATGGCGGACCACCGGAACTGAAAGAAGAACGTTATTCGCCTGCTAATGAAACCCGGTTTCTTTCTCGCGATAGTATTGCCGAAGCAGCACCTATTCGTTTTGGGCTTAACCAGATACAACCGGTAGCTGGTGCGCATATAAAAGCAGGGCTTGATTTTGATTGGGGAAGCAAGGATGCCTTTGTAAAAGCTTTACAAGCCGGTGTAATGATTGATGTGTATTACAAACGTTTGCCACTTATGGTGAACAATACTAACCGGTTCTACCAGGCAGCGTTTTATATTTCTTTCCAGTTTGGTAAACGGTGGTAAACTCTCTGCTTAAGCAAATGCAGAAGCATAAGCTTTCATTTTTACAATCATAGAATTTAGACCATTTGAACGTTTCGAAGTCAGAAAGGACTGGAGTTCAATTCTATTGATGAATTCAAGATTATTATTGATGATATCTGTTGGCGACTGTCCGGATAAGACTTTAATAAGTAAGGCAATTATTCCTTTTGTAATTACAGAATCGGAATCTGCTTCGAAAAATATTTTCCCATCTTTTTCATAGGCATGTAACCATACTTTGCTTTGACAACCTTTTACTAGAAAATCGTCAAGCATATATTTTGAGTTTATATGCGGAAGCTTTTTCCCGAGATCAATTAGATAATCAATTTTATCTTCTCGTTCATCAAATAGATTGAAGTCTTCGACAATCTCATTTTCAATTTCAGTGATTGATTTCTGCATGACGCAATGCTATGAAAGTCTTTTCACAATGCGTTTAAGGGCATTAACGGTGGCGTCAATTTCTTCCTTGGTATTATAGAAGGCAAACGATGCACGGCAGGTTCCTTCAATCTTTAGCCTATCCATTAATGGCTGACAGCAGTGGTGTCCAATCCGAATAGCAATTCCCTGCTCGTTTAGGAGAATGCCTATATCATTCATGTGGATGTTATTTACTAAGAAAGAAATAACAGATGCTTTGTTTTTAGCAGTTCCTACGATTCGTAACCCTTCAACTTCTAAAAACTTCTCCGTTCCGTAAGCCAGTAGTTCATCTTCGTATGAAGCAATTTTATCTAAGCCAATCTCATTGATGTAATTGATTGCCGCACCCAATGAGATTCCTCCTTCAATATGTGGAGTGCCTGCTTCAAACTTAAATGGCAAATCGTTGTAAGTAGTTCCGGCAAACGAAACGCTTTTAATCATTTCTCCACCGCCCATGTATGGATTCATGGCTTCCAGTAATTCTGCTTTACCGTAAAGAATTCCTATACCGGTTCCGGCAAATACTTTATGTCCGCTGAAACCGAGAAAGTCGCAATCCAGATCTTTAACATCAACTTTCTTATGTGGAAGGGCCTGTGCGCCATCAATAAAAACTACAGCGCCAACTTTATGCGCTTCGCTTATAACTTCTTTAACCGGATGAATAGAGCCAATCGCATTGGAGATGTAGGCGATGGAAACAATCTTTGTTTTTTCTGAAAGCAATTTCAAATACTCTTCAAAAATTATTTCACCGGCATCGTTAATAGGAATTACGCGAAGCGTTGCCCTTTTTTCTTCACAAAGCATTTGCCATGGAACTATGTTGCTGTGATGCTCCATTTCGCTCACAATAATTTCATCACCGGCTTTAATGAACTTTCTGCCGTAAGAAGTGGCTACAAGATTAACGGCTTCGGTAGTACCGCGAACAAAATTTATTTCGTGTTCGCTGGCGTTAATGTGTTGTGCAACAGCCGTTCTGGCATTCTCATATTTCTCTGTAGCCAATTGCGCCAGATGATGTGCCCCGCGATGTATATTGCTGTTGTATTGTTCGTAGTAATCTTTAATAGCATTTATAACTGCCAAAGGTTTTTGTGAAGTAGCTGCATTATCAAAATAAATAAGCGGCTTGCCGTTTACGCTTTGGTGCAGGATAGGAAACTGCGCGCGAATAGAATCATTCATCAGAAATTCACTTTTAATTCATCTTTCAACTTGTCACACAAAAACTGGCGGATAGGCTTGCTGTGTATATGGTCTATTACTTCGTGCGCAAAAGCGTAAGTGAGAATTTGCGTTGCTTCTTCTTTGGTAATTCCTCTGGCACGTAAATAGAACAAGGCATTCTCATCTAACTGACCAACTGCCGCACCGTGGCTGCACTTTACATCATCGGCAAATATTTCCAGTTGTGGTTTGCTGTTTATACTGGCATCGTTAGAAAGCAATAAGGCTTTACTCGATTGGAAAGCATTTGTTTTTTGCGCATCAGGCTTTACAAAAATCTTTCCGTTGAACACACCGGTAGAATCACCGCTTAATACTCCTTTATAAAGTTGATTGCTGGTGCAGTTAGGAGCAACATGGTCAACTAAAATATGATTATCGATGTGTGCGTTTTCTTTTCCAAAATACAAGCCATTTAAATCGGCATGAGAGTTTTCGCCTATTAAACGGGCAGTTACGTTGTTTCTGATAATTGCACTACCGGTTCCGGTGTTAGGAGAGGAGAACGTAACAGTTGCTGCACTAAACTTTCCATCGCGCTCAACCTGACTTTCTAAAGTGTGAATGCCAATAGCATTACTCACTTCTAATTGTAGCTTTACTATGTCTATCGAAGCATTCTTGCCAACAAACACTTCCGATACGTGATTGTATTGAACGTTGATGTTGCTGGCGTTGCGGAAATCTTCTGCAATTTGAATAGAAGCACCTTCTTCTACAATGGCTAAACTTCTTGTTTGTGTGAAAGCGTTTATATCAGATGCCGTAAAGAAATACTGCACATAAATAGGCTCGTTAACCGTCACGTTCTTTTGAACATGAATGAATACACCATCGTTTACAAAGGCAGTATTCAATGCCGCAAAGTGTTCTTCGTTATAGTTAATTAGTTTGCCAAAATGTTTCTCCACTAAAGTAGTATGAGAACCAAAAGCTTCTCTTAAACTGCAAACGGTTAGTCCCTTTGTATCAGGAACAATACTTAACTCCGGATGAAAAACTCCGTTCAAGAAAATAATACGAAACGAATATGGAGGTAAGCTGGCAATGTAATTCTTAACCGCAGCGTTCACCTGGCTATCAACCGGTGTAAGTGAAAGCTGTTCGTTCAGTTTTGTTTTAATATTGGTATATTTCCATTCTTCGTGACGCGAAGAAGGAATGCCGAGTTTTTCGAAAGCCGTAAACGCGTTCTTCCTCAGCTCAACAACATTCGAATTGCTTACCTCTGCAAACTGCTTAGATATATTTTCTGCCAAACTCATTTTTTATACTAGCTCGCTGTTTTCTTCTTTAATCCAATCGTAACCCTGTTCTTCTAATTTCAAAGCAAGTTCTTTGCCACCGCTCTTTACAATCTTTCCACCATACATTACATGCACATAATCAGGAACGATGTAGTTCAATAAACGTTGGTAGTGCGTTATCACCAAAAAACTTCTTTTGTCATCGCGCAGTTTGTTCACACCGTTGGCAACAATGCGCAGCGCATCAATATCTAAACCCGAATCGGTTTCATCCAACAAACAAAGCGTTGGCTCAAGCATTGCCATTTGAAAGATTTCGTTGCGCTTTTTTTCTCCTCCGCTGAATCCTTCGTTTACTGAGCGGCTAGTGAACTCTTTATTCATTTCCACCAAAGCCATTTTCTCGCGCATTAACTTTAAGAAGTCTTTTGCATCCATTGGTTCTAAACCCTGATGTTTGCGTTTGGCATTCACCGCGGCTTTCATAAAATTAGTAGTACTCACTCCCGGAATCTCTACCGGATATTGAAACGCCAAAAATACCCCTTCGCGGGCGCGCTCATCGGCACTCATTTCTAACAAGTTCTTGCCATTGAAAGTTACTTCACCGGATAGCACTTCGTAATCTTCTTTACCGGCAAGGGTAGATGCCAGTGTTGACTTACCGGTTCCGTTAGGACCCATAATAGCATGGATTTCTCCCGGTTTTATTTCGAGATTAAAATCTTTAAGGATTTGCTTTTCGGCTATTCCTACGTTTAGGTTTTTGATTGACAGCATTGCTCTTTTTCTTTATTCTGTTTCTTGTTCGTTTATCTTCGGTTGCGTAAGCGTCTTTTCTAAGTTCCTCGTAAATGGGTTTTAATATCCTGTTGTAAATTGTCTTTCCGGTGGAGTAGATTTTGAATATTCTGAAAATCATTTTGCCTTATTTTATGCAAAACTACTTAACCCACGCTTCCTTCCAGACTGATTGATAACAGCTTCTGCGCTTCTACCATAAACTCCATAGGCAGTTGCTTGAATACTTCTTTGCAATAACCGTTTATAATCATACTCACAGCTTCTTCGTTCGTCAACCCGCGTTGATTGCAATAGAACAACAGGTCTTCGCCAATTTTAGAAGTAGTGGCTTCATGCTCTACCTTACCGGTGCTGTTTTTTATTTCCAAATATGGGAAAGTATGTGCACCGCATTTATCGCCAATCAATAAACTATCGCACTGCGATGAGTTGTAAGCATTATCTGCCGTTCTGTGCACTTGCACCTGTCCGCGATAACTGTTTTGCGATTTACCCGCGCTTATTCCTTTACTTACAATACGACTCTTGGTGTTTTTACCAATGTGAATCATCTTGGTGCCGGTATCGGCCTGCTGATAATTATTGGTTACCGCTACCGAATAAAACTCACCAATAGAATTATCGCCCTTCAAAATACAAGAAGGATATTTCCATGTAATAGCAGAACCGGTTTCTACCTGTGTCCAGCTAATCTTTGAATTCTTACCCTGACAAATACCACGCTTGGTTACGAAATTGTAGATACCGCCCTTGCCTTCTTTATCACCGGGATACCAGTTTTGAACGGTGGAGTATTTTATCTCCGCATTATCATGTGTAACCAGTTCCACCACTGCAGCGTGCAATTGGTTTTCATCGCGCATTGGTGCGGTGCAGCCTTCTAAGTAAGATACATAACTTCCTTCATCGGCAATTATGAGCGTGCGCTCAAACTGACCGGTGTTCTCCGCATTAATTCTAAAGTAGGTAGAAAGCTCCATCGGGCACCGAACGCCTTTTGGAATGTAAACAAAGCTTCCATCGCTGAATACCGCGCTGTTCAATGCCGCATAATAGTTATCGCGTTGCGGAACCACACTTCCCAAATACTTTTTAACCAGTTCCGGTTGTACTCGGATAGCTTCTGAAATAGAACAGAAAATAATTCCCTTCTCTTTCAGGCTTTCGCGGAAGGTAGTAATTACGCTTTCGCTATCCATTACATAATCAACCGCAACACCGGCTAACAGCTTCTGCTCCTGAATAGGAATGCCCAGTTTATCATAAGTGTTACGAATTTCGGGGTCAACATCATCTAATGAGTTGATGACCTTTTTCTTCTTCTGTGCAGCGTAATAAATAATGCTTTGGAAATCAATTTCAGGGAAGTGAACGTTCTGCCACTTCGGTTGCTCCATTTTGAGCCATGCCTTATAGGCTTTCAATCGCCATTCCAGCATCCATTCCGGCTCTTCTTTTTTGGCAGAAATAAAGCGCACGGTATCTTCACTTAAACCAACGGCAGCAAACTCCTGCTCAATATTGGTGGTAAAGCCATACTTGTAGTCGTTAGCTACTACTTCGTCAATAATTTTATCGTTTTCTGCCATATAATTTGTGAGCGCAAATCTAATCGCTTTTTTTACAGTTTAGATAGCGTCTAAACAAAGATAAGCAGGATATTGTTTAGTAAAAATGCGAAAGACCTCTTCACAGATGGGCTTTCATTGGTGTTATAGTTCGCATGGGAACTTATACCTGAATGACAGTCAGTTATTTAACTGGCAGTTAAATAAGCTGCGCATCATCTTTCATAAATAGTTACCAATGCAGAGGTGAAAAAGTCGTTTGCAGGACTGACAAAATACAATGCAGCGTATTAAATGCGATTAAACGCATAGGCGCATAGGGAACATAGGTTAATTGAAAAGCCTGTTTGTTTGTAAGTTTGAGATGCCTGCGGAACTATGGAATAGTATGAAACAGCCAACGAAGTTCAGCCATGTGACAGGTTCCTGTCCGGCCGCAAGGCTAAATGAATGGGGCTTAAATGACGGCAACAGATTGTAAACCTAACTGATAAATAAGACGGCTTTTATAAAATGGTTGTTGGTGATAACACCAACAATAGCGAAAAATGAAATAAAAAAAACGCCCCGCAAAAAATGCGGGGCGTTTAAGAAAACTCTATAGCTTAAACAAGCAATTGCAAAATGTAGTTACTCCTTTTTTGTTGGTTCGTCAATACTTGATTTCTCCACAGGTTTAGCTGGCGTTCCGCTCGCTTTTTGAGTACCTGCTGCTGGTACCGAACTGCTGGGTTTATTTGCCGGCTGTCGTACTGTCTTTGAATCGTATTGAGTAACCGCTGGCTTGGCAGCAGGGGCAGGGGTATTCGTGCTTACTGTTACGGGATTGCCGATGGTTACAGGAGGAGAAACGGCAGGATTCAACTTTTGAATTTCAGGCGAACGGTCGTCTACACGTGCCGTTTGCGCTGATGCGCTAATGCTGATGGCTGTGCCGATAAGAATGGTCATTATTATCTTTTTCATGTTTCTGTTTTTTAAAGCGATGCAGCAACATCTTTTACTGCTGCATCGCTATTATGAATAATTTTTTATTTCAATTAATAATCTAAATCTTAAGGTTCAGTAACCATAATCCAGCCATTCATCCAATCATTGCTGTTAATAGTATTTGCGCTGCTGTTACGAACACCAAAACCAATGGTATAAGTTCCTGCAGGAAGTGTAACAGACTCCGCTGCAGCCCAACCAATCCGTTGGGTTCCCATAACACCTTCCATATAGTTGCTTCCGGCAAAATGAGTTACTGTTCCCGCACCTAACTGATAGCACAAACCATAATCAAAAGAACCTCCTGCTACGGTAGAAGCCATTTGAGCAACTGCTGAGCCGGTAATTTTTTTGGTTGAAGTAAGTGTAACAGTAACCGTAGGACCTGCAAATACATACACAGAAGAACTGGCGGCAATAGTGGAAACAAGGCCATTAAAAGCACTAATTGTTGGCGAAGGGTTTCCTTTCGATAAATTACCGTTAGCATCAATTGCTACAAAGGTTCCGGTTCCTGCTAAATTTTCCATTCGAACAGTTCCGTTGGTATGCAGCAAGGCAGTTGGGTCAACACCTCCAATACCCACAAAACCGGTAGCATCTTGTATCACAAAGCGGCTTCCTCCGCCACCCAATTCAAATATTTCGTAATAATTATCAGCAGGGCGGTTGCGGGTATTCCACTGATTAACTCCTGCTTTTACAAAACGTAAAGCAGCATCACCACTGCTGGCATCAATATCTACCACGCTGAAACTGGCTGTTGATTTTACTAAAAGTCCGGTAGCACCTCCGTGGTCAACCTCTAATTTATAAGCGGGTGTTACAGTACCTATTCCAACATTTGTTCCATCGTCAAAAATCTGGCTGCACGTTGCTGTAGTTCCATTTGATTTAAGAACTGTGTTGGCTGTTGCACAACCCACAGGGCCTGTTGCTCCCGTTGCACCGGTAACACCTGTGCCTGTTGCACCTGTTGCTCCAGCAACACCTGTGCCTGTTGCACCTGTTGCACCTGTTGCACCTGTTGCTCCAGCAACACCTGTGCCTGTTGCACCTGTTGCACCTGTTGCTCCAGCAACACCTGTGCCTGTTGCACCTGTTGCACCTGTTGCTCCAGCAACACCTGCGCCTGTAGCTCCCGTTGCTCCGGTTGCGCCTGTAGCTCCGGTTGCACCTGTAGCACCACCGCCTGCTCCTGTTGCGCCTGTTGGGCCTGTAGCACCGGTTGCCCCTGTAGCACCACCGCCTGCACCTGTTGCACCTGTTGCGCCTGTTGCACCTGTTGTGCCTGCTCCTGTTGCTCCGGTTGCACCTATTGCGCCAGTTGCTCCGGTTGCACCTGTTGTGCCTGCACCTGTTGCACCAGTCGCTCCTATTGCGCCAGTTGCACCTTGAGGTCCGGTTGCGCCAGTTGCACCTTGAGGTCCGGTTGCTCCGGTTGGTCCGGCACCTGAACCTGTTGCACCTGTTGCGCCAGTCGCTCCTGTTGCACCTGTAGTTCCTGCTCCGGTTGCTCCGTCAGCACCCGTTGGTCCTTGTGGTCCTGTAGCTCCTGTTGCACCGGTTGCTCCTGCAGCCGAGTTAGCTGCGTATAAAGCGTAAGGCACACTTAACAATTGAGAAGTTCCCATATCTACAAAACCCGCAGATGCCACGTTGACTTCAACCTGTAAAAATTTAGCTCCGCTGCCCCAGTTAACTGTGCTAAGGTTGCCAACGCTGCCTATTTGCACGTTTACTAAACCAAACTGGTTAGCTGTAGTATTGATTGTTTCGGTAAATACGCTGGTACCTGTGGCAGTGCCATCGTGAATGGTAAAGCGTAAAGATACCGTTGTGTTGTTGGCTACGGCTGCTCCCGTATTGGTGCGAACTACCGCTTGATAGTTCATTTGTTGTGGCGCTTGTGCCCAAAGGGTTGTTGCAGTAAGCAGAACTGCAGCGGCCAGGAGTAATCTTTGTTTCATGTGCTTATTTTTTAATTAGTGAATAAATTAAGAGGATTAATTAATGATTTGAAATTTTTTAGAAACTGAATGAAGCTTGCCGTCTTTGTCGCTTACAAAGTTCATGGTAAGAATATACATTCCGGCTGCGTATAGCGAAACATTCAGTTGTTCTACTATTTTACCGCTATCGTAATTGGTATTGTATACATCCGAAATCTTCTGCCCTATGGCATTGTATAAAGTAATCTCAACTTTTCCTTCTTCCGGCAACAGGAAACCAAACCAAAGGTTGTCTACTGCGGGATTTGGATATACTACAAAGGAACCGAATTCATCCTTTGTCATATCTATTAGGCCGGTAATGTTATCGTTGGGTTGCTGAAAACCCTGGGTAAGAATGTTTCCGTTGGCCGAAAAGGTTTGCACCATAGTCATTTCGCCCACCGTGTATGAAAGACTGCCGTTTGCGTTTTGCGAATACCCACCGGTGCTGGCAATTACCGTTGGTGTTAGCATTTGGGCATTTGCTGCAAAAGCAAAAAACAGCATAAGCCATGCGGTGTAGATTTTTTTCATGTGTATTGGTTTAGGTGGCAAGGTAAATAATAAACGGAAAAAACAAGAAATTCCTTGTTTTTATTTAAGCAGGAATTGTGGCACCGTCAAATCCTGTACCGGCAGGAACTTTCCACTGTTTACAGGACGGGACAATGTAGGCAAATTCATTTACAAGTTTCATTTTCCTGCCATCATCCAGCCACTCAGCAACTACTCTCCCAACAAACTTATCCTTTCGCTCAGGGCCAAATATGGCAACAGAAGAAAGCATTAATAACAGACCTGAAATTATTTTCATGTTTAGTATGTTTTGTTCTTCAGGTTAGTGCTGGTGTGGTGGGATAAGACCAACAAAGCCGAAAAATAAAATTTTGTTTTTTAATTAAGGCACAAGAACCTGCCTAGCGGCACGCAGGCGCATGGCTAAATTGCCGGGCTGCATTCTTGCGCCAATTGCTTTTTGCGTTGCAAACGCTTTTGTAATCGCATCCTCGTTTCAAACGAGGACGAGCAGGGGTTGTATAATCGTTATGTTCCGGTAAATCATTGTTATGATTTATTGTGTTATAGTTATGATGTGCCAAATCATAACTATGTTTTGTTGTTTCATGGTTATGATGAGTTGTATAATCGTTATGTTGGGGTAAATCATATTTATGATTCATCGTGTAATGGTTATGATGCGCCAAATCATAACTATGTTTAGTTGTATCATGGTTATGATGCGTTGTATAATGGTTATGTTGCGGTAAATCATAGTTATGATTTATGGTGCAATGGTTATGATGCGTCAAATCATAACTATGTTTTGCTGTATCATGGTTATGATGCGTTGTATAATGGTTATGATGCGAAAAATAATTGCAATTATTTTTCGTGACATAACAATTATTTGGCAAAT
Organism: Bacteroidota bacterium; assembly: GCA_947475165.1. Lineage (GTDB taxonomy): Bacteria > Bacteroidota > Bacteroidia > Chitinophagales > LD1 > Bog-950. The sequence goes on from CANJLD010000013.1 coordinate 28,654, forward strand.
AATGGTCATTCCGCAGGGCAGAGTAGGAGGAAAGGGGCTGGTTTTGAGGGAAAAACGGAGAAAAAGGGGAGAATTGCGGAAAGAGGCAAGGGCTTATTGCTTAACCACCCGGAAATACTTTGCGGAAGGTTGAGTTTGCAGTTTCAGAAAATAAACACCGGCAGGAACATCGCTCAGATTAATAGAAGAACCGGAAACAAAATCTGTTTTAATAAGTGAACCGGTGAGACTGTGCAGGGTAAAGGGCGTGTTTTGTAGCGGATAACTCAAGTTCAGTTGCCGGGCTACTGGGTTAGGGTATACGATGAGCGCATCGCCCGAAATATCGCTTACACCGGTAAGCGTATTGCAGGTCTGCGAATGCGCATTCCAGTATTGCATAAAACTGTTGTAGGCCATTTTCCAAACCTGAAGTTCCTGCGGCACAAACGAGCCGCCCGAAATACGCCCGTAAAGTGTATCGTTTGCAAAACGAAGTTCGGGTGTAAAACCAAAATTATAGGTGCGCACATAATCGCCAATTACCTGCCAGGGTTGGCTTACCGAATCCACCGGTGTTAAAGCCGCCAGCAAAGTATCGCCAATCTGCCCCATATATTCTGCCGACTGCGACACCGGTCCGTTGCAATCAAAATCGGTTCCGTTCCAAATGGTTATAGTGTCGCGGCTTTCGGTTCCTTTAATTACATCTAACACCTGAAACCGTCTGCCATGCTGCACAGAGTCTATCATTACGCACCGCACCACCGTGCCATAGTTTTGCGAGAACTCGCAGAACGAACTAAACACAATAGAGCAGGAGTAGCCATAAGCTGAAGAGAGCAAGAGGAGAAAAGCGAGGAGTTTTTTCATGGTGGCTAATTTAGGGAAATGCATTAAACACATAGGCACATAGGTCACATAAGTGTAAAAGAATTTCTCTTTTTATGTGTTCTATGTGCCTATGTGTTTTAAAATCTATTTACGGTATCGTTTCAATTTCTTCTCTTTCTCCAGCAACACCGAAAAAGTATTATCCTTTAAAGTGGCAACCGTCTGCTCGCGTATTACTCGGAACACTTCGCGGATGGGGCAGGTAATTTCATCTACACATTCTTCGCAGGGCTCGTAATATTTATGCGCTACACAAGGCACAAGCGCAATAGCCCCATCAAATAGACGCATTACTTCTGCCATGTTTATTTTATCGGCAGGTTTAAGCAGATAATAGCCGCCACCCTTTCCTTTTTTGCTGCCGAGGTAACCGGCTTTGCGCAGTTCGAGCAGAATGGCTTCGAGAAACTTTTTGGGAATGTTTTCTTCGGTCGAAATCTCTTCAATCAGCACCGGTTCACCGGTTTTCTTTTTGGCAAGGTAGATGAGTGCCTTAATAGCATACTTCGATTTCTTGGTAATCATGCCGTGAAAGTGCAAATATTTTACCTGATGCAGACAATCTTTCTATTACTCTATCGTTTTTGTAGAGAATTGCTATTTTTGCACCCTCTATTTATATGACAGTTCTGCTTAACCGGTTTATTGGCACGCTCTATAAAGTGCGTTTGGTATTAATTCCCCTGCTTGTTTTACTGGTTTGTGTGGTGGTGTATTTAGTTGCCGCGCATTCTTTTCATGTCCCTTTCTCGCAAATATTTACACCCGAATTGCTCACTTACATTTTAGTAGGCATTGGCGCACAGTTAATAGACGGTGCTTTGGGTATGGCTTACGGTGTAAGTTCTACTACGTTTTTAATGAGTGTGGGTGTAAGCCCTGCTGCGGCAAGTGCGGCTGTGCATGTAAGCGAGGTTTTTACTACCGGTGCATCGGGTTTATCGCACCTTGGGTTTAAGAACATTAATAAAAAACTGTTTCGCGCCATGGTTATTCCGGGCGTTCTCGGTGCTATGCTTGGCGCGTATGTGCTTACAAGTATTAATGGCGATTTTGTAAAACCTTTTGTTTCGCTTTACCTGCTGATAATGGGCGTAGTGATAATCCGGAAGGCATTGCGCACAGTAATTGCAAAAGAAAAAGTAAGCAGAGTTGGTCTTCTTGCCTTAGCCGGTGGCTTTCTCGATTCTATTGGCGGTGGAGGCTGGGGACCGGTGGTTACTTCAACACTTTTGAGTAAAGGCAGAAGTCCGCAATACACAATTGGCACAGTAAACGCTACCGAGTTTTTTGTAACCTTTGCCAGTGCCGGTGTGTTTACCTGGTTCTTGGGTTTGCAAAACATTTCGGTAATTGCCGGTTTGGTGCTTGGCGGAATTATAGCCGCTCCTTTCGGTGCGCTGCTGGTAGGTAAAATAAAACCTAAACCGCTGATGATTGCCGTTGGCGTGCTGATAATTCTCCTTAGTTTGAGAAACCTTATCAAATTTCTTCCGCTGTAATTCATGGCTGAACGTATTCCTCACATTGCCGTTATTGGCGCAGGTGCAAGCGGAACTCTTACCGCAATTCACTTATTGCAGAAACTAAAACAACCGGCAGTAGTTTATTTGGTTGAGAAAGCAGAAACCAAACTGTATAGAGGGGCAGCTTATTCAAGCACTTTGTTTTACGAGCCGCTGAATGTGCCGCTGGCTAAAATGAGTGCGTATGCGCTAACGCCCGACAGTTTTTTTGATTGGGTAAAACAGCACAGAAACGCAGATGCACTTAAAACAGATTTTGTTTCGCGCAGATGGTATGGCGATTATTTAACGGCACAATTGTACGAGGCGCAGGCGAATGTTGCAGAAGGAGTGAAGTTTGAAACTGTAATTGGAGAAGTAACAGATATTTCAAAGCAAAAAGAGCGTAATTACGAATTGCTATTGGAGAATGGCGAAACATTGCAGGCAGATTTCTTAGTATTTGCCACCGGTAACGAATTGCCGGGCGAAATTATTTCGAAAGAAGAAAAGGAACTGCTGGGCAAAAACTATGTAGCTAATTCATGGACAGTGAATCCGTTTGAGCATCTCGCACCAAACGATAGTGTTTTGATTATCGGCACCGGTTTATCTATGATTGATTTGGCTGTTAGTTTGAAAAAACAAAACCATCAAGGAAAGATATACGCGCTTTCGCGAAATGGATTATTGCCTAAGCCACACGGCAATGCACCGGTTTACCAACTTTCGAAAGATGTGTTGAGTGAGGATATTGAACAGCTGTATCAAAATATACTTTCAGAAATTGAGCTGGCTAAGCAGAGTAACATCGGCTGGATAAGCGTTCTCGATGCTTTGCGTCCGCAGTCTGTAAACATTTGGAAGACACTTAGTAAAGAATCGAAGAAATTGTTTTTGCAGAAGTATCGCAACCGGTGGGATATTCACCGCCATCGTATTCCCGCTTCGTCTGCAGTTGAAATAGAAGCAATGATTAAGCAAGGACAGTTTGAAGTGTTAACCGGATCGGTTAGTAAGGTTGAAAGAACCGGAGAAGCCTTTTCGGTTCAATACAATACCGCATCGGTTGTTTTGGTAAACTATGTAATCAACTGCACCGGTCCATCGGGCGACTATACAAAGACCGGAAACACTCTGCTAAAAAACCTGATTGCAAAAGGTATGATGAAACAGGACGAACTTTTAATAGGTATAGAAACCGGTGAAGCAGGAGAAATATTAAAGCAGGGCAACACCCCTTTACAAAACGCATTTGCAGTTGGCCCCCTTCGGAAAGCAAACGAGTGGGAGAGTATTGCTATAGCTGAAATACGGGTTCATGCCGAGCAAACCGCTCAGGCAATTCTTTGTTTAATGGCATAATCAGCCTTTTACAAAATTTTAATAGCCCCACTTCGTCATCATTTCTACATTCGTATTCATAATTAAAACAACAAGTAAAACATGAGAACTAATCACGAAATTGATTACCGTATTTTTGGAGAAGAAATGCAATGCGTGGAAATTGAACTAGACCCGCAGGAAACAGTAGTAGCAGAAGCAGGTGCTTTTATGTATAAAGACCAGCAGATTCAAATGCAAACTATTTTTGGTGATGGAAGTAGTAATGGAGGAGGAGGATTAATGGGAAAACTTCTCGGAGCAGGCAAGCGTTTACTCACCGGTGAAAGTTTGTTTATGACAGCCTTCTCGCACATGGGCAGCGGAAAGGCGCGAGTTGCTTTTGCTTCGCCATATCCCGGTAAAATTATACCAATGGATTTGCAGCAGTTAGGCGGCAAAATGATATGCCAGAAAGATGCTTTCCTATGTGCAGCAAAAGGCGTGAGTGTTGGAATTGATTTTCAAAAGCGTCTCGGCACCGGTTTATTTGGTGGCGAGGGATTTATTATGCAAAAGCTGGAAGGTGATGGTTTGGCGTTTGTTCATGCCGGTGGGCATATTATTGAACGCGAACTGAAAGCCGGTGAGGTATTGCATATTGACACCGGTTGTGTGGTAGCGTATACCAAAGAAGTTGACTTTGATGTGCAGATGGTAGGAGGAATAAAAAATACACTGTTTGGAGGAGAAGGATTTTTCTTTGCAGTATTAAAGGGGCCGGGCAAAGTTTGGCTTCAAACATTGCCAATTTCAAGATTAGCTTCACGAATTCATCAATATGCTCCGCAAACCGGAAGCAGGAAAGAAGAGGGAAGTGTATTAGGCGGATTAGGTAATTTGTTAGATGGGGACGGTTACTAAATTTATTTTTTGAATTTATATCTGTGCCACGGTTTTAAACCGTGGCACAGCTTTTTAATTTAGCGCACATGTGCGGAATTGCTGGCTTTATAAACTCCCGATTTAACGATGACGAGAAGCGCGGACTTACGCGCAAGATGCTCGATAAAATTTCGCATCGAGGACCGGATGCTACGAATATCTATACCGATAGTATTGTGGCTCTCGGCCACAACCGGTTAAAGATTATTGACCTTTCCGATGAAGCCAATCAGCCTTTTGAATATCAGGATGTAGTGGTAGTGTTTAACGGAGAGATTTACAATTACATTGAAGTAAAAGCCGAACTGGAAAAGAAGGGTTACACCTTCAGAACAAAAGGTGATACCGAAGTGCTTTGTGCAGCCTACAAACATTGGGGCGAGAATTGTGTGAAACAATTCATGGGCATGTGGTCGTTTGCCTTGTGGGATAAAACAAAAAAGAAACTCTTCTGCTCGCGCGACCGGTTCGGCATTAAACCGTTTTACTACATATCTTTTGGTGAGGGACTTTACTTTGGTTCTGAATACAAAGCATTGAAAGATGTTCCGGTGTTTAAAAAGGATTTGAATATTGAGCAGTTCAACAGAGGCTTACAGTTATCGTGGGCGGTGTATAAGGATGAAACTTATTACACCATGCTTAAGTCTTTATTGCCCGGACACAATTTAGTTTGGGAGAACCGTAAGGTAACTATCACAAAATACTGGGATGTTGATTTTACTCAACCGGTTAGCCGAATGGGCTGGGAAGAAAAGAAAGGCAAGTTTTTTAAACTCTTTAAGGAATCGGTTATGCTTCATTCGCGCAGCGATGTGAAGAATGGAACTTGCTTAAGCGGTGGGCTTGATTCTTCTGCTATTGCTTCTATGTATTCTACTTTGTTTCCCGATTCGAAAATGAAATCATTTTCGGTTTACTATGAAAACGATGTGGATGAGCGACCGTTTGTTTACGAAGTGGTGAAGAAGTATCCGAATATTCAGCCGCATTATTTTTCGCCAACTAATCAGCAGATACAGGGTAATTTCCATCGCGCGGCTTATCACAGCGATGTTCCCTTGTTGGGTTCTTCTTTTATTTCGCAATACTTTTTAATGCAGTTGGCAAAGAGCGAAGGTGTAACCGTTGCGCTTGACGGACAAGGCTCCGATGAATATCTTGGCGGTTATCTGCATTCGTTCTACCGGTTAATAGGGCAGGATTTCCGCGCGTTGAAGTTTAAAAAAGGAATGAAACTTTTAGATGCGCATGTGGCAATGGAAAATTACAGTAAAGAAAAGCGCAAGGATATTTTAAAGAAGAGTGTGTATTGCGCTGTAAGCAGCGAGCAACGCGTTTACAATGCAGAGTATGAAGGACTGAATAAATATTTGAGTGGCGATGGTGTAGAAGATATAAACTTTGCAGATGTAACGGATGATAAGTTCAACAATTTCTTGTATCACTTACTTATGAATTCTACTCTTCAAACGCTGTTGCATTATGAAGATAGAAACTCGATGGCATTTTCTTTAGAGAGCCGCGTACCGTTTCTTGACCACCGGTTAGTGGAATTTGCTTTTACGCTTTTGCGCGAAGACAGAATTAATAACAAAGCTGAAACAAAATCTATTTTGCGCGAAAGCATGAGAAACATTTTACCGAATGTGGTAGCTGAGCGCAAAGACAAAAAAGGTTTTGTTACTCCCGGGGAAGTGCAATGGCTGAATGGCCCTCTGTCGTATTTGCTCGAAATTGATTATTCGAAATTTAACTGGATGCGCGAAGACAAATTGAAAGAAACAGTTGAGCAATACAAAAAAGGCGATACCAGCAAAGCAAAATTTGTGTGGCGGCTAGCTTGTGCCGATTACTGGTTTAAAAATTTTAATTAATGCGTAGCAAGCCTTAAACAAAAGCAATGGAATTTAACCTTTCGCAAGTGCTACTTATTTCAGGTAAGAGTATTCTTATCTATCTCTTTATTATTCTCGCTATTCGCCTGTTTGGTAAAAAGGAACTGGCGCAGCTTTCGGTAGTTGATTTGGTTTTTATTCTGCTTATCAGCAATTCAGTGCAGAATGCAATGGTAGGTCCTGATACTACTTTATGGGGAGGCATGGCTGCTGCTACCGGTTTGTTTGTTATCAATTACATTTTCAAATGGGCAATGAAGAGATTCCCGAAGTTCAGCAATGCTGTGCAGGGAAGTGAACTGCTTTTGATTTATAAAGGCAAAGTGAATAAGGAAAATTTACAAGAATCTATGCTGACTATGGATGAGTTACATGCGGCTGTGCGCGAACATGGATTAGAGACTATAGCAGAAGTTGACTTGGCCATTTTAGAAGTAGACGGCAACATCAGTGTAATGAGTAAAGATTACCAGGTAAAAACAAGCCGCAAAAGAAGAGCTCATAAAATGATTGTGAAAAGCAGCTAGTTTTCTAAAAATAATTTCTTTAACTCTTTGCTCTCGTTCATTTTTAATCTACCAGCTAATACCAAGCGCAGTTCTCTGCGCGCTAAAGCAGTATCAAACATTTTCTTTTCAGCATCGGTTTCAGGAAGAATAGGAACCGATTTTTTAGGCTTGCCGTTGCTGTCGAGAGCTACAAAAGTATAATACGCTTCGTTGCATTTATACCGGTGCTGCGAAGGAAGATTTTCTGCCCATACTTCAATGTGTGTTTCCATACTGGTGTTAAAAACACGAGTAACTTTTGCGGTAATGGTTACCACATCGCCCAGTTTGATAGGATTTTCAAATGAAACATTATCAACCGAAGCGGTTACTACTACTGCATTAGAATGTTTGCCGGCAGAAATTGCCGAAGCAATATCCATCCAGTGTAAAATTTTTCCTCCACGTAAATTGCCGAGCGCATTAGTGTCGTTAGGCAACACAATCTCGGTCATTATAATAGTTGATTCTTTAGGTGTTTTTCCGCTCATATTTTTTTTGTCTTTTGTATTTTAATTCTTACCTACTTGTATTTTTTGCCTACTGCCTACTTCTGCTCACTACTCTCTCCTTTTACCATAATGATACTCATACACCGAAGGGGCTTTGCGTATTTTCTCCATAGTAAGTGTACACTTCATATTTGCTAATTCTTCGGCAATATTTTTAGAACTGAAAGGCATACTGGTTCCTTTCAAGCGTTCCGGTTCAATGCCGTGGTCGTAGAGATATTTAATAATTTTCATTGCCCGCATCATCTCGGGGCGGAGCGAACCGGCTTTAACTAATTCTTGTCGCACCTTTGCAAAAGTTGGTATTGAATCAATGAATGCACGAATGCTATCGTCTTTAGTTTTACCAAACTCGCTGCGGTCAGCGCAACCATTTATTTGCACTACAATATCCGGATTGATAGTAAGCCATTGCAGGAGATTGTTCTGCATGTTCAGATTATCGGTTCCTTCTAAATCTGTAATGTTCGGACGATAGTGGAAAACATATTCATTAACCGTAGGGTCCAAATCAGGGAGCAGGGAATCAACTTTCAAATCATTGCGGTCGGTTTCGTTTACCATTAAACCGGTAACGTGCGAACTTTGGTTGATATACTCAATTACGAATTTCCGCATTTTAGTTTCGCCAAGTGAAAATACACTATCGCGCACGGTAGAGAAATAAGTTTCATCGTTATATATCCAATACTTGGTAACCCAGCCCACATAATCTTTCGAGCTTTTAATGTTGTTGTATTCTTTTTGAAAGTTAAGCATACCTACTTTCATCATCGACTCGTTCACCAAAGTTTTGTCTAAGCGCAACAATTCTTTTATTACAAAGTTGTAAGTTTCGAAAAAGTGCTGCTTATCGGGCTGAAGGATAATTTTAAATACACCACTGAAATTACTCGCCTCATAAACTGCGGTAAATTTCTTGCATCCAAGTTTACGTGCCTTTACCTGAATAAAATTGTTTTGGTCGTTCAACATAGCACTTAATAAAAATGCATAGTAACTCGACTGTTCATTCGAACGCGTTCCCGGAAACTGCCAACAAATTTCAAGCTGCGGTTGTTCTATTGGAGAGTTTACTACAAACTGTGTGGTGTAAACCATAGGTTTAAAATCAACAATTTTAATAATGGTTTCAGGGTCAAACTCAGCTTTATGCAATCCTTTAACTACTTCCGCCAACTTATTTTGAAACTGATTTAAATCAATATTCCCAATAGCATTAACCAATGTGTTATTACTCACATAATATTTGGCATGAAAACTCTGCACATGCTCCACATCCATAAATGGGAAACTGCCTGAAGTATCGCCAATAAGAATTTGCTTGTTCGCATCTTTCCTGTACAAACGCTGTTGCAGTTTGGTTTCAAATACAGTTTTGTAATTATTCTTTTCATCAGCAATTTCTTTGCGAACGGTTTCAATTTTATTTTGCAATTCATCTTCATAAATGGGTGCAGAATAAATAGAGTCGCGTAGCAATTGCAGGCAGGCAGGATAATTAGCAGGAGAGGAGGTAAGTTGAAAAACGCTTAACTCAGTAGTGGTATACGCTACTAAAGACGTATTCTGAAAAGAAATTCCGCTTTTGTTTTTGCGTAAGTAGTTGGCAATTTTATCAGAAATAATGTTTTGAAGAATATAGGAAACGCCACTCACCGAATCGTTTTCGTAAACGGTTCCTGTTTTTATGTAGAAAGTAATTTGCACGTTTCCAGCTGCAGGCTGCGGCACAATAAAGGCATTCAACCCATTAATTTGTTTTGATAAGTAAATGGTATTATCAAGTGACTTTATTGTTTGGGCAGTTTGTGCTGAAACAGCAAATACAAGAGCCAGCAATACAACTGTCATCAACGGTTTATGAAAAGTAGTCATGCGGCAAATTTTGGAAATGCAATTCTTTCTTTCAAATTTGTTCGAACTTAAATATGTGTTTATGAAACGTTTTGTTATTCTCATTTCAGTTGCCTTTTTACTTTCTGTTGGCTTTTCATCGTGCAAGAAATGTTATTCCTGCGATTTTGGAAACAATGATGTTCGCGAATTTTGTTCAAAAGATTTTCCTGATGGCACCGAAGGCCTGCAAATGACAGTAGATGCTTATGAAGAGCAGGGCTACAAATGCACCGCTAAGTAATAGAATAATATCCTATAGCAGACGCTCCATCTCGATTTTTTCGGGATGGAGCGTCTTTATTTTCATACTGTTCATTTCCCTGTTTACAAATTCGGAACAAGTAATGATGTTGCAGAAATAAATTCTGAGCAATTTCATTTCCCCGTAAAATGGAAAATGCTACTACATATATAAAAGGTCGTGGTTCGCAACTGAACCCCGCAAACCGGTTCCTAAAAAACAGCGAACGGGAGATTTATGTAGATGATTTGCCTACACAAGAAGAAAGGGAAGAGTTGCTTACAGAAAATCCAAAGACAAAATACATTGAAGTTTTTCCAAAAACTATTCTGAATAAAGTAGATAGTCCGGATTTGGGAATGGGATGGAGCATGAATCCATACCAGGGTTGTGAGCATGGTTGTATTTATTGTTATGCAAGAGGCACTCATGAGTATTGGGGCTACAGTGCCGGTGCAGAGTTTGAACAAAATATTCTGGTAAAGAAAAATGCTCCAGAACTATTGGAGAAAGCGTTGATGAATAAGAAATGGGAAGCATCTGCAATTATGCTTTCAGGCAATACAGATTGCTATCAACAGGCAGAAAGAAAACTTAATATAACAAGGGAACTTCTAAAAGTGTTTTTGAAATTTAAGCATCCGGTGGGCATTATTACCAAGAACAGCTTGGTTGAGCGCGATATAGATATTCTTTCGGAATTGGCAGCGCAAAGACTGGTGAATGTAACTATGAGTTTGACTACGCTGGATGAAAAACTGAAAAGAGTAATGGAGCCGCGAACTTCATCAGCTTTCAGCGTGCTGCGAACCATTAGTAAACTTTCAAATGCAGGTATACCGGTGAATGTGAATGTGGCACCGGTGATACCTTCTATTAACGATGAGGGTGTTTTTGATGTAGTAAAGACGGCAGCCGAAGCAGGTGCTTCAAGAGCAAGTTATATTGTAGTGAGGTTGAACGGGCACAACGGAAAGCTATTTGAAGATTGGGTTACACGTAATTTTCCTGACCGGGTCAACAAAGTATTGAACCAGATTAAAACCATGCATGGCGGAAATCTGAACGATTCAACCTACGGTAGAAGAATGAAGGGTGAGGGAAAGTTTGCAGAATTGATTCGGATGCAGTTTGCTTTGGCAAAGCAGAAGTTTATGAGTGCAAAAGAATGGCCTGCTATTGATTACACTTTGTATGAAGCAACAAGAAATGAATTGATACGACAGGAAGGCGAAGACAAAAACCAGTTGAGTTTGTTTTAGAAAATACGTTATTCTTATATGTGCATTTTTAAAATCTCTTTTGTCTTGTCTGTTACTTTAAACCTTTCGTCAATACGGTAGCCTGCCACCCAAACAATTTTCTTGTTTGATTCAATCACCCAGATGTTTTCTTTTTCGTTGAGCGAAACCTTTTCATCAGTAAAGAACTTCTTTAGTTTCTTCTTTTTCAACTTCATCCCGAAAGGGTAGAAGTAGTCTCCCTGTTTCCATTTGCGTACTATGAGAGGGAATTCGAGTTTACTCTTATCGAGAAACGCGGAGCGTTTATCTGGTGTGATTGGTGATTGGTGATTGGTGATTTGTAATTTCCCTTTGCCCAACTTCACTTCTTTGTCTCCTTCACATATAAATTGAATAGAGAAATCTTTATCCGCCAGTTTTGTTAGAATTAAAAACCTTCTGTCTTTAATAATTCTTGCAGTTGAGGAAAGAAACTGCTTGCCTGCTTCACCATCAACAGCGCCAAGTATATCATCTACCTGTTCTGAATTAAAACCATAATCTTTCAAATACTCAAACAAAACGCTGGAAGCGTTTTCGGTTTTCTTCAGTTTGAGAATAGGAATGTAAATGTCGTTGGCTCTTTGTAGGAAAAGTTGTGAAGATGATTTCTTCATCTCCTTTTCATACATCACTTCAAGTTCAGTAAACAATTCAATCTTATCAGCAAAAGCATTTTCGAGGGAAGGATTTATCTCTTTCAGCAGCGGAATAATATTGTGACGGATTTTATTGCGCGTGTATTTGTCATCGGCATTTGAACTATCTTCTCTAAACTCTAATTTGTTTTGTTGCTGATAGTTTTCAATCTCTTCTCGTGAAGCAAACAAAAGCGGACGAACAATGTTTCCTTGTCTTACAGGAATTCCTCTTAATCCTCTTATGCCAGTACCTTTGGTGAGGTTTAAAAGAATGGTTTCGATATTGTCGTTTAGATGATGAGCGGTGGCAATAAGATCAAACTCTTTTTCTTTCCGCAATTCTTCAAACCAAGTGTAACGCAGTTCGCGGGCAGCCAACTGAATAGAAATGCTTTTCTCCACAGCATATTTCTTTGTGTCAAACTTCTTTACAAAAACTTCTATGCCATATTTCTTTCCTAACTCCTTTACTAATTGTTCATCGCCATCAGATTCCTTTCCGCGTAATTGAAAATTGCAATGGGCAATTGCAAAAGGAAATTTTGCTTCATTAAATAAAACGCACATCACTACCGAATCAATTCCTCCACTTACGGTAAGCATGGTTTTCTTCTTCGCATTAGCCAAACGCTTTGCTGTGTTGAACTCAATAAACTTCTGCACCAGTGCTTTCTTTTTATTCATCTTCTAATTGAGTAAGTGCTTCGTTCAGTTCTCTTAATGTTTTGTTGTCTCCTGCAATTCTTGTCACTTCCTTCCCTTTATTATAAGCAGCTATTGCTTTGTCTGTTTCCTGGAACCGCTCATGGAGTTTGCCGAGTTGGTAGTAAGTAGCCAAATAATCAGGAAATTTTTCCGTAAGTAACTCTAAATACTTCTTCGCTTCTGTATCATCACCGGCACTAATATATTCCTGAGAAAGGGCGAATTTCAGAAACGCATCATCCGGCTTTTGCGCTTCCCATTCTTTCAGTTTTTTCAGCCGCTCTTCATTCATATTTTCAGTTGCGTTTTCATCGAACAATGGTAGGGAAAATTTGTTTTGATAATTATCAAACTTAAATACTTTCGCACCGCAATTTTAAAAACAATATACAGATGAAGATACTTGTTCCAATAGCTAAAGTTCCCGATACTACTTCTAAAATCGCTTTTGTTGACAATAACACCAAGTTCAATCCTGACGGTGTTACTTTTATTATGAACCCAACCGATGAGTGGTATGCCCTGGTTCGCGCTATTGAGTTGAAAGAAAAACAAGGTGGCGAAGTAGTGGTAATTCACGTTGGTCTGGCTGATTCTGAACAAATTATTCGTAAAGCTCTTGCGATTGGTGCTGATAAAGCTGTGCGTGTAGATGCTGACCCTACTGATGCATATTTTATAGCTGCTCAAATTGCTGCTCATGCAAAAACAGAAAACTACGATTTGATTATTGCCGGTAAAGAAACTATCGACTATAACTCTTATGAAGTAGGCGGAATGGTTGCTGAACTGCTTGACCTTCCATGTGTGGCGCTTGTTCAGAAATTAGAAATCGAGAACGGAGTCGCAACAATCAAGAGAGAAATTGAAGGCGGAACTGAAACCGTTGAAGTGAAATTACCGATGGTGGTTTGCGCACAAAAAGAATTAGCTGAAGCTCGTATCCCGAACATGAAAGGAATTATGGGTGCAAGAACAAAACCTTTGACGGTTGTTCCTGCCGATGCTACTGAAAAGCTGACAACTATTACCAGCTATCATCTTCCTGATAAAGCAAATGAGTGCAAGTATGTATCACCGGATAATGTAGGTGAGCTTGTAAGATTGCTACACGAAGAAGCAAAAGTTGTTTAAGTCTATTGTCTAACATCTAAAGTCTAAAATCAAAAATATATGGCAGTTTTAAGTTTTGTAGAAGTATCGCAAGGGAAAATAAAGAAAGCATCGGTTGAAGCCGCTTACTATGGTTCTAAAGTGGCTGAAGGTCTTGGTACCGATTCAATAGCGGTTGTTCTAGGAACAGCATCTGCAGAAGAATTGGCAACGCTCGGAACAGTTGGTGTGAAGAAGGTTCTTCATGCGAGTGATGCACGTTTCAATAACTTCGATTCAAAAGCATTTACCAAAGCGGTAAGCGAAGCAGCAAACGGTGCCGGTGCTACTGTGGTTGTTCTTTCATTTAACCAAAACGGAAAACTTTTAGCTCCGCGTATCTGCGTTCGTTTGAAAGCTGCTTATGTTCCCGGTGCTGTGGAGTTACCGGTGTTTAATGGAGCAAGCGCAACGGTTAAGAAAAATGTTTTCTCCGGTAAAGCAACTGCCGAATATCAATTGAATACAGAAAAGAAAGTAATTGCAGTAAATCCTAATTCACTATCACCTGTTCGCGGTGCGGGTGCGGCAGCGGTTGAAACTTTTGCTCCGGAAATGGCTGATACCGATTTTGCATCAGTAGTAAAAGGTGCCGATTTAATTGTTGGCGAAATTCCATTGAGCGAAGCAGAGTTAGTTGTGTCTGCCGGTCGCGGAATGAAAGGACCTGAGAACTGGGGACCGATTGAAGAACTTGCCAAATTATTAGGTGCAGCAACAGCTTGCTCACGTGCAGTGGCTGATGTTGATTGGAGACCTCACCACGAGCATGTTGGTCAAACCGGTTTAACCATCCGCCCTAATCTTTATATCGCTGTTGGTATATCAGGAGCTATTCAGCACTTGGCCGGAGTAAACGGGTCGAAGGTTATTGTGGTAATTAACACCGACCCTGAAGCACCATTCTTTAAAGCTGCCGATTATGGAATTATAGGAGATGCAGCGGTAGTAGTACCAAAGTTGATTGAAGAGTTTAAGAAACAAAAAGCTGCTCACTAAGAGCTAAGAATAAAATTAGGAATGTCATGCTGAATAAAAAGCATGACATTTTTATTTATGGAAAATCACTTTACATTTCGCACCGCTTGACTATTTTAGATTGAGGAATGAAGAAAATTGAACTCGATATTATTGCCCTTTCGCACAGCGTAACACAGTCGCATTCGTTTGCAGTGGTGTTGGGCGAAGTTGGCGGCACGCGTAGATTACCAATAGTTATTGGCGGGTTCGAAGCACAGGCCATTGCAGTGGCTCTTGATAACATGAAACCATCACGTCCGCTTACACACGATTTGATGAAAACCATGTGTGATACTTTTGAGATTGAACTGGAATACATTTTTATTTCTAAGCTGGCTGATGGTGTTTTCTATTCAAACCTTGTATGTAAACGCGGTGCTGAATACTTTGATATTGATTCGCGCACCAGCGATGCTTTGGCACTTGCCGTTCGTTTTGATTGCCCTATTTATGTAGAGGAATCTATTTTGTTAGAAGCAGGAGTGGAGGCAGACCCGAACGAACAAGTATCTCTTATAAACCCGGAAGAAACAGAAGCAGCCGAGCTGACTAAAACTTCGGCAACTAATTATCATGCTATGAGTGTTCCCGAATTACAGGTGGAACTTAAAACTGCTCTTGATAATGAGGATTATGAACTTGCCGCACGTATTCGCGATGAGTTGAACCACCGGAAGTGATTTAAGATTGAAAATTGAATACCGGTCGCGGTTCTGAATTTCTTCAATCTTAAATATTCAATTTTAAATCTGCATTCACCACTCGCTGCTCGCCACTAACTATTCACTATTTCTTTTATGTTTGAACAAATCTAATTTTAAGCATGGAACGTTTTACCGGACTGATTGGTATTGCTTTAATTCTGGGAATTGCATTTGCATTTAGTAACAACCGGAAGGCTATAAGTTACCGGTTAGTGTTAAGCGGTTTGGGTTTGCAATTAGCACTCGCTGTGTTTGTTCTTAAAACAAGTATTGGCCAAAACACATTTCAATACGCGGGTGATAAAATAAAACGCCTGCTCGAAATGGCAGACAAAGGCGGTGAGTTTGTGTTTGGTGGTTTAATGCGGCCCGATTTGCTGCATCCTATTTTTGGCGACCAGTACAGTTTTCTTTTCATGTTCCGCATTATGCCCACTATAATTTTTGTGGCGGTGCTGGTAAGTATAGCTTACCACATTGGCATTATGCAGATAATTGTTTCTGCCATTGCGCGCGCAGTACATTTTCTAATGCGTGTATCGGGAAGCGAAGCACTATCGAATGTGGCCTCTACTTTTGTTGGTCAGGTGGAAGCGCAGATTATGATTAAGCCGTACATCAGCACCATGACCATGAGCGAGTTGCTGGCGAGTATGAGCGGAAGTATGGCTTGTATTGCGGGTGGGGTAATGGCTGTTTATATTTCGATGGGTGTACCGGCAGCGTATCTGTTAGCCGCCAGTATTATGGCGGCACCGGCCTCGCTGGTTATTGCTAAAATTGTTTGGCCGGAGACCGAAGAAAGTGCCACCAAAGGAGCAGTTAAATTAGAAGTGAAACAAGTACACGCCAATTTGCTTGATGCCATATCGCACGGTGCCGGTGACGGGCTTAAAGTTTCGCTGAATGTAATTGCTATGCTTATAGGTTTTATAGCCCTTATTGCTTTGGTAAATGCTGTGCTTATTAAAATAGGAGCCATTATTGCCATGACCGGCATGAACCTGGATATGATTGGTATTAACCTGAACCATTTTACCCTCGACTCTATCTTTGGTGCTATCTTCTCGGTATTTGCCTGGACTATGGGCGTACCTGCCAACGAAACGCATACGGTAGGAACGCTGCTGGGAACTAAACTCGTTATCAACGAATTTGTGGCGTATGCTAATCTATCGCCTATGATTAAAGCCGGCACACTTTCGCCTAAGGCTTTGGTGATAGTAAGTTTTGCGCTTTGCGGCTTTGCCAACTTTAGCTCTATTGCCATTCAGGTTGGCGGTATTGGAGAACTAGCCCCTGACAGACGTAAAGATTTAGCCAAACTCGGATTTAAAGCGTTGATGTGCGGCACACTTGCCAGTTATCTTTCGGCTACTATTGCAGGGATACTTTCGTAATACTTTTCACTGCCCCTCATCACATTTTTGTTTTGGATTAATTTAGTTTTGAGATAGTGACATGACTCTTGTCTTTTGTAATTAGCCATGTAATTCTTTTTATTACTACACTTCAAAAATAATTGTGGATATCAATATTTTTATTTCCTTTGAAGTAGCTGAATTGTTTAAGTGACGATATATGTTGTTCTTTTTTATCTCTGTAAATTGTATTTTTTCTTCTGTTCAGTATAAACAAAAAACATTTTAAAACCAATTGCTTATGAAAAGAGTTTACCCTGTAATCAATAGCTTACTTTGTTGCGGTTACGAAATTAATTTCCATTCATTTATTTATGGTAAAGGGCGGGTGTTACTCGCCTTTATTATTTGTGCAATGTTCACCGGAACCGTTGTCCCGGCTTATGCACAAACAACTGTAAAGTCAACAGCAGAATATCAACCTGCCAAACAAGGCACCTATCAATTAATCTTCAACAACCGCAATCAGGATAAGGAAATAGTTCTTGATGCGCATGAGTTATTGGTAATTGAAAAGCTACGAAAAGATAATGAGGTAGTTTATGCAGCTGCTACATACTCTGATGATATCCGTGTAAAGATACTTCCGCGTAATGCAATTAACAGTCCGGGTTTCAAACCTGTTCCTTTAAAATACTATAAGGATGAAGAAAGTTACGAAGAGTATCATAACATCCGCTACATAGAATTACAATAAGCCTGACTCAAATTATTTTTTCAAGAAATAGCATTAACAAGTTTATAAACTTAAGCCAATGAGAAATTTTACAAAACTCCTGACACCCTTTTTTGTTTTTGTTCTTTCAGTATTGAGTGGAAATGTTTTCGCTCAGGTACCCGGCAATGATTTAATCTGCAACGCAACTGTTCTTTCAGTAGGGCTTAGTTGCACGCAAGGTACTAACCTAAACTCAACTGCCACCGGTAGCCCCGCAGTAGCAACTTGCTGGAATCCGGCATCCTCTAATAATGATGTGTGGTATAGCTTTGTGGCTACTACTGTTAACATGACGGTAAGTACAGACTTTTCAGGGTTAACACTCAACAACACACAAATTGCTGTATACAGTTCTTCCACTAATAACTGCACCGGTACACTTACCTTAGTTGGTTGCGGTGAAAACGGTGGAACTAACGTAACCAATAACTCTATTACAGATATGAGTTTAGTTCCCGGAAATACCTACTTTATACGTGTAGATGGAAACGGAACAGCAACAGGTACTTTTTGCGTAAGTATATATGACACTTACACTCCAGGCTCAACTCCTTGCGAAGCGCAAATTGTAAACGCTAATAACCTTACCTGCTCAAATACAAACGGTAATCAGGCAAATAACAATACCAATCCGGCCGCTTCTTACCCGGTTATTGGTTCTGATTATGGTGGTTGCGATAATGAGACCAATCAAGTGGGAACTTGGGCAACGTTTACTCCGAATAGCGCAAGTGTTACGCTCACTAATCAAAGCGGTGGTGCTCGTGACTATACACTATTTGGTGGAACCTGTGATAATTTAAGTTGGATTAGCTGCACATCAGTAGCAAATAATGCTACTACGCAATTTCCTAATTTAACTTTAGGTGGAACTTATTTCATACTAACTACTGTTCAAGCAAGTGCTACTACTACCAATGTAAATACAAATTTTTGCTTAACAAACACTGTTCCTTGCACTCCGCCTACAAATAATACTTGTGCAACTGCACTGGCAGTAACTGCAAACGTGCCTTATAGTGTAACTAACTATTGTGCAACAGCTGATCAACCGCCTGCATTATGTTCAGGTACACTTCAAAACAATATCTGGTTTAACTGGACTACTCCTGCTAACTGGACTGGTCAGGCCTTTTTCCAATTGTTTCAGGAGAATTGTAGCGATGGAGCAAACTCTCAGGGAATGCAATGTTCTGTTTATACTGCCGGTGTGGTTTGTGGAAGCACAGCTAACTGTGTTGCTACTTCTAATACCATTACAGATAATAACGTAAATATAGTTTGGACACCTGTGCCCGGTGCCACTTACCTGATTAACTATGATGGTTACTCAGGTGAAGTATGTTATATGAATTTTCAAATTACCAATACCGCTTCGGTAGTAGTGGTATCGGTTAACTCTGCAACTATTTGCGCAGGCGATTCAGTAGTGCTTACTGCAACCAGTAATGCTACCGGTTATACCTGGTCAACCGGTCAAACAGGAAGTTCAATAACTGTTAGTCCTTCAACTACCACATCTTACTCTGTTTCTGCAACTGCCGGTGGAACCGGTTCTGCAATTTCAACAGTAACGGTGAATCCTATTCCCGCCTCACCAACAGCAGGAAGTAATACACCGGTATGTGAAGGTGCATCTTTAAATTTAACGGCAACCAATATTACTAATGCTGATTACAGTTGGACCGGACCAAACGGATTTACTTCAAACCAACAGAATCCATCAATTCCGAATGTTTCGCCAGCTGCAGCTGGAACTTATGAAGTGACTGCCACGGTACTTAACTGCGCTAATCATCCCGCAACTACCACAGTAGTTATAAATCCTGTACCGGCTGCACCAACTGCAGGAAGTAACAGCCCTGTTTGTACCGGTGGCACTATAGATTTAACAGCCACCAGTAACACATTGAACACTGATTACAGTTGGACAGGTCCAAACGGATTTACATCGAATTTGCAAAATCCCTCTATTCCAAATTCTACTGCTGCTAATTCAGGCACTTATTCTGTAACTACCTCTGTATTGGGTTGTGTTAGTGCTGCATCTTCTACAGTTGTAACTGTAAGCCAAACACCTGCCGCACCGGTTGCAGGAAGTAATAGTCCAATTTGCGAAGGTTCAAACCTCAATCTATTTGTAGGTACCGTTGCCGGTGCCACTTATAGCTGGACTGGCCCTAATGGATTTACCTCGAACTTACAAAACCCTTCTGTGCCAGGCGCAACTGCAAGCGATGCCGGAGTGTATGAAGTAGTGGCGGTAATTTCTGGTTGCTCAAGTAATACCGGTACCACAACTGTAGTGGTTAACGCTATACCCGCTGCACCTGTTGTTGGAAGCAATTCGCCAGTTTGCGAAGGGGAAACAATTAACTTAACGGTTTCAACTATTCAAGGTGCAACATATGCTTGGACAGGGCCAAACGGGTTTACTTCTAACCTTCAAAACCCTTCTATTCCAAATGCACAGGATGTAGCATCGGGCACCTATTCATTGGTTGCAACTTTAGCAGGCTGTAGCAGCGACCCGGGAACAACTCTGGTATTGGTGAATAAAATCCCGGCACCACTTGCATCGAGCAACAGCCCGATATGCGCGGGTGCAACTTTAAATTTAACTTCAACCACTTTTGGAAACGCAACATATACATGGTCGGGACCAAACGGATTCACATCTAACTTGCAAAACGCTTCCATTCCAAATGCAGATGTTAATGCATCAGGAACTTATTCAGTAACCGTATCATCAAATGGATGCACCAGCACTTCTGCCGGAACGGTAACAGTTGTAGTAAATGTAACATCACCACCGGTGGCATCTAATAGCGGACCAATTTGTTCCGGTGCTACTTTAAACTTAGCAGCAACTACTATCACAGGTGCCACTTATAGCTGGACAGGACCAAACGGTTTTGCCTCAACTTTGCAAAACCCATCTATTATTAATGCCACCACTGCTGCCTCAGGAACATACTCAGTAACAGCAAACGTAAGCGGATGTAACAGCAGCAGTCCGGCTACCACTACAGCGGTTGTTAATCCAATACCTGCAATTATAGCGGGAAGTAATAGCCCTATATGTGCGGGCTCTGCTTTAAATTTAACAGCAACCACTTTTGCTGGAGCATCTTATAGCTGGACTGGTCCAAACGGATTTGCATCAAATCAGCAAAACCCTTCTATACCAAACGCAACACCGGCAGCATCCGGAACATATTCAGTAAACGCAACTGCTACCGGTTGTAGTAGTTCTTCACCTTCAACAACTGTAGTAACTGTAAATGCTATACCTGCCACACCAACAGCCGGAAGCAACAGTCCTATCTGCGAAGGAACAACGTTAAACTTAACAGCAAGCACAATAGCGAATGCTACTTATAGCTGGACAGGTCCTGCTGGTTTTACTTCTGCTTTGCAAAACCCTTCTATTCCAAATTCTACTTTAGCCAACTCCGGAGTTTATTCAGTTAAGGTTTCTATCAATGGTTGTAATAGTGCTACTGTCACAACCAATGTGATTGTTCATCCAATACCGGCATCGCCTACTGCTGCAAGCAATAGCCCTGTATGCGAAACTTTAACTATCAACTTAACAGCTACTACCGTAGCCGGTGCAACTTACAGTTGGACAGGACCAAACGGTTATACATCTTCTTTACAAAATCCATCTATTAGTAATGCGACACTTAATGATGCTGGAGTATATGGTGTTGCTGCTACAATAAGCGGTTGCACAAGCCCTGCCTCTTCTACTACAGTTGTAGTTACTCCGCTACCACCGGCTCCTATTGCAACAAGCAACAGTCCGGTTTGCGTAGGCGATACTTTGTTATTATTCGCCAGCTTTATTCAGGATGCCACTTACTTATGGACAGACCCGATTGGGTTTACATCTACTGAGCAAAATCCGGTAGTGCCAAACGTTACTCTTTTAGCTGCGGCTACTTATACAGTAGTTGCTACGGTAAATGGATGCACAGGACCTGGCTCACAAACAACTGTAGTTATCGTGCCTCGCCCCGATGCATCGTTTACTTCTACTGCACCGGTTTGTTTCGGAACACCGGTAGATTTCAATAACACCGGAAGCACTGGTAACGGGGTTACTTTTTCATGGGATTTTGGTCCGGATGCTACACCAAGTGCATCTACTTTAGAAAACCCAACAGGTATTGTATACGCCACAGCAGGAACAAAAACAGTTACTTTCACTATCGATAATGGTGCCTGCGCAACTTCGGTTACTCAAACTATAACTGTAACTGTAACTGGTTTACCATTTGCAGATTTCGCTAACGATGGTCCGGCATGTGCTGCGCCAGGCGATATTACATTTACCGATGCCAGCACCGGTAATGTAACTTCATGGTTATGGGATTTCGGTCCAAATGCCACACCTGTAACCTCTACAAGCGGAGGACCTGTAACCGTAACTTTCTTAACTACTGGAACACATTCAGTAATGCTTACTGTAACCGGTGGCGGCTGCTCAAACACTACTACCAAAACGGTAGATGTAGGCGTAGTAGGAGCGGACTTTACTTCTTCAGTTTCTCAAAATGGTGATGATGGATGTTTAGGTCAGGGAGTTAACTTCTATAATATAGGAAGCTCTGGCAGCGGTGCTACACACTTCTGGAATTTTGGAGCAGGTGCCACACCAGCAACTTCTACCGATGAAAATCCTGCCGGCATTATATATGGCAGTACCGGAGCTAAAATTGTAACCCATACCGTTACAGTTGGTGCCTGCGGCACGAACGCTACTATCCAACACATTATTACTATCAACCCAATTCCGGTCACTTCCTTTACTTCTACTGCACCGGTTTGTGCCAATACAGCTATTGACTTTACCAATACCGGAAGCACAGGAGTTAATTATTCCTTCTTCTGGGATTTTGGTGCCAACGCTTCGCCATCAACTTCAATTGCTGAAAATCCGGCAGGAGTAACTTATAGTGCGTCAGGAACAAAAACTGTTACGCTTTCTATTACTAACGAATTCTATTGTGTTGTTCAGGCAACGCAGAGTATTATTATCAATTCAACACCCACAGCTTCGTTCTCTACCAATACACCGCAATGCACTTTGTTACCTGTTGATTTTACGAATACAGGAACTGCAACAGGTGTAACATGGGCATGGGATTTCGGAATAGATGCATTACCTGTTTCATCAACAGTTCAAAACCCAACCGGTGTAACTTATGCTATACCTGGAATTAAAGTAGTTACTTTAACTACTACTGACGGAGCATCGGGTTGCACTGCAACAGCTACTAATTCAATTACTATTAACATGACCCCATATGCATCGTTTACTACGAATGCACCGCAGTGTTCTAATGTTGGATTTGACTTTACTAATACCGGAAGCACCGGTGGCAGTTGGGCATATACCTGGAACTTTGGTTTAGGAGCTAACCCTGCAATATCATCAGCAGAAAATCCTGCCGGTGTATTGTATGGTTCAGCAGGAACTAAAACAGTAACATTTACTGTTTCAGGACAAGGTTGCACACAAACAAGTACACAGACTATTGTGGTAGATCAGGCACCAACCGCAGGCTTTACTTCTACAGCACCGCAATGTTCGGGTGCAGGAGTTGACTTTACTATTACAGGAACAAGTTCCGGTGTGAGTTACGCATGGGATTTGGGCGCAGGAGCAACACCTGCTACCAGCACCGACCAAAACCCAACGGGAGTAGTTTATTCTACTGCGGGAACTAAAACAGTAACCTTAGTAACTACAAATACCAATACTGGATGCATTGCAACGGCAACGGCAACTATTAATATCAACCAAGCACCTACAGCAACATTTACTTCAAACGCCCCTCAGTGTTCTACCGTTCCTATTGACTTTACTAATACAGGAAGCACCGGTGGCAGTTGGTCGTATGCATGGAGTTTTGGAACGGGTGCAAATCCACCAAGCTCTTCTGCTGAAAACCCAGGCGGTATAGTTTATAGTTCATCAGGAACAAAAACTGTATCGTTCACAATTTCAGGAAATGGTTGTACCCAAACAAGCACTCAATCCATTACTATAAATGCAACACCGGTTTCGAGCTTTATTTCCAATGCACCACAATGCACCGGCTTGCCGGTTAACTTCGGAAACACCGGAACAACAAGCGGAGTAGCATGGTCGTGGGATTTTGGCTCAGGTGCAACTCCTCCAACTTCAACTGTCCAACATCCTCAAGGTGTTGTTTATGCAACTTCCGGATTGAAAGGAGTATCGCTTACGGTTACAGATACTTCTAGCGGATGTTCAGTTACAACTACTAACACTTTCAATATTTACGAATCGCCAACTGCCACATTTACTTCTAATGCACCGCAGTGTTCTACTGTGCCTATCGACTTTACAAACACAGGCAGTACAGGAAGCAACTGGTCTTACGCATGGAACTTAGGCCAGGGAGCTATTCCTGCTTTCTCTTCTGCAGAAAACCCGGGTGGTGTTATTTACAGTTCCTCTGGAACTAAGACAATAACGTTTACCATTTCTGATCAACATTGCACAAGCACCAGCACTCAGTCAATTGTTATTAATGCTACACCTACCGCAAGCTTCGTATCTACAACACCGCAATGCACGGGTCTTCCGGTTGATTTCGGAAATACAGGCACAGGTACGGGAGTAACATGGGCTTGGAATTTTGGTAATGCTGCCACACCAGCTACCTCAACCGACCAGCACCCTACCGGAGTTGTTTATTCTGCAGGCGGATTAAAAGGAGTTACTTTAACTACCACCGATACAACAAGCGGATGCTCGGTAACCGTGTTCAATACCTTTACTATTTATGAATCACCGGTGGCAACATTTACATCTAATGCACCACAATGTTCAACGGTTGGTATTAACTTTACTAATACGGGAAGCACAGGAAGCAACTGGTCGTATTCATGGAATTTGGGGCAGGATGCAAATCCAATTTTCTCTTCAGCAGAAAACCCTTCAGGTGTCATGTATGCTTCATCTGGAACCAAGACAGTAACCTTTACTATTTCAGATCAGCATTGCACGCAAACGGCTACCCAAAGTATTGTCATCAATGCTACACCAACAGCTGTGTTTACTTCCACCGCGCCACAATGCACTGGCCTTGCAGTTGATTATACTAACACAGGCACTACTAATAATGTAGCATGGACATGGAACTTAGGTGCAGGAGCAACACCGGCAACAAGCACAGACCAAAATCCGGCAGGAGTGGTTTATGCAACTTCTGGAACTAAAACAATTACACTTACGGCAACCGATACTACTTCGGGATGTTCGGTAACCACTTCAAATACCATAACGATTCATCAAACACCTACGGCTACATTCACTTCGAATGCACCGCAGTGTTCAACGGTGGGTATTAACTTTACCAACACTGGTAGCACCGGTGGTAACTGGTCTTACTCATGGAACTTAGGTCAGAATGCTATACCGGCAGTATCATCAGCAGAAAATCCAACAGGTGTAATGTACAGCACCGCGGGAACTAAAACGGTAACATTTACTATTGCCGACCAGCATTGCACACAAACATCTACACAATCAATCACTATACAACCTACACCTACTGTAGGATTTACCTCAACAGCACCACAGTGCACAGGCTTACCTATTGATTTCACCAACACAGGAACCAATACCGGTGTAACTTGGGGATGGACTTTTGGCGCAGGCTCAACACCGGCTACCAGCACAGATGAAAACCCCACAGGTGTTGTTTATGAAACTGCAGGAACCAAGAATGTTACGCTTACCACAACAGATGTAGGCTCGGGATGCTCGGTAACCGTTACCACTACCATCAATATTCACCAAACACCTACCGCCAGCTTTACTTCTAATGCTCCGCAGTGTGCGGGCGTGGGAATCGACTTTACCAATACCGGCAGCAATGGTGGTAACTGGTCTTATTCATGGAACTTCGGACCGGGTGCTTCACCGGCTACTTCCTCAGGACAAAACCCTACAGGTATCTTTTATACATCTTCGGGAACCAAAACAGTAACCTTTACTGTTTCAGACCAAAACTGTACGCAGACTTCTACTCAAACAATTACTATTAACGAAACACCGGTGGCTAACTTTACATCCACCGCACCGCAGTGCACCGGCCTACCGGTTAACTTTGCTAATACAGGTACCGCTACAGGCGTAAGCTGGGCGTGGAGTTTTGGTGGAGGGGCATCACCGGCAACCGATATAGTTGAAAATCCATCGGGAGTTGTTTATGCAACTGCGGGAATTAAAACAGTAACTTTTACCATTACTAATATCGCTACTTCTTGTGCGGTTACGGCTACTTCTACTATCAATATTTATCAAACGCCTACTGCTACGTTTACATCCACCGCACCGCAATGTGCTCGTACACCAATTAACTTTACCAATACCGGAACATCGGGTGGTAACTGGTCTTTTGATTGGGATTTGGGAACAGATGCCACACCATCTACTTCGGTATCTGAAAACCCAAGCGGAGTCTTATACAATTCGTCAGGAACCAAAACGGTTACGTTCACTATTTCTGATGCTAACTGTACGCAAACATCTACCCAAACCATTAATGTCAATCCGTTACCTTATGCAGAAGCAGGTGCAGATACTACAATCTGCGCTAACCGCGATGTAGTATTGGGCAGCGACTCAACCACAGCAGGCAATACTTACAACTGGTTCCCATCCAACACGCTTAACAATCCGTTTTCACAAAATCCTATTGCAAGCCCTACAGCTTCGGTTACAACTTATAGCGTAACTGTAACAGCAGCAGGAACCGGTTGCCAAAATTCAGACTTTGTAACTATCACCATGCTTGACCCGCTTAGTGCCGATGCCGGACCGGATGTAGAAATTTGTTTGAACGATAGCGTGCAGATTGGTGCCGGATTTATTGAAGGGCAGTTCTACAAATGGGCTCCTGCAAATGGGCTTAACGATGTAACAACAAGCAACCCGATTGCAAGTCCAACTCAAACCACTACTTACACATTGGTAGTAACTGATACAGTAGGCTGCGACCCAATAACGGATAACGTAACCATCACCGTTCACGCATTGCCGAGTGCAAATGCAGGAGTGGATGATACCATTTCGCAAGGCGCATCAATACAATTAATTGGAACTGGTGGCTTGCAATATTACTGGACACCAACTACAGGATTGAGCAACGCCAACTTGTTTAACCCGGTGGCAAGTCCTGACAGCACTACCAATTATGTATTAATCGTAACCGATTTATTCGGTTGCCAAAACACAGATACTGTGCTTATTACAGTAATTGATTTCGAAGTGCCTTACTGGATTCCTTCAACATTTACACCAGACGGAAACGGACACAACGATGTATTGTATGTGAGGGGAGGAGGCTTCCTAACGTTTGAGTTTTCTATTTACAACCGGTATGGCGAACTACTATTCCTTACTAAGAACATTGCCGAAGGATGGGATGGTAACAGCAGGCTATCCGGTGACGATACACCACCCGATGCCTATGTTTGGAAAGTTACCGGAGTGCTGAATAATGGAACTAAGGTAGATGCGAAAGGTTTAGTTAATCTGGTTAAATAAAAAACGAAACAGAATCAATTCTAAAAGTTCTATAAACTAAGAAATATGAAAAACATAAATAAAATCACACTGAGCTTCATCATCGGTTTGCTCTTATCTTTTTCTGTAGGCGCACAGGATACCCGCTTCTCGCAACCGCTTAGCAATCAGTTATCGCTAAATCCGGCAATGATGGGATTGACCAACGATTTCAGAATAAACCTGAATTACCGCAACCAGTGGGCGAGTATCGACAAGGGTTATTCAACCTATGCGGTATCGTTAATGTACCCGTTGTTTTTAAAAACCGGTGGAGCAAAAAATGATAGCACTCGTAAAGTTGAAGGACGTTCACGATTAGATTTCGGTGTTAATGTAACCGATGACAAATCTGGCGGCTTTAACCGGGTAAATGCTACGCTTTCTATTGGCTACGGATTAAAACTGAATGCAGCACACGCTTTACACGTGGCGTTAAATTTTGGCTACTACCGTTGTTCAATTGACCCTACTCATCAAACCTTCGATGAGCAATTTCAGAATGGCAGTTATAATGCTTTGAACCCAACTGGCGAAGATCTTTACCCTAGCAAAGGCGCACCGGATGTAGGGCTTGGTTTTATGTGGTACTTTACACCGGAGAGCGGAAAAGTGCAGGCGTTTGCCGGGCTTGCCGGTTATCATGTAAACCAACCTAACCTTACTCTCACAAAAGGAAGAGGAACATTGCCTGCCCATTTTAACTTTCAGGCAGGAGTTAAAATAATTGGTAAAAAAATGGACTTCACTCCGGTGGTTTTGTATAACCTTCAAGGGCCATTTAAGCAGTTCTCCGGTGGTTTGTTGATGGCCTACAAGTTTGAGCAAAAAGGCAAGTTAGTAGTTGGTACCTGGTTTAAGGAAAGAGATGCCATTGTAGCACAAGTAGGCTACGAGCACAAATATTTCTTCCTTAATTACAGCTACGATTTTGGTATTTCGAAACTCGCGCGCACTACCAGAGGTTTAATGACACATGAAGTATCACTTGGCTTTAAACTGATTGATGTAGCCGGTAAAAAAGGAATTAAGCCAGTGAACTTTTTATAGTCTCATTACCCCTCTAAATAAAAAGCCTCTCGCACAATTTCGGTAGGCTTTTTATTTTCTGGCTGTTGTTTGGGTGCATCCCTGCCAAATGGAGAAGGACGTCAAGCAAAGCGCGACAGGATGAGGCAAAAAAAAAGCCGCGCTACCGCGCGGCTCCTATTCCATCATCAAATCAGATTTCCACCGTTACTCTCCAATGCCCCATCACCCCACCCACATTCTGCACATTACTATACTGCCCGTTTCCAACAAGATTCATAAACTCCTGCACCGTATGCGTCACACTCTGTCCCGCCTGCACATCTACAAACTGCCCACCCGGCAAACCGGCAGGAGAATTAGAACTATAAAACCGCATAGTGCTGTTCACCGCCTCAAGAGTTATCACAGAAGTCGGCTCAATTCCATTCCCCTGCAAATTAATATTCGCAATCAGCATCATCATCAAATCCCCCTCCACTACCACCAAAGCATGCATCACAATTTTCCGCTTCAACTCCTTCCCCGGTCCTATATGCACATTCGTTTCAGTCACCGGTGAGTATCCACCCTTCTCCCATTTAAAATCAAAATCACCACTTGGCAACTGTGCAATACCAAAATTCCCTTTCACATCCGTTTCAGCTTCGCCAATTTTCGTGAGCGTACCGGTTTCATAAATCGTAAACACAACATTTTTTAATGGCGCAGTATTTTCATCCCGCACCTCACCGCGCACCTTCGCAGTAGTACTGCCCAGGTCAATAATAATTCTAGCCTGCTCATAACCCTTGCAGAAATTCACATTCGTAATCTCTAAAGTATTCACCATCACATCCAGTTGCCCTTCCAGTAAATCATCAATCACCTCGCGCACCATTCTTGAGCTTTGTTCAACCGCCTGGCTCTTGCTTATTATTGCCTGTCTCGGGTTCTGCGTAGCCGATCGGTACAAATTAATCGCTGTTTGCAAATCCGTTACATCAGTAGCCACAATACCATAAGGCGCAGCACCTGCAAAATTATCATCCGCAGCATCATGAATAGTTTGGCAAACATCATCCACATCTTCTTTACTAATTTTATCCAGCTTAGGCCTTGTATAATTCACAAGCGCCTTAAGCGTATTATTATTAACCGAATTAGCATAACCCAAAGTTGCGTTGGCGCATTTCAAGGCATAATCCGTCATTGTTTTGCGCAGCAGATTAGTGTCTAGTGTTACCCCTGTAGTTGTTCCGGTAACAACTTGGTTCAGTCCGTTAATCAAAACCATCTTAGCCTTCACATCTGCCAGCTTAATTGCAAAAGCAGTAATTCCGGCTGTAGCGGCCACATTCAGGTCGCAGTAGTGGGTAGTAGTGTCAATCATGTTCACGCGGTTGGTGTCTTTTCTGTTCATAAAATTTGTTTTTTGTTATGTAATAATCTTAAGATGCCGGCACTTAAAAATTCCACACGTTTTGGCATAAAAAATTTTCATCCAAAACAAAACCCCTTGAAAATCAGCAAATTATTTTCAGCGGTGGAATCGCGAACCCCATCGGTGGAATCGCGAACGACAGCGGTGGAATCGCGAATCCCATCGGTGGAAACGAAAATGCGAACGGTGGAATCGCGAACCCCATCGGTGGAAACGAAAACGCGGGCGGTGGAATCGCGAACCCCACCGGTGGAAACGAAAATGCCAGCGGTGGAATCGCGAACCCCACCGGTGGAAACGAAAATGCCAGCGGTGGAATCGCTAACCCCATCGGTGGAAACGAAAACGCGGGCGGTGGAATCGCGAACCGCATCGCTGGAAACAAAAACAGCAACGATGGAATCTCCAAATCCCACTTCTATAATCTAAAATCCAAAACATCTCCCGCGCCTCCGCAAACTCCGCGAGAAACACCATCCCACAGTTTAATCACCAATATCTTTCTCTGCTACTATACAACACACCACGCTAAGCACAAAATTGGTGATTAAAATGTGGAAAAATCCCTTCTATATACTTTGTAAAGGGGGTGTCGAAAACCTATATTCGTGCGCTTAAAATTAAGCTAATACGAAATTTAAGATTTAAGACTAAAAATTGAAGAATAAACAGCCGCTTAAAAGGCAAGCCTTTTCAATCTAAAATCTAAAATCCAAAATCCAAAATCTACCATGGCTGACGAACTCAATCCACCAACACCGCCCAACGAAAATACAGGCGGACAAGACCAAAACCTTCGCAATTTGCCCCGCATTATTCCTATTAATATAGAGGAAGAAATGAAAACCGCTTACATTGATTACTCAATGAGCGTAATCGTTTCGCGCGCTATACCTGATGTGCGCGATGGCTTAAAGCCAGTTCACCGCAGAGTATTGTATGCCATGAACGAGCTCGGACTCAGCCCTACCAAGCCGCACAAAAAGAGCGCGAGAATAGTGGGAGAGGTGCTCGGTAAATATCACCCGCACGGTGATAGTTCGGTTTATGATGCTATGGTTCGTATGGCACAAGACTGGAGTTTGCGTTATCCCTTAGTAGATGGACAAGGTAACTTCGGTTCTATAGATGACGATCCACCGGCAGCAATGCGTTACACCGAAGCCCGTTTTCGCAAAATTGCAGAAGACATGCTTGGCGACATTGAAAAGGAAACCGTAGACATGCGCCTTAACTTTGACGACTCGTTAGAGGAGCCAACCGTTCTGCCTTCAAAAATCCCTAACCTTTTGGTAAACGGAGCCAGCGGAATTGCCGTAGGTATGGCAACAAACATGCTTCCCCATAACCTAACCGAGGTTGTTGATGGAATTATCAAATACATTGATAATAAGGATGTAACGATAGAAGAGTTAATGACAGTCATCAAGGCTCCGGACTTTCCAACAGGCGGAACAATCTACGGTTACGATGGCGTTCGTCAGGCATTTATGACCGGGCGTGGGAGAGTAGTTCTTCGCGGTAAAGCCGAAATAGAAGTGCAGGACAATGGTCGCGAATGGATTATCATTTCCGAAGTTCCCTACCAGGTAGTAAAGAGCGATTTGATTAAAAAGATAGCTGAACTTGGCGATGAAAAGAAGATAGAAGGAATAAGCGAAGTTCGCGATGAGTCCGACCGTAACGGTATCCGTATGGTTATCGAGTTGAAGAAAGAAGCCATCAGCAATGTAGTCTTAAATCAGCTTTTTGCTTTAACATCCCTACAAACTTCTTTCGGGGTAAACAATGTAGCCATCGTTAACGGCATTCCTAAGATTCTAAACCTTAAGGATTTCATCCGTTACTTTGTAGAATTCCGTCAGGAAGTAGTAATAAGAAGAAGCCAATGGGAATTGCGCAAAGCACAAGAACGCGCACACATATTAGAAGGCTTACTAATCGCCCTCGACCACTTAGACGAAGTTATTAAACTCATCCGCGCTTCTGCCGATAGCGATATTGCCAAAGCAGGCTTAATTGCCAACTTCGGCTTATCCGAAATTCAGGCAAAAGCGATCCTCGAAATGCGTTTATCGCGTTTAACAGGTCTCGAAAGAGATAAGATTCGCGAAGAATACAACGAGTTGCAAAAAACAATCGAATGGTTAACCAGAGTATTGGCCGAAGAGCCTTTGCGCATGGAGATTATTAAAAACGAAACACTCGAAGTTCGCGAAAAATATGGCGATGAGCGCAGAACCAACATCGAATATGCGGCAGGCGACTTCAATATGGAAGACCTCATTGCCAACGATGAGGTAGTAGTAACCATTTCGCACATGGGCTATATTAAAAGAACCCCATCTGCCGATTACAAAACCCAAAACCGTGGCGGACGCGGCAGCAAGGGCAGCAACACGCGCGATGAGGACTTTATCGAACACATGTTCCTCGCCACTAACCACAACTACATTCTCTTCTTTACTCAATTAGGAAGATGTTTCTGGCTCAAGGTTTACGAAATTCCGGAAGGAGAGAAGACCGGCAAAGGCCGCGCTATTCAAAACATGATTAGCATTCCTAAAGAAGACAAGATTATGGCTTACATCCCAGTTCAGAACCTGAATGTAGATGAATACCTCGATACCAACAACATTATCTTCTGCACCAAACAGGGAACTATCAAGAAAACAACCCTTCGTGCTTACAGCAATGTTCGCCAAGGCGGTGTAAACGCCATCGAAATCCGCGAAGGAGATGAGCTGGTTCAGGTAAGTTTAACCAACGGCAACAGCGAAATAGTAATTGCTACCAAAGCCGGCAAAGCTATCCGCTTTAACGAACAAAAAGTTCGTGCGGTGGGAAGAAATTCAGTAGGTGTAAGAGGCGTAACCCTCGATGCCGATACAGACGAGATTATTGGAATGATTACCGTAAACACCGAAAACAAGAACGAAACCATCATGGTTCTTTCGCAAAAAGGCTACGGCAAACGCTCTTATTTAAACGACCCTGAAACAGGCGAGGAAATTTATCGCATCACCAACCGGGGCGGAAAGGGCGTTAAAACTCTGAACATTACCGATAAAACCGGTTACCTGATAGCCATACTTAACGTTACTGATAACGACCATGTTATGATTATCAATAAAAGCGGTATTGCAATACGTATGGCAGTTGAGCAATTGCGCGTAATGGGTCGTGCAGCACAAGGCGTTCGCTTAATTCGCCTCGATGCAAAAGACCAGATTGCCGCAGTAGCTAAAATCGAAAACGGCAAACTAAACTACAATGCCGAAGAAGATGGAGAGTTAGGCAAAGCAGAAGAAACAGAATAGTAAATGTGATAATTTGCTAATTCGGAAATTAGGGAATGAAGAAACTTAAATCAGGCATGATTTTACATTTCATTATCTAATTTCCGAATTTTCATATTTTCAAATCATAAAAATCAAACCAACAACGAAATGAAAAGACTTACCCTAATCACTTTTTTAGTTGCAACAGCAGGTTTCACCTTTGCACAAGACGGCAACAACATCTGCACC
The DNA here is from genome assembly GCA_947475165.1 of Bacteroidota bacterium. Taxonomy (GTDB): domain Bacteria; phylum Bacteroidota; class Bacteroidia; order Chitinophagales; family LD1; genus Bog-950. Next base: position 61,637 of record CANJLD010000013.1, read on the forward strand.
TGGAACGCCATGAACACCTACAACAGCGGTGGAGGACCCGAAGACCTTGAGCGAGGAATCAAATGCACCGATGAAGCAGCTGTAAACGATGCTACCGTAGTAAAATCTAAAACCTGGTTCTATCGTGGCCAACTTTACACATTGATAGCACAGGATAAAACTCTAAGCCCAAAATACGGAACTGCCGTTTTCGAAGCCATCAAAGCATTCAAAAAATTATATGAGTTAAACGACCCTAAGTTTAAAGACTGGGAAGAAGTATTCAAATACCTAATGCCACTGGCAACCAACACCTTTAATACTGCAGTAGACAACTATCAAACTAAAAACTACGCACAGGCATTCCAGTATTTCTACGCCATCAAAGATATAAATGCCATCATTGAAGGAAAAGGACAGAAGGCAAACATAGAACTGGCAGTAGCCTTAAAAAATGCAGCCATCTGTGCCGAAAACGCCAACGATTTACCCGGAGCAATAAACGTATACAAAGACTGGTTAGCAGTTGCACCTGATGCAATTGCCTACCGCAGTTATGCAGTAGCCCTAAAAAAATCTGGCAAAGCAGAAGAATCAAAAGCAATTGTAACCGAAGGCTTAGCTAAATACCCTAAAGACGCAAACCTGTTAGTAGAAAAGATAAACGTTTACTTAGAAGGAGCACAATACCCCGAAGCTTTAGCTTACGTAAACAATCTGTTAGATGTAGAACCAAACAATGATGGAGCCTTATTTATTAAAGGATTAGCCTACGAAAAAATCGGCAACGAGGACAGCGTGGTGTATTACTATACCAAAGCAGCAGAAATAAATCCAAAGAACATTAAGCCATGGAACAACCTCGGAGCCTTGTATGTAAACAAAGCCAACCTAATGGTTGAGGAAATGAACAAGTTAGGCAACACATCAGCCGACATTAAGAAGTATGACGAATTAAAAAAACAACGAAGAGAACTTTATTTAAAAGCAAAGCCATATTTAGAAAAGGCAAAAGAAATAGACCCGAACGATGCTCAAATTACCAGAACATTGAAACAGGTAGAGTTGTATACAGCAGATTAGCAATATAATAAAGGGGAGTTGATGCTCCCTTTTATTGCAATACATTACTATACATAACATTAATTATAATATAAATGAATACTACAGAAAGCCTTAATTTAATAAAGTTGACAACTACCAACTTCTCCTATATTCGCGCCTAAATAACAAGGAAATGACTACCGAAAATATTAATGAAACCAGGAACCGTCTCGATGCTCTGAGGCGGTATCTTTGACTACGATAACCGCAAATTAAAAATCGGGCAGGACGAGAACAACACCACCCACCCCGATTTCTGGAACAATCCAAAGAAGGCCGAGGAAATTCTGAAAGAGATTAAGCTCAACAAGTTTTGGGTGAATAGTTTCGACAATGCCTGGAAAGCCGTTGAGGACGTAACCGTTATCCGCGAGTTTTACGAAGCCGGTGAAGCCACTGATGCTGAATTGAAAGAAGCCTATAACCAGGCTCTTGCTGCCGCTGATGATTTGGAGTTTCGCACCACGCTGAACCAACCCGAAGACCAATTGTGCGCTGTGCTCGAAATAAATGCCGGTGCCGGTGGAACCGAAAGTTGCGACTGGGCGAGTATGCTCATGCGTATGTATGTAATGTGGGCAGAAAACCACGGGTTTAAAATCAAAGAAGTAGACAGAACCGATGGCGAAGTAGCGGGAATAAAATCGGTGTCACTTGAAATTGACGGTGAATTTGTTTACGGTCACTTAAAAGGCGAAAACGGTGTGCACCGCTTAGTGCGCATCTCTCCTTTCGACAGCAACGGCAAGCGGCATACTTCGTTTGCATCGGTGTTTGTTTATCCCATGGCAGATGATACCATTGAAATAAATATTCCTGCCAGCGAAATGGAGTGGGCAACCTTCCGCGCCAGCGGTGCAGGCGGGCAGAATGTAAACAAAGTAGAAACTGCCGTGCGGGTAAAACACTTGCCAACCGGTTTAGTAGTAAGCTGTCAGATTACACGTTCGCAGCACGAAAACCGGGACCTTGCTTTAAAAATGCTGAAATCGAAACTTTACGAAATAGAAGTGCAAAAGCGTAACGAAGCCCGCGATAAGATTGAAGGAACCAAGATGAAAAATGAATGGGGCTCGCAGATTCGCAATTATGTACTGCATCCTTACAAACTAATTAAAGACAACCGCTCGGGTTACGAAACCGGAAATATTCAACCGGTGCTGGATGGAGAGTTAGATGAGTTTATTAAGGCGTATTTATTGCACGCTACTAAAAAAGTTTAAGTAGATAACTCAATTCATCTACTCGCTCTTTTTCTTTTTTCTCTTCGGCAATATCAATCAGGTAACGGAGTTGTTCTTTGAGGATGCTCAGGTTATCAGAAGGAATAAAGAATTCATCCAACTGCTCGGCATCTAATTTGTTGATGTAATCCTTTATCTCGTTGCGCGAGAAGATAGAGCCTTTGTTGATGGGGTTGATGTAGAACATTACTTCGCGCTCTAAGTATAGCTCGGTGTTGAAATCGAAAATGGTTTTCTTACAGAAGGCTAGAATGTAATGACGCATCAGCGTAACACCATACACCGGCAGGTTCAAATCGTTGGCAAGAATTTGATAGATAATACCTACACTCATCGAGCAGCCCTTCCGGTTCTCTAACACATGGTTAATGCAGTAATCGAAATAATCAGACGAAACCTGCTGCCCTTTAAAATTGTGATAGTTGTAAAAAACCTGATTGAATATCTGCACCTGCTCCAGCGGAGTCTGATTGTAGTTTAACTCCAGCCAGATGCTTTGGCGTATCTTCTGCAACCGAATGCGCACATCATCCATATTGGCATCGGGATAAAAGTATTTGCTGATTAAAAATGAACCGGTGAGCAAATCGGGAGATTCTTTGCTCAACCACAACTTGAATTCCTTTACTAAAGAATCGAACTGAATGCCGTGAATAATTTCTTCGAGGCGTTCGTGTGTAGTAGGAGTTAAATCTGCTGTCCATGCTTCTTCCAAAGTTGGAACCACCTCAATACCGAAACTCATTAACTTATCGTGAACGTGGCGGAAGACTTCCTGGTCGTTATCATCCAGCAGTTTAATCAGCGCATTTATTTCACGTTCGTTTGTCATTCTTTCTTTTTCCGTCCGCCCCACTTCTTCTTGCCTTTGTTGGTGGGACCCTGCTCTGCTATTATCGTTTGTATTTCTTCAATAGTAAGCAGTTCGGCAGTTTTATCTTTCGGTATTTTATAATTGTCTTTTTCCCTCTTTATATAAGGGCCGTATCTTCCGTTCAAAACCTGAATACCTTCTGCTTCGAAATTAAGAATCAGTTTCGCAGCATCCTTCTCGGCTTTCTCACGAATGAGTGTGAGCGCGTCCTCTAAATTAATCGTATAAGGGTCTTTGTCTTTAGGAATAGAAACAAACAACTTGTCGTTTTGAATGTAAGGACCAAAGCGACCAATGCTTGCCTTTACATCTTTATCGTTCAATTGTCCGAGAGTGCGGGGAAGTTTGAAAAGCTCAATGGCTTCTTCAAACGTGATAGTCTCCAGCGATTGCGTAGCACGCATTTTTGCAAAGCGTGCTTTCTTACCGGTTTCCTCATCAGCCTTTCCAATCTGCGCCATCGGACCAAACTTACCCATTCGAACAATCAATGGTTCACCCGAAGCAGGGTCAGTTCCCAATAACCGCTCACCGGATACGCGCTCCGCATCCTTCGTTGTTGTTTCAACTGTCTTATGGAATGGCTTGTAGAAATCGCCAATCATTTTGTTCCAAACCTTTTTGCCTTCGGCTACTTTATCAAACTGAAGTTCAACATCAGCCGTAAAGTTATAGTCGAGAATGTTCGGGAAGTTTGCCACGAGAAAGTCTGTCACAAGCAAACCGATATCGGTAGGAAATAATTTATTTTTCTCTGCCCCGGTGATTTCTGTTTTAGTTTCTCCTTCAATCTTGCCGCCTTTCAAAACGATTACTTTGTATTTGCGCTCTACACCATCGCGAGCTTCTTTAACTACATAACCTCTTTTTTGCACGGTAGAAATGGTTGGCGCATAAGTAGACGGTCGGCCAATACCCAACTCCTCTAACTTCTTCACCAAACTTGCTTCGGTATATCTTGCAGAAGCTTTTGTGAATTTTTCGGTAGCAATCAATTCCTTTAACTCCAGCACCTGTCCTTCTTTCACCGGTGGAATCAATGCTTCTGCTTCTTCATCTAAATCAGCATCTTCATCTACTCCTTCATTATATACCTTCAGGAAACCTTCAAACAAAATAACTTCTGCTTTTGCCTGTAATGTTTCTTTGTTATTGTTGTTTACAATATCAATAACCGTCTTTTCAATCTGTGCATCTGCCATTTGCGAAGCAATAGTGCGCTTCCAAATCAAATCGTATAGTCTTTGCTCATCCGGTTCAGCTTCAACGGTTGCGTTTTCCATATGCGAAGGACGGATAGCTTCGTGGGCTTCTTGTGCACCGGCAGTCTTGGTTGCATAAGTGCGCTGTTCATAAAACTCTTTCCCATATCTGCTCTTAATCTCTTTCGATAAGGCTTTGTGTGCAGTTTCCGAAAGGTTGGTAGAGTCCGTTCTCATATAAGTAATGTGCCCGTTCTCATACAAGCGCTGCGCAACACGCATAGTGTTTGAAACCGACATACCTATTTTGCGTGAAGCTTCTTGTTGCAATGTAGAAGTAGTAAAGGGAGCAGCTGGTGAACGCTTGCCCGGTTTCTTTTCAATAGCACTTACTTTAAATTCTGCATTCGAAACTTCTTTCAGAAATTTCTCTGCATCCTTTTCTGTTTTGAAGTTACTTGAGCGCTCTGCTTTGAATACCGACTTCTTTCCGCTTGCATCTGTAACAAAAAAGAAAGCAACAACTTTAAACGAAGCCACAGGAGTAAACCCGCGAATCTCTCTTTCCCTTTCAACTATCAAACGAACAGCAACCGATTGAACTCTTCCCGCAGAAAGAGACGGCTTTACTTTCTTCCACAACACCGGAGAGATTTCATAACCCACTAACCGGTCAAGCACTCTGCGCGCCTGTTGTGCGTTTACCAAATCCATATTAATAGTGCGCGGATTGGCAACTGCTTCAAGTATCGCTTCTTTAGTTACCTCTGTATATGTAATGCGTTTTGCCTTCTTCGGGTTCAGTTTCAACACATCACACAAGTGCCACGAAATGGCTTCTCCCTCGCGGTCCTCATCCGTTGCCAAGAAAATCTCTGTCGCGCCTTTCGCCAGTTTCTTTAACTCCTTAATTACTTTCTCTTTGTCTTCACTTACTACATAGTTCGGCTCAAATCCATTCTCTATATCTATATTCAAACCGCTATCCGGTAAGTCGCGGATGTGACCGTAACATGAAGTAACCACATAATCACTACCAAGAAATTTATTGATGGTCTTTGCCTTTGCAGGGGACTCAACGATGATGAGGTTTTTGCTCATGCTTATTTTTTAATGAGGCGCAAATAAATGTTTTTGGAATCAAACCAACAAACACCCCTTTATTACGTTACCAACTTCATTTTGTTTTTTGAATCAGACAGAGATACGACAGAAGAATTATCTTAGCGCAAAAATTCACCGTTGATGAAATTGAATTCACTCACTGCCATCTCTCCTATTGACGGACGCTACCGGAACAAAACAGAACAACTTGCCGACTATTTTTCAGAATATGCTTTGATAAAATACCGCGTGCATGTAGAGGTTGAATACTTCATTTCACTCTGCGAAATTCCTCTGCCGCAGTTGGCTGACTTTCCGGTAAAGCATTTTCCATCGCTCAGAGATTTACTGAAAAATTTTTCAGAAGCCGATGCAAAGACTATTAAAGAAACGGAGAAAGTAACTAACCATGATGTGAAAGCTGTTGAATATTTTCTGAAGGAAAAGTTTGATGCACTCGGTCTAGATAAATGGATAGAGTTCATCCACTTTGGGTTAACATCGCAAGACATTAACAACACTTCCATTCCTCTTTCCTTTAAAGATGCAAACGAACAGGTTTATCTCCCTGCTATTAAAAGATTAATTGCACAGCTTGAAAAACTTGCTAAAGACTGGAAAGACATTCCAATGCTGGCTCATACACACGGTCAACCTGCATCGCCAACTCTTTTAGGAAAAGAGATTTTTGTTTTTGTTGAGCGACTGAAAGAACAACTGCATCTGTTCGACCAAGTACATTACAGTGCAAAGTTTGGCGGAGCTACCGGTAACTTAAATGCTCACCAGGTTGCCTACCCTAATATCGGGTGGACTGAATTTGCCAATGACTTTACAGAAAGAAAATTGCGTTTGAAGAGAAGCAAACACACTACGCAAATAGAACACTACGATAATCTTGCCGCACACTTTGATGCGATGAAGCGCATCAACACAATCTTAATTGATTTATGCCGCGATGTGTGGACTTACATTTCGATGGAATATTTTAAGCAGAAGGTAAATAAGAATGAAGTAGGTTCATCTGCCATGCCGCATAAAGTAAACCCGATTGATTTTGAAAATGCAGAAGGAAACCTCGGTATTGCTAACGCACTATTTGAACATCTTTCTGCCAAACTTCCCATCTCCCGTTTGCAAAGAGATTTAACTGACTCAACCGTTCTCAGAAATGTAGGAGTTCCGGTAGCACATACAATGATTTCTTTTTCTTCTATTGAAAAGGGTTTTTCAAAGTTATTACTGAACGAAGATGCACTCAACAACGATTTAGAAAAGAACTGGGCGGTTGTGGCAGAAGCTATTCAAACAGTTTTAAGAAGAGAAGGTTATTCTAAACCTTACGAGAAGCTAAAAGAACTCACGCGTGGTACCGGTGGCATTACCAAACAATCAATTCACGAGTTCATTTCCAATCTTGATGTTAGTAAAGAAATAAAAACCGAATTGCGCAAGATAAGTCCAAAGAATTACACCGGGGTAAAGTTCACTATCTAAGTTATGGATGTTAAAGAACTACCCAAAGGCATACGTGAATCGGAATATCTAACAGAAGGCAATTTGAAACAGTTAGCTATCTGCGAAAGACTACCGACCGAAAAAGAATTATTCGAAATGCGACCGGTACCCGAAGTGATACATATATTAGAGAACTACGGACACGATTTTGTTCTCTTCGAAAAAGAAATGCACGAACTCGCCAAACAGGAAATTGAACAGCACAACGAATGGTTTGCGCTCAAACTGTTGATGGTGGTGGAATACACTCGCGAGAGTTTAGTTTAAAATAATTTCCCGTTTATATCAACTCCTCTATTTTCTTCTTAGTAAGAATTTTATCAGTTACTGTTTTAGCCAATGACAAAGTAGTCTGCAAATGTTGCAATGATTTATCCTTATTTTTCCCTTCATAGAGATTAGCTAAGAGCGAATGATATAAATGATTGTCATTCAGGTTCAGTTTTTCGGCTTCTTTGATTGCTTCTTCTCTCCCATTTGCCTTTGCCAGTGCATACGTTCTGTTTAGTGCTGCTATAGGTGAGTATTCCATTTGCAGCAGTTTATTGTAGAGTTGCAATATGTTCTCCCATTTTTCGGAAGTATTGCTTTTATGTGTATGCCAATAGGCAATAGCTGCTACAGATATTTCAAACCAATTAAGAGCGTTTTCTTTTGACGTCATGTTTTTTGTTTTAACAGTTATAAAAATGAATTACACCTTCATAACGATTGAGGTTTCGGGAATTGGACAAAAGGAGAAAATAATTTTTTACCGAATGAGGGTAACGGTTCCGTGGATATTGGTGAAATTACTCCTAGACAAGCGGTACGTAATACGATAAACATAAACACCTGCCGGTGCTGTATGACCCTGATAGGTGCCGTCCCAACCATTTTCGTTATAGGTATCGAAAACTTTTTCGCCCCAGCGGTTGAATATGGTTATGTGAATATCAAAGATGGTGCAATTGGCAAAGGCATTGAACCGGTCATTGTTTCCATCATTGTTAGGAGTAAACACATTGGGAGCAAACAGGAAACAGTTGCAGTTGGTGGTTTCATAATCTACCTGAATAGTATCTGCCTTGCTGCAATTGCTCACATCAACTTGTGCCCAATACATCCCCTGCTGAGTTACCGTATAATCCGCGTTAGTTGAATTATCCTGCCAGAGATAACTTGCGTTTGGCGTGGCAACATTCAGCAGAAGGGTTTCGCCTACACACAAAGTAGTGTCATAGCCAAGGTTTATTGCGGATACAGATATTACAGAAAGAGTAGTGGTAGAAATACTGTCACATCCGTTTACCGAAGTAAATGTGCTACTGTAAGTTCCCGCGGTGCTTTCGTAGTTGCCGTTTATTAAAACACTATCACCCGTGCAGATGGAAATATTTTGTATGGCTGATGATGTTGACAGAACAGCAAGATTTACTGTAACCACACTATCACATCCGTTGGAAGCGGTATAGATTACAGTATAAGTTCCCGCGGTGCTTTCGTAATTTCCGTTAATTAATACGCTGTCGCCATTGCAGATAGAAGCATTCTGCGTACTTGATGAAGCAGCTAATAATGCAAGATTGGTAGTTGCAATACTATCACATCCGTTTACCGAAGTGAATGTGCTACTGTATGTTCCCGCGGTGCTTTCGTAGTTCCCGTTTATTAAAACACTATCACCGGTGCAAACAGAAACGTTTTGTGTGCTTGATGAAGTTGGGAGAACTGCAAGATTGACCGCAACGATGCTATCGCACCCGTTTGCCGAAGTAAGTGTATCGCTGTAAGTTCCTGCTGTGCTTTCGTAAATACCGTTAATCAAAACACTGTCATCAGAACATATGGTGACGTTTTGATTGTTAGTTGAAGCCGGTAACACACTAAGGTTAGTTGTAGCAACACTGTCACAACCGTTTACGGAAGTATAGGTTGTACTGTAAGTTCCTATTGTGCTTTCGTAGTTACCGTTAATCAAAACACTATCACCGGTACAGATAGAAATGTTCTGATTACTTGTTGAAACCGGCAATAGAGAAAGGTTTGTAGTGATGATACTATCACAACCATGAGTGGTAAGCAGAGTATCGGGATAAGCACCTGCTGTACTCCGGTAAATTCCGTTAATCAAGACACTGTCACCGCTGCAAATACTGGTGTTGACCATGCTTGCTGCCGGTGCATAAACCCTGATGGTGCGCGAAAAGTTGCTGCTACCGAAACCGTTTGATGCGGTAAGTGTAGCGGTATAAGTACCTGCCGTATTATAGCAGATGTTGGTTGGATTCTGTGCGGAGGATGTTGCTGTATTTGCCCCGGGGAATGTCCATGCCCAAGTGGTTGGATTGTTGGTGCTTAAATCTGTAAAGCTAATACAGGTACCGGTGCAAAAATCAGTATCGCTTGCGCTGAAGTTGGCTATAGGTATTTGCGGAGTGCTGCATGGTCCTACTAGGTTAAAGCCATCCAGCGAAGCGTAGTAGTTTCCGGTTGGTGCTTTTGCCTGCAACACCATAGAAGCAGCGGTGGCGGTAAAAGTAAGACTGAGTGAGTTCCAGTTAGGCCCCATAGGGAAGGAGTACGTTTGACAGGTAGCTCCTACACAAACCTGCGGCATTGCCGGAGCGCTGTTATAAATAGAGGTACCGGTACCGAAACAGGCACCGCAAAAGTAAAGTGTGTAAGTGTTACCGGGAGTAAGGCCAGTGATAGTTGTTTGCGCACATTCACCCAAAGCAGCTAAACCCAGCCAGTTTCCGCCATCCGGTGAAGGTGAAGAAGGAATTTGCGAACCGGTGACATAGGATGCAAAAGTAGTGTTACATAAATCGGGAGAAAAACCGCAAACGGTCCAACCGGCTGCATTAATAACCACATTATTACCTACCGGGGAACCGTTTAATGAACCATTCGTGACAACTTGTGCCTTTAAAAAAAAAGGAAACAGCACTGACAGCACAACAATGATGCTGATAAGAAATTGAGTGGCAGAACCTGTGGGGTTAAACTTCTTCATAAATGCTAATGAAGTTGTGAATTTAAAATATTCTATATTACTCTTTGCCTATGCTAAACAGAATGAAGAAGACGTATTATGTATTGATAGTGTTGCTTACTACTGCACTTTCTGCATTTACTCCTGAGAAATCTGCAACAGATAACAGGATATTAAGCTATACTGTGAACCCGAAAACGCAGGAGCTTAAATTTTACTGGAAAGATGAGAAGGGAGATATATATAAGAGTATACTTAACTTAAAGAACCAGTTTGCCGGTAAACATAAAACACTGGTGTTTGCCATGAACGGAGGTATGTATATGCAGAACAACGCTCCGCTCGGGCTGTATATAGAGGAGAACAAACGCTTGTCGGCCCTCAACCAGGCTACCGGTACCGGTAATTTTTATTTAAAGCCTAATGGGGTGTTCTATATTGCCTTCGATAAACACGCAGTAATCTGCAAGAGCAATGATTTTAAAGAGAATAAGAACATTGCCTTCGCCACACAATCGGGGCCCATGTTGGTGATTGACGGTAAGATTCATGCTGAATTTAAGGAAGGCTCTAAGAACTTAAACATAAGAAATGGTGTAGGCATTTTACCCGATGGCAAAATTGTTTTTGCTCTGAGTAAAGAGGAAATAAACTTCTACGACTTTGCTAAATACTTTAAAGACCTGGGTTGCAAAAACGCTTTATATCTGGATGGTTTTGTATCGCGCACTTATTTGCCTGAAAAGAAATGGATACAAACCGATGGAAACTTCGGAGTGATTATTGGCGTAACGGTTCCTGAATAATGGTCAACCCCGAAAGTTTTTTTGAACCCCTTAGGGTTTGCATAATTAGAAAAATTTCCTCACCAGTTCTTCGCTTTGTCCGATGGCTTCTTCTTCGTCTTCCGCCATTTGCTTTTGAACAGCAATGTTGTGTTCGGTATAAGTAATAGCATTTAAACCGGTACTTACGTTCTTTGTTTTAGTCATAAAATCTGTTTTATACTTAGCGGGCAGCGGGTCGGCAAAGGTTAGCTTTTGATGCAGCGGGTCAACCTGTGCACCGTCTTTCCAGAAGCGGTAACATACGTGCGGACCGGTTGCTAATCCGGTGCTGCCTACATAACCAATCACTTCGCCTTGTCTTACTCTTACACCGGGGCGTATGCCTTTTGCAATTTTACTCATGTGCAGATACTGCGTTTTGTATTCTCCGTTGTGGCGAATCTTTACATAGTTACCGTTAAACACTTTGAACTGCGCGTTCTCTATTACCCCATCAGCCGTAGCCAGAATAGGAGTTCCGTATGCCGCTGCATAGTCGGTGCCTAAATGCGCTTTCCAAATTTTGGTAACCGGATGGAAACGTTTTATGGTAAAGCGCGAAGAGATACGCGAAAACTTAACCGGTGACTTCAGAAACTGTTTCTTCATGCTGTTTCCATTCTCATCGTAGTAGTCGCCTTCGTGAGCGTTGTCCTTTGAATAGTAAAATGCATAGTTGTCTTTGCCACCGCTGTTGAACACTATGGCACTTATTTCGCCAATAGCTACGCTCCTGCCGTTCACCATATCTTCATCATAAATAATCTTGAACTTGTCACCATTCTGAATTTTATAGAAGTCGACACTCCAGGCAAAAATCTCTGACATGCGCACAGCAAGCGAAGGATCAATATTGTTTTGCTCCAGTGTTGCGTATAGCGATGATTGAATAACCCCGCTTACTTCGCGGTGTTTACGCTCTACCGAGCTTTGTCCGCGGTACATGTAAAGCGAATCATCGAGGTTAAACACTACATAGTTCACTTTGCTTTCTTCATACACCAGCATTTTCGGAATCATGAGCGAGTCATTCTTCTCGCACAGTACAGTAAACGAGTTACCGGCTTTTATCTTCTTCAAATTAAAAACCTCGCCCGACTTACTTACAAAGTAATTGATGGCACCGGCTGTAACATTGTATTGCGAAAAAATTTCGGAAAACAATTCATTCGGCTTTACTAAGTGATTGAGCACCTTAAAGTCGTTGAGGTTAATGCCGTATTTAAACACGGCTTCTTCTCTTACAACCGCTACCTGTTTCTGCGGTTTTTCGCCTCTTAGTTCGATTACAATTTCCACTACCCATACGGCAATAATTATCGCAAATAATATCAAAGCAACAGAAGGTCCGTATTGTTTTACCATAGTAAAGTATTTGAGCCATGAAAATAGTTGCACCGGTGCCGATAAGGAAGTATTTGACTCATTCGTTAATAACACCAATGGTAAATGTGTCGTACAGAGAAGACAAACCCCCAAATCCCCTAAAAGTACTTGAAAGGCAAAGCCGGATTTGTATTTTGTATTAAGTCCCCTTTAAGGGATTCAGGGGTTTTACTCCGCCAGTGTCCAGGTAGAAGTTCGGCCTAAGAAAGATGCACTGCAAATAAAGCCGCGAAGGTCGAGAGTGGCTCCTTTATAAGTTAGTTTGCCGCAGTATGTTTTTCCGTTCTTCGGGTCGTAAACGGTGCCACCTGTGTAAAGGTTTTTGTCTTCAGCATCTATTGAAAAGCCACGGAGAATCAAGAGACCAATGACCGGTGTTGATTGTTGTTTCTCATCCGGGTTTTCTTTGTCCAGTTTTGGTTTGCCGGTCTTCTCATCATTTGGTTTATCTAGCCATACAATTTTGCCGTAATACTTTCCGTCCTTGGCAAGGTAAACCTGAATCTTACTGGTCTTTTCCTGATTATACCATGTGTGTTCAATCTGATTTTTTTCGCGCTGTGCAAATGTGGCTATACTGAAGAGCATTAAGGTGATGATGGTTACAATGTTTTTGTTCATGTGTTGTTGTTTGTTGTTGTATGTAATTATTGTGCCAAAATAAAAAGTTCTATGCAAACAATTGTTTCCTCACGGACGATATCGCAATTATAAGGAGATGTATCATAGACGGACCCAAACATCATTTTCTTTTTTTGCAAATTCGTGTAGGTTTGCCACGCAAAATTTTAAACTATGAACGAAGTATATATTGTAAGTGTAGCACGGACAGCCATTGGAAGTATGAGTGGTGTATTGTCGCAACTTTCTGCCGTGCAGTTAGGTGCGCAAACCATTAAGAAAGCTATTGAGCGTGCCGGCATTACAGGTAACGATGTGGAGGAAGTTATAATGGGAAATGTGATTCAGGCAAACACTGGTCAGGCACCGGCACGGCAGGCAGCATTAGCTGCGGGTGTTCATGCGGGAGCAACATGCACAACCGTAAATAAAGTTTGTGCGAGCGGAATGAAGGCTATTATTTATGGCGCACAATCAATTATGCTGGGCGATAAACATATTGTGGTTGCCGGTGGAATGGAAAGCATGACCAACGCGCCTTACATGATGGCAAGCGGAAGAAACGGTTACCGTTACGGTAATGGCGAATTGCTGGATGGTATTGTTCGCGATGCTTTGCAAGACCCTTATACAAAAGAGATGATGGGCAGCAGTGGCGACCGGTGCGCCAAAAAATTCAACTTTACGCGCGAGGAGCAGGATGCATTTGCTGTAGAGAGCTACCGCAGAGCCGGTGAAGCTTACAAGAACGGCTGGTTCAGCGATGAGTTGTTTGATGTTGAAATAGCCGGACGCGGTGAATCGACTTTTGTAAAAGAAGATGAAGAGTATAAAAAATTACGTGCCGATAAAGTAGCAACCTTGAAACCAGCCTTTGGAAAAGACGGAACGGTTACGGCAGTAAATGCTTCTAAAATAAATGACGGTGCTGCAGCGGTGGTTTTAATGAGCGGAAAGAAGGTAAAGGAACTGGGACTGAAACCAATTGCCAAGCTAACCGGTTATGGCGATGCCGAACAGGCACCGGATGATTTTACTACTTCGCCTTCTATTGCCATGCCTAAGGCTTTAGCTAAAGCAGGTTTGGATATTAAGAGCGTAGATTATTTTGAAATTAACGAGGCCTTTGCCAACGTAACTATGGCCAATACTAAACTGCTGGGTTTAGATGCTGCAAAAGTAAATGCCTTTGGCGGTGCGGTGGCCCTTGGGCATCCGGTGGGAGCGAGTGGTGCGCGTATTATTATTACCCTGCTTTCTGTGTTAAAACATAAGGATGGTAAATACGGTTGTGCAGGTATCTGCAACGGTGGCGGTGGTGCAAGTGCGGTAGTGATTGAGAGATGCTAAAGAGGACCACCCCTAAGTCCCCTAAAGTGGATTTAGGGGTTTACCAAAATTTTACCTGTATAGGTTTTACCGGTATTAGTAATTCTTACCACATAGAATCCACTGCTTAGTTCTGCTGTGCCAACGGTAATTTTATTGCTGTTTTGGTTCACCGGTGCATTCATTCTTTCGCCAATAATGTTGAACAATTCTGCCTTTGCTGAACTTAAATCAACACCTTCCATTGCGCACACAAAATAATTGCGTGCCGGGTTTGGATAGATTTTCAATTGCATTTGGTCAGGCAAAACCTGAGGCGTTGAAAGGACTGTGCTTTGATCCCACATTGAATCGGAATACATCAGCAAACCGCCTCTTGAGTTACCTACTAAATATTCCAGCAAGCCATCGTTATTAATATCGGCTACCGAAATAGTAGCACGGGTTCCAGCATCGCTCTTTAATAAATCGGCATCGTTAAGCGTAAACGCACCGCTGCGCAGGTTGTTCGGGTTTATATCGTAATTGAATATAGCTCCACGATTAGTTCCTATTAATAATTTTAAGACACCTGTGCCTGTCTTTAATACAAAAGGCACCGCATAACCTTCGTTAGAGCCGGACTGGGTTATGTTTATACTTCCAAAACTTACGTTAACCGAATCTTTATGAAACTGCGGATTGGTCTTGGTTCCAAAATTCCAGAAGTATGAAATCTTTCCATCCTTTTTACCTACCAGAATATCTAAAAGCGAATCGCCATTTACATCGTAAATAAACGGTGCGCTAAATTGTCCGGCATCAATAGAATCATATTGCGGTGTGGTCATGGCCGGGAAAGCTGCAATTGTGCCACCGGTGTTTTTAAAAAAATGTAGATAGCCGTTTATTTCGCCCACTAGCATATCCTGTTTGCCATCGCCATCTAAATCGCCAAAGGCGGGGTGTGGTGCTACCAATAAATAATCGCTGAACGGTGTGCCACCGTTGCCTTTGTAATCTTCGGTGCGCATTTTAAATTTTGGCTGAGTAGCAGTGCCGGTGTTTTCGTAATAAGCCAGCGTTCCTTTATACGTTTGGTAAGGACGGAAATATCCGAAGTTACCTACAATAATATCCTGCAAGCCATCGCCATTAAAATCAAAGAACACCGGTTTAGAGTCTGTTCCGAAATCGAGCATATCGTGCACTAAAAACGAATCGCTTTGATATTCAAAATTGCAGATTTGATTGTTTGCATTTTTGTAAAGCTTTACATTTTTAATATCCATTCCGCCTGCAGTAACGTTGGGCGAAATGAGTATATCTTCTAAACCATCGTTAGTTACATCGGCACCAAAGGCAGCCGGATAGGTTGCCATAAGTATAGGTGTGTTGCAAACCGGGTAAATTGAATCCCATTGAGTAATGTTGGCGTAAGAACTGTCTCCGCCATTCTTTAAAAAACTAAGATTATCGTAACCGATGTTACCGTTCAGCAAATCAACATCGCGGTCGTTTCCTTCATCGAAACTAAAAATAGCATTACCGGCATGGCGCGCACCGCTTGCCTGCGAAACCATTCCGTCATTTCCCTTACAGGCACCACCTTGATTTATTAAAATTGAATTACTGATACTGCTTTGTATCACATTGCCCCAGCAAGTAGTAATTTCAAGAAACTGAAAGGAGTCTACATCAAAATGCGGATTTCCTTCACCGGCATGTTCCATGGTTTGGTTTTCGTAATACTGTATAGTGCTGCCGATAATGCCATAGGAAAGTACATCAATATCTCCGTCAAAATTTACATCGGTAAACACCGGTAAGTCAGAAATGCTTGTCCAGATATTAACCATATAAGGCGGGGCAGTGTATAGCAGCAGCGGACTAACCGTATCAAAAACTAATAGGTTGCTTTCAATTTTTCCCTTAAAAACCATAGTGCCTGCACTGCCATGTGCAAAAATATCTGGCACACCATCGTTATTGTAATCGCGAATGAGTGCCCAGCCAAGCATGTTCGGGAACAGTTGCTCATACTTTGGCGAGTAGTTGAAAGTAGAATCGTTGCCGCTGCCGTTGTTGATGTAGGTAAGCACCTTATCTCCCACTCTATCGAACACAAATAAATCTTTAAGGTTATCGCCATTCAAATCTATAGGCGAAAACTGCGGGGAGTTCATACCGCCAACCCAAGGCTGACGCAGATTAAGCGTGTTGCGCTCCACAGGTATACTTACCACGCGGTATTTAGGAGTTTGTGAAAAAGAGAGTTGAAGAATGAGAAATGAGAAAGAAAGAAATAAGTATTTTTTCATTGCCACAAAATTGAATAAAAGTATTTGATAGACGAAGAAATGTTTTAATAAGTTGGCGAGCTGTGAAGGAGATTTTTGACTTTTGATTTTAGATTCTAGAAGGGAGATTGAATACAAATGCGGTTTTGGTGAAACCGCAGGGTCTTCGCAAAGCCGAAAGACCCTGCGGGGAAAGATAAAAATCCAGCGCTTTACAGTGCGGGATTTATTCTATTGCGCAGAAACTCTTTGCAAGCATGCACAACTTCATTGCAGGCTTGTAAGGGCATTGTGCAACCTTGCAATAGAGTTTTGCAAGCCATCAATGTAGTAGGGTAAGCTTGTAACGGTGTTATGCAAGCTTACATAACCGTTATGCAGCGTTGCAACAGACCTGTGCATCCTTGCAAAGATGTTGAGTAGGCTTGCAATGGACTTGTGCAGCATTGTAACAGAGTTGTGCAAGCTTACATGAGATTTTCTCCTCGGCAGGATCTCCGCCTCGGGACCCTGCCGAGGGAAGATAACTACATACTACTCGCCATTCGCTTCTCGCTATTCACCTTTTTTTTACTTTCGTCCGAAACAGAAATTAATTGATTAAGCGCGGCAACTATTTTTCTCTTCTCCTTTTCGTTTTCATAGCGGCTTGCAAAACAGTTCCCTTTCAGGTTAAAGACGGTAAAACTGCGCGGGAGCTTTTCCGGTATAACCAGAGCGTAGAGTTTTTGCAAAAAGAATTTAATGCCGAGCGCGACCCTATCAAGCAACAGAAAATTGCCTTTCAGTTAGGCGACTCGTACCGTAAGTTTAACGACTATGCCAATGCCGAAAAATGGTATAAAAAATCAATTGAACTGAATGCCGGTGAGCAAGCGCTCTTTCAGTTGGGCATGATGCAAAAGCAGCAGGAGAAATATGAAGAGGCGTTTAAATCGTTCGAGCAATATCAGCGCATAGCAGGTGGTGGCTTTGAAGGAAGAAAGCAAATGAACCAATGTCGCGATGCCATAGAATGGAAAAAGAATTTCACCCGCATACAGGTTCGCAATTTAGAAGCACTCAACACTCCTAATCTCGATTACACACTCGTTCCCTTCAAACAACTATTCGTTCTTAGTTCTACGCGCGAACAAGCTTTAGGAAATAACCACGATGAATGGACCGGTGACAAGTTTACAGATTTGTTTATTGCAGATAAAACGGGCGATAAGTTTTCTTCACCGGTAAACTTTGGTGGAACTATTAATACTGCTTATCATGAAAGTTCGGTTACGTTCAGTGCAGATTTTAAGGAAATGTATTTTGTCCGCTGCATTGCCGATGAACAAAAGACTAATCAATACGACCATATTTATTACAGCGCGTTCAACAACGAACACTGGACGGAGCCATTAAAGATTGACCCTTTTGCCGACACCGTAAATGTGCGCGACCCTTTTCTTTCAAGAGATGGAAAGTTCCTGTTTGTATCGGCCGATGCCGTTGGCGGTTTTGGCGAAACCGACCTTTACATCCTTGCAAAAAACGATACTGGTTGGGGTAATCCGCAGAGCTTAGGCGGAAGCATCAACACGCCTTATAGCGAGCGCTTTCCGTGGTTGGATGAGAAAGGAAATCTGTATTTCTCTTCCAACGGTTTAGCCGGTATGGGCGGGTTAGATGTTTTTAAAGCCACGCGAACCAAGTCCGGTTATAAAGACCCGGTTAATTTAAAATCGCCCATCAACAGCGGTGCCGATGATTTTGCTTTCTGGATAGATAAATACAAGCCGGCAAATGGTGACGACACTATTTTGTATGCGGGTTATCTCTCGTCTAACCGCATCGGTGGCAAAGGTGGCGATGATATTTACCGGTTTGAAGAAAAATGGATGAACCTGTTTGTGCTTCGCGGTAAAGTAATGGAGAAGAATTTTGAAAACCCCGAGAATCCCGATAGCAAAGTCCTTGGCTTGAAGGGTTTGCCAAAAGCAAAAGTGGAATTGAAATCTACCGATGATAAAGTAATTGCTACAGCAACCACCGATACTGCGGGTAAGTTTGTTTTTAAACTGGAGGCAGAAACCGATTATAAAGTAACCGCAAGCAAGGGCGGCTATTTCAGCAACAACTCTTTTGTTACTTCCAAGGGTAAACGCCATCAGGACTCTACCATCATTCGTATTTACACAGAGATTGAACTGGAGAAAATATTCACTCAAAAAATGCTCGTCATCCCTAACATCTATTACGATTACGACAAAGCAACTCTCCGTCCTGAGTCGAAATTGGTTCTTGATTCCATCACCATCTTCTTTAAAGAAAACCCCGATTTAAAAATTGAGCTCGGCTCTCACACCGATAGCCGGGGTAGTGATGCATATAACTTAAAACTATCGCAAGCCCGGGCGCAAAGTGCGGTTGACTATTTAATCAGCAAAGGTGTTCCTGCCGAAACTTTGCAAGCTAAAGGCTACGGTGAAACCAAACTGGCAAACAACTGCGGCAACGGTGCCAAGTGCAGTGAGGAAGACCATCAGAAAAATAGGCGCACAACATTCCGCGTTATCTCTGCCAAGCTGAACATCGAATCAGTAGAACCGGAAAACATTATTGTTGACCCCGAGATGCAGGAGCGGGAGAAACAAGACGACAAGTAATCAAAGCGGTTTTTCTAAAGAGGTGCGGTCAGCCACCGAAACAGAATCCTTCGCCAGTTTACCATAACTTACCCAAATGGCATCGTTAGCCACATCAACTGTTATTGATTGATGCACCTGATTATCTCCGTAAAACGCAAAAACTACCTGCTTAACCGAGTCCACCCTTAACGGATGTTCCTCTCCAATGCTTTGAATAAAAGGCTCGTATTTCTCTTTGAGTAAATTGGCTACCCTCCTTTCCATAATGTGATTGGTAAGGAAACCAACATCGGAAGGCAACCGGTTATTATATTGAAGAAGAAAAGCAAGTTCACCCTTAGCCTGTGAAGGTTTAGTTGATTGCTGATTGCAGCTTGACATCAATAACAAAATGATAACGGACATTTGTATTCTAATTGTCACACCGTCAAATCGTCTCATCGTCTAATTTTGGTTTACCATTTCAGCAAATACGCAAATATCAACGGAGCAACAATCGTAGCATCGCTCTCCACAATAAACTTTGGAGTATTTATATCGAGCTTACCCCACGTAATTTTTTCATTAGGCACGGCACCAGAGTATGAACCATAAGAAGTTGTTGAATCTGAAATCTGACAGAAATAACTCCAGAAAGGAACATCTGTCCAACCCAAATCCTGATACATCATCGGCACAACGCAAATAGGGAAATCACCGGCAATACCACCGCCAATCTGGAAGAAGCCAACGCCTTTGCCACCGCTGTTCTTGCGATACCAGTCGCTTAACCAGACCATATAATCGATACCACTTTTCATGGTAGTAGATTTTAACTCTCCCTTAATGCAGTAAGAAGCAAAAATATTTCCCATAGTAGAATCCTCCCAGCCCGGACAGATAATAGGAAGGTTCTTTTCTGCGGCTGCAATCATCCAACTGTTCTTCGGGTCAATTTCATAATACTGCTGCAACACTCCACTTAAAATCATTTTATACATAAACTCGTGAGGCAAGAAACGCTCGCCTTTGTTGTCTGCATCTTTCCACAATTCATAAATATGTTTCTGCAATCTGCGGAACGCCTCTTCCTCGGGAATACATGTATCTGTTACACGATTAAAACCTTGCTCTAACAAATCCCATTCTTCTTGCGGAGAAAGGTCGCGGTAATTAGGCACGCGCTTGTAGTGTGAGTGCGCTACCAGGTTCATCAAATCCTCTTCAAGGTTAGCACCGGTGCAGGAAATTATCTGCACCTTATCCTGACGAATCATTTCGGCTAATGAAATTCCCAACTCGGCAGTACTCATGGCACCGGCAAGTGTAATCATCATTTTTCCGCCTTCTGCTAAATGTGTTTCGTAGCCTTTAGCGGCATCAACTAATGCAGCTGAATTAAAGTGACGGTAATGATGAGTAATAAAATCGCGGATTGGAGTTGCCATGGTTTGGTGATTAGTGAGTTAGTGAATGGTTGATTAGTTAACCGCGCGAAAATCTAAATTTTTAGGTAACCGCAAACCGTAAAGTGCAAACACTATATTCGTGGTATAAAATTCAAACTATGTATAAAGGATTACTCCACAGCCACACATTTTTCGTTCTTGTTTTCTTGATTCATTATATAGTAAAACTTATTTTGCTGTTAACCAATAAGAAAGAGCCGCTCGCGAAATACACTAAGGCAACCCGTATACCTGAAATGATTTTCAGTTTCGGTTTTTTAGCCAGCGGATTGGGTATGCTGATAAGCTCAGCCGTATTTTCCAAGTTCTTAATTATTAAACTGATTTGTGTCTTCACTTCTATTCCTTTAGCAATAATCGGTTTTAAAAAGAGCAATAAAGCTTTAGCGTTTATTGCAGTGTTTCTACTTATAATGAGTTACGGTTTGGCAGAAATGCACAAGAAATCTCTGGCGGGAAAAACTACAGCCGCTTCCGGTCAATCAATTTATACTGAAACCTGTTTTAAATGTCATGGCGCTGATGGCAAACTTGGGGTAAACGGAGCCAAAGATTTATCTATCACGTTACTTTCTGCCGAAGAACAAAGAGTAATTATTATTAATGGCAAAGGAGCAATGTCGGGCTACAAAGATTTAACTGCTGCACAACTCGATTCGGTAGTTCAATATATTGCAACGCTGAAACAATAAAAAACAAAGACAGTAAAAAAAGCCCCGCAAATATTTGCGGGGCTTTTTATTTCTACTCGGTAAACTTTTTATCGTCCGGGGCCCATCTTCCATGAATAGAAGAGAACAATCGGCTCCAACGTATTTTCTTGAAGAAGTTATCTGCATCCTTCGCGTAGCTCATCCATATGAACCACGCCTTGCCCACTACATGGTCTTCGGGAACAAAACCCCAGTAGCGGCTGTCCTGTGAGTTATGACGGTTATCACCCATCATCCAGTAGTAATCCATTTTGAAAGTATAGGTAGAAGTTTCCTGACCGTTTACAAAAAACTTACCGTTGCGTTGCTCGACTACATTGTTTTCGTAAACATGAATAGCACGTTCGTATTGCTTGTAAATAGAATCGGTCAGGGTAATTGTCCATCCCTTTTTAGGTAACACCACAGGACCAAAATTATCTACGTTCCATTTGTAACGAAGCGTATCGTTCGGAAAAATATTTTCAACCGGTTCCTGTATTTCACCCTTACGGTAATAGAACGGGTCTAATGAAGTTGTAATTTTCATCGCACGCAATTCTTCTACATGCTGCTTGGTCATCAGCACCACAAAATGATTAGCCGGTAATGCACCTAAGCGGTTGCTGATATTTTCCATCTCCAGTTCTTCAATCTTCTCTTGTGTAGGAATCATGCCCTCTTTAAACACAATCATATAAGGAGTGTAAAGTTGCTCAGGGCGGTAAGCAGGTGCATCATTAATATAAAGAACTCCGTCTTTCACTTCCAATTTATCTCCAGCAACAGCCACGCAACGCTTAATATAATTCTCGCGCTTATCAACCGGTCGTGCAGCTACGTGCTGATTCGGGTCGCTCCAAACCATTTGGCGTGCAGTAGTATAATCAACATGATTGCTGAAAGCCGTATAACGAATGATATCGTAATAAGAAGGCGCCTGATTTTCTAATACCACCGTATCACCGGCAGGAAAGTTAAACACCACCATATCGTTGCGCTTTACTTTTTGAAAACCCGGAAGTGTTTTGTATGGCAGCTTTATCAGCTCAGAATAACTTTTACAATTTAAAACCGGAACCGTATGGTGAACAAACGGAAGTGCCAGCGGAGTGTTAGGCACACGGGCCCCGTAGTGAAACTTTGAAACGAAAAGGAAATCGCCAACCAACAATGTCTTCTCCATAGAAGGAGTAGGAATCATATACGCTTCAGCAACAAAAATTCTGATTAGCGTAGCAGCAACAATAGCAAACACAATGGCATCTGCCCATTCGCGAACGGCAGAGCGGTTTAATGGAGGCTGCCCTTCTTTTACACCACCGGGTCCAATAAATTTCTCATTCAGAGAAAAGCCCAGAAAAGGGATGTAAACGAAAGCAAACATTACCGAAGCAAAATGCTCCCAAAAACCATGACGTCTGAAAGCCGTGCTAATCTCTGTAAGCTGGCTGGCTACATAAAATAAATTCACTCCGGGTATAAACAACATCCACGTCCACCAGCTTGGTTGCTTTATAATTTGCTGCCATTCATTAGAACACAGAACTGGCACAAAGGCTTTCCAAGGTTGTTCAATACCAAGTTTTTTGAAAATACCATACGTTCCAATACGTATGCCGAGCATGTATATGAAAATGATGCAAAGAAGAATCATAGCTTATGAGTGATTAGTTAATGAGGTAATTAGCGGATAAATACACAGAGCGCGAAAGTATAATTTCAAGGTTCATTATCAATTTGTAGTTTTATCAAATTGCCAGCAGGTCTTTCATTTCAAGCACTCCTTTTTTTCCTATTACAAACCTAGCTGCGATTACTGCTCCTTCTGCAAAGCCCCTACGACTTTTAGCCTCATGTTTTATTTCGAGGTAGTCAACGCTGCTGGTGTAGGTTACAGTATGTGTGCCCGGAACGTTGGGCTCTCTTTTAGCAATTATTGGCAAGGAAGATTGAAGATTGAAGATTGAAGATTGAAGATTTTCGACTAAAGCCCATTCAGTCTTTCTCTTTAACTCCTGCATTACCACTTCCGCTGTTTTTACTGCGGTGCCGCTTGGCGCATCTTTCTTTTCGGTATGGTGAATCTCTTCCATGCTTACCTCATATTGCGGTTGCGTGTTCATCAATTGAGCGAGCCTGCGGTTTACTTCCCAAAAAATATTTACCCCTATACTATAGTTAGGCGAAAAGAAAAGCGTTCCGTTTTTCTCTACACACTTCTTTCTTACTTCTTCCAGCCGGCTTAGCCACGCGGTGGTGCCAACTACTACCGGTATACCGGCTTCAAAACATTTATAAATATTCTCCACCGCTGCTTCGGGCTGTGTAAACTCAATGGCTACATCGCACTTCTTTAAATTCTCTATCGTAAACTCATTCAGGTTATCGTCACTAATCTTCAGCACAATTTCATCTCCGTTACTCTGCTCCAGAATTACTTTCTCAATCTCCTTTCCCATTTTACCGTAACCTATCAATGCAACCTTCATACTCTTTTTGTTTCCCGCGAATTTATGGATGCAATCCGGTTTTAATAGCGATGTCGCAAATTTTCGGCAATCGATTCTAATTCTACATTTGCTGCCATGCTTAGCAGGTACCACAGCAAGAGCGACATTAACAAAGCTTACATTCAAATGCACATCTCCATTATATTATGGGGAGCTACTGCTGTACTCGGCAGAGGCATTGAACTTAGCGAGGGAATGCTGGTATGGTACCGGTTAATTATTACCTCTGCTTCGCTGGCACTTTATATTTTCTTTCTCAAAAAAAGCTTTCGTGTTTCTAAACCTATGTTTTGGAAACTGTTTGGCATTGGAGCCTTGCTGATGGTGCATTGGCTTTTCTTTTACGGGGCTATTAAATATTCCAACGTAAGCATTACGCTCAGTGTGTTCTCCTCTACCTCGCTGTTCACGGCTTTAATAGAGCCGGTGGTAAGCAAAAAAAAATTCAACTGGATTGAACTGCTCTATAGTGCTATGGCCATGTGCGGCATAGGCATTATTTATTACAGCGATAAAAACTCTTTCTCTGTGGGAATTATCCTCGCGCTCCTCGCAGCATTTATCGGAGCCTTCTTCAACATTCTGAATAAAGATGTGGTAACGAAAGTATCCAGCGAAGTAGTTTCGTTCTACGAAATATTTTCGGGGCTGATTGTATTAACGCTCTTTCTGCCTTTCTACAACAACTACTTTCAGCCAACAAAACTGTTTCCTGATAATACCGATTGGCTGTTATTATTTGTATTGGCTATTGTCTGCACACATGTTACGCTTATTCTTTCGCTCAATGCACTTAAACATTTATCAGCCTTTACACTAAATCTTTCCATTAACCTCGAACCGGTGTATGGAATTGCACTGGCGTTCTTAATTTTCGGAGAAAACAAAAACCTGAACAAGTGGTTCTTTATAGGCACCGGTATTATTATGCTGTCGGTAGTGCTGCACTCTTACTTTGCTTCAAAGAGCAAAGAAAACGAACCGGTAACGGGCATTCATGAATAAGTAAGTGTTACTTACTTCCCGCAATCTTATAGTCAGAAGGCACAGCAAACTCAGTATCTGAAATTTCTGTAGAAGACACAGAAATCAATTCGTAGCCATTAACCACCTTACCGTTAGGGTCTTTAGTAACCGAGGAAAGCGGAAATCCGTTTATCTTTCCTTCGCTCAAGGCTTTCAATTCATTGCTGCTTTTAAAGAACTGGGCAAACATGTAGAAGTTTGCATTAAACTCTTTGGTCACCCATATTTCGGTGCTGGTGTTTCCTATTTTAGAAATCACCTTATCACATATAACTCCAGAAATAGTTTTTGTTTCACTGGTGCGTTCTACTACTACTCTGTTTGCGGCATCAGCTTTAATATTCCCTACAGGAATACCGTAATAAGTTTTTTGCATTCCTGCAGGAACCGGTGCATCGCTATAGCTAAGCAGTTGATTTCTTTTTACATCCGGTATAAAATAAGTAGTGGTGTTCACATCCTTATCGCTGAACACCATCTTCAGTTTGCATTGTGTATCGGTAATATACCAGGTAACGGTTACATGCTGACCATCTTTACCGGTATTATATTTCTGTGTCACTATTAGCCCCTTGTCTGCAAATACTATAGCATTAACAGCAAGGAGAATAAATAAGAGAGCGTGTTTTTTCATTTATAATTTTTCATTTATAATTTATAATTAGAAAGGAGAAACCACTCCCTTCACCTGTGCCGAATTATATGTTCCGTCTGGCAAACCAAACAACGGATGATTGTTGCGCTTAACCGCTAAACCGGGGTCACCACTCGTTGGTCCATAGAACGGAAGCAAGCCGCCTGGTATTGGAATACCTATACAGATATTGCCTATAATAGGAATGCTTACACAAACTTCAAGAGCCACATCTAAAAAACCTGGTGTGCCGGTTTGTGCAAACGCTCCGCCATCGCCACCATGTGCAGTAGGAGTAATATTGATTGTGGCAATACTGATAGGAATACTTATAGGATAATTTGCCTGCGGACCTAAACCCGGTACAGAGCCAACACAACAAGTAGCATCGCCACCATTTTGAAACAAGCCGATGTTAATTCCACCACCCTGATTAACTAAACCACCTTTACCCGACTCTGAACCTCCACCTCCGCAAAAACCAAAGCCTATAGAAAAGCCTCCAATAATTGGAATGTTAGAAATACCAATAGCAAAACCTACAGAACCACCACCGCTTCCTCCGCCATAAACCGCACCGCTGTTTACTAAGTAAGTGCGAGTAGTTAAGTTCATTGCGTTACCGCCATACTCACCCATGGTACCACCGGCTATCAGCAAAGTGCCGTTAAAGTTAAAGCTACCTCCATCTCCTCCCCTACCTAAAATATCGCCATTGTTCACCACGCACACAATAGAGTTCGGGTCAAGGTTACCGGTGGTGTATGCCGGTATAGCGTGACTGCTCGACTTCAATTCAACTGAACTGTTTACATTGAACAAAATAAACTGAGCCGGTGATGTTGGAAGATTATTTATAGCCTGCAAATTGTAATCAAGCTGGTCAACCGGTACATTAATTTGAACCGGTGGACGGATATATACATTGTAAGATAGAAAATGAATTACATCTCCACAAAACGCCTGAATCATAATCGGAAAGTTCCCTCCCACTGCCGAACACATATCAGCTTTCACCACAATCTCCACACTACCCGTTGAATCGATTGTTGGGTTACCATTAAAATAAACATTCACCCCTTGCGGCAACGATGAAATAAAAATAACACTGATATCCTGATTGCCATTTGTTTGTTGAACGCTAATGATAGATGAAACGGAATCAGAAATAATTCTATCTAACGTATCGGTCGGGTCGTCAATGTTCATGGTAAAAGCGCACTCGTAACAGTTCTTCTCATACACCTTCAACCAGCATTCACCGTTCCAGTATTCAATTACACTATCCTGTGTATTGAAAATAGTCAAGCCCTTAAGCGGATTTACAATAGCATCGCGTTGCGGAGTAGTAAGGCGCGAAAGACCAAGTCCTTTGTTGTTCGATTCCAGTTGCAACACCGCACTCGAATCAGGAATTAAAATATTGATACCAACCTGCGCTTTAGAAACAAAGCACAACAACACGAACATAAACGTGAGGGAAATAAATTTCTTCATCAATAGTGTTTTATTAAAATAACAGCGTCAAATTTATTCTGTTCTGCGGGAAAGAAAAATAAGATAACGAAAGCGTAACTAAGATGTTTATCGGATAAGAAACACAAAAGCGAAAATCGCAGCTATAGAAATAACCATAGCAAGAAGATAGAAACCGATATAACCGCTTTGAATTTTGCGGATTTGCGCACCAAGTGAAAGCGAAAACTTTCCGCTGAAATTAACCGCACCGTCAATAAAGGTTCTGTCAATTACACTATGAAACACTTCGCTTGAAAACATTACCGGTTTAACCACCAGCATGTTGTAAATTTCGTCTACCCAATACTTATTGTAAACCAGTCTGTTCAAGCCTTTCAGTTCTCCTTCTTTAGCAGGTAATGCCTTACCTGAAACATACTTCGTATAAGCATAACCGATAGAAAGCAAAGCGCCTGCAAATGCACCACCCATCAAAGCCAGTTCTGTTCCATGCGAAAGTCCTTCGTGTGCTGCCCCTTCTCCACCAATGGGCGCATAACCTGCCAACACCGGACTCAAGAAGTTTTTCAGGAAATGCGAACAACCAAGAAATTCCGGCAAGCCTAAAACACCACCAACAGCAGCAAGCAAGGCAAGAACCACTAATGGAAAAGTAATCAGCGCAGGCGATTCGTGCAGATGATGTTTCTGCTCTTCCGTTCCGCGGAACTCACCAGTAAAGGTCAGGAATACCAAACGGAACATATAGAAGGCCGTCATTACCGAAGCTAACGAAGCTACAGCCCATAATACTTTATTGTGTTCAAATGCCGCAGCAAGAATTTCATCTTTACTGAAGAAACCACTGAAAGGAAACACACCGGATATAGCCAAAGAAGAAATCAAGAAAGTCCAGAACGTAACCGGCATCCATTTTTTCAAACCTCCCATATTGCGGATATCTTGTTCGCCATGAAGGGCGTGAATAACCGAACCCGAACCCAGGAATAAACAAGCCTTAAAGAACGCGTGCGTAACCACATGAAACACACCCGAAGTAAATGCACCCAAACCCAAAGCCATAAACATTAAACCCAGTTGCGAAACAGTGGAGTAAGCCAGCACCTTCTTAATATCGTTCTGCATTAAACCGATGGTTGCTGCAAACAAGGCAGTTGCCACGCCCACAAAAGCAACAAAGTGCATAGTCTCCGGAGCCAGCACATAAATAAAGTTAGCGCGCACTATCATGTAAATACCCGCAGTTACCATCGTTGCCGCATGAATCAAAGCAGATACGGGTGTGGGTCCTGCCATTGCATCCGGCAGCCATGTATATAAAGGAAGTTGTGCTGACTTTCCCATTGCACCAACAAATAATAACATGGTTATCGCAACAACTAAACCATGCGAAACGGTTGTTGATGCAAATGCTGTTCGCAATGTTCCGAAATGAAGCGAATGGAAATTATACAGTAACAGAAACATTCCTAAAAGGAAACCTAAGTCACCAATGCGGTTCATTACAAAGGCCTTCTTAGCCGCATTGTTGTATGGCTGATTCTTAAACCAGAAACCAATCAAGAGGTAAGAACAAAGACCAACACCTTCCCAACCAATAAACGTCACCAGGAAGTTGTTTCCTAATACCAATAACAACATGAAGAAGATGAAGAGATTCAAATACGAGAAGAACACATGAAACTTCTCATCATCGTGCATATAGCTGATAGAATAAACATGAATCAGAAAACCGATACCGGTTACTACCATTAACCAGGTAACAGAAAGTTGGTCAAGCAATAAACCGAAAGTGATAGTAAAGTCTGGCAGGGCAATCCAATCGTAAACGTTTACATCAATCTTCGGTTGTGTTCCTTTTACAAAGCCAACAAAGAAGATAGCTGAAAGAACAAACGGAATAAAAATCATTAACGAGGCCAACCAACCCGAAATTGATTTTGGCAACTTCTTACCAACAAAAGCATTGATAAGAAAACCGATAAGAGGGAGAAGGATGATGATTAAAAGATACGTCACGGTTTAATGTTTCAGCGATTTTAGTTCATCAATATCTATACTGTGCACATTCTTGAAAATAGTTACCAGAATAGCCAGACCAACAGCCACTTCTGCAGCGGCTACTGCCATAACAAAGAACACAAACACCTGTCCGCTGGCATCGTTATGATAAGTAGAGAAAGCTACCAGTAAAAGGTTCACCGAGTTCAGCATCAACTCCACACTCATAAAAATGATAATGGCGTTTCTGCGGAACAACACGCCCAACACACCCACACAAAACAACACCGCACTAATAAAAATGTAGTATTGAATAGGAACCACCGAAAATATGTTGAGCAAGGTCATTACGCTGTTTGGGCTTTATCTTTCTTTGTTAATAATACCGCACCAATCATTGCACTTAAAAACAAAATAGAAGCGAACTCAAAAGGGAATATATATTCATCCAATAAAACCTTTCCAAGGTTTTGAATAGAGCCTATAGAAACATCTTGCGTTAACGGCACCGGTAGTGAATCTGCTTTCCGTAATACGGCAACAAGAACCAACATTAAAAGACCACTCGCAACCATAGCACTTATTTTAGCCAAAGCCGGCTTATGCTGTTCGGTTTCTTCATTCAGGTTCATGAGCATTAATGTGGAAAGGAACAAGACCATAATTGCACCGGCATAAACAATAATGTGTACGATAGCCAGAAACTGTGCGCTGAGTAAAAGATAGTGACCAGCAATAGCGAAGAAACAACCTATCAAATAAATAACCGAGTGAACCGGGTTCTTGGAAAGCACCGTCATCAACCCGCAGAAGATGGCAACGAAAGAAAGAAAGAAGAATATGTAAAGTGTCACTCCGGTTTAATGTTTTTTATCTTCTAAAGGCATTACCAATTTGTCTTTTCCAAAAATGAATCCTTCGCGTTTGTAATCGGCAGCCACTAAATCTTCGGTTAAGAAGATAGCTTCTTTCGGACAAGCTTCTTCACACAAGCCGCAGAAAATACAACGCAGCATGTTTATCTCGTAAGTGGTTGCATACTTTTCTTCGCGATAATGCTTCTCATCGCCTTTTGCGCGCTCACCTGATGTCATAGTAATTGCTTCAGCAGGACAGGCAAGAGCACACAAACCACAAGCCGTGCAACGCTCAGCACCATTCTCATCGCGCATTAAAATATGACGACCTCTCCAAATTGGTGAGAACTCGCGTTTCTGCTCGGGATATTGAACTGTAACTTTTGGCATAAAGAAATGGCGAAGCGTAATACCCATGCCCTTTGCAATGGCAGGAATGTATAGCTTCTCCATAAAAGTCATATCCTTATTCGATACTTCTTTTTTACTTCCCGAAAGCGATATGTTTTTAAAGTCTGTAGCCATTTTTAAAGCAGCGCAAAAATATTTTTATCTCTCAATTCACTTAGTCAATTACCAATTCTCTTTTCAACATCATTTAGCCAGAAACAAAATAACGCCACCGGTAACAACAATGTTGAATATCGCCAACGGAATTAAAATCTTCCAACCCAAATTCATAAGTTGGTCGTAGCGGAATCTTGGAACTGTCCAGCGCACCCACATATAAAAGAAGATGAAGAAGAAGATTTTGGCAAACAAAACTCCTACTCCAAGTAACACCGCAATGTTTCCACCAAACATATTAGCTACTCCATCCATTCCCGGATAGTTATAGCCACCAAAGAAGATGATAGAGATAAGTGCCGATGAAATAAACATGTTGATGTATTCGGCAAATAAATAGAAGCCGAGTTTCATAGATGAATACTCTGTATGGTAACCACCTACTAATTCGCTTTCGCATTCCGGTAAGTCAAACGGTGTTCTGTTGGTTTCGGCAAAAGCGCAAACAAGGAAAATTAAAAACGCTATTGGTTGTTTAAAAACATTCCATGATAGCCAGTGACCTTGCCAGTCAATAAAGCCGTGTTGTTGTTCGGTGATAGTCTTTAAACTTAAGCTACCGGTCATCATTAACACTGCGATAATAGACAGACCCATGGCAACTTCGTAAGAAATCATTTGTGAGGATGCGCGAACCGCACCCAACAAACCAAACTTATTGTTACTCGCCCAGCCGCCAATCATAATTCCGTAAACACCTATAGATACCACACCAAACACAAACAGGATAGCTACATTAATATCAGCCACTTGAAGTGAAACTGCTCTGCCAAAGAAATCAAGTGTTGCTCCCCAAGGCACCACTGCACTCGTCATAAGTGCGGTGACAATAAACAAACCCGGGCCTAGAATGAACAGAAACCTGTTTGGTGTATCGGGTATAAAATCCTCTTTGGTAAACATTTTCAAACCATCAGCCAATGGTTGCAATACACCTCCCCAACCCGCACGGTTAGGACCCGGCCGGTCTTGCATGAAGGCTGCAACTTTTCTTTCAGCCAGTGTTGAATAAAGGGCTACGCCCATTGTTATTCCAAATATCACCAATATAAGTGCGAACTTCTCTATGAATAAATAAATGTCCATGCTCTTGTTTAATTACCGTCCGATAATTCTTTTTCCTCCTCATTAAAATTCGTTCCGTTCATACTGATTGCTTTCCGGTCTTCCCCTCTTCCGTACAGAATACGAGGGTCAGTATCAATCTCTACCTTGGCGGTTTGTTTCATGTATTTGCCTTGGTTGATTACACTCCATCCTTCCATCTTGCGCGGACCTTCAATTGTCCAGTCGGCTTTTGCTTTGTGGTCGTAGCGGCAATCGTTGCAGATAAAAGCCGGTTTACCGTTTTCATCGTTCTCTACTTCATGGTAAACATCTTTACGGGCGGTAACGCGATAGATATCATCTCCAAACATCCATACGGTTGTTTTGCCTGAACACTTGGTGCAGTTACGGTGCGCATCGTAAGGTTTTAAAAACCAAACGCGGCTTTTGAAACGGAAAGTTTTATCTGTCAAAGCACCCACCGGACAAACATCAATCATGTTGCCGCTCATTTCGTTGGTTACTGCGTTCTGTATATATGTAGAAATCTCTGCGGCATCGCCACGGTTCATAATACCATGAACACGGTTATCGGTCAACTGGTCGGCTACGTATGTGCAGCGGTAGCAAAGAATGCAACGCGTCATGTGCAATTGAATCTTATCGCCAATATCTATTTTATCGAAGGTTCTTCTTTCTTCTGTGTAACGGGTTTTAGCCACACCGTAATCGAAGCCGAGGTTTTGCAAATCACACTCACCGGCCTGGTCGCAGATTGGGCAATCGAGCGGGTGATTGATTAAGAGAAACTCCACCACACCTTTGCGCATATCCTGCACCTTGGGGCTGGTCATGTTCTTTACTTCCATGCCATCCATAATCGGTGTGCAGCAGCTTGCCTGTAACTTAGGCATCGGGTTAGGGTTAGCATCGCTTCCTTTCGAAATTTCTACCAGACAAACACGGCATTTACCACCGCTACCTTGCAGTTTGCTGTAATAGCACATAGCAGGCGGAACCAGGTCGCCACCAATCTTGCGCGCGGCATTCAGGATGGTTGTTCCTGCATCAACTTCTACCGTTACTCCGTCAATAGTTACTTTAGGCATTATTCATCGTTGAAAAGTTGAGCGCGAATGTAATTTCAGCGAGGATAATTTCAAAAGATTCTTTCAACAATGAAGGACACAGGAAAGGCGAAGTATTGCATCCATCGTCTATTCAGTCTTGTTATACAAAATTCTTAACCCCGGTTAATACCACGCAACTGAGCGTTGCTTACTGAATAAATATTTTTGATGACAGGGCTTTTCCGGCTTGAGAAATGGAAAGTAAGTAAGCACCATGTTCAACATGAGTTAAGCTTAACGGTATTTCTTGCTGTTCATTTTTTAAATAAAAATCGGTTTGGTAAACCTGACGACCCAATACATCGAATAACTGAATACGATAGTCGCCTTTTAATACCGATGAACTTTTTAAGACAAACTCTCCTGAATTAGGATTTGGAAAAAGTGTCAGTAAAGATGATGAAACTAAATTTTGAATGTCCGTTACTGCTAAAGTAACCGTAACAGAATCTGAAAAGGCTGAGCAGCCCGCAGCACTGAATGCCTCCACTCTATAACTGCCATCAAGAACAGCTATATAAGTTTGTGCAGTTGCACCGGTAATGGACTGTCCGTTAAAGTACCACTGATAGCTTGCCGCAGCGGTTGAAATTAACTCAGAATCTATAGCCAAAATAACCGGATGCGGAGCTTGTTCAATAATGATGTTTATAGCAGAACCGGTTATTGTTGCCGGAATAGCACAGGTGGCACTACTGGTAAAAACACAACTTACCGAGTAGTTGTTACCAAAAGCAAAAGTGCTGAAGACTGCTGTATGTGTATTGGTATTATTTCCGTTTATCTTCCACTGATAAAAAGGATTGTTGCCTCCGTTTGTAACCATTGCTTTAAGCACAACCACCGAGCCGTTGCATACCGTTGTATCTGCAACCGGACTGATGCTTAGTGCAGGAACCAAGATAGAATCGATACTCACGCTTACCGATGCTGTATCGCTTATACACCCGTTCATCAGTCCTATTACCTGATATACAGTATTGGTAACCGGATTTGCTTTCATGGTATTACCGGCAGAATAAAAAAGCCCCGGTGAGGGCAGCCAGTTATAAAGCGTGGCGCCATTGGCTGTTATAATGGCTGTATCGCCTGTGCAAATTCTAACAGAGTCTGCATTTAGCGAAACAACCGGTATGGGATAAACAGTAATATAGGCAGATTGCACTAAGGTATCTGCGCCCATTTGATTCGAAGAAATAAGCGTAACATCATAAACCCCGGCATTATCATAAGTAACCGAAGGGTTTTGCGCAGAGGACGAAAGAGGGTTTCCTCCGGTAAAGACCCACTGCGTAACAGTTGGTAAATTAGTGGTTGAATTGGTAAAAGAAACTGTTTGGCCAGGACATATGGCAACCGGTGCTGCACTTAAAGCACTTACCGGTTTATATACCCAGCAATCGATAATCGGAGTGCTGCCCGAACTTCCTCCCGCATAAGGTAAACCATACATATCTTCCATAGTACGCAACACCCGGTTATGGTCAACTGTTTCGTTGTAATGACCTTGCTTAACCATTTGCCCTATAAAGATGGTAGCTATCTGGTTATTGCCGGTCAGGCTTTCGTCTTCATCGAAGGTTACTATCAATAAACTATTGTGCGCTTTTGCCCATTCTATATAACTATTCAAATTCGTTTGCAACCAGGTATCAGCCTGTGCAATGGTGCCGTCATGCATATCGTGGTCCTGATTCGGTATTACAAAACTAAGCGTTGGCAGACTATCATAACTACCCGGAAATGCGGTGAACGGTTGGTTAAGCACAGCTGGAATTCCATTAGAGGTTCCATCCTGCCAGTTTACCCATGGCGCATGTTTGCGATAATATTTGCCTGAGTTATCACCTGTAAAACCTACCGAAGGCAGGTCTTCGGAATAGGCGGTAAAAGTTCTTCCGTTTTGCAGCAACCCTGCACCTAAGTTGGTGGCTGTAAAAGGCAGTAATAAGGAAATGGGAGTAAGGTCGAGAATCACATTCTGGTTATCGCCCGAAAACAAATACATGTAGTTGGGCTGGCTGGGATGTGTCATACCGTGTGAATTGGTAAACAATGCCCCAAAGGAATCGTTTGTCAGACTATTGATGTAAGGTGCATCGGCTGAACCGATAATTTGAGAGTAGCTGTGATTCTCTAAAACAACTACCACCATATGGTCAGGTGTTGGAACTGTTTGCGCATGAGAAGTAACTGAAATAAACAAACAAATGCTTATGGACAGCAGAACAGTAAACCTTGTTTTCATTATTACTTTCTTAAAGAACAAAGCAAAAATAATTTTAAAACACGATGAACGCCTATCCCGTTTTATATCTGTTGAATGACAGAAATAAGAAATCAGAAACCATAAGCTAGTTTCCGAATTCTGAACCGGGTCGCAACAGTTAGTTAGACGCAAGACCTTAAACAATAGACAGAAGACTTGAGGTGAATTTACGCTGTTGGTGAGGCGTGAAAGATTTGTTGTTGGTCAGGCGACCAACAACGGCAAGGCACAAGAAGCGTTACTTCATTCTTGCGCCAGTGGGGCATAGCGTGGATTTGTTCTTCTACTAACTAATCTAATTTCTTTTTCGCAGCGCTAGGGCACGGGCGGAGAAGTTTGGCGAAGAGTAAATAATTTATCTCAACAAAGTAAAGCTTCCTATATACTTTCTGATTTCAGAATCGAGGAAGTTAAGTTCTACCACATAGGTATATACGCCTGCATACGAATCTTTGCCCTGATATTTTCCATCCCATCCCTGCGTAACGTTATTCGATTCAAAAACCTTCTCGCCCCAGCGGTTAAAAACAGTAAGATGATAATAAACCGTACCGGTGGCATATATCTGAAACACATCGTTCTGAAAGTCGCCATTAGGAGTAAACACATTGGGAACAAAGAAAGGCTTATCGGCTTTCACGTTTACTTTAACGGTACCGGTTACGGTACATCCGAATGCATCGGTTACTGTTATTTCATATTCAAAACTTCTGATAGCCGAGAAGAAAGGATTAGGGCAATTGGTGCAACTCAGATAATTAGCCGGACTCCACTGATAAGTATAAGCACCGGTTGATGGCTGCACGTTCATGTTAAGTTGAATCTCTGTTCCGAATTTGATGGTATCAAACACCAGCGACTGAACAATTATCTGAGCCGGTTCTGTAATTATAAACGAAGAAGTAACCGAGCAGTTGTGTGCATCTGAAACCGTTACATCATAATTTCCTGCACCCACATTTTGTAATGCAGCAGCATTGCTTCCATCGCTCCACAAATAATTGTATGGAGTGGTTCCACCGGTTATGTCAATAGTCACCGAACCATCGGTGGTATGATAGCAACTTGCGTTGGTTACTGTATTTACATTCAGTGCAAGCACAGAGGGAGTTGCAATTGAATAAGTAGCCGTATCGGCACATTGGTTAGCATCATACACTGTTACATCGTAACTGCCAACAGAAAGATTAGAAGCCGTTGCGGTAAACTGCTGTGGTGAGGTATTCCACACATAACTGTATGCCGGTGTGCCGGTGGTGGCGTTTACGGTAATTGTTCCATCGCCTGAACCAAAACAACTTTCATCCGCAGAACTTACTAGGGATAGAACCGGATTAGGATTAACCGTAACGGTTATGCTGTTGCTTCCATACTGGCAACCGTTAGCAGCCGTTCCGTTCATAGTGTAATTACCGGATTGTGATACATTGATAGAATTTGCCGGACTGCTATTGCTCCATAAATAAGTATTGAAAACCGAATCAGCTGAAAGTATTACACTACCACCGAGGCAGAAACTGATTGCCCCCGATGCGCTGATAGAAGCCGCAGTAGGCGGATTGAAAGTAACATTGATAGTGTTGCTGATATACTGGCAACCGTTAGCAGCCACAGCCGCCATATAGAAACTACCCGGTGCGGTTACGGTTACTGAATTATTGAAAGTGGTATCGCTCCACAGATATGTTAAATAAACAGAATCGGCAGAAAGGACAACACTGCCACCCGCACAAACCGGAATAGTACCTGATGCACTGATACTTGTAGCTGAAGGAGGATTGATGGTAACATTCACCGTATCGGTATTGTAACAGGCAAATTGGGTTACCGCCACCGCATACGAAACCGTAACCGGTGCCGGTGTAAGGTTAACTGCCGAGAATGTTGGATTAGAAAGAGTATCGTTAGAAAGGTTATTAGAAGGGTACCACTGGTAAGAATAACCTGCCGTGGTAGCCGTGCCTAACTGCACCGAGCCACCGGAGCAAACAGTTATATCAGCTCCTGCATTAGCCACAGGATTGTTGTTGATGGTAACCTGCTGCGAAATTTGCGGAGAGATACATCCGTTATCGCTTACATCAAGCGTAACAGTTTTGGTGCCACCGGTAGTCCACATTACTTCATACGGACCTGCTCCGCTGCCGCTTACTACCGTTCCGCCATTAAAGCCCCAGGTAAAAGTAACGCCCGGTCCCGGTGTGTTTGTACCGGTGTAGGTAATAGTGGTAGTTCTGTTTATACACACCGGATTAGGATAAATAACAAACGACTGCACTCCTCCCCCGTTGATGGTAACGTTCACGGTATCATCATCAAAACATCCCCAACGGTCGGTTACGGTTATGGTATATAAAGTGCTTACAGCCGGTGTTACGTTATACGGGTTAGCCGATGAGTTACCGGGGTTCCAGGTATAGACATAAGGTGTAGAGCCAAGTAAGGTACTAGCACTAAGGCTCAACGGGTTTCCGGCACATTGCGTTACATCGGCATTGGCAGTAATTACCGGACACAGGTTTACTTCTATTACCGATACACTATTGGAATTGCACGGATAATCGTTCCAGGTTCCGGACGAATATATCTGCACACAATCTTCTCCGTTGGCACAGCGAAACGCTTCGCTGGATTGGCAGCCGCCTATCCAATCGGGGAAACTACAACAACTGGCACCCTGCCCGTTGTTGTTCGGTTCGCCTGCATTCCAGTTCAGGTAACTCATCGGTGTTCCATCTAAAGTTAACCAGGTGCCTTCGTTCACCACATCGGTATAACCTAACCAAACAGCCGTTACCCCTGAAATAACACCCGAAGCATTAAGCGCATTTACCACTGCGGTATTTTCTGCCGCACTGTTAAACACTACTAAGTGCGCACCTAAAGCACGCGCATCAAGTTCCGATTGGTTGGCATCCTGCGACTGCGGATTGATGAAGTATAAACTGCATGACTGACCAACCACACCATTTAATTCGTTATAACCGGCAGCGGCAAAAGCTGCACGCAAGGCTATAAGGTCGCAACCCGGAGGACCGGTGCATACCTGTGCCGTTACTACAGCAGTATCTAAGGCATAGCAGCCCCACCGGTCGGTAACTTGTACCTGATACGATGTAGTGCCTGCCGGTGTAATATTTATTGAAGAAGTAGTTCCCACCTGTGTGTTGCCGGGGAGTTGGTTCCATACATAGCCATAAGGCTGTGAGCCGAGAACAGTAGTTGCCGAAATATGTGTTTGATAAGTAGCACATACCGCACCGGGTGGAACGGTAGTGGTTATTTGCGGACAGAGATTTACTTCAATTACCGAAACGCTGTTACGGTTACATGGCAAATCGTTCCAGGTACCGGACGAATAAATCTGCGCGCAGTCTTCGCCATACTGGCAACGCCATGCCTGATTGGTTTGGCAGCCCCCTAACCAATCGGGTATACCGCAACAGGCATCGCCCTGACCGTTGTTGTTAGGTTCGTTCGAAGCCCAGTTTAAATAGGTCATTGGTGTGCCGTCTAAAGTTACCCAAGTGCCTTCAGCCTGCACATCGGTATAACCCACCCATACGGCAGATACCGATGAAATAATTCCTGAAGCATTAAGTGCCGCTACCACCGATGCGTTTTCTGCCGCATCATTAAACACTACTAAGTGCGCGCCTAATTGTTGTGCATCTGCTTCCGATAAATTGGCATCCTGCGAAGTGGGGTTGATAAAATACATACTGCACGGCTGCCCCTGCACACCCTGCAACTCGGTATAACCGGCACCGGTAAAGGCAGCGCGGATAGCATTTACATCGCAGCCGTTAGGTTGGGCTTTAAGAAAGAAAACAGATATGCAGATGAGGACGAGGGGTAAAAGTCTTTTCTTCATTCAGGTTTTTTTGAGCTGCGCGAATATGCTTGAAATTGATTAATAATAAAATAACAGGGTTTTATTGCTGTTGAAAGTATCGGTTATAGAAGCTGATAAGCGGGTATTGGTTGCGTTGGTAAAATTAATGCAGCAAAATAATAGGGCTGTGCAGCCGCGCCCCTAATTCGGCAAAGCTTATTTCTTTTAAGGTAGCCGGTGTTGGGACGAAAAACCATTATTTCTGTAAAACTAATTCTCGGTACATTAACTTTCGCGTGGAGGAAGTTAGAGAGTCAAATTCAGCATAGTATAATTTTAAATTCTGCCCCCCAACTTTATTGTTCTTATCACCAACTAAGGTAGGATACCAGGTCTTTTGGCCATTATCTAATAACACTTGTGGCGTGCCCCAAGTAATTCCGTCTGCGCTGGTAGAAACGTAAAGTACCGGTGGTTCCCAGCCATGATAGGCCATAACCCAACGGTTTAAGTAAGTATTGAAATGAACTGCCGGATTACCTCCCGTAAAATTCTTCAACCCCGCAATAGGGGTTTGGTCACCGGCAATACCCGGTTGCGAGAAAGCATTATTAAAATGTTTAAACCAGGTGCCCGGTCGAGCCAGAGAGTCTTTAGACATGGCCATCTGAATCCTCCCGTCTGACGTATAATAACAGAACCATGCTTTTTGCACTTTGTTGTATACTACACAAAAATCTCCCACACCGGTCCATGCCGGAACGGTAGGCTTAGGTTGGGCATAGGTTAAAAGTGGAACGCTCTGTTGCCATGTTACACCATAATCATTAGAATAGGTTATGCCAATACTTTTAAAGGCTATACCTCCTGAAGTGGCACGAGGATACCAGTGACTTTCGGCATGGATGAAGCCAACTAAAGCCGGCCCGCTAAGAGTATGCACACCATATATCCATGAGCCACCATCATCAAATCCATTTGAAACTCCATTATCCGGCTCTCTGCCACCAAATACCGGAGTTGCGGGATTTAAGTTTGTGCCATTATGATTTTCCGGAAATGGTGAATTGCCTACTGAACGGCTCGATTCAAACTCGGGCCAGAAGATTGCAAACGAACTATCTATTTCGATTATACTGAAACCTCCGTCAGGATAATACTGAGGCCAGGGTAACCAACTTTGGTCGATTTCATTGGCAGGTCCTAATGTGTAGGAATAAGAATCATTGCTATTCCTTGCTATTTTCGAACAACCACCGGTTCCGTTGGTAATAATTGAAAGGCAACAAACCAACTGTAAGAACAACCGCACTTTGGCACTCATTTGAATATTTACTTTTTTCATAGTCAACCTCTTGTTTGCGCGCAATGGATATAACGTTTTACGGGCTTGGCGAAGGTGGCGATTTTCACCACAAATGTGTCTGCGGATAACCAATGTTTGATTAACCACAAATGTGTCTGCGGAGCACTGAACCGCCACTTTTGCCAAGCCCGTGTTAGCGGTTCGTTGTTCTTCAGTCCACATTATGCTTCCAACAATTTTTTAAGTCCGTCCATTACATAACCCCAATTTGTAGCCGAATGGTCGTGGGTTTCTTGTGTCTTGAAACCTTGTTGAATAATGGTAAATGTCGTTTCGTTATTGTCTGCCGATAACTCATATTTAATTACTGAATAGTTTGCGGGAATATCCTCTGTCCCCGAAAATGAACTCCAATAATTATAGAGAATAAATTTTTCTTTTTCTATGTCAAGAATGTTGCCTTTGTCTTCATATGGTTTGCCTTCATAAGTTCCTTTGTAAAGAATTGTGCTACCTTTTTTCCAGTCCGTTATACACTCTGTCCCGAAGAAATATATTTTTATTAGGTCGGGATTTGTCAATGCGTTCCAAACTTTTGAAATGGATGCGTTGATGGTAATTGATTTGTTTAATGTTAGTTCTTGGGTCATTTTATTTTGATTGTTTGTTTATAAAGTAAAGCATTGTCGAAGCAATAATACACATAACACCTGCTCCAATGTAAAGTGAACTGTCGTGTTGTGATATGCCGATAAAAAAGTCGCCAATGTTCATTACTAAAAAGAAAATGTAAGCAATTGTCAGCATTGGGATTGACTTTTTCAAAGTCGCAAAACCAAATATAAAACCAACGGCAAATTGTCGGGCAGCCCACATATAAATTAAGTAGTCTACGCCTTTTGCGTTTAGGTCAACTGTCTGCAAAACCGTTTGTGGTGAAAAGCATAATGATGAGCTTACCATAAGTCCGAGTAATGCAAAAAGTCCTGATACAATTAGTATCCATTTTGGTAATGATTTTTTTTCTTGTGTCATATTTGATGTTTCCGTTATTACTTGTTTTGTCGTACGCTACAATGACCGCTAACTTACTTATACCGGAAGGTTTCTTCCTCAAAACCTTCCTCCTATCAGCAATAAAACGAATATAGGAGGAAGTTTTTACTTTCTTTTTCTAAAAACTTTCTTCTTTCTTCTCTGCCTTTTTGCTCCGGCTCTTTTTTTCTTAAATTTTCTATCCAGTTTTTGAACGGTTTGTTTTAGTTTTTCGAGGTTATTGAATTTACACAGTTTCCAGGGCTCTATTTGCAGGGCGCGGGCTAAGGTAATGCGTGTGTCGCGCGTGATGTTTTGCCCGGCTTCGAGCTGAGTAATAAATTCTTTTTGAACATGACAGGCAATAGCGAGGTCTCCCTGACTCATGTCGCGGGTGAGGCGATAATACTTGATTAGCAATGTCTCGCCCTCGTGATATTCTCTGCGCTTGTGAAGCACTCTCGCTATAGGTTGAGTGGCACTAATATAAGGGTTAAGTTTTAAATAACCCCAAGGTGGCTTATCTGCCTGTATGTTTGCTTTCGCTTAACAACAAAGGCAAACGTTCTTTAAAAAAATCATTCAAAGCTTTAAAAACCAAAACCAAAGTTCTGAAACAAAAACTTAAAGCTTTAAAAAACGATTCTAAGGCTTTAGAAACAGAAAAGAAAGCTTTGAAATAGAAAACCAAAGCTTTAAAAACCGAAACCAAAGTTTCGAAACAAAAATTTAAAGCTTTAAAAAACGATTCTAAGGCTTTAGAAACAGAAAAGAAAGCTTTGAAATAGAAAACCAAAGCTTTAGAAACTGAAAACAAAGCTTTGAAATAGAAATTGAAAGCTTTAGAAACAAAAAAGAAAGCTTTAGAGAGCGAATAGAAAGCACTTAAAAAAGAATACTAACCATAAAAAACCAATACCATGTCAACAACAACAACAGCGCATTGCAAAGTAGATTATCATCTGTTCAACGGAGCCGACCTGGACACCTTTGCTCACTTAGTTGCCGAAGGTATTTACACTAACAATCCACCGTTTACCGCGCCACCGCTTACGCAATTGGCATTCAACGCGCTGGTAGATACTTTTCACGAAAAGTATGAAGCCTACAAAAACGGAGGCAAAGCCCAAAAGGGGGCTTACACTATTGCCCGCACCAATCTGATAAAAGCGCTGGATGATACTGCCGATTATGTAGATGCTTTACCGGCTGTAGATGATGGCATGATTCAGTTAGCAGGTTATACCCCAACCAAAACAGGCGATACGTCAGCGGTGCCTCCACCCACACCTACCGTTGTTAAACTAAGCCACGGAGCAAGCGGAGAAATAAAAGCAGAGTGCGGTGCCATAACCGGTAGTATTACTTATGGTTGTTTGATGATAGCAGAAAAACCCCTGCCCGATGGCTTTGCAATAACCAATGCGGGACAAATTATTATCAGCGAAAATAAACCTACACCTCCTATACCCCCCATACCTCCGCAACCGAATGATGAGGGGTCATTGATAATTTTAGATTTAACCAAAAGCCGCAAAAAACGTTTTACCGGGCTGGTAAAAGGCACCGAGTATTTCTTTTATTTCTACGCCATAAACAGTGCCGGTGTAAGCCAGCTAAGCGAAATGAAGAGTATGGTTTGCGGATAGCTCCCAACCCCCTAAAGGGGACTTAAATACAAACAGCCCTGGTGTATCATCGGGGCTGTTTGTATTTTGTATTGGCTGTTAAGCCCCCTTTAGGGGGTTGGGGGGCTCCACTTTATATTACAACCAATACCGACCACCGGTGGGGCGAAACCTCTCTGCTTGCTGTTGTTGGTCGCCTGACCAACAATAAAACGCGCTAACACTACGCTCTATAATCTGACAAAAACCGCCAACGTTTATCGTTATTATAATAATACGAAGCCGAAGACCAATAATAATCTTCGGGCAGTTTTGCCAAATTCCATTTCTCTTGAACAGGATTGTTATGTATATAATCTAACTTTTGTTTAAAAAACGACTCTGTAAAAAGTTCCTTGCTTAAAGAGTTCCTTTCCCAAATTTGATGTTGCCTGTCTTTGGCAGCTACTTCGGTTTCGTGATACAAGAAATCATCTTCTGCTTTTAAATAAGTAAGCATTGATTTAGCTGTATATTTCAATAAATCGCGTTGAAAGTCTTGCTCATCTATCTCGTTACAAATTTTCCAGATAAGGTGCATGTGGTTTGGCATTATCACAAAACCAAACACTTTTAACTGCTCATTCATTACCCTATAAACAAGCGCATCAATTACAATTCGTTTACAAGCATCATGTTTCAAAAAGTGTTTCCACTCCAAGCAAGTAATGGTAACAAAGGCTGTATACTTTTTGTCGAAAGCCATAACATAAAAATATATTTTTCATGTAAAATTTGTTACGGTTTCGCAATAAAAATCTGCTGTTGGTCGGGCGTGGAATATTTATTGTTGGTCAGGCGTGAAAGATTTGTTGTTGGTCAGGCGTGGAATA
Source organism: Bacteroidota bacterium (assembly GCA_947475165.1). Taxonomy (GTDB): domain Bacteria; phylum Bacteroidota; class Bacteroidia; order Chitinophagales; family LD1; genus Bog-950. The sequence continues at coordinate 105,044 of CANJLD010000013.1, forward strand.
TTTGTTGTTGGTCAGGCGACCAACAACAGCAAGCATCAAAATAACATCTACTGATAATTTATGACTTCAATCATCGCTTGTATTGAAGCGAGTCAATGGCTTATGCGTATAAGGCAGATAGGTTTGCTGTGGAGAAAAAAGAACTGATTCAGCACTTCAAAACAACACATATAACCGGTAGAATACACGTAACTTTGCAACATCTAAAAACTGAAAATATGAAACCAATGAAATTGTTTGCGCTGATGATGTTTGGTCTTGCACTGGTTGCACTTTTTGTTATTCCATCCTGCAAGCACGATTTAGTTTACAATACACTTATCGACCCCATTGACACTTCGCATATTCCTATAGATACCACACATATTGATACGATGCATTGCGATACCTGCGCGGCAGGTGTTATATCTTTTACCGAAGATGTGTTGCCAATTCTTCAGTCAAACTGCGCACAAACCGGTTGCCACAATGCCATTACCCACGAATCAAATTTAAATACAAGCAGCTATACATCGCTTATGGGGGGCTCGCATAAACCCACCAGCTTAACCGGTAGTTTCTGGGAAGCGCTAACCGGTGCAGGTGGCGAACCCATGCCACCGGCAGGTCCATTGAGTGCAGCACAGTTACTGATATTGCAAACGTGGATACAACAGGGCAGTCATAATACTACCTGCACACATATTTGCGCTTGTGATACCACCAACGTTTCATTTGCTTCTAAAATTTATCCTGTAGTGCAAACCTATTGTACCGGTTGCCACCAAACCGGTGCCGCACAAGGAGGAGTTAACCTGATTGGCTATAGTAATGTAATTACCCAGGTCAACAACGGTTTGCTTATGAAATCTATAAAACATGAAAGCGGAACTATAGCAATGCCTTACAACGCTGCCAAACTGAACGATTGCACTATCTCAAAATTTCAAGCATGGGTAAATGCCGGTGCGCCAAATAACTAAACAGCGAAATCATGTTTACAACCAACAGCACTAAAAAAGTAACCGGACTCACTTTTTTGATTCTGCTACTCATCTCATCTTGCTACTATGATAAGGAAGATAAACTATACGACCAGTACTACGCAAACAAGAACTGTGATACTACTACAGTAACTTACGCACTCACCATTCGCCCCATAATTGCAGCTAAATGTGCTACCTCCGGTTGCCACACTGCGGGCGGCTCGGGCAATGGCAACTTCGATACCTACGCGGGTTCAAAAGCCAAAGTAGATAATGGCTCCTTCTTAAACCGTACGGTGGTGCTTATGAACATGCCTGTTTCGGCTCCTTTAACTGATTGCGAAATTAAACAGGTTGCAAAATGGATTCAAATGGGCGCTCCTAATAATTAATTATGAAAAAACTTTTCCTCTTACTTTTTCTTCTGCCTTTTGCGGTTTCTGCTCAGAACGACCTTCTTGATATACTTGACAAAGAAGCCCCCAAGACAAAAAATTTTGCTCTGGGAGTGTTCAAGGGCAACCGGCTTATCAATAGCCAAACTACCGAGCAGCCTGCTAAAAAAACCATGCAGTTTATTATTGCGCACCGCTTTGGCAGAATGAGCGGAAGTTTTAAAGAGTTTTTTGGTTTAGATGCCGCCAACATTCGCATAGGTATTGAATACGGTATTATTGATAACCTTTCAGTGGGACTGGCGCGTAACTCTTTCGAAAAAACTTATGATGGCTATATCAAGTGGCGCATTATTCGTCAGCAAACAGGCAAATGGAATATTCCCATTACTATAACTGCTTTTACCAGCATGGCTATAAGAAGCAACGACTGGGCGGACCCTGCACGTCACAATTTCTTTTCCTCCCGTTTGTACTATACTTATCAACTCATCATTTCGCGCAAATTCGGGCAATGGGTTTCGGTGGAGCTTATGCCTACGTTGGTTCACCGCAATCTGGTGCCAACAGTAAAAGACCGTAACGATGTGTTTGCACTTGGTGCGGGAATTTCGGTAAAGGCGAGTAAACGCGTGCGCGTGAATGCAGAGTATTATTTTGTTTTCCCAAAACAGATTGTTTCTGACTACAACAACGAAAAGGTAAGGAACAATCTTTCGGTGGGTGTAGATATAGAAACGGGCGGACACATCTTTCAAATTCACCTGAGCAACTCGAGAGGTATGATTGAAAAGAATTTTATTACCGAAACCACCGGTAATTGGTTTCCTAAATCGTTTAAAGATTTTGGCGTGCAGTTAGGATTCAACATTACCCGCGGTTTTGTAATTAATCCTAAACACAAAAAAGGCAAACCGGCAAAAGAAGCCGCAAAAACAACCGACACAAAATGAAAAAGATACTCGCCATAGCACTTTTAGTAGCCACGCTGCAAAGTTGCACTAAGGATAAGTGTTATATTATTTTAGATGCTTCGCATAAAGAAATCTGCTCCAAATGTTTTCACACAGTAGATGAGCGAACTGTTTTTATTGAAGCCAACAAAGCAAAAACTCCCGAAGAGCAGTGTAAGCAGTAGCGATGAGCATTATTCGCGAAACAACGACAGGCTATTGTCCATTTATATTCTTGTGCCTGATAACTATACTCTCCACTTAATATTACAACCAATATTCGGTCGCTGGAGGGGCGAAACTTGTTTGCCCTCTATAAGACAATCTAAAGCAGCGCGAACATCCTTACCGGTTAAAGCAATTTTGTTTGACGGACGCGAATCATCTAACTGACCTCGGTAAGCGAGTTTCAGTTCTTTATTAAATATGTAAATGTCGGGAGTGCAGGCGGCATCATAAGCCTTGGCAACGCTTTGTGTTTCATCATACAAATACGGAAACGCATAGTTTTCTTTAGCGGCAACCTGCTTCATCTTCTCCGGTGAATCTTCGGGGTGCGAAACTACATCGTTACTGCTGATGGCAATAAACTTTACGCCTTTGGCAGCATAGTCATTACCCAGTTTCACCAGTTCGCTGTTTACATGTATTACATACGGGCAATGGTTGCAGATAAACATAATCACCGTTGCCTGCTCGCCTTTCAGTTCGTTCAAAGAAACTGTATTACCGGTAACGGTATCAAGCAAACTAAACGCAGGCGCAACTGTGCCCAGCGGAATCATATTAGAAGGAGTAAGAGCCATAATAGAAATTAGAAGTGCGAAATAAGAAATGCGAAGTTAGAAGAGTTTTGATATTGAGAATTCAGTTGAGTTTATATATTTGCGCTCCTTATAAAGGAATGCACCTGTAGCTTAACTGGATAGAGCATCTCACTACGGATGAGAAGGTTAGGGGTTCGACTCCCTTCAGGTGCACGTATAAACCGCATTTTCTCCTATGAAGATGCGGTTTTTTTTGTGTCGGGGGACAACATAGGGGACAATCTTCTATCATCTTGCCCCTGTTTCGCTCATTGGTTCACTCCCTAACTATTATACATTAGCGTAACTAAACCCAACCGAATGAAATCCAATACAACCCTGTTAAACATACTACTACTCTCACTGTTTTTAAGTTCCTGTAACAAACCTGATGGTAAACTGTCAGGTGTTGCCACCTACTATTTTAATGAAAACTATGGGGATAAACCTGATGTGGGAGCAAAAATTTATATCGTTAATAGCGATTCTGTTAAAGTCAATTTTATTGAAGATTTTGGAAGAGCGAAGAGTAGTATGGGGTTAATTGAAAGTCAAGAACATTTAAAGAGTTCGTTGAACAGCATTATTGAAACATACACTATAAGTTTAAACAAACCGTATTACACTAAAAAAGAGAAAGATGAAAAAAGGAAAGCAATCGAAGAATATCAAACACAATTAGCAGGGATAGATATTGATACTTCCTACGCACAAAAATATCAGGACATCGGTGATAGTGCATTTTTACAAATTATTGACTTACAGAATAAGAGTAAAATATTTATCGCAGATGGGGCAGGAACGTATTCAACCAATCTTCGACCGAATAAATATTTTGTTTTAATTCAGTCAAATCACAGGAATGGAAACACACTCGCTGACTATAAGGGACAAATTTATTTTCAATCTGTAACTATTGAATCTGAAAAAGAAACTACCGCAAATGCTAAATTCTCTATTGACTAAATATAAAGAAATGAAAAAAATAATTTTATTGAATGCGGTAGTTCTAATGTCTGTGGTAGGATTTTCACAAACAAACTTTAAGTGGGAAAAAGTTGATTCTGTTGCAAAAACTAAGGCACAGATATATTCAGACACAAAAATGTTTATTGCAGGAACATGGGTAACTGCATCAACGGAAACAAATGGTGGAGCGGTCGCGGTTCAAATAATAACAGGGAACGGACAGGGGACGCAAAATCAACCTCCTGACAAACACACTATTCAGAACGATGATAAAGAGGCCGGTTCAATTTTAGTAAGTGGTGAAATGGAGTTCAATTCATTCTTTACGATGAACTGGCATAAATACCGTTACTCATACACCGTTAATTTTCTAATGAAAGAGGGGAAATACAAGGTGGTAATTGACAACGTGCATTGCATTTATGCGCATTGCGCAAATTACGACTGGCCGTTAATAGAACCCTGTGATGAATCTAATTGCCCCAAGTATGGCAAAACAGGATTCCCTGTTGAAAGACTATTAGAGTTAATGGGAACGCTGAAAGGAAATTTACAAGGTATCGTTGATAATTACGATGCGTATATTAAGAAACCAAGTGTATCTAAAGATGACTGGTAATTTTATTTATCTCTACTTACACTCGCCCTCTCAAAAATAATTTGTTTAATCCCTGTATTGTTTGGAGTAACATCAATTGAATTGAGTTTCGGCAAAACAAACCCAGTTAGTTTTAGAATAGCGTCTATGTAATCTTTGCCCTCTAATTTCGTTAACTCACTTTCAATTCTCCCACTCCTTACCTCCGAATCAAAAATAGATTGAATCAGCTCCCTGTGTGTTTGGGTTAATTTATTCGGAGTCCCTTTGTCGCGCCCTCCTGTTTTTCTTCCTGTTGCCATGATTAAAATTTATACTATCAAAATCTATATCTCAATAATTGTTCCATCAGCTAATTTAATTGTTGGCGGTTTTTCGGGTTCACTTTTAAACCATGAGGGTAAATTCATTTTCCTTTCTGATTCAATCAACTCAATACCCACACCTTGAAATTTCGGCAAACCGTAACTCAATATCCTTTCATAAAATACTATCCTGTCTTTAGGTGCTAACTTTTTGAAATCGGATTCAATCAAACTCCAGTTATCAGAAAGA
>CANJLD010000014.1 GCA_947475165.1 Bacteroidota bacterium
ACGCTTGTTGGTGCGCTCAGGTCCGCCCTCACCGGCAAACATACGCGTAGGGTCTTCGCCTTCGCGCTTAAGCGGAAACACACCGGCTGTGTAAGGAAACTCACCGGGCACATTTTCCTGCAATTGCCATCTCAGAATATCGCCCCAATCTTTATAGCGCGGTAAATACACTTTGCGGATAGTTGTTCCGCTGAGCGATTTAGAAGTGAAAGGCAAATCCAACACCTTATCGCGCACTTTAAACGCAAACGTATCGCCCGAATATTTTTTCACTTTCTCATTCCACTCCGCAATCAGTTTCCAGTTTTCGGGAGCGAGTTTTAATTGATACGTATCGAGCAAGGCTTTTACCTCATCGCTGTTTTTAAAATCTTCTTTTACTCCGTTCAACTGATACAATTTGGTGGCGATAGCGCACTGCTCATTCACCCATTCATCGTAACGCTCGTTGTTCTCTGCTATCTCTGCCAGGTAACGCATACGAGCGGGCGGAATGATTTGCGATTTGGTAACGGTGTTCTTTGCCGAAGTATGCTTTACTTTAAAATCCACTTTCGTTTTCACCGTCACCTTGTGCATCAGCAATTCGAAAAGGTGATTCACACCTGCATCGTTAAACTGAGAAGCAATCGTTCCTACCACCGGCACCTCTTCATCCTTAGCCATAAATATTTGATGACTGCGTTTGTATTGTTTGCGCACATCGGCTAAAGCATCGAGCGCGCCTGCCTTATCAAACTTATTGATAGCAATCGCATCGGCATAGTCAAGCATGTTTATTTTTTCAAGTTGCGTGGCGGCTCCATATTCGGGAGTCATTACCAAGAGCGAAACATTGCAGTAGTCGAGAATAGAAGCATCGCTTTGTCCGGTGCCTGCACTTTCTAAAATGATAAAATCGAAATGCGCTGCTTTGCAAACATCAATGGCTTCCTGAACGTGCACACTCAAAGCCTTATCGCTTTCGCGCGTAGCCAGCGAGCGCATATAAGCGCGCGGATTCGAAATTGAATTCATTCTTATTCTATCGCCCAGCAAAGCACCACCGGTTTTCTTTTTACTCGGGTCAACAGAAATTACCGCAATAGTTTTATCGGAATAGTTCTTCAAAAACCTTCTAACGATTTCATCGGTCACGGAAGATTTACCTGCTCCACCGGTGCCGGTAATTCCGAGAACGGGAACAGTTGATTCTTCATGCTTAACTTTTGATTTTCCGGATTCGGCAAGCGTAATCAGTTGAGCAATTGATTTCCATTCCTGCTTATTCAGTTTTTCAATCTGTCCGTTCAGTTTCGAAACCGTTTCATAATCGCACTGCTTCACCACATCTTCAATCATTCCTTCGAGGCCCATCGTTCTGCCATCATCCGGAGAATAAATTTTCACGATGCCGTATTTGTGCAGCTCCTCAATCTCCTGCGGGTGAATAGTCCCTCCGCCTCCGCCAAAAATTTTAATGTGGCTGCAACCGCGTTCTTTCAGCAAATCGTACATGTATTTAAAAAACTCAACGTGCCCGCCCTGGTAACTCGTAATAGCAATCCCTTGCGCATCTTCCTGAATAGCGCACTCCACAATTTCCTGCGCGCTGCGGTTATGCCCAAGATGAATCACCTCCGCACCTTTTGCCTGCATAATCCTGCGCATAATATTAATGGCGGCATCATGACCATCAAACAGCGAGGCAGCTGTTACTATTCTTACTTTATTCTTCAACTGTAAACTCATGCGGTAAATTTACAAGAATGGGGCAAATGAAAAGCGCAGGCAACTAAATCGTTATTGTTCTCTAATTCGAGAATAAATCTTCTGAAACAATAAAATACTTAAACGAATATTGCGGCCCACACTTAAATATCATTCATGCCATTCAGCAAACACCGCAGAGGACATACTTTTTTCATGATTATCTTTTTTGCGTGCCTAGGCATTACCACCGAAGTGTTCTTTACTGCGTTTATGGCTTTGTTTAAGAACGAACCCTTTTGCGGAAGGCCTTTAATTTCTATGACCGGGCATACTTATGTGTGGATGGTATTTATATACGGACTGATTCCCATTGCCGGAATTTTGATTCACCACCGCGTTGCGGACTGGAAAATCTGGTTTCGTCTGCCCTTTTATGTAGTGCTTATTTATTCTATTGAATTTACTTCGGGTTATCTTTTAAGAACTCTTACCGGAAGCTGTCCGTGGGAATACAAAGACGGCTGGAATATCATGGGGCTTATTCAGCTACAATTTCTTCCCGCCTGGCTCTTTTTTAGCTGGATGCTGGAGCGGCTATATGTTTTTATTAATAATCGGGTAGTTCAGTAATAAAAATCATTTTCTTTTCAGATTACTGCTTTATGTTTGCGCCTCATTTTTAAAAACGCGAAATCTAAAATGTCTATCTCTCAATTTAATTTTCCAACCACTATCCGTTTCGGTGCAGGTGTAGTAAAAGAACTTCCTGATTATTTAAAGAAGAATAATATCAGCCGTCCACTATTGGTTACTGACCCGAATGTGGCGCAGCTTGGTTTTTTCAAAGCTATTGTAGATGATTTAAAGGCAAAAGGTTTTGCTGTTGAAACATTCAGCAACATCCATAAGAACCCGGTTAAGAGCGATGTGTATGCCGGCAGCGATGCTTACGATAATCATATGGCAGATTGTATTGTGGGTATTGGCGGAGGTGCAGGTTTAGATGTAGCTCGCGCTATTCTGCTTCGCATAAATCACCGCGAAGATTTATTTAAGTATGACGATTTGATTGGAGGTGATGTATATGTAACGAACGATGTTCCTCATTTTGTAACTATTCCTACAACTGCCGGTACCGGTAGTGAAGTTGGTCGCAGTGCCATCATTGCCGATGATGAAACACACCAAAAGAAAATTCTTTTCTCGCCAAAGCTTCTTGCAAAAATTGTTTTTGCCGACCCGATGTTGACGATGGAACTTCCAGGCTTCATTACCGCAGCCACTGGTATGGATGCTCTTACCCATAATATGGAAGCTTTCCTCGCGAAGAATTATCATCCAATATGCGATGGTATTGCTTTAGAGGGAATGCGTTTGATTTCTCTTTCTCTTGAAAAGGCAGTGAAGAATCCGGATGTAGAATCGCGCTCCAATATGTTGCTTGCATCTATGATGGGAGCCATTGCTTTTCAAAAAGGATTAGGTGTAGTTCACTCACTCGCACATCCGCTTTCCAGTTTGCTTGATACACATCACGGTTTGGCAAACGCGGTGAATATTCCTTACGGAATGAAATTCAATATTGCAGGTTTTGAAGATAAATTTAAACGCATTGCACGAACGCTTGATTTGAAAGATGAAACCGGAACCGGTGTGGTGAATTATCTTTTCGATTTGAATACACGCATTAATATTCCGCACAAGCTCAGAGACATTAATGTGAAACAAGAACACTTAGATACACTGGCAGATTTAGCTTTTGCTGACTTTGCGCATCCAAATAATCCAAAGCCCGTGAGCCGTGCAGATTTCAGAGCATTGTATGCAGAAGCACTTTAAACGATGAGCGACAAAATCAAAATAGGACTGACGTTTACCGAATCCCGCTGGGAGAATTACCCAGCCTGGATAAAGGGCAATGACGAAACCATTGAACTGGTGGAACTGCATTGGGAGAAACACAACCTTGATGAGGTTTGGGATTTGGTTGAAGATTGCGATGGTATTGTACTGACCGGTGGGGTAGATATTCATCCGCGCTTTTATGAAAATGAAAGATTGCAGTTTCCAAATGGTGATGGAAAGTTCAACGAAGAGCGCGATGAATTTGAAATGCATGTTTTTGAAACGGCTTTGAATTTTAAGCTGCCGGTGCTTGCAATTTGCAGAGGGCTACAATTAGTGAATGTGGCGTTGGGCGGAGATTTAATTCAGGACCTGGAAGAAGCCGGAAAGAAAAATCACAGAAGAATTGACGGTGTGGATGATGAGCATGCTATTTCTATTTCCGAAAATTCATTGCTGAAAGAAGTTGTTGGAAATAATAGTGGAAATATAAACGGAGCTCATCATCAGGCAATAGGAAGATTAAGTGAAGAGTTAGTAACAACAGCTACTTCACCCGATGGAGTAGTTGAAGCGGTTGAATGGAAAGAAAAAGAAGGTGAATCGTGGATGCTGGCAGTTCAATGGCATCCTGAAAGAATGAAAGACCGGGAGACCAATCCAACATCAAAAAACATCAGAGAGAAATTTTTAGAAGAAGCCAAAAAGAAATAATAAATGAAAGTTGTAAATCCTGCTACGGAGCAAGTAATTGCTGATTTGAAAGAAGATAATGCAGCATCACTGAAGAAGAAATTGAACCTGCTGAAAGAAGGACAAAAAAAATGGAATGCAGTTCCATTGAAAAAACGTATTGCTGTTCTTGAAAAATTTTCGGCTTTGCTAAAAGAAAATATTGAAGAAGGCGCGCGGGTTCTTACCAGTGAAGTTGGTAAGCCATTGCAACAAAGCCGCAACGAAATAAGTGGTACGGGCAGTCGAATTAAATGGCTGACAGAAAACGCGGAAAAGTTTTTGAGCGATGAGGTAATGGGCGATGATGGCAACACGAAAGAAATTATCAGCTACGAGCCACTTGGAGTTGTTTGCAATATCAGCGCGTGGAATTATCCGTATCTGGTTGGAACTAACGTTTTTGTTCCTGCGTTACTCGCTGGTAATTCTGTCTTATACAAACCGTCAGAGTTTTCTACACTTACAGGTTTGCAAATCGAAAAGTTTTTAAAGAAAGCAGGAGTGCCGGATGATGCATTTCAAACTGCCATAGGTGCCCGTGAAGTTGGCGCAGCTTTGCTTGAAATGAATTTTGACGGATATTTTTTCACCGGTTCTTATGCTACCGGTAAATTCATTTACGAGAAGGTTGCTCCTAAAATGGTTCCTTGTGGTTTAGAACTTGGCGGCAAAGACCCGTTGTATATTGCCGCAGATGTAAAGGACATTAAAAGCATTGCTGCAGGAACAGCCGATGGTGCTTTTTACAACAACGGACAAAGTTGTTGCAGTGTAGAGCGAATTTACGTTCACGAAAAGGTTTACAATAAGTATGTTGAAGAGTTTGTAAAAGAAGTGAAGAGCTATAAAAGCGGAGACCCGGCCGAAGATGGAGTTTATATTGGAGCTTTAACCCGCGAAGCACAATTGAAAGTGGTAGACTCACAGGTTAAAGATGCTATAAAGAAAGGTGCGAAGGTTTTAACCGGTGGCAAAAAACTTGCTGGCAAAGGCAACTTCTACGAACCAACTGTTTTGGTAAATGTGAATCACAAAATGAAAGTAATGCGCGATGAAAGTTTTGGACCTGTAATTGGAATTCAGAAAGTAAAAAGTGATGAGGAGGCATTGCAACTGATGAACGATACCGAATACGGGTTAACTGCTGCGGTTTATTCATCTTCTAAATCACGTGCAGAAAAATTGCTCGCACAAACAGACTCAGGCACCGGTTACTGGAACTGCTGCGACCGTGTAAGCGCAGCCTTACCATGGAGCGGAAGAAAACATTCAGGCTTTGGTTCTACACTTTCTCATATTGGGCTGCGTGCGTTTACAAAACCGAAAGGTTTGCATCTTCGCGGGTAATATCTTATTTCAAAAAAACAGCCGTCATCTCTTTTTTTAAACAGATATCTTAATTTAGATACAGAAACTATAAAATCATGAAAAAAACTTACACGCTTCTGTTATTGCTAATTGCATTTCTCGCAAATGCTCAAACCTATCCCTTTATCGAAAATTTCGAAACCGGGTTTTCACAATACAACGCCATCAATACGCAAAACGGATACTCAAGCGATATGAGTGTTTATCCCCGTGGTATAAGTGCTACTTGGTGTGCGCAAGCGCAAATGAGTCAATTCAATCACCGCGATACTTTGGTTACTCCGCTTATTGGTCCGCTTACGGCTAATACCGAAGCTTACTTTTATTTCCGAGTGGTAAGTTACATTGGTTCTGTAGCAGCGAGTTACACCTTGGCTGGTAACGAAAATATTGTGGTGCAAATAGGCAGTCAGCAACTCAACTTTTATAACACGGTTTATACTATTACCAGCTCGAACCAAAATAGCGGAACAACTTTTTTAAAAGTACCGGTGAATGTTTCTGCCTATGCCGGGCAGAGCGGAAACGTAAAATTTATTGCAACCGCACCAGGCACTACCGATTGGTATTTCCATCTTGATTCGATCGTGGTGCGAGAAGCTGGTTCTATTTCATCGCCACCGGTTGTGCAAGGCAGTGTTACCAACTTGCTTTGTAATGGTGATTGTACCGGTGCTATTAATTTAACCGTAACCGGTGGCACGCAACCTTATTCCTACATTTGGAACAGCGGAAATGGGACTAGTCTTTGTGCAGGAAGTTATTCTGTAACCGTTACCGATGGCGCCTCACAAACTGCTTCTGCTTCTTTTAATGTTACCGAACCAAGTGTACTTTCAGCCGCTTCTGCTATTTCACCGGTTACATGTTTTGGCGCTTGCAATGGTATCATTTCGCTTTTCCCAGGCGGAGGAACTCCCGGCTATACTTTTATTTGGAGTAATGGAGCTACTACAGATTCTACTTCAACCCTATGTGCTGGCACATACAATTGTACTATAACCGATGCAAATAATTGTTCCATAATAGAACCGAATACGGTTAGCGAACCAAGCGAATTAATGGCAAGTGCTAACAGCGATACCATATTGACGGGCGGAAATATTACCGTTTCTGCCACAGGTGGAACGCCTGCCTATACCATTACATGGAGCGATGCCGGAAATGGATTTAACCGTACGTTTGCCAGTACAGGGACATACTACTGCACCGTTTGCGACAATCACAATTGTTGTAAATCTGACACTGTTGTTGTAAAACAGACCACAGCCGTTGAAGAATTAAACGAAAGCAGCATCAACGTCTATCCATCCCTTACTAACGACTTGATGTGGGTTAGCGGAACAACAACAGGCACTATTTTTATTTACGACCAAACCGGAAGACTGATAATGCAACAAAATGTTTCGCAGGGTATTCAGATGGTTTCGCTGCAACAATTGCCGCCAGCAATTTATTTGATAGAGGTAAAAACAGAAAACAGAATCAAGCGTTCAAAAATTGTAAAACAGTAAATAAAAAATGCGGGTTGCCCCGCATTTTTTATTTGTATTGGTGCGAAAAATTATTTTCACAACTTGCACTTATGAAAGACGGAGTTTACTACAGCGACTATCTGCAATTAGATAAAATACTTGGTGCGCAGGAATTAGAAAGCGATAAAGCAAATGCGCATGCACATGATGAAATGCTGTTCATCATTATTCACCAAAGCTACGAGCTTTGGTTCAAACAGATTTTATATGAAGTAAATTCGGTAATGGAAATTATGGCAAAGCCAGCCATCTCCGATAGCTCGCCCGATTTGTTTAAAGTAAATCATCGCCTGAACCGGGTTGTAACTATTCTTACTTCGCTGGTGCAGCAAATCGATATTCTCGAAACCATGACCTCGCTAGACTTTCTTGATTTCAGAAATATGCTTCGTCCTGCTTCGGGTTTTCAAAGTATTCAATTTAAAGAGTTGGAGGCGTATTTGGGTTTACGTATGCAGAACCGGCACGGCAAAGAATATTACACCAGTCAGCTAAAACCGGAAGACAAAAAAATTATTGAAGACGTTGAGAAGACTAAACCGCTGATTGATTTGGTGAATGATTGGTTAGAACGCATGCCGTTTTTTGACAAAGCGGAATATTGGAATAATGAAAAATCTTTCTGGAGTTCTTATGCAGAAGCATATTCGGAAAGTTTGGTGGATGCAGAAAAAAATAATCTTTCGCGTTTCGAAACACTGATTTTGGGTCACGAGAAAAAGGAAGAGTGGAACTTATCTCCTCGTGCTAGGCGCGCGGCTCTTTTCATATTAATGTATCGCGATTATCCGTTGCTTCAGTTGCCGTACAATCTCCTTAATAATTTGTTAGAAATAGATAATACGCTTTCTGCCTGGCGTTTTCGTCACATCAACATGGTTCACCGGATGATTGGCACGAGAACCGGCACCGGAGGAAGCACAGGCAAAGATTATTTACAAGGCGCACTTAACAGCCATTATATTTTTAAAGAATTTGCGGAACTAACTTCGTTTATGATTGAACGCCATAAACTTCCTGAACTTTCTACTGCATTGAAGCAACGTTTAGGTTTCGATATCTAAAAATTACAGACACGAATTACACGAATTAATAAGGCTGTATTTGAAATTCGTGTAATTCGTGTCTGTAATTTTCCCTTTACTTTTACTTTTCTCCACCCGCGCCTTTAAACTGGTCACCGGTATTTTTGAAAAGAATATTGAAAGTAGTTAGCGAGCCGTAAATACGAGTGATGTATTGCTGTAAATCAACTTTGTCTTCATCCGTTAGCACTTTGTGCGAGTTGATATTTTGTTCCAACACACGAAGTCTGTCGCGCAGCATCACTATTTTATGAAAGAAAGTTTCAATCGGAATTTCTTTAGGCTGAATACTTGCATCCCCTGATTTTATAACCAACACTCCTTCGTTCCACCGGTTAGCCAGCGGTACAATTTCCTGTAAGTCGCTTTTTTCATCTACTACTTCGCGGATAGCACGCTTAATATCATCCAATGTAATCGGGACAACATCGGCTTCACATTTTTCAAGCACTGTCAATCCTTCAAAATTGCGGGCAATGCCGCGTGTAGAATTGCCGTCTTTGAACCAGATGGAGTAAAACTCTGTGTCCATATCTACCACCACACCCTTTCCATATTTCGGGTGTTCAATACGTGAACCAATTCCAAGATTATAATCGCCCATAGTTTTTGATTAGTTGATGTGCAAATTAGCAGATTAGCAAGTGAAAATACATTCACATATCATCAGCGGTATTTCAATCGGCTAATTTGCTAATCATCTCATTCGCTAATTGCCATAAACGCATCAATACGTTTCTTCACATTCTCTCGTATATCGTACCAAAATAAATTGAAGTCGGCAATGTGCAACACATTCATACCGCTTACAATCGGTAAGCTATTCTCTACCCATAAATAGTTGTCGTGAATTTCGGTGCAAACATTATTGATATATTTTTTGTTGAAGTTGAGAAGGATTGCTCCCTTACTGCAAACCTTAGCAGCCGGTTCAAGTGAACTCGTCCATGTAAGTGGGTTCACACATACATTTCCATAAAGCCATTGGCTATCGGGCACGTAGCCTTTCTTATATGATGCCCAGGTAATATAACAACCGGTTGCAGTTTCGTTGCGACAAGGCTCAAGAAACTTATACATGGCTGTATCTATGGAGTAGCCGATAACATAGGCCGCCACCATTCTATTTCGCAAATTGGTAGAGTCAATCATTTCTTTTAGCAATCTGCGCGAATGGTAAGTCCCCTGACTATGCGAGGCGATGATAAACGGACGACCGTGATTATAGTGGTCGAGATAATATTGGAAAGCGAGTTTCACATCTTCATAAGCAAACGCTAAAGATTTAGGTCCGTTCTCTTTATCATAAAACGCCTTGATAATTGATTGACGATAACGCGGAGCATAAACCTGACAACTGGCATTGAATACACTCGCCTGATATTGCACAGGCTTAGAATCAATTTTTTTATTGAGCGTTTTATTGCTCAAATCTGCATTCCATGTTTCACCGCTTTCATAAATTGTTGGGTAGATGTAAAACACATCAACCGGTTTCAGTGAATCATTCACCCACTTCTCATCATTCGGAATTTTATCGGCCGCATCTTTCCGAAAAGGCAGCGCACTCCAATTCTTCTCTAATGAATAATCAGGAGCTGCCGGTTGATCGTTTGGGTTGAAAGTTGCCGGTAGCTGCGCTGAAAGAGTTACAGCAAATAACATAGTTGCAAAAACACATAAACTTCTCATGGCAGATTGGATGGTTGTTTTATTTTCGTTTTGTAAACGATTTGAAAAATGAAAAAAGAGATTGCAAAAATATTTTTAGTTGTCGCATTCCTGATAACTATTTCGGCCTGTGATAGAAGAAATTGTGAGAATGTAGTTTGTCCGGTTAATCAGGGTTGTAACAACGGACAATGCTATTGTGGCGATGGATATGAAGGAACTAACTGCGATATTAATAGCTATGAGAAGTATATCGTCATTAATAATTACGCGTATGAATCGTGCAATACACCTCCTCCTTTCACGACCACCAATATCTATATTACGTGGGATGGTGTTTATATCAATCAAGTTCATATTCACAATTTGATGGGAAGCAATTGCCCTGATGTAATAGCAATAATTCGTACGGATGCTAATAATGAGGGCAATATTCTCGAGATAAATGAGCAAACATGTGGTGGAAGCAGTGTATCTGGTCAGGGAACTTACGATAAGATAAATCACCGTGTCAACCTTCAGTTATATTATAACGTTAGTGGAACAGGATATTCTTGTAACACTATATTGCAATAATATCTATCGAATAGAATAGTCGAATTCTCAATCGCAAATCAATTTTATATTTGGCGTGAATGAAAATTGACATCCACACGCATATAATTCCAGAGCATCTGCCACGATGGAGTGAAAAATTCGGCTACAGCGGTTTCATTCACCTTGACCACCACAAGCCATGTTGCGCGCGCATGATGAAGGACGGTGAGTTCTTCCGCGAAATACAAAGCAACTGTTGGGATGCCGAAACAAGAATTCAAGATTGTAAGCACACGCATGTAGATGTGCAGGTGCTTTCCACGATTCCTATCATGTTTAATTATTGGGCAAAGCCTGAACATTGCTACGAAATTTCGAGATTCCTGAACGACCATATTGCTGAAGTAGTTGAACGCTATCCGAAAAAATTTATCGGACTTGGAACTGTGCCGATGCAAAATGCCGATGTAGCTATTAAAGAATTGGAGCGTTGCAAAAAAATTGGTTTGTCAGGAGTTCAAATTGGAAGCAACGTAAACGACATCAACTTAAACGAGCCGCAGTTCTTTCCTATTTATGAAGCGGCACAGGAATTAGATCTCGCCATTTTTGTTCACCCCTGGAATATGATGGGCACTAAACAAATGAGTAAATACTGGCTGCCTTGGTTAGTGGGAATGCCCGCTGAAACTTCACGCGCTATCTGCTCTATGATTTTTGGTGGTGTGTTTGCCAAGTTTCCAAAACTGCGAATTGCGTTTGCGCATGGTGGAGGTTCGTTCCCATCTACTGTTGGAAGAATTGAGCAAGGCTTTAATGTGCGCCCGGACTTAACTGCTCTCGACAACAATGTAAACCCACGCGAATATCTCGGACACTTTTACGTAGACTCACTGATTCACGACACCAAGTTTTTGCAGTATGTAATTGATTTGATTGGAGAAGATAAAATTTGCTGCGGCAGCGATTATCCTTTTCCTCTGGGTGAAGCCACACCGGGTGAAGAAATTGAGGCGTTGGATGTTTCGAAAAAAACGAAAGATAAACTGCTTTACAAAAACGCTTTGAACTGGCTGCAATTGGACAAGAAAAAATTTGAGAAATGAAGTTTGAGAATTCATTAGCCTTTGCATGCGCACTCGATAAAAAAGACCCGCTGAAAGATTATCGAAAGCTGTTTCACATTCCTAAAGTGAATGGCAAGGAAGCGGTTTATTTATGTGGCAACTCTTTGGGACTTCAACCAAAGTCCGTAGAAAAACATTTAAAAATTGAATTGGAAGATTGGAAAAATCTTGGAGTAGAAGGACACCTGCACGGAAAAAATCCCTGGCTTTATTACCACCACTTTTTTTCGAAATCAATTTCGAAACTGGTTGGAGCGAAGGAAAGTGAAGTTGTAGTAATGAATCAACTTACAGTGAATTTGAATCTGATGCTGATTTCGTTTTACCGTCCGGAGGGAAAGCGGAATAAAATTCTGATTGAGGCGAATGAATTTCCTTCTGACTACTACGCCATCGAACAACAGATAAAACTGCACGGCTTAAACCCGAAAGATTGTATTGTTGAAGTAATGCCGCGCAAGGGAGAAGTTACTCTGCGAACAGAAGACATCATTTCAAAAATCGCGGAACACAAGAACGAACTCGCACTCGTGATGTTGAGCGCGGTAAATTATTACACGGGTCAGTTATTCGAAATAAAAAAAATAGCGGATGTCTGCTGCGAACACAAAATAACTTTCGGAGTTGATTTGGCGCACGCCATTGGCAACGTTGAATTGAAATTACACGAATGGAATGTTGACTTTGCTACCTGGTGCAGTTACAAATATCTGAACAGCGGACCCGGTGGAGTGAGCGGAGTTTTTGTGCACGAATATCACGCGAAGAATTTTTCACTTCCGCGTTTGGCTGGCTGGTGGGGTAATGATGAAAAGACCAGATTTGAAATGCGCAAGCATTTTGTTCCTCAACCGGGAGCAGCCGGTTGGCAGATTTCGAATGCACCGGTACTTAGCATGGCAGCACATAAAGCATCGCTCGAAATTTTTGACAAGGCGGGAATGAAAGCGTTGAGAAAGAAAAGCGAATTACTGACGGGCTACTTAGAGTTTTTATTGAAATCAGAAATCAGAAATCAGAAATCAGATTTTAAAATCATTACTCCTTCAGAAAAAGAAGAGCGCGGTTGTCAGCTTTCTATTCAAACAAAAAAGAACGGCAGAAAATTATTCGATAAGATTACCAAAGCGGGAGTAATTGCCGATTGGCGCGAACCTGATGTTATCCGCATAGCACCGGTGCCGCTTTACAATTCGTTTGAAGACATTTGGAAGTTTGCAAACATCCTTCTTACCGCATAAACCGGCTTTCACTTCTGTATTATTTTCCTCCGTAATTATTTTCAACTACTGCGCGTCTGTTCATTATCATTCAGCACGATTGTGACATATTTTCGCTTCTGTTTAAAATATTTAGGAAAAACATGAAGAACGATGCACTCTCCGGACCCTGGAACGATGTATCTATAGATATGATTTCGTAGAAAAAGGAATTTCTGCCTGCTGTTTTACTGCAGTTTAATTTCCTCATCATTATCATCAAAAAATTTATAGTCGGTAATGCCGAGCGTTTCGCTTGGGTTAATCGAAATCCATTTTTTGTGCTTAAAGAACCACTTGGTGCGCAGCGAAGGAATGCCTTTGCGTAAATACGCTCCAACAATAGGGTGGCAATACAAAGTGAGTTTTGCATGCGTTGTAAGCAGATGAGTCAAATCGCTTTCAATTTCATCTAACAACAAGAGCGATGAAGTAATTTCACCGGTGCCTCCGCAGGTTGGGCAGCTTTCTGCCGTAGCAATATTTATTTCCGGACGTACACGCTCGCGCGTAATTTGCATCAGGTTAAATTTCGAAAGCGGAAGAATAGTATGTGTAGCACGGTCGCTATCCATTATTTCTTTCATTCTAATCTGGAGCGTCTTTTTATTCTCCTGATTTTTCATGTCAATAAAATCAATTACGATAATGCCACCCAAATCGCGCAGACGAAGCTGCCGGCCAATTTCTTCTGCCGCTTCCATATTTACTTTCAGCGCATTGCCTTCCTGGTTACCGTCCATAGTTGACCGGTGACCGCTGTTCACATCAATAACGTGACACGCTTCGGTCTTCTCTATAATAATGTAACTGCCGTTGGGCATATTCACCGTTTTGCCGAATGAAGCTTTAATCTGCTTGGTAATTCCGTAGTGGTCGAAAAGGGGAACGGTTCCGGTATAGCGTTGAACAATATCTTTTTTCTCGGGAGCAATCTGAGTAATGTAATCTTCCACTTCCTTCGCCAACTTTACATCGTTAGTTACAATTTTGTTGAACTGTGGAGAAAGCAAATCGCGGAGAATGCCCGTTGTTTTGTTCATCTCGCTCAAAACTTTTGTAACCGGCACTGCGCCTTTAAGATTGCGCATCATTTCCTGCCATTTGTTTTGCAGTTGCAATAAATCCTGATGAAGCTCCGCTGCATTCTTTCCGGCAGCAACTGTTCTTATAATTACTCCGAAGTTTTTCGGCTTCAAACTTTCTACAAGAGTTTTCAATCTTCTTCTCTCTTCAGCCGAATCAATTTTTTTAGAAACGCCTACTGAATCATTGAATGGAACCAACACCAAAAATCTTCCCGCCAAAGAAATTTCACAAGTCAATCGCGGACCTTTGGTAGAGATAGGTTCTTTCAGAATCTGCACCAGCAAACTGTTTTTGTTTTGCAGCACATCTTTAATGTTTCCTGTCTTTACAATTTCTTTCTGCATGTCGAAAGTGCTTAGCATTTGCTCAGGCGTAACGTTTCCCGCCACACACTGTCCGGCAAATTTCATCACCGAACGAATGTCCGGGCTTAAATCGGTGTAATGCAAAAAGGCATCTTTTTCATGCCCCACTTCAATAAATGCAGCGTTCAAACCGGGCATTACTTTCTTAATCTTTCCAAGGTAAATATCGCCAACGGTAAACTGGTTACTGTTTCTATCCTGATGCAATTCGGTCAGGTACTTGTCTTCTAACAAAGCAATGTCGAAGCCGTCAGGGCTCGAGTTAATGATGAGTTCTTTATTCACAATAAATAGTTTAATCCCGCACGGGGCAGGATGTTTTTAAAATCGGTAAGGTAGGTCCGGTAAAGGAAAGGAAAGTGTAAAGCGTTAACGATGCGCGGGCGAGTGAAGGCACCCGCGCATCAACGCGAAGAATTACTTCTTCTTATGACGGTTCTTTCTCAAACGTTTTTTGCGTTTGTGGGTAGCAATCTTATGACGTTTTCTCTTTTTTCCGCAAGGCATGGCTCGTGTTTTATTGTTTCTTAATGTTTAGCCGTTAGGCTTTTTAATACTCTGTATATAATTCTCAATTTCCTTTTTCGCAGCGGGCTCAGTTACTGTTTTCTTACAAAGCTCCAGCATTTCTACCGCCTTCGTTTTGTTTCCCTGCCCGTTATATGCTTCTGCAAGCAAAAGCAACGCCTCGGAATTTTGAGGGCGCAAATATAGAATTTTTTCTAAGCGGGCAATGGCTTTGTCAAATTGACCCGAAATAATCCCGAAACGACCCAACATTAACTGGGCATCTACATTGGCAGAATCCTTCCGAACAATCTCCAATAAAATAGAAACTCCCTGCATAGGCGCACCCCCGCTTTCCATAAAAGCACCCGCCAAACGGATTTTATTATTCGTATTATTCGAATCTAAATCAACCGCTTTTTGGTAGCACGAAACTGCATTTGCGCTCAAAAAATTCCTTGCTTTTTCATCCGGAGCGGTTTGCATCAACATAGTGTTGTAATCGCCCGCGCCAACAAAAGCATCTGCTTTGTTTTCCTTTTCCGCCAACTTAATTGAGTAGTAAGCAATAGCCAAAGGCTTGTCCATTTTCTGATATTCACCAATCAACTCCTTATAAGACTGCGCCTCCAGCAATTTCTCAACTATCTCTTTCGTTGCCTTATCAGCAATTTTAGAATTTGTCTCCTTTATATATTGTTCAATATCCAAACTTTCGTGGGCGTGTTGTTCCTGTTGTGGCATGGCAGGTTGTCCGCCATCGGCTGCTTTTTCAACTTTCGGTTTTTTAGTATCGGCAAAAAGATAAATACCTAAGCACAACACCGCGCAAGCTGAAACAATTATGATTTGATTTCTACTCATGATATAGAATGAAAATAGGTTTACGAACTTGCCGCAAACCTATTCCGAAATTTGTATTGACGAAAAATTTATTCCTCTTCCTGTTGGTCTTGTGGCGTGGGTTCCTGTCCGGGTATCAAATGTTTCTTTACCTGGTCAATAAAATTTTGCGCAGGTTTAAAGGCAGGAATATAATGTTCGGGAATAACCACCGTTTCGTTACGCGTAATAATTCTGCCTATTTTCTGCGCCCGCTTTTTCGGAATAAAACTTCCGAACCCTCTTACATATACACTCTCACCGCTCTTCACCTGATTCTTTACTTCTTTAAAAAATGCCTCCAGCGTTATCAGCACATCTGTTTTCGGAACACCTGTTACATCGGCTATTTTGGTTACTATGTCAACTTTTCTCATACTCTTGGGTTTTGATTAGTGATACAATCGGCATTTAGAATTGTTGCATAAAGGTGGCAAATATTTTTTCAAACAAAAATTTTCTTCTTTTCTTTCGGCATAATGAAAAACAATTTCGCATCTCTTTTATTAAAATGGCATAAGGAAGAAAATACACGAGAGATGCCGTGGAAGGGAGAAAAAAATCCTTATTACATCTGGCTGAGCGAAATTATTCTGCAGCAAACTCGGGTGGAACAGGGGCTTCCGTATTTTCTTCGCTTCAAAAAAAAATACCCCATCATAAAACATTTGGCGAACGCCAAAGAAGATGAAGTGATGAAGTTGTGGCAAGGTTTGGGCTATTACTCGCGCGCGCGAA
Organism: Bacteroidota bacterium; assembly: GCA_947475165.1. Taxonomy (GTDB): domain Bacteria; phylum Bacteroidota; class Bacteroidia; order Chitinophagales; family LD1; genus Bog-950. Next base: position 16,436 of record CANJLD010000014.1, read on the forward strand.
ACCTCCACGAAACGGCTAAGAACATTAATCAAAATTTTAAAGGGAAATTTCCTAACACGTTTGACGAACTGAAAAAACTAAAAGGCGTTGGCGATTATACGGCCGCTGCCATCGCCTCATTTGCCTTTGGCGAAAACAAAGCGGTAGTGGACGGAAATGTAATTCGTGTCCTCGCCCGAGTTTTCGGAATTGAAACTGCCTTTGATACCACTGAAAGCAAAAAAAGATTCGCTCAACTTGCACAAGAATTAATTGACAAAAAAAAACCTGCCACCTATAATCAGGCAATCATGGATTTTGGCGGTGTTGTTTGCTCGCCCAAAAATCCAAAGTGTGATGAGTGCCCGTTCAATAAAATTTGTGTGGCAAAAAACCATGAGCTGATTGAACAACTCCCATATCGTGAGAAGAGAACCAAAATCACTAACCGTTACTGTAATTATCTATTAATAAAGAGCGATAAGGAAATTCTGATTCAAAAGAGAACAGGCAACGATATTTGGAAAAATCTTTACGAACTGCCGATGATTGAAACGACAAAGCCGTTGAAGAAAGGGTTTGCTGAAGCGGTGGCGAAGTATCTGAGCACTAAACAATTTTCTATCGAATCGCATTCAAAAGAAATTGCTCAAATGCTTTCGCATCGTAAAATTCATTTTCGCTTTATCGAAGTTGAGCTAAAGGATTTCAAATCGTTTTCATTGCAAGGCGCACAAAAAGTAAAACTGAAATCGCTTGCCAAATTCGCCTTTCCTAAAACGCTCCACTTGTATTTAGAGCAAAAGTCCTTATTTTAGACATACCAAATTATATCACAAACAAAATTTACAGTTATGGTAAACAAAGTATTTCTTATTGGCAGACTGGGCAAAGACCCGGTAGTAAAACATTTCGATAACGGTGGCGCTATTGCCGAATTTACGGTTGCAACGGATGACAGCTACAAAGACAAACAGGGCAACAAAGTTGAGCAAACCGACTGGCACAACGTAAAAATCCCTACTCCTAAATTAGCTGAGGTAGCCGAAAAATATTTAAAGAAAGGCAGTTTAGTTCACATAGAAGGCAAAATCAAAACCCGCTCATACGATGATAAAGACGGGAACAAGCGTTACGTTACCGAAGTAGTTTGCGAAAGTTTTAGAATGCTCGACAGCAAAAAAGATTCTGCCGGTGGCGGTGGAGGAAATTATTCTTCGTCAACTAACACCTCTTCTTCAAATCAAGAAGCTCCGACAACAACATCGTCAGCTGATGATGATTTGCCATTTTAGATTTTAAGGCAATGGTGAATAGTGAATGGGCAAATCCATTCACTATTCACCATTCATTATTTACCAACTATGGATTCTCCCGTCAGTTTGCAAATTCTTCTCCAGTCGCTTGTCAACACGCCTACTACTCCCGTTTTGGTAGCCAACCTTATTATTCTGGTTTTAATTTTCTGCTCGGCAATTATGTCTGCCAGCGAGATTGCCTATTTCTCGTTGAGCAACGTAGAAGTTGATGCCTTGCGTGAAAGCGAAGATGCAACCGATAACCGCGTTGGAAAATTGTTGGATAGTCCGCGTTATCTTCTTTCTACTATTCTTATCAGCAACAATCTGGTGAACATTGGTGTGGTGGTTACATCCTATTATGTAACCAAGCGCATGTTCAACTTTCAGGATTATGAAAAAGGCAGTTTTGTCTTGAGCGGTTATGTCATTGAGTTTATTTGGAACGTTTTAGTCGTAACATTTTTCTTAGTGCTGTTTGGCGAAGCCACACCAAAAGTTTACGCCACACACAACAAAGTAAAAATTGCCCGCGCCATGAGCGGTTTCTTTAACGTGCTTGTTAAACTAATGCAACCGGTGAATGCTATACTGATTGGTGCCACACAATCTATAGAGAAGCGATTGAAGCGACACAATGCCGAAATTGATATTGAAGAAATAAATAAAGCAATTGAAATCACGGTTGAGAAGAAGGAGTCAAAACATGATGCGAAGTTGCTGAAAGGAATTGTTCACTTCGGAAACATAATGGTGAAGCAGGTAATGCGTCCGCGCACCGATGTAGTTTCACTCGATTACGATTTCAATTTTAAAGAGCTGATGGCGTTTGTAAAAGAGAACGGTTATTCGCGTTATCCGGTTTACAAGGAAAATCCTGATAACGTAGTTGGTGTGCTGAACATAAAAGATTTGATAGAGCATTCAAATCAGGATGAAAGTTTCGGGTGGCAGAGTATGGTACGCGAACCGTTCTTTGTACCGGAAACAAAAAAGATTGACGACCTGTTGCGCGAAATTCAGCAGAACAGAAAACACTTAGCCGTAGTTGTAGATGAATACGGTGGCACCTGCGGCATTATTACTTTAGAAGATATTGTGGAAGAGGTTGTAGGTGATATTACCGATGAGTTTGATGAAGCTACCGAAACCGGTTTCAAAAAAATTGACGACAGGAATTTTTTATTCGATGGAAAGACTCCATTAACTGATGCCTGCCGTTTAATGGAAGTAGACGTTGCTACATTTGAAGAAACAAAAGGAGAATCAGAATCACTTGCTGGTTTGATGTTGGAGATTGCGGGACGTATTCCCAAGAATGGAGAAGAGCTGAAAATGAAGAACTATAAATTCACCATCATATCGGTGTTGAATAACCGGATTGAAAAAGTGAAAATCACGAATGAAGTTTAATATCAAAGTTCAAAGTTCAAAGTTCAAAGTTCAAAAAATGCATTTCCATTCTTTGATTTTTATTCTTTGTTCTTTGCTCTTAAGTTCTTGTCATGGTGATTACTCTCCCAAGCAAAAGGCATATCCGCGCGTAATTTATCCTGAACGGAAATACGAAATGTATGACCCTGCTGAATGTCCTTTTAAATTTGAGAAACCGGTTTACGCTCAAGTGTCGCGCGATACAACTTACTTCGGAAATAAATTAAGAAGCGACCAGTGCTGGCTGAACGTTTATTTCCCTTCGCTTAACGGAGTAGTAAATCTTACTTACAAAGACATTAACGACACCATGAACTTAGAGCGATTGGTGGAAGACGCGCACAAGATGGCCTTTAAGCATACCAAAAAAGCAAACTACATTGACGAGATAAAAATTGATAACGCACATGGCGTTGGCGGAATACTTTACGATTTAGGCGGAGATGCGGCAAGTAATGTTCAGTTTTTTTTAACTGATAGCAACCGTCATTTTATTCGCGGGGCACTTTATTTCTATAGCCCGCCAAATGCCGACAGCATGGCACCGGTACTTGATTATGTAAAAGCCGATGTAAAACAAATGCTCAAGACATTTGAATGGAAGTAAAATCTGACAAAATCAAATTCGTAAAAATTCTCAGCTACATCCTTGCTGTTGTTGCACTTTTAATAGTTTCATTCTTTGCCTTCTTATATCGCATTGATGCTAACCCATTATTTATTTGGGACGAAGCCAGAGTTGCCGTGAGCGCATTAGAAATGAGTCAAAGTCACAACTATTTTATTCCTACCTACGAAGGAGCACCTGATATGTGGAGCGTAAAGCCTCCATTGATGATTATACTTCAGTCAGTTTCAATGAAATTATTTGGCTACAGCGAACTTGGTGCAAGAATGCCAACTGTATTGGCAGCATTCGCAACCATTTATTTCTTGTTTTGGTTTGCCGTCAAAATTTTGAAAAATTTTATTGCTGCATTTTGTGCAGTGCTGTTTCTATGTACCTCAACTGGATATGTTTGCGCACACGTGGCAAGGGCAGGAGATTACGATACTTTGTTGATATTCTTCCTTACTGCATATTTCATTTTCGCAATAACCTATTTGTTTACTAAGAAATATAGGTTCTATATATTATTCAACGTTTTCTTGCTGTTCGCTTTGCTTACAAAGGGCATTGCAGGAATATTTTTTCTACCGGGAATATTTTTACTCTTTGTGAGCGAGAAGAATTTTTTCAAAGAATATTTTAATGTCAGAACTTTACTACCACCTCTAATCGTCTTTACGTGTTTCGTTTCGTATTACTTAATCCGCGAGGTATATAATCCGGGATACATCCATACGGTAGTGTTTGAAGAAATGCAGGGTCGTATGTTCGATTCACGTTTTGATACAAATAGTAAGTGGTATTCTTTTTTCGAAAGCATGACAGTATCTGACTTTAATCCCTGGTGCATTTTTGTGCCATTATCTATTTTGGTTTATGGCATTTCAACACAAATCGAAAAACGATTGATAGTAGGAATCTGGCTTACACTGATTGTTTTTTGGATACCACTCACAATTTCTATCAATAAAAACTCCTGGTATATAGCTCCCTCTTTTCCTCTTCTATCCTTGCTTTCAGCATTTACCTTTTCAAAAATTTGCTTACTGGTTACCCGAGAAATAAAAAGTAAATCTATCTCTATTGCTATTGTATCTGTCATTATAATACTGATAAGTATTTTCCCTGTAATGAAAATTATTGATAATTCATATGAACTGAATGAACGTTTTGGTTTTGCTGAATTGGTAAAGTCAAAGCGTATTCAATCCGGCACAAAAATTATTTCGGAAGGATATAACTCGCCTATTGTATTTTACCAAAAGGCATTGAAGTTAAGAGGAGTTAATGTGAAAGTGACTTCGATGCACAATATAAAAGAAGGAGATACGGTAATTGCTATTTCAGCCAATGAGGTAAACGAAGTAAAACAGCATTTTCAATGCGATGTATTGTATGCTTGTAAAGAAACTGAAATGCTTTTCTTAAAACCCAAAGCCTAATCTTGAATTACTGCTCCTCAATAAAAAGCGAAGCAGCAATCGAATCAGCAAACAGTTTTCCCTCGTCAGTCAATTTGATAATTTCATTTTCGAGTCTGTAATGAGAGGAATCAATTTCTTTCAACCTCTTCTGTATTAATTCCGCATTCAACACTCCGCATTCAGCAATTCTCAACCCCCATTGCGTGCGCAACGAAGTCATAATTTTTTCATTCACTTTTTGCGCTTCGGTTAACACCTCTTCTTCAAAAAGAATTTTGCCTTCCTTTATGGTGTTGATGTAGTTCATATTATTTGAAACATTCCATCTTCTTGAAGAGCCATTAAATGAATGGGCAGAAGGACCAAGACCTAAATACTTTTTACCGAACCAATAATTAGAATTGTGAACTGCATATTTCCTATCTCGCGCAAAGTTCGAAATCTCATATTGCTCAAACCCATGGGCGCGCATTTCATTCATCAGCATTTTCAATTGTCTTGCGGATTGTTCTTCATCAACGGGTTTGGATTCGCCTTTTGTAATTCGCTTTTCTAAAGATGTTTTTGATTCCACTGTTAAAGCATAAGAAGAAATATGCGGAACGTTTAATGAGAAAGCAATGTCCAAATTCTGCTTCCATTTATCATCGTTCATGGTTGGAGTGCCGTAAATCAAATCTATGGTGATGTTTTCGAAACCGGAATCCTGCACACGCTTGATAGAGGATAGCGCTTCATCGGAATTATGCGCACGGTTCATGTATTTTAAATCTTCATCAAAAAAAGATTGTATGCCGATAGAAAAACGATTTACACGAAGCGTTCCTATTTCCTTAATGACTTCCGCATCTTTCAAATCATCAGGATTGGTTTCGATGGTAAATTCTTTGAGTTCATTCAAATCATAAACTGATTGAAGCTTGTCTGTTATCAATCTTAAATCTTCAATGCTCAATTGCGAAGGCGTTCCTCCTCCCAAATAGATGGTTTCAATTTTTTCACCTACCAAATAATCTTTACTCAAATCAATTTCTGTCAGCAATGCCTTAATGAAATTATCTTTATTGCCCAGCGAAGTGCTGAAATAAAAATTGCAATAATGGCAAGCCTGCTTACAAAAAGGGATATGAATATAGATGCCGGCCATTTGAATTTTCGAAGTAAGAACTACAAAGTGAAATACAAAATGCACTTTCACGTTATCTTCGTTCAATACTAATGCGATTTACGGCAACCATCTTTTTTTTGTTCCTGCTGAAACTTTCTTTCAGTCAGAATAATTATTCGCTACAGGTAGTCAGCTCCGATAAGCCGAAAGAATTCTTCACCAAGAAGTTTTCTTACAAAACCTATTTTAAAGATTCACTGCAGGCGAATATTGAAGTGAAAGATTTATTCGGCAAGATTTGTTCGTTTGGTTACCTCGCTTCCTCTATCGATAGTATAATAAGCGACTCCACAAAAACTGTCATATATATATATGTAGGCGATAAGTTTGAAAACATTGTTTTGAAAAACGGGAACGTTGACCAAACGCTGCTTGCAAATGCCGGAGTTAAAAATGCAGTGTTAAGTGGAAAGAAAATTCCGATTGGCGATGCGGAAGTAGTAAAAGCAAAAATTATTCAGCAATGTGAAAACACGGGTTATCCTTTTGCAAGTGTCAGGCTCGATAGTTTTACTGCGTTTCAAAATTCGTATTCAGCAAAAATTTATTTGCAGAAGAATGAGCTGATAACGTACGATTCGATTCAGATACTCGGCAAAACAAAAACGAAAAAGGTTTTTCTGCGCAACTATCTCGGTTTGAAAGTCGGCAAGCCTTATAATGAATCGAATATCAAAAAAATTCAACAGCGTATAACTGAATTGCAGTTTGTTGAATCTATTCAACCGCGTACCGTGTTATTTCAAAACGGAAAAGCAAAAGTTAATCTGTATTTAAAAGATAAGAAGTCAAGCCAGTTTGATTTTTTGTTGGGATTGCTTCCCGGTGCTTCAGGAAAAAAACTTTTAATAACAGGCGAGGCGCGCATACATCTTTTCAGCTTGTTCGGAATGGGCGAAGAGTTTTATCTGGAATGGAAAAAACTTCAGCCTAAAACACAACAACTGGACGTGCGATTGGTTTATCCTTATCTGGTTGGTTTGCCGCTTGGCATCAATGCGCAATTTCAACTTTACAAACGCGATACTTCTTATGTAGATATAGATGGCGATTACGGAGTGCAGTATCAGTTTGTCGGAAGTAACTATCTGAAAGCATCGTTGCGACAAAAAATTTCCATCATCACAAATGTTGATACGGCATATATCCGGCAAACGCGTTCGCTCCCCAAAAACTTAGACATCAGCACTAACGAATTTGCGCTGGAATATTTTTTACAAAAACTGAATTACCGATTCAATCCCGTAGATGGTTATGTTTTAAAAGTAAGCGGCTCTGCCGGTGTCAAAAAAATTAAACGCAACAATAACATCGCTGGCTTGTATGATGAGGTGCGACACGAAAGTTTTGATTATTTGTACGACACAGCGCATTTAAAAACATTTCAGTTTCGGATAGCCTTAGCTTTCGACAAGTATTGGAAACTGGCACCACGACACACCATCAAAACTTCTTTCGAAGGAAAATATTTTTTCAGCCGCAACATTTTCGAAAACGAAAAATACAGATTAGGCGGAGTGAACAATTTGCGGGGCTTCGATGACCAATCTATTTTTACTCCGTATTATGCTATGGCAAATCTTGAATACCGTTTTCTGCTTTCTAAGAATTCATACTTTAGCACTTTCTTCAATGCAGCAGTAGTGGAAGATGCAAGAGCTGGAAAAGGTCCGATTGATTTTCCTTTTGGATTCGGAGCCGGAGCGGCTATTGAAACAAAGGTGGGCATCTTCGGAATTACCTATGCAATGGGAACCCAGTTAGACAATATAATAACTTTCAAATCAGCGAAGATTCATATAGGCTACGTCAATTATTTTTAGTGTTCAAGAAATTTCTCTTCCCTCTTTTTTTATTTCTCTTCCTAATCATCAGCGGATTTTCGCAAACAGATTCTGTTTATTTAAAGCACGAAGCCGATTCAATTTTAGCAGAAAAATATTCTTCGGTTGATTCAATTATCAATCACACGTATGCTGACTACTCGAATCATAAATCGTTTTTAGCAGAAGAAAACAAACCTGTGCTGAATGATATTCAGCAATTCAATTCGGCTCAACGCAACGGATTCATCTTTGTAATGCTGATGCTGTTATTAGCTGCGCTTACCTATGTAAAAACAGCATTCAGTAAATACTTAGAAGAGATGTTGCAATCGGTGTTCAATCAAAATTTATCGCAGCAAATTTTCAGAACGCAATCCGGTGAAATTTCTTTCGCAGATATTTTATTGAATGCAAATTTTGTAGTGACTATAAGTTTGTATGTGCGATTTTTTTTGATGAAGCACGTTCATGTTTTATCGCTTGAAAGTTTTTCTTCTGTACTTTTTTTAATCTTTTTATTCACATTTTTTTACCTCGGAAAAATTATCGTTGTGCAATTCATTGGAAAAATTTTTGAACTGCAACCGGTGTACGATGAATACATTTTCAATTTCACTACACTATGCAAAACATTAGGATTGACGCTACTTCCAGCGTTATTTATATTTTATGTGGCACCGGTAAAGTTTTTCAATTTTATTTTCCTGATTACAATTTTATTTTTTGTTGCGTTCGCATTAATTTTTGTTTGGCGAGCGTTATCCACAGCATACAAATTGCTGTACAGAAGTGTATATCACTTTTTTATTTACGTTTGCGTTGTAGAGATATCGTTGATGTTTCTATTTATCAAATTGTTAACCAAAACAATTATCTAAACCATGGCAACAAAAAAGAAAGCTGCTAAGAAAGCGGCTAAGCCTGCTAAGAAAGCGGCTAAGAAAGCAGCAAAAAAAAAGTAATTAAAAAAATTGCTGCAAAAAAAACTGCTGCCGAAAAACCCGCTCGCAAAACGAAACGTGTAATAGTAAGCAGCAAAACATCCAACAGTAGTAGCACTCTGAAAAAAAAGGCTGATGTGATATCACCTGATAAGAGTGCTACTTCTTTTTTAGCCAAGTCTGAAAAGTCTGCCAAACCGCAAATCATCATACCTCAACGCCTTGAGAAGAATTACGCGGAACTCCTTTCTAAAGAGCCTAAAACAAAAATCAAACATATACTGATTGCGCAACCGCAACCGGAAGGACCTAAGTCGCCTTACTTTGATTTAGCCGAAAAGCATAAACTAAAAATAACGTTCTCGCCTTTTGTAAAAGTAGAAGGTGTTGCCGGAAAAGATTTCAGAAAGCAACGCATTTCGCTGAACGATTACAGCGGAATTATTTTTACCAGCCGCAATGCTATTGATCACTTCTTTCGTATTTGCGATGAGTTGCGTGTGAAGATGAGTCAGGAAACAAAATTCTTTTGCACCAGCGAAGCCATTGCGCTTTACTTACAGAAATACACTCAGTATAGAAAGCGAAAGGTTTTTTATGGTGACATGAACAACAACAAAGAATTGCGCACGCTATTGATTAAGCATCGCGATGCTACGCGCTTCTTATACATCTGTGCTGAAGTTCGTAAGGATGAAATTCCTGCGTTTATGTTGGCGAACAATTTCAATTATGCCGAAGGCACTATGTATCGCACTGTGCCAAACGATTTAAAAACAGTGAAGCCATCGGAATATGATATGCTGATATTTTTTAGCCCGAGTGGTATTCATTCATTGTTCAACAGCTTCCCAAAATTTAAACAGGAGAAATTGAAAATTGGTGCGTATGGAAAAACGACTGCCGATGCCGTGCTTGATAAAGGATTGAGACTTCATATTATGGCTCCACTTGGAACAACCCCTACTATTTTAGTTGCCCTTGACCAATACCTGAAAGACATTAATAAGTAAATTCAGATATAGCATAAAACAGAAACGTCCCGAAATAATCGGGACGTTTCTGTTTTATGCATTTTGTGGTTTAAATAATTTCCAGATACCTCTTCAATTCCCAATCGGTTACCACCTTTGCAAATTGTTTCCATTCCCATTCGCGGGTTTGCGTAAAGTGTTGCACGAATTTTTCTCCGAATAATTCATTTGAAATTTTTGAATCGCGCATGGCAACTGTTGCATCGTGCAAATTTTTTGGGAAGCGTCCGTTGCTCTCATCGCGATAGCCATTGCCGAGCGTTGCCGGTTGTTTCAGTTTCAGGTTTTTCTTTATTCCGTATAAGCCCGCAGCTAAACAAGCAGCCATTGCCAGATAAGGATTTGTATCACTTCCAACAACACGCGTTTCTAAGCGCGATGATTTACTGCCACCGGGTAATGCGCGCAACGCAACTGTTCTGTTATCTACACTCCAGGTTACAGTGGTTGGTGCCCACGCACCTTCTACTAATCGCTTGTAAGAATTTATGGTTGGCGCAACCATCGGCAAAATATGTGGTAGACAATAAAGCTGACCGGCTAAATAACTCTTGAAGAGTTCGCTCATTTTGTTTTTGTCTTTCTCATCATGAAAAAGATTTTTCGTTGCTTTCTTATCCCACAAACTTTGGTGAACGTGTCCGCTGCAACCGGGTAAGTTTTCGTTGAACTTTGCCATGAACGTAGCGATGATGCCATGCTTGTACGCAATTTCTTTTGCAGCAGTTTTAAAAAGCACTCCACGGTCGGCTGCTTCAAGCGGAGCGGAATATGTAATAGCTGCTTCGTAAACACCTGGACCGGTTTCGGTATGCAAACCTTCTAACGGCACATTAAAATTTTTCATACCATCAAATAGCGCATTAAAAAAATCGTTGCGGTAAGTGCTGCGTAAAATAGAATAGCCAAACATGCCCGGAGTAAGCGGTTGCAGTTGGCTGAAATTTTTATCGTGTAACGTTTGTGGTGTTTCTGCAAAGTTGAACCATTCAAACTCCTGCGACATAAATGGTGCAAACCCTGCTTTGTCTGCTTCGCCAATTACTTTCTTTAAAACCTGACGCGGACATACAGCAAGCGGTTGATTTTTATCATCTACAAATTCGCCAAGGAAAAAAGGAACATCGTTCTCCCACGGAATTTTTCGGAACGTGCTTAAGTCAATAGTTGCTTTTGCATCAGGATAGCCGGTATGCCATCCAGTGTATTGTGCATTATCATACGCTAAGTCGTTCGCATCCCAACCAAATACTACATCGCAGAAACCGAAATTAGAATCGGCCACCGAAAGAAATTTTTCGGCACTCATGTATTTGCCGCGAAGTATTCCATCAATATCTGTAACCGCAACTTTTACTTTTTTCGAAGGATGATTTTTTACGTAGTCTAGAATTTGTTTGGTAGTCATGTTACAAGAGATTTAGAAATAGAATTATTTTTTGTCGGTTGAATTAAATAAACGATACAGCACAAACGCAATTGCGATTACTGCGAAATAAATTATTGCCAGTTGAAAATTGTAATAAGTCATTGCTACCAATGCGACCGATGCTATAGTCAAGGCAATGAGCGGAAGCACTGGATAAAACGGAACATGAAAAGGGCGCGGCATATCGGGTTCTGTTTTGCGCAACTTCATAACTGAAAGGCTGGAAAAAATATAAAGACAAACAGCTCCGAAAACAGAAATGGTAATTATATCTTCTGATTTCCCAGTGAGCAGCGTAGCGATTCCCAAAACTAAATTCAACACAAGTGCCCAGTGGGGAGTTTGAAAACGCGGATGAATTCTTCCAAATATTTCAGGAAAGTGTTTTGTTCTTCCAAATTCATAAGTGGTTCTGCCCGCTGCTAAAAGCAACCCATTGAATGATGCGACAAAACCAAACAACCCGATAGTTACGAGCATATGATACATAGCACCGCTGTTACCCGTGATTTGCGCAAGTGCTGCCGGCAGAGGAGAATCTCCAATTTTCGCTTTACTTACATTTTCCCAACCGCCAACTCCCACCGCAGAAACAAGCGTGACGAAAGCAAGAATACCAAGAGTAATCATAGAATAGATAAATCCTTTAGTAATATTTTTTTGCGGGTTGATAGTTTCCTCCGCCACATTTGCCAAGCCTTCCATGCCAAGAAAAAACCAAATGGCAAATGGAATGGCGGCAAAAATTCCTGACACACCGTGAGGAAGCGGATTGGTTTGAAGATTATGAACTTGTAAATGAGGAAGAGTGAGTGCCGCAAATAAACTTAGTTCACAAACAGCAATAATGGTAACGATGAGTTCGAACGTGGCAGAAATTTTTACACCCAGAATATTGATAGCAGTAAATAGAAAGTAAGCAATTACTGCAAACCAAATTATATCTACGCTTGGTAATAGTTTTTGAAAATACGAACCAATACCGATAGCAATAGCAGGCGGAGCAAAAACAAATTCAATCCATTGAGCCATACCGGCAACAAAACCAATGTCTTTTCCAAATGCACGTGAAGTGTAGTCAAAAACACCTCCCGCTTTCGGAATTGCACAAGCCAACTCGGAATACGAAAGCGAAAACGCGATATACATAATAAGTATAAAAAGAGTGGCAATTGCTAACCCGAGAGTGCCTCCTTTGTCTAAACCGGTATTCCAGCCGAAATACATTCCAGAAATAACGTAGCCCACACCCAAGCCCCAAAGCATAATTGGCGTAAGCGTTTTTTGTAAATGTCCGTTGCTGTTTTGTTCCATCGTTCGAATATAATTTAACCGAGGATTAAACGTTTTATCAAGCAGAAATAATTTCTATTTTTAGCTTCCTTAAATTGAAAACTATGGAAACAGCAACAGCCAATCTGGTAAAGGACATTCCAATTGCACCTAACACCAAGCTGGAAGAAGTTCTTAGAATATTTGATGCGCAGAAAAAAAATGCTCAAAACGTCAAGAACACTACGGTTTCTGAACGTTTGAAAAAAATCAAAAAGCTGCGTCAGGTAGTTTATGCTAACCGCGAAAAAATTCAACAAGCACTGTGGGCAGATTTTCATAAACCAGCTACACAAGTTGACTTGACCGAAATAGTTCCAATTATCTCGGAAGCAAAGAATTTTGAAGCCAACCTATATGACTGGGCAGCTGATAGAGAAGTAGATACTCCGCTTCCGCTTTTCGGCACTTCGGCAAAAATTGTTTTAGAGCCAAAAGGCAATGCGCTGTTTCTTACACCTTGGAATTATCCTTTTCAGATTCCATTGAAGAATTTGATTTCGGCTGTAGCTGCCGGTTGTGTTTCTATTATTAAACCATCTGAATTTACTCCGCATACTTCACGAGTTATCAAAGAAGTAGTGGCAGAAATTTTTCCGGAAAATGAAGTTGCTGTTGTAGAAGGCGACCATACCATTTCGCAGGAATTGCTGAAACTTAAATTCGACCATATACATTTTACCGGCAGCCCGCTACATGGAAAATCTGTAATGCGCGCAGCAGCAGATAATCTTACGAGTGTAACTCTTGAATTAGGCGGAAAATCTCCAGCTATTATTGATGACACTGCTGATTTGAAAGCAACTGCCAATAATTTCCTGTTCGGCAAGTTTGTGAATTCCGGTCAAACTTGTATTGCTATTGACTATGTATTAGTAGATGAGAAAAAGAAAGATGCTTTTGTTTCAGCATTGAAAGAAGCCATCGAAAAAGGGTTTGGGAAAAATCCGATTGAATCGAACGATGATTGCAGAATTGTAAATGCAAAACACTTTGGCAGAATAAAGAGATTGTTAGATGATGCTATAAGCAAGGGCGCGAAAATTGAAGCAGGCGGAAATACAGACGCATCGCAGAATTACATTTCGCCAACCATTCTCACCAACGTTACACCGGATATGCTTTTAATGGATGAAGAAATTTTCGGGCCAATTGTTCCGATTGTATCTTATAAAAACTTAGACGAAGCTATCCGCATCATTAACACGAAAGAAAAACCGCTGGCACTTTACATTTACAGCAAGAGCAACAAAAACCAGCAATACATTATCAGTAATACGAGTGCCGGTGCTACTGCTATCAACGAAACCTTGTTGCATAATGCACACGCTAATTTGCCTTTTGGCGGAGTAAATAATTCCGGCATTGGTAAAAGCCACGGTCATTATGGTTTTAAAGAATTTGTAAACGAGCGACCGATATTGAAAGCATGGAATCCACCGAGCAATTTATTATTGCCTCCATACAAAAAATTCCATAAGACGTTAGCAGAGATAATGATGAAGTATTTGTAAAACCCCTAAATCCCCTAAAGGGGACTTAAATACAAAAAATAAAAATGAAGAATAAAGTCCTGTTTCTATCACTTGTTGCTGTTGCACTTTTTGTTTCTGTAATAACCGGATGCACTAAAAAAGTAGAGAACGAACCGCTTGAACCTATTTCTATTGTTCTGCCCGATTCTTCTATCAGCTATTATTTCCCGAGCGATTCGGTACCGATGAATTTTAAGTTTACTACCGACAGGCCGATTAACTGGATTTTAGGAAAGTATGATATTGATTCATTCCAAACGGTTGGTTATACTGCCACTTATCCCGATACTTTATTCTTTGAAGATTTAACGGTGCTTAATCCGCGTGTTAACCGCTACGATTATTCTGTTACTTATTTTGTTCCTGATACATTACGCCCGTTCGACCATATACGCTTTAAGGTTTCGTTCGAAGCAGGCTCTTCAACTTTTACAACAGGCCAGAATTATCCTGCAGGAAAAGTTGGAGCGAGCAAAGAGTTTAGAGTGGATGTGAGATAAAATCTGACAAAGACCAAAACAAAAAACCACTTCAATTGAAGTGGTTTTTTGTTTTTAAGAGGATTGCTTTTAATGTTTGAAATGTCTTACACCGGTCATTACCATTGACTGATTGTTTTTGTTTGCTGCATCAATTGAATCTTGGTCTTTGATACTGCCGCCCGGCTGAGCGATGGCGGTTATTCCTGCTTCGTATGAAATTTGAACGCAATCGGGGAAAGGGAAGAAGGCATCGCTGGCCATAACAGAGCCGGTTAAATCGAAACCGAATTCTTTGGCTTTGCGAACTGCATTTTGCAAAGCATCTACTCTTGATGTTTGTCCGCAGTTGCTGCCAATGAGTTGTTTGTTTTTTACCAAAGCAATACCGTTGCTCTTTAAATGCTTAACTGCTATTACCGCAAATTCTAAATCGTCTATTTCCTTTTCAGTTGGTGCTTTAGCGGTAGCCACTTTGAATTCATTTTTGCCTTCTGCTTTTGTATCGGCATCCTGCTCTAAAACTCCATTCAATAAATTCTTGAAGATTTTTGTTGTAGGAACTTTCGCTTTCTGCTTAATCAATATTCTGTTCTTCTTGCTTTTTAAAACAGCCAATGCATCATCATCATAATCAGGTGCGGTGAGCACTTCGAAGAAAAGTGAATTCATTTCGTTGGCTGTTGCTAAATCTATTTTGCGGTTGGCAGCAATTACTCCTCCGAACGCAGAAGTAGTATCGCAGGCAAAAGCGGCTTTGTATGCCTCAGCAATATTTTCTCTTGATGCCAAACCGCAACTGTTGGTGTGTTTGATAATGGCAATAGTCGGCTCACTAAATTCAGCAACAAGATTTATTGAAGCATCAACATCCACTAAGTTGTTGTATGAAAGCTCCTTGCCGTTGAGGATTTCAAAAATCTCATCGAGGTTTCCGTAGAATACTCCGCGCTGATGAGGATTTTCGCCATAGCGAAGAACTTTTGCATTTAGTTCGCTCTTTTTGAAAACTTCGAATTTGAATTCGTTGTTGAAATAATTAAAGATGAGTGTATCGTAATGCGAAGAAGTCATGAAGGCTTTTGCGGCAAACTTCTTCCGGTCTTCTAAATTGCTTTCGCCATTTTTTGTTTGCAGTAATTCGAGCAATGATTCGTAGTCGTTGCGGGTAGAAACGATAATAGTATCGTTAAAGTTTTTTGCGGCTGCACGGATTAGCGAAATTCCACCAATGTCAATCTTTTCAATAATATCTTCTTCGCTTCCTCCGCCTTTTACGGTTTCTTCGAAAGGATAGAGGTCTACAATTACCAAATCGATTTCAGGAATTTCGTATTGCGCCATTTCTTTTTGGTCGCTTTCATTTTCTCTTCTTCCTAAAATACCTCCGAAAACTTTCGGGTGAAGCGTCTTTACTCTTCCGCCTAAAATAGAAGGATAAGAAGTAAGGTCTTCCACTGCCGTAACTTTTACGCCCAGCCCTTCAATAAAACTTTGTGTGCCACCGGTGCTGTAAATTTTTACACCGAGCTTAGCGAGCTCTTTTACAATGAGGTCGAGTTTGTCTTTATAATAAACGGAGATGAGGGCTGACTTTATTTTTTTGCGCATAATAAGAGGAGAGTTTGTAATGCGCGCGAATGTATTTTCCTAATTCGGATTTAGGTTTCGTGATTTAGGTTTTTTAGTAACAGGTTTTCCACCTATAAGTTTTTCAACTTCTCCCAAAGTTCCGGTAGCTTCTTAATCACCGCTACCTGTTTGGCAAAAGTGCGGGCTTCAACAGCAGGATAACCGATGTAAGTTTTTCCTCCTTCTAAATTATTAGGCACGGCAGAGGTTGCCATTACAATGGCATCGTCACCAATGGTGATGTTTTTGTTTACTGCCACTTTACCATAAAGCGTCACGCGGTTGCCGATTTTAGTGTTGCCTGCAATACCCACCTGCGCGGCAATAATGCAGTGCTCGCCAATTTTTACATCGTGGCCAATGTGCACCTGGTCATCGAGCTTGGTGCCTTTGCCAATAATAGTGTCGCTGCTTACACCGGCATCGATAGTTGTGCCGGCTCCAATTTCTACATCATCACAAATAACCACCCTGCCTGCGCTGTGCATTTTTTCGTAATGCGGTTTTATGCGCTTGTAATAAAACGCATCGCTGCCAATGGTAGTGTTGGCGTGTATAATCACGTTATCGCCAATTTGAGTGTAGGCGTAAATAGTTGCGTTAGGATGAATAACACAGTTGTTACCTATCGTAACTTCTTCGCCAATAAATGCATTGGGATAAACAAAAGTTCCTTCGCCAATTTTAGCGGTTGCGCCAATGCTGTTGGTGGTTCTTACTTCGGGTTTAAAGCGTTGTGCGAGATAGTTATATGCCTCGAAAGGATTAGCATTATAGAACAACACTTTCCCTTCTACCGGTTCTATCTTCTTATTAATAATAATGAAAGAGGCTTTTGACTTGAGCGTGAAATCGTAATACTTCTCGTGGTCAACAAAGGTAATGTCGCCTTCTTCTACATTATGAATTTCGTTCAGCCCTTTAACCAAAGCATTTTCATCGCCTGTAATTTCGGAATTAGTCCACGCTGCTATTTGCTTGGCTGAGATTGGTTCTTTCAATTTCATGAGGTGAATATAAAAAACGACCATTGACGACTGACCATTGACAATAAGAGCAAAAAGAAACCTCCCGAAAAAGATTAAAAATTGATTTGGGCTGTTAAATTTGAATAGCAGAGAGACACATGCAAAATAATTCAGCCCGACACTGCTGAAATTTATTTTAACCGGTTGAGATGATTTTACAATAGTTTTTAAAAAATTAGTTGATGCCTTCATCCATCAGCCTTTTGGTTTACACTTTTTCTTAAACATATTCTTACACTAAAAATTTTGTGGCGTTCTGTTGCCACATATTAAAAACAGAGGCGTTACCGAAAAGCCAAACGAGTAGGAATATTAACCACCACTAAACCAAATTTTTTATGGATGCACAGAAAGTAGACATGTTTATTATGACCAATGGAAAGTTTTTCGAAAGCCACCAGATTGGTCAAATCAGAGAAAGGCTTTTAGTTTTAGATGAATCGAAGTGGCCAATGATTCAATCGTTGCCGCTTAAGGACCCTTCTACCAGTTTAATTGTTTCTATTCTGGGAGGAAGCATGGGCATTGACCGTTTTATTATTGGCGATACAGGTATTGGCGTAGGCAAATTGCTTACCTGTGGTGGCTTTGGTATCTGGACTATTATTGACTGGTTCATGATTCAAGGAGCTACGCGCGAAAAGAACATGCAGAAACTTCAACAGTTCTTATACTAAAAATGACAAGCACCAGGAACAGGCTTTACCTGCTTTTAGCATTGGTCTGCACAGCAGGGTATATCTGGCTCTTTATCAATCTTCCGAATGCCGAAAGCAGTCCGGATGTTTGTATGATAAAGCATGTAACCGGTATACCCTGCCCATCCTGCGGCTCTACGCGTTCTATTACTTCGCTCTTGCATGGCGATGTAACCGGTTCGCTTTTCTGGAACCCGATGGGCATTTTGATTTTGCTCATTATGCTTATTGCACCGGTATGGATAACCGGTGATGTATTATTAAAAAAACAAACCCTGTTTTCGTTTTATCAGCAATTTGAAAAAACATTGCAGCAAAGGCGCGTAGCCATACCAGCTATTGCTTTGGTGCTATTGAACTGGATATGGAATATTCACAAAGGACTATGACAACACCCAACACTTTTGTTTACGAGCCCGGTGACCACGAAGCGGAGAAGGCTTCGAACAGTTACCTGATGTCGCTTATTGCGGTGGTGGCCGGTTTGCCGCTACCTATTATTAACCTGTTGGCCACGCTCATTTTTTATTTGGGCAACCGCAAGGGAACTTATTTTGTGCGCTGGCATTGCACACAGGCTTTGGTGTCGCAGCTCTCGCTGTTGTTCATTAACAGCACCGGTTTCTGGTGGACTATCTCTATTATTTTTACAAGCGAGCAAATTACCAGCAGCTACATAGCGTATATGTTTACGGCCATTGTGTTTAACGTGGCAGAATTTATTGCCACTATGTACACCGCTATACAAACCCGCAAGGGCATTCACGTAAAGTGGTGGATTTATGGCGACTTAACTGACCTCATCTGCAAACCATAATTTATGAAGAAGGTACTATTTCAAATCCTGGTTTTAGTAGCTGTATTTTACGGCATGTGGTTCGGCTTGAGTAAAGTTGACTGGCTTAAGATTTTTAAAGTAGAACAGGCCAGCAAAAAAACCGAAGAGAAATTAGGCGAATTGTTTTGGGAAGTTTTCAGCAAAACCGAAAAGGAAGTAAAAAATAAAAAAGTAACCCTACCGGTTGATAGTCTGCTCACCAAACTTTGCGAAGCCAACGGCTTTGACCGGAAAGAAATAAAACTGCACGTAATTGAAAGCGATGATGTAAACGCCTTCGCCTTCCCCAATAAACATTTAGTGGTTTTTACCAGCCTGATTGCCGACAGCCGCAGCGAAGCCGAACTGGCCGGTGTAATGGCACACGAGCTGGCGCACATTCAAAAAAATCATGTAATGAAAAAGCTGATAAAAGAAGTTGGCTTATCGGCACTCATCTCTATTACCACCGGTGGCAGTGCCGGCTCGGAAGTTATTAAGAGCATGGCCAAAACACTTTCGTCAACCGCGTATGACCGGAGCTTAGAAAGTGAAGCCGATATGAAAGCCGTTGACTATTTAATAGAAGCTAAAATTGACCCCGCACCCTTTGCCGATTTTTTAGCGCGCTTAGGAAAAGACGAACCGGAGGAAATGAAACACTTAACCTGGATAAGCACTCACCCCGAAAGCAAAGAAAGGTCTGAAAAAATTATTGAAAGCCTTGACGGTTTAACCTACGATACCCAACCGGTGCTTGCTCCTGAAACATGGGAGCTGCTGAAAGAGAAGGTGAAAGAGTAACCGGAATTTGTCATGCTGAACGAAGGCTCTGCGTAGTGAAGCATCCTGGATTTAAGGGCACCAAATACAAGATTTCTCACTCCGGAGACCTCCGTTCGAAATGACATAAAGCCATTTTATATTGCCTTCATTTCGTTTCAATCTCCGCCTTCCACAAACCGTGCGTTACGTTCGGGTTCAGAATATTTAAGTGTGGTGTGTGCACGGTGTAACCTGCATCGTTCGCTGTTATCTTCAATGGTTTCGAAAAACTAACTGTTGTTAGTTTTGTTTGCGCCACCGGTTTCTCGTTAGCGCGCTGGCTGAAATAAAAAATTATATCGCCACCTCTTTTCCGGTTGCTTAAAATAAGTTTCGATGTGGCCTTCAGCACCTCTGCCGCAAACGGAGCATGCGCCACAAAACCGGGCAACACCTTTCCGTGTTTCTTATGCACGTTATGCCCACCCGCGCGCTTATCTATTTTGCGCGCTGTGTTGTATTGGTCATACATATTCGCATCGTTGTACTGATACACCTTCATATAAGTATCCAGCTTTGCGAGTGCTTCATCGGCTTCTGCAAAAAGCTCTTTCACTTTCTGTGCCGCGCGGCTTTTTACCTTCCGTTGATTGCGCCCTACTTTTATCTGCGGCAAAAATTTACCGGCACCAGTGTTCAGTTCGGCTACATCGGCAGGCCCGCTGCCGAAAGTAACCAGCGCGGCCTCCACCGGTTGCGCCACGCCAAAAAGCTGCACGGCCAACACATACAATTCGCTATCGGACGAAAGCGTAAGCGAAGACGGCAGGTAATCTTCGCTCTCTATTATATAAGGAGTGCCGTTGGCAATACCGTAAGCCAGCAATGCACTACCCACTTTGCCGCAAACTTTCTCCAGCGCCAGCCGGTCATCTTCCTTTTGCTGAGTAAAACCCGAAAGATCAGCCGATACATCTACCGATTCTTTAGGTATACTCTCTATTAAATTCCCTATTTGAGTAATTAGAGGAGGAAACTGGGGGAATGCGCTGAACGTGCTGTTGAATGTTTTGAAGAACGACTGCACTTTAAGCAGCATATACCATTTGTTAGCCTGATTGCTATTCATTTGGGTGGTAGGTTGGTTTGTTTTACGAATTTAAGTAATAAGAAATTGATTTCAAATAGCTGTTTATTATTTTTTTGTCATAAAAAACAATTATTAAGTTATAAATAAACTATTTTAATTCATCTAAAAACATAATCAATTATTAAGAAAACTATTTTTATTGCTAATAAAATTATAATAATTGGTTAAATAATAATATTTTTGACAAAGTATAGTCATTTAAATACAACTTATATATGTTAAACAATAACTTATTAAACTTAATTAAGCTACGTAACATTCAAAAACCACGCGCATGGCTGATAAAACAAGGAATAAATGCGCAAGTAGCCGACCGATTGCTCAAAAATGAGCAACGGCACATTCGTTTTGATGACATGGAGCGGATTTGTCTGGGTTTAAACTGCTCGCCTACCGATGTTTTCATCTGGCAACCCGATAACGAGGCCGATAATATCCCCAACCACCCGCTGCAAGCTATCCGCAGCGATAAAATTCTGCCCGATGTAATGGCGCAACTAAACAACAGCACCCTCGATGAGCTAAAACAGGTGTCGGATTTTATTGAGAAGATGCGGGAGGGGAAATGATTTAACAACTTAAGTAGTAACTTTAGTTGCAAACTTAGTTGCCATTAAAGTTGCGACTTAAGTTTGGACTAAAGTCGCAATAGTTTTTATGTCGGGCATCGGCTCGCTCTTCTCTTTTCCCCATTCTCCATTACATTCGCCCCGCAAATAATATATATGTCAAACACAACCAGTCCAACCGTTAAAGAAACCGCACTTACGCAATTACATATTCAGCTCGGGGCCAAAATGGCGGAGTTTGCGGGTTACAATATGCCCATCAGTTACAGCTCTATTACTGCCGAGCACAACGCCATCCGCAACAGCGTTGGCGTGTTCGATGTAAGCCACATGGGCGAGTTTATGCTCAAGGGCGATAAGGCACTCGACCTGATACAGCGCGTTACCAGCAATGATGCTGCAAAGCTGACCGATGGAAAAATTCAATACAGCTGTTTGCCGAACGATAAAGGCGGCATTGTAGATGACCTGCTCGTTTACCGGTGGAACGAAACCGAATATTATTTAGTAGTGAATGCTTCGAATATTGAAAAGGATTGGAACTGGATTACAAAGCACAACACTGCCGGTGTAGAAATGAGCAACATGAGCGATGATATGAGTCTGCTTGCCGTCCAGGGACCCAACGCTATTAAAACTTTACAGAAACTTACCGCTATAGATTTAAGCACCATTCCTTATTACGCTTTTGCAGCAGGCAGCATGGCGGGCATTGATGATGTAATTATTTCGAACACCGGTTACACCGGTGCCGGTGGTTTTGAATTGTATGTGTGGAACAAAGATGCCCGCAAAATGTGGGATGCTATTTTCGAAGCCGGTGCAGAATTCGGAATACTGCCATGCGGTCTGGGTTGCCGCGATACACTGCGCCTTGAAAAAGCATTCTGTCTTTACGGTCACGATATTGATGATACCACTTCGCCAATAGAAGCCGGTTTGGGATGGATTACCAAATTCACCAAGAGCTTTATCAATTCCGATTATCACTTAGCTATAAAGGAGAACGGACCGAAGAAAAAATTAGTGGGCTTCGAAATTCCGGAGAAAGGAAAAATACCACGCCAGCATTTTAAAATTAAAGATGGTGCAGGAAATGAAATTGGAGAAGTTACCTCCGGCACACAATCACCATCGCTTGGTAAAGCTATTGGGCTGGGTTATGTAAAAACAGAATTCAGCACCATTGGTTCCGAAATTTTTATTGAAATAAGAAACACGCCAATTAAGGCAACGGTGGTGAAGACACCGTTTTTGTAAAACCTCATTTGTCATGCTGACGGAGGAAGCATCTTGTATTTACTTGTTTGAGAAAGACAAGATTCCTCGTTCCTCGGAATGACAATACAAAATATACAACATGGCCATCATCAAACCATTCGAAGCTGTTCGCCCGCAACCGGAGCATGCGGCAGAAGTTTCTTCCCTTCCTTATGATGTAATGAACACTGCCGAAGCACGGCAGATGGCAGAAAAAAATCAACGATCTTTTCTGCACGTAAGTCGTGCCGAAATTGATTTCCCTGATGGCATAGACGAACACTCGCAGGAAGTTTACGACCGGGCGCGCGATAATTTTTACAAATTCATGGCTGATGGTGTTTTGTTTCAGGAGGCGTATGCGTCTTTGTATATCTATCAGCAAAACATGCAGGGCAGAACGCAAACCGGTTTGGTGGCTTGCTCAAGCATTGAAGATTATTTCAACGATGTAATCAAGAAACACGAACTAACGCGACCGGAAAAAGAAGAAGACCGAATCCGCCACATGGAAACCTTGCAGGCGCACGTAGGGCCCATCTTTCTCACTTATCCAAAGAACGATGAGGTAGATGAAATAATACTCTCGGTAACCGATAATGAAGAACCGGTCTATAATATTTTGACCAAGGACGGTGTGCGCCATACGGTTTGGTTGCTGTTAGATAAAGATAAAACCGACCAACTGGTTTCTATTTTCGAAAACAAAATTCCGTTTACCTATATAGCCGATGGCCACCACCGCACCGCATCTGCTGCCAAGGTTGGTTTGAAAATGAAAGAGCAGAACCCGAACCATGACGGAACAGAAGATTATAATTTTTTTCTCTCTGTCCTCTTCCCTGACGACCAGTTGCAGATAATGGATTACAACCGCGTGGTGAAAGATTTGAATGGATTGAGTAAAGAGGAATTCTTTCAAAAAATACAAGAACGGTTTTATTTGAGAAAACCAAAGCCGGATGAAATCAAAGCGAGTCAACATCTCATTCTAATGTATATCGACAAGGAATGGTTTTGGCTAAGATTTCAGCAAGAAAAATTTTTAAGAAACGACCCTATTGGAGTTTTAGATGTAACCATTCTTCAGGAAAATATTTTAGACCCTATATTGGGAATAAAAGACGTACGCACCGATAAACGAATTGATTTTGTTGGCGGTATCCGTGGATTAAAAGAATTAGAACGCAGAGTTGACAGCGGAGAGATGAAAGTTGCCTTTGCACTCTATCCGGTCTCACTAAAACAATTAATGGACATTGCCGACAGCGGAAAAATTATGCCGCCAAAGTCAACCTGGTTTGAACCTAAGTTGAGAGATGGATTGTTCTCGCACCTCTTTTAAAAACGCAGACGGAGCAGATTTTGAAAACCTGCTCCGTCTTCTTTTCCTGCTCAAAATTATTTCTGAACCACCACCTTACCGGATATTCTTCCTTGCGTATTTGATTTAGCCGTTATAGCGTACTGGTAAATTCCATTCTCTAAATTTTGTATAGAAATACTTTTGCTTGCGCTGTTAAGTTTTGCATTCAGCAAATTTCTTCCCAGTGCATCATACAATCTAAACTCGTACTCTTCATTAAAATCTAACCCCGCAATTCTGATTTCACTACTTGCAGGATTAGGATATATGGTCACCGGATGCGCCTGAGCATTTACCGCTTCCATACCGGTCACACTATTTATAACGCTATCAAGCGTTGCTAATAATGGCGAACCTGATTTTATAAAAACAGGAAACTCACTAAGCGGTATGTTTAGCTGGTTAAAAATTCCGCTGTAAACCTGCGAAGTATTAAAAAGATAAGTCCAGTTACCGGCAGGAAAATCAACCATAATACTGTTAGAAGAACTTAACATAGGTGCCACAAAAACATCGCTGCCTAGCATGTAGCTGTAGTCAGTGCTGTTAAAGAATTGCATCAACGATTGGGTAATAGGAAATAAAGAATCGGCCTGCTGCATTTGATAAGGAATCAGCGCATGGTGCAGCCGCGCAAACTTGTTATAGATGTCGTTGGTTTCCTGGTCAAACATCCACGGGCGGTGTTCTCCTCCGCCCCCGTTTTCCATCAGCGGGCTGAAAGCACCCAACTGCGCCCAACGAATGAAGAGGTCTTTATCTCTGCCGTGAGTCACCGGTTCTTCGCGGTAGCCTCCAACATCGGAACCTACTACGAGATAATTATTTACATCGCTCTGATACATATTGTTCAGCGCATTTTTCATTCCGTCAAATGTGGCATCCTGGTCACCCACCCAGCAGGCAAAGCCAATATCACGCGGAGTAAACGCAACTAAGTTGGGGTCAGTAATAAAAGTGTAGCCGTAATTATCAACCGGTCGCGACATATTAGCGCGGTCGTTGCCCAATTGCTGACGCGTGTAATCGTGAAACAACCGGTAGTAAGCATGCGAATATTGCAACCGGGTAATATTGCCTCCTGTTCCTGGAGAATAGAGTGCGTTTCCAAGAAAAACGGAGTAATCCGTTCCGTCACACTTCCATCCGTCAATACCGAGGGCAAGAGTTTTATCCACCAGAGCCTTCCACCAGGTTACTGCTGCAGGATTGAAAAAGTCAATCATGCTGCCGTCACCTTTCCACCAATGTATTACCGCAGAACCGGCACCGGCATTTGCTTTCATAAAATAACCAAGCGAATCAGCATAGTGCCAAAGCTCTGTTTGGTCGGTATTAATGGCACTGGTAATCCAAACAATAACTTTTACGTCACGGGCATGAAAAGAATCAACCATAGCATGTGCATCAGGATAAAGCGATGTGTCAAATTCGAAAGTGTTGTAACCGGTCTCCCAAGGGCTGTCGATAATAATTGCACCTACCGGTATGTTGTGCGATTTATAATCATCAACAAGTTGCAAAGCACTGTGCTGTGTGCTTTCATCTTCCCAAACCCAATGCTCAAAAACAAACTCAGGGCAAGTGGATTGAGCAGTTACGGACTTACTTAAGATGCCGGTTACGATGAGAGAAACGAGTAGTAAAACTTTTTTCATTTGAGCGATTTTAGTTTTAAATGTACCTGAATATTAATTGATTTTCACCACACTTTCACTTATCGAAGAGGTTTTTCCTTTCAATCTTACCACATAAAACCCTGGAGGCAATTTACTGCCGTCAAACTGCGCATGATTTAATCCCTCGCTAATAGGTCCCAGATTCTTCTTAAACATCAACTGTCCGCTTGTATTCCAAACTTCCAGATTCACTTCTTCGCTTTTGTAAACATTAAACTGAATCATCACTTCATTAAAAAACGGATTCGGGTGAATCATAACTGTAGTAATGTTGTTAGAAATATTTTTTATCGAAGTAGCAAGAGAGGTATGAGGCGCAAGTGGCGGATAAGTATTCAAGGCAACTGAAGGTGCATTGGTTTCGCGTAAAAATTTTTCTCCGTCATTTACATACCACGAAGGAGTAGTGCTAACCGAATAAGTTTGCGTTGTCACATTCGACATGTAAACAAAATCGCCCTGAGTGCGTGT
Source organism: Bacteroidota bacterium (assembly GCA_947475165.1). Taxonomy (GTDB): domain Bacteria; phylum Bacteroidota; class Bacteroidia; order Chitinophagales; family LD1; genus Bog-950. The sequence goes on from CANJLD010000014.1 coordinate 42,360, forward strand.
TGGTGTAATATCTAACACGTAATAACCGTGCAAGGTAAGCTCTACATAACGCACATAGCTCGCCAATGAATAAATAGTACTGGACGTAACCAACTGAGGTAATTCGTTGCCCGATGAAATACTTGGTGTTACAAATTCTACTCCAACAGAATTGTTTCGATTCTGCGCATCGTAGCCAGGTAGTGGCAAATCATTCGCCCATGCGGTATGTATATCACCGGTCAGCACCACCACGTTATTTATATTATGGGTAAGAATATGATTGTATAATTTCTCGCGGTCAAATGGGTAACCATCCCACTGGTCAGAGTTTATCATCACCGCATTAGGCCCAAGCACTCCCGCTGGAACAATCAGCGGAGTTAAAATTACCTGCTGACCAATAATCTGCCATTTGGCTGTAGAACTATCCAGATTATGATTTAACCAATCAAACTGAACCGGTCCAACCATGTTACGTGTAGAATCCTGAATGAGCGAATCGTTAGCAGGCACAAACTGTGCAGTAGTAACCTGCTTGTCGCGGTCATACAAGCGCGTGTCAATCATATTCAAATCAGCTAAATCGCCCCAGGTAAACCGCCTGAAAATTCTAAAGGTATCAGCTATATCTGGTTGACGAACCGGCACCCATTCGAAATAGGTTTTTATCGCATTCACTTTTCGCGCGTACCAATCACCATCACCTACACTATGATTTTTCGCTCCGTCTTTATACGAGTTGTTAGCTGTTTCGTGATCGTCCCAAACACAAATCCATGGGTACTGTTGATGAGCCGCCTGCAAATCAGGGTCAAGATGATATTGCGATTGACGCATCCGGTATTCTATTTCCAAAACAGTTTTGTGGTCGGGTTCGTGGAAACGGTCGCCAACCGGTGCAGCAATCGCACCGCTTTCATAGGTATAATCACCTAAAAATAAAACGGCATCAATATCGTTCCGCTCACTCAAATGGCGGTGGGCATTGTAAAATCCATCCTGATAATCCTGACAGCTTGCCACCGCGAAGCGCAAATTATTTACAGAGCCAACCGGCAGTGTTTTTGTTCTGCCGGTCACAGATTTAAAAGTGTCGTAACCAAAGCGGTAATAGTACCAAGTGCCTGCCTGCAAACCGGTGGCATCTATTTTAATGGTGTAATCTTTTGTGCTGTCTGTAGTTGCGCTTCCATTGTTTATGATGTTAGCGAAAGAAGTATCTGTTGCAATTTCCCAGTTAACCGAAACAGGGTCAACCACCGGGTCAAGAGTAATTCTTGTCCAAAGAATAACTCTGTCAGCAAGCGGGTCACCGGAAGCTACTCCATGATAAAACGGATAGAAAGCAGGATTAAGCTGTGAACGCGATGAACGTAAGTAGGGAGATTGCTGAGCCGGAAGGTTTGTAAAAACAAGAACGGATAGAACCAGAATGTAAAATTGTTTCATTGAAAATAATTTGAGAGGGGAAGGTAGAAATTATTTACGCTCAACTAAAGTTCAAGTGAATTCTATCTTTGACGCTCTTAAAATTAAAGCAATGAAATTCGGAACCAAAGCAATTCATGCTGGCTTAGAGCCAGACCCGTCTACAGGAGCTATCATGACTCCCATTTATCAAACTTCCACTTACGTACAGGAATCTCCGGGGAAGAATAAAGGTTACGGGTATGCCCGCGGGAAAAACCCAACGCGTGTTGCTCTTGAAAAAAATATTGCTGCGCTTGAAGAAGGCAAACATGCTATCTGTTTCAGTAGCGGAATGGGAGCCACCGATGCAGTGATAAAACTTTTAAACCCGGGTGATGAAGTAATAACAGGTGACGATTTGTATGGTGGCAGCTATCGCATGTTTACCAAAGTGTTTGAGAAATATGGAATCAAATTCCATTTCGTGAACATGAGTGATGTAAACAATGTCAGCAGGTATGTCAACGGAAAGACGAAACTGATTTGGGTGGAAACCCCTACCAACCCAACCATGCAGATTGTAGATATTGAAGCCTGCGCGAAAATTGCTAAAGAGAAAAACATTTTACTGGCGGTTGATAATACGTTCGCTTCTCCTTATCTACAAAATCCGCTTTTGCTGGGTGCCGATATTGTAATGCATAGCGTAACAAAATATTTAGGCGGACACAGCGATGTAATAATGGGTGCGTTGGTGGTAAATGACGACAAGCTTCACGAGCAACTCTATTTCATTCTCAATTCCTGCGGAGCAAACCCCGGGCCGATGGATTCGTTTTTGGTTTTGCGGGGAATTAAGACACTGCATTTAAGAATGGAGCGCCATTGCTACAACGGAAGAAAGATTGCTGAGTATTTAAAAACTCATCCGCGCATTGAAAAAATTTACTGGCCCGGTTTCGAAGACCATCCGAACCACGCCATCGCTAAAAAGCAGATGAAAGATTTTGGCGGAATGATTTCGATTGTTCTGAAAAATGCTTCGCTTGAAGATACTTTCAAACTATCTTCATCATTCAAAGTATTTTCGTTGGCAGAATCTTTGGGCGGAGTTGAATCTCTCATTAACCATCCGGTAACCATGACTCATGCTTCTGTTCCAAAAGCCGAAAGAGAAAAAGTGGGCGTAGTAGATAATCTTCTTCGCTTGAGTGTTGGAGTAGAAGATGTAGACGACTTGCTCGAAGATTTGAAACAGGCTTTGGGATAAAAGCTTTTAAAACAAAAAGCCCCGAAAAATTTCGGGGCTTTTTGTTTTAAAGAACTATGTCTTTCACTTTTATATCCTGCTTTTGCTTTCTAATGGCAAAAGTGTCTTTATCGAGAATGCTTCTAACTGCACCGTATTTAACGAAACATACTCTTACATATTTCTTCAAATTTACGTCAGTCAATTTTGCATAATTCAACGCAATATCATTTACGTTTTTAATAATCTGCTCGCGAACAGATTTGTAATAGTCTTCCTGCATTTTTTGGTCAGATGCAGAAGGAAGATTGGCACCGGTAACGCTATCAATAATCACATTTACAGACGGAGCATTCTTTTTAAGCGCATCCATATTGTCCGATAAATCCTGAAGCGGCTTCAACACCTTTTCGTTATCGGTTATCAATTTTGCCATAGCGGCATCATTAGTTTGAGCAAACAAACCTTTTGCTTCTTCTAAGCGGAAATTGATCAGCGCATCATAAGCACGGCATTTATCGCCCATAGAAACATTGCCCGCTTTGTCGTAAAGCTTAGACGCAAGAAGGTAGCTTCCTTTAGTCATGGTAGAAGCTGCTAATTTTTCAGTGGCATCATCGTTTTTCTTTTCGGTATAAGCATCGCCTAATCTGATAATCAGATTATCGGCATCTTCATTTCTGTTTTCGCTGTACAGGTAGTCTGCATATTTCTGAATTCCTTCTTCTACACCTCCGCTCAAATAAGCGTCAATCGCTTTTTGAAATTCTTTCCGGTCGTAATAAATATCACCTGCTTTTTTTGCGCCTTCTGTAGTTTTCAATTTCAAATAAGTTTCAGCAGCTTTCACTTCATCTACACCGCCCTTATCGAAATACTCTTTTGCAATTTGCTCCACCTTCACTGCGGCATCGCCTATTACATAATATTCAAGTGCCTTAGTATAACTGCCGGCACCTTTCTCATAATATCTGTCGCCAATAGCGCGGGCACCTTCTTTCAATGCATCTGCCTTGGTATAAAAATCCATTGCCTTACGCAATGCCTTTGGTTCATTCTTTTCCTCTCCGCTAAAAGCGTCTTCTACATACGCTTCGGCTAATTTTTTCATCCCTTCTTTTTTCTCGGGTTTATCGCAACGCGAGTAATTGCTTTGTGCATTGGTGTAATCTTTCTTATCTAAAAATGCATCACCAATCAGCGCATACATTTCGCGTTTCATTCCTCCTTTTTGAAACGACTCAGTGGCTTTTTGCACCATCTCGTTTCGCTTGGCAGCATCTTTTTGCTCTAACGCCTTTGCCAACGTTTCCTTTCCCTTATCAATGTCTTTGTTCTGCGCATTTAACTGCATACAACAGGCAAGCATCATTACAATACAAGCGACTATGCTCCAATTTTTCTTACTCATATAATTTAGATTTATGTGATTATGGTTTAAATGTAAAAACAACTTGGCGTTTCCAAAATATTATTTTCATGAAGAGTGAAACCGCAGCTATTGAATGACAAGAATTTTTGCTGAATGCGATTGTTCTGAGTCGGAAATACGGAGCAAATACAATCCTGCATTTAATCCGTTAAGTGAAATTGTTTGTTGATTGCTCTGAACAAAATTTTCTGTTTCACGAACTAAGTTTCCATTTATATCATATAACACAGCAGAAATTTCATTCCGGTTTTTCGAGTCTATCTGCACATTCAAAAAATCTTTTGCAGGGTTTGGATAAACAGAAATTGCTGTGATGTTTTCAACCTCATTTAGGCTTGTGTAACTAGCTACGGTTTCTGTAATCGAATTAAATCCGCTGTTGGGTCCGGTGTTGCCAATTTGCACTTTGCCGTAGTAGGTAGTTCCGAGAACGTAAGGAAACTGCGGTTCAAAATTGTCGTCAATAGTTACAAAATATGCGTAGGTGCCGCTGACATATTCGGGCGTAATACAAAACCGCCCGTTATGTTCATCCAAATCTCCAAGCCCTTGCACAAACTCAAAATCTTCCATGTAAGCTCCCAACTGATATTGACTCAAAGCCGGACCATAATGCAAACTATCCAACACCGTTCCGTTTAATAAAATTTTTCGGTCAGCAATACTTCGCATGCGGTAACTGCTCTCCATTCTTTTTATAGCACCGGTGCCGTTGGTATTGGTGTAAGCATGTGCGCCATAAATTGGATAGCCGTCAAACGCATAGCCGATAATAGGCGAGTGCGTGCTGTCATTATACTTATCATACAAGCATTGCGGATTTACATGCGTGTGATACTCGTGCGAACCATTGGGATGACCAAGACAATTATCGAATGTGTTGTTCTCAAAATAAAATGCGTTCTGAAACCATGTAGCAGAATCCTTCCAACTCTTAGTGTCCATCGGATTGTAAATTGAAACTCCGTTCTTCCACAAACCGATATGTCCGTACGGAGTTTTTACAAGCGTACCGCTATTCTGTTGGGGATGCAAAGTGATTTTGAAAGTATAATTCATGCTATCCGGAAACCACGGATTGTTTGGCCAGTCGTAGCCAACCGGAATCCAGCTTGGAATATCGGTGGTATGCACGTAAACATTATTGGTTGAATAATGCACCCACTGCACGTTGGTTTCAATATTTCCGAAACCGGTGCCTCCGGTGTTATTGATAACCCAACAGGTAACAGCCGGAGATAATTGCGCAGAACAAAAAATAGAATGGAAGATAAAAACCGGAAGGAAGAGTTTTTTCATTTGCTTAGCTTGATGAACAGACAAAAGTGTTCGCAGAAAGTTTAAAAATAGAATTCATAGAACAATGCAGCGCGAAAAAATCTACGAACTACTCGAACGCAAATACAAGGAATACAACTCCTCTTCTTTTATTGAAGCCGACCCTATTTCTATTCCTCATCGTTTTGCTAAAAAACAGGATATAGAAATAGCAGCATTTTTCTCTGCAACCATTGCTTGGGGAAATCGCAAATCAATTATTACTTCTGCCAACAAACTGATGAACCTGATGGATAACGCTCCGCACGATTTTGTGCTGAATCATCAGGATAACGACTTAAAAAATTTACTGGAGTTCAGGCACCGCACCTTCAACGCCACCGATACGCTTTACTTCGTTGAGTTTCTAAAACAGCATTACTCAAAGCACGAAAGTCTGGAAGATGCGTTTCTAAAATCAGAAATCAAAAACGCACAAGTCGAAACACTTTCAGGATTTCATAATTATTTTTTCTCGCTCGAAGATTCTCCGCACCGCACCCGCAAACATGTAGCCACTCCTGTTCGTGGAAGTACCTGTAAGAGAATAAACATGTTTATGGGGATAATTAAGGTAGTAGTTAATCAAACTTCAATAATTCTGAATTCTTTAGTTCAATATCAGTTGTATCGAAGGTAGCAGCGTCACCCTCTTCTATCTTGGGAAGAACCCACCTCCATTTTTGAGCTTGCCAATCGGTTTGCAACCTAATATACTCTTCAAACATATTTAATCTTATATCTATTGTGAAAACTCCACCAGTTCTGCGTTTCTTGTGGGATACGGTGATATTTTCTATAAGTGACTTTGTTAGATTTCTCAATTCCATGAAATCTGGATTATCCAAAACAGTTCGACCCGAAAGACCCCGTGAAATATGACTTTGCGCTTTTCGGAATATCAGTTCTTGATAAAATGCAAATACATTAGCCCCGATGGAATTTCCTAAACCAATTTTCGATTCGTTTGAAATTGATGAACAGCACCTTCCGACTGTAAATAATGAAGACGAGAAGTTTGGCGCGTTCCGCCAATTGCTTATTCAGCGTATTGAAGAACTCATTCACAGCGATTTCGAAAAACTGAAATGGATTTTATACCGCATTGATGTAAGCGAAAAGAAACTGAACGATGCTTTGCAGAGTCCAGAAGCCGATGCAGCAAACGTAATGGCAGACTTAATTATTCAGCGACAAATAGAAAAAGCAGAAAGCAGAAAAAAATTTGGCGGTAACGAAAATGATTGGAATTTTGACGTATGAGCAGAGCAAATAATCCTCAATTAAAAAGTTGGGTAGAAGTAAAACCTAACAGCGACTTCCCAATTCAGAATTTACCGTTTGGAATTTTTAAAACAGACAAAGACCCTGAGCCGCGCATCGGTGTTGCTATTGGCGAATTTATTGTTGACATGAATGTAGCATCAGGGCTTGGAGCAACTGACGGAATAGATTTGCCATTCAATATTTTTTTGAAAGATTCTTTGAACGATTTTATCGCGCTCGGCAAAAGAATTACCAATCAAGTGCGCGAACAACTTTCCGTTTTTTTAAGTGAGAGCAATTCCTCTATTCTTGAGAACCCGATTATTGTTGAGAATTTGCTTGTAAAGCAAAGCGAAGCGCAAATGCTCATACCGGTTAACATTCCCAACTACACCGACTTTTACTCAAGCAAAGAACATGCAACAAATGTAGGCATCATGTTCCGCGACCCTGCAAATGCTTTGCTGCCAAACTGGAAACATTTACCGGTGGGTTATCACGGCCGCGCTTCTTCTATTGTGGTTTCCGGAACTCCGATTCATAGACCAAAAGGACAAACCAAAGCAGATGATGCACCTGCTCCTTCATTTGGTCCAAGTAAACTTTTAGATTTTGAATTAGAGATGGGTTTTATCACTGGAAGGAAAACTAAACTGGGCAGAAGCATTTCAACAGCAGAAGCAGAAGATTACATTTTTGGAATGGTTTTATTCAACGATTGGAGTGCGCGTGATATTCAAAAATGGGAATACGTTCCGCTCGGGCCTTTCCTTGCAAAAAACTTCGGATCAACTATGTCTCCTTGGATTGTAACAATCGAGGCACTGGAACCTTTCCGTGTAGAATCGCCTATGCAAGAACCGGAAGTCCTTCCATACTTAAAATTCGAAGGCAAAAAGAATTTCGATATCAATTTAGAAGTGGAAATAATTCCCGAAAACGGAAAAGGCAAAACCGTGTCGCGCAGCAATTTCAAATACATGTATTGGAACATGGCCCAGCAACTCGCACACCATACTTCGAATGGCTGCAATATTCAAACTGGCGATTTATATGCAAGCGGCACCATCAGCGGACCAACACCCGATTCGTACGGCTCTATGCTTGAAATTAGCTGGCAGGGAAAAAACCCAATTCAAATGCCCGATGGCACCGAACGAAAATTCATTCTTGACAATGATACAGTAGTGATGAAAGGATATTGCGAAAAAGACGGAGTGCGAATTGGCTTCGGAGAATGTTCAGGAAAAATTTTGCCTGCATTGTGAGATATTATTTAATCGCATTGCTCTTTCTCATTATGGGCGCAGGCGCACGTACCATGTTCGAAATTGCACATCAGGCTCTTGGTCGCGAACATGATTTTGCCCCAGCTGATGATACTATGCGTTTAATTTTTCTCGCCTTATGGTTTTTAGTGATGATGATGGCAGATGTAATTCTTATTCGCAACAAAGAATTAAAAAACAGAAATGTTTTCATTGCATTATTATCGCTTGGTGTTATTGCGCCAATACTTTTTAAGCTGTTCAATTAAATCCGTTTAATCCTGAAAATCCGCGTCATCAGCGTTCTATTTTTATGCTCTCAATAAATCCCGCAGACATTCCAATGCCGAAACTGCACGACTATTTACTCAGTGCAATCGCCCCGCGTCCTATTGCTTTTGTTTCTACCATAGATAAAGACGGAAACGTAAATCTTTCTCCCTTTTCATTTTTCAATTGCTTTGGCTCCAATCCGCCTACACTTGTTTTTTCCCCCGCCCGCAGCGGACGAACCGGTGCCACCAAACACACACACGACAATGTGTTGGAAGTAAAAGAATGCGTGGTGAACATCCCGCATTACGATATACTCTACCAAATGAACCTGGCGGCACACATGTATCCGAAGGGTGTTGATGAATTTGCAAAAAGCGGATTGACCAAACAGGAAAGCGTAACCGTAAAACCACCGCGTGTAGCAGAATGTTTTGTACAAATGGAATGTGAAGTAAAAGATATAATCGTCACCGGTTTAAACGGTGGCGCAGGAAATTTAATAGTATGCGAAGTGAAGATGCTCCACATCAACGAAAAAGTTTTGAATGAAGAAGGAAGCATTGACCCGAACAAAATGAATTACATCGCCCGCATGGGAAAACAATTCTGGGCGCGCATTGGTGCGCAGAATATTATTTCCGTTCCGGGTTTTAAAATGGCAAATGAATTGGGCCTTGGCTGGGACGAATTACCCAATGGAATTACTCATTCAAAATATCTTTCAGGAAATGATATCGCAAGAATTGCAGAACTACACCTTTTTCCAACAGAGGAAGAATTAAACGAATTGCGCAAAGCAGAATTTGTAGAAGAAATATTTTCGGAGCACAAAAACGATTACGTTGCTTTAGAAAAAGCAATTCACCTGCGCGCCAAAATTGAAATTGAAAGAGGAAGTGTGCCTTTAGCGTTTCAATTACTGATGCTTTTAGAGAGAAATAAATAGCCGCAAATTTCACGAAATAGTATTTCCGTTCTTCTGCCTTTAATTCGTGAAATTCGTGGCAATAAAATTTAACCATGCCTTACATTCCCCTCTTTATTCTCAAATCATTTTTACGCAGAGTAAAAAAACGTGGCGATGTTTCAGACCACCAACGCGCTCGTAGAGGTTTCGAAAAACTCATTGGCAAACGGAACAAACCTCTTTCGGGTTTCGATTATCAAACAAATGACACAAGTGATGTTTCCGGTGAATGGATTTTTCCGCACGGCTGCGACAAAACAAAAGTCCTGCTCTACTTTCATGGCGGAGGATACTTTGTCGGCAGCACTAATACGCACCGCGCATTGGTTTCTAAATTGGCGAAGAACGCGGGCATAAGCGCACTGAGTATAAATTATCGCTTGGCACCAGAGCATCCTTATCCGGCAGCTATCGAAGATTGCGCCAAAGTTTACGAATGGCTGCTCACTCAAAATTTTTCTCCCAACCAAATTTGTTTTGGTGGCGACAGTGCCGGTGGCGGTTGTGTGATTGGAACACTTACTTATCTGCGCGATAAAAATATCCCGATGCCAAAATGCGCTATTGCCATTTCTCCCTGGCTCGACCACACTTTAACCAGTGAAAGTTTTACATCAAAAGAGCATATCGACCCGCTCTTAGCAGCCAAAGAATTTCCAAAAGTGGTTCAGTATTACATGAACGGTGCCGATGCCAAATCGCTTTATGCTTCTCCTATTTTTCATTCCTTAAAAAACCTTCCACCAGTGTATGTGCAGGTGGGCGAAGAAGAAATTTTGCTGAGTGATTCTACCACCTTTGCCGAAAAAGCTAAGGCCGATGGCGTAGATGTCCGCCTGGAAGTTTATCCGGAAATGTTTCACGTGTTCAATGCGTTCTGGAAAATTTTGCCAAAGGCAAGAGAAGCGAATAAAAAGCTGGGAGAGTTCATGCACGCGCAACTTTTCACTAACTAATTTCATCTTTTATAAAACCACCTCATGAAAAAAATAGTTCTCCTCCTTGCCATTATCACCATAACAATTTCTTCCTGCAAAAAAGAAACCCCGAATCCTGCGCAGAAAATTTACAAAGTTAAATATACCATGGTTTGCACCGACTGCGAGGTGATTTATGTTTCCGATACTCTCGGCACTCAATCTACCGCTTATCACCAAAACAGTTCATGGAGCTATACTTTCAACGCCAAGGAAAATCAACAGCTTCTTTTTCTCGCGTATAATCAAAGTGCCAATCCGCAAGGAGTAACAGCTACCATTTTACTAAACGATTCGGTTCTCGCCACTCAAACAACATATTGTCCTTTCAACGGCTCCGCCTTTTGCGCTGATACCGCCCGCTAAAATCATTCTTGAACACTTCTTTCAAATCCCTTTCGAGCAAAGGGATTTTTTATTTTCACGCTCCTTAAAAAATAAAGTATGAGTCAGGAATTGAACGACCAGGAAATTGTTAGAAGAGAAAAACTCCAGAAGCTCAACGAGCTGGGTATTGATGCCTATCCCGCTGCTGCTTTCGAAGTAAACTGCAACTCACAACAAATTCTATCGGAGTATAACGATGTAGAAAAAAACTTTCAGGATGTAAGCATTGCCGGAAGAATCATGAGCATCAACTCAAAAGGCAAAGTAACCTTCTTCAAAATTCAGGACCAGAAAGGAAAAATTCAGCTCTTTGTAAGCATCGATAATGTTTGCCCTGACGAAGACAAAACATTTTACACTTCTGTAGTAACCCACCTGCTCGACATTGGCGATTTTATTGGTGTAAAAGGCGAAGTGTTTATTACCAAGACCGGGGAAACTTCTATCCGCGTAAAACAAATGACCGTGCTTTCAAAAGCATTGCGTCCGTTACCGGTAGTAAAAGTTAAAGACGGTGAAACCTTCGATGCATTTTCAGATGTGGAATTGCGCTCGCGTCAGCGTTATGTTGACTTGGTGGTGAACCCTCATGTGCGCGAAACATTTATCAAGCGCACAAAAATGATTCAGACCATGCGCGATTTTTTGAATGAGCATGGCGCGATTGAAGTAGATACACCGGTACTGCAAAGTATCCCAGGTGGCGCTGCAGCGCGCCCGTTTACTACGCATCATAACGCGCTCGACATTCCTTTGTATTTGCGTATTGCCAACGAGCTCTACTTAAAGCGCCTAATAGTTGGCGGTTTCGATTGGGTATATGAGTTCAGCCGCAATTTTCGCAACGAGGGAATGGACCGCACGCACAATCCTGAATTTACCATCCTCGAATTTTACGTGGCATACAAAGATTATTTCTGGATGATGGAATACACCGAGCAAATGCTCGAGAAAATTGCCATCACACTTCACGGCACCACCGATGTTCCTTGTGGCGATAAAACAATTTCTTTTAGAGCTCCTTTCAAGCGCGTGGCCATTTACGATGCCATAAAAGAACACACCGGTTTCGATGTAAGCCAAATGAACGAAGAGCAATTGCTCGATGTTTGCAAACAGCTTCACATTCAAACCGACAAGAGCATGGGCAAAGGAAAATTGATTGATGAAATTTTTGGCGGTAAGTGCGAAGGCAATTTTGTGGAGCCTACTTTCATTATCGATTATCCGGTAGAGCTAAGCCCGCTTACAAAAAAACACAGAACCAAAGCCGGACTCGTAGAACGTTTTGAGTTGATGATAAACGGAAAAGAAATTGCCAACGCTTACAGCGAGTTAAACGACCCGCTCGACCAGCGCGCGCGTTTCGAAGAGCAAACACAATTGCAGGAACGCGGTGATGACGAAGCCATGTTCATCGACCACGACTTCCTCCGCGCACTCGAATACGGCATGCCGCCAACATCCGGCATCGGCATTGGTATCGACCGGTTGGCAATGCTCATGACCAATCAATCAACCATTCAGGAAGTTTTACTTTTCCCGCAGATGCGACCGGAGAATCCCGAATAAATTTTCAAACCTTCAAAAAGCAACCCCATACAAAACGGGGTTGCTTTTTCGTTTATATACAGATTAAGTAATTTGCCATCTCAAACAATTCAAATGAACAAGCGAATCATTTTCTCCCTCATCTTCTCTTCTGCACTTCTCTTCAGCTTTGCACAAACAAAGCCCATCGATAAATCTTTCACACAGGAAGACTGGGACAAACTCAGCCAGCAGGCAAAAGATTCTATCAATAAAGAACTGACCGCAAAATTCGAAGCAGCAAAAAAAGAATCTGCAAATGCCGATGAAGCAAACGCCAACCAGATTATTGACGAGGCCCTGAAAAACACAACCGGCACCACCTCCCTCACCTTCACCAATTTCCCAAAGTCACAGTTGCGTGACGACATCACCAAATTCAAAAACCTCGAACAGTTCACCTGCACTAAATGCCGCGCGCTCCAGCTCAATATCCTTTTCAGCCAATTAGCCCAGCTTCCTAAACTCAAAAAACTAAACATCTCCGGTGGCGCGTATAAAATTCTTCCGGGCTCCATCCAAAAACTTTCTGCCCTCGAAGAACTCAACTTAAAAGACAACAACTTCACCACCCTGCCCGACTCATTCACCACCCTCAAAAACCTGCACATACTAAACCTCGAACACAACCCTTATTTATATGACGATGATGTTTTCGAACGCATTAAAAACCTCAGCGTCACCCAGCTTTATTTTTCCGCCAGCGGCTTACTCGAGCTCAACGACAAAATCGGGCAAATCAAAAGCCTTGTCATACTCGACCTTTCCGTAAACGACATCAAAACACTCCCCCCGTCTTTCAGCCAGCTCACCGGCCTTCAATACCTCAACCTCTCGCAAAACTTTAACCTCAACATCGCGCAGGTCATCACCGCCCTCGCCCCCATTCGCCAGTTAAACTACCTCGACATCAGCCAGTGCTTAATCCAAAGCCTCCCGCTCGACATCAGCAAACTCACCTCACTCCAAATTCTAAACCTCCGGGCAAATCAACTCACCTCCCTCCCCCTCACCTTCGGCTCCCTCACCAACCTCGAAGAGCTCGACCTCAGCTATCTCGAAATGGGAACCCGCATGAACAAAATCACCGAGCTCCCCCCTTCATTCAGCAGCTTCAAAAAACTCCGCCACCTAAACCTCGCGGGCAACCAATTGCAAAACCTCCCCGAAGGCTTTTCAGGCTTAACACAGTTAGAAGATTTAAACCTCAGCCTCAACAAATTCACCGGCTTTCCGCCCCAGCTTACACAACTCACCGGTTTAAAATCATTAAACCTCGGCTTAAACGATGGAAGCTCCATTCCCCTCGCCATTGGCAATTTAACCCAACTCGAATACCTCAACCTCGATGGAAACTTCTTCAACAAGCTCGACCGGAAAATAAAAACACTCCCGGCCGAAATCTGTCAGCTCAAAAACCTAAAAGTCCTTTCGCTTAAAGACAACGTAATCGAACAACTCCCCCCCTGCATCGGCAGCCTTTCAAAACTCCAAAAACTCGACCTCCGCGACAACCTCATCACCTCCTTCCCCGCATCCTTCACCCAACTCATAAACTTAAACTGGCTCGACCTCAAGGCAAACGACTTCACCCAATTACCGGCAGACTTTCAAAACCTCACCTCCCTAAAAGAGCTAAACCTCTCCATGAATCTCAAAATGAATTTCGAAGCCGAGAAGAATAAATTCTCTGCAATGAAACAATTAGAGTTCTTAGACCTCAGCTACAACAACATAACCAAAGAGCAAATCACACCACTCCGCGCTGCACTCCCAAACTGCAAAGTCATAAATTGGGACTACAGCAAAAGAACCTTGCCGCAACCAACAAACAGAAGAAACGAGAAATAGATTTAGCTATTTGCTTTACTTAAATCTTGAATGTATGCACCTTGCGCATTTACATCCCAATATTTGATTTTCATTTTATCGCAATCTTTCTTCCAGTAATTTATTTGCCAAGGTTTGTTTGAAGAATCGAAAACTACTTCACCAAACTCAATCAGCTTTTTCAAATTCTCTAAATACACTTTTGGATTGTGCGATAGAATTACCAAGTCAACTTTCAGTTTTTGCCCCAATTCAAAATCATTTTTTTCCAAAGCAGAATCAACGACCAAAATTTTCTTTCCTTCAAATAATATCAATTTGCCTATTGGCAATTGTTTATGGCTTACCTGAGTTTCTTCCTTCACTCCGCAATCCCACCAATGATGTTTTACGTGAAATAACATCGCGCTTTGGTCGTGCAATAATTTTTCATCAAAATCGGTCAACACTTTTCTTCCATCAATAAAAGCAATGGCTTTTTGCTTTGGAGTGCAGTAAACCACAATTTTCTTCTGTTGCGATTTTGTAATTCGCTCGTAAGAATAAAACGAACACAATCCGAATACAACGAGCAGCGATGCGATTAACCATTTTACACTCCTGAGCCGCTTTTCCGTTAGCAGGCACAAAAGAAAAATTAAAAGATAGAGCAATCCCATTTCAAACATTGTAATGCTAATTCCTTGTATGAGTGCAAATGGAATGGAATCAATCCAGAAAATAAATTGATTTAATGTGCTCAGAAAGAAATTAAAGATACATCCGACAACTACGTTTACATAAGGAATAGTATCTACTAAAAATAATGTAGTGCCCGAAAACAAAACAAAATTACTCCACGGAATTACCACCAAGTTTGAGATAAGAAACAAGTTCGGAAACTGATGAAAGTAAAGTAAGCTAAGCGGGCAAGTGGCAATTTGCGCTGCAATAGAAACCGCAATTATTTGCCAGAAGAAGTCAACCACTTTTAGAAAAAACCAATACAAATCATAACGCAGAAAATAAAATGGTTTCAAAAACCATTTCTGTTTTTTGTATTCCGGCTCACCGGGCAATCCAATAACCCATAACGCAGAAATTTTTGGTTGTATATAAATGATTCCGATTACAGCAAGATAACTCAAACGAAAACCAACTTCAGTTATAATAAATGGATTGAATAACATCAACAGCAATGCGCTTGCAAAAATGATGTTGTAAATATTTGTGTTCTTCGCCATCACTTTGCCAAATTGAATCATCGAGAACATCATAGCCGAACGAAGAACCGAAGGGCTTAAACCGGTAAGACAGGCATAAAACCAAATGAAAGTGATAATGCCAATTGCTTTGACGATTTGCGATTTTCTACCTTGCTTATCCATAAAACCAAATACAAAATTCAGCATGATGAACATAATGCCTACATGCAAACCACTTACACTCAATACATGCAAAGCTCCTGAACTTGCGTAGGCGCGGGTAATTTCACCATTCATGTAATCGTTGTAGCCTAGCATAATAGCTGCGGCAACTGCTAAATCATTTTTATCAGCAACATGTTTAAGAATGATGGAAAGAAAATACTCGCGAATTCGATAAACCTTTGCCATCAGAAAATTTCCCTGATTGTTTTTTATGAGTTTCCAATCACCGGCTTTCAGAAAAGTTCGATGATAGATATTATGAAAGCTCTGATATAATTTAAAGCTGAATTCTTCCGGATTCTTCGGCTTATCAAACTCTTCAATCTTAGAATTGAAAACAATTACATCTCCGTAGTTTAAATCTGCATTGCTACTATCGCGCAACACATTTATTAAAATATTACCGGTGGTCTTTGTTGTAGTGCTTTTATTTTTTAGCTCTTCTACTTTAGCAACTACTGTTACAATTTTTGCTTTCTCTAAAGGTGGTTTAATAATTCGGGCAACAACAAAGGTTTCGTTGCCTGTATAGTTTTGAAAGTGAGTTTTAAAATTCTTATCGGCATAAAACCAAGTAAGCACATAGCCAAACGAAATGACAAAAACAGATAGCGCAACTCCGTTTACTACTCGCAGTTTATAAACCCAAGTAATGTTTGTCAAAAAGCTGATGCCAGCAACCGTTATGAACGAAATACTCAGTAAAAAGAGTACCGGCAACAAAACCTGTTGCGACAAATGCAAGTAATCAAAGCCAATTTCTATACTGATGCCTACAATCAAGGCAACTACAATTCGCATCATCGGTATTTGGCTCCAAAAATTTCTCATGGATATTTCAAATTGCTTTTTAAATTTAAAAACGAAAATTTATTTACTGTGCTATCTCACATAAATATTTACGACCTCATTTTTATAGATATTGAAACTGTGCCTCAGTTCTCATCGCATGAACAATTGAGTTCTCCTATGAAAGAATTATGGGCGACAAAACATTCCTTCTTAAAAACGGAAAATGAAACTTCAGAAGATGGCTATTTGAAACGTGCAGGAGTTTATGCTGAGTTTGCCAAAATCATTTGTATCAGTATCGGCTATTTTCGAGTAGATAAAGAAACCAAAACACGAACTTTTCGCATTAAATCATTCTCTGGTGACGATGAAAAAATCTTGCTTGAAGAATTTGTTCAACTCATCGACAAAAATTTTGATTCGGACAGATTTCATTTCTGCGGACACAACATCCGAGAATTTGACATTCCATTCATCTGCCGCAGATTGCTCATCAATCACTTAAAATTTCCCGATATGCTTGATGTATCCGGCAAACGTCCATGGGAAATGTTTGATGTAGACACGCTTCAGCTTTGGAAATTTGGCGATTACAAACATTACACTTCTTTAAAAATGTTGTCGGAAGTTCTTGGCATTCCAACTTCTAAAACAGATATAGAAGGAAAAGATGTTTGTCGTGTTTACTGGCAAGAGAAAGGTTTGGGGCGTATTACTGATTATTGTCAAAGAGATGTTATTGCTGTTGCTAGATTGTTGCTCCGATTTAAAGGCGATACTCAACCGCTAAATGATGATGAAATAATTTTTGTGAAATAATTTTCATGCTTTCTCTCATCAAAAACTATGCATCCGATTTATTCGGATTGTTTTATCCCGACATTTGTTTGGCTTGTTCAAGAAAATTATTGAAAGGAGAAAACGCTATTTGCTTTCGTTGCGTAGGCGAATTGCCACAAACAGAATATTGGTTGAATGCCGACAACAAATTAATGAACCGGTTTAAAGGTCGTGTTGAACTGCAAAGTGCTGCAGCACTTTTTTACTTTAAACAAGATGGACCAGTGCAACACTTGCTGCACCAATTGAAATATCGCAACCGGCAAGAAGTAGGAGAGTTTATTGGGAAAATATTTGGAACAAAATTGAAAGAAGAAAATTCTATCATAAAAAATATTGATTTGATTGTGCCGGTTCCACTCCATTGGAAAAAATTAAAGTTGCGTGGCTACAATCAATGCGACCCGTTCGCACAAGGCTTATCCGAAGTGATGAATATTCCTTGGTCGTCAACAGCTATTGAAAGAACACACGAAAATATTTCACAAACCAAAAAGAAGCGATTCGATAGATACGGAAATGTGGCAGAAATTTTTTCTATATGCGATGAACAACAGCTAAAAGACAAACACGTTTTATTGGTTGACGATGTAGTTACAACCGGTGCCACTGCCGAGGCTTGTCTGCAAACAATTCTTAAAACTTCAGGCACCAAAGCCAGTTTTGCTTCTATTGCTGCTGCATCGCGATAGGGGACACTTCAGTTTTGATTGTTGATTTCCCTGTTTTTAATATCATTGTAACGCAACATATTTGAGCCTTTACGAGTAGAACCATGTTGAACCGGAACTGTATTCATTTTATAGATGTGAAAACCTACTTACCTAAGGCTTGGGTATTTTCTGTTTTACTGCTGCTAAGCGCGGCTGGTAATCAGCTATTTGCCACAGGCGAGAACACTTTACCTACAGAAAACTGTATAGAAGAAGAAGTTGCCCCTTTAACCTTAGAAGAAATTTTTTCGTTGCGTGTGCGTGAGCAAATAGATTCCTTCTACCGCAAGCGCGTAAAAAACGACCACTTCAACGGCTGCGTAATGGTCGCCAAAGACGGCAAGCCCATTTACTCTGCGGCATTCGGCTATGGCAACCTTACTTTTAAAGATACCCTCAGCACACAATCTTCTATTCAATTGGCGTCTGTTTCAAAAACATTTACCAGCTCCGCCATCTTGCTTTTGGCAGAGCAGGGCTTCCTTTCCTTAGATGATTCCGTCCAAAAATACTTTCCCGATTTCCCGTATCATGGCATCACCATTCGCCTGCTCTTAAGCCACCGCACCGGTCTACCCGATTATACCTATTGGGATAAAAGCTTTACCGGAACAAGTTCAGCTTACCTCACAAACGCAGGCTTAATGAATGTGCTGGCAACAAAAAAACCGCAAGTCCGCTGCAAGCCCGACCACATGTTCATTTACTGCAACACAAATTATGCAGTGCTGGCAAGTATTATTGAAAACGTTACCGGCATCAGCTACAAAAAATTCATGCACGATATTATTTTCTCTCCGCTCGGCATGCACGACACGTATGTGTTCTCACCGGAAGATGGTAATTGCTGCACCATCAGTTACGATTCTCGCGGAAGAGTTTGGAAAGATTGCGCAGCGGACGGAGTGGTGGGCGACAAAGGAATTTATTCTTCAGTAGAAGATATGCTGAAATGGGATAACGCACTGCGCACTGGCTTAATGTTGAACGAAGAAAGTTTAAACGAAGCCTACAAGCCGCGCAGCTTAGACCGGTACTCTTTTGCAAAAGACAAGAACAGAAATTATGGCTACGGCTGGCGCATGACAAAGCAACCGGATAAAAGTTACATCATTTATCACAACGGCTTCTGGCATGGAAGCAACAACGTTTTTGCCCGCGACTTAAACAACGGTTTCACCATCATTGTTCTCGGCAATAAATCGAACAATGCCAATTACTGGACTCAACCCATTTGGAATGCACTCGGACAGATGAAAAATCTGGAGAACATTGCCGAAACCGAATTGCAGTAACCGCGCTCCACCTCCGCAATCAATTTCTTTTAATTTGCCCACGTGAAAAAAGCGGTGATTCTTTTAGTTGTAATAGCAGTTGCTGCGCTTGCCGTTATTCTCTATAAGCAAAAGAAAACTTCTCGTTTATCTCCACCGGCTGTTGTTGCGGTTGATACTTCCAGCGCGTATATCAAACAGATTTATTTTTCGCTCGATACATTCTTCACTAACAGGAGTATACAAAATGGCTTCAGCGGAAGCGTTTTGGTTTCATTAAAAGGGCAACCGGTTTACGAAAAATGTTTCGGCTACTGCGATTATAGGAACAAAGATTTGCTGACGGATACAAATTCATTTCAACTCGCCTCTGTTTCAAAAACATTTACTGCTACCGCTGTGCTTTGGTGCGTTGAACACGAATTACTCTCACTGGACGATTCACTAACCAAATTTTTCCCTCAGCTTTCTTATAAAGGAATTTGCATAAAAGATTTGCTCTGTCATCGCTCCGGCTTGCCGAACTACCTCTATTTCTGCTCCGGCAAATGCAACAAAGGAGATTATTTGACCAACGAAAAAGTAATTGCCATAATGGCTAAAGAAAAACCAGCGATGTATGCCAAGCCGAATAAGAAGTTCGAATACTGCAACACCAATTATTTGCTCCTTGCTTCCATCGTTGAAAAAGTTTCCGGCAAAAACTTCAAAGCGTTCATGCACGAAATATTCTTTGAACCGCTTGGCATGTCACACAGTTTTATTTACGATTACACCGACAGCACGGATAGAAAAATTTCCATCAGTTATAATTCAAAATGGGAAATTCAACACAATGATTGCTTTGACGGTGTAGTAGGCGACAAAGGCTGTTACTCTACCGTTCACGATATGTTTCTATGGGATAAAGCATTTTACGATGAAAAGCTCCTTTCGCAGGAAATGATGAAAGAAATGTACCTACCCCGTAGTTTCGAACACGCGGGAAAGAGAAATTATGGATATGGCTGGCGGTTACTTCAACAGCCTGATTCTTCATACTTAGTTTATCATAACGGCTGGTGGCACGGCAACAACACTGTTTTCTATCGTCATATTCAGGATACTACTTCAGTCATAATTTTGTCAAACAAATACAATCGTTCGGTTTACCACATTCAACCTGTATTCAATATTTTGTATGGCTTAAAGAAAGACACTGTTGGCTTTGGAGAAGAGTAACCAAGCTCTCACAATATACTTACCAGAGCAGCGTTTATCTATGCTTTTAATACTTTAGCACTATGAGTTTTAATTTTTCGAAATCGCTTTGGGCAAGTTTGTTTCTCACTTGCATTTCACAACTTTCTTTCTCGCAGGAGCGTGCGCTAGGCACTTGGAAAACCTTCATGCCTTATGGCAGTTCATTAGGAGTTTTCGATGCCGGAGATAAAGTTTATTCCATAGCATCAAAAACCGTTTTCTCTTACGAAAAAAGCACCGGCACTATTCAGATTTACGACAAAGCAAATGGACTAAGCGACCTAGGAATTAAAACCGCCAACTACGACCCCGCTTCTAAAGTTTTAGCCATTGCCTACAACAACAGCAATCTCGATTTGATTTACAATGGCACTGACATCTACAATATTGCAGATATAAAGAACAAGAATACTATCAGTGCTATTTCAATAAATGGCATTTCGTTTTACAACGGCAACGCGTATGTTTCTACCGATATGGGCGTTTCGGTAATTGACCTTACTAAAAAAGAAATCAGCAATACTTATATAATCGGTTCAAACGGTGGTCAGGTAAAAGTTTACTCTACCGCAGTGGATGGAACAATTATTTATGCCGCCACAGCCGAAGGAGTGAAACATGCCCTGCTCAATTCTCCGAATCTTCAAAATTTCAATAACTGGATTTTGTATGATACCACACAAAACCTACCGAAGAAGAAAGCAAGTTTTGTCGTTGCCTACAACAATAAAGTGTACGCAGTAATTGCAGTCACCGGTTGCGATACTCTTTATGAATTCAACGGCAACACTTGGTCAAAAAAATATTCTAATGCGCCAGATAGCTTTACAAGTTTAAATGTTGCTAACGGAAATCTCTATTTCTCAGTTCAAAGCACTACGGATATTTCCGGCAAGAATGGAAAAATAGATGCATCAGGAAATCCAATTGTTTCAACCTCACAACACGGAAGACCGATGGGTTGGTTTGAAAACAACAGCATTTCCTGGGAAGCGGATTTATGGGCTGGCTTGTATAAGAACAACAACGGAAATGCGGAATGGATTGTACCGGATGGCCCAAGAACTTCTGCCGTTTTTGATCTAGATGTAGTTGATGGTGTATTGAATGTGGCACCGGGCGGAGTAGATGATTCATGGGGGTTTACCTGGAATGGTGATGGCTTTTTTACTTATAAAAACAATCAGTGGAAAAACACGAACCAGTATTCATTCCCGCCAATGACATACTATACCGATATACTTAGCACTGCCGTCTGTAAGGAAAGAAGTAAAACATACTTCAGTTCTTTTCTATCAGGACTAATTGAAGTAGATAACAATTCCGGAACCATAAATTTATACGACTACAACAATAGTAACGGCATACTTGAGGATGCAAGTGGCGACCCCGGGAGAACAAAAATTAGTGCCTTAACTGCCGATAAAAAAGGCAATATATGGTTTGGTAATTCCGGTGGCACAACAAAGCCCATTAAATTGATTCCTGCTGACGGTAGTGCGTGGAAAGCATTTCCTACTCCTTATAGCATTGAAGCAGTAAAAAAAATAGTAATAGACC
Source organism: Bacteroidota bacterium (assembly GCA_947475165.1). Taxonomy (GTDB): domain Bacteria; phylum Bacteroidota; class Bacteroidia; order Chitinophagales; family LD1; genus Bog-950. The sequence goes on from CANJLD010000014.1 coordinate 64,141, forward strand.
AGAACAATCAACTATGGGCTCCTTTGCGCGGAGCAAGTGCTACGGGTCTTTTGGTATGGAATCATAACGAAACATTAGACGACCCTGCAGATGATAAATACACGTTATTAAGAACAGGAACCGGATTGGGCAATCTACCTGATCCGGTGGTTTACAGTTTGACAGAAGATAAGGAAGGGAATATGTGGGTGGGAACCGCTAAAGGCATTGCGGTATTTTATTGCCCGGGTAGCATATTTACTTCTAACGGTTGCGATGCCGATCAAATAAAAGTTGAACGCGATGGATACATAGGCTATTTATTTGGAACAGAAATAGTCCGCGCCATTGCAGTGGATGCTGCTAATAGAAAATGGATTGGAACTTCAAATGGCTTATGGCTTATTAGCGATGACGGCAAAACTGAACTTTTAAAATTTACTATAAACAACAGTCCGCTTCCGAACAATCAAATAACAGATATTGCTATAGATGAAAAAACAGGAGAAGTTTTCATTGGCACTATTGAAGGCATGGTAAGTTATCAAGGAGATGCTATTTCCGATTGCAGCGATTGTGATGCAGCATTGGTGTACCCAAATCCTGTAAAGCCGGATTATGATGGCCCTATTGCTATAAAAGGGTTAACAGATAATGCTTACGTAAAAATTACCGATGTGGCGGGAACTTTAATCTATCAGGGCAGGGCGAATGGCACACAAATGATTTGGAATGGAAAAGGATACAATGGCAACCGCGCAAAAAGTGGAGTATATCTTGTTTTTAGCTCTACCGATTTAGGAAAAGAAAAACGGGTTGGTAAAATTTTAATTGCCAATTAAACTCTTTAAAAATTTCGCACTTCGCACCACTTGCCATTTGCCTGATATAGAAAAATATCTCCTGTTACTTTTTTCTTAAACTCAACTACGTAGGAGTAGTTATAATCATCTACATCAACTTTCATTTCATCTGTTTCGTAATCCGTTGCGCCAAGCGTATTTCTCCACCACCAGGTACCCGCACCGCTCAGCGTTACTTTTAATTGCTGCTGATTTATTTTTTCAATAATAACCGAATCTTCAAACGCATTAAGATTATAGTTAAGCACCTCGGTAATATCCGTTTGAGGAATAGAATAATCGTTTTTGATAAAACTACCTGCAAAAGCACTTGGATATTTGTTCCGGTACATATATGCCCCTCTGAAATTATCCGGCACGTTCAACAAATAAACATGCTTAGCATTCCACCATTTAAAATCGGTTTCTAATTTTTGTTGTAGTTCACCTGCCTCATGCCAACTGAAATTATTTTGCCGCAGAAAAAAAATAGAAAGGAAAATAAATACTGCAGGGAAAATAAATTTTATGGAATTCGTCCATTGAAGGAATAGCGATAAAATTGCCGTGCACAGAAATGCTACAGGCAAGTAACAATATCTATCAGCATGAATTTTTATCCAATACGGGAAATAGAGATTAAGCACCGGAAAAACAAAAAAGCAGAACAGAAGAAAGAAGAAAGCGGACGCTGCATATTTCTTTTTACGTTTTACTATTACAAATACACTTGCAATGCCAACAAGTAATAGAAAGGAAGCAAGTAAATACTCCACAGTAGTGTGCTGAATAAATGAGTAAACTTTAGTTTGAAAATCTACTCCCCAAAAGCCAGAGAACAGCAATATCTTTAGTAAGTATCTATAGGTAGCCTGAACCATTTCGGCTAACTTAAAATTCAGGTGAACGCCCGCTCCGTAATGGCCAATCAACTCTCCAAGAATTAATTGATTTATAAAATAGTAAGCCGTAAATAAAAAAACAGGCATAGTCAAAAAAATCACTTTCCCTTTTACCGACTGGCTCAATGTTCTATAGAGAAGAAGAAAAAGCAGCGCATCGGCCGGAATTAAAAACAAGCCCCATTCATGTGTAAAAACAGCCGCTCCGTACGATAGTGCCACAACAATCGCATGAGAAATTTTTTCTGAACCAAAAAAATTATACAGTGCATTAAGATGGAGAAGGATAAGACAGCCTACAATCAAATAGTTAAATGCTCCACCCCAAACTATTGCCTCGGTATGATATGGTGAAATAAGAAAAGCTACCGTTGAAATAAAAGCAACCGTAAATGAGTGAGCGTGGTTGAATTGCTTCAACATTTTTTCTATGAAATGAAAAAGCAGGACCGCATTTGCTGCATGAAGCGCACACGTTACTACATACCAGCCACAAACATTAAATCGAAAAATTTTTAGAAGCGCGAAGAATATGAATTTGGCAACATAATAAGGAGAAAAGCCTGTCGAAAAATTTCCTAAACCAGACCATCCGTTTTTTTGAAACTCCAATGCCAAATTGATAAAGTCGAATGTAAATTTCGAATGAATAGTCTGAATATATAAAGCGAGCGTAGCTGCAAAAAAAGACAGAAACAAAAGAAAATTTCTCAGCGACTTGTTCATTAATTCAAATATAGCAATGCAGTAAAGATTTAACTTAGTCCCAAGAATGTATCACAAAACCCGAGGCATCGTTTTACACACTATTAAATATTCGGAAACGAGTGTGATTGCGAAAATTTATACCGAAAAACTCGGCTTGCAATCATACATGGTGAAAGGAGTGCGTGCAGCAAAGTCGAAATCGAAAGCTGCCATGCTTCAGCCGCTTACTCTTTTAGAAATGGAAGTTTCGCATAGAGAAAATAAAGAGCTGCAATACATCAAGGAATTCAGGAGAGCTTTTGTTTATCAATCAATTCCATTTGACACTTTAAAATCCACTATCTCCTTTTTCCTGCTGGAGGTAATTACAAAATCTATTCGCGAGCATGAGCCGAACATGGAAATGTTCGAATTCATTTATGAATCGCTGTGTGCTTTAGATGAAGAAAAAAAATTGAATCCTGATTTTCATTTACTGTTTCTCGTTCATCTATCGCGTTATCTCGGCTTTGCTCCGCATGGAAATTTTTCAGAAAAAAATTGCTTTTTTGAAATGGGTGAAGGTGTTTTTATTGCCGAACAAAGCACCCTAAACATCATGAATAAAAAAGAAAGCAAGCTGCTGAACGATTTGCTGGAAATAAATCTGTTCGAAAAATCAACGCTGAAAATTTCACGAACTGAACGAAAACAGATGATGCAAAACTTATTGAAGTATTACCAGTTTCATTTAGAAAATTTCAGCTTGAAGAGTCCCGAAATATTAGAGGAGATTTTAGATTAATTATTTCACTCCAATCTTTATCCAAACTTTTGTCTTCGCTGTCAAGTAATCTTCCATTCTGTAAAACACGGCTCCCTTCGGTCTTTCAAACCGCGGAATTACACAACTGATTGGAGTCGCAGAAAAAGAATTTGAATGGGAAGAAATTTTTACGCTTGAATGGATTTGTGAGACAAGGTATATTCTATACCAATCTCTCGCTTCGCATGAAAATGACAAAAGCAAAAGAGAAGTAATGATTAAAAACGTTTTCATTTCCCAAGCAATGAATAATTTTTAAAAAGCAAACTCACATCATCAGATACGGAATAATGACGAGCGTAGTTCAGTTCAACTTCTACCATTTCCTCTATTGTTAAATTCAAATCGTTCAAATTTTCTGAAGGATGAAGAATTCCACGTTTCGCACTTGGAAAATTTTTCGAATTCTTTTCTGAAGAAAATCCTATCCATGATTTTCTGCCGAGCAGAACACTCATCCAATTCGAAACAAATTTTCCAAAATTCTTTATCAGAAAAATATTAAGAGGCAGAAGCGGGAACATGAATAAAGCAACCACTAAATCAAAAACACGTTTACTCCGAAGATTTTGTGGTTTGAACAACGCATAACTTCTTTCTGCCACATACAAATCGCCTGCGCTGTTTTTTGAATTACTACCAATGAGCGCATTGCTTCCCTCGTTCAAAATTTTGTAGTCGATTTTATTTCCACATTCACCTATTTGGTGAATTATTTCTGCAAATGCAAAATCGGTTGAGCAAAAAACAATTTCGTTACTGTTGTTTATAGCCGCCATTTTTTTTGTGGCTGACAAATCGTTTGTCGAAACAATTTCTTGTACATTGCCTAATGCACGTAAAATATTTTCAGAGCGACCAATTTCTGTTGTGCCGACAACCAAACTTCTTTTCTCTTCTTCATCTTCTACAGAAAGCGATTGATGTTTAATAAACTGGTAGACTGTCCTTGTGAAAAGCATTTCGAAAGCAGTCCACGCAGCACCAAGCAAAATGATGGCTCGCGAAAACCGCCATTCATTCGGAATAAATGCATACACTACTGCAATCGCAACCGTGCCAAATAAAATTCCTCGTAAAATGTTTGAAACTCGAAACGGCTTATCATATCCACTGCTCAAAAATGCTGCTACTATCCAAATAAAAATATAAGTGGGAACCACTACAAAAAGAAATTCATTGGGATAGTAATGCTCATGATACTTTATCATGTCTTCCCAATAAGTTTTGATAAAATAAATTCCGGCAAAACTCAGCAAAGAATCAATAATGAAAAGAAAAGAAGATGCGAAAACATTGGCGAGTAAAGTGAGCAGCCCTCTAAATACAATTGCAAAATTTATGAGCAACGAAAAAAGCCACGACTGATTTCCGCTAAAATGCTTACGTGCAAAAATGAGCATAGCATTATAAAACACCTTTACATAATTTAAACTTCCCTTCTTGGTACTTTCCCCCTTGTAATGAATGATCGTGGTTTCGGGAAAATAAAAATTCTTGTATCCTTTCTTTTGTATGCGATAACTCAAATCAATGTCTTCTCCATACATAAAAAAAGCCTCGTCCAGCAATCCTACGCGGTCTAACACTGCTTTGCGAATGAACATAAACGCACCGGAGAGAACATCAATCTCATAAGTTTTAAACTCATCAATAAACCCCAAATGATATTTCCCATACTTCTCCGATTTGGGAAACAGTTTTGCCAAACCAAAAGTTTTATAAAAAGCTACTTCGGGCGTAGGCAAACCGCGTTTAGATTCGGGAAGAAAATTTCCCTTACCATCAATCATTCTTACACCAAGAGCACCTGCTCTTCTGTTTATAAACGAATCCATAAAATCATAACACTTTGTAAAAGTATCTTCGGCTACAACTGTATCGGGATTCAACAACAAAATAAACTCACCGGTTGCTTTTTCAATTGCCTGATTGTTGGCTTTAGAAAAACCAACATTATTTTCGTTGGGAATAATTTTTACGAAAGGAAATTTTTCCCGCAGCATTTCAACCGAGCCATCTGTTGATGCATTGTCAACTACAAAAATTTCCGATTTCATTTTTGGCGTGGCACGCACCACCGAAAGCAAGCACTGCTCCAGAAAATATTTTACATTGTAGTTAACTATAATGATGGAAAGCTGCATGCAGAACTCTTAAACGGCAGTTTGAAGTTTTAATTGGAATTCTTCACTAAATAATTTTCGTAAGGTAAGCGTGTGGCAATTGAACGCGCCAATGTCATTTCATCGGTGTATTCCAGTTCGCCACCAAAAGAAATTCCGCGCGCGATAGTGCTGATGTTTACGTTCAGGTCTTTTAGCTTTTTGCTCACGTAAAAAATTGTGGTATCACCTTCTATGGTTGGGCTGATTGCCATAATTATTTCTTTCACCTCGCCCGATTTCACACGTTCAATTAGTGAATCAATGTTCAGCTTATCAGGACCAATTCCATCTATTGGCGAAATAACTCCGCCTAATACGTGATAAGTTCCTTTATAAATATTCGTGTTCTCAATAGCAATTACATCGCGAATAGTTTCCACTAAACAAACAATAGAATGGTCGCGGTGATTGCTGCCACAAATTTCGCATAACTCGTGGTCTGAAACATTGTTACACGTTCTACAAAATTTTATTTCGCTGCGCATTTTCGAAACCGCATCTCCAAAATATTTCACTTTGTCTTCATCTTGTTTTAATAAATGCAAGACCAAACGCAAAGCTGTTTTTTCACCAATGCCAGGGAGTTTAGTGAACTCGCCAACAGCATCTGCAATAAGTTTAGAAGAATACTTCATTTCGCTCAAAAATCAACAATCGTTACTCAATATCCTAATGCGCCTCCAACCAATTTGTCCCGGTTCCCATCTCCGCCTCAATAGGCACATTGGTTTGAATAGCGTGAATCATTTTATCGTAGATAATCGGTTTGATAATTTCCACTTCATCTTTATGTACATCAAAAACCAACTCATCATGCACCTGCAAGGTCATCCGGCTCTTGAAGTTCTGCTTTTTGAATTCGCGGTGAATATCAATCATTGCAAGCTTGATCAAGTCTGCCGCTGAACCCTGCACCGGTGAATTGATGGCATTTCGCTCAGCATAACCGCGCACTACAAAATTTTTCGAGTTGATGTCCTTCAAATATCTTCTACGTCCCATAATAGTTTGCACATAGCCATTCTCGCGCGCAAACTGAATGTTGGCATTCATGTATTCTTTAATTTTGGGAAACTGATTGAAGTAGTTGGCAATAATTTCTTTGGCTTCGCCACGACTTGTTCCAATATTATCTGCCAAACCAAATGCACCCTGCCCGTAAATAATTCCAAAGTTTACACTCTTGGCTTTGTAGCGCATATCTTTTGTTACGGTTGAAATAGCTACATCATAAACCTTAGCAGCCGTAGCTGTATGAATGTCAATTTTGTTTTTGAACGCTTCAAGCATGTTCTCATCGCCACTTAATTCTGCCACCAATCGCAATTCAATTTGTGAGTAATCGGCTGAAAGCAAAACATAATCTTCGTTGCGCGGAACAAATGCTTTGCGCACGCGTTGTCCGCGCTCAGTACGAATTGGAATGTTCTGCAAATTCGGATTATCACTCGCGAGCCGTCCGGTGGCTGCAATATGTTGCCGGAAATTAGAATGCACTCTGCCTGTTACTTTATTTATCAGGAGTGGAAGCGAGTCAACGTAAGTTGATTTCAGTTTCGCGAACTCGCGATAATCTAAAATTTTTCCCGCAATTGGATGCAGTTTCACCAAACCTTCCAACGCATCTTCATTAGTAGAAAGCTGACCGGTAGAAGTTTTCTTTCCTTCAAACGGAATTTTCAATTCATTGTAAAGCACTTCGCTCATTTGCTTTGGCGAGTCCACATTAAATTCTCTTCTGGCTAACGTATATATTTCATCTCGCACTTTCAGTAAATCAGCTTCCAACTCTTTCGAATAAATTTTCAAGAACTCCTCATCAATCCGCACGCCTTCATATTCCATATCCGCTAACACTTCTATTAGCGGATGTTCAATATCGTTCAGTACTTTTTCTACTTCCTGTTTCACAACCAGCGGAACCAATTTATTTTTCAACTGCAAAGTGATGTCAGCATCTTCTGCCGCATATTCCGAAATTTTTTCGAGCGGCACATCGCGCATGTTGCCCTGATTCTTTCCCTTTTTACCAATCAATTCTTCAATAGAAACGGGCGTATAACCCAAATACGTTTCGCTCAAATAATCCATGCCGTGTTTCAAGTCAGGCTCAATTAAATAATGCGCTAGCATGGTATCGTAAAGCGGCAGCGAAACAGTTATATCGTATCCTCTTAAAACCTGCAAATCAAACTTTACGTTCTGCCCGATTTTTACTTTGGTTGTACTTTCAAGCAACGGCTTAAAATGCGCAACTAATTTTTTTGCATCCTCATGGTTTGAAGGAGCAGGAACATAATATGCTTCTCCTTCTTTCACGCTAAAACTCATTCCAACCAATTCAAGCGAGAAATAATCGAGACCGGTGGTTTCGGTATCGAAACAAAATTCATCTGCTTGACCTAACAGCGTAACTAAATCTGAAATTTCAGATTCAGATCGAATGGCAATGTATTTATGAGGTGTGTTGTGAATGGATTTCCCTTTCACTACTTCTTCCAAAATACTTCCATCGGTAGAATCACCAAATAAATTTCCTTGTGAATCGGAAGCGGTTTTTGGTTTCGTAGTTTGTATTTGCTCCGTTCTTTCTGAAATAGTTGGAGAGGAGGTTGCTTGATTTACACTGTAATCAAATCCTAAAATTCTTTTTCCGAGCGTCCTGAATTCGAGTTCAGCAAAGATAGCTCCCATCTTTTCTTTATCCGGTGCATCTATTTTCAAATCATCGTCAGTTACTTCTATGGGCACATTTACATTTATGGTCGCCAGTTGTTTCGACATTAATCCCTGCTCTGCAAAATTCTTTACATTCTCACCAACTTTGCCTTTTACCTTATCGGCATTCGCAATTAAATTTTCCATTGAGCCAAACTCCTTAATAAATTTCTTCGCTGTCTTTTCACCCACACCGGGAATACCCGGAATATTATCTACTGCATCGCCCCACATTCCTAAAATGTCAATTACTTGTTTCGGATTTTCAACTTCCCAATCGCGTTTAATTTCTTCCACGCCCAAAATTTCTACATCGCCACCGCTGCGTGCCGGCTTATAGATGAAAATTTTTTCGTCCACCAATTGCGCAAAATCCTTATCGGGTGTTACCATGTAAACAATGTGTCCTTCTTCCGCTTTTTTCTTCGCAATAGTTCCAATCACATCATCAGCTTCAAATCCTCGCAGCTCTAAAATTGGAATGTGCCATGCGCGAATAATATTTTTTATGTAAGGCACAGCAAACAAAATATCCTCCGGTGTTTCCTGTCTGCCGGCTTTATATTCTGCAAAAATTTCTTCGCGCTCCACACTGCCTCCTAAATCAAAAACTACTGCTAAGTGTGTTGGTTTTTCTTTTTGAATTAATTCGAAAAGCGTGGTTGTAAAGCCATTGATAGCAGAAACATTTTGTCCTTTTGAATTCAAAAGCGGATTTCTGCCAAAAGCAAAATATGCGCGGAAGATGAGTGCGTAAGCATCAATCAAAAAAAGTTTTTCGGTATGGTTAGAGGTGTTAGACATGGAGTAAAATTGAACCACGAATAACACGAATTTTTGCGAATGAAAAATTAGAATTCTTTGTCAAACACAAACTCGTCCATAATATCTCCGAGTTCGCTGTAAATTTCCTGTTTAGTGAATCCGTACTGCTCTAATGAATACTCGTGTGCGCGTTTGTAATTTTTACTTCGCGCATGTTCATGACTCAGCCGTTCGATAAATTTTTCAGAAGGCCGCCAATTGAAATGCGAATAGATTTTTTTTACCACACCTTGTGGATCGGCTAACAAATCGTCATACTTCAATTCAAGAAATTGATTTTCAGGAATTGACTTCCGCATTTCTTTCGAATACTTATAAAAATCAATGCCCAGTTGCGCCCAAGCCCTTTTTGCTGGATGCATATCAGGCAATTTATACATAGCAGTAAACATGCTGGCAAATGAGGGAACAGAATCGTAAGGGTGGCGGGCGATGTAAATAATTTTCGCATCGGGAAAACGTTCCATCAAACTTTTAAAGCGACCGGTAGTCATTACGTTCTTTGCAAGATATGTTTTGTCTTTACCTGCACGAAACACAAACCGTTTCACACAACTTTCATAAAAATCCATCACGCTTTTGCGTACAGCTTCGGGCTCCTTATCTAAAAATTTATTGTCATGAATTTTATCGAAGTATGGAAAAGGAATCATCACACCTACACTCATCATCATTTGCGCAAAAACCAGTTCGTCTTCTTCAGCTTTATTAAATCCCATTGCGTGAACATCATCCCATCCACCCCAAAATTTATCGTCCAGCGCGTTAAGTGTTTTGCTGATTATTCCGCGCAGAATTCTTCTGTCTATGCAGCGAAAAATATAATAGAACTGCACAAAAGAGGAAGTCATAAAAAACGTGTGCGCATATTTTGTATAGGTAAAACGCTCCTCGTCTAAAGCCATCAACCGGTGAAGAAAAGTTGTGCCGCTGCGTGGATTAGCAATAATGAAAACAGGTTGCTTGATTTTAATTTTCAGATGATTGCGATGAAAAATTTCATCCATCAGGCGAAAAAAAAGCGAAACAAACTGATGAAGAAACCAGAGAAAAATAAACAACACAGAAAAAAGCCAAACACGCCAATTAAACTGTCGGTAGGTTTCGCAAATTATTTTTCGGAGAATGCTGTAACGAACGTAATAAAAGGAATCGCTGAAGTATTTCATACAATCACGCGGCAAGGTTAAGCAAACGCACCATGTTTAAAAATCATAACGGTTAACTAAACACATTATTTTAGCCCAACCGTTTATTTATGCTATCGAACCGTCAACTTTTTCTTTCACACGTTGCGCAAACCAGCACGTCACCACTCATGCTCGAAATTGAGCGTGCACAAGGAATGTATATGTATGCTACCAATGGCAAAAAATATCTCGATTTAATTGCAGGAATCTCTGTGAGCAATCTCGGACATTCTCATCCCGTTGTTGTAGCTGCCGTAAAAGAACAGGCAGAAAAATATATGCACCTGATGGTGTATGGCGAGTTTGTTGAAAGTCCACAAGTGAAATACGCGAAACGACTTACAGAATTTCTTCCCAAGAATTTGAACAACGTTTACTTCACCAATAGCGGAGCCGAAGCCACAGAAGGTGCTATGAAGTTGGCTAAGCGCACAACAGGAAGAACACAGTTTGTATCGTTTAAAAATGCTTACCACGGAAGCACGCAAGGTGCATTGAGTATAATGGGCGATGAATATTTTAAAAGAAATTTTCGTCCGCTACTGCCAGATACTTTGCAATTGGAATACAACAACGAAAGAGAATTAAAAAAAATTTCAGAACGAACCGCTGCTGTAATTATTGAACCTGTGCAGGCTGAAAGCGGAATTACAGTTCCTTCAAAAAATTTCATCCAGGCTTTGCGGGAAAAATGTAATGAAACAGGAACGCTTTTAATTTTTGATGAAGCTCAAACTGGTTTGGGCAGAACTGGAAAAATGTTTGCCTTTGAACATTACGAAGTTGTTCCCGATATTCTTCTGCTCGCAAAAGCTCTTGGTGGAGGAATGCCTCTAGGTGCGTTTATTTCTTCGAAAGAAAAGATGAGTTCACTTTCTGAAAATCCTGTTTTGGGACACATCACCACCTTTGGCGGGCATCCGGTTTGTTGCGCTGCCGGTCTCGCTGCTTTTAATGTTTTGGCAGGACAAAATCTTACTATGCAAGTTGATATAAAAGGAAAGCTGTTTGAAGAACTGCTCGTTCATCCAAAAATAAAATCGAAAAATAGAATTGGCCTAATGATGGCTTTGGAGTTTGAGGATTTCGAGCAGAACAAAAAAATAATCGACCGGTGTATTGAAAATGGAGTTTTGACAGATTGGTTCTTGTTCGCACCGTATTGCATGCGCATTGCTCCACCTTTGATTATTTCGGAAGCAGAAATTAAATTGGCGTGTGAGACAATTCTTTCCGCTATTAATGCTGCGGAGAATTAAAATTGGTAGAGGTCAAATTTCTTTCCCGAATAAATTTTTTGTGCTGTTGGCGGAAGTCTATCTCCCCACTCATTCGATTTTGTTAGATAGAAATTAGTTTCCGCAATTTCATCGGGCATACAAATCTTTTTATCGTAATGGCGGTTTAAGTTAACACGCAACGCCCAATCGCTGTACAAACTCCAATCGGCACGAATTACATTTTCGTTCTCTACAAGTGCTTGAATTTTTTCAATATCGATAAGCATTGTTTCATCGCGAGAGTAACTGGCTGCATTCTTGATTGAAAGACAAAAGCAAACACTCATCACAATCAGACAAGCTGCTTTTATGCCAATTGAAGCTTTTTCATTTATCTGTTTCTTCAATTTTTCTTCCAAAGATTTTACAAGAGGAAAAATTAAACAGGCAAAACCAATAGCAAAAAGGGGAAGTGATGGAAGCAAATAGTGTTTGTTCTGTTTTGCACTTAACATAATTGGAATAGAGGCTGATAAGCCGATTGCAATAAATATGAGTGCGGCACTTAAAAGTAATTTGTCTGCAATTACCTTTTTTCTGTTTATGAAAAAAACAATCACCGACAAAACAAGCAACGGAGAAAGGGCAATCAGCAACTGAAGAAGAATGGCGAAATGCGTAGTATTGGTTTTTGTTTGATGATTCAAATTTGGAAGAAGTTGAACTTTGAGATAGTGTTGAAGAAAATTTTTCGGTACCTCCATTGAAAACACAAAAGCGAAAATTGCTACGGTTACCGCGAATTGTATCGTCATATATAAAAATGATTGTTTCCAATTGAAACTCTCTTCGCTCCAGATGAAAAAGAAAGGAACAGCAAGCGGAAATAACGCCACCGGACCTTTTGTTAACAGAGCGAGAAAAATTAAACTTCCGCCAATCGATGAATACAAAACAAGATTCTTTCCTCTTCTAAGAAAAATCAAAAACACAATAACTGATGCGGTCGTAAAAACGCTCATGACATTTTCCATCAGATTGCTTGAATAACACCAACTCGTCAGCGGGATTACAAGAAACAGTAAACACGGAAGCCATGAATATTTTTCTATGTCCGCTCTTTCAGAAAAATAAATTTTCCAAAGCGAGGAGATTAAAACCAATTGGATTAGCGCAGAGAAAAGTGAATACAATTTTTCGACCCAGTAATAATCGCCAAGCACGTTATACCACAACGAAAGGAAATATTCGCTTAACTGCGGATTGTCCCAATAGGAAGGATGAGCGTAGTCAGCTGTTTGCGGAGTCCAAAAACCACCAATGCCATGAACAAGATTATGTGCGAACAGCGCGTGATAAACACCATCCATAAACATTCCCTTTGTAAAAAGATTCGGAACCCACAACAGCGAGACAAGTGTAGCTACAACCAGAAAAGAGATGCTGATTTTTTTCACGCTAAAATTTAGTAACCTATTTTTTCTTTCTCCAGCAATTATCGAGATGGTCATCTACCATTCCCACCGCTTGCATAAATGCATAACAAATTGTTGAGCCGCGGAACTTGAAACCACGCTTCCCCATATCAGCACTCATTGCATCGCTGATTTTTGTTTTGGGTTGAATATCTCTCAAAGCTTTCAGCGAGTTGCGCAATGGTTTACCGCCTACAAAACCCCAAACGTATTTATCAAACGAACCAAACTCTTTTTGAATCTCAATAAAACGTTGAGCATTATTTATCGCAGCTCGAATTTTTAATTGATTGCGGATAATACCGGTATCCTGCATCAAGGCTTCGTATTTCTTCTCATCATACTTTGCCACTTTCTTTACATCGAAATTTGAAAAAGCTTTACGAAAGTTTTCGCGCTTTTTTAAAATGGTAAGCCAACTCAATCCCGCTTGAAAACTTTCCAACACCAAAAACTCAAACAACAATTTATCATCATGCACGGGGGTTCCCCATTCTTCATCGTGATATTTTAAGTAGATAGGGTCGCCTAAACACCAGCCGCAACGACTTTCACCATCAGTTGGTCCTTGATATTTTTCTGCTTCTGGAGATTTTTTCTTTATTGCCATTGTAGTTGTATTTTATCGCATCATATCAAAGCGTTGAGTATCGAGCCTAATGAAAATAAAAAGAAGCACTGTGAACGAAAGCAAAGCCGAGCCGCCATAACTGATAAACGGTAGCGGAATACCGATAACCGGTGCCACACCGATCACCATTCCTACGTTGATGAGAAAGTGAAAGAATAGAATACAGGCTACACAATAACCATACACCCTACTGAATTTTGAACGCTGCCGCTCTGCCAAAAAAAGCAATCGAAAGAACAAGCCAACAAAAAGTAAAATGATAAATGCACTTCCGAGAAATCCGAATTCTTCGCCCAATGAACTAAAAATAAAATCGGTGCTTTGCTCAGGAACAAATTTCAATTTTGTTTGAGTGCCTTGCAAATATCCTTTGCCAATAATTCCACCGGAGCCGATAGCGATAATTGATTGTTTAATGTTCCAATCTTTTCCTTCCTGCACTTGTCTGCCAAGCAAAACGTTGATGCGGTCTTGTTGGTGCGGTTTCATTTTATTGAAAGCATAATCGACCGAAAAAATATACCCGGAAGCAAGAAGCCAAATACCCAACAAATACCAAATCATTTTTTTGTTCCTGCGTGAAAAATAAATGACGATGAGTGCAATACTGAGCAATACTCCAACCAAAATATATTTTGAAATAATGAGCGCAAAAATTCCCAGCACAACAACAGATGCACCAATAATCAAAAAATAACTTTCCAATCCTTCGCGAAATAAAACCAATGAGAGCGCAAGAAACACAATGGCTGAACCGGCATCGCCCTGTATAAGTACAATGCCCATTGGAACAACAATGAACAAAGCGGCTTTCCATTTATCTTTCCATTTGCGAATGTCAACGCTCAAACCGCTCATGAATTTGGCAAGTGCCAAACTCACTCCAAACTTTGCGAACTCCGAAGGCTGCATAGTAAACGAGCCTATACGAATCCAATTTTTCTGATTGTGAATTGAAACACCAATAAACATAACGGAGATAACAAGCAAAAGCACAGCAACTAAAATCGGATAGGAGAGCGTTACATAAAGCCTCGAATCGAGCAACAAGATAATGAAAGCAACTACCACGCACGCAATCATCCATTGAAATTGTTTGCCGCTCGGAATACTGGAATCGAAAATACTTTTCTCCGTTCCGCCCGATGATGCCGAATAAATAATGAACCAACCAAAAATGGCAAGTATGGCATACAGAATTACTGTGAGCCAATCTATCTTATCGGTAAGCGATTCTTGTTTGCGCATTTAAAATTCAAGATTGAAGATTGGAGATCGAAGATTGAAATGCAGACCGACTTTTTCAATATTCAATCTTCAACCTTAATTTTTCAATTCTTATTCCTCTCCTCCCACAGCCATACCTGCACTCTTATTTGTTTTCACTCCATACTTACTCAGCAAGTTTGCTTCTATCATTCTCTTTTCCATATCTATTCTCTTGGCCGAAATAGTATCATTCAAATATTTTTCCACTAATAAACTTGCAATAGGTGCCGCATAAGTGGAACCGTAACCACCATTTTCAACCACCACTGCAATCGCAATTTTAGGTGCATCTTTAGGCGCAAAGCCTGCAAACATAGAGTGATTGTCTCCATGTGGATTTTGGGCGGTTCCTGTTTTTCCGCACATCGTAATTCCTTCTACACGGGCAGATTTTGCTGTGCCCATTTCCACTACCTGAAATAATCCTTCAATCACCGGAACAAAATGTTCTTTATCAATCAGCGCAATATGTTTTTCGTATTGATGAGTTACATCTTTGTTAGTTACCGGATCGGTTATCCTTTTTACAATGTGGGGCGTAATCCAATAACCAAGGTTCGAAATACAGGCAAAAATATTTGCCATTTGTAACGGTGTAGTTAACACTTCGCCTTGCCCAATTCCCAAAGAAATTATTGTAGCAAATTTCCATCTGTCTTCACCATAAATTTTATTGAAATAATTTACGGTCGGAATATTTCCGCGCACTTCACTCGGCAAATCAATTCCGGTTTTCATACCAAGTCCGAAACTGTTGCAGATTTTCACCCATTTATCATATGCCTGAGCAGTACTCATTCCCGCATTTTTCTCCAACGAGTTTCTGAATGTTTGACAGAAATATGGGTTACACGACTGCGCTAAAGCATATTGAAGATTGGTTGGTGAAGGATGCGGATGCGAGCAATGAACAATTACACCGCTGGCATTATATGCCTGATTACACGGATAACCATAATCAACTCCTTGCACACCTTCCTGCAAAGCAATTAATGCGACAATAGGTTTGAATGACGAACCGGGTGGATAAGTTGCAAGTGTTGGTCGTGAATAGAGCGGAAGCAATGAATCGGTAAGTAGTGCATTGAAATTTTTACCGCGTACTGCGCCACATAATAAATTAGGGTCGTAGCCGGGGCTACTCACCAGCGCAAGTATTTCACCGGTTGATGGTTCAATGGCAACGATGCTTCCTTTTTTATTCTGCATCAACTTTTCGGCATACTCCTGCAACTTTATGTTGAGCGTGGCAACCACATTATCTCCTGAAATTGCGAGCGTATCAAATTCCCCTCCACCAAAACTTCCCACATCGCGACCGTTTACATCGAAAAACGAAAGTTTCTTTCCGCGCTTGCCACCCAATTCTTTTTCATAAACTTTTTCAACGCCACTCTTGCCTACATAATCACCAGGTTTGTAATAGCCATTCGATTTTTCAATTTGCTTATCATCTACTTCACCAATATCTCCAAGAATAGTAGCAGCAACACGGTGCGGATACTTTCGAATAGTTCTAACTTGCCCGTAAAATCCGGGAAACAGATACATATATTCCTGCAAGCGCGAATAATCTTTCAGCGACAGTTGCTTTGCAAAAACATTGGGAATACGTACGTATCCTTTTTGCTTTTTCATTTTCTCGAACCGGTCGAGCACTTCTTCTTTTGTAATGCTTAGTAGTTCGCACATTTTCAGTGTGTCAAACCCTTTCGCTTTTTTAGTTTCATAAGGCGTTACCATTAAATCGTAAATCGCTTCATTAAAAACTATTAGTTCACCATTGCGGTCGTAAATCATTCCGCGCGTTGGATATACATCTAATTCTTTAATCGCGTTGTTATTAGCAAGAGTCACATACTTAGTGCTAAGCACTTGCAGATAGAACAAACGCAGAATAAAAATCAACGCAAAACTTACGATGATAATTCGGATAACCTGATAGCGGTTTTTAAAAAGGTCTTTGGTCACAAGGCAATTGAGAGGTTATGCGAATCTTCTCTTCTTCCGCGCGGAAAACAGAAAAAGAAAAATAAGCATGAAGGTAACGGAAACTAAAACGCTGAGAAATATTTTAACGAGCAGTAAAAAGAAATTCAGAAAAGTGGCAGCTTCTACCAAGAAATAAAATGTGAGATAAATAAACATAGTAAAGCCGAGATAAACAACAAACCAGGCAATGCCCTGCGCATAAACATTCGGACTTATTTCAAACTCCGTTCCTTTTGGCGTAATTACGTTAATGAGAAGCGGACGCAAATATGCAATGAGCAAACATGCGGCTGCGTGCATGCCAACTGAGCCAAGAAAAAAATCGAGCGCAAGCCCTGCTGAAAAACCAATAAGCATCAACAACCATCTTGGGGTTTCGAAAGGGAGCAACAAAATGAAAAGCGGAAAAATATATGGGTTGATGAACGAACTGAAATTGATGTGACTGAAAATGAGAATCTGCACCAACAACAATAAGAGAAGACGAAAAAGATTTACAGGAATTTGACTAATCATAACAGGCAGGGCGAAAGTAAAAGAATTTAGAGGGAAAGAAATTTTAGCGTCTGTTCAATTAAACGGAAGTGTGGAAATTTTTATTGCGGAACAAGCTGATATGCGACAGAACGATTCTGCTGCTGCAATCCCTCCGGACAATTCAGATTTACACAACCGTTACGCGAAATTGAAGTGCCATAATAAACCGATTTCACCTGATCAATAGGAACTCCGTTATCAATAAAAAAGCGCAACACAGCATCGGATCGCTGAAGCGAAATTTGGCGCGAATTGCTTTCGTCCTGAGAAGCAAAAGCATAAATATTTACTACCAGCAATGGTTCTTTAAGCAACCTTTGTGATACTTGTTTTAGCTCTGCTTTAGCAATGGCAGAAAGCACAAATTCATTTCTGCCAAAAAGTACGGCCGGCAAGTTGCCATAATCCGGCTGCGTTGTATCTACAGTTTTTTTGTCTTTAACTTTTACATTGAGTTCCGCTTGTTTCTTTTCTTCTTTTACTCGCTGTGCTTCTGCCTGTGCCTTAGCTTCCGAGTCCGCTTTTTGTTGCGCCATCAAAGCTTCCTGTGCCTTTGCTATGGAATCTTGTTTCTGTTTTTCTTTCGCTTTTGCCCTCAACTCTAATTCAGCTTTTGCATTTGCTTCCTGCTCTTGCTGCCTGCTCAAATTTTCCCCACGTGCTTTTTGTTCTGCTTCCGCTATTTCTTTGATGCGTTTCTCCTGCGTTTCTTTCTGTTCCAATTCAGCCAACTCTCTCGCCATGCGTACTTTCTCTACTTGAATTTTTGCAATAGAATCTTCCATTGCTTTTTTATCCGCAGATGCCTGCAATTCTTCTGCCTTCTTTTTCTCCGCTAATTCCTTCGTTGTTTTTTCCTGCACCAAAACTTTCGCTATGGAGTCTTCGCGAGCCTTCCGTTTTGTTTCGGCAAGTTCAGTTGATACTTTATCCAGTTCCGCCTTTGCATTTGCCAGCGATTCCGCTAATGCTTTTCTTTCCTTTTCACTCTTAGCGGTAGTTATAGAATCCTGCATAGCTTTAGCAATAAGGCGATTCATCTCTTCTTCCTGTTTCTTTTGTTCTGCTGCTTCACGGGCAATTTTTTCCTTCTCAGCCTTCACCAGAACAATCGAATCCTGAACGGCTTTGGCTTCGGCAATCAGCTTTGCTTTATTCAACGAATCTTCGAAAGCCTTTTGCGTTGCTACTTGTTTAGCAATTTTCAATTCTGCTTTTGAGATAGAATCTGCCGCAAATTTATTTCGCAAAGCCAACTGAACTTTCGCAATGGAATCTTCCTTCGCCTTTTTCACTGCAAGTTCTTTCGCCTGTTTTTCTAAAACCGCTTTTGCTTTTATTATCGAATCATCAAAAGCTCTTTTTGCCGCCAACTCCTTTGCTGCTCTTAGCTGTTGAGCGTGTGCAGTAGAATCTGTCACAAATTTTTCGCGTGCCATTTGTTGAACTCTTGCAATAGAATCCTCTTTTGCTTTTTTCAGAGCGAGTTTCTTTTCCAAAGCAATTTTTGCTTTGGCAATTGAATCCTGCACAAATTTTTCACGCACACTTGATTTCTCTTTTCCCAGTTTTCCATCCCATGAGGCTAATGCCGAATCAAGTAAATCAATAGAGTTGAGCTTGTTTTTTGCCATTGCTACTTTCAATACAGAATCTTCTACTGCTTTCTTTCTTGCGTTTGCAACTACTTGGTTGATTGAATCTTCTTTAGCTTTTTCTTTAACTACTCTTACTTGCTCTCCCTTCGCCTTTACTATTGAATCCTGAACAAATTTTACCCGCGCCATTGCAATTGCTTTGTTCACCGAATCTTCCTTCGCCTTCTTCAACGCGTGTTCATTCGCAATTTTTTCCTGTTCCGCTTTCACTTGAGTTACAGAATCCTGCTTTGCTTTTTTGGCAGCAATTTCAAATTTCGATTTTGCAATTGAATCCTGAACAAACTTTACGCGTGCTGCTGTAATCTCCTTTTGAATTGAGTCTTTAACGAATCTCGTCCGCGCCACAGCAATGGCTTTGTTCACCGAATCTTCCTTGGCTTTCTTTAAAGCAAGTTCTTTTGCAATTTTATCCTGCTCTGCTTTTGCTCTTGAAATAGAATCCTGCTTAACCTTCACTGTCGCAACAGAATCCTGAACAAATTTCGCGCGAGCCATTGCAATTACTCTGTTCACTGAATCCACTTTCGCTTTCTTTAATGCAAACTCTGCATTAATAATGGCTTGCCTTTCCGCTTCTTCCCGTTTCTTTATCGCTTCCTCATCCTTCTTCCGTTGCGCTTGTAATTCCTTAATATAAATCAGTGAATCCTGAACAAACTTTGCTCTTGTCATTGCAAGTGCCTTACTCACCGAATCTTCCTTCGCTTTCTTCACAGCAAGTTCCTTTGCAATTCTTTGTTGTTCCGCTTTTGCCTGTGTAATAGAATCCTGTCTTGCTTTCTTCGCTGCAATTTCAAGTTTCGACTTTGCGAGAGAATCCTGCACAAACATTGCACGTGCTGCAATAATTTTCTTCTGAATTGAATCCTTTACAAACTTCGCCTTCGCTACAACAAGATCTTTATTCACTGAATCTTCTTTAGCCTTCTTCAAGACAAGTTCTTTCGCAACTCTTTCTTGTTCAACTTTTGCTTTCAGCAACGAATCTTCATGCAATTTTTTTACAGCAATTTCTTGCGCAATTTTCTCGAGTTTACTTTTTGCCAGCGCAATAGAGTCGTCTTTTGCTTTTTGCTTTTGCATAGCCAAAGTAATCATTCGCATATCCGCTTCTTCTTTTGCCGCAAGAATTGAATCCTCTCTTGCTTTTTGTTGTGCCGCCAAATTCTGCGCTTTTCTATTCGCCTCTTCGGTTTTCTGCTTTGCGATTTCCGCTTCTATCTGTTGTGCTTTCTTCTCTGCTTCTTCTTTTTGCATTGTAATGTTAGCCAGCGAAGTATCATTTTGATTTTTATTTGTCACCGGTTCATCGCGAATCACTACCACTTCTAAATTCTTGTCTTCTTTTATTTTCGGTTTCTTGTTCAGCACAATTCCTCCTCCCGAAGATTTCTTTTGTTCCGTTTCTTTTTTCTTTAAATCTTCAATTTCCTTTTTGGCTTTTTCTAATTCTGCCAGAAGTTTAGCATTTGCATCCTGAGCTGATTTTAGCTTTTTATCTTCTACAACAAACGGCTGCTTCTCAACCGTAGAATTAGCGGCCACTTCAATCACCGGCTTTACGTTGGTCAAAACTTGTTTCGATGCATCGTATCCTTCGCGCACTGTAGTTGATGGATAGAGCATCGCATCCAAAATGATATCCAACTTATAATCCAGCGGCTGATTAAAACCAATGGTAGAAATGTAGAAAGTGGTGTCTTTGTACTTATTGAAAATTCCTACTGAACGTTTATCAATCGAAACTTTGTAATTGGTTTCGTATTCCAGTTTTAGATTGTACTTACCATCTATGTCTGTCGTCAACCGGTCTTCCTTTCGCGTCATCACATTTTTTAAAACGATGGTCGCATCCTTTATCGGAAAATTTTCATCGGCATTTTTAACTACGCCCATCAAACGCATTCCATCTTTCTTCAGCTTTACAGTTACATTTTGTGCTGACAGCTTTCCATTTTTTTCGGTGGTGATAGTGTAGGAGGTATCCTTATATCCGTTGTAAGAAATTTTAATCGTGTATATCTGCTCTTTAGCGGGAGTAAATTTGAAAGCCCCGTCAAAATAAGTTTTGAGCGTTTTAAACGGCTTGTAGTTTTCGGTTATCTCAACGTTGGCTTGGTAAACGGGCGAAGAAGTGCTGTCGGCTTTTTTTACAAAGCCGTAAAAATCCTGCGCAAAGGTTTGCGTGCAGGAAAAAAGAATAAATAACAGAGCAAAAATTTTCTGTTTCACAATTGGCGTTACGCTGAATTTTAATTCAGATGCAATTTAGGTTGCAAATACTTAGCCGTATACGAAGTTTTTACACCAATGATTCCCTCGGGTATACCTTGGTAGACAAGTTGCCCGCCTTCATCGCCACCTTCGGGACCCAAATCAATCAGCCAATCGGCACATTTTATCACATCCATATTGTGTTCAATCACAATCACCGAGTGCCCGGCTTCTATCAACTGATTGAAACTTGACATTAGTTTATTGATGTCGTGAAAATGCAAGCCGGTAGTAGGTTCATCGAAAATGAACAGGATTGGATTAGGTGCTGCGCCTTTATTTAAGAATGAAGCCAACTTTACCCGCTGCGCTTCTCCACCGCTCAAAGTAGAACTCGACTGACCGAGTTTTACATAACCCAAACCAACTTTTTGCAGAGGAAGAAGTTTAGTGGTTATATCGTTATCATCTGCAAAAAATTCTACCGCTTCATCTACACTCAATTCAAGAATATCGTAAATATTTTTGCCTCTGTATTGAACTTCAAGAACTTCTTCTTTGAATTTTTTTCCATTGCAGGTTTCGCATTTCAAATGCACATCGGCAAGAAATTGCATCTCCACAACTACCTCTCCATCACCTTTGCAGGTTTCGCATCTGCCGCCTTCCACATTGAACGAAAAATCTTTCGGCTGGTAACCACGAATTTTTGAAAGCTGCATACGCGCATACAAATCGCGTATACCATCATACGCTTTTACATACGTTACCGGATTAGAGCGCGAACTTCTTCCCAGCGGATTCTGGTCAATCATTTCCACCGCAGTAATCCGCTGCATATCACCTTTCAGTTCTCTGAATGTTCCGGGCTTTTCACCAGCACCATCAAATATGCGCATCAAGGCCGGATAAAGAATTTTCTTTATCAAAGTTGTTTTGCCTGAGCCGCTCACACCGCTTACCACCGTCAACGCACCAAGAGGAAACTTAGCAGAGATATTTTTCAGATTATGGTGCGTTGCACCAACCACTTCAATCCAGTTTGATGGTATTCTTCTCTTAAGATTATAAGCAATTTCTAAATCGCCATTCAGATATTTTGCTGTTAAAGTTTTTGCTTTCAGCATATCTTTCGGGCTGCCGTTATACATTACTTCTCCTCCAAAAATTCCGGCTTCAGGTCCCATGTCAACAATATGGTCGCTGGTTTTCATAATATCCTCATCGTGCTCAACAATCACCACCGTGTTTCCTAAATCGCGTAGATTCTTCAACACTTTTATCAAGCGTTCTGTATCACGCTGATGAAGACCAATACTCGGTTCATCTAAAATGTAAAGCGAAGAAGTAAGGTTACTTCCGATAGAACGCGTCAGATTAATTCGTTGTGTTTCTCCTCCGGAAAGGGTGTTAGACAACCGGTTAAGGGTAAGATAGCCCAAGCCCACATCCATCATGGTTTGCAAGCGTCCTTTTACTTCCAGTAAAATTCGTTTTGCAATAATGTTCTCCGATTCGGTCAGCGAAATATCTTTAAAGAAAGCATGCAATTCTTTAATCGGCTTTAAAGTCAACTCAGAAATATTCTGCCCCTGAATTTTCACATACTGCGCATCTTTACGAATGCGCGAACCTTTACAATCGGGGCAAGTTGTTTTTCCGCGAAAGCGCGAAAGCATTACGCGATATTGAATTTTGTAACTCTGTGTTTCGAGGTAGCGGAAGAAATCGTGCAGACCTTTAAAATATTGATTTCCGTTCCACAACAATTGTTTGTGCTCCTCCTCCAAATCTTTATACGCGCGATGAATGGGAAAATCAAATAATATACCTTTTTTAATCAACGGCTCTGCCCACTCACTCATCTTCTCCCCTTTCCAAGGAGAAACAGCACCTTCATAAACAGAAAGTTCTTTATCAGGAAAAATCAAATCTTCATCAATGCCCATTACCGTTCCAAAACCTTCGCAGGTTTTACAGGCACCATAAGGATTGTTGAAGTTGAAGAAATTCGGATTCGGCTCTTCAAACGAAATTCCGTCCGCTTCAAACTTGTTGGAAAAGACAGCCTCCCCTAAATCCCCTCCTGCAGAGGGGACTTTAACAGCCACTACACTTTCCCTAAGTTTCGTAGAAATAGATTTTAGAACGCCATCTATATTGCCTATAACTTCATTATTCCTAAAGCGAATTACTTTATACCCATGCTCTACTAACCAAGCGGTTCGTTGTTCATCATTATCTTTTACTTCCGGCAGTTGATGAATTGAACCATCAATTTCGACAACTAACGAATGAGCATGGCAGTAAAAATCAGCTATGTAATGACCAATAATATGTTGTCTTCTAAATTTATAATCTGCCAACTGTTTCCCTCTAAGTTGAGTCCAAAGAATACTTTCCGCCTCAGTCGATTTTTTTCTATTCGCCTCTGCAAACTCCTTTAATTTTTCATAAAGTATAGGATCTGCCTGAAATAGTTTGGGCTGCTCTAAACCCTCCCTGTAGGGGAGGGTTTGGGAGGGGCTGTATTCAAGTATACATTGTCCATGACCTTCACTGAAAGCTGTCTGAACAGAATCAGCTGCACGTGATTTCAAATCTTCATCATAGTGCTTAACCACCAACCTATCTACCAATACCTTTATAGAGGTCTGTTTTTTCTTCAGCGCATCTTTATTCTCTAACAACTCTTCAATCTTCGCTACTTCTTCACCAAACTTTATTCTGGTAAATCCCTTTTGCAAAAGCAACTTTAAATCATCGGCAAACTTCTCGCGCACCTTATCTTCAAAGTAGATGAAGATTTTATCGCCTTCACTTTGCTTGAAAATGAAATTCACCACATCCATCACTTCATGCTTAATAACCAGTTCGCCAGTTGTTGGCGAATAAGTTTTGCCGATACGGGCGAACAAAAGCCGCAGATAATCGTATATCTCGGTAAGCGAGCCGACCGTTGAACGGGTTGTGCGCGTGGACACTTTTTGTTCAATAGCAATAGCAGGGCACAAACCTTTGATATAATCAACATCAGGTTTGTCCATACGATTAAGAAACTGACGGGCGTAGGAAGACAACGATTCAACGTATCTTCTTTGTCCTTCGGCATAAAGAGTATCAATAGTAAGTGATGATTTGCCTGAGCCGGAAACACCGGTAATAACAATGAATTTGTTCTTCGGCAATTCAACATCCACGTTCTTCAAATTATGAACGCGGGCGCCTTTGATGAAGATTTTTTTTTCGCTGGCAGAAAATTTATTTGGAGATTTCAATTTTAATTATTTATCTTCGGTAACATAAATCAAAAACAAGCTCTATAGCAATCTAATATCTACTTCACTTTTTCTAAGATTCGCAAAGGTAATTTTTAGGGCTTTTTATTCAAGTAAATTATAAGTATCGATCTCTCCTCTACTTTGGGTTGTCATTTGTTTTTTCTGCTTTAACAGCAATGTTACAGGAATACCAAGCAATACAATCAACGTTCAGTTTTTAAATTATTTGTTAACCCGATTAAAAATTGGGAGACTTTAAGAAAAGAAAGCTACGCCTTTCAAATCTTCAATCTTTCAGTTTTCAATCTTCAATCAAAGTTGCCTATAAGCCACCTCTACGTTTTTTTAACTATAAAACGTAACCATATGCGCACTCAATTAATGAGCGATCAGGAATTGGTAGACCAGTACCTCGCAGGCAACGAACTTGCCCTTGAAAGATTAATCATCCGTCACAAGGACAAGATTTACACATCCATCTACTTAATGGTAAAGGATGAATTTCTCGCTGAAGATATTTTTCAGGAGACTTACATTAAAGCCATTGACTACTTGCGCAGAGGCAAGTACAACGAGGAGGGCAAATTTGCACCTTGGGTAGCACGTATTGCTTACAATTTATGTATTGACCATTTCCGGAAGTTGAAACGCACTCCGGGAATTGTTACCAGCGAGGGTGACGATATTTTTAAATACATGAAGTTTGAAGAAACTCCGTTGGAAGAACACGTTCATCTTGAAAAATTCGAAGGCAAGTTAAAGGAACTGATTGAGCAATTGCCCGAAGAACAAAAGGAAGTAGTAATACTTCGCCACTTCTTCAACTTCAGCTTTAAAGAAGTTTCTGATTACACTAAATCGCCAATGAATACTTGTTTGGGAAGAATGCGCTACGCGCTGATTAACCTAAGAAGATTATTGGAAGAAAACCAAGTGGTTGTCAGATAAACTTGAAATCGCTAAAACAAAAAACGCCTCTCAAAATAAATTGAGAGGCGTTTTGCATTTAAGTCAGTCGCGGAATTTACTTATTCGTAATCAGCAATTTCTTGGTGATAATCTCATTATCATTTTTCACTTTCACAATTACATAAGCAGCTTCAAGGTTGCCGATTGATTTGGTGTAAACAGTGCTTCTGCCAAATTTCTCGTTTACCAGTTGCTGACCTAACACATTGTAAATTTCAATGGTGGCCTCTACCTTGGTTTGCTTGCTGAAATCGATAAACACTTTGTTCTCACTGCTCCAAATGCTGATGCCTTTGTTGTTGGTGATGTTGTTGAGACCGGTGGTTGACTTTTCAGTTACCGTAACGGTTTGCGTTGTAGTTGAACTGCAACCATCAGCGTTCGTAACAGTCAAAGTAACCGTATATGTTCCTGCTGTTGTGTAAGCATGAACTTCAGTTGTGTTTGCTGATGTTGTTCCATCACCAAAATCCCAAGCCGTTGTTGCTGCGTTTGCTGTGGTGTTGGTAAACGTCACATCATCCGTTGTTTGAACTGCTGTGGAAGAAACAGTTGCTGTTGCCGCAACCGGTTGCGTTCCGCTGATGGTGATGTTCTTCACTACCGTGTAATTGTTCGCATCAATAAGCGTTAGCGTATATGTGCCTGCTTGTGCGTTCACTGTTACCGGTGTGCTTTGATTCAATGTGCCGCTTGATATTGTTGCATTGTTGTTATTCGTAACGGTATAAGTCCAGTTAGCTATTCCCGGCTGGGTGATGTTGATAGCTCCAAGGGCGCTGCAGTTCTGGTCGATGGTAACAATTTCTGCTTTTGGTGTAAAGTGTAATACAAAACGATTCCAGTCATCGGCTGCATCTGAGGTAAAGTTGTAGTCACCGGTTCTTACATCGTAGAAAATATTCAACTTCTTATCTTCTAAAGTAATGTAGCTGGTCGGGTCAAAGCTGCTCAATCCTTCGAAAGCAAGTGTGTAGCTTCCGCTTGTTCCCGGTTCAAAGCCTACATCTACAGTTGATGTTTGCGCGATAGAATGAAGAATATTCTTATTCAACCAGTAGCCATTGTTCATGCTGTAAAGATTGTGCCTGCCTATGCTGCCGGTTAGTTTGTTGGCATCAAATTCTGCATCAAACACATCGGTAGCGTTGCTGTTGAAACCAACGGTAGCTACATCATACAGGTTAGTGCCATTATTAGTAGCGGTAATACTTAACTGTTCCGGTGTGTTTTGTGCGTAGAAGGTTTGTGCGGTGACTACCCGGTTGCTTCCGCTGATAGTATAAATACCTCCGCCTCCTACAGCTGTTTTATGAACGAAGAATGCCTGGAACGGTGCAATAACTGTTGCCAATTGATAGGTGCCGTTAATCACATTCCAAATCTGTATTTGATTATCGAAGCCGCTTACCGTTGCACTGCTTAAATCAAGCGTAGCGTTGTATGGGTTAGCTACTAATTGCCAGCCCGAACCGAAAGCAGTTGCAGAAGGGTGTTGTAAAGTTCCCTTTGTCCAGTTAGCATTAGCTAAACCGGTGAGGGAGTAGCTTGAAGCAGTATTCGGAGTTCCGTGAACGGTCAGTGTTCCTGAACCGGTTCTGGCTACCGAGTAACCTTGCACCGGTGTGGCATTGCTGCCGCTGGCAACTACGTTCCAACTTGCCATAGGGCAGGCTGCACCGGTTGCCTGATTATAAGTAAACACACTTCCGTAAACCGAAGCTGCATCCAATTGTGTTTCTGAACAATCAGCCGTTGGTGTTACTGCACCCGAACTTCCGCCCGCGCCTAATTGTGCTAAATCGGCATTGCTTACCGGACTACCCATGTAGTGCTGGTTGTAACTATTGGCACTGGTAGCGTTATAGTAACGTTCTTCGTAAATGGTTCCGCCAAAGGTGCCGCTAAAGCCTGAACTGAAATCATTAAAAATAGCATGTGCTGCTGCGGTGCTCTTTAAAGTAAATAAACCACCTGTGTTGCCGCTGTTGTTCAATGCTCCGCTTTGTAATTCTAATGCAGTAAATACATCAAAGAATGAATTGTTCTGCACCACCACACTACCGCTTGTTTTGTTTATGTTAAGGGTAGGGAAACTGGCTCTTCCGCTAAAGGTTTGTGTGCCGCTTCCGTTGAATATAAGTTTACCCGTGCCGTTGGTGGTAATGCTTGATGCTGTGGATGTGCCACCGGTAAAGTTACCGCATACCGATAATGTTTTTGTGTTGTTCACCGCAATTGAAGCTCCGTCCTGAACCGTGAGGTCGCCCACGCTTATCGAAACGGTTCCTATAATAGGGAAGTTGTTACCGTTTGCCGGTGTGGTTGGTATCAGCACATTATCTGAACAGGCTGTAGGAACCGTTCCGTAGCTCCAGTTCCCTCCACTTGTCCATTGTGTGGTGCCGCCTAACCATACGTTACCGCAAAGATTAATAATACTTATAGTGCCACTCTTAGAAGTAGAACACCCTAATTTAGTAACCGTTGCGTTATAAGTATAACTACCGACTGGGTTCTTAGCATAAACTGTATTTAGACCAGTACCAGTAGTGTAAGAATTAGTAGCTCCTATATTGGTATACAAATTACCCGTTGAAGTCCAAACCGGAACAACGTTTGCACCAAAGGTAAATCTTGTTCTGTTACGCTCGCTGTAAATCCAAGCTGAACCAGAGCCTCCCGAAACTTCCGTAGAGGCGACTGATTCATTATCATTCCTATAAAAATAAGTGCTGACAAAACTTGTATTATCTATAGTAGCTGTAGTATTGCCCGTCCCTCCGCCATCAACGTTAGAGAAAGAAATATCCACCAACAAATTACTTGTTCCATCCCACGTAAATGAAGAAGTTAAAGTAAAGTTATTGGCAGAAGCGGCCACCGGAGTAAAGGAAGCCGGACCATAGACTGTTGTAAGTCCACTGTTATATGGAGCCAATGACAAATCGGTAACAGACGTTAAGCCCATTTTAATTTTCAGATTCTGCAAAGTGCGGGTTGTTTCCGCAGTATTCAGGTAAATAGCAATGTCGGAAATACTCGCACCAGGAACAAATCCTAAAGCTGTAAGTTCAGAAGCCCTGAATAACATTTGCTCTCTTGAGCCGCCATAGTAGCTTTGAACCGGATTAGGACCCAGTAAATAAGATGTAGTGGATGCCGAAGTGCTATTTACACCACTTCCCTGAGTAACTGTTGTAGGTGCCAAGTAAGATGTGGTAGTAGCATTCAAAGTAATTACATCAGTGGCACATCCGTTGGCTGAAGCCGGAGTAAGCGTTAAATCCGGATTAATGGTGGTAACACTTACTGCGCTGAACGCATCGTTACTGTTATCCCCGTCTCCGCTTATTCCTGTTGAACCGTTGAAGGTATACACGCCCGCAGTAGTCATATCTATTGTTCCTACCACATAATCAAACGTAGCTCCGGGGCTGATGGTGCCGGTGTAAGTTCCGTTCAATGTAGAAGGAACAATACCTGTAACATTTACAGTAACCGGTATATTTGAAATGCTATTGCAGCCGTAGTTTTTCAACTTAACGGTTACACTTTGCGAAGCCGTGCCGCAGGTATTAGAAGTTGTTGGTGTTACTAAACTTACAATACCCGCATCGGTAGCCGCTCCGTTTTTAATCTGAACATCTTCAATAAACAAATCGTCATCACCGGTTGCAGTTGCTCCTTCTGTAGCATAAAATGCCACAATGATAGCCTGGCCACTGTAAGCAGAAAGATCAACTGATTCAGCCTGCCCGGTATTGCTGATAGGTGTGGTATTATTATATGTCTTTATGGCTGTCCACGTTAAACCGCAATCTGTAGAAACCCTCACTTGCACCAAATCATTAGCATCAAGAGAGCTTGCAGTTGTAGTGCCGAAAACGGTTAACCCGAGTTTGAATGTAACCTTACTGCAACCTGTTGCATTAAACTTAGGACCAACTATCCATCCTGTTGAGCTAGATGCAGTAGTAGAGTATAAATTAATAACTGCCGCAACATTGCTACCGGTGTTTACGAAGAAATCGTTGCTCCACGGTGATGCAGAATTGCTGGCGGTTGGTGTAGTACCACTACCCCCTTCATACCAGTTAGGGAATACCGTATTAAGATTTGAACCGGTGTAACCTGTAAAATCAATTGTTTGTGGCAACGTGGCTGTGGCTAAAACAGTGCGCGTAGGAGAAGGTGTAATTTGATTGTTGGTATTATCACCATCATTCAACGATGTCATAGTTACCTGCGGGGTAATAGTATAAGTGCCCGCGGTGGTCATGTTGAGTGTTCCGTTGCTGTTTGGTCCACCGTTTACCATAGTAACGGTCATAGTAGCGTTTGTAGCTAGTGTGCCGGTACTGGTAGTGGCAGATGACAGGTTCACATTTCCTCCGCCCGGCAATGTTACTGTAGTTGTTACCGCTATAGGGTCAGTAGAAAAATTAATCGTATTGCAACCGGTATTAGTCAGCAATACACTAACCGTTTCAGCCGAACCGCTTACGCATAAGCCCGGTGAGGTTAAAGAAGTAACCGCAATATCAATAGCCGGTTTATTCTTAATTGCAATATCATCAATAAATACGTTTACAGCCGAAGAGCCGGAGCCTCCGGTGCCGTTACTGCGCGCTCTGAAAGCAACGTTACAGGTGGTTGAGTAATATCCCGATGGAATTGCAATGTTTTGTGTGGTTCCGGTTAAAGGAATACCACTTGTGTTAGCACTGGTGTACGATTGAATGGCCGTCCAAGTAACTCCACAATCGTTCGATATCATGATATCGAAATTATCCATACTGCGAAGCGAAGCTTGTGTAGCTGCATTGTTTACAGTAACAGTAAAGTTAAAGCTGAATTGAGTACAAGCAGTTGGCGTAAATGATGGACTTACCATCCAATCATCTTTAACCGAATTAGTAAGGGTGACAAGGGCGGCCATGTTAGAGGCTCCGTTGGCAAAATTTGTATTTGTCCAGGTTGAGGTTGTACCTGATGGAACAGAATAAGTGGTGGTTAACGCCTCAAACCAGCCAGGCCAGTTTGTTGTAAGATTTCCTCCTGTATAACCGGTAAAGTTTATATTCTGCGGCAAAGTACCAGCTGTGCTTGGGAAATAAGTTACAGCTTTAGTTCCAACTCCCTGGCATCCGCTTACCGTTACAGAAGCTGTATAAGTTGTACTGGCTGTAGGGCTGAAGGTGGCTGTTGCCGATGAACCTCCGCTATTAGACCAGGCATAAGCAGTTGCGCCAGCAGTTGTAGCATTCAATGTTACGCTACCTGAACCACAAATATGAGGACTTGCCGGTGTGATAGTAACCGTTGGTGCCGGTGTAATATTTACTGTATTATCAGGACTGGTAGTAGCCGATAAGCC
Organism: Bacteroidota bacterium; assembly: GCA_947475165.1. Taxonomy (GTDB): domain Bacteria; phylum Bacteroidota; class Bacteroidia; order Chitinophagales; family LD1; genus Bog-950. The sequence continues at coordinate 94,907 of CANJLD010000014.1, forward strand.
GCTACCCGAACAGGTAACTTTTAAATGATATTGTTTTGCTGCTGAAAGTGCAGGTGTAGTATAGGCTGTAGTAGTAGCTCCGCTTCCGCCCACTGCATTTACCCATGCAGTTCCGTTCCATTCTTCCCATTGGTAAGAAATACCCAAACCTGTAGCCGCCCCTGCAACAGTAAGGGTAGTAGTTGCACCGCTACAAATAGTTGGGTTAGATGGAGGTGTGCCGGCAGTAGGACTGCCGCTACAAGGACAATTTATACGGAAAGTATGCGTAGTTGTACTTGACGCATCTTCATCATCCAATAATATATAGTATTCCGTGCCAGCCGTTAAATTCATAGTAGCATCCGCAGTCACCGGATTAGCAGCAGCACCCACATCATTATAGCAGTTCCAACCGGTATTGTTACATCCTGCAGAAGATGCTTTCCAGAAGTAATCGATATAGCCGGTGGTTACAGAACTAACGGTAAGTGTATGCGTACCTGAAGAAGTCGGAGTAAAGCGATAAATTCTCTCTAAGCCCGGGGTAGCAAACCCGCACGAATTATTTGGGGTAGTTCCGCTAAAGCTCCATACGCCAGATCCTGCCGGTATAGTTACCGTAGCATCGGTAGCGCATGACAATACTGTACCATTGGCGCAATCAGGTGTGGTGGATACGTTTCCACTAACCCATGCGCTGCTGCAAGTGCTGTTATTTGCTTTTACGCGATAATAATACGGGGTAGCTCCCGTTAAAAGATTCCACGTTTTAGTAAGCCCCGCCTGTGTGGTTGGCGATCCTGTTATATGCGCAGTAAATCCGGCATCGGTTGTAACTTCAATAGTATAATCTGTTGCACCGTTAGTAGGAGCAGCCCAGCTCAAATCAAACTGATTAGCCTGAACATTGCTGTTTGCTACAGAGGTAGGTATTCCCGGACAGGTAGTAAGTGTACCTGTAAGTGGAGTGGTTGTAAAATATTTCGGCCCACCTGAACATCCCGCGCTGTTATAGGAAAATATAGTAATGGTATACGTAGTGTTTGATGCCAGCGAACTTCCTGTGAAAGATAAAGAAGATGATTGCTGTATGCTGGTTCCGTTGGTACCAACAGCAGCTCCTGCCGAATATGAACTGGCATCTGCCGGTAAGCCGGATAATGCACCGCTGCTACGAACCACCAGATAACCTGAAGGTGCTGTAGCCGGTGCTGAAAAACTTCCTGCAATAGTTGTTGAGGTATTGGTTCCTGCAACAAATGTGGTTGGCTGAAGTGTTGGTGTAGTACAAGGTGCAGCACCACCGGCAAACTCATCGGCACCAATATCCGGTGTTGCCCCGCGAGTGTCTGCGTCAAAGTCATCGGTAATTCCCGATACTGAAACACCACCGCTTTCTGCTGCAGAGCTGGAACCGGCTGTAAAGTGCAGATAATTGGCAGATGAGCCGGTACTTGTATTAGCAAGAGTTGTTGAAATATTTTCTGTTACCGAAGCGGCATCGCGGGTAGCTCCTACTCTGGTTTTAAAATCTGAGAGGGTCTGGTCTTTGTTGGTGATGTCAAAAAATATGATGTTGCTTGCAGAAGGTGTTCCTGCAAAAAGTAAGTTGTTGTTTGAAGCACTTTGATAAGTGGTGAGGGTGGTGCTGGAACGGTAAAAAGCTGCAGCTACAACACCACTGCCTGTTGGAGTACATATATTAACAAGAATATTATTGCTGGATGTTAACGAAACCAAAGTAGAAGCATATAGTGCTCCACTATAAAAAATAGAACCTGATGTAGTGCCATTTATATACACGGTATTAAAGTGGACATTTGCCGCATTACCGCTTCCATTGGCAACAAAAATACCCGACATAGGTGAGCCGTTAGAATTTTGCCCAGCAGGCATACGCAAATCGCCTACAATATTGTTATTAATATTATTAGTAGTGCCACCGGTCATATGAATACCATACAAAGCCGTATTACCGGTGCAATTGGTAGATAGATTATATACCTTGTTTTTAGTTACGTTGTTGGTTGTTCCACCGGTTAATAAAATTGCTCTTATTGTTGGCGAACCTGAACTTCCTGCAGCACCGGCAGAAATACCCGAAATGGTATTGCCCGAAACTGTGTTCGTAGAACCTGCGCTAAGCGAAATACCTGTCATATTGGGACTCGATGTAACGACTCCCGAAAAATTCATGGCAGTAATGGTGTTGCCGGTAATAGAGTTTGCTCCTGCGCCTGCTACTAAAATACCGGTCATAGCGGTAGGTGAGGTGGTTGTAGAAGTTAACGAAATGGTAGTTCCGCTAATATTACTCGCTGTTGCATTTGTGGTGCAGGTAATACCTGTAACAGTTGGCGCAGCACATGAAATAGTAATGGAGTTAGTGCCACCAACTGTAGTTAAGGTAGAATAGGCATAAGAAATACCGATACAAGTACCCGTATTGGTACCGGTAACCGAAATAGTATTGTTGCTGATAGTTCTGCTAGCGGTACTTGAGCCCCCTGCTTTTTGAATAACGGTTACAGAAGTAGTTCCTGCCAAGCCGGTAAAGGTGATATTGTTACTCGAAAAATCGTCTAAAGGGTCATTAGGGGTGGTAGATGTTTGGGTAAAGAAACCAACCGCACCGGTTGTAGCGGTTCTGTCAATATTTACTGTATTGTTTTTTACATTAACCGCCACCGTAATGGTAGTACTCCCTTGATTTACGCAGTTTAAAGCACCCGTAGATTTAATGGTAGAGCCCGTTGTGTTAAACGTATTGTTTATAACGTTAACTGTTCCATGCCCTAAAGAACCTAAATCAACATAAGTAACTGCACTTGAATAGGTGGTTGTTCCTGCACCACCAGATGCTTCTTTAACCGTAATGGTATTCCCGTTTCCGCTACCTGTTGCACCAATAGTAAGTGTAGAAGCTGCTGCTTGTGTAGCAGCAATACCTGTTACAGCACCCGACATAGTACAAGTACCGGTGGTTGGCAACGCACTTCTGTTAATGGTAATAGTATTTCCAAGTGCCGTCATGGTAGGCGTGCCGGTGGTACCGGTTGGCATAGAAATACCGGTTAACGGACTGCTGTTAGATGTGGTAGCAGTTGGCGTAAAGGTCTGGTTAATAGTAATAGTATTTGTATTAAGTGTGCTCGATGCCGCAGCATAACTTGCTCTTATACCAATTTGCGCACCTGAAGTAGATGCAGTAACAGATTTTTGATTGATAGTTACCGAATTGTTACTGCCTGTAATAGTGCCCGTGCTTAAGCCATGCCCGAAGTCAATTCCGTAGGCAGTTTGGGTACCCACTTGATAAATAGTTAAAGAGTTATCCCTGATAGTTGAGGTGTAAGTAACTCCTGAAGGAGCTGTTCCACTCGAAATATTAATTCCTACTACTCCGTTGCTGGATACAGATTCGGTAAGGGTAGTTAAACTGTTTACTGTATTATAACGAATGGTATTACCCGCTCCGTTTCTCATCATAATACCTGCTTTACCACCAGCTACGCTTCTGGCCCAGGGACCGGTAGTGGCTGAGTTATTACCAAACGTTATGGTGTTTCCGGTAGTGGCGGCTGACCCGGTAGAGGTAGTTCCGCCTATATTATTTCCGGTTTCAAATATGGGAGCTGTAACCGGTGGGCAAATAAATACGATACCAAACTGTGCGCCCGAAATGGTGTTATGATAAACGCTGTTGTTAGAGTTTGTTCCTGCTGTTGAGCTAGCATCGGTACTTACGTTTGTCCAGGGGCTGCCCGTAACGGTTGTAGAAGCAGAGGTAGAAAAAATACCAACCGTATTAGGATAAACTGAAGACAGGGTAATAGTATTATCCTGTATAATATTGTTTTGTGCGCCATCGGTAGCAGAAGCGTGTATCAGCAATACCCCAAACTCTGTCATGGTATTAGTAGCACCTGTTGCAGTAACTATGTTACTAGGGTTTTCCTGAATCACAAAATTCTTGATAGTAATATAGTCGGCTCCGTTTAGTTTAAATACGGCATCCATAACACCGGCTGCCACCTGCAACCCGGCTGTTATTGTTTTACCACCGCCATCAAACACAATGGAAACCGTACTGGTTCCCGACTTGGTTATATTATAACCTGACACCGGTGCCGTTTCGCTGATTCCCGATGAATAGGCTATGGTGATGGTTCCGGTACCACTGATGGTAGCCAGGTTAAGAGCGGTTACCGCATTGGCAAATGAAGTGTAAGAAGCTGCCAAACCGGTAGATGCACTGGTGTTGGTTACCGTTACAGCATATTGGCTGTAGCCAATGTTTGCCAGCAATAAACAGGTTACCAGTAGAGCGGCTGCTCTTTTGTAAAACGAAAATGTAAAATTACCCATAGTGATAAATTATAGTTTAAGTCAGGAATAAAAAATGTTGCCACGCCAGTGTCCAAAAAAGCGGGGGTGTAAAAATATGCAAATTAAAAGCCAACTACAAAGTGTTTATCAGGTTTAACCTTAAAATAATACGCTTAGTTTTATTGAGCAGATAAGATAGGCGACTAAACACGCTTTGTCAAGCCCTGCCGGCAAAAAAGATACAGCTTTTTTCAGGTACTGCATCCTACTAATATTTTATGTTCAATAATTCAGACTGAGCTGTATAGAAATATATGCGCAAAGGCTTCCACTTTGCCCCGCCCGGCAGTTCCAGCTTAAACTCATACACCGCCCGGCTATGGGCAGGTAGTTTATTTTTAACAAAAATAGCCAAATGGGGTAAAGTTGTTAAAATTTTTATCTGGAAACTTAGGCCACTGCTTTTAGATATGGCTCATTTTGGCTCTTTAGACAAAAAAATACACCAAAACACTAAGTATAGTAATTTATCTGCTTAAATTCTTGATTTATTTAATTAAAATCTGTGTTTATTTGTTTTACATTAATACCTATCTATATAATATCATGGTTTTTATATTTAAAATCATACTTTATAAACTATAAATAAATCTTTACTAAACTAATATTTAAATCTATTCATCTAACATTTGTATTTCTTTAATAAACAACATTATGTTTTTAATAAAAAACTATGCCATCTTTTAGTAAAGAGATTATGTATTTTATAAAATACATAAGGTTTATAATTAAGTAGATGATTATTTTATTTACATAAAGCCAAATGTTATTAGAATAGATTCTGTATTTAAATAAATACAACTTATTTTAATTCAAAGCAATCTAATTTATAGTTTAGTAAATACCATTTATAAATACGTAACTCAAGTTTGGTATTTTGTAAATAATGTATTTTATTCGTTACCTCATATAAATCATCAACTATGAAAGTATCGCGTATATACCAAGGCCCCGATATTAAAATGCTGGACTCGGTTAGAACCTTAGTCACCCATTTTGAATCTAAACTTGCCCAGTTTACCGCTTTTGACCCTTCTCTAGATGCGGCATACCTCGCCAATTGGCAAACCATTCAAGACCAGGCATGGGCAACTGTTCCCGATGAACTGGCAATTATAGATGGCGAGTTATTAATGGAAGAGGTGGTTTCGGCTTTGGAAAAATGCCTCTTAAAAAATAAGGAGGTAAAATATTATGCAGGCAAGGCTTTTCCGGCCAACACCGAGGCACGCAAGGAGTTTGGCGAGGGGCAGTTTGCCAAGGTGCGCAACAGTCCGCTGCGCATGGTGCAGTATATGCAAACGCTTTACGGGGTGGCTACCAAATACAAAACCGAGCTGCTGGCGCAGAATTACACGCAGGCGGCCATTGACGAAATAGCCACGCTGGCGCAGGAGTTGCGCGATGACAATAATTTGCAACAGCTGAAAAAGAAAGAACGCCCAACCGAAACGCGCAAACGCATTGAGTTGATGAATACGTATTACCGCATGGGGCAACCGGTGGTGAATGTGGCGCAATATATTTTCCGCACTAGCCCTGCTTCACGCAAACTGTTCCGGTTAACGGCACCGGTGCCATCTACTGCCGAAAAAAGAATATGGTTTGTGCTCAATGCAGAAGGCATCCGCAAAATTGCCTTGCCTAAGCTGCTGAAAAAAAACAAGGTTACGCTTACTAATCAGTCGGCAGAAAATATTGAATACTGGTATGCCAATACTATTGGCGAAACACCAACCGGTAAACAAATTTTTGCTGCCGGTGAAACACTTACGCTTACTTTGCCTCAACCGGTTAAGAAATTTTTGGTGGTGCAGAACAGTTCCGATAAAAAAGTGCGCCTGATGCAAACGAAAAAACTGAAGTGATAAAGAATACGCCTCCGCAATGACCTCCCAGGAAATAAAAGAACTCTGCATCTCCTCCTCTAAAGCTTACCACGACTATCTTGATAGAACCGGTAAGGGTTTAAACGAAGTAGAAGTATGGGGCATTGTTATAGAACATGCTGCGCAACGGTTGGTCAGCCTTCGCCTCTCCAAAAAAATATTCGATATCGAAACCGTGGTGTTTCGTTTTTTGGATGATGGTAAAGAATTCAACACCGAAAAAATTGTGGTAATTGAATACGATACCGAAAAAAACACGCTGTATATAGAACCGGATGCCGAAGTGTTTCCGCGCTTCACCAATTTGCACAACGCAAACCTGCGCGTAATTGCCGACATGAAATTTTTGGTAGCGCGCGTGCGCACCTGGTTCGAGCAGCGGGGCGATAGTTTGCAGTTGCCGGACAAAGTTTCTACTCTCGAACAAAAATCGGTAACGCTCGAATCGTTCGGTGCAGTGCAGCCCAGCCGCGACCAGTTAACGGCTATCAGAACTATCCTCACCAAGCCCTTCAGTTATATATGGGGCGCACCGGGCACCGGTAAAACACAACTGGTGCTTGCCAATGTGGTTATACAATATGTGCGGCAGAACAAACGCTGTTTAATTCTTGCACCAACCAACACCGCGCTTGAACAGGTAATGAAAGGAGTGCTGCACATGAGCGATGCAGCAGGCATTCCGCGCGAAAAATTTTTGCGCCTCGGGCATACCTCCAAATGGTTTGCCGAACAATATCCGCAGGTGTGCGAAAGCATGGGCATACAGTCGCAGCGCATGCAACTCGATAAACAAATAAGGGTAGTGCGCAGTGTAATGAAGAAAGAAAAAAGTGTGAGCGATGATATAGTGCCGAAACTGGAAACCGCTTTCGAAAAACTAAAGCAACTGAAAGAACTGATAGCGGTTGCCACAGAAAAAAACACCGGTCAGAAATTAATAAAGAAGTTGCTGAAAGAAGTGAAGGACGGCATGAGCGTTCATCCGCAAACCGAAGCACTGGCAAAAACTTTAGAACCGGATGCGTTTGATTCAACGCTTTCGTTCCTCGATAAATTTATTCTGCAACAAAAGCGCGATGAAGCGGTAATGCAGGCAAGGGCAATTGAAATTGCCATGACACCCGAAGCCGAATTGAAAGTGATGTTGCAGGAATTAGAAAAAGCCCGCAACAAAATGACCGGCAGCAACGAACAGGCACACCGCGCAAGCGTAGTAGCCGCCACGCTCGATAGTTATCTGCACCGGTTCGTAGCCGAAGAAGACGACCTGAACGTTGACCATATTTTTTTAGACGAAGCCGGTTACGCCTGCTGCGCCAAAGCACTGGTGCTGATGAAGGGAAACGTACCGGTAACTTTTCTGGGCGACCATTTACAACTGCCACCGGTGTGCGAAATGAACGATTACGAATTTCAAACCGAAGAGCAGCGCGATGTGTTTATGTGGAGCAAGAGTGCTATTCATCTCGCTAAACTTTTCGAGCAGTCGAAGGATGAAGCGTATCAGTCGTACGTAACCAACGAAGAAACACTGAGCCGCAATTTATCACGCACCGATTTGCGCTATACGCACCGGTTTGGCGATAACCTCGCCAATGTGCTGAATGAATATGTATACCAAAACGGCTTTGCCAGCGACAGCGGCAAAGGCGAAACCGATATCTTTTTTGTGCATACCGAAACACCTGTGCCACAACCGCGCAACGAAAACGATAAAGCCAGCCGCGAAAGCGAACCGGAAGCCGTGGCTATAAAACAGTTTCTGCAAACCACCGGTATTACTGACTATGCTATTCTTACTCCGTATATCAATCAGGTAAAACTATTAGGCAAACAATTGCCGCGCGATAGAAATGAAGGAAGAATACTAACCGTGCATGGCGCACAGGGCAAGGAATGGGAGAACGTAATTTTAAGTGTGGTAGACACCGACAAAAAATGGTTCACCGATTCGAAGTTTGCAAAAACCCGTGGCTTGTTTTTGCTGAACACAGCAGTAAGCCGCGCCAAACGCAGGCTGATTATTTTCTGCAACGTACCGCACTGGAAAAAACAAAACGGTCAGCTGATAAAAGGTTTGCTGGATGTGGCCGAAGAGTGGCCGCTGATTTAAAGCCCCCTCTAAATCTCCCCCTACAGGGGAGACTTAAAATGCTGCGCGCAAAACTTGCTTAGAAATTTCTTCTGCTGCCGGATTCAATAATTTTTGAAGAAGAAACGGAGCCACACCAATCACCACAATTCCGGCAATCAAAATAACAGCCGCAAGTTTTTCATTCCACTCTGCGTCCCCAAATGGAACTTGGTTTTCATTTGTAATTTCTAATTTATAATTTATAATTTCTAGAGGTCCCCACATCACCTTCCCCAACGCCCTCAAAATATAAACCGCTGTAACAACTATCGAGGCACAAGCCGCAATCGTTGCTGCGCGATACCACATATCCGGATTTTGCCATGCGCCCATAAATACGGTCATCTCAGCAGCAAAACCGCTAAAGCCCGGCAAGCCCAGCGAACACAAACCCGCAATAAAAAACACCGTGCCTATAAACGGAGTAAGCTTCAGCAGCCCGCCCATCTGCGCCACCATCCGCGTGTGCGTGCGCTCATACAACATGCCTATCGCAGCAAAGAAAAGAGCAGTCATCAAACCGTGGCTCACCATCTGCATCACCGCACCGGTAATGGCGGTCTTCGTCAACATGCCAATACCCAGCAACACAAACCCGCAATGGCTCACCGATGAATACGCGTTGATGTATTTCAAATCTTTCTGCATCAGCGTAGCAAACGA
>CANJLD010000015.1 GCA_947475165.1 Bacteroidota bacterium
AAACACTTTTCGCATTGCACTTCTACATCGGGCAGAAAGTTCATTTCAATAATCTTCATTCCACCGCCTCCGCATTCTTCGCAGCGACCGCCTTTTACGTTGAACGAAAATCTTCCTGCTGCATAGCCGCGGATTTTTGCTTCGGGCAACATGGCATACAGTTTTCTGATTTCATCAAACACCTTAATGTAAGTAACCGGATTGCTTCGCGGTGTTCTGCCAATAGGTGACTGGTCAATTTCAATTACCTTATCAATTTGATTTAAGCCTTCAATACTATCGTGCTTCAGCGGTTTGTATTTGCCGTTGTAAACGTAGTTGTGCAGAACGGGGTAAAGCGTTTCGTTAATCAAAGATGATTTACCGCTTCCCGAAACCCCGCTTACACAAATAAAAGTTCCGAGCGGAAAAACTACATCTACATTTTTCAAATTGTTGCCGGTGGCCCCTTTCAATGCGAGATATTGTCCGTTGCCTTGTCTGCGGTGCTTAGGAACTTCAATCTTTAATTCGCCTGAAAGGAATTTTGCAGTAGTTGAACCTTGTTTCAAAAACTCTGCCGGTGTTCCCTGTGCTACAATTCTTCCTCCATGTTCACCCGCTCTTGGACCTATATCAATAATGTAATCGCTCTCGAGCATTATTTCTTTATCGTGCTCAACCACTAAAACCGTATTCGGATTTGCCGCCAGTTGTTTGAGCGCGGTAATCAGTTTGCGGTTATCTCTTTGATGCAGACCGATACTCGGCTCATCCAGAATATAAGTAATACCGGAAAGCTGCGAACCGATTTGAGTAGCGAGACGAATGCGCTGGCTCTCTCCACCGCTCAAACTTTTTGATGGACGGTCGAGCGCGAGGTAATCTAAACCAACATCTAATATGAAAGCGATACGCGTGCGGATTTCTTTCAGCAATTCTTTGGCGATGGTTTGCTGGCGCTTGTTCATGCGCTCATCCAATCCATCAAACCATTTATACAAATCGGTTAAGTCGAGTTTCGAAAGCTCGCCTATGTTTTTGTCATCAATCTTAAACCACAAACTTTCTTTCTTCAACCGTGTGCCGTTGCAACTCGGGCAAGTGTGTTGCTCCATAAATCCTTCCGCCCAACTGCGAATAGATTCGGATGTGGTGAAACGAAAACATCTTTTCAGCAAACCCATCAGACCGCCCTTGTTCAAAGTATACCACCGGTCGTCATAATCTTCAATGATTAAATCTTCTTCTTCAAAAACTGCTTCTTCGGCATCGCCATATAAAATATAGTTCAGTGCTTCGTCAGGAATTTTTGAAATAGGGTCCGTAAGGTTGAACTTGAATTTCTTCGCAATCAAATTCAGCTCTTTGAAAATAAAATTGTCGCGTTGCTCGCCTATTGGTGTAATTCCTCCGCGCGCAATCGAAACTTTTTCATCGGGCAGAATCACCTTGCGGCTTACTTCATACGTCACGCCTAATCCATTACAAGTATTACACGCACCATAAGGCGAGTTGAACGAAAACGTGTTGGGCGATGGCTCTTCATACGAAATGCCCGACTCGATACACATCAGGTGACGGCTAAACATAAACACCTCGTTCGTTTCGCTGTCGAGTAACATCATCAGCCCTTTGCCTTGTTTCATGGCAAGAGCAACTGAATTGCGAACGCGGTCCTTATCTGAATCATCCACCTTCAACCGGTCGATGATGATTTCAATATCGTGCACCTCGTAGCGGTCAACCTGCATCTTCGGTTTCATGTCTACAATCTCACCGTCAATGCGAATTTTCAGATAGCCTTGCTTGCGCACCTGCTCAAACAGCTCGCGGTAATGACCTTTGCGTCCGCGCACCACCGGTGCCAGCAGAATCATCTTCTTGTCTTTGTGATTGGTAAGAAGCGTATCAATAATTTGTTCATCGGTAAACTTCACCATCTTCTTGCCGGTTACATACGAATACGCTTCGCCTGCGCGGGCAAAAAGCAAACGCATAAAATCGTAAATCTCGGTAACGGTGCCCACCGTGCTGCGCGGGTTTTTGTTCACCGATTTCTGCTCGATGGAAATAACCGGTGACAGCCCCGTAATTTTATCTACGTCCGGCCGCTCGCCATTGCCAATAAACTGGCGCGCATAAGCCGAAAACGAATCGAGGTAGCGCCTTTGCCCCTCACTATATATAGTATCGAAAGCCAGCGAAGATTTGCCGCTGCCCGAAATTCCGGTAATCACCACAAACTGGTTTCGCGGAATGGTTACATCAATGTTCTTGAGGTTGTGCACGCGCGCACCAAACACTTCGATGTTGTCGGGCTCCACGCCTATCTCTTCGTTTTCGTGAACTTCCGCTTCTAAAATATCTTCCTGTAATTTCTTTTTTGCCATTTGCGAGGGCGCGAATTTATACAAATGCAACTTTAAAACGCAGGTGATTCAATAAATAGATGTTAAGGTGGGGTTCCCGCCTCAAAGCAGGCGGTCGGGCTTTCCGCTACAATCTTTTTTGCTGGCTGTATTAATTCCCCTCCTTTTTTCAAGGAGGGGTGCCCGTTTCGGGCGGGGTGGTCTGTCGCGCTAAAAGCAAAAAAGGATTTCCGCTCCAATCCCTAACCCTAACAGCCAACAGCCGGTTCTCTCTATCACATCATTACTACAAACAGAAAACTCCTAACGGAGTAAAAAACAAAAATGCTCCGTAGGAGCAATCTGTTTGTGGAAACAATTCAATTATAATTCGTAATTGCCGTGCTGCGCTTTTCGAAAATCTTCATTGGACAAAGCAAGAGTTGCTTTGTAAAATTCAAAATTTGGCTTTGGAATTTTATGATGTTGAAGATTCGTTCCTTCTCGTTTTTTGTAAAACAATTGCGCGTATAATGACGTGGTTACTTCCATTAGCTTGTATAAATAATCAAGGGGCGCACCTTCTCTATAGTCTTTAAATGAAAATCTCTGACTAACTCTTGCATGAAATACTTTCCCATTTTTTTCATTAGTGTGGCTGTGATTTATCACTATATCAAAATATAGCAAATCTTGGCTTTGTGGGGCAGTAACGAACGTGTATTTAATTGCAACTTCATTTGCACCAGAAAACAATTCTACCCTCTTATGTGTCCAGTCTAGTTCTTGTAACTTGCTCTGATTTGTTAGATTGATCATGGTTGATATTTTGATTTAAATCATTTGCAAAAGGGCAACAAAAATCAATTTCGCTACACTCATGCTGTTTGTTTGCAGTTTACATTTTTATCCATCTTCTCTTCAGACTCTCTTTTTTAGTTTTTATCTCCGCCACATAAATTCCCTTGGGAAATAGACTAATATCTATACTCTTATTTTGTAATTGTTTTGGTTGGCTCACTAATGTGCCTGTGGTGTTATAAATATTAATCTCCTCCACCTCAATGCCTCGGCTTTCAATAATGAGTTGGTTAGTAGCAGGATTTGGATAGACGTTAAAGTCATTATTGTTTTCTGTTTCTTCAATGCCTGTTGATGCGCTTAATTTTACAACCCAATAATCTTTGTCGCCATGATTTCCTGATACATCTCCATCATTAGATTCAGAATATCCTACTACCATATAACCTCCATCAATAGTCTGAATAATAGAATTTGCTTGGTCATAAGAACTATCCCCTAATGACTTTTGCCATTCGAGATTACCTGTATTGTTTAATTTCACTATCCAATAATCGCCACTACCATGATTTCCTGTTACATCTCCATCATCTGATTCGGAACGTCCAGCTATTGCATAGCCTCCATCTGAAGTTTGGATAATAGAAGAAGCATAATCACTTCCGTTTCCACCCAAACATTTCTGCCATTCAATAGTCCCAGTGATGGTCAATTTTATTACCCAGTATTCACCAACAACGTGATTACCTGTTACATTTCCATCGTTAGAACCGGTTAGCCCAGCTACAGCATATCCTCCATCTGTAGTTTGAACAATAGAATAAGCCATATCAGTGCCACTACCACCAAAAGATTTTTGCCACTCAATAATTCCTGCATTACTTAATTTTACTATCCAGTAATCGTCACTTCCATGATTTCCTGACACATCTCCGTCATTAGATTGGGAACTTCCAGCTACCACATAACCACTATCAATAGTTTGAATAATCGAATATGCTAAGTCAAAAGAACTTCCACCTAATGATTTCTGCCATTCAATAGTTCCGATGGAGTTTAGCTTTACTACCCAAAAGTCATCGACTCCATGATTGCCTGATACATCTACATCGTTAGAAACTGAACGACCAGCTATAGCGTATCCTCCATCAATAGTTTGAATAATAGAAGCAGCTATGTCATTACCGCTACCACCTAAAATTTTCTGCCACTGTATGGTTCCAGTGCTATTTAATTTTACGACCCAGTAATCTCTGGCATTTAGATGACCGGTGACGTTTCCATCGCTAGAAGCTGAGCCCCCAGATATAGCATAGCCTCCATCAGTGGTTTGAATAATGGACCAAGCTTCTTCAGTATTACTACCGCCCAAAGATTTTTGCCATTGAATAGCTCCGGTGTTACTTAATTTAACTATCCAGTAATCATTGTTACCATGATGACCCGTAACATCTCCGTTGTTTGAAAAGGAATATCCAGCTACAACATATCCCCCATCCGTGGTTTGTATGACAGACCAGGCTAAGTCATAAGAGCTACCTCCGAATGACTTCTGCCACTCAATACTTGGCACCTGAGCATTTATAGTAAGGGTAAATACTATTGTAAGAGAAAGTGTAAAAATCTTTTTCATATTACTTACTTTTTAGTCCTCGCATGGTTTCTAATTCAATCATAAATATAACAGAGCAAAACCACCCTGCGAAAAAAATAAATGCTACCCCTCTTTTTCAGCCTACGAAACTTCGGTAGCTTATGCGTTGGTGCGTAGCACAGTCAGAAGTTTCGAGATGAAAAAGAGATTAGAAAGGCAACACTAAAAACCTATCAATTAAAACACACCTAAAAATCTAAAGACTGTATTGAGCCAAGCCTGTCTGTTCGCGCGGAGCGTTCGAACAGACGATTTTTTGGTTCCTTTTTTCTAAAAAAAGGAACAAGAGAAATCTCAAATGCCTCAAAAACCATCAAAACACCCCAATTTTCCCCAAAAACACCCTCTTCCATGCATTCTATAAAAATCTTCATGCACCCAAACGGCATCTTCATGTAGTCAAATCCTCTCTTCATGTAGCCAAATGCAATCTTCATGCATCCAAACGCTCTCTTCATGTAACCAAATCCAATCTTCATGTAGCCAAACGTCCGCTTCATGTAGTCAAACGCAAACTTCATGCATCCAAACGCTCTCTTCATGTAGTCAAATGCAGTCTTCATTTATCCAAAACCCCTCTTCATGTAGCCAAACGAAAATCTTCATGTATCCAAATCACCTCTTCATGCAAAAAAATCAAAACTTCCACGTTGCATTTCCAATCCGCAATCCAAAATTCGCAATCCGAAATCATCCAAATTGCGCTCAACCGGTGCAAAAAATCTGCAAAATTTAATTCGCTGTTTCACCAACAATTTTTACTACAAACTTATTTTCCCTTAATTATCAAAAACTTACAACTCCCTGCATCTCCTGTGCCAAAACCAGGTGCAAAACTTCATTCAAAATGTGCTTTTTCTCATTTCTCAAAAAGGCTTTTTCGCCTATAAATTTGCGCCCGTAATCATATTTTCTAACCGCTCTCTGTTCCCCCTTTAGGGGGCTAGGGGGTCAAAATCAAACAAAATGACAGACGGACAAGAAAACAAGTACAGCATGTACCGGGTTGCAGAAAAACTTCTCGATGATAACAACATCATCTGGAATGGAACACCCGCTTTCGTTACCACAAAAGGAGCCTTCTCCGCAAAAATCACCGCTATCTTTAACGCTACGCAACAACAACAGGCTATCATCACCGGTATCTCCACCGACAAAAAAGTTTTAAAAGTTTCAGTAATAGATACAGCCGCTCCTGTAGCAGCAGCAGTTATCGCTTACGCTTCACAAACAAACAACAACGAACTTTTAGATGCAGTAAATTTCACACACGCTCAGCTTATCGCCACTCGCGATGATATGTTGGCTGGTCGTTGCCAAACCATTCACGACAAAGCAAACGCTAATCTCGTTGCACTCGCGGCTTACGGAATTACAGCACCGGTACTCACCACACTTCAAAATGCAATCACTGCTTACAATACTAAAGTTCCGGCACCCGGCACCGCTAAGCAGAGCAAGAAAACAGCAACCATCAATCTGCGCAACCTCTTTAAAGAAACAGATACAATTCTCAAGTTGCAGTTAGATAAGTTGATGCTACCCTACAAAACCACCAACTCCGATTTCTACAACAACTACTTGGGCGCGCGCGAAATCATCGACCTCGGTGGCACACATACCAAGCTCCGCATGTTCGTCAAAGGCGAAAACAATCTGGGCATACAAAACGTAACCGCTTCCCTCATTCAGAATAACCTCGTCATCTATTCAATCGAAACAGATGCCGATGGTAAAGTTGTTCTCAAAAAAATCAAACCGGGCACATACAATTTAAAGGTTCAGAAACCCGGCTTCGAAGCTAAATACGAACAGGCTCTTAAATTCAAAGCAGGTAAAGAAGTGGTTCGCACCATTGTATTGGTTCCCGGCTCTTCAAACCCTGCAAACGGCATAGCGATAATCGAAGGCGATGTACCAATGTCTCCTTCAATTGCCAATGCAACGCCAACCAATATCAACGGCACACCGCTCACACACGTAATCATCGAAACCACCACCGAGACCATCCGCATCTATGCATCCGCTACCGCGAACGGCTTACCCGGTCCTGTCTTCTTCGATGTATTACCAGGTGCACCGGTAAACAAACTCGGTACAACCTTCGCACAAGAGCTAGGTTTTAACGATACAAAACCATTCCTCTTAGTTCAAAACCTCGGACCAACACCAACACACTACAAATTCACTTTCGATAATCTGGAAGTGTAGTAATGCAATTATTAAAAAAGAGCCCCGCAAAAAATGCGGGGCTCTTTTGTTTTTGACGGTAACCCAATAACAAATCTGTTTTATCTCTTCACTAGCTTCACCGGCACTCCCTCTTTTGGGCGGAGGGTAATAAGGGGCAGTAGTTCCAGCTCAAAATTTTCGGGCAACACAAAATCGAACTGTGCGCAAATTTTTGCGAGCACAATTTGCATTTCCATCATGGCAAAGTTGTTTCCCACGCACATGCGCGCCCCACCGCCAAACGGAAAGTAAGCGTAGCGCGGCATGTCTTTCATATTTTCTGCCGTAAACCTTTCGGGCATAAAGGCATCGGGGTTGCTCCAGTAGCGCGGGCTGCGCTGCATGGCGTAAGGCGAGGCAAGCACCTTATCTCCCTTGCGTATTTGATAGCCGCCAATCACATCGTCTTTAGCGGCTTCGCGCGGAATCATCCAGGCGGGCGGATAGAGGCGCATGGATTCTTTGATGACCATGGTGGTGTATTCCAGCCGGTGCAGTTTTTCGAAAGTAATTTCACCGGTGCCTATTACGGCATCAATTTCCTGCTGCATTTTCTTTTTGGCTTCCGCATTTTTTGAAAGCAGGTAAAGTGTAAACGCCAGCGAGTTGGCCGTGGTTTCGTGGCCGGCAATAAAAATGGTGAGCACCTCATCGCGCAGCTGCTTGTCGGTCATGCGCTCGCGCGTGTCGGCATCTTCCACTTCCATCAGCATCGTCAGCAGGTCGTCAAACTTTCCGGTTTCGCCTTTGCGTTGGTTAATTATTTCACTGATGGTTTCATCAAGCACCTTGCGGTTGTGTTCAATACGCAAATGCGAAGGCAGCGGAACCCAAAGTGGAAAGCGCATAAACCGCGACCGGTTGCGGATGGCGGTCATGATTTTGGTGAGCGCGCTGTTCACTTTATCAAATTCGCTTTTCACGTTGACGCTGAAAAGTGTTTTGCCCACAATGTCGAGGGTAACGCGGTTCATTTCATTGTAAACGTCAACTGTTTCTCCGTTTTTCTTTTCCCAGTCGCCAAGCATCTCATCGGTTGATTCAGAAATTTTCTGAATAAATCTTTCGAGCCGCTGTTTATGAAACACCGGTTGAATCAGCCTGCGCTGCTTAAGCCAGAAATCGCCTTCGCTGGTAAGCAATCCGTTGCCGAGCAGAATGCGGAGCATACCGCCTTCCTGCACTTTTGTATAAATGTCGCGGTTCAGCAAAACGTGTTCTATGTAATCGGGGTTTGCCAGATAAATAACCGTGAAGGGGCCGAATTTTATTTTGGAAATTTCGCCATATTCTTTTTCGAGGCGTAGCAGGTATTCATGTGTTTTCTTTCGGATGTTGCGCGTAGGCATCAGTAAAACATTTCCTCTTGGTCCGGGCGCGGTGGCGGCTTGCGTCATGTGTGTTAGTTTGAATGAATAACGAAGGTAGGGGAATGAAATTTTAGAGATGAAGGAAATAGAAGTTGAAATGCAGATTGTTGAGATTGATACGTGAGGTAATAAAGATGAAGTGCAGTTTTATTTATCGGTGGAAGGAAATTTGTAAATGTCTTTCCTCAGTTTTTCGATGCTGTTGAACAGTTGGGAAAATTTTTGTTCGCTTCCGAAAGCTTTTTCTTCCATTGCTGAAACGAATTTCTTCAAATCGTTTTTGCTAAACCGCGAGTAGTCGCTGAAAACAGCCATCAATCCGCAAAGCTCCATTGCCAAAGAATTGCTTTGTACGGTTTTCGGAACCTTCAATTTGTGCTGCCTGCATGCTTTTTGCAAAGCAGAAAAGCACAACTGAAAATAATCAGAGAAGTTTCCCGAATATTTTTCGGCTACTATTTTTTGCATTTGGGTCAACACTTCCTGATGTGAGGAATGCATATGTGGAGATAGGCTCAAAATCATTTCGGTGTTTGAAAACTTGCGCAGCACGGCAGCAGGAGAACGATATTTTTTATCAGCAGTTCGCTTATTAGATTCTTCTTCTGCCAAGGCTTGTAACTTCTCATCATTCGGACGAAATCCTAAACGGTGATAAAACCAAAATGCACCAGAGGCAATTGCATCTTCATTCTTCTGACCAATCTGATAAGGCGCAACCTGAAAACAATTCGCTCCGAACCTAAGATGATAAAGACGATACAAGTGTGCAAACAAATAAGCCGATTCACCTCCGCGAAAAGGAGGAAACACATTCCCCGCGAGCTTGGTGCGATCAAAAAATATCCATCCACCCCCATAAGAAACGGGTACACCGTTCCGAAACGCCATGTAGGAAACATAACTCTCGCAGGAAAGCCGCCACGGAGGACGCATGAAGTAAAGAGCAATGGTGATGCCACGACCGATGTCGTATAACTCTGTATCAGTATTTTCTGCATAGGTGATAGGGTCAATTTCGCGGTAGTTGGAGCAGAGTACGCCTTTGGTGATGTCGCAGAGATTTTTTTTCATCGATATTTAAAGAAACGGGATGAAGTTTTTTATCGCTGAAAATTTTCTTAAGGTCGGCATGATGAATTAAATGTGATGAATTGAAGAAATATTTCTTTCCAAAGTTTGCACGGGCAAACGACCGTGTAGGAGAATAAGAATTTGTTTGCCAGTCAATATAAATAGAAAGCTGTTCGAAAAGCTGCTCTTTTGATTTGTCAGGGATGGAAGAAGAAGCAAACTGGGTTAATGTCCAGGTAAGCACATCTAAGGATTTATTATTTACGGTTGCTTTTTTTGCGAGCGATTCAAGCGAGTGTTCATGGTTATCGAAAAGCGCTTCACCAACAGCAGGTGGAAGAATCTGCTTGAAAACATTGCCGACAACTTCTTTCGGTGCCCCACAACTTGAAAAAGAAATTTCATCCCGATAGTTTTCCGTCAGCCACTTTATCAATTCATAGCTAAATGAAGAGCGGATTACCGAATGCGCCACAGCGGATTCTGTGAGTTTCCAAATATCAGCATCGTTTGCAGCATCGAGAAATGATTTTGTTTTCTCACTCAAATTTCTCAATGCTCCGTTAGCCGCATCAAATACTTTCTGATTATCGGCAAAAGCAAGCAGGCAAAGAAGGCGGTCGTGAAAAGCGATAATGTCTTCGCAGTTTTGTAAATCCTCTTTATCCAGCTTTTCTATGAGCGATACTTTTTCTTCTGAAGTTTTTTTATCGAACCGGAATTGAGTTTCAGTTAAGTGACGGATGATTTTATATGCCTGCATTGGCGTATACATTTTCAGTAAAAGTAAAAATGTAAATCAGTAGAAAAGTTTCCATGCGCTTGTTCAAAATTCTTTACGTGCATCTTTCTGCTTGGGTTATTTTCGCCCTCATGTCGTATTTAGATGAATTAAATGATGTGCAGCGCGAAGCGGTTATCCATTCTGATGGCCCAACGCTGATTGTGGCGGGTCCTGGCTCGGGCAAAACACGCGTGCTTACTTACCGCATTGCTCACTTGCTGAATAAAGGTGCCGACCCTTTTGGAATTCTTGCGCTTACGTTTACCAATAAAGCATCGGAGGCCATGCGTGCACGCATCGAAAAAATTTCGGGCAACAATGCGCGCAGTTTATACATGGGCACTTTCCACTCGGTATTTGCGCGGATTTTGAGAGTGGAAGCACCGAAGATTGGTTACCCTTCCAACTTTACTATTTACGATGCAGAAGATTCGAAGTCGCTGATAAAAACGATTATCAAAGAGCAGGGGCTGGATGATAAAATCTATAAACCCAATCAGGTTTACAACCGGATTTCTTCCATGAAGAATTCCTTGATTACTCCGCAAGCATACGCACAAGATGGAGAGCTATTAACCGAAGACCAAAATCAAAGACGACCGGCAACAGGTACGCTTTACCAGATTTATTGCGACCGGTGTTTCAAAAGCGGAGCGATGGATTTTGATGATTTGTTGCTGAACACGCATGTTATCCTCGAGAAATTTCCCGATGTGCTTTACCGGTATCAGCACAAATTCCGCTATGTTTTGATTGATGAGTTTCAGGACACGAATTATCTGCAATACGAAATCGTGCGCAAGATTGCCGATGTGTTTCAAAATATTACGGTAGTAGGCGATGACGCACAAAGTATCTACGCGTTTCGCGGAGCAACCATTGACAACATCCTGAATTTTGAAAAAGATTTTCCCGAGCTGAAAGTTTATAAGCTCGAACAGAACTATCGCTCCACACAAAAAATTGTCAAGGCAGCGAATGAGTTGATTCACCGGAACAAGAATCAAATCAAAAAAGAAATCTGGACGCAAAACGATAAAGGCGAAGACATAAAGATTGTCCGTACACCAAGCGATAACGAAGAAGGAAGATGGGTGGCAGATTCTATTCAGGAATTAAAATTTCGAGAGCAGTATAAGAACAACGACTTTGCTATTCTTTATCGCACCAATGCTCAATCGCGCGCGTTTGAAGAAGCTTTGCGCAGATTGAATATTCCGTATAAGATATACGGAGGCATGAGTTTCTATCAACGGAAGGAAGTAAAGGATTTGCTCAGCTACATGAAGCTGACCGTAAATCATAACGATGAAGAAGCGTTGAAGCGGGTTATCAATTACCCTGCACGCGGCATTGGTCAAACAACGCTTGATAAAATCGGCATCATTGCCACCAACGAAGGTAAGAGTATGTGGGAAGTGCTCGATACCATTTTCATGACTGATTTTTCTGCGCGCACTAAAAATGCGATTGAAGAATTTGTGATGATGATAAAAAGTTTTGCCGCGCAGCAATTGAAGATGACGGCTTATGATTTAGCCGCACACATCGGCAAGACCACCAAACTTATTGCAGAATTATACAACGATAAAACCGTTGAGGGAATTGCGCGTTACGAAAACATTCAGGAGTTGTTAAACTCCATCAAAGAATTTGTGGAAGATGATGAAGTGGCTGAAAATATTTCTGCCGAAGATGCAGCGGGTTTGGCTAACGATAAAACGCTTGGCTCATTTCTTCAAACCGTAACACTCCTAACCGGTGATGAAAAAAGCGCAGAGAATATCGACAGCGTAAAAATGATGACGATTCACTCGGCAAAAGGTTTGGAGTTTCCAACCGTATACGTGGTGGGTCTGGAAGAAAATCTTTTCCCCGGTGCGCAGTCGCTTTACAGTTTAGAAGATTTGGAAGAAGAGCGAAGATTATTTTATGTGGCAATTACACGCGCTGAATCGCGCTTGTTTTTGACGTATGCCAACACGCGCTACAAATTCGGTCAGTTAAATTATTGCGAAGCGAGCCGGTTCATACAAGAGGTTCCCGAAAACGTAGTTTCCTATCATGGCGATTTGAAAAAACCGAAAGTGCATCAACCGCAACATCAGCCCATTTCTACTTTCTCAAGAATTGTTTCGCCTGCATCTCCTAAGCCAATATCGCAACCGGTTCAGTCACACCCGATAGAACCGTTTATTCCGGATGATGCCAATACTTTGCAAACCGGTATGGAAGTGCTGCACGAAAAATTTGGTGAAGGCAAAGTTGTTTCTATTGAAGGCAGCGGAGTAAATAAAATTGCCTCTATCTTTTTCAGTGCCTACGGAGTGAAGAAAATCATGCTCAAATTTGCTAAGGTGAAAATTTTGAGTGGAGGTAATTAAGCCCGGTTTGGCATTTCAGAATTTTATCTCCATGTTTACATCGTCTTCACAAAGGCAGTTTGATTTTTGAGCGTTGATAATCCTTCCTTTCAATTCGCAAGAAAATCTTCAAAACAGCCGGTAGCAATTACAGAAAAAATTTTCTGATAAAGTCATTTATATAAATCAAACAGCTATGGATTATAATTCAAGCAGAAGTAAATTAGTATTGAAAGAATACGGCCGCCACGTTCAAAAAATCGTAGAGAATTGCGTAAAGGAAAAAGACCCTGTTAAGCGAAACATCTTCGCGAAAGAAATCATTGAGTTGATGGGTCAACTCAATCCGCACTTGCGCAACGTTGAAGATTTCCGTCACAAATTGTGGGACCATCTTTTTATTATGAGCGATTATAAATTAGATGTTGATTCACCATATCCAATTAAAGGCCGCGCAGAAATTGAGAAAAAACCCAAGCCGCTGCCTTATCCGCAATCGAGAATTAAATACAAGCATTACGGAAAAAATGTGGAAGCTCTGGTTGCAAAAGCCGTTGAAACTAAAGACGCAGAAAAGCAAGCAGGCTTTACACAATGCATCGGTAATTTCATGAAGCTGGTTTACCAAAACTGGAGCCAGGAGGAAGTGAACAACGAAACAATTAAGAATGATGTCCGGTTACTTTCAAAAGGCAAGTTGCAGATTTCTGACGACCAGGATATTGATTCGCTCGCACGCGCTAACCGGATAAAAAAACCGCAGGACAACAACAACCGCAAAGGCGGAGGCGGTGGAAAATTCCGTCATGGAAGTGGAGGCGGTGGAGGAAGAAATAAGAATTTTAAGAAGAAAAAGTATTAAGACAAATTCCAAAAAATCCCTTGCAAATTTTGCGAGGGATTTTTGTTTTTAGCCACTCCACAACATACTGTTTATACCTTCCATTCGTTTTAGTTTCAACCAATAACTGAATTGCTGATTTTAGTTGCTGAGATTGTATTGTCTAACATCTAATGTCTAATATCTAATGTCTAATTCATTCGAAGTAATCGGTGGCAAAAAATTAAAAGGAGAAATAACTCCGCAAGGTGCGAAGAATGAAGCGTTGCAAATTCTTTGTGCGGTTCTTTTAACTCCTGAGAAAATAACCATCTCAAATATTCCCGCTATCCGCGATGTGCTTGCGCTGATTGATATTCTGCAAGACCTTGGAGTGGAAGTAGAAAAACTGAGCGAAGATACT
The DNA here is from genome assembly GCA_947475165.1 of Bacteroidota bacterium. Lineage (GTDB taxonomy): Bacteria > Bacteroidota > Bacteroidia > Chitinophagales > LD1 > Bog-950. The sequence continues at coordinate 13,853 of CANJLD010000015.1, forward strand.
TACACCTTCAAAGCTGATAAAATAAACCTTGAGTTTCTGAAATCGGATACTTACAAAAAGAAAGGTGCATCGCTTCGCGGAAGTATTATGATTATGGGTCCGCTGCTTACGCGTTTCAAACACGCTTATCTTCCAAAACCCGGTGGCGATAAAATTGGCAGAAGAAGACTAGACACGCACTTTCTCGGTTTCGAAAAACTCGGAGCTAAATTCAATTACGACAGCAATGAAACTTTTTACAGTGTTGAAGCAAGTAACCTTAAAGGAACTTATGTTTTGCTGGATGAGCCATCGGTAACCGGTACCGCCAATATTGTAATGACCGCAGTAATGGCAAAAGGAAAGACCACTATTTTCAATGCTGCTTGCGAGCCATATCTGCAGCAACTTTGCGAAATGCTGAATCGCATGGGCGCAAAGATTACCGGTGTGGGCTCTAATCGGCTTTATGTTGAAGGCGTAGAATATCTTGGAGGAACTGAGCACCGTATGTTGCCCGATATGATTGAGATTGGAAGTTTCATTGGTCTCGCAGCAATGACACAAAGCGAAATCACGATTAAGAATTGTCGTTTAGATATGCTCGGAAATATTCTTCCGGTGTTTGAAAAACTTGGGATTGAAATGGAGTATCGCGGAGACGATATTCATATTCCCGCCCGCGACCATTTCGAAATTCAACGATTTATTGATGGTTCGTTACTTACTGTTGCCGATGGTCCATGGCCGATGTTTACACCGGATTTGCTTTCAATAGTATTGGTAACGGCTGTGCAGGCAAAGGGCAGCGTGCTTATTCATCAAAAAATGTTTGAGAGCCGTTTGTTCTTTGTAGATAAACTGATTGACATGGGCGCACAAATAATTCTTTGCGACCCGCACCGAGCAACAGTTATCGGTATTGACCGCGCCTACAAACTTCGCGGCATTACCATGAGTTCACCGGATATACGTGCCGGTGTTGCTTTGCTGATTGCAGCATTAAGTGCTGAAGGGAAGTCCACCATTAACAACAGCGAACAAATTGACCGCGGTTACCAGAGAATTGATGAACGGTTGAATGCACTTGGCGCGCAGATTAAGCGCGTCAGTTAAATTCCAAACTGTTTCAGGTGATGGTCGAGATGCGTATACATCATTCGCGCCCAGTTTTCATCCGTAAATTTTCCAAGAAAAGGGTGGACGGTTAAAGTTTTTTTCGAAGGGAAACGATTTACTTCTTCAATCAAATGTTGTTTCAGTTCAGAAAAATTAATCGGGTTGATTCCACGCTCCACCATGTTAAGTTCAGGATACGTGGGTGTTTTTTCTTTCGGTGCAGCAATATCTGTGTGCAGAATAAAATAGCGAACCATTTTGTTGTGAAACCAACCTGTCCTTTTCGGTGTCACCTTTACATCTCCGTAAGCTACTTTCAAACCATCGTTGCAATGTTGCAGCATTTGGTTCACGTTCATTTTACCCCAATGCTGTTGAATATTCGGGCGAAGAAGGTTAATCCTCTCCGCCATTTCTTTCTTGGTTTCGGGCTGAAGTAGATTTTTTCGCATAGCGGTGATATGTTCCGCAAAATAGAAAATCGTCTGCCATTATTTCAAAACCTGCACATGCCCTGTCCTAAAGTCATTGCAAATCAGGTATATCTCGCCAATTTGTCCTTTATAGTCTGTCAGGCAAAAAAATTGATATTCGCACCGCTAAAATTGGAGCTATGCAAGACAATTCTGAAAAAGACAATCTTAAAGACAAAGTAGAAGACATTAAAAATCAGGTAACTGAAAAAGCATCCGAGTTTGCTGCAGATGCAAAAGACAAAGCCGAAAACTTTGCCGGAAAAACTTTAGACGCAGCTGAAAAACTGCTGAACGATGTTTTCAAAAAAAATAAACCCGAAGAAGCGGAGTTTGAAGAAGAGATAACCGACCCAAAGGATATTGAAATTACTGAATTGAAAAAGGAATTGGAAGAACTGCGCGATAAATATGTTCGCCTGTATGCCGATTTCGACAACGCAAGAAAGCGCATGGCAAAAGAAAAATTAGAATTGATTCTTACTGCCAGCAAAGACGTGGTGAAAGATTTGTTAACGGTGCTTGATGATTTTGAGCGCGCTAAAAAAGCACTCGAAAAATCGGAAGATGTAAATGCAGTGAAAGACGGCTTGAATCTGATTCATACAAAACTTATAAGTACGCTTTCTTCAAAAGGATTGAAAGCAATGGAAAGCATTGGAGCCGATTTCGATGTCAACCATCATGAAGCCATTACTGAAATTCCTGCATCAACGCCTGAACAGGAAGGCAAAGTAATTGACGAAGCAGAAAAGGGGTATTTTTTGAACGATAAAATAATCCGCTTCGCGAAAGTGATTGTAGGAAAGAAAGCTGAATAAGTGAGCAATGGCTAAACGCGACTATTACGAAATATTAGGTGTCACCAAAACTGCTTCTGCCGAGGAGATTAAGAAAGGGTACCGCAAGGTGGCTTTGCAATTTCACCCCGACAGAAATCAGGGAGATAAGAAAGCAGAAGAGAAATTTAAAGAAGCTGCTGAAGCTTACGAAATACTCAGCGATAAGGATAAGAAAGGCAAATACGACCAGTTTGGTCATGCCGGTATGGACCCGAGTAATTTTGGCGGACATAGTTATCAGGGCGGAAACATGGAAGATATCTTCCGCAACTTCGGAGATATTTTTGGTGGCGGAGGCGGAGGTGGTGGTGGGTTCGACCCGTTCGAAACATTTTTTGGCGGAGGCGGTGGAAGAGGAGGCCGTCAGCAAACGCGCGGCAAGCGCGGAACCAATTTACGCGTGCGCGTAAAACTCACATTACTAGAAGTAGCCAACGGTGCGCACAAAAATCTCAAAGTAAAAAAGCATATCGAGTGTCATACCTGTCACGGCAGTGGAGCCAAGGATGCTTCATCGGTGGGCAAGTGTTCGGTGTGTGGCGGCAGTGGCGTAATGCGCAAAGTGCAGAACACTATTCTCGGTCAAATGCAAACTACTTCCACCTGTTATCAGTGCAACGGAAGCGGTCAACAGATTACGAAAAAATGTCTCACCTGTAACGGGCTGGGAGTTGAATATGGAGAAGAAACTATTCAGGTAGATATTCCTGCCGGTGTGCAGGACGGCATGCAGCTTAGCATGAGCGGAAAAGGAAATGCAGGCGAGCAGGGCGGACCGGCTGGCGATTTAATTATTCAGGTAGAAGTAGAGCAGAATCCCGAACTGGAAGTTGACGGACAGAATATTATTTACAACCTGCACATCAGTTTTATCGATGCGGTGCTTGGCTCGCAGGTAGAAGTGCCGACTATAGAAGGCAAGGCAAAATTCAAAATTCCTGCAGGCACACAGGCGGGTAAAATTTTCCGCCTCAGCGGAAAAGGTTTGCCATCGGTAAACAGTTACGGTCGTGGCGACCAACTCATTCTCATTCACGTTTATACTCCAAGCGACCTTTCAGCCGAAGAAAAAAAGTTGCTCGAAAAACTCCGCGAAAGCCCCAATTTTAAACCCAAGCCCGGTGTAAAACAGGAACGCGGTTTCTTCGACAGAGTGAAGGATATGTTTGAATAGTTCATCACAGTTTATTCTACTTTCGCCTCATGCCTCTCCTCTCCCTTCAACACATCATTAAGCAATACGGTACTTACCGCGCCAGCGATGATGTGAGTTTCGAAATTCCGAAAGGGAAAATTTTTGGTTTGCTCGGCCCTAACGGGGCGGGCAAAACCACCTTGATACGAATGATTACCCGCATCCTTTATCCCGATGCCGGCAACATTCTTTTTAATGGCGAACAGCTAACCGATAAGCACACCGAAAACATCGGCTACATGCCCGAAGAGCGCGGCTTGTATAAAAAGATGAAAGTAGGCGAGCACCTGATTTATTTAGGAAGATTAAAAGGTCTCTCGCAAACACAGGCGAAAGAGAATGTAAATTATTGGCTCAAGAGATTTGAGATAGAAAACTGGCTGAACAAAAACATCGAAGAACTTTCGAAAGGCATGAGCCAAAAGGTGCAATTTATTGCAACAGTGCTGCACAATCCCGAGTTGTTGATTTTGGATGAACCTTTTTCCGGTCTCGACCCCATCAACTCAAAACTGATTGAAGAAGAAATTCGTGCGATGAGTAAACAAGGGAAAACGATTATTTTTTCTACCCATCGGATGGAACAGGTAGAAGAAATTTGCGATGAAATTGTTTTGGTAAACAAGGGGAAGAAGATTCTGGAAGGCGGAGTGAAAGAACTGAAACAGCGTTTCAAGGAAAATAAATTCCGCATTTCGTTCACCGGTGAAATTAGTAATGGGTTACTGAATAATTTGAACGTAGTAGAACAAACTTCTGGAGAAGTAACCGTAAAATTTGACGAAGAACACAAAGGTAATTCGTTGCTCAAATTATTTGTAGAGCACGGCATGGAAGTTTCTTCGTTCAACGAACTGCTTCCAAGCATCAATGAAATATTTATCCGTCAAGTTCAATCTAACTAAGTGGGAAAAATCTGGATAATCATTCAACGGGAATACATTACGCGGGTAAAGCGAAAGAGTTTTATCATAACCACACTGTTGGCTCCCTTGGGTTTCTTTGCGCTTATCACCGGTTCGGTTTTAATCAGTACTTATTCGCAGGGCAGAACCGATGTGGCAATTGTTGACGAAAGCGGATTGTTTAAAGATGTTCCGATAGCCGATGCCGATGACCAAACGGTTTACTTTCATAAAGTAGAAAACAAATACGAACAACTTGCTGCTGAACTTCCGAAAGAAAAAAACGAGAAAGAGAAAAAGTATTCAGCCATCATTTTTATTCCTGCCAACTTCAATATTAATACACCGAACAATCCGGTAATTGCTTGCCGGTATGTAGAAAGACCGGGCATGATTAAAAAGCAATTCATCAATCAGCGCATGAACGAAGCCATTGATAAGCTGCGCATGAAAACCCTGAACATTAACGATGAAGTGCAGGAACAAATGCAGAAGAAAACACAAATTGATTTTTCTTCTCTCGATAATCAATCAGAGAAAAAAGGTTACACTGAAGCGGCAGGCATTGCGGGCATGGTGATGGGCTTTGCCATTTACATTTCGCTCTTCTTTTACGGCACCATGATTATGAAAGGTGTGCAGGAAGAAAAAACAAGCCGCATTGTTGAGGTGCTTACTTCATCAGTTAAACCATTTCAATTATTGATGGGAAAAATTATGGGCGTAGGTGCAGTAGGTCTCACACAATTTATTCTCTGGATAGTTTTAATGTTCGGAGTGAACATTGTTGCGGGAATTATTTTTGGTGTGGCTCTCAATTCACATCAACCGGCTATGGGAAATATGCAAAGCACCGGTATGGATGCGGAGGATATGCAATTAGTGATGAAAAATCTTTCATCACTTCCGTTTACCCAAATCATCATTTTCTTCCCGCTTTATTTCATCGGTGGCTTTCTATTATACGGTTCGCTCTTCGCAGCAGTAGGTGCTGCCATGGGCGAAGATGGCGACCAGCAATCGCTGATGGTTCCTATTACTGTTCCTATTATCATTTCCATTTTTATTGCCATCAATGTCATCAATAATCCCGATAGTGCGCTTGGGTTTTGGGGTTCCATTATCCCGCTTACCTCACCGGTGGTCATGAGTGCCTTGCTACCGTTCCGGCCGGAGTGGTGGCAGATTGCGCTTTCGCTTTTTCTGCTGATGGGCGGATTTATTTTTACCACTTACATTGCTGCTAAAATTTACCGCATGGGCATTTTGATGTATGGTAAAAAGATTACGCTGAAGGAAATGGCGCGCTGGATTTTTGCCCGCAATTAATTGCATCTCACTTATTTTATTTACTTCGAAAAAATAAATCACTCATGAAGAAAACTTTGTTTGTTGCGCTGTGTGTTGTTTCTGTTTCTGTTTCTGTCTTTGCACAAAAACAGATTACTGTATTAGAAGATACTTTTGCCATGAGCAAAGGAACTCAAACCGGATTTCAGGTGGTGGTTCCGCAAATAACTTTAATAGAAGCCGAAAAGCAATGGCTGAAATATGTAGCCACCGGCACTAAAGTAAAAGCAACTGCGGTAAACGGTGAAAATATACAGCCCGGTGCTGTAAATCCGAATGTATCACCTAAGCCTTTTACGATTTACAGTAAACTTTTAGAAACCACAGAGGGTGTTCGCATAACCGCTTGGCTTACCGAAAACGATACGATCTTTTTTTCGAAACAAGTGAACAGCGACCAGGACTTAGCGGTGCAGAAATACATCCGCGATTTTGCTGTTGCTGTGTATCATAATGAAGTAAAAGACGAACTACAGGCAGAACAGGATAAGCAAAAAGCTCTTGAAAAGGAATTGAATAACCTGATTAAGGAAGAGGAAAAATCGGGCAAGAAGATAAGTGAAAGTAACCGCGCCATTCAAAAAAGCACCGATAATATTGCTACCAACAATGGCGATATTCAAAACATGGCCTATAAAATTAGCGACCAGAAAGGAATGGTAGAACGCACCGCCTCTGACCCTAACGCACACAAAGGCGCGAAACAAACTCTGAAGGATTTAGAAAACCAGCGGAAGAAACTGCAAAGCCAGAACGTAGCAGAGAATAAGAACATAGATGCCATGAACAAAACCATTCGTGAAGAAGAAAGAAAGATTACTGACTTGAAAGAAAGAGAGGCTTCGAAAACTACCGAGATAGAACAGCAGAAACAAAAAGTAAAAGAAGTTCTGACTAAGTTAGAGGGCATCAGGTAGAAATTATTTTCTTTACGCCACATTCTGAAATATGAAAGGAATTATACTCGCAGGAGGTTCCGGCACACGCCTTTACCCGATTACATACGCTATAAGTAAGCAGATAATGCCTATTTATGATAAGCCGATGATTTATTATCCGCTTACCGTTTTAATGAAAGCGGGCATCAACGAAATTCTTATCATCTCTACTCCAACCGATTTGCCAAACTTCGAACGCCTTTTGGGTGACGGAAAAAAATTCGGTTGTTCTTTTTCATACAAAGTACAGGAAGTTCCTAACGGACTTGCACAGGCTTTTGTATTGGGTGCAGAATTTATAGGCAACGATAAAGTAGCATTAATACTTGGTGATAATATTTTTTACGGTTCCGGTCTCGACCAGTTGCTGAAAGCAAATTCAAATCCGGAAGGCGGAGTGGTGTATGCTTACCACGTAAGCGACCCTGAGCGATACGGAGTGGTAGAGTTTGATGCCAACGGCAAAGCCATTTCTATTGAAGAAAAACCGAAAGAGCCTAAAAGCAATTATGCAGTTCCCGGATTATATTTTTACGACAACAGCGTAGTGGAGATTGCAAAAAATCTGAAGCCCGGTGTGCGCGGTGAGTATGAAATTACCGATGTAAACAAAGAATATCTTAAACAGAATAAACTGCACGTAGGCATTTTAGACAGAGGAACTGCCTGGCTCGACACCGGCACCTTTGATTCATTGATGCAGGCTTCGCAGTTTGTGCAGGTGATTGAACAGCGACAAGGATTGAAGGTGGGTTGTATTGAAGAAGAGGCATGGAGACAAGGCTTTATCTCGAGCGAACAATTGAAAGCATTAGCTGACCCGCTTTTAAAAAGCGGCTACGGAAAATATTTACTGGAATTAATTTCATAGCGTATGATGACTCCGTTCAAGAACAGAATTTTAGTGACCGGTGGTGCGGGCTTTGTAGGCAGCACCATGGTAGATAAACTGATTGAGAACCCCGACAATTTTGTTCTCACCGTGGACAATCTTTCAACCGGTAATATCAAACGTTTGCCGGAGTCGAACCCGCATAATAACTGGAAGTTTGTAAAGTGTGATGTAAACTCTTACCGCGATATTGCCGGTATTATGACTTCGTATCAGTTCGATTATGTTTTTCATTATGCCGCAGTAGTAGGGGTAAAGCGCACATTAGAAAATCCGGTTTCGGTTTTGAATGATATTAACGGGTTTAAATACCTGCTTGACTTGAGCAAGAACACCGGTGTGAAACGGATTTTCTTTTCTTCTTCTTCCGAGGTTTACGGTGAGCCGTTTGAGCATCCGCAAAACGAAATGACTACTCCGCTTAACTCCCGCTTGCCTTATGCGGTGGTAAAAAATGTGGGCGAAGCTTTCCTGCGCTCTTACAAGCAGGAATACAATCTCGACTATACCATCTTCCGTTTCTTTAATACTTACGGACCAAAGCAAAGCAGCGATTTTGTGATGACACGTTTTATTAAAGCGGCTTTGGATGGGAAGAAAATTTCGGTGTATGGCGATGGTTTGCAAAGCCGCACTTTCTGTTACCGCAACGATAATGTGGATGCCTGCGTTGCTACTCTTTACAACAACCTGCACCTGAACGATACGGTAAACATAGGCAGCGATTTTGAATTGACTGTTCTTGATTTAGCGAAACTGATTATCAAAATCACCAATTCGAAATCGGAAATTATTCACCTGCCGCCATTGGCAGAAGGCGATATGACCAGACGCAGACCTGACATCACCAAGATGCAAGCCTTGCTCGGCAGACCGATGACAACTATCGAAGATGGTATTCGCAAAACCATTGAAAGCGGTCAATACAATTATTAAGTGAATAGTAAATAGCGAGTAGCAAGTGGTGAATCCAAAAGGCAAAATTCTTGTAACCGGTGGTTGTGGTTATATCGGCTCTCATACCATTGTTGATTTGCTTGACAATGGCTATGAAGTAGTAAGCATTGACAGCAACATCCGCTCAAAAGCAGAAACTACCGAACGCATTTTTATTATCACCGGTAAGCGGATTAGAAACTATGCGGTTGACTTATGCGATATAGAAGCCACGCGAAAAGTATTTCAGGAAAACGAGTTTGATGGTATTATTCATTTCGCGGCACTTAAATCTGTTCCCGAATCTGTAGGGAAGCCTGCGCTTTATTACCGCAACAACATTAACTCGCTCGTTAATCTTCTGGAACTTACAGAAGAGTTCGGCATTAAGGATTTTGTTTTTTCTTCTTCCTGTTCGGTTTATGGTAACACAACGGAACTACCGGTTACCGAGGAAACAGCTTTAGGCATTGCCGAGTCGCCTTATGCGCGTACCAAGCAAATGGGTGAAGATATTATCCGCGATTTTTCTAAAAATTCTGATGCGCGTTTTATTCTGCTCCGCTATTTTAATCCGGTGGGGGCACACGAAAGCGGAAAGATGGGTGAAGATTCTACCGATACAACTACGGCTATTGTTCCGCGCATTACCGGTACCGCCCTTGGCAAGTTTCCTGCGTTTACCGTGTTCGGCACCGATTACGATACCCGTGATGGCTCGTGCATTCGCGATTACATTCATGTAATGGATATTGCCAGCGCGCACACCAATGCCATTCAGTATTTGAATTCGAAAACTGAAAAGCAATTTACCGAAGTGTTTAACCTGGGCACCGGTACCGGTGTTACGGTTTTAGAAGCCATTAAATCTTTCGAGAAAGTATCCGGTAAAATACTCGACTACAAATTAGGGCCGCGCAGAGCCGGTGATGTGGTGAGTATTTATGCCAACAACAACAAAGCGGTTTCTAAACTGAATTGGAAAATTAAGCGCGACCTTGATACCATGATGCAGACTGCCTGGGTTTGGGAGAAATTTCTTGCTGAGAAAAAATAGCCATTATTTCTTTCTCGGTGTATTCAGCACCTTTTCATATTTTTCTATCCATTGCTCCGGTGTCATCTTAGAGGCTAACTCGCCTATAAGTTTAAATGGAATCTCTTCAGGTTTCTTGAACCGGATACAGCTTTTGCCCATATCGAGTTTTGTTTTACTGTGCTTTGGAAACTCTTTGGTAAACCACTCCAGCAGTTTAGGGTCGCTGTAAATGCCCATGTGATACAGGGCAATAAAATTCTTTTGGGAGGCAATATTTAAAAAAGGCAAAGGCAGTTTAGGGTCGCAGTGGTAACCGTTAGGGTAAGTGCTGTGCGGCACCACATAGCCCACCATGCCGTAGCTCATTACTTCTTTAAAGCCTTTCGGCAGATTCTTCTTTATCACTTTCCGCAATTCCTGCATGGCCGTCTTGCGGTCATCGGGTAGGGTTTCAAGATATTCATCGGGGGTTTTGGCGGCTGATTGCATAAGGTTGTTTTTGTAAACGTAAAAATAAAAAACCATTTTGCCATTAGGCAAAGGCAGTTAACATTAGCTTACTGCTTTTTGTGTTTTATGGCAAAGATTTTTGAGCAGCCGAGAGAAACGGAGGAAAAAACGGAACTCATTTGGAGGGTGAGAGGAGCGATCTGGAGGGTGAGAGATGTTATTCTGGCAGTGTAAAGTGTAATCTTGGCGGTGAAAGGTTGAATCTGATGGCGATGAAGAGCGATTTTGAGGGCGAGAGGAGTGATTTTGAGCCTGCGAAGTGCGATTTTGGAGGTGTGAAGTGTCGTCTGAAGGGGATCAGGTTTGATTTGGAGGGTGATAAGTGAGGGTTTTGGGAGAAAAGGCGAGGTTTTTTGATGAAAAAGTAGGATTTTGTGGTTTAGAGGAAGAGTAAAAATCCATTTTCTTGTTCCTTTTTTTAAAAGGAGGAAAGTCAAAATTTTCTTTGTCACTTTTCTTTACAAGAAAAGTAACCAAAAGAATCGGCCGCTCAAACGCTCCGCGTGAGCGGACAGGCTTTGCTCGAATACAGCCTTTAGATTTTTAGTTGGGTTTTAAGTGGAAGGTTTTTGGTGTTGTCTTTTTCTATCTCTTTTTCATCTCGAAACTTCTGACTGTGCTACGCACCAACGCATGGGCTACCGAAGTTTCGTAGGCTGAAAAAGAGGGGTGGTGTTTAAGTAAAAAGTAAGTTTAGATTTGGGGAACAAAGTTGTTGGTGTTTTAGTATCGGCTCTGCGATACGCCACCAACAACGGCATAGAACTTCTAGATTCGCTATGCGAGCAAGGCAGGAGGCTACCGAAGTTGAGGAGGCCAAAAAAGAGGGATGGTGTTTAATTTTTAGAGGCGTTGTTTTGCTGTGTTATGTTTATGCTTGAAAGAAGAAAGTCTGAGAGGACATGAACTGCGATAAAAACAGATCAATCATCTTTATATGCCAAACAGGATTCCAGTTAGTAAGCTAAGGTTATTATTTGCCCTTTACAAACAAAATAAGATCATCAGTAAGAGGAGGATTGCGCAGACACTGAAGATAACTCGCAATACGCTGAAAAATTATCTTACCAAATTTCAAAACATAAACGGCTCTTATTCTGAAGTAGCAGAAGATGAGAAAACTTTCATCGGTTTACTTTTTCCTCAAAGAGTGAAATCTGAAAGGGAGAATCAGATGTATGCTTTCTTTCCTGCGATTCACGCCCGACTTGAAAATACTGATTTAACCCTGCATGATGAGTGGGAAGAATATATCAGAGAAGTTCCACAGGGATTTAAAACCACGCAATTTTATCACCACTATTCGAAGTGGCTTAAATCCATTGGAATCGCCACAAAGCCAAACAACCGGTGGCGCATAAAATCAATGTCGGAAGAGGAGGTATTGCAGTTGAAGAAGTTCAGGCAATCCGTCAATAGGCAGAAGTGGGAACGAGCGGTTGCGCTGCTGGATGCGCAAAATGGTGTCCAGCTCGAAATTATTGCGAAAAAGTTAGACAGATCGCGAGATGCTGTGAAGGATTGGATAAAAGCTTATGCGGTGGGCGGCTTCGATACCCTGTTCAATAAAAAGAGGATACCCAACGAGGACATAGCCTTGTCACTTAAAGTCAAGAGGGCAAACCTCATCAAACTAATTCACGAGACACCGAAACTGCACGGGATTAACCGCGCCTCGTGGAGTTTGAAAACCCTGTCGGCAGCCTACCGCGAAGCATTTGGAGAATCTATGTCAATGACCACCGTTTCAGAGTATATCAGGGCAGAAGGATATTCCTTCAAAAAGGCACGTGAGACACTGACCAGTCCCGATCCGTTATACAGGGAAAAGTTACAGAAGATAACAACGATCCTCTCCAACCTCGGTGCTAAAGAGAAGTTCTTCTCGGTGGACGAGTTCGGACCGTTCGCGGTGAAGATGAAAGGTGGGCGGGTGCTGGTGAAAAAAGGAGAAAACAGGACATACCCACAATTTCAAAAGAGTAAGGGGTGCCTTATCTGCACGGCTGCGCTTGAACTTTCCACCAACCAGGTCACACACTTCTACTCGACCAAAAAAGATACGGAGGAGATGATCAGACTGCTTGAAGTGTTGTTGAAGGAATACTCTGGACAGGAACGAATCTTCTTTTCCTGGGATGCAGCATCGTGGCACGCTTCAAAAAAACTTCATGAGAAAATAAAGCAGGTTAACGAACTGGAATACCGGATAGCCAATAACACACCACTTGTCGAACTTGCGCCTTTGCCCGCTTCGGCACAGTTCCTTAACGTGATTGAGTCTGTTTTCAGCGGGATGGCTAAGGGGGTTATCCATAATAGCGATTACCAATCTGTAATTGAATGCAAGGAAGCGATTGATCGGTATTTTGCCGAACGGAACACCTATTTCAAAGAGCATCCCAAGCGTGCTGGCAATAAAATTTGGGGAAAGGAAAAAGTGAAGTCGGTGTTTAGCGAGATCAATAATTGCAAGGACGAAAGGTGGAGATAAGAATTTTTCCTGTCCATGCGAGTTTACACAGCTACAAAAACAAAAGTCGGCTCCTAACGGAGCGTGATTAATTTTTGCTTTTTATTTTCTACAAACAGAGTGCTCTGATGGAGCAAATACATTCCACCCTCGTCCCGCTTCGCGTGACACTCCCGCCAGCGGGAGAGAAATACAAATACAAAAGACAGAACCGGTGAGCGAAGGCGGCTGTTTGCGCGAGGGATTGAAGCGGAAATCTCCCGCACCGGTTGGCATCTGCGCGGGTGGGTGCGGGAATTGCAGCGTAAAGCCCGACCCGAGGCTTTGCGAGGGACGCGCCATCGTAATTTTTTCTGCCTACTAAACCCCCCAAGCCCACATTTATTTATTCATAAGTGAGGGCTAAGCACAAGGCGTTTCATTTTTCTTTGTGGCAATGTCAAGTGCGGTTATACTTTTTATTGTGCTGCTTTATTTTCTGGTGCTGCTGGGCATAGCGTTTTATACCAGCCGGGGCGCCAACAACGAAACTTTTTTTATAGGGCAGAAAAAAAGCAACTGGCTGCTGGTGGCTTATGGCATGATAGGCACATCGCTGAGCGGGGTAACGTTTATGAGTGTGCCCGGTGAGGTAAACGCCAAGGGCTTTGCTTACATGCAGGTGGTTATAGGTTATTTTATTGGTTATATGGTGGTGGCGTTTGTGCTGCTGCCGCTTTACTACCGGCTTAACCTTACGTCTATTTACAGTTACCTGCAAAGCCGGTTCGGCAATACCAGTTACAAAACCGGTGCAGGGTTTTTTCTTTTGTCGCGCACGCTGGGTGCCAGCATCCGCATTTATTTGGTGCTGATAGTGCTGCAGCATTTTCTGTTAGATGCGCTCGGGGTGCCGTTTGTGGTTACGGTGTTTGTGATATTGCTCATGATTTTGCTTTACACCTTTAACGGTGGCGTAAAAACCATTGTGTGGACGGACACGCTGCAAACCACCGGTATGATTCTGGCGCTGGTTCTCACGATTGCATTAATCTGCACTGGTCTTAATTTTTCGTTTGGCGATTTGTGGAGCACGATTAGCGCGAAGGGCTACACACATATTTTTCAAACAAGCGATTGGAAGGCGGGGAACTTTTTTATTAAGCAGATTCTCGGAGGTGCTTTTGTTACCATCACCATGACCGGACTGGATCAGGAGATGATGCAGAAAAACATTTCGGTGCACAATATCCGCGACTCGCAAAAGAACATGCTTTTGTTTTCGGTGATACTCGTTGCGGTGAACATGCTTTTCCTTATTCTCGGTGGTGCGCTTTATATTTATATGGAAGCAAAGGGAATTGCCTTTCCGGTTAAGACGGATGAAACGTTTTCGCTCGTTGCGCTCAATTATCTGCCACCGGTGGCTGGGTTAATCTTTATTCTTGGTTTGGTCAGCGCCTTGTTTCCGAGTGCAGATGGTGCGTTGACGGCATTGACTTCTTCTATCTGTATTGACATACTGGGTATGAAAAGCCGCAGCGACTGGAGTGAAGAACAAAAAACCAAAACGCGAAGGATAGTGCACATTAGTGTTACGGTTTTGTTTTTGGTTTTGATTCTGGTTTATCAGCAGGTGATAACCAGCAGCGTTATCTCTACCATATTAAAAGTGGCGGGTTATACCTACGGTCCGCTGCTGGGCTTGTTTGCTTTCGGAATTTTAACCAGCCGGAAGGTTAGGGAAAATATAGTACCGGTGGTTTGCGTTGTATCTGTACTTGTTTGTGTTCTCATTACCATGCCTTTTCCTGATACGCTTTACGAAAAAATTCCGTTGTGCTTTACCGGGTATAACAACTGGCGGTTAAGTATGCTAAGCGGTTATCAGTTCGGTTTCGAATTGTTAGTGATAAACGGACTGATAACTTTTGCAGGGCTATTCGCCATTTCATATAAACAGAAATCAATTATTTAATCACTAAACAATTCCTCCCCTTCAGGGGAGGTCAGGAGGGGTTATGAAGAAGAAAAACTGGGCAGAACTAAAAGCAGATTCGAGCTGGCGCATGTTTAAAATTATGAGCGAGTTTGTAGACGGCTTTGAAAAAATGGAACGCTTCGGTCCCTGCATTTCCATTTTCGGCAGTGCACGCACCAAACCCGAACATAAATATTATGACCTGGCGGTAAAGACGGCAGAACTATTGGCAAAAGAAGGCTACGGAATTATCACCGGTGGCGGTCCGGGTATTATGGAAGCGGGTAACAAGGGTGCCAAGATGGGCAAGGGAAGTTCGGTGGGGCTGCATATTGAGTTGGGCTTTGAGCAGGACTGGAACGAGCATATTGATGCCGACAAGCTTTTAATCTTCAAATACTTTTTTGCGCGCAAGGTTATGTTCATCCGCTATGCGCAGGCTTTTGTGTTTATGCCCGGTGGCTTCGGCACGCTCGATGAGGTTTTTGAAACGCTCACTTTAATTCAAACCAAAAAGATTGACCGGGTGCCTCTTGTTTTTGTGGGCGTTGAATACTGGAGCAAGATGATGGACTGGATTAAGCAAACCATGCTGGAAGAGCACAGCTACATCAACAAAGAAGATTTAAAACTGTTTGAAATTACCGATGACCCCAAGCAGGTAGTGAAGGTGATAAACAGTTTCTACAAGAAAAAAGAACTACGGCCGAACATGCGCCTCTGACACCCCACCCAACCCTCCCCGAAAGGGAGGGCTTAATACAAAATGCAAAAACTAAAAATCGCTCTCTTACTTTTTTTACCGCTTATCCTGTTGCTGAACACTTCGTTCAACGCGGGCAGAAACACGCCACCGGTTGCTGCTGTAGCAAGCAAACCGCTGTCGGATAGTATGACCCTGCCCAAACAACTGGCAGACGAAAAGTATTTCGGACCGGTGCTCGATATTTATCCGCCAACTATTGTAGGTAATTTTGGCGAGCCGAGACGATTACACTTTCACACCGGTTTAGATTTCAGGACCAATCAGGAGGAAGGACATAAGGTCTTTGCCGCAGCCGGTGGTTACATTTCGCGCATTAATGTAAACGGGGCAGGTTACGGCAACGCGCTTTACATTACGCATCCCAACGGCTATGTAACGGTGTATGGTCACCTGCTGCGTTTTAATCCGCAGATTATGCAGCGGTTGCGCAGAGAGCAATACGCTAAAGAAAACTTTGCCGTAGATTTTTATTTAAAGCCCGATGAATTACCGGTAATGAAAGGCGACACCATTGCGCTAAGCGGCAACACCGGTGGAAGCGGAGGCCCTCATTTGCATTTCGAAATCCGCGATTCGGCAGAAAGAATTTATAATCCGATGCTGTTCGGTTATAAGTTGAAAGATGATTTAAAGCCGGTAGTCAACTACCTTAAATTTTATCCGCTCGATGATTTAAAGTATAAGTCAGACGGATACCGCACCAAGGTTTTAGGCAAAGCAGGGGTGTATGAAGTAACCGGTGGCATTGTAAAATTAAATGCAGAGCAGGTGGGTGTTTCAATAAACACATGGGATGTACTCAATCTTTCCGAAGCACACATAGGTATTTATAACATCACGGTTTTTGATGGCGATAAAATGATTTACGAATACCAGATGGACCGGATTGCCTTCAGCGATAAGCGCGATGTGCTGAGCCATACCGACTATTCCATTTTTGTAAATGAGGCGCACCGCACCTTTCATAAATGTTTTGTGGAGCCGGGTAACCGGTGCCCGGTTTATTGCAACCTGTCGAACAGCGGGGTAATTGATTTAAGCGATGGCAAGGCGCACGATATTCATATAGAGGTGAGCGATTTCTCGGGCAATGTATCGCAGGTAAAATTTAAACTGCAGCAGGATAAGGCAAGCATCCTGTTTAAAGCAGGCGATTTAAAATACACCACCCTCTTTGATTACGACCATGCGAATGAATTTGCAAACAGCGATATTAAAATCAAAATTCCGCAGGGTTGCTTGTTCGATAATGTGTTCTTCAATTATTCATCGGCACTCTCCACCGACCCAACGGTATTCTCCAAAGTGCATCAGGTAGACAACAGCAACACGCAGTTATTCGACTGGTTCGACTTATCGGTTAAAACAGAAAACCTGAATCCTGCGTTGGCAGATAAAGCCATTGTAATTTTTAAAGACGGGATAGGAGCCACCACATCGCGCGGGGGTAAATTTGAAAATGGATTTATCAATTGCCGGGCAAGAGAGTTCGGCACTTATTATGCGCGGATGGATACTACCGCTCCGCAAATAAAATCGCTGAATGTACTGGCAGGCAAAAACATGCGCACCTATAAAAAGCTGCTCTTCAAAATCACCGATAACCTTTCGGGCATAGTTGAATTTGATACTTACATGGATGATAAATGGACGGTAACCGAGTATGATGCAAAGTCAGCCACGCTATTTCATATCCTCGACCAAAGCCTTTCGCTGGGCGAGCATACCTTTAAAGTAGTAGTAACGGATGAACGAAAAAACCGCGCGGAGTATTCTATCAAGTTTATGATGTAGAAGAAGTTTCTTCAATCCCCCGATTAAACTTATATTCGAAAGTCAAGTCAATCAGTTTTCTATAAAAGAAATATAAACCATGAATAAATTTTTACCCGCTCTTTTAATTCTTGTTGCCTTAGGAAACTTAAAGGCACAAACACCTAACTGGAGTAACGATATTGCTCCGATAATTTATAACAACTGCACCAAATGCCACCACGAAGGCGGACTTGCTCCATTCTCTTTGTTAGATTATTCAATGGCATATACTTACCGGTTTAGCATTTCCAATGCGGTTTCTGATAAAACCATGCCTCCATGGCCACCCGATGCTCATTACCGCAGGTTTGCCAACGAACGCATTCTTGCTTATAGCGACATTATTAAAATAAACGCGTGGGCAAGTGCCGGGGCTCCAATGGGCGATACCACACAGGCGCCAACAAAACCTATTTACACCAACGCTTCGGCATTAGGTACTCCAGACCTTTCGGTGCGCATTCCAGATTATACGGTTCCTTCCACACAATCCAACGATATCTATCAGGTGTTTGTTATTCCTTCTTCGCAACTGTCAACCAAATTTATTACCGGTATAGAAGTATTGCCGGGCAATGCTTCAGCTGTTCACCACGTATTGGTTTATCAGGATACTACCGGACAGGCCAAAGCATTGGATGATGCCACACCGGAACCGGGTTACACGCAGTTTGGCGGAATAGGCATCAGCGGTCAGCCGATTTTAATTGCCGGTTGGGTTCCGGGTTCGCAGCCATCGTACCTTCCACCTAACATGGGTATTAAGTTGTATGCTAATTCCGATTTGGTATTACAGATACACTATCCTAATGGCAGTGCCAATAAACTTGACAGCACGCGGATTAATTTTAAACTGTCTAATGCAAGTCTGCGCACCGTTGCACTGGCGCCTATTCTCAACCACATGACTTCGCTGCAGGACGGACCGCTGTATATACCTGCTAACAGCACCAAAACTTTTACCGAGTATTTTCAGTTGCCTAACATTATTGATATTACTTTATTAAGTGTGGCCCCGCACGCTCACCTGATAGCCAAAAGTTGGCTGAGTTATGCCATTACCCCTACGGATGATACCATTCCGCTGATAAAAATAAACGATTGGGATTTTCACTGGCAAGGCTCTTATGCGTTCCGCAACCTAATGAAGATTCCAAAGCAATCGAAATTGTATGGCCATGCGGTTTACGATAATACTGCGAGCAATGCGCACAATCCGAACAACCCGCCACAGAACGTGAGTGTGGGTGAATCAACCACCGATGAAATGATGTTGATTTATTTTGCTTACACTTATTATCAGGCAGGCGATGAAAATATTGTGGTAGATAATTCGCCACTGGTAGATATTACTGATTCATCTTCTACTACGGCAATTGAGGAATTGCCGGATAATGCCATTGTTTCTACTCCTCAGTTGTATGACCCTGTTCCTAATCCGTCAAATACCGAAACGCAGTTCAATTACTTTTTACCGGAAGCAAGTTCAAACAGCATCATCCGTATTTTTGATTTGAACGGAAGATTGGTGGAGGAAATTAAAGCCACAGGTAACAGCGGATTTAATTCAGTGAAATACAACACCGGTAACTTAGCCAAGGGCGACTATATCTGTAACTTAATAGTGAACAACATAAGCCGCACAAAAAACCTGGTGGTTATTCATTAAGAATTCAAAAATTAAAATCAAAGCCGTTCCTTTCGGAGCGGCTTTTTTATGTTTACTGCTTAACAAAACAAAGTATGACTCATTTAAACGAAGGCGACAAAGCCCCCGATTTTAAAGCCAAAGACCAAAACGGAAAAACAGTTTCGCTGAAAGATTTTAAAGGAAAGAAGTTTGTTCTCTACTTTTACCCCGAAGATGACACGCAGGTTTGTACGGTACAGGCATGCAACTACCGCGATAATATTTCGCTTCTTAAAAAAGAAGGATATGAAATAATCGGGGTAAGTCCGCAGGGAATAGAGAGCCACAAAAAGTTTGAAGCGAAATACAAACTGCCTTTTACCCTGCTGGCAGATGAAGAAATGAAAGTGATTAACGCCTATGGTGTTTGGGGACCAAAAACTCTTTACGGCAGAACCTATGACGGCTTACACCGCGAGACGTTTGTGATAAATGAGAAGGGAGTGATTACGAGAATTATCCGCAGGTCGCTTTCAAAAATAGCTACGCAGCAGGTGCTTAAGCCTTAATCTTTTGTAAATCTGCTCCCGTTTATTGAAAAACATTGTTACGACAATTGAATTTTATTTTCTTTGACTCAACACAAAACATAACTATGAACAAAAAATATTTACTCCTTACTACTTTCTTAGTTGCTATTTTTGCAACACTTAATATAACTACTGTAAAATCGAAAATTACTTCGCCACCGGCAGGTAGTTCTGGCGACCCGGTTAATACCGGTACTTGCGCGCAAAGCGGTTGCCACAATGGTTCAGCACAAACACCGGCATCTGGTGATTTAACTTTAACTATCGGCACCGGTAATCCAACTACACCACTCGATGCCAGTTTTGTTTATACACCAGGCACAGCTTATAATATTGGCTTTTTGATAAACTCTTTTACCGGTCGTTATGGTTTTCAGATGGCGGCTCTTAATGGTAGCAATACACAGGCAGGTACTTTTGCGGTAACTAATGCGGCTACTACAAAAATTAATACAGCCACTGGTCGCAATTACATCGGCCACTTAAATGCAAGCTCTACCAAAAGCTGGGTTTATAAATGGACTGCCCCTGCATCTGGCACAGGTACAGTTACCTTCTACTATTCTTATAACACAGCTAACGATGATAACAACCCAACCGGTGATGTTATTTACAAAGGCTCTGTTTCTATCGAGGCGTTGCTTTCAGGAGTTGAAGATATTTCTACCAAAGTTGCTGACTTAAACATTTTCCCAAATCCAATCAGCAGCCAATTCAGTATATCATTTGACCTGAAAGAAGCAGACAATGTTTCTGCACAGCTTTATTCTTTAGATGGAAAGCTGATGAAAGAGTTAATAAATGAGAAAATGAATTCAGGTAACGTTAATCAGCAATTTGATGTGAACGATTTAGCTGCCGGTATTTATTTGGTGAAATTGAACGTAGGTGGTGCCACTATCACCAAGAAAATTGTGAAGCAATAAATGAAGAAACTCCTGTTGCCTTTTGCGTTTTTGGTTTGTGTTACATTTTACTATTCGTGCACAAAAGATAAGGCGCAACAGCCGCTAAGCGTTGTCTGCACAGGGGTTGACTCGGCTACCAATACTTACAACCTTCAGGTAAAAACAATTTTGGATGGCAATTGCGGCTACAGCGGATGCCATAGCACAGCTACAAATTCGGGCAATGTGATACTTGATAATTACGCGGATTCTAAATCGGCTTTTCAAAATAAAAATGCACTCTGCACTATTACTCAAGCAGGTGGTTGCCTGCCTATGCCGCAGGGCTACGATAAACTGGCAGACAGTTTGATTACGTATATACAATGCTGGAGCGAACGCGGATATCCGCAATAACCGGTGTTGTAAAATGAAATTATATGAAAACCACTTTTGCTATTCTTCTTATCGCTTTTACGCTTCAACTTCAGGCACAGGATAAATACGCTAACACGTATGCTTGCACCAAAGGCAAAATCCATTTTTTCTCTTCCAGCCCTTTAGAAGATATTGAGGCTACTTCAAATACTGCCGGTTGCGCGTTTAACACGCAAACCAAAAAAGTGTTTGTCAAAATTCAGCAGACCAGTTTTGTGTTTAAAGACAAACTGATGCAAGAGCACTTTAACGAAAACTACATGGAGAGCGAGCAGTATCCTTCTTCAATGCTGGATATGGTGATTGTAGAAACCATTGATTATACCAAGGATGGAGTGTATGATGTAACGCTGAAAGGAACACTTGAAATGCATGGTGTAAAGCAAGAGCGCGAAATAAAAGGGAAATTGACTGTAAAGAATGGGGCACCGGTGCTGGCAACAGCTGTATTTGATGTGAAATTAGTTGACCATAAAATAAAAATTCCAAAAGCGGTGATGATGAATATTGCCGAGATGATTAAAGTAGATGTGGAGTTTGTTTTAGAAAAATACGAAAAGAAGTAAAAATGTATTCAGCATACTTCAAATAAAAAAGAGCGGTTTATAACAGTCGCTCTTTTTTATTTCAGTTATATGCAAACCCGAATATTTTCGAATCCTAAATTCTGACCAATGAGATTCATTTTTACTTCGTTGCTTTTAATGCTTGCCGTTTTTTCTTTTGCGCAGGTTGATGTACTGGAAGATTTAACCAAAGACCAAAAGCCCAAACGCGAATACGTTGCGTATACTTTTAAAACTACCCGTGTCATCAACGGCCATTCGGTAGAGACAGTAAAAAAGAATCAGCTTGATTTTAGAGTGAGCCACCGGTTTGGCGATATGGCTGCTTCGAACAACGACCATATTCATTCCATGTTCGGTTTTGACCAGGCGGCTGATATTGCTTTTATTTTTGAATACGGAATTACCGATGATTTAACGGTGGGTCTTGGGCGAATGAAAGGAGCCGGACCGCTTCGCGAATTATGGAATGCCAATCTTAAGTATCGCGTATTGAAGCAGACAAAAGATTTCAAATTCCCTATGACCATTACTTTGTTTGGCAATACATCTATCAGCAGTATGCGCTCGGCTGCCGATGCTACGGCTATCAATTATTTTCCGAAAGGCTATACCGGTTTCTCGCACCGGTTGAGCTATACCTTGCAAGCAATGTTTGCGGTAAAAGCTACCGACTGGCTTTCTATTCAGCTGTCGCCAACTTTTGTTTGGCGAAACAATGTGGCTTACAACGACAACAACGGACTCTTCTTTCTCGGCCTTTCGGCACGCACAAAATTTGCCAAGCGTTACGGAATTATCTTCGAATACTTTTTGCCCATTGTTAAGCCGGGTGTTGGTGGCAGAGAATATTTTCCGATGGTGCGGGGTATAAAAAACGCGGCTTACTATCCGAACCTGCACATAGGGTTTGAAGCCGAAACTGGTGGCCACATCTTTCACGTAAACTTCACCAACTCGCGCGGAATGCTGGAGAACGATTTCCTTCCGTACAACACCGCCAACTGGGCGCAGGGCGCTTTCCGTTTGGGCTTTACCATTTCACGCACCTTCCCGCTCAGCTATAAAAACAAACCTAAAGAAGCCCGCAAGTACTGGAAGAAGGGAAGCGTGGAGGACGAAACGTAAATACGCCACGCTGATTCGTTCCGCTTAACGGTTGTCCTTTTCCGCTCAATTTTCTGGCGATTACTTTCTTTCGATAAAAATCTCCTACTGCATCCGCGGGCTTTCCGTTATGCCGCAAGGTCTTTCCTGTGGCGGAAAGGCCTTGCGGGCGTCCGGAATACTTCTTCCCTTGTGCGGAAAGCACCTGCTTGAGAGCGGAAAGACTTAGAAAGCAAGCGGAATGCCTCTGCGGTTAAGCGGAAAGACATAGAAATTGAGCGGAAAAGCCTTGCGGGAGTGCGGAAAGACCTAAAAGGTGAGCGGAAACTCTCTGCGGATGGGCGGAATACCATAAAAGCCCATCTTCAACAATTGAACAGGAAAAAATGACAGTTGTGTTTGATAAAATCGGAATTTATTTCCGATTTTAAGCATTGGTATTTGATTTGAATAAACCATTCCGTCAAACAAATTATTCAAACTAAAACAAATAGATATGACAATGCTTACAGTAAGACCTGAAACAGGCAGAATTCACGCACCAAGATTTGCAAACCTGATTGAAAACATTTTTGAAAACGATTTTCCTGCTTTTTTAAGCAACGAATTTCTGAAACACGCCAGCCCTTCGGTAAATATTAAGGAAACGAAAGATGCTTACAACATCGAAGTATCGGCACCGGGTTTCAGCAAAGAAAGCTTTAACGTAAAAGTGGAAGACAGCATCCTTACCATCTGCGGAGAAGCGAAAGAAGAGAAGCTGGAAGAAGGAACAAAAGTTACGCGCAAAGAGTTTACGCATACTTCGTTCAAACGCAGCTTTACTTTGCCTAAAACAATAGTTGCCGATAAAATCGGAGCAGCTTACGAAAACGGAATTTTGAAAGTGTCGCTTCCTAAAATGGAAGAAGCAAAAGCGAAAGGGACAATAGAAGTGAAGATTTCATAATGTGGGTTTAAGTGGTGTGAAGGGAGTCGTGCGAAAGTGCGGCTCCTTTTTTTGTTTAATACTCTTTATCCACCAAAACCTTCTCCACCGGGTTTGCAATCATCTCTTTGTATGCCTCGCGGTTGCGCACAATATCAATGCCCGTAAAAATTGCATTGCGCAACGAATCGGAATTAGCTAAATCCTTTCCGGCAATATCGTAACCGGTGCCGTGGTCGGGCGATGTGCGCACTATATTTAAACCCGCAGTATAATTTACACCGCTGCCAAACGAAAGTGTTTTAAAAGGAACCAGCCCTTGGTCGTGATACATAGCCAGCACCGCATCAAATTTTCTGAAATGCTGCGAACCGAAAAATCCATCAGCAGAAAAAGGACCGACTACTAACATACCTTTTTCCTTAGCGCGGTTTACAGCTGGCGCTATAATGTCTTTCTCTTCTTTGCCTAATAAGGAATTATCACCGGCATGAGGATTTAACCCAAGCACTGCAATGCGCGGCTTGTTGATTAAGAAATCCTGTTTTAAAGTTTGGTTCAGCACTTCAAGTTTTGCAAGAATTAAATTGATATCAATCTTACCGGTAACATCTTTCAGCGAAACGTGATTGGTAACAAGACCAACACGCAAGCCATCATCCACCAACAGCATCATACTGTTTTCATTTCCTGCTGCTTTCGAAACATGTTCAGTCTGCCCCGTAAAATCAGGATGATGCTGGCTCATAGAACTTTTGTTCACCGGACCGGTAACCAGCACATCAATTTTCTTATCTACTAAATCCTGAATACCTGCATTCAAACAAAGCATGGCCCTTGCACCGGCTTCGGTGGTCAATTCACCGGGTTGAACCGGTGCTTGCTCTGTCCATACATTTATAATATTCGGAAGCTTAGGGCTAAGTGTTTCCGTATCCTTCACTTCCTGAATGTTGAAGTTTTGAATTTTGAAATGCTTGGCATAAAACGAAATGACGTTCTTCTGCCCATACACCACCACTGAACAGTAACGGTAAATTCTTTCATCTTCCAGCACTTTAATAAGCACCTCCGGTCCAATTCCGTTATAATCTCCGAGGGTGATTCCTACTTTGTATTTTTCGCGTTCCATGTTTCTTGTTTGTCGTTTCTTGTTTCTTATTTACGAATAGCGGCTCTTGTATTTCAACCACAAACGATAAACAACAAACCAGAAACTGCTTTTAGTAATTCTTTAAAAAATCTGTAATCAATCTCACACCAACTGCAGTTCCATATTTTCCACGGTAGCTGTCTTCGTGCATCAGGTAAGCGGTGCCGGCAATATCAAAGTGCATCCACGGATAATCAGTAAAATGCTCCAAAAATTTTCCGGCAGTAATTGAACCTGAATCTGAACCGCCTACATTTTTAATATCGGCTACATCGCTCTTTATCATTTCACCGTATTCGTCCCAAAGCGGAAATTCAATCAACCGCTCGTAAGTATTGTTCGCGCTTGTCAGTAATTTTTTCTTTACGCTTTCGCTGGCGGTTCCCATGAATGGAGAAGCCACAGAACCAGTTGCCGCTTTTGCCGCACCGGTAAGCGTTGCAAAATCAAAAACCAACTCCGGTGAATATTGCTTAGCGTAATGCAGCGCATCGGCAAGAATCATTCTTCCTTCCGCATCAGCATTCAGCATTTCTACATTCATACCGCTCATCATCTGCACAACATCTCCCGGCACGTATGCATTGCCACCCGGGCGGTTATCCGTTGCAGGAATTAAACCAATAATATGAACCGGCAATTTCAACTGCGCAGCAGCTACAAAAATACCGGCTACAGCAGCGGCACCGCTCATGTCGCACTTCATCATGTCC
This sequence comes from Bacteroidota bacterium, assembly GCA_947475165.1. Taxonomy (GTDB): domain Bacteria; phylum Bacteroidota; class Bacteroidia; order Chitinophagales; family LD1; genus Bog-950. The sequence goes on from CANJLD010000015.1 coordinate 39,057, forward strand.
ATGCTGTTGGGTGTTGGCTTCAAACTCAAGCCACCTGTGTCATACACCACACCCTTACCAACCAATACAATTGGCTTTTTATTTTTCGGACGATATGCTTTGTATTCCAACACGGTAAAAGTTGGCGGGTCAACACTTCCTTTATTTACCGAAAGCAAGCCGCCCATCTTCAATGCTTCAATTTTCTTTTTATCAAAAACAGTTACTGTAAATCCATTGTCTTTTCCTGCCTGTTGAATTTCTTTCGAAAGTTGCGTGGCAGTTAAATAGGAGAGAGGCTCATTAATAAGTGTGCGCGAAAAGAAATTAGCGGCCACAATTTTCGAAAGTTCTTCCAGCGTTTTTTTATCGGCAGATATTGAATCAATATGAAGTGTAGTAAGCGACTTCTCCTTCTTGTCCTTGGTTTTGTATTTCAGAAACTCGTAGTTGCTCAAAGCCATACCTTCGGCAAAAGCTGTTGTCAGTTTTATTTTGCGTGAAGCATTCAAAACAGATGCTTCTTTAATTCTTTTCGAGTTCAGAAATTTGTTGAGCGCATTTCCCGCTTTGCGCGCAGCTTCGATGGTTTTATATTCTTCTTTCGAAGCGTCAATTTTTACCACACTTAAACTACGCACTTCATATTGTTGCTGAAAAATGTGATTCACTTTTTCTTTGAAAAACTTCTCGGCTTCTTCAGCAACTGCCTTTGAAAGACCGAGCGAACCGAGCTTTGTTTTTTCGTCAATCAGAATAATAGTGTGGTTAAACGCGGTGTAATCTTTACACAAAAGCAACTGAAGTGTCATAGATGTTAATTTAAGATTGCTAAAATATAAAAAGCCGTGAGGCAGACGTGTATATTCGCCCCGTGTCGAACCTCCATCTCAAAAAATCGCTCGGGCAACATTTTCTGAATGAAGAAAGCGTGTTGCTCAAAATTGCTGACGCCATTGGCGATATGAGTGCGTATAAAACTGTGGTGGAAATTGGCCCAGGCATGGGCGCGCTTACCAAATATCTCATTCCACAAAAGCATACCAATTTTTATGTAGTGGAACTGGATGACCGCTGGGCGGAGCATCTTTCCAACGCCTATCCAGCCTTGCGCGGTAAAATTGTTCATGAAGATTTTCTGCAAACCGATTTGAGTTTTCTGCAAAACCCAACGCACATAGTCGGCAATTTCCCTTACAACATTTCCTCACAAATTGTTTTCAGAATAATTGACGAGAGAGATAAAGTGGAACGAATGACCGGTATGTTTCAGAAAGAGGTAGCACTTCGCATTGCCGCCAAACACGGCTCAAAAGATTATGGCGTGACGAGTGTGCTTACACAAGCGTATTACGATTGCAATTACCTGTTTGATGTAGCTCCCGAATGTTTTAACCCGCCACCGAAAGTAATGAGCGGTATTATTCAATTAACAAGAAAGAAAGAGAAGGAACTAAATTGCGATGAAGTTCTATTTAAGCGAATAGTGAAAGCCGCTTTCAATCAGCGCAGAAAAACCATGCGCAACAGTTTGAAAGAATTTACCGGTGGAAAAGAAATTGCAGGAAACGATGTTTTCAATCTTCGTCCCGAGCAAATTTCGGTAGCGCAGTTTTTTGAATTAACCAACCTGATTCAAGCAGCAAAGTGATGAAAGAGAAAATTCTCATCACCGATGAACTTCATTCTTTACTAAAAGAAGGATTGGAGCAAGATGGTTTTGCAGTGGATTATCGGCCTGCTATTTCTGCTGAAGAAGTTTTAGAAATTATTCCTGATTACGAAGGCTTGGTAATAAACAGTAAAATTTATGCCGGTAAAGACTTACTTGACCGCGCAGTTAAACTCAAATTTGTTTGCCGTGCCGGTTCGGGTTTGGAGGTTATCGATTTGGATTACGCCAAACAGAAAAGTGTAATTGTATTTAACTCACCCGAAGGAAACAGAAACTCTGTTGCAGAACACGCACTTGGAATGTTGTTGAACTTGCTGAACAATATTTCTAAAGCAGATAAAGAACTTAGAAATAAGGAATGGAAGCGTGAAGAGAATCGCGGGTATGAACTTGCGGGTAAAACAATCGGGCTAATTGCTTATGGAAATACCGCACAAGCGTTTGCAAAAATTTTGAAAGGGTTTGATGTAAAGATTCTTGCGTATGATAAATACCTGCATGGTTTTGAAAACGAATCTTCGTTAGAAACCATCTTTGAGCAAGCCGATATTTTGAGTGTGCATCTGCCGCTTGCAGAGAAAACGAAATACATGATTGACTATACGTTTCTTTCTTCTTTTAAAAAGCCAATCTGGCTCATCAATACCAGTCGCGGCAAAGTTTTGCGAACAGCAGATTTACTTCGTGCATTGAATGAAGGAAAAGTAATTGGCGCGGCACTTGATGTTTTTGAAAATGAAAAGTTGAATTCGCTTAACGAAAGCGAGAAGAAAGATTTTGAAGAATTAATCTCAGAGAACAGAATACTTCTCACTCCGCATATCGCGGGTTGGACACACGAAAGCAAAAAAAGAATTGCCGAAGTGTTGCTCGAAAAAATCAGAACAATTCAGAAATAATAGTGTCGATACTCAAGCCCTGTGCTTCTGCTTTATAGTTCTTGAAAACACGGTGACGAAGAACCGGTAATGCCACTTGTTGCACGTCTTCAATATCAGGTGAATATTTTCCTTTTATGGCCGCATTGCATTTTGCACCAAGCACCAAATATTGCGAAGCGCGCGGACCGGCTCCCCAACTGATATAATTATTTACAGACTTAGGAGAGTTTGGTTGATTAGGTCGCGTGCTGTTCACCAACTTAACCGCATACTCCAATACATTATCTGCAATAGGAATTTTGCGAATCAGTTGCTGGAAATAAAGAATCTCAGCAGCACTCATTTTTTTACTTACCGATGATTTGATTCCTGAAGTAGTATTTTTTACCACCTGAATTTCCTCTTCATAACTTGGGTAATCTAAATTGATAGAAAACATAAACCGGTCAAGCTGTGCTTCCGGCAAAGGATATGTTCCTTCTTGCTCAATAGGGTTTTGTGTAGCGAGAACGAAGAATGGCAAATCAAGTTTGTGTCTCGTGCCTGCAATAGTTACACTGCGCTCCTGCATGGCTTCTAACAATGCTGATTGCGTTTTTGGAGGCGTACGGTTTATTTCATCAGCCAGAATAATGTTGGCAAATACCGGTCCACGATTGAAGCGAAAAGTTCTGTTCTCGTCCAAAATTTCTGAGCCAACAATATCGCTTGGCATCAAATCGGGCGTAAACTGAATTCGGTTGAAGCTCAAATCCAGCACTTCGGCAATGGTGTGAACTGTTAATGTTTTTGCAAGACCGGGAACACCAATCAGCAAACTATGTCCATCGCTGAAAACTGAAATGAGAATATTTTTCACCACATCATCCTGTCCCACAATTATCTTGGCAACTTCGGTTCTTAATTCAGTAAATTTTTTGGCGAATGCGTCTAAGGCTTCTACATCAGAATTGTACATCGATTATTGTTTATTTCAATTTCAACAAAGAAAGAAATTTCATTATCAAATTCACTAATCTACCAATCACTAATTCACTATCCATTTACTCATCTGCGGACAACCCTTCATCGATTCATCAATCCGCACAAAATTTTTACCTCGGTGCAGCTTCATCCATTCTTCTAACGCTTTTTGTTGTTTTTCTGCTTTTGCTGCTGCCTGAATTTTAGAATAATCCTGATCCAAACTGGCCGGGTGAGGTTTGCTTTCACTCTTCAACCAAATAATTCTGTAGCCCTGTTTTTGCTCACCCGTTCTGTCCTGAACGGTATGAGGAAGAACATCAGAGTATTCTCCAACCTTCATCCGGTCAATAGAAAAAATCAAAGTGCCGTCAATATCTGCTTTTTCAAAAAAATTAGTCCCGTTTTTCGGATTGGTCATCATGCCGCCAATGCTTTTTGATTGTTCATCATCCGAATACTGATTCACCGCTTCACGCCAGCTAATTGAATCCACTTTTAACTGATGCAGGATGCTATCCATCCGGTCGCGTACTACAGCTAAATCAACGCGCGTAACTTTTGGTTTAATCAGAATGTGGCGCACTTTCAATTTGTCTCCACGCTTTTCATCTACAATAATCAGGTGATAGCCGAAGGGAGTTTCCACGATATCACTCATTTCGCCTTCTTTCAATTTGTAAGCCACAGCTTCAAATTCCGGAACAAGTTCACCCCGCTCTATTATGCCAAGGTTTCCTCCATCAAGATAAGAACCAGGGTCTTCTGAATACTGAATTGCCTTTACAGAAAAATCTGCTCCCTGAATAATATCGTTGCGAATGCCTTCCAATTTTTTACGAGCCAATTCCTTTTCCTGTTCGCTTACCTTCGGCAGCATAATTATTTCGCCCAACTCTAATTCTGAATTAAAATACGGAACACTATCCTTCGGAATTTTTTCAAAAAATTCTTTTACTTCTGCCGGTGAAACTTTCAAACCGGCAAAGGCTTTGCCTTTCATTTTATCGCTGAGCAATTGCTTCTCTATATCGTTCTTGAAATCATCTTTCAATTCAATAATAGACTTACCGTAATACTCTTCCAGTTTTTCCTTAGAGCTGAAAACTGAAATGAAATATTTTATTCTCCGGTCGAGTTCTGCGTCTACTTCTTCAGGTGTAGTTGTAACGCTATCCAACATGGCTTGCGCTAAAAAAAGTCGTTCAAGCAAAAGGTTATCAAAAATCACACAACGCATATCAGGGTCAACTGTTCCCTGATTTTGCGCTATCATTTGCTGAAACTGCGCTTCAACTTCCGAATGGAGAATAATGTTGTCGCCTACTACCGCAATTACTTTATCTATCTGTGTAGGTTGTGCAATTACGCTTCCGATTACGAGAGAGAAAAATGCCGCTAAAAATATCTTCTGTAAATTCTTCATTCTAATTTTTTAAATTCTTTTGAATCGTTCATTAACGCGCTTTCTTTCTTCTTGTTGTCTAAGAAAACAAAAAATCCTACAGAAAATCCGCCACGTGTGGTAGGCAACTGGTTTTGATAGCCGGTATTGGTTACATACAATCCGAATTCAAGTGAAAGAAGCGGATTGAAGAAATAAGCAGCACCAGCAAAACCGGTAACGTTATAGCCACTAGTACCTGACACATTGTTTTTGCGAAGCGTGGTAGAAGTAAGATAATTAGCACCGGCTGCAAAAACTCCTTTCAATTGCTTCTTGCCCACATAACCGCGAATTAGCGGACCAATTCCGGAAGTAAAAGTAGTAGCGGAAACATATTCCTGCGTACTGTTATTAAAAGTTTTTGATGCGCTGATGCCGAATGAATAGCGCGCGCCAATCGCAAGTCCTTTTGTTACAAACGCACTGAACTGCGGAGAGAGCGACATGTTAAAACTGTTGTTCTTCCCTTGAAACGCCATACTCATATCGGCACTGCCACCTACTAAATATTTCCCCTTTTCAGTTTGTGCAACACAACTGATAGAGACAAAAGCAAAAAGAAGAAGGAACAGCTTTTTCATTTTCACTTCACTAAAATTTCAAACGATTTTGATTTAATACCATCCTGGTAAATTTTATCGTAAACTCTTTCTACCAGCTGTAATCTCCGCTTTTCAATAATTGCTTTAACCATTTGTTCCTGAATAAATTCAAGCGGTGCCGGTTCATCCTTTTTTATTACATCCACAATTTTAACAAACCACGAACCTTCATCTGTTTTGAATTCTCTGAAAGTTTTTGAGCTGCTCAAAGAATTTATATCGCCTTCACCCACCGGGAAATTCTTTAAAACATTTTCCTTTTCATACCACATGCCTTTGTCTATGGTATAGCTGGTTGCATATTCTTTACAATAGCCTTCCATTTTGCGAAGGTCTTCATCATCTTTTGGCTTTGTAATCCACTTGCGGGCATCGGCTAAATTAGGAGCATCAGGTTTTAACTTTATGAAGAACAGCAAATACACATCATTATCAAGCAAAAAATCACCTTTTAATTTTTCATACCAATCGGTTAATTCCTTTTGCCTAATAGCAGTGTCTAATTTTTGGTTGATGAGTGCTTTCTCATATTCGTACAGCAAAAGCGTTTCGCGATAGTCTTCTACTTTTTTTGTAATGCCTACATCTTCTTCCGGAATATTTTCGATTGCCTTTTGTAGCAACAATTTTTTCCTCGCCCAGTTTTCTGCATAATTTTTCAGCACGTCCAAACTGTCTTTTCCTTTCAATCCTTTGGTGAGCGACTGAATATCGGATGCATACAAATACTCATCGTTTACACGCGCAATTACGTCAGCATCTGTATTTGTTTCCTTTTTGAAAAAAGAACAAGAAGCAAGTAAGCCGATAAGAAAAAAAAGGAAAACCTTTTTCAAGCAGAAAGTTTGGGTTGTGAACTTATTTAAAAAATTGTCCCCCTGTATAAGAGGGGGACTTTCGTTTATCTTTTGATGAGTGAGGTAAAAACGAGTTCATTTACCTCAATCGGATATTTTTTTCTCAAATCAGCCAACCATGTTTTTTCCAGATATTCCTGATAGTCTGAAACGATATAGCCTTTCGCTTCTTTCAAAGTTTTTGGTTCTGGTTTCGCAATTTGTTTAATCAGAATAAACTGATAGCTGCTGTCGTTAAGTTTTGCAATTGGATTCAAACCAACTTTCCAGTTTGTTTTATCCACTACATCATAAGCACCTTTCTCATACTTTCCTTCAATAGTTGAAATGTGTGCTTTCTCTCCGTCTTTATTCAATTTCGCTTTTATTTCGGCAGGCGATTTTTTAGCTGCAAGTTTATAAGCGGCATCACAAATCTTTTTGTCGTTGCAGTTGAAAATTACAGCTTCTGCACGGTCGTTCCACAAATATTTCTGTTCGTTATTTTTTCTGAATGCTTCCAGACCGGTAGTATCTTTTACTGCTTTGGTCCAAACCATTCTGTCCATCAGTTCAAACAAAAGAATTCCGTCTTTGTATTCTTTCATCAGGTTTTTAAAATCGGGCTTCTTGGTTTCCAACATGCTTTCTTCATACTCTAAACATTTGGCATTTACAAAACCATCGTAGTATTCATTCAGTAAAGCGTCTTTGTTTTTATCGCTTCTCTTCTTTGAGTTTTTCTCGATGTAATCAGCAAAATCATTAGTAGTATAATCTTTACCTGCCAACACAAATAATGATTTGCTGCTGGTGCGAAGTGCGCTGTCTGCTCTCCAGTTGCCTTTGAAAATGGCACTGTCAAGTTTGGAAACAAAACTACTTTTGATATCAGGAAACTGACTGAATCCGTTTTCCTTTTTAATGCGCTCGACCAAAACTGATTTAGCCACTTGCGAGCGCGAATCTCTTTCTACTTTCTTTTTAACATCAGCTTTTGCATCAGCAAACGAAGGCATTTCGCGTTTTTCCAAACGCTTAATAATATGCCAGCCGAATTGGGTCATCACCGGTTTGGTGATATCACCATCTTTTTGCAAGCCAAAGGCAGCATCTTCAAATTCCGGAACCATCCTGATAGAAGTTCCCGAACCGAACCACTGCAATTCTCCGCCTTTTACACGGGTTGCTTTATCATCCGAGAAAGTCTTGACCGCCTCTTCAAAAGGGAGTTTTCCGGAAGAGATAAGTCCATATACATTCTCAATTTGTTTTTTCACAGAATCTTTTTGTGCCAGTGTTGCATTTTCAGGGAAACGAATCAGCAAATGCGCCACATGAACTTGCCCGCGTGCAGAACGAACCTGATTTACTTTTACCAAGTGATATCCAAACTCGGTGCGGACCGGTGTAATACCAGTTTCGCCAGGCTTCAAATTGTAAACAGCAGTTTCAAATGGATAAATAGTTCCGAATACGGTAAACCAACCAATATTTCCTTCGTTAGTTTTTGCCGAAGGGTCTTCTGAATTTTCTTTTGCAACTTTCTCAAAAACTTCACCTTTATCCAGGCGTTTCTTTAGCGCAAGAATTTTTTTGAAAGCGGCAAGAGTATCTGCGGGGTTTGCGTTTTCATCGCACTTTACCAAAATGTGGCTGGCGTTTATTTCTGTCTTTGAACGCTCGTAACCTTCAGTAATCAACTTGTCTGAAATTTCGCGATCGGTTAAATACGATTTAGCGAGTTGTTTTCTGTAGCCTTCCAATTCAGTTTTTAAACTGCTGATAGTATCTAAGTGAAGTGCTTCGGCCTCTTTTACTTTAAGGCGGAAGTTTTCATAAAGATTTAAATAATCGCGTAACGATTTTTCGCTGTAATCAGCCTGATTGTTGACGTTGTTTTTGTTGTAAACGTATTGGAAATCGCTCACCGTAACCTTATCGCCACCGGCTGTAAAAAGGGTGCGGGTATCGGTACTGGTTTGTGCAAAAGCGGAAACTAAAAACAGGGAGAGAGAAACTACTGCAAAATGCTTCTTCATATTGGGTCTTATTTTTTGATTGTGGCAAATATTATCTGCCTTTTTTAATGAGGGGCGAAGTTAGTTTTTTTTAACAGCGGAGGAAATGCAGAATTGGGAGGACAAAATGAAAAATTAACGCCACGAATTACACGAATTTTTAAATACATAAGGTTGTTCAATTCGTGTAATTCGTGGCTTACTTCTTATCTCAAAAACTATTTTTACCCGCATGAAGAATAAGCCGAGGAAAATTTTGAGCGATGTGGTAATTACGGATATGAGCAGCGAAGGCATGGGGATTGCGCGCATTGAAGGCAAAGTGATTTTTGCAGAGAAGGCGGTGCCTGGTGATGTGGTAGATGTGGAAGTTCGCAAAAGCAAAAAGAGTTTTACCGAAGGGGTAATTGCAGAATTGAAAACAGTATCGCCACTTCGGATAAAAGCAGAGTGTCAGCATTTTGGCGTTTGTGGTGGCTGTAAATGGCAGCACATTAGTTATGCCGAGCAAATGAAATTCAAAAAGAAAATTGTAGCCGATGCTTTTGAGCGAATTGGCAAAATTGATTTCCCGCAAATGCCGGATGTGTTGGGTTGCGAAAGAAATTTCTTCTACCGCAACAAATTAGAATTTGCTTTTACCGATAGACGTTGGTTGACTGAAACAGAAATTAAAAGTGGAACAACGTATGAGCATCGCAATGCTTTGGGCTTTCATGTGCCGGGAAGTTTTTCGGGAGTAATTGATATTGAAAAATGCTGGCTGCAAGCAGACCCATCCAATCAAATAAGACTTGCGGTAAAGGAATTTGCATTGAAGAACGGCCACACATTTTTTAATCTGAAAGACCAAAGCGGTTTGTTGCGAAACCTGATGATTCGCACAACATCTACCGGAGAAATATTGGTGCTTATTGCATTTTATGAAAGCGATGAAGAAAAGATTGACGCATTGCTGAAATATGTAAACGAAACGTTTCCGCAAATTACTTCGCTGCAATATGTCATCAACGGCAAGCGCAACGATACTATCTACGACTTGGAGCCGAAAGTTTATAAAGGCAATGCTTATATCATTGAGCAACTCGGTAACTATCAGTTTAAGATTGGAACAAAAAGTTTTTTCCAAACCAATTCGGTGCAGGCAAAAGTGTTGTATGATATAACAAAAGACTTTGCCGCGCTGAAATCCGATGATGTGGTTTATGATTTATATACCGGTGTAGGAAGTATTGCGCTTTATGTTTCCGATTCATGTAAACGTGTGGTGGGTGTTGAATTAATAGAAGCTGCTATTGCAGATGCAAAAGAAAATGCCAAACTGAACTTAGTTGACAATTGCACTTTTTATGCAGGCGATATGCGCATGGTGTTGAAGCCTGAATTTATTGCAACAAACGGTAAGCCTGATGTGGTGATAACCGACCCGCCACGCGCAGGCATGCATGAAGATGTAGTGAAAATGCTTTTACAATTAGAAGCACCGAAGATTGTTTATGTGAGTTGTAACCCTGCTACGCAGGCGCGCGACCTGCAATTGCTTTCTGAAAAATATGAAGTAGTTCGAGTGCAACCGGTCGACATGTTTCCGCATACCACACATATTGAGAATGTGGCTGAACTGCGATTGAAGAGTTGATCGAAGACAGATTTTGTATTTATCATTTTACTTCTAAACTTGTATTTGAATCAATGCTTTTATGAATCTTGACGAAGAAATATACAAGTCGCTACATGATGATTTAGAAATTTGTCGCGACTACATCCGGCAGATTTCAACCGGTATGGTGCGTGGCGATGTAACCAAGTATCCGATTTTTGTTGCTATACGCGGAGAGAATGATGTGGACTTAGGTTTGCCAATTGTAAACCGTGCTGACTTTGATATTAGCTGGAATTTCAACGCATCGCACCTCGAAGAATTTGTAAGTAAGGGAGTAGTGATTCGTGAGAAAGCAAACGACTTTATTAAAGCGTATAAAAATCCTGCGGAGTTTATGTGTGTGTTTGTGGCTGAGGATGATAATGCCAGCTTTGTGTTTATGCCTTATGAAAAGGACGTGGCAAATCTTAATTGAGAATTACCGGAGCAATCAATTTAAACGCGGGAATTTTTACATCAAACTCTTTTCGTTCCTGTTTGTTTTCGAAAATGTAAACACCTTCCATTTTACCGATTGCTGTAAGCAAATTACAGCCGGATACATATTGAAAAGAATCACCGGGATATAACACGGGCAGGCGACCAACTACACCATCGCCTTCTACTAATCGTTTGTCAAAATTAGAATCGGTGATTTTCCATTTCCTTCTCAATAGCTGAATAGTAAAATTGTTGTGGTTGAAAAGAGTGATGTGGTAAGCAAAGAAAAACTCACTCTTCAAAATATTAGAATGCTCGGGCTGGAAAATAGTTTCCACCTGAACTTCTACCCCTGATGTGACGAGTGTTTCCATTTGCAAATTGAATGTAGCTTCTCTTTTTTAAAAACCAAATTAATGAACGTGTTGTGTTTGCGGTTTCAAAAAACTGGTGATGTTATTTTTAACGCGCATATAGGCGGTATCGAAATCGTGGTTCACAACAATCTTATCAAACTTGTCTGCATAGGTTAATTCTTCTTCGCTGCGTTTGATTCTTGCTTTCAAACTTTTCGCATCTTCTGTTCCGCGGTTTTTCAAACGGTTAATGAGCGATTCTTTAGAAGGCGGGGCAATAAAAATTGTAAGACAATCATTGCCGAATTGCTTTTTCAGATTCAATGCGCCCTTTACATCAATATCAAACACTACTACTTTCCGCTGGTTCCAAATCTTTTCCATCTCTACCTTTAATGTGCCGTAGAACTTGCCTGGATACACCTCTTCGTATTCAACAAATGCGTTGGATGCAATTTTCTGTTTGAAATCATCAACGGAAATAAAATGATAATGACTTGCGTGGTCTTCTCCGGTTCTTTTCTCGCGCGTAGTGCACGAAACCGAAAACGCTAGGGCGGGATTATGCTGCAATAATTTTTTTACGATAGAAGATTTTCCTGCCCCGCTCGGAGCGGTTATAATCACTAATTTTCTTGGTGGAATTAAAACCCGTGTAAATGAATGTCCCGACATGGCTTAAAGTATGTTGTTTGTTTGTTCTTTTATTTTCTCCAGTTCATCTTTCATATTCACTACAATCTTTTGCATCACCGCATCATTCGCTTTAGAGCCAACAGTATTTATTTCTCTTCCCAATTCCTGCGCAATAAAATTGAGTTTACGACCTTTCAATTCTTCTTTATCGGCAATGCAGATTTTGAAATAATCGCAATGCGATTTCAAGCGCGTTAGTTCCTCGGTGATGTCAAGTTTTTCGATGTAGTAAATTACTTCCTGCTCAAAACGGTTTTGGTCAATCTTATCTTTCTGCACAAACGTGTCGAGGTTGTTTTTTAAACGCTCACGAATCTCTTTCACTCTGCGTTTATCTTCCGAACTCAAGTCAGCGGAAAGGTTTACAATGTTGGTGATTCGCAAAGTCAACTCCGTGTCTAAAGATTTGCCCTCGATAACTCTGAAAGATTCCACTTCACCTATTGCCTTTCCTAAAATTTCTTCGATGCGCTTTAATTCATCCTCGCTCGCTTCTTCATGGCTTTCACCAATTACATCGGGCATTTTTAAAATGGTAGGAAGAAGATTTTCCGTGCTCGCACCTATTTCATCGGCAATAGCCTTAAATTCTTCGAAGTAAGATTTAATCAATTCTCTGTTTAACGATAGTTCGCTTGAAGCAGTGTTGTGTTCAAGCGTGATGTAAACATCAATTTTGCCGCGTTGCAAAACACCGGTTACTTTATTGCGGAGCGCATATTCATATTCGCGGTATTTGCTTGGTAGCTTAATGCTCAGGTCAAGACCTTTCTGGCTGTTGAGCGATTTTATCTCAACATTAACGGTTCGTTCGTCAATTTGTCCGCTGGCTTTTCCAAAGCCGGTCATCGATTTTAGCATGGGGCGAATGTAGAAAATACATTGAAACGCTGATGCCGGTGCTTTTACTCCAGAATCATATCATCGCTATCCGGCTCTTCTTTCGGCTTGTTGAACATTTTAATGTTACCGGCAAACGAAACCAGATAAACTCCGCTGAAGATTAAAACCGCAGAAAGAATTTTTTCGAAAGTGATTTCATCCTTGCCTAACGAAATAGAAATGATGGTAGCGAGAATTGGTTGCAGATAAATGTATGCGCCTACTACACTCGAATGTACTTCGCGCAGCGCAAGCATGTTTAGCAGGTAGGCGAGAAAAGTAGTGCAGATAATAATGAAGGCTACTGCAATCCAGGTTTGTGTAGAGAAGGTATACCATTCAATTTGGTTGAACTGTTGAACGCCCATTACAGTAACCGGTATTTGCCCGAAGAAGAAAACCCATTTCACCACCGTAAGCGGATGATATTTTTTCATCAGCGGGCGAACGATTACCAGATAGATAGCGTACGAAGTGGCGTTGATGAGGATGAATAAATCGCCCAATAAAGTATCGCTGGAAAAATTGAATCCTCTTCCTGCAAGAATGACCAACGCACCGCTTAAACCCAGAACAAGTCCGAGTATTTTTTGCCAGGTTGCTTTTTCGTGGTTCAAGAAAAATGAAATGACAAAAACAAGAATCGGAGTCATTATCATAATCAATGCGGCATTGATGGGTGTGGTAATGCTCAGTCCTGCAAAAAACATTTCCTGATTAATGACTACGCCAAACATGCCGCACACCATCAGCAACAGAAAATCTTTCTTCTCTATTTTTTCATCTAACCAAAACCGGTGGAGAATGAAAAACAAAGTAGTAGTAATAGAAACGCGAATGAAAATGAAGCCAAAGGGCTTAATGAACTCCGGCATTACCAGTTTAGAAACTGTAAAGCCTGCTCCGTAAAACAGGTTGACAATAAAAAGAAAAAGATGCGCGCGGAGAGACTTATTCATTCAGGCGCGAAGATGAAAAACTAAGCGTTCATTTATAGAGCAGGTTTTTGCAAAATAAAAACGGCTCCGATTAAAATCGAAGCCGTTTACTGTTCTATAAAAGAACTATTACTTACTTACCGTTTTTTCAAGGTATTCGATGGCTTGCCCAACGGTGCCAATCGTTTCTGCCTGCTCGTCAGGAATAGAGAGATTGAATTCTTTTTCGAACTCCATAATCAACTCCACCGTATCTAACGAATCGGCACCTAAGTCGTTGGTAAAGCTTGCCTCAGGGGTAACCTGGCTTTCTTCCACACCCAACTTATCTACGATAATTTTTTTTACTCTTTCTGCGATGTTTGACATGTCTTTTTGGTTTTAAATGTGGTGCGAAAGTAAAAACATCCCGCCCTTTGCCAAAAAAATGTTTGGAACGTAAAAACCAGTGAATTCTATCAGTTTCTCTCGCGATAAACAATATCAATTGCCAGCCCTGCAATTATTAAAAGAGCCATAATGTTGCTGTTTCCTTTTACCGATTCGTCAATACTTATCATGTAATTATCGGAGCTGGTAAAAAATTCTTTGCCAATGCCCGACCATTTTTTTGTAACCACACCAAGTTGCTTGCCGGTTACATCTTTAAAGGTATAGTTCCAACTCAGAAACTCTCCGGTTACGTCAGCCAGTTTAGTATTGTCACTCGTGAATACATCAAACATACCTTTAAGGGAAAATACTTTGCTTTTGAAATAACCAATGCTGTTTCCGGAAGCATCTCGCACTTCAACTTTAGGTGCAAAGAACCCGGACTTCTTAATAGTGTAGATAATTTGCTGCGATGCGGCATCTTTAATTTCTACAGTAGTTCCAAAGAACTGCTTTTTAATAAGCAGACGTGAATATTTTTGTAAGGCACTAATATTTTCTTCTGCAATGGCAATGATGTTGTTGCTCTCCGGGTCATTAATAAAGTATTTGCTGGTAAGTTTAAATAGCGCAAATTCCTGTTTAATTAAATAGTTGGATTGGGTAAACATGGGTTTAAGTAGTTTGGTGAAGTTGCAATATATAAGAAACATGAACTTGTGATGGAGAAAATGCAATACAATTCCAAGTCCTCCGTCTGCATGTTATTCCGTACCAGGTAACCGGCATGCATTAAAATATTTCAAAAAAGAGTTACCGGTGGCGCCATACATTTAACTTTAAAGGAAAAAATATTTCTTCTGAAAATAATTAGTCATTTTTTTAGTTAAGGATACTGCTCTGTATAGTCTAAATCTTTTGCAAAAGTTTCTTTAGCTCTTGATATAGCCCAAAGCGAAAGCCCGAGGCAAAGCAAGCCAAGAATAAAAGCACTAAGAATGTTGCTGTGTAAATGTGCCGTAAGAAACTGGAACAACAGAGTAATCAGCGGCACAGAGCCGCGAACAAAATTAGGTGTAGTGTTAGTTACGGTTGAGCGGATGTTTGTGCCGAACTGCTCGGCAGCAATGGTTACAAAAATTGCCCAGTAGCCGGTGGCGCAACCCACAAAAAAACTAAGTATGTAAAAACCCTGCAGCGAAATTCCGGTGGCAAAAAACAGATAGTAAGTCATCAGCACTATGCTCAAGGCAAGGTAAATGAAAACCACTTTTCGTCTGCTGCGCAAAATCTGACTTATTAAGCCGCTGAACACATCGCCCACGCTTAAGCCGATATACGCATACATCAGTGCCGTGCCGTTTACTACTTTGCCTTGCACCTGTAAATCTTTCGCCCAAATTAATTCGCTGTTGGCCACAATTAAACCAATGAAATACCAGATAGGCAAACCAATTAGGATACAGTTGAGATATTTAAAGAACCGCTCTTTGTTGTTGAACAACATACGAATGTCGCCCTTGCTTACTTCGCTCTGCTGAATGTTGCGGAACATTCCAGATTCTATAGTGCCCACGCGGAGAAGAAGAAGACAAAGCCCCATCACCCCACCAAGTATATAAGCCACCTGCCAGTTGGCAAAAGTGGCGTTGAAAATTCCACCGAGAAAATTTCCGAGTGCTTGCCCGTTTGCACCCACCAACGCAGCCGCTACTGCACCAAGCGCACCGAACGAAACTATAATCATAGTTCCATAACCGCGTTTTTCTTTGCTCATGGTTTCGCTTACGAGTGTAATTCCTGCGCCCAACTCACCGGCAAGACCAATGCCCGCAATTACACGCACAATAGCATACATGGGAACGGTAGTTACAAAGGCATTAATAATGTTAGCGGCAGAATAAAGAAGAATGGAACCGAATAAAACAGAGAGCCGTCCTTTCTTATCGCCCCAAACTCCCCAAAGCAAACCGCCCAGCACCATGCCCAGCATTTGCATATTGAAAAGAAAAATGCCGGTGCTTTTTAAAACCTCGGGCGAGGCACCGGTCATTATCATTTCTAAGCTTTCTTTCTTTACTACATTAAAAAGAATGAGGTCGTAGATATCTACAAAGTAACCGAGCGCGGCAATAACAATTATAAAGTAAGTAATGAAGGGGCTTTTCTTTTCGCTCATGAATTTGTTTTCTCAACTTTCGATTGAAGATGAAAAATAACAAAAACAGTTACTGCAATTAAAAGCATGGCACCTGCCTGATGAAGCACTCCATAAAACACCGGAATTTTTCCTAGACAGTTCAGCACGGTAAGTATTCCAATAACCGCTTGCAGCAAAACAATAACCGGAAACAGATTTAAACCGAGTTTGAAATATTTATCGGATGTAATGTCTCTGCTCTTGAAAAAGAAAACTGCCACAAGAATCACAAGAGTGTAAGCCGTGAACCGGTGCGCAAACTGAATGAATGTTCTGCCCCAAAAATCTTGCGCATTGTAATTCACAAAACCAACGGTGGTTGCTTTTTCAGTAAACAAGGCAGATGGAATTATTTCTCCGTTCATATCAGGCCAGGTGGGATAGGCTAAGCCTGCTTTCATTCCTGATACAATTCCTCCGAGAAAGATTTGGAGGAAGAGAAGGATGAGAATTGCGTAAGCGAGATTGACGATTGACGATTGACAATTGACGATAGAGTAGTTGGGCTTATAAACAGAAAGTGTCATGTATATCAAATACGCAAACAAACTTAGCGCGAGAATTAAATGTATGGACAGATGAACCGGTGGAACAAACATACCGGTGAGTCCGATCTTTACCATTATCCAACCATACACACCAATCAATCCGCCCCACAAGAGCAGCACACCAATTTTGCGGAAGAAGTTTTTGTCGATCCATCCCTTCAAAACAAAAAACGCGAATGGAATAATGAATACAAAACCCATAAAGCGCGCCCAGAACCGATGAAAATATTCCCAAAAGAAAATCCATTTAAACTCACTCAACTCCATTCCTTCATTAATGGTTTTGTATTGCACTTTCTGTTTGTAGAGTTCAAACTCGGCATTCCATTCTGTTTCGTTGAGCGGGGGAACAATTCCCTTAAGCGGCTTCCATTGCGTGATGGATAAACCCGATTCGGTTAAGCGCGTAACACCTCCAACAATCACTTGAAAAAAAACCATGACACAGCCAATCAATAACCAGGAGCCGACAACTTTACGCGCGAGAGGAGACATAATACCAATTTGAGAATGTGCGAATGTGATAATTAGCGAATGAAATACAAAAAGAAAAGCCGTTCCAAAATATGGAACGGCTTTCAAAATCTCGTTTATATGTAATTAGTCTTTAAATACTCTTTGTGAAACCTTTCCGTTTTTGGTAGTAATGTTCAATAAATACATACCGGTAGAAAGCGAAGAAATATCAATAGTGTTTTGTTGCATTTGCGGTTGCAGAACAACTGCGCCCAGCAGGTTGATTACCTCTAAATGCGTAATCGTTTCGCCTTCTGTTTCAATCATCAATTTGCCTGTTGTTGGATTAGGGTAGATGTTAAATGGCTTAGCCTCACTGCTTTCATTAATGCCAGATGGTGTTTGTCCGTAAACAAGATTCAACACCGGTGCAAACTCAGGGTTAGTGGCATCGTAGAATTCTGTTTTGCCCGAAGTACCGCCTGGCGAAGAAACAATGAACTGTGTAGGCGTAGCATTGTTTATTTGCGCAAGAATAGAAACCGGTAAGTCTAAACGAATCCAATCGCCATTGGCAGAGTTGGAACCAAATAAACATGGAGTGCCGTTCGCGTCACCTGCTGCGCTAAAATCTGCGGCTTCAACATTTACTGTAGTTCCGAAGTTTCCGTTTTTCACTTTCACTTCTAAAGTTCCGTTGATAGGGTTAGTTCCGGTTAATGCTTTTCTTCTTAAAAACAAACTCGCCTTCTTTAAAGTAGTATCTGCCATAGCCGTGGTGTTAAACGAAAGCACGGTAGCAAAACTTTCACCGCTTGTGGTTCCAATATAAGGAGTAGCCGAAACAGTTCCGGTAGAAGAAACCGAACCTGTTTGAGTTGAGTCAGACAATAAATACAAATCGTCCATCAAAAACTTGTGGTAAAATTTTTGGGTTTGGTACGACACTAAATCTTTGTAACCCTGTGTAGAAAGGTGGAAGCAATCTTTAAAGAAAATATAATCGCGCATGGTTGTTTGCGGAGATGGATAGTTAGGGTCGCCCAAAGGCATAGGAACAGAAAGCGGTGCATAGGTGCCTCCCGGTGCTACTTCCAAAGGAGTAAGCTGCCCACGAAGATATTGCATCAAACCATTTGCCTCTATATACTCCACTTGCGGGTCGTTGGCAGCATAAGTTGACATCTGTGCCGACTGGTTGTTTTGAAGCGTATTCAACTGCAAAGCGGTAGGAAATTCCATTCCTTCCCAAGTATTATAAAACTGATTAGCAGAGCCTACTCCACTGGCTCCGTCAATTACTTCCTGAAAATTAGTATACACATAACCGCTCCATAAAACATGGATGCCCGGCTTACACGATTTGATAAACCGTATAATAGAATCAAGCCGTTCGAAAACAGCATCTCTTAAAGTATCTGTTTGCCCTTGTGTCATGCTCACCTTCCAATCGCCCAAAAAATCGTTTCCGCCTATACTTAAGTGAACCACTTCAATAGAAGGATTCGCATTAAGTTGATTTTGAATTTCATTTTGAACCGAAGCTTTCATGACGTCATCGGTCTGGGCTCCGTTTACGGCAAGCGTAGCGTTAGATATAAACTTGTAATTAGAAAAACCCCAGGTTTTAAAAACACTGTTAATGGTAGATTCGGTGTTCATGAAAAACGCCCAGCTATCACCCACCAAAAGAACCTTGGGTTGATTAGTTTCGGAACACTGCGAAAAAGATTGTGTAATGAAAAAACAGAGAGCGATTGTAAGAGGTAAAATTCTGTTCATAATGATTGTTTAATTGTTTCATAACAAACTTAACTATTTCGGTGGATGGTGAAAATATTTTATTGCCATCAACCGTGTTCCGTTAAACCGCACAAAAAAAACAGCGCAGAAGAATCTTCTGCGCTGTTTCATAAATCGGGTTAATTCAGTTCTTACTTCTCAATAGCTACTTTGCGGGTAGCCGTTGCTCCATCAGTAAGTTTAATGGTAATAAGATAAATGCCGGTAGTCATACCTGTTACATCTATCGATTTTGTATTTGCATTTACTCCGGTAATTTCTTTCGTCATTCTACCTGTAACATCATACATACGAATGTTTGAAATAGGATATTGGTTTGAACTTACAGAAACGTTCAGTTCAGAAGATGCCGGATTTGGATATACCTGCAATGCTGCGTTAGCACCAATTTCATTAATGCCGGTTGGCCCAACATAAGCTGAGTTAATTAACAATTTATATAAGCGCGGTGACACATAGCCCATGATAGTATCTACGTATTTATTTCCGCTGGTGATAGATGAACCCGGATTGAGGTTCAACATAGCTGCTGAATTATTGTAGCAGGTAGTATCATACCAGTTCCACGGTTCAAATTTACGACCGTAGAAAGGATAAAGACCTTCGATAGAAGTGGTTTGTTGAAGAAGGCTGTTTTGATTTGGAGGACCTTGGTCGAAGTTGTTCGGTTTGAATACATCGTTGTTTCCTTTTGCATCTACATATGGCATAAAATCACCGGGACCGCTTACTTCAATTACCGGCTGACCAGTAGAAGTATTTACAATACCCGTGTTATATTTTGTGCTCGATTCGTTTACACCGTGAAAAGCAAGAATCGGAGTTTCGCCCGGCTGAATCCATGAAGTGTCGCCCACTGCACCGCCTAACGAAAGCACACACTGGAAGCGCGAAGAAATACCAGGATAATTATCGTGGTTTTGGAAACCACCAAAGCCATCAAAATCGCCCAAAGTATCTTGCTTAATAAACGGACCGTTTACATCTACAAATTTGATAGAGTTAACTTCAGAAGGGTCGTTCAAAGAACTTGCCGCTAAGGCTACATATGCACCTGAGTTGGTTCCGCCAATTACAATCTTACCGGTATCAATACCGTACGAGTTGCTGTTGTTAGCGTAATCGTTTTTGAAATAGCGCACCAACGTTTTAGCATCCTGCATGGCGCGGTAAACGGCTTGGATAATTGTTTTGGTACGGGTTATCTGGTCGCTCGAAGTTGCACTCCAGCCTAGGCGGTAATCGAACGAAACGGCTACATAACCTCTGCGCGCAAAACGCTTGCACATTTCTACTGTTGATGAATCGGTTCTTCCGCTAAAGCACAGACCGATTAAGGCATGTGTAAGTGCTTCGGGTAAGAAAGAGCCGTTGTGCGAAAGAAAAATAACAGGGCGGTTAGTTGCCGTGTCGCCTACCGGACGGTAAACATCCATTACAAGCGGTTTAAGAGTGGCAAAGCCGGAAAAGAATTCGTAGTTCTGGCCGTAAGTAATTCCGGTGTCTACTTGCACATCGGTAAATACTTCATTTAAGTATCTTACCTGTGCTTGTGTGGTAACAGCACCCATCAGGAGAGCTACCAAGAACATAGTTTGTAAAAATTTTTTCATGTGTAATTTGTTTTGGTTTAGGAGTGTGAAGTAAACATTATTTGCGCTAAGTGCAAAGCGTAAGTGCAGGGACTAAATAGATATGCCGTTTCTATACTGCTTTTTAATTCCGCGTATCACTTCCCCAATTCAGTTTAGTCTTAAGGGCTGTGAGAAAACTCTGGTCGGTCAAGCGCACAATATTGGCGTGGAAAGGAGCTTTCTTAACCGCTAATTGAAAAGTAGAATCAATGGCTTTGTGCCGTGCATCAAGGGTGCAGAGGAAACTATCTCCCCGTCCGGTTACTTCAAATGAAAGTATCGCATCATCATTCACCAACATAGGGCGCACGTTTAAGTTGTGCGGTGCCACCGGTGTAATTACAAAGTTGTTCGATGTTGGATAAATAATTGGTCCGCCACAACTGAGCGAATAGCCGGTGCTGCCGGTGGGTGTGGCAATAATTAAACCATCTGCCCAATAAGTGTTCAGTAGTTCGCCATTCAGGTAAGCGTTTACGGTAATCATACTGCTCTGGTCTCTTCGCTGAATGGTCATATCGTTCAGTGCAATGCTGTCTTCAAACAATGGCTTATTGGTTTGCAGTTGAATGAGCGTGCGCTTGTCAATCATGTAGCTGCCTTTTTCAATAGCATCTACAGCAGCGTGAATTTGGTCTTTCCCTAAACTTGCCAAAAAGCCCAACCGACCAAAGTTGATACCGAGAATAGGAATCTCGCTTTCCTGAATCATTACTACCGCATCCAGAATAGTTCCGTCACCGCCCATGCTGAACACTACATCAGTATCTTTCTTAATGTCATTAAAATTAGAAAACGTATCGGCATCGGCTTTCAAATCCATTTCGTCTCTCATCATCTGGAGAAAATTTTTCTCCACCACATACTTCATTTTTTTCTTTTCCAGATAATCGAATAATGCTTGTGCATGAGCTGCATTATTTTTGTTGAAGGTCTTTCCGAAAATGGCAATCATGGGGCTAAGATAATAGTGAATGGTTAATAGTGAATAGTAATACCAAATGCTGCTCTTCTCGTTTTGTATTTTAATCTAAAATCAGCAATCTAAAATCTAAAATTTTAGAAACTTGGCTTCAAAATAAACTTTACTCCCCAATTCTGTCCTCCGGTATTGCGGTAAGTGGCGCGCCACAGAAAATCTACGCGGAAGAGGTAAGCAATGTTTTCAATTCCAAAACCTACTTCCACATAAGGCACCGGTGCCGGTGAAGTAAGCCCAGCGGGAACGGTAAGCACTCCCGAATTCTTCTTACTGAAATTTCCAATCAAACTTTTAAAGATGATGACTTCGCGTAGCTTCAGTTTGTTGAAGCCCGGAATTTTGTTGAAGAAAAATCCGTTGAAGTGATGCTCTATCCAAAGCTGTGCGTATTGGTCGGTTACAAACTCAAAATCGCGCAAGAGGTTATAGTTGAATTTATCTAACAGTATTCCCAGATTTCCTTGAGTAAGATAAGCAGCGGTGTAAGGCACTCTGCCAAAAATCTTACCGGCTTTAAAAGAGTAATTAGTAAACCCGATAGCAGAAAACAACCGTTGCTTGAGTGTAAACTGAAGGTTGTGATAATTGAAATGGTCGCCTTGAATATTTGCAATACCCGCCACATAGCGCAACATCACCACCGGATGTTTAGTGGTGGCGAAGTACCGGTAAAACACACCGGTAGTAAATAAAGTTTTAGGCGAGTAGCGCGCATCTACCATAAACTCGGTTACATTAAAATTAGGTACCGGTGTAAGAATTCCGTTTTCGTAATGCGAAAAATCTGACACCCCCGGCACATCATAGAATGTTTTTTCGTTCATGCCTATGATAGTAGAAAAATCTTTCATCCAGTCCTTTTCATAATTCACATTGAACTCGCGCACCTTCATGGCCTTGCTAAGTACCTTGCCGCTGATAAGTGTAACAATGTTATCGAAGGTCAAAAGCGTTTGGCTTTCATCCTGACCGGCTACTTTTATATCGTACCGGTAGTAAGCTTCGAGCGATTGCCACCTTTCGTTTTTACGCGGAAGATTAATACGCATTAAGGCGAGGTACTTCCAGTCTCTGTCTTTAAAGCCGTAAGCAGCGTAAGTGGTAAAGTAAAACGTTCTGAAAAAATTGTTGACCGGTGTGCCGCGTTTAAAAAACCGTGGATTGGTTTCAAAACCAAATCGCGCACGCCAGCCTTCTATATTATTCTTGCTGGCAAAGTTCAATACGCGTCCTATACTCAGCGGGCCTGCATCGGCAAAAGCAGTAGTAAAGAAAACACCGAACCACTGATACGCTTTCCATGCAGGAACTTTTTTAATAGTATCGGATATGACAAAAACCTGTTCCTGTGTTTTACTGAGAGGAGAGAAGCGGACGGTGTCCCAATATGTTTTGCTGCGTGTTCTCGCACTGTCTAACAAAATCCGTTCTTCCGGTCCGGCAAAAATGGTGTCAGCGAAAAGAATATTCGTGTCGAAATTTTTCTTCTCTACCAATTTCTGTATAAATAAACCCAGCCTGTTTTTCTTCTTAAATAGCGAACCTACCGAGTTCATTTCTTCGCGGCTCTTCATCCAGTATTTACCGTTCACTAAAGTGAAATCAATTTTTGCATCGTATTCATTAACGAAATTCAGATTCGCTTTTTCATTCGGGCGAAACTGAATATAACGGATAGCCCAGGTAGCGGAATCAATCCAAGCGTAACCTTTCAGCGCCAAATCTTCTTTTGTTTTTCCAACGAAATGCAGTTTGTAAGAAATCCTTCCGTCAAGCTTGGCCGTATCAGTCAAATAGAAATAGTAGGAGCCTAAACCAATAGGCGCGAAGGGCGCGCTGAAATACGTTCGGGCAAAATAATACAGATTGTTATACGGGTCGGTTTCCTGAAACTCCACATCTACTAAACGGTAAATGGAAGGGTTATCAATACCGGTCATCTTTTCTCCCTTCACAAAAACCCGTTCCTGCTTTCGCGGGTGCGAACGGAAATACACATCGCTCACCGTTTCTTTAATTACACCGGGGATATACATGCTGCCGGTTTCGGTGGTGTCTTTGTTTTCAAAAGCAAACCGGAAAGGTTTGAACAAAAAGAAATTTTGAAACTTCTGTCCGGGATTCAACAGCGAAATCTGGAACCGGTCGTAGCTTTCGTATTTGTAACTCACGAAATTATTCTCGCGGTTCTGGTCTTTATGTTTAAGCACCTGATAAAAAACATAATTAGCGGTAGTATCAATTACGCGCTTTTTTTTCTTTCCGGCTTTTACGGTAATCTCTGTCAGCTTTAATTCGTCAGAACCCATCGCTATATTCAATTCCAACATGCCACCTCGTTTAATCGCAACGTTTCTGGTGCGGTAACCGATGGAAGAGAAAACAATGGAATCTATTTTTTCAGTAGTGCGCAACCGGTATTCTCCTTTCGGGTCGGTCATTGCTGCACGCGGAACCCCGCCATACAAACGAACGTTTGCGTAAGGTATAGGTTCTTTGGTGGCAGCGTCCGTTACTTTTCCAAAAATTTCTGTTACTACTTGTGCATCAGAAATTCCTGTAAGAAGAATGAAAAAGAAGAAGAGAAATTTTTGGACCCTCATTAAATTTTAGCGAGCGGCAAAAATAGAAGAATAAGTGAGGGAGAATTCGTGAGCCGGCTATACATTCAGGTAGCGCATCAGCGAATCGTAGCGCACTTTCAAATCTTCGGTGTACTCGGTATCGTTATGAATGGCTTTTACTTCGTATTCGTAACGTTCGAATGCAGCTACAATTGCAGAAACTTCCGTAGTGTTTAGCTTGATGGTGATTTCTGCCTTTTGTTCCTGCTGATTAATGTTGGTATACAAACAAAGAATTTCTGCTTCGTTATCTTCTACAATGCGCGCTACTTCGCTCATCAAATAATCTTTCACCGGTATTTCCAGTTCCAGAATTCCACCGGCATCTTTTACTGAATTGAGAATGGCAAAGGCACGCAAACAACTTTCGGCAGAGATTAAACCGAGGTAGCGATGGTCTTCATCTATAACCGGCACCACGCGCACATTGAATTCCAACGCGGCTTTCATTACATCAAAAATGTGAGCGGTATCTTTTACAAAAGGCTTACGAAATGTTTGTGTAAAATTCTTCAGCGGGTTGCTCAAGTGCTTGATGTTGATGATATCTTCCATCGTCACCAGTCCGATATAGCTGTTGCCATCAACTACGGGCAGCTGGCTCACGTTGTATTCGTGCATGGCCAGCATGACCTGTTCACCACTGTCATCTAAGTGCAGTGGTGGAATTGAATCTGATATGAGTTCGGGTGCTATCATAAGCTTATATAAGGTTAGACGAATTAATTTCCCAATTGGTTGAGCCCGGCTACTGTTATTCTTTGTTTTTTACAATTCTATGACAATTCTCGTTCCCTAAAAGAAATTTTAGCCACGAATTGCACGAATTAACAGGATTTGCATGTATTCAATTCGTGAAATTAGTGGCATGTATGGATTAGTTTTTTGATAAAAAGGTTTCTAAAATTTTATTGAATTCTTCCGGTTGTTCCATCATAGCGGCATGTCCGCATTTTTCAATAATGCGCAATTCGGCATTCGGTAATAGTTTCCTGAATTCTTCCGCTACAAATGCTGGCGTTATGATATCCTCCTTTCCCCATATTAAACATACGGGCAAATTCATGTTCGGGATTTCATCGCGCAAATTACAACGCACGGCTGACTTAGCCATAGACACCATCCGGATAACCTTTTCGCGGTTGTTGACTATTTCAAAAACTTCATCGGTTAATTCTTTCGTTGCCATTTCAGGGTTATAAAAAGTTTCTCCCGTTTTTTTCTTCACAAATTCGTAATCGCCTTTGCGCGGATAAGTATCGCCTAACGAATTTTCGAACAGGCCGGAACTTCCGGTGAGGGTCATGGTTTTTACTTTATGCGGCTTGCGCAGATAATAGAGTTGTGCGATGTGCCCGCCTAGCGAATTGCCCAGTAGATGAACCCGGTCGTATTTTTTGTGTTCTATAAACTCATCTATGTAATCGGTCATACCGGTAATGGTGGTTTCGGCTACTGCTAAATTGTAGAGCGGCAAAAGCGGAATGGCTATTTTATATTCAGGCGAAAAATGATGGATGAGCTGATTGAAATTGCTGAGTGCGCCAAACAGACCGTGCAGTAATATGATGACTTCGCCATTTCCTTCTTCGCAATAATTGAACCGGTGTTCGTGTTTTATTTCAAATGGCATTCAGGAAAATTCGTTCGGGACGAATGTAATTTTTTGAAGAGAAAATAAAATTGCGTTTGCGTTAAGGAATATGAACAGAGGATTTTGTTTGTAGTGTGAAGTGACCATAGACCGCTGACCATTGACGATTGAAATACAAAGCTTGTCTTTGCAATGGTCAATGGTCGGTCGTCAATCGTCAATCCTCTCAAACCAATTCTTCATCATCTGCAAACCGTGTGGTGTAAGAATAGATTCAGGATGAAACTGAACGCCTGCAATTTTGTGCACCGGATGCTCAATTGCCATTACTTCATTTTCTTTTGTAGTGGCAGTTATTTGTAATTCTGTTTTTTCTACATCATGCATCACTAAAGAATGATAGCGCATTACATCAAATTCATCGGGCAGATTTTTGAAGAGATAATTTTTGTTGTGCGTGATGGCAGAAGTTTTTCCGTGCATCGGCTTTATTGCCTTCACTAATTTTGCCCCGAAGAATTCTCCTATTGCCTGATGACCTAAACAAATGCCAAGCACCGGTTTTGTTTTATGAAAGCGATTTATGAAGTCCATCGTTATTCCCGCTTCATGCGGAGTTTTGGGACCGGGAGAAATTATTGCGGAAGAAAAATTCAGTTTTTCAATTTCATCCAGATTCATTTCATCGTTGCGGATAACGCGGCATTCTTTTCCGCATTGCAGCACATAGTCGCGGAGGTTGTAGGTGAAGGAGTCGTAGTTGTCGAGTAGCAGTACCAATTTAGTTAGCTGTCATGTTTGTTTCGAACAGGTCGTCAAACTTACCAAACGTATCTTTAAACATCGGCACTACCTTCCCGGTTACTTCCATCACCTTAGGTGCAAGGTTGGCGATGTATGGATACACATGCGAGTTTTCTTTCTGGCTTTTCGGCACCACATCTAACCGGTTCATAAACCAGATAAACACACACAGCACATACAAGCCTACCAGCGAGTGAAGTATACCGCCAAAAATCTGATTGAACAGATTCATGCTAAACGATTTCAGAATTTGCTCCAGCCCCCATGCCATCAGTTTCATTAAGCCCACTACCAATGCCAGCACTAAAACAAAAGCAATAATGGCAAGTGTTTTGGGGCTGAGGTGCGCGAAGCCCTGCAACAGGTGCACCATCATGTAGCTGAACTTAAGCGCGGCTACAATGCCCAGGAACCAACCGAGGATGGAAAAGAGGGAATAGATAATGCCGTTTTTGTAGCCCTGGTAAAAACCAATGCCTATGAAAACGAGAAACAGGATATCAAAAACCATTTATGGGTAGGGTTTGGTTTAGCTCAGTAAACTCTTAACGGTGTCTGCCACCAGTTTATTATCTGCTTTGCCGGCTAATTGTTTGCTCACCATGCCCATAACCTTGCCCATTTCTTTTTGAGAAGTAGCACCGGTGCTGGCAATTGCCTGTTTTACTATTTCAATTACTTCGGCTTCGCTCATCATAGCGGGCAGGTATTTTTCAATCACCGCTACTTCTTCTTTTTCTTTATCAATTAAATCCTGACGGTTGGCTTTTTCAAATTCGCTGATAGAATCTCTGCGCTGTTTCACCATCTTCTGCAATATCTGCGATTCTTTTTCGGGGCTTACAACTCCGTTAGCGCCTTTTTCTGTTTTAGCTTTTATTATTTCGCTTTTAATGGCGCGCACTGCCCGCAGGCGCGCTTCGTCTTTTGCCATCATGGCGGCTTTAATGTCGTTGTTGATTGTTTCTTCTAAGGCCATAGTTTTAAATTTATGGGGCGAAAGTAAAAATTTAAGCGTTCCCCTTGCGCAGCGCACAGAACGGATGACTACCGCCATATAATGCCCGGCTAAAAATATTTCCAGAACGCTTATTTTGTGGTAAAAAACAGCGTTCGAAGTAAAAACCGAGGCGGTAAATCAAGTTCCCGAGGCGGTAAAACAGACAAACTAGCCATGGGAAGGCATGAACTAGCCTTGGGAAGCTGTAGCCGAGCCGTTCAAAGTAATTTCCGAGCCGTGGGAAGGCATTTCCGAGCCATGGAAAGCTACTTCCGAGCCGTTCAAAGACATTTCCGAGGCGGTTAAAGGCATTTCCTAGGGGTGTAAAATGGTGTTTTTGATGGTTTTTGGTGATTTTGGGGTGTTTTGAGGGTTTTTGGCGGAAAGTTATGGGCAGGTTAGCGCTTTGGAGAAGGTTATTGAGTTGATGGGGAGGAAGTGAGGAAGTATAGAAGACAACAGGTTCCCGAAGCGGAGAACCTGTTGCGACAAAAAGTTTTACATTTAACGCACAAGCCCCTAAAAAATGACCAACCCAAAACCAATTTTATTTAGTGTAATACTTGCTTTGTCATTTTACCTGTTAAACGCGCAGGCTTCTATTATCTGGCAAGGCGATACTATAAACAGGGTTGATGTAAATGGCGGGAGGCAGGGCCTATGGCAGTTTGCCGATAATGCGGCCGGGGTAAAAATTGCAATGCATTTTAAAAACGATATTGCCGGTGATACTATCCGGTATTTCGAAAACAATTTGTTGCGGCTGGTTTACATCAAATCAAAGACGGATACCTCGAGGTATATTTACTATGATGCAAAATTTATGTGCACCGGTTTATTTACCCGAACCGCTATTGATTATTGCAGCGATGATAAGTCTACGAATGAGCAGATAAAGAAATTTATTCTGTATGAAATTTATCCGGTGTATTACGGAAGCCGCACGGCAATAGGTGAATATCTGGGAGAAAAGGTGAAGTCATTTCCGCCCGACCAAACCGGTACGGTAAAAGTGGGTTTTACGCTTGATAAAACCGGTAAGCCCACAGAGGTTAAAATTAACAGCAGCGAAAATGAAAAGCTGAATAGCTATTGTATCCGCGCCATTCAGGAAATGCCGCGGTGGCAAGCTGGTTTTCAGGGCGGTGCTGTGGTTACAGTACCTATGGTGCTGCCCATAATTTGCAAATAAGTTTAGCTGCCGCCCAACTAAACTTTCCTGATATTTCCGTCCCTAATGGTTCTTTCTAAGCAAAACCCGGAGCCCTGTTGCGATAGCACCATAACACTACCCCGCCAAAGCCACCGGCTCTTCTGTTTCGTCCGGGTGCGTTAATCTTATTTCTACATTTGTGCTTATGTTATTTATTCAATCGGTTATAACGGTTAGTCTCACTTTGTTTGCGGTGGTAGATGTTATAGGCAGCCTGCCGGTAATTATTTCGGTAAAAAAGAAGGTGCCCAACTTTAATCCCACGCTGGTGACCATTGCTTCGGGGTCGCTGATGATTTTCTTTCTTTTTGCCGGTGAGCAGTTTTTGGGTTTAATGGGTATAGATGTACGCTCGTTTGCTTTGGCAGGTTCTATTGTTCTGTTTGTGCTGGCTATGGAAATGATATTGGGAATTCACATTTTTAAAATAAACGAAAACGACCAGCGCTCGGGCAATTATGTGCCGGTTGCCTTTCCGCTCATAGCCGGTTCGGGCACACTTACTACTATTCTTTCGCTGCGGTCGGTTTATGAAATTCCTGAAATTCTGATTGCCATTCTCATCAACTTAGTTATTGTATTCGCAGTGCTCCGCTCGAGCGACTGGATTGAAGAAAAACTGGGCACTACTGCTTTAGCGGCCGTTAAAAAATTCTTCGGAGTTATTTTGCTGGCTATTGCCATACGGATATTCAGCGCTTACGTAAAGTTTTAAGGGAAATTAGTTTTTTTCAAGAAAGCGGGGAACCTGCTCCGACAAAATAATTTCTCTTCTTTGCCCCATGTCTCTGTTTATAGCTTCCATCAACTCGGGCAGTAACGGCAATTGCTATTATGTAGGTAATGAGAACGAGGCGGTGCTGGTAGATGCGGGTGTAAGCTGCCGCGAAACGGAGAGGCGGATGGCAAAGCTTGGTTTGTCGATGGCGTAGGTAAAAGCCGTTTTCATTTTCCGCTAAAGTTTCCTTCAGTTTCGGGCATTCACATTTGCTTTACCGGGTTTTCAGAAACATAGCGTAATAGGCAAAAAGTTTATGGTAGCTTTTCCTGATTTTTTCATCTTTCTTTTGGTCAAACGCATTCAGCACATGAACAACCGGTTCGGCAATTAAGTGGTGGCCGCTGTTTGTTTTTAAAAACCGTTTTGCCCTGGCGGTAAGCACCTGCACAAAATGTTTATCGTTTCGCGCAGCGTGTATTTCTATTTCCAGCAGTTTGCTCCAGGCAGCTACATAAAGGCTTTTTGAGTAACAGGTTTTTTGTAAATTATCCAATGCTTTGTCTGACCCTTCTTGCAGATATAACCGGAGCGATTCAAGAAACAGCCAGTAGTCTTTGTTATCTTCGATAAAAAAAACGGACTTGTGTTTCTTAAGCAACGTAGCGTATGTGTCCTGCTTATTATCAATTAGCAAAAAAAACAGAAGTAAGAAAAAACCTACAGAGTCGTATATTTTGTAGCGCAGCATAATAGCGAGCATGGTCTCTGCGTCCTTTATCATTTTTTTTAAATCAAAGCCATAGTACAGGCCACCCGTAATGCGCAGATAAAGGCAGCTGCGCACTAAGCGCTGTCTGTCTGCTTCTTTTAGTTTGCTTTTTTGTATAGCATTGAAGGTTTCCTGCAAATACTGCTCAAACAAAGGTTGTTGGTAGAAACTAAACCGGGCTTGCGCCAGCCAATAAAGAATGCGCGAGTATTCATCGCTGGCAGATTTTCCAAGTGCAATCAGTTGCTGCCCTTCAGGAACAATCTGTTTATAGGCTTCTGCATTCGGGTTATCAATATAAAGGGCAGAACTTAGATTGTAGAAATAGGACATAGCCTCGTGATACGAACGTTCAGTAGCTTGCTTACGTTTAATTAAGACCGAACCTATTTGCGCAATGTTGGCCTTAGTTTGGTTTCGGCTAAGCCATCTAAGTTGTATATCGTAACCGTGTAATAAAGAATTTAAATTGTTTACTGCACTTGCCGCCTTTAGTGCTTGATCATTGTAATAGGTAGTCAGCTCTTCGTGGTTTCGTTGGTCAAACAGATTGGCTAACTGATAATGCCTATCATCCGATACGGCAAAATAGTTTTTCAATAAAAGCTGCTCTATTTCTTTGCAGGCAAAATCAACCCACCTGCGTTGTTTTTTTTCCTGCTCTTTTTCCTGGTTAATATTCCAAGACTGAACCAACACCAGCAACCAATTTTCAAAACCCTTTTCAGTAAGGTTGCGTTTGCGCAATAGTTCTCCTAAAGCTGTAGCCCGTTTATCGGACGATAGTTTACAGGCATTAACCAACTGCCTGTGTTCTGTTCGGCTTAGTTCGTTAATTAACTGATAAAGTCTTTTGCCTTTCAATTTCTGTTTACTGTTTCACAAATATATGCCGTTGGCTGGTATCTGCTGATACAATAAGTAAGGTATAAAGCCCCGGAGGTAGTAGTTGTACATTCAGGCTGTTCTCTGTCATTATCTTTTTCAGCACTAACTCACCGGTTGTGTTGAACAAGTGCACTTCTGTTTTTCCGTTAACCGGTAAATTGTGGAACATTAGAAAATTGCTTACGGGGTTTGGAAATAATTGAATGTGGTTATCTGTAGTTTCACCTATACCAACACCGGTAACGCTTACGGTTGCAGAAACAGTACTGCATCCGTTTGCATCAACCACTTGTACGGTATAGGTGCCGTTTTCTGTAGCTGTGTAGGTTGCACTGTTTGCTCCGGTAATCGGAGTTCCGTTTTTAATCCACTGGTATGAAGCGAAAGTTTGCACAGAAAGGTCATACCCGTTTTGAGTAATAACCGGAGTATCGGGAACGTTTGCCGTTAAGGATAAAACGACAATACTATCGCATCCGTTTACTGAAGAAAGTGTATCGGCATAATTTCCGGTCAGGTAATAGTAATTGCCATTGTATAATAAACTGTCACCAGAGCAAATACTTTGACCTGTAGTGCTGGTTATTTGAGGCCGAACAAAGAGATTAAGGGTAACAATACTATCGCAACCGGTAACGGCAACCAATGTATCTTTATAATTACCGTTTTGTGCGTAGTAGTTTCCATTAAATAAAACACTATCGCTATTGCAAATATTTAAATCAATGGTATTAGTAATTTGCGGACGAACGGTAAGCGTAAGTGTTACGGTGCTGTCGCAGCCGTTACTTGCAGAAAACGTTTGGGCATAGTTTCCGTCTTGCGAATAATAGTTTCCATTAAATAATAAGCTATGGCCAAAACAAATGGTTTGGCTTACCGAAGTGGTAATTTCAGGAAGAATAGAAAGAGTCAGGGTAATAATGCTGTCGCACCCGCTTGCAGCAGTTAGTGTATCGGTATAGTTTCCAGCTTGGGAATAATAGTGACCGTTAAATAATAAACTATCGCCAAAGCAAATAGTTTGGCTAAAAGAACTTGCTATTTCCGGGCGAATAGTAAGCGTGAGTGTAACTATACTATCGCAGCCGTTTATAGCGGTCAGGGTATCACCATAGCTTCCATTCTGCGAATAATAGTTGCCGTTAAATAAAAGACTATCGCCAAAGCAAATAGTTTGGCTAATAGCTGAAGTAATCTCAGGCCTTACAGCAAGGGTAACAGTTACGGTACTATCGCAACCGTTAATTGTAGGAACAGTTACACTATAAACACCTGCTGTGTTTACTACCGTTCCGTTAGCCAAGGTATAATTTGAATGAGCGCAAATGGTATCATTAAAAGCAAGGTTATAGTTGGAGTTGACTGCAATGGATATAGAGGAGCAGTTAGTACTATAGATGTTGTTTTTGAAATTGCGGGCATAGTAAGTAGTTGTTTGTGTTGGGCTGACACTAATACTATCACCGGTGCCTAGCAAAGTGCCTCCGCACGAACCTGTGTACCAGTATACAGTTCCGTCAATACCCGAAGCATAAAGTTTAACCGAGCTTACGTTACAGATAGAATTTTGTGTTGCGGATATGCCGGTCAAGTCGTTAGGAGGGGTTAAAGAGTATACCGAAATATCGTCTATATATATCCTGTTACCAAAATCGGATGTTCCTTTAAAGATGATATGGTTTGTAGACGTATTATATGAGCCGGGAATATTGAAGGTGTATTGATACCACCCTTCTACAGGTACGGCAGGGGCTAAGTTCTTTGAACGGTTAATTACTCCCAGTCTTGTGCCGCCCGCTGAACTTGTATTTACATCTACATAAACAGATACACTATCATATTTAGTCAACTGACCGCTATCGCGGTACATCCAAAATGAAACAGCAAAACCGCCTGAAGAGAAGTCTAATGCAGGTGTTGAAAGGTCTCCGGCATTTCCACCGCTCCAGCTATAGCCATTATAATAACCCATACCTGCCCCTGAATGCGGTGAGCAAGTGGGATTGGTGCCGGCAGTTAATCGTTGCCAGGTACCCGGGTTAGCTGCTCCGGATATCTGTACGTTAGTCCATCCGGTAGGTGGAAAAGTGCTTGCATCAAAACTCTCGCTCAAAATTTGCGCATTTGAAAAATTGTTCGCGCATAGCATAACTGCCATGGTAATAGCAAAGGATACCTTTTTCATGTTGGTTATTTTTATCGGATAAGTGTAATACTGCCTTTATACTCTTTGGTTTGGTTATTTAGTAAGGTTACTTTGGCAGTATAAATATAGACTGCCATTGGTTGTTGTCTATCCTGGTAGTAACCATCCCATCCATCTAAAAAATTATTGCTTTCAAAAACCTTTTCGCCCCAACGGTTATATATACCCATCCTGAATTGCTTGATACCACTACCGGCAGCGCGGTAAATATCGTTATTGCCATCACCGTTCGGGCTAAAAGCTGTAGGGAAAAATATTTCACCAACCGGCAGCACAGTAATATTTATGCTGTCCTGATTAACACAGCCAATCGCATCAGTGTAGGTAAGCGTGTAAACTGTATTTACAGGTGGCGAAGCAACTGTGTTCAGACAGTTACTGCAACTTAAATAATCAATTGGTGACCATATGAACGAGCCGGTGTTCCCTCCCGAAATTGTAGCGAAAATGCCTGTGCTTTCGCCACTGTAAATAGTTACATCGTTACCCAGGTCAACAGTGCTACCCAAGGAGGTAGTTATATTTAAACCATCTGTGGCAGTGCAGCCGTTATTATCTGTAACGGTTACCTGATACACACCCTGCACCTGTGTGGCAGTTGTTTGTGAAGTGGCTGAATTGCTCCAGCTATAAGAATTAAATCCAGCACCCGCGTCTAGCAAAACCGAATTGCCGTTACAAACAACTGTATCGTAGCCGATATTTAATACCAGAGGTTGGGGTTGATTTACAACTGTAGACGCTGTTGCAGTGCAGTTCGTATTATCTGTAACCGTAATTGAGTAGTTTCCTGCTAATAAGTTTTGTATTGCTGAAGTTGCATTGCCATTACTCCATAAATAAGTATGCGCAGGGTTACCACCGCTTGTTGTTGATGAGGCAGAGCCATTGCTAGAGCCAAAACAACTTGCATCTGTCGAATTTACATTTACGTTTAAAGTATTTGCACTGCCGGCAATTGTTATGGCAACCGTGTCTTTGCATCCGGAGTTATCGGTTGTAACTATGCTATAGTTGCCGGATGCTAACCCGCTGAATATATTAGATGCTTGCGAGGCAGCACCGTTTATTGAATAATTATAAGGTGCTGTTCCGGCAGTACTAATATTTATTGTCGCGCTTCCATTATTCTGCCCACACGTGGTTGAAGTGGAACTTCCGCTGGTTTGCAACGAGCAGCATACATTGCTTTGCACGGTGGCACTGCCGCTTGATTGACAGTTATTGGCATCGGTAACGGTAAAGTTGTAAGTTCCTGCTGTAAGGTTAATTGCTGAATTTGAATTCCCTGTTGATGCATTTGCACTCCAAGTGTAAGATAAAGTTCCGGTCCCAGCTGAGGCGTTAATTGAAGCTGTTCCGTCACCGGAACCAATGCATGTTTCATTTGTGGTATTTACAGCATTAATTACAGGTGCGCTGGGGTTGGTTATGGTAAAACTGGTGTCAATAAAACAGTTAGCAAATCCGTTATCTGTAA
Source organism: Bacteroidota bacterium (assembly GCA_947475165.1). Classification (GTDB taxonomy): domain Bacteria; phylum Bacteroidota; class Bacteroidia; order Chitinophagales; family LD1; genus Bog-950. Next base: position 73,713 of record CANJLD010000015.1, read on the forward strand.
CCGTTAAAGTATATACAGCCGCAGAAAGGTTGTTCGCTGTGGCGGAGTTGCCAGTTGCAGCATTGGCGCTCCAGGCATAAGAATAATTTCCTGACCCATTTGCTGTAGTTGTAGCAATAATTCCGTTTGCAGTGCCACAACTTGGTTGGGTAATATTTGCACCTAAAGTAAACGTGCAGCAATTGGTTGGCGCAATAAGAGTAGCTGAAGCACTTGACGTGCAGCCCGCATTATCGGTTACACTAACGCTAATAGTGCCGGCAGGAAGATTATTTAAGGTTTGAGAAATGGCAAAGGGAACATTGATAGTAAATGGCGCTCCACCGGTATCAATGGTAACTACATAAGGAGCTGTTCCACCGCTTAAATTAGCGGCAATAGAGCCATAGTTTCCCGCGCAAGTAGGATTGATGGGATTGGTAAGTGTAACATTTAAAGTGCTGTTTGAATTTAGTGTAATGGTGGTGTCTTTACTACAGGCATTTTGTGTTACGGTAACATGATAGCTGCCGGCCCCTAAGTTAGATGCCGCAGAGTTATTGCCTGTGCTGGCATTAGGGCTCCATGTATAATTGTACGTTCCACTTCCGTTTGAAATAGTTACAGTAATACTTCCGTTGGCATTACCGCACGTTGGTTGCACGGTGCTAACGAGCAATGAATAGGTGCAGCAGTTGGCAGGGGCTATTAAGTTTGCAGATGTATTTGCTGTGCAGCTTGCATTATCTACAACACTAACACTTATTGTTCCTGCCGGAAGATTGTTAAGTGTTTGAGAGATAGCAAAAGGAACATTGATAGTAAATGGTGTTCCACCAGTATCAATGGTAACTACATAAGGAGCCGTTCCGCCACTTAAATTAACTGTAATAGAACCATTATTTCCCGCACAGGTAGGATTAACCGGATTTGTTAGGGTAACACTTAAGGTACTGTTTGAATTCAGCGTAAGAGTTGTGTCCCTACTACAGCCGTTTTGTGTTATGGTAACGCTGTAAGTTCCCGTAGCAAGATTGGAAGCCGTAGAACTATTGCCGGTAGAAGCATTTGCGCTCCAAGAATAACTTGCAGTACCGGATGAGGTAACCGACAGATTAATAATTCCATTGCTATTGCCACAAGAAGGATTTGTTTTTGTAGCCGTGAAAATAATTGTAGCCGGTGTAAGGCAAGTCCCTCCATTACAATTGCCCACAGTGGCATCATTAATTGACGGAGCAACTGCCCTTGTCCATGTTCCTCCATCCGGTATTCTACTGAAAGTGTTAGGGGTTGTATATTGCCCTACATAATTGATTTTTGTAGGGAAACTTTGATAAATCTGCTTGGGTGATAATAAGGATGCAACTGCTGTGCAACCTGTGATAGCGTTGGGAATACAAGGGCTGTCGTCTAAGTCGCTATCGGTTGTAATTTTTGAAGCCTCACCAGCACTAACCGTCCAATAAATAGCATCAACCGGGCTGCCAGTGGCATCATATAATCCTACCCAGCCATCGCCATTGGCCATTAGAAAACTACCTGCGGAGCAATAGTTGCCTGTGTTGTTATTCGTCTGAAAATCGACAGATGCCGGATTTGTTGATGAATTAGAAGTTCCTATTACATAATGTCCTAATGGTGGTATGCTGGTGCCAGTTGGTATAACTATGGCGCCACGGTTATTTGCTATTCCATCTACATCGGCAATTCCAATTATATAACAACCAATATCCGCACTCTGACAAGGACTGGCGTTAAATAATTCGACATACTCCGTTCCACCGGCAACCAGACCTTGAGCGGTGGATGGATAATGCATTACTTCATTGATTAATACCTGAGCAGTTGTATTTGAAAGAATGACTCCAATTAGAATAGCAGTGAGAAGAAAGCGTGGTTTCATTTAATCAAATTTATTTTAGATACAACCTATATGCCCTATATAAAAAGAAATAGCCCGATTAAAATCGGGCTATTTGAAAAATTAAATAATAATGTGATAAAGCTTAGCGAACATGCAATGAAGGAATTATTAATAATCTCAACAGTCATTCCTTTTTTTTTTAAAGAAGGACAACAAGATCCAATTTTGTTATGGATGCAATCTTTTGTATTACAAAAATGGTATTCCATCGCAGCTATTTTGCGTCATACAATTTAGTTTAACATGAAGATGACAAATACCACGCAGTGGATGTCTGAATTGAAGAAAATATTATTAATAAAAAGCCCTATTTGTTTTGTTTTTTCGCTCTTGTTGTTCTTATCGCCAACAAACCAGAATTTTCTCTTCTTTGCCCCATGTCCCTCTTCATAGCTTCCATAAACTCCGGCAGTAACGGCAATTGCTATTATGTAGGTAATGAGAATGAGGCCGTGCTGGTAGATGCAGGTGTAAACTGCCGCGAAACGGAGAGGCGGATGGCAAAGCTCGGTTTGTCGATGGGGCGGGTAAAGGCAATTTTTATTTCGCACGAGCATGGCGACCATATTATGGGGCTACCCGCGCTGGCAAAAAAATATAAGCTGCCGGTTTACATCAGCAAGGTAACGCTGCAAGGCAGCGGAATGGGTTTGCCGGAAGAACTGGTTCATTATTTCCCGAGCCAACCGGTGAGCATAGGTGCACTGCGCATAACGGCTTTCGAAAAACTGCACGATGCAGCCGACCCTTACAGTTTTATAATAGAAGGCAGCGGAGTAAAAATTGCTGTGCTGACCGATATAGGCAAAGTGTGTAAGCAAACCATTCATTATTTCCGCCAGTGCCATGCGGTGTTTTTAGAAAGCAATTACGATGAAGAAATGCTGAGAACCGGAGGCTATTCGCAACGCCTGCAAAACCGCATACGCGGAGGCAAGGGGCATTTGAGTAATGACGAGGCTCTGCAGTTATTTGTAGGCCACCGGTCACCGTATTTAAGTCATTTGTTGTTGTCGCATCTTTCAGAACACAACAATAAACCGGAACTGGCACTTGATTTATTCAGCCCGTTTGCAGATGAACTGACTATTGCTGTGGCTTCGCGCTATCAGGAAAGCCCGGTTTATCATATTCAGCACACCGGTGATAATTCTGCTTTGAGTAAAAGCTTAGTGCCTTTTCATACGGTGCAGTATTCTCTATTCTAATAACGTCATTGCGAGGCTCTGCGAAACAATCCCCTCTTTCAATTATGGGGATTGCTTCGCTACGGAAACCTCCGCTCGCAATGACGTGTTTTTAATCATCTTTTCTATTTCCCAAAATTCCTCACATTCGCCCCATGCAAAAAAACATAACCATAGTAGGTGCGGGTTTGGTTGGCTCTATGCTGGCGTGCTATCTGAGCAAACGCGGACACAAAATAAATGTGTATGAACGAAGAGGCGATATGCGCAAAGTAGGTTATGTAGGCGGTCGTTCTATCAATTTAGCATTGAGCCATCGCGGATGGAAAGCCTTGAAGAAAATTGGTTTGGATAAAGCTGTGAGCGAAATTGCCATCCCCATGCATGGGCGAATGATTCACGACCTGCAAGGCAATACACAACTTACACCTTACGGTAAAGATGGTCAGGCGATTTACTCCGTTAGCCGTGGCGATTTGAACCGCATAATGGTTGAAGAAGCCGATAAGTTAGATGGCGTTAATTTTTATTTCGACCACCGGTGCGCCAAAATTGATTTCGATAAAAACAAAATTGTTTTTGAAAAGCCGACCGGTGAAGAAGTTCCGCAAAACGATGCCGAAATAATTTTTGGTGCCGATGGTGCTTACAGCGAGGTGCGGTACAAAATGCAGATTACACCCAACTTTAATTTGCATCAGCAGCACGAACCTTATGGTTATAAAGAGCTGCATATTCCTGCCGGTGAAAATGACGCACATCAGTTAGAAAAAAATGCTTTACACATTTGGCCCCGAGGAAGTTTTATGATGATTGCCCTGCCGAATATGGATGGAAGTTTTACGGTTACACTCTTTAATTCATTTGATGGACAGAATTCTTTTGGTGAATTGACCACCGGTGAGCAGGTGAAAAAATTCTTCACCACATTTTTTGCAGATGCCGTGCCGCTGATGCCTGAATTAGAAAAAACGTTTTTCGAAAACCCTACCTGTTCGCTTGTTACCGTTCGTTCCTATCCGTGGAAATACAAACACGCCTGCCTGATTGGCGATGCGGCTCATGCCATTGTTCCGTTCTACGGTCAGGGAATGAACTGCGGGTTTGAAGATGTAAATGAGTTAGATGAAATTCTTTCTGCGAACGAGAACTGGGACGAAGCACTCGACAAATTTCAAAAGCAACGCAAACCAAATGGAGATGCTATCGCTTCGCTTGCCCTGCACAACTATATTGAAATGCGCGACCTGAGCGGCAGAAAAGATTTTCAGTTACGCACACAAATTGAAAAGAAGATTGCCGAAAAATTCGGAGCGCAGTTTATGACACACTATGCGATGGTTACGTTCAGCGACCTCTCGTATTCGGAAGCGCAACAACGCGGAGCGAAACAAAATGAGTTGCTCGATAAAATAATGTTGCTGCCAAACATTGAAGAAAAATGGAACAGTGAGGAAGTGATGATAATGGCGGATGAATGGATAACAGTCAATTCGAAAATTTGAGAATTCGGAAATTTGAAAATGAACGAAACCACAGAAATTCGCGTCTTAGAAACAAATGAAGCATCTTTGTGTTAATCTTTAAAAATGAAACGCAACTCAATGATTAATATGACAAACTGGATAGCTAGGGGGTTGGGGGTGTTGTTGTTACTGCCTTTGTTTTCTCTTGCGCAATTCGAAGAAGAAGACCAGCGCATAGTGAATGAGTTCATCGTCATGCTCAAGCCATCGCACAGTATTGAAAATCTGCTGGCGCAAATTCCTTCGGTAAAAATCAAGAAGTGCTTATCGCCCCGCATGAATATTTATTTGCTGGAGCGCAATACCACAGCATCATCCGAAGAATTTCTTTTTACACTTAAACAAAATGAACACATAAAACTGGCGCAGTTTAATCACCGCATCAAACAGCGCGCGCTTATTCCTAACGACCCTGACTTTGGTATACAATGGAATATGCTCAACACCGGTCAGGGCGCGGGCATTGCCGGTGCCGATATTGAAGCTACCGAAGCATGGGCAATAGATACCAGCAATGTAACCGCCTGTGGCGACACGATTGTAATTGCTGTAATTGACGATATGTTCGATTTAAACCATGAAGACCTGAATTACTTTGTAAATCATAATGAAATTCCCGGTAACAGCGTGGATGATGATGGTAACGGCTATATAGATGATGTAAGCGGATGGAATGTTTTTGATATGAATGGCGATGTGCACAGTACCAGTCTTTTTCAGGCGAGCCACTCTACTCACTGTGCCGGTATTGCTGCGGCAATCGGCAATAACGGAAAAGGTGTTGCTGGTGTTTGCTGGGGCGCAAAAATTCTACCGGTAGCCGGTTCTTCTACACAGGAATCTGAAGTGGTAGCCGCTTACGATTACGTGCGCACCATGCGTATTCTTTATAACACCACCTTTGGTACTAAGGGGGCATTCGTGGTTTCTACCAATTCAAGTTTTGGAGAAGATTTTGGCAACCCTACCGCTTTTCCTATTTGGTGCGCTATGTACGATTCGATGGGCTATGTAGGAATTTTAAGTGCTGCAGCTACGGCTAACAACAACAGCACGAATGTAGATGTGCAGCATGATGTTCCAACAGAATGCGCCAGCCCGTGGCTGATAGCAGTAACCAATACTAACCGGAACGATTTGCGAAGCGGTGCTGCTTACGGAAAAATAAGTGTTGATTTAGGTGCGCCCGGTGAAGGAATTCGTTCTACAGTTCCGCCAAGCAGTTATCAAAATATGAGCGGCACATCTATGGCAAGTCCGCATGTGGCGGGAACCATAGCGGCTATGTATGCCGGTGCATGCAAATCGTTATGCAATAAATATTACGAGCAGCCCGATACCATTGCCTTGCTCATTAAAAAATATATTCTGGAAGGTGCTGAATGGGTTTCGTCAATGAACAACATTACGGTAACTAACGGACGTTTGAATTTACTGCGCGCTATTACTAATCTTAAAAAATACAATTGCGATTCGTGCGGCTTTTCGGTAGATGTAAATACCACACCTATTGTTTGTAAGAACGACAGCGATGGCACAGCCGTTCTCACTTTCAGCACCGGCACCGTTTCCGATTACGATATTGTCTGGTCAAACGGATTGACATTTTCAACATTGCAAGATTTAACTCCCGGCTTTTATGTAGCCACCGTTACCGATACCCTCACCGGTTGTTCGCGCGTGGCTACGGCTGAGTTTCATAACCCGGATACCATTCTTATAAACTCAATTACAACCACAGGTGCCGATAGCTTAAACCCTGGAAATATTATTGTAAACGCCAAAGCAGGAAACGAAACGCTGCTGTATTCGATTGATGGAATTACTTATCAAACTACTGCAACGTTTAGCATACCAACCAACGGAGCCTATACGGTGTATGTAAAAAATTCATCGGGTTGCGTGGCGCAGAAGAATGTGGTGGTGAGTGATGTGGAAGAAATCGGAAATCAGAAACTAGAAATCAGAATTTATCCGAATCCTGCTGATGATGCGTTGACGGTTTATTGTCCGCAGTTTGAAAAACAGAAAACTCTTCTTGAAGTATTTGATGTAACCGGCAGAAAGATTTTTGAGGCAGTTCCGCAATCTTCAATCTTCAATCTTCAATCTTCAATCTTTGCAAGCGGTATGTATTTTCTGAAAGCGGGAAACACCACGCAGAAATTTTCAGTAGCTCATTAATTACACCCTTCGATGCAATTGCGCTGGAAAGTAAAACAAGCCGATAAGGAAAAAGTAAATGCACTTCAACAAGAGTTGAAGGTGCATCCGGTGCTTTGCGAGTTGCTGGTGCAGCGCGGCATAGAAACTTATGAAGCGGCAAAGAAATTTTTCCGTCCGGAGTTGAATGAGTTGCACGACCCTTTCCTGATGAAGGATATGGACAAAGCCGTGAACCGGATAGCCGAAGCCATTAGTCGCAACGAAAAAATTCTGATTTATGGCGATTATGATGTGGACGGTACCACAGCTGTTTCCACTGTTTATTTATTCTTTAAAGAGTTTTATCCGAACATAGAATATTATATACCACACCGGTACACCGAAGGCTACGGCATTTCATTTCAGGGAATTGATTACGCGGCAGAAAATAATTTCCCGCTCATCATCGCGCTTGATTGCGGAATAAAAAGCAACGACAAGGTTGATTACGCAAACGAAAAGAAAATTGATTTCATCATCTGCGACCACCACAACCCCGGTGATGACCTGCCTGACGGACAGGCAGGAATTCCGAAAGCTGTTGCTGTGCTTGACCCCAAAAGAAACGATTGCCCCTATCCTTATAAAGAATTAAGCGGCTGCGGAATCGGCTTCAAACTTATTCAGGCATTTGCGCAGCAAAACGGAATGGATGCAGAAACCTGCTACCGGTACCTCGATTTAGTTTGTGTAAGCATTGGTGCCGATATTGTTCCCATAACAGGTGAGAACAGAATACTTGCACACTACGGTTTAAAGAAGGTGAACGAAAACCCGCTGCCTGGTTTAAAGAAATTAATGGAAGCATCGGGCAAGCAGGGGCAAATGGATATTACCAATGTGGTTTTCATCCTAGCCCCGCGCATTAATGCTGCCGGAAGAATGGATGATGCCAAACATGCCGTCCTGTTATTGGTTTCTGCCGATGTTGATTTAAGCTCCGCTGATAATGCAGAACAGCTCAACAAATTCAACACCGATAGAAAAGATTTAGACAAGAACATTACTATCCATGCGCTGGATATGCTTTTGAATGACGCTAATCTTGCGAACCGGAAATCAACCGTAGTGTTTCATCCTGAATGGCATAAAGGAGTTCTTGGCATTGTGGCTTCGCGGCTGACGGATACTTATTACCGGCCCACCATTGTGCTTACACAAAGCGATGGCAAGGTAACCGGTAGTGCACGCTCGGTAAAAAATTTCGATTTGTATGAAGCCGTTTACGAGTGCCGCGATTTGCTGATTCAGTTTGGCGGACATAAATACGCGGCAGGCTTAACCATGCTGCCCGAAAATGTTGATGCCTTCCGCAACCGGTTTGATGAAGTAGTAAGCGCGCGAATAACTGACGAACAACTTGTTCCCGAATTAGAAATTGATGCGGAGATAGAACTGGAAGACATCAATCCTAGATTTTACGGCATCATTCAGCAAATGGCCCCGTATGGACCGGAGAATATGCAACCGGTGTTTGTTACGCGCGGAGTAAAGGACAGCAACTGGAGCAAAGTTGTAAAAGAAGAACACATCAAATTCTCTGTAAAGAAAAATAACAGCCCTGTTATAGATGGCATCGGTTTTCGCTTAGCCGAAAAATTCAGCCTCGTAAAAAATGGAACGTTCGATATTGCTTACAACATTAACGAGAACGTGTGGAACGACAGAGTGAGTTTGCAGATGATGGTGAAGGATATAAATTGAGAATTACTTCTGCTTTAAATAGGTATTCACCACATTCGAAATAGAAAGTTTTACTTCTTTCCATGTAACCGGTGTAATCATATCCGGTTGGTCAGATGCTTCGGCTTCGGTAAAATAAGTGAGGCTGCGGATTACATGCGATACTTCCGTTTGCTTGTATTTCAACTTGTATAATTCTAAAGATTCCTCAAGCGAATAAATTTGAAGCAGGAAATAAATATCGTAGTAATCTTTTTTTACTCCGCGTTGCGATAGTGCTGCAAGTTTCATAGGAGCAATATCTTTTGGAGTTAACATTCTTATTCCCTCTTCAACAATTACTTCTCCTATCAACGGATATTGGTAGCGCAGAATATCTGTTTTAATGCCATCAATCTCGCATAGCAACGAGTTCTTAAACGAATAACGACCGGTGCAGTTAAATTCTGTGTTCAGCGTATTCAACATGTCTTCGGTGTTGAATTCAACTAAACCGAATAAGTCAATATCAATTGATTTGCGATGCCCTAACTGGAGTGCCAACGCAGTACCGCCTACCAAATTAAATTCGCGGAGCGGTTCAAAAGCCATTAGCTTTTTTACAAGTGCCAGAGTTGCGGGGTCAACTGTTTTTCTGTGTAGCATCTGAATTCTTCAACCGGTATGTTGTAAATATTGCTGAATAAAGAAAGGGTAAGATTATCGAGATACTTTACTGCCTTCAACACTTCGGCAATTTTTTCATCGCCATAATAATGGCGCATTTCGCGAATCTCATCTACTGTTCCGCGCATGGCAATTCTTGGTATAATGGTTTTGCAAGAACCTTCAAGGTCTAACTTGGCAACGTCAAATTCCCAAAAAGTACTTTGCTTTAATTTCACGTTTCAATATACGATTTTTATCTGTGAAATTGATTTTGTCATTTCGAACGAAGGCTCTGCGAAGTGAGAAATCTTGTATTTCGTTAGCAAGTTAAATACAAGATGCCTCTTTCCTCGGCATGACAAAGGATTACATTTTCATATCATCCACTCCATCCAGATATGCTTCCAACTCTTTAAATAAAGGTTCAAAAACTCCTTTCTCAAAAGGCGATTGCAGCCCTGCAAGTTTAACGAGACCTAGAAATGAATCGCTGCCACCGGCTTGGCAAAGGCGGAGGTAATCTGCCCAGGCTGATTTGAAATCTTTTTTGCTCTTGCTCCAAAACTGGAAAGCGCAAAGCTGGGCCAAACAATAATCGATATAGTAAAATGGCGAACGGAAGATATGCGCCTGACGTTGCCAGAAACCACCTCGTTCTAAATAATCAATACCATCATAATCCATCCACGGGCGATATTTCTTTTCAATGGTTAACCAAGCGACTTTGCGTTCTGCCGGAGTCATATCGGGGTTCTCATAAACCACATGCTGAAACTCATCTACCGAAACACCGTAAGGCAGGAACAGAATGTTGGACGAAAGGTGAACGAACTTATACTTCTCGGTATCGGCACCAAAAAACAAATTCATCCACGGGTAAGTCAGGTGCTCCATGCTCATACTGTGTATTTCGCACGATTCCATAGTAGGCCAGTAATATTCTTCTACCTGAAAATTGCGGCTTTCGAAACACTGGAACGCATGACCCGCTTCGTGGGTCAACACATCTACATCGCCCATGGTGCCGTTAAAGTTAGAGAAGATAAACGGTGCTTTGTATTTAGGGAACATGGTGCAGTAACCGCCACCGGCCTTGCCCTTCTTGTTCACCAAATCCATCAAATCGTTATTGACCATAAAATCAAAAAACTCTTTGGTTTCGGGCGAAAGCTCGGCATACATTTTTTGCCCGTTGGCAACAATTTCTTCGGGCGTGCCCTCTGGTTTGGGGTTGCCGGAATTAAAATTATGCGAGAGGTCGTAAGCTTTCAGTTTATCAATGCCAATTCGTTTTGCCTGACGCGCACGTAGTTTGTTCGCTACCGGTACTACATATTTTAATACTTCTTCGCGAAAGCCCGCTACCATTGCAGCGTTGTAATCGGTGCGCGCCATGCGGTAATACGCCAGCTCCACAAAGTTTTTGTAACCCAACTTGTGTGCTATGCGCGTGCGCACTTTTACCAGCTTGTCGTAAATTTCATCAAACTCGGTTTCGTGCGTTGCAAAAAATCCGTGGTTTGCGTGGTAAGCCTTTTTGCGAACCTCTCTATCGGTGCTTTCCATAAAAGCCGAAAGGCCCGCAAGGTTCAGTTTCTCGCCATTAAAATCTACCTCGGCACTGGCCACCAACTTGGTGTATTGTGTGCCCAGTTTGTTTTCTTCTTTCAAGTCTTCAATAATAGATACATCGAAAGTTTTGGTGCTTACTTCTGCCAGGTTAAACAACTGGTTGCCGAAATCTTTCTGCAATTCGTTTTTGAATTTAGAAGAACCGAGAGCCTTGTAAAATTTAATATGTAAATCTTTTATAGTCGGTTCGTTGGTGTCGAAAAATTCCTGCTCTGCTTCGTAAAATTTATTGGTAGTATCAATTGAATTGCGCACCGATGCAATAGAAGAATAGGTGCTGAATTCGTTCTTCAACTCATTTATTTCCGACAGCACTTCCTTTTGTTCTTCGGCACTTTGCGCAGCATCGAATTTAGTAAGCAGGGCGTTGAAATCGCTTTCTACTTTAGCCATATCAGGGCGCGCGTAATTCATTTCAGAAAACTTCATGGTAACTTCATTTTAGAAGAGGCAAACGTAAAATAAAATGGCAAGTAGTTAGAGGCGAGTCGTAAACGCATTGCATCTTTGTTAGGGGAAAATATTCATCTGCGAGTAGGCGAAGGTTCGATACAACAGGTTTTAGGTGGTTTATTTAAATTCTAGGTGTAGTTTCTCTACACGGAGGTTCATTTTTGCTTTATTGTGTGCAGTTTTTTTAAACCAAATAACAGATTTTTATATATCAAACTCACGTAATTGAATTTTAAACCGGTTTAATTGACAGGTGAATACTATTTTTCAGTCTTAATGTCAATTTTTCAACTCCTCATGCTTATCTTTTTACTCCGAGCCACTGTTTTTATAAAACTATAAGAGTAAAACATAAAACTATCTTATATTCTATTAAAGCAATTCAAGCTAACGCATAATTTACATTAGCTTTTGCTAACAAAATACAAGCTTTTATTAAAATTATCTTAGCTGCAACCAAAACTATTTAATCTCAAAGCAAAACTATCTTAGCTCGGATAAAAACTATCTTACCTAAATAGCTATAAAATCATGTTCGGTTTAAAAAACCGATGGTAGGGGTAGCAAATTGTTTTATAGATGAAATGGGTGGGGGTGTAACAAGCGATTTAATCGGGCGGGCAGCTAAAGTAGTTTCTGCCTTTCAATCTTCCATCATGCGGCTGGCGGCATGTTTGTAGTATTGCCAGTAAGAAATAATCAACCGCACTTGAAAAGCCGAGAGCATAACCAGGGCACCTGTGCCGAAAAGCACCAGTTCGTTATAGAGATAGTCAAACAGTTCGCGCTTCATATCTTCATATATAATCACCTTCGGAAAGCCGAAATCTTCAATATAAAAGTTGTCTGCCAACCCAATAAACTTTTGCAGGTTATACATTATATGGATGAACAGGCTAAGGTTAACCGCAAAAAGCAAGAACCTGACCAGCGAAGGGCGCAAAAAAGGCAAACTACGAAACGTAACCGACCAGCGGAAATAAGTAAGGGCAATGAAAATGAAGAAGGTGTTCATTTTCCAGTAAATAAAATCGAGCTTGCTGGTAATGGGGTACAGGATGGCGTAAATAACCATGCAGGTTATGATGGTCCAGAGTAATTCTTTAATAAAGGCAAGCAGGTTTTCGCGGGTAAGGAGGTTCATGTATGTTTCGCTGTTATTTCTTTCGGTAAAAATCTTCCAGTTTCAGTTTGCCGGCAAGCACGTCTTTAAAAGCAGAGGTGTCTTTTAATCCAACGGCAATGGCATGTTCAAATAATTGGCGACTCCTTGTTTCTTCGTTCCACCGGTCGTAAACAAAACTCAGCCCGCTGCAAACATCGGGCGAAAAACTGCCAATGGCATAAGCCGAATCGGCAAAGGCAAAGCTTTTTTCTTTGTCGTCCTTCTTCAAATACACGATAGAAACATTCAAAAACGTATAAAGCGAAGAATCTTTGAGCGCAACGGCTTTCAATAAATATTTTTCAGCCGAGTCAATCTTATCCTGCACGTTATAAACCGTTCCTAAGGCCGAATAATAAACGGCCTGCCCGGGCTGAAGCGCAATGGCAGCGCGGTTGTGTGCTATGGCCTTTTCATAATCTGCGTGCCAGTAAGCCAGGTTTCCGGCGAGCATCTGTGCATCGGCATTTTCAGGAAACTCTTGCAAATACACGTCTAATTTTTGTTGGGTAGAATCAGCAGACTCCTTGCCCCATTGGTTGTAAATTTCATTGTAAAGCCGGTAATACCGGTTCTGCTGTGGGTCGGTAGCAACAGCAGTCTTGTTTTTGCAACTACACAGGGCAGAAAACACAATAAAAAGCAGAAAACTATACTTCATCAATACTGCAATTCTATCATTTAATTTTTTGTGGGCACAGCCAACCTATGCACATCTTTTTTCGTCTGCTTCATTCAATTAAACAAAAACACAATCCGGTGCAGTAAATTGACTCAGATTGTTATTTTAGCGTCCTCTAAAAAATCAATATATAGTTCGATGAAAAAAATCATACTTTTAACCTTGGCTTTCGGTGTATTTTTTACTGGAAACATTGCTGCCCAATTTCCGGGCTGCCCTGCGGTAAGCACTGCCACCAATGTTACTATCCCCTGCGGTCAAACCTGCACTAACCTTACAGCAAACGCATTTGCAGGAGCGCAGACAACGGCTTATAACATTAGTGCCATACCATATAGCCCACCGTTTGCCTTCAATACAGGTACGCAAATTTTGGTGAATACAGATGATATTTGGTCAGGTGTAATCAGTTTGCCTTTTAACTTCTGTTTCTTCAACAACAGCTATAACCAAATTGTAGTAGGCTCTAACGGAGTTTGCTCATTTAAAATTACTAATGCCGGTGCATTCAATAGCTGGAACATTCCGGGTCCAATCCCTTCTGCTACTCCGGCAGATATGACCAACTGTATCATGGGTCCTTGGCAAGATATTGACCCGACCAATGCAGGTCAGGTGTATTACGAAATTGGCGGAACTTACCCTTGCCGTTACTTCAAAGTGTCTTGGTATAATGTGCCTTATTATGGTGCGGCAAATAGCGTATCTACCGGTTCTTGCCCTGGGCAAAATCTTCGCGCTACGCAGCAAATTATTTTGTATGAAACCACGAACGTTATTGATATGTATATCCAGCAAAAGCAAACTTGTGCTGCCTGGAACAGTGGTCGTGCCATACAAGGTATTCAAAACGCTGCGGGAACAGTTGCCTATACTGTAGCAGGAAGAAATGCAGGAGCCGTATGGAATGTTACCAATGATGCACAACGTTTTACACCTGCAGGCGCACCTAATTTTACTATTGCATGGTTCGATGGAGCCACTCAAATTGGAACAGGAAGTACAATCAACGTTTGCCCTGTTGCTGCTACTACTTATACAGCAGAAGCTACTTATAACAGTTGTGGTTCGGTAGTGGTTGTTTCTTCGGCAGTAAGCGTTGGTTTTTCGGGCGTAACGTCAACTATAGATTCAGTTCATGAAATTAGTTGTGCCGGTGGAAGCGATGGAGCAGTATATGCTTCATACAATACCGGTTCGGCAATTCTTTCTTACGGATGGACTCCGGGCGGAGCAGGTCAAACTCATTTAGATGGCATACCTGCGGGAACTTATATTTTCTCAGTAACCGATGCGGCAAATTGCACGCGTTCAGATACAGTGGTTCTTGTTGACCCTCCGCAATTGGTAGTAGATGTGCCGGATGTAACCATTACTTCTTGTACTGCTAATCCAACTACTACACTTACAGCAACACCTTCAGGAGGAACTCCGGGATACTCTTATTCATGGACAGGCGGCTCTACCAACCCAACCATTACAGTAGGCCCGGGAACATACATTGCTACGGTTACCGATTCTAAAAACTGTACGGCAAGCGATGGAGGAACGGTTACCATTACCTCAAGCACCCCAACATTTAATCAACCTGTTATTATAGACGCTACCTGCGCTGCAAGCAACGGAAGTATTACAGTAAGTGTAAGCGGAGCAACTAATCCGGTTACTTACACTTGGTCAAATAGTCTACCGAATGGCGATACACAAACCGGTCTTGCTGGCGGAACTTATACTGTTACTGCTACGGATGCTAACGGTTGTTCGGTTACCGCATCTTATACTGTAGGGCAGGGTGGAGCAATCTCGTTTGGCACACCAACAATTACCGATGCTATTTGTACAAGTAGTACAGGAAGTATAGTGGTTAACGTAATAGGTGCTGCTAATCCGGTAAATTACACTTGGTCAAACGGTTTACCAAACAGCGATACACAAACAGGTTTGGCAAGCGGAACTTACACCGTAACTGCTATTGATGCTAACGGTTGTTCGGCTTCTGGTTCTTATACAGTAGGACAAACCGGCTCTATCTCTTTTGGCACTCCGGTTATTGTTGATGCCACCTGCACAGCAAGTAACGGAAGTATTACAGTAAATGTAACTGGTGCTACCGACCCTGTTACTTATACTTGGTCAAATAGTTTACCTAACAGCGATACGCAATCAGGTTTAGCAAGCGGAACTTATACGGTTACCGCTATCGATGCTAATGGTTGTTCGGCTACTGCTTCATATACAGTAGGACAAACCGGCTCTATTTCTTTCGGCACTCCTCTTATTGAAGATGAAAGCTGTGCAGGAAATGACGGAAATCTTGAAGTAACTCTAATAGGAGCTACACCAACAGTAACATACACCTGGTCGAATGGTTTACCTGATAGCGATACGCAATCAGGTCTTGCTGCAGGCACGTATTGCGTAACAGCTACCGATGGCAACGGATGCTCGGCTACAGCTTGCTATACAATAGCACAGGCAGCACCAATTACTTTCGGCACACCTACAATTACCAACGCAACTTGCGGAGGTAATGATGGAAGTATAACAGTTACCGTAAACGGAGCTACTAACCCAATTGATTATACCTGGTCAAACAGCTTACCTAACAGTGCCACACAAACCGGTCTTGCTGCAGGAACATATACGGTTACTGCTGTTGATGCAAGCGGATGTTCGGCTACTGCTTCTTACATGGTTGGTCAGGGCGCATCATTCACCTTTGGAACACCGGTAATGGTTGATGCTACTTGTGCCGGTAACGATGGAAGTATTGTTGTAACAACCAACGGAGCAACTGCACCAATTAACTACAACTGGACAGGCGGCTTGCCAAATAACGATACCGTTACAGGCTTAGCGGTTGGCTCATACGGCGTAACCGCTACCGATGCTAACGGATGTTCGGCAACAGCTACATACAATGTAGGACAAGGTAATGCAATTGTTATCACCAATGCAGTAGTTAACGATGTATCGTGTTCAGGAAATGGTTCTATAACTATTACTGCCACCGGTGGAACAGGAACACTTACTTATACGTGGACTGGTGGTTTAACGGGAAATCCACTAACCAACCTTCCTGCTGGAACATACAACCTTACGATTACAGACCAAGGAGGATGTAGTGTAACGGCAACTTATATTGTAGGCACTTCACCTTGCGGAGATTGTCCTGCTGTATCTACTAACAATAACGTAACTATTCCATGCGGTCAGGCATGTGCTAATCTTACTGCAACGGCAATAGCGGGTGCACAAACTACTTCTTACACAGGAGCACCAATTGCTTACAATCCTGCTGCTGCTTTTAATACAGGCACACCAATACTTGTAAATATTGATGATACTTGGTCAGGTCAAATTGCCTTACCATTTAACTTCTGTTTCTTCGGAAACACTTTCGGTAATTTATATGTTGGTTCCAACGGGGTTATTGGTTTTAACGCACCACCTTTTGGCAACGGTAATAGCTGGGCAATCAATGGACCTATTCCATCAGCTACTCCAAACGATTTAAGAAACTGTATCATGGGACCTTGGCAGGATTTAGATCCTACTTTCCAAGGCGATATTTATTATTCAATTATCGGAACCTATCCGTGCCGCCAGTTTGTGGTATCATGGTATCAGGTGCCAATGTTTGGCGACCCGAACAGCGTAAGCACCGGTTCATGTAATAACCCTCTTTCTCAAACGCAGCAAATTGTGTTGTATGAAACAACCAACGTAATTGATATTTACATTCAGGATAAAGGAAGTTGCTTGGGCTGGAACAACGGCTTAGCAATAGAAGGTATTCAAAACAATGCCGGTACCGTAGCTTATGCTGTGCCGGGAAGAAATGGAACAGTTTGGAGTGCTACTAACGATGCTTACCGCTTTACACCGGCAGGCGCACCTAACTATGTAATCAATTGGTTCGATGGAGCAACTCAAATTGGAACAGGAGAAAATATTACTGTTTGTCCGGCTAACACAACTACCTATACAGTTCAAGCGGTTTATACCAACTGCGATAACTCAACAGTTACAGTTAGCGATTCAGTTTACGTAACCGTTCAAGGCGGTTTAACAGCTACGGTTGATTCTGTAAATAATATTTCTTGTTCAGGCGGAAACGATGGTGCAGTTTATGCATCATACACAAGCACCGGTGGAACGGTTACATCTTTTGGATGGAGTCCGGGCGGTGCAGGTCAAACTTCATTAACAGGAATTCCTGCGGGAACATATATTTTCAATGTAACTAATTTAGCCGGATGTAGTATCTCAGATACTGCAATAGTAACGGAGCCATCTCCGTTGGTGGTGAACGTTCCGGATACAACAGTATACAATTGTTCTGCTGGAGTTGTTTTTGCATCATTAACAGCAACTGCTTCTGGCGGAACTGCTACATATACTTACGATTGGGGCAATGGAAACACCAACGCAACAATTACCGGTGTTAGTGCCGGCACATATACTGTAACAGCTACAGATACTAACGGTTGTTCAGCTACCGGTTCAGGAACAGTAAATCAGGTTCTTGCAAGCCCTGTATTTAATCAGGAAATAATTGCAAACGTTACTTGTAACGGAGCAAATGACGGAAGTATTATTGTCAGTGTAAGTCAAGCCACTGCGCCAATTGATTATTCATGGTCAGGTGGTTTGCCAAACAACGATACCGTTACAGGCTTAGCTCCTGGAACGTATAATGTAACGGCTACTGATGCAAACGGATGTTCAGCTACCGCTTCTTATATTATTACAGAGCCTGCGCCAATAGTTATCGGACAGCCTACTATTACTGATGCTACTTGTACAGTTGGCGGAACTATAACAGTTACTGCCACCGGTGGAACAGGAACACTTGTTTACGATTGGTCGAACTCAGATAGTGGAAGCTTCATCGACAGTTTAGCTGCCGGTCCATATACTTTAACTGTTACCGATGCAAACGGATGTTCTGCTACTGCTTCTTATGTAGTTGATGCAGCACCAAACACAGTTGCGTTTGACGCTCCTGTAATTGTTGATGTAACCTGCAACGGAGGAAATAACGGAAGCATTACAGCTTCTGCAACCGGTGGAACCGGAACAATTACTTATACATGGAATACTGTTCCTCAACAAACAGGGGCAACTGCCAGCGGTTTATCTGCCGGTTCGTATTCAGTAACTATTGCCGATGCAGTTGGCTGTTCAGCGTCTACTACTTATACAGTTAATGAGTCTACCTTAATTACTATTGACAATGTAGTTATCACTCCTGCATCTTGCACCACCGGTGGAACAGTTACTGTTATCGCAAGTGGTGGAACGGGAACACTTTCAATCACATGGTCGAATGGTGACACAGGAAACCTTGCAGATAGTTTAGCAGGCGGTTCAGTTACTGTAACTGTAACTGATGCAAACTCTTGCAGTATAACAGCTACTTATACTGTTCCTGCACCAAATACAATTTCGTTTGGCAATTCAATTGTTACCGATATTACTTGTAATGGATTGACTGATGGAAGTATTCATGTAGTAGTAGTTGGAGGAACATCGCCAATTGTATTTACATGGAATCCTCAGGTAAGCACAGATAGTATTGCTACAGGATTATCGGCCGGTTCATATTCTGTAACCGTATCAGATGCAGGCGGATGTTCTGCTTCTACTACGTTTACAATTGATGAACCTACTCCACTTGTGTTAGGCACTGCTACAGTTGTTGATGCTACTTGTTCTGTAGGCGGTTCTATCACAGTTCCGGCATCTGGCGGAACGGGAAATCCTACTTATAACTGGACAGGTCCATCGGGTTCGCTCAGCGGCAATCCTATTACAGGTCTTGCAGGTGGAACGTATACGCTTACTGTTACCGATGCAAATCTTTGTAGCGTTACGGCTTCTTATACCGTTGCCGGTGCTGCTGGTGCAATTACATTCGGAACTCCTACATTAACGCAGCCAACTTGTAACGGTGGAACTAACGGAAGCATTACTGTAACTACCAGCGGTGGAACAGGAACAATTGGATATGTATGGGGTGGCTCATCAAATGTAACAGCTACACTTAGCCCAATTGGCGCTGGAACTTATACGGTTACTGCTTCTGACCCTAATGGATGTTCTACTACTGCTTCATACACTTTAGGTCAACCAACAGCAATTACACTTGGTCAACCGGATATTACACCGGTAACCTGTTCTGCACTCGGAAGTATCGGAGTGTTCCCGAATGGAGGAACCGGTACACTTACTTTGAATTGGTCTAATGGAGATTCAGGAACTTTTGCTGATAGTTTATCGGCAGGACCTGTTACGGTTACAGTTACTGATGCAAGCGGATGCAGTGTTACTGCTTCTTACACCATTACAACCGGTGCAGGTACAATTGCATTCGGCACGCCTATTATCAATAACGTTTCTTGTAACGGAGCGAACGATGGAAGTATATCTGTCAACGCTTCTGGCGGAACCGGAACTATCACCTTTACATGGGGTACTAACCCTACACAAGTAGGTGCCACTATTACTGGCCTTTCACCAGCAAGCTATACAGTAACAGCAAGTGACCAGGGTGGTTGCACAGTAAGTGCTACTTACACTGTCACAGAACCTGCTGCATTATCAGTTACGGTTAACGCAACTGCGTTGTTATGCTTTGGTGATACCACCGGTTCGGCAACTGCGGTTGTTACCGGCGGAACAGGAAATATTACTTACCACTGGAATGATAACCAAAACACAGCGACTGTTAACGACCTTGAAGTAGGAATTGTATTGGTTACGGTTACTGATGCTAACGGATGTACTGCGAAAGACGATGCTATCATCGGTCAGTCACCTTCATTGTCTTACAACTCACAGGTAAATCAGCCGAATTGTTCAGACCTTGGATTTGGAACAGAAATTTTAACTCCAAGAGGTGGCACCGGTGCTATTACCATTTCAATTCCGGGCTTGAGCGTTAATACAACTTTATCAATGGTTGGTGGAGATACCCTATTGACTCAGCCGAATGTGCCAACCGGTAACTATACATTTACTTTGACAGACGCGCTTGGTTGCACTGCAACCGGTAACTTCTTTGTAAATGCAGGAGCAGCTAACGAAAACTTTGATGTGAATGCTGATTCTACTTCGTGTTTCGGTCAGCAGTTTAATGACGGAGCGGTTACTGTTACTCCACTCACATTGGCAAACGCGCCTTACACTTATTCATTGAATGGCGGTGCTTTCCAAAGCGATAGTTCGTTCACGGGTTTAGCGGCAGGAACGTATACCATTGTTACAAAGAATACTTACGGATGTTTAGATACAGTAACTGCTGTGATTGAGCAACCGGCTCAATTGTTTGTGAATGCAACGCCTGATACTATAGTTACGGGAGCAGGAGTGGGTAATCCGCTTACTGTGGATATTCAGAATTTTGTAAGCAATCCGGTTTATACATGGTCACCTGTTACGGGCTTAAGCTGTGATGATTGTTCTAACCCTACTGCTACAGTAACTGCAAATACTGTTTACTATGTAGTAGTGGCTGAAGAAGCGAACAAGGCTTGTGTTGCTTCGGATTCGGTTGTGATTATTGTTACCGGTAAGTTTAAAATGCCGAACGCATTTAGCCCTAACGGGGACGATAAGAATGATTCTTATGGACCGGTGGGTAATATGAGTTCTTACATAACAATTACTGATTTCAGAATTTACAATCGTTGGGGTCAATTAGTACATAACGCTCTTGAAAATTGGAATGGTAAGATTGATGGCAAAGACCAACTTGCAGGAACGTATATTTATTACATAGGTGCTACAATGCCTGATGCCGATAATCCGGGAACAGATAAGGTAGTAATAGACCAAGGTGCATTTACCTTGTTGAGATAGGATTTTCGAACAAGCTGTATTTAATACAATCCCTCTCGGGTTAATCGAGGGGGATTTTTTATTTGCAGAAAAGTAAACTTCCATCTCCGTAGCTTAGAAAACGGAAATTGTTTTCAAGTGCGTGGTTGTAGATGTTCTTCCACTCATCACCGACTAATGCTGCTACTAAAAGAAGAAGGGTGGAGTTAGGTTGATGAAAATTAGTAATAATAGCCTTCGCAATTTTTAGTTGGTAAGGAGGCGCAATCATGATTTTTGTTTTGCAAATCAAGCGTTGCAAATCGTTTTTCTTCATCCAAATAATGAGTGCCTGTATTATTTCAGAGACTTGCCAGGTTCCTGAAACCTGGCAGGTCAGGTCGTAGGCATCCCATTGCTTTATTTCCAAATCTTCTAAAGAAGATTCGGGGTTTAATTTTGCTTTTACACCCATCCAGTAAAGCGTTTCGATGGTGCGGAGGGATGTTGTGCCAACTGCGATGATGTTGTGTTGTAATGAGTGGAGAATCAGTTGAATGGTTTCAGTGCTTACATCAATTACTTCCGCATGCATTTGATGTTCGTGCATGGTTTCGCTTTTTACGGGTTTGAATGTTCCCGCGCCAACGTGGAGTGTTACTTCGGCTCTCGAGATATTTTTTGCTTTCAGTTCTTCAAAAATGTTTTGAGTGAAATGTAAGCCTGCTGTGGGTGCGGCTACAGAGCCTTCGTGTTTTGCGTATAGAGTTTGGTAGCGGTTTAAATCCAATTCTTCGCTTTCTCTTTTGAGATAAGGAGGAATGGGCATCATGCCGGTTTGGTCGAGGATTTCGGCAAAGGTGAGTTTTTCAGGCGACCAGGTAAACTCGATGACGAATGCATCGGTTGAGCGCTCAATGATTTCGGCAGTGAGGGTGAAGTTTTCGGCTTTGTGTTGCAGTGTTTTTTCTTTCCACTTAGCGAATCTTCCTACTAGGCAATTCCATCGCACTGATTCTTTGCGGCTCATGATTGATGCCATATCGGTGTTTTCTTCGGCCGGTTCAAGGCAGAAGATTTCGATTTTGCCACCGGTAGTGGTATGGAAGAAAAGACGCGCGTGAATTACTTTGGCGTTGTTGAATACAAGCAGCGAGCTTGGGGGAATGTGTTGGCTGATGTTGCGGTAGATGTCCTGTTCAATCTTCTGATTTTTATAGATAAGCAGTTTGCTTAAATCGCGTTCGGGCAATGGATATCTTGCGATTCTACCCTCCGGCAAATCGTAGGTGAAGTTTTTTATTTGAAGGTCTTTCGGAAGCATAATGTTTATCGAAAATAAAAAGCCCCGCAAAAATTGCGAGGCTTAGATTTTTTTGAAGTTGTGAACTACGAACAGCCCATGCTGTTACCGCAGTTTAAGCATTTGTAGCAAGTGCCGCTGCGAAGGGTGATGTTTCCGCATACACTGCATGGAGGTGCATCGCCCATCATATCGCCAGCTGCTTTGTTGAAGGCGCTCATAGAGTTAGTAGCCATGGTAATTTTCTTCTCTACCTTCATTTCAGCTACTTCTTTTTTAGCTACCGGTTTAGTTGGTTCTGTCATTTCCGGGTGAACAGGAGTAATTCTCTTTTGCTCAATCGGCTCTTCAGAAATTTCGGTCGTTAAATCCATTGCACTGCGCTCGCGCATGCTTAACTCGCTTGGCGTAACGTGAACTAAATCTGTTCTGCCTAAGTATTCGAATGCCAATAGACGGAAGATGTAATCAACTATCGAACTTGCGTTCTTGATATTCGGGTGGTCAACCATACCGCTTGGTTCGAAGCGCGTGAAGGTGAATTTGTTGGTGAATTCTTCCAATGGCACACCGTATTGTAAGCCGATAGATACAGAGATAGCGAAGCAGTTCATGAGTGAACGGAACGATGCTCCTTCTTTGTGCATGTCAATGAAGATTTCTCCCAAAGTGTGGTCATCGTATTCACCGGTGCGTACGAAAACTGTTTGTCCGCCAATTTTTGCTTTTTGTGTAAAGCCTCTTCTCTTGTGCGGCAATTTCTTGCGCTCAACGATACGTGAAAGTTCGCGCATGAAATTCGTGTCGGTTGATTCCTGCATTAACACACGAGCCGCTTCCAAAACTTGCTCCGGTGTAAGTTTGCTGAATTCCTGAGTTGGTGCTACCGGTGCAGCAGTTGCGGTTTCTTTTTTGTCTTCCTTGTCTTCGTCCTTCTTGTTAGAAAGCGGTTGAGAAAGTTTACATCCGTCACGGTAAAGCGCGTTAGCTTTCAAACCAAGGTGCCATGAAAGTTGGTAGCATTCCTGAATATCTTCAACAGTAGCTTCGTGAGGAAGGTTGATTGTTTTTGAAATTGCACCGCTGATGAAAGGCTGAACGGCTGCCATCATGCGAACGTGTCCGTGTGCGTGAATAAAGCGAACGCCTTTTGCTCCGCATTTATTAGCGCAATCAAAAATCGGAAGATGTTCGTCTTTCAATAAAGGCGCACCTTCTACGGTCATAGTTCCACATACAAATTCATTAGCGACTTCAATTTGCTCTTTGCTATAACCTAATTCGCGAAGCAAATTGAAGTTAGTTCCGTTGTATTGTTTTTCGGTAAAGCCAAGACGTTGTAAAGTTTCTTCGCCCAAGCTCCAAACATTGAATGCAAATGTGATATCGAATGCAGCAACAAGTCCGCCTTCAATTTTTTCAAGGTCAGAAGAATTGAATCCTTTTGCGGTAAGCGATTCTGCATTGATGTGCGGGCAACCGGTAAGCGTTCCGTTTCCTTTCGCGTATTTTACAATGGCATCAATTTCTTTTGCAGAGTAGCCTAAGTTTTCTAAAGCTGCAGGCACACATTCGTTTACAATTTTGAAGTAGCCGCCACCTGAAAGCTTCTTGAATTTAACCAAAGCGAAATCAGGTTCAACACCGGTGGTATCGCAATCCATCAACAAACCAATTGTTCCGGTTGGAGCAATTACAGTTGACTGCGCGTTGCGGTAGCCATATTTCTCGCCCAATTGCAATGCTTCATCCCAAGCAGTAGTTGCCGCCTTCAATAAATAATCTGGGCAGAATTTAGGGTCGATACCAAGTGGCTTAATTTCGATTCCTTCGTAAGCATTTGCATCAGCATTGTAAGCAGCCAAACGATGATTGCGCATTACACGCAGCATGTGTTTTTTGTTTCTTTCGTAAGAAGGAAAAGCACCCAATGTGCCCGCCATTTCAGCCGAAGTTTTGTAAGCAACACCGGTCATGATAGCTGTGATTGCTCCGCCAATAGCGCGGGCTTTGTCGCTGTCGTAAGGAATGCCGCTTACCATTAATACTGAACCAAGGTTGGCATAACCCAAGCCAAGCGTTCTGAATTCATAAGAAAGTTGCGCCACTTCTTTAGAAGGGAACTGTGCCATTAATACAGAAATTTCCAATACAGTTGTCCAAACACGGCTCATGTGTTCGAAGCCTTCCACATTAAACGCAAGCGTTTTATCGTTGAAGAATTTGCGAAGGTTGAAAGAGGCTAAGTTACAAGCGGTGTTATCTAAGAACATATACTCGCTGCAAGGGTTAGATGCGCGGATTGGTCCGTCTTCAGGACAAGTATGCCACTCATTAATAGTAGTATCGTATTGAACGCCAGGGTCAGCACAACGCCATGCTGCCATTGCAATTTTATCCCAAAGTTCGTTTGAAGGAATTGATTTCATGACCTTGCCGTTACTGCGACCGAGTAGGTTCCAGTTTTCGCCTTTCTCTAATGTATGGAAGAAAGAGTTTGGAATACGAACTGAGTTGTTGGAGTTTTGACCGGCAACAGTCTTGTAAGCTTCGCCTTCGTAGTGCGAATCGTAACCGGCAGCAATCAAGGCAGCTACTTTATCTTCTTCTTTGCTCTTCCAGTCAATAAAGTCCATTATTTCCGGGTGGTCAAGGTCAAGACAAACCATTTTAGCTGCACGTCTTGTAGTTCCGCCAGATTTAATTGCACCAGCAGCAGCATCACCAATTTTCAGGAAGCTCATTAAGCCCGAAGAAGTTCCTCCTCCTGAAAGTTTTTCTCCTTCGCCACGAATATTGCTGAAGTTAGTTCCAACACCTGAGCCGTATTTAAAGATACGCGCTTCGCGGGTCCACAAATCCATGATTCCTCCGCTGTTCACTAAATCATCATCAACAGACAAAATAAAACAAGCGTGCGGCTGTGGTCTTTCGTAAGCCGAAGTAGATTGCTCTAAAACTCCGGTGTCAGGGTTTACAAAGTAGTGTCCTTGAGGCTTACCGGTAATACCATACGCGGTATACAAACCGGTGTTGAACCATTGCGGAGAATTCGGAGCCGCCATTTGGTCAAGCAACGAGTAAACCAACTCATCATAAAATACAGTGGCATCTTTTGCAGAAGCGAAATAGCCGTAGCGTTCGCCCCAGCTTTTCCAGCAATCAGCCAACCGGTGCACCACCTGCTTAGCCGAACGCTCGCCACCCAATGAACCATCCGGTTGAGGCACTCCTGCTTTACGGAAATATTTTTGCGCGAGAATGTCAGTGGCAACCTGACTCCATCCTTTCGGAACTTCCACGTTGTGCATCTCGAACACCGCATCGCCCTTCGGGTTACGGATTACGCTCGAGCGCAAATCATACTCAAATAAATCGAACGCTGACTT